>CAYNMP010000006.1:0-84344 GCA_964398475.1 uncultured Chitinophagaceae bacterium | reverse complement strand
CCACCGGAGCAACGGGAGTTGGTTTAGCGTGTTGGGATTTAAATGGAAACGGCACTTTTGATGTTGCTACAGAAGATTTAGATGGAAATGGAATACCAAGTTTAGGTGATTGTTCTGGAACCGGACCAATCGGAAATACCGGAGTAACCGGAGCTACCGGAAGTACAGGAACTGCCGGGGCAACCGGCTCAACAGGAGCAACCGGTGATACCGGAGCAGCAGGAACAACCGGTGTAACTGGAGTAACCGGAAGTACAGGAACTGTCGGGGCAACCGGCTCAACGGGAGCAACTGGTGATACTGGATCAACAGGAGCAGCTGGAACTACCGGTGTAACTGGTCCTACAGGAACTACCGGTGTAACTGGCTCAACAGGAGCAACTGGCGTAACCGGAGATACCGGAGCAACGGGGGCTGCCGGATCCACAGGCAATACCGGAGCAACAGGAGCAACCGGAGTTGGTTTAGCTTGTTGGGATTTAAATGGAAACGGCACTTTTGATGTTGCTACAGAAGATTTAGATGGAAATGGAATACCAAGTTTAGGTGATTGTTCTGGAACCGGACCAATCGGAAATACCGGAGTAACCGGAATGACAGGTTCTACAGGTGTAACAGGAAGCACGGGAACAACAGGGTCAACAGGAACAACAGGAACAACAGGTGATACTGGTGCCACAGGTGTTACAGGATCAACGGGTGTAACAGGAAATACAGGAGTTACAGGTTCAACAGGAAATACAGGAGCAACCGGATCCACTGGAGTTACAGGAACGACCGGAAGCATTGGAACAACAGGTGATACTGGCGCCACAGGTGTTACAGGATCAACCGGTTCAACTGGTTTGACCGGGGATACAGGTGCAACGGGAAATACAGGAGTTACAGGTTCAACAGGAAATACAGGAACAACCGGATCCACTGGAGGGACTGGCTCTACCGGTGTAACTGGCGTTACAGGAACGACCGGAAGCACTGGAACAACAGGTGATACTGGTGCCACAGGTGTTACAGGATCAACGGGTGTAACAGGAAATACAGGAACAACCGGATCCACTGGAGTTACAGGAGGGACTGGCTCTACCGGTGTAACTGGCGTTACAGGAACGACCGGAAGCACTGGAACTACAGGTGATACTGGTGCCACAGGTGTTACAGGATCAACGGGTGTAACAGGAAGTACAGGAACAACCGGATCCACTGGAGTTACAGGAGTAACCGGCACTACAGGCACAACAGGAAATACAGGTTCAACAGGAAGTACTGGTGTAACAGGAGCAACAGGTAATACTGGTGCCACAGGTGTTACTGGAACAACGGGTGTAACAGGAAATACAGGAACAACCGGATCCACTGGAGTTACAGGAGTAACCGGAACTACAGGCGCAACAGGAAATACAGGTTCAACAGGAACAACAGGTAATACTGGCGTTACTGGATCAACAGGTGTAACAGGAAGTACTGGATCAACCGGTACAACTGGTTCGACAGGATTAACAGGAAGTACGGGTTCAACTGGAGTAACAGGAAATACTGGTGCAACAGGAACAACAGGAGCAACCGGTTCAACTGGTTTGACCGGAGATACAGGCGCAACAGGAAATACAGGAACAACCGGGTCCACTGGAGTTACAGGAGGTACTGGCTCTACCGGTGCAACTGGAGTAACCGGAACAACCGGAAACACAGGAGTAACCGGCACCACAGGCGTGACTGGTTCAACCGGAGTAACTGGAAGTACTGGTTCAACAGGAGTTACAGGTGTAACAGGAACAACAGGTAGTACTGGTGTTACTGGATCAACGGGTGTAACAGGAAGTACCGGAGTAACTGGCTCAACAGGTGTGACAGGAGCTACAGGTGTAACTGGAAGTACTGGCTCTACAGGTGTTACCGGTTCTACTGGCGCAACCGGCTCTACAGGTACAACAGGCTCTACGGGAAGTACAGGATCAACTGGTGTTACCGGTCCAACGGGCCCTACAGTTTTAAACGCATTGAATACAAATGGTGTAGTTGTTGGTCCTACTGCAGCTAATGCTAACCAAGTATGGGGTACCGATGCTTTAGGCAATCCGGGTTGGGTATCTAGCCCTGATTGGAAAATTATTGGAAATGCTGCTACTAACGATCCTGCTATACCTGCCACTTATGGTACCTCAACAATAGCTGCAGGTGAAAACTGGATTGGAACAAAAGATGCGAATGATTGGGTTGTTGGAACAAACAACATTGAAAGAATGCGTGTAGCAAAGGGAACCGGAAATGTTGGTATTGGATGGGCAGTTACCAACGCTCGTTTAGATGTATATAGTGATAATTTAAGTACTACAGGTAGTTTTATAAATGGCAAAGGTACATCACTTGGCTATCTTACAGCAGTATATGGAGCTGCTCTTTCCTCGTCTGATGCTGGAATTGGAGGCGATTTTATCGGTACTTATGCAGGTGTTAGAGGTTTTTCCAATAGTTCCTCCGCAACTAACTCCTATGGTGTATTTGGTGATGCTACAGGAAATGGAGTAACGGTTGCTACCAGAACTGGGGTCTATGGTTATGCTTATGATTATAATCCTGTAAGTACTTTAATTGGAGGTTCATTTTCTAGCTCGGGAGGTTTAACAAACTACGGTATACTTGCTCCATCAATAACTAATACAAATGGATTTGGTACGAGCACACCTGTTTCTCGAGTAGATATCAATGGCGATTTAGCTTTGCGTGAAGGAGCAGCTATTGGTGTTGTTGCAGGGGCAAATGCTCTTTTACTCACAGGCGAAAATAGCCATTATCGTTTGGTAGGAGCTTTCGGTGCATTTAGTATTAGTACTATTGCAGGAGGAAATAATGGGCAGATTCTTACTTTAATCAATAATACTGGGGTAGCGATGACTATTACCAATGCTTTCAGTGCATCTATAAATGCTATTCTAACAGGTTATGGTTCAGATTTAGTGTCGACTAGTACCGGTAATTCCAGTGTAACATTGATATACAATTCCACAATACAGCGTTGGGTGGTAATTGCTAGTTCCGGTATGCAAAATGGATCTTCTGTTGATTGGCATATTACCGGAAATGCTACCACTAACGACCCTGCAGCGCCTGCAACATATGGTACATCAACTATTGCTGCTAACGAAAATTGGATTGGAACTACAGATGCAAACGATTGGGTAATAGGAACAAATAACATCGAGCGTATGCGCATAAAACAAACAGGAACAACATCTGGATATATAGGTATTGGTATTTCTAATCCTATAGCCGCACGTGTCCATGTCTATACTGTTAATGATGCAAATAAGTCTGGAGTATTGAGTTATGCTTCACAAGTGGCAACAGGTGTTGATTATCAAAACCGAGGGGTTGTAGGTCAGGCAAAGGGGGGTAGTGCTTCTTGGGGCAATAGTGTAGGAGTAATGGGAATTGCAGATCAAGCATTTTCGTATTATGCTACGGGTGTTTATGCCGGATTAGGAACTACTATTCCAGTTGCACCTACTTCAGATCAGGCTTTATATGCGAATGGAGCAAGTATTGGGCACGCAGGTATTTTTATGGGAGGTAATGTAGGTATCGGTGTTGCTAATCCACAAACCATTACTGAGATCACTGCTGCAATTACTCCAGAGTTAAGACTCTCCAATACTAGTGCTTTTGGTGCAACACGTTTAAGTTTTGTGAGTGATAGAGGTTTGGCTACTGAGTGGCGCCCTGCTTATATAGAATCTGCTGATAATGGATCATTTACAGGCCGTTTAGATTTTTATACCAATGGAACTTTGGCGCCAAATTATTTTACAGCTGTTCGGGCTATGTCTATAGTAAACCAAGCTGTTGGTATAGGCTTATTGGTTCCCGGTGCCACACGTTTGGATGTATATGATCCTTCAATTGCTGCAGCAGTTCGTGTTGCAAGATTTAGAAATGGTACCGCTAGTGGTACTGAAGTACAAGTAGGTAGTATTGAATATTTACACGATTATTCTAGTACAACCGACTTTAATAATGGAGTAAATTCGTTAGGTCTTACAATCAATTTAGCTGCATCTTCAACGTATGATTTACAGATATTAAATAATGCTGCTGCAAAACCAACGAGTGGGGCATGGACAATCGTTTCAGATGCTCGACTCAAGGAAGATGTTCATGGTTTTAAAGATGGATTAAACGTGCTAAGAAAGATAAATCCTGTTTATTTTAAATACAACGGAAAGGCTAAAACACCTAACGAATACGGTATTGGTGTGCTTGCACAAGAGATTAAAGAGGTAGCACCATATACTGTTGGTACATTTGAATATTCTCCGACAGAAAGTATTGATAATATTGAACAGTACTACAGCTACAACCCTGATGCATTGCACTACATAACTTTAAATGCTGTTAAAGAAATTGATGTAAATCAACAAAAGGTTCAAAGCTTATCTGCTAATATCAACGACTTTGGTGTTGTAGAAATGAAAACAGAGGAAATGTTTATTCCATTTGGTGCAGACTTTACTGCAAAAATGAATACCAATGCAATACCTATAGTTACTGTTAGTCCGGTTGGTAGTTTGGTAACACTTTCAATTGTATCTCAGACAAAAGAAGGGTTTATTTTGCGTAAATCTTCACCTGAAGCAGTTGTTGTAAATTGGATAGCAATGGCAAAATTGAAATCAGGGTATTTTGAAACTAACACTCAATATTCAGAAACTGAGCGTAATGAAATGCTAAGTAAAGTGAAACTATATAGTGGTTCTTTAAGAGAGAAATTCTTGAATGAAGAAAAAGAACTACTAAAAAGAAGAGCTAATGGCGAGTTAGTAATATTGAAAGGAGAAACGGAGGAACAGGCTAAGAAGAATACACCCAAAGTGGAGGGTTCAATTCGTGAAGAAAAGAGAATCCAACAATTAAAGGAAGAAGAGTTAGAGCGAATCGAAAATAAGCGAAAGGAACAATCAGAACAAAAACGTTAATCCTAAATCTCCAGACAAAACGGCTACAAGATATCTTGTAGCCGTTTTGTTGTATTATTAGTTGAGTTTTACGTCCACCTCTTCTAACGCATGTAAAGCTTTGAAGACTTCATTTACAGGGTTAACCATGAATTTTCGAGAATACACATTCAATACAATTTCCTCGCCTTCATGTTTGAGTTTCATGTACACCGGAAGTTTGCCGGGGTGTTGCTCGAAAATGAGTTTCATTTCGTCAATAATTCTCTCCGATAAAGTAGCAGCATCAATGGTAACCGTAATGTTTTTTGAGACTTTATCTCGGACTTCAGAAAGCAACTCAATTTTCAATATCTTAAATTCAAAATTATCGGGTTGATTGTAACGCGGTTGATAGCGTCCGTTGATATATACCATTGCCCCAAGTGTTTCCGCAAAGTTTTTGAATTGAATATAATCCTTGCCGAATAATGCGAATTCAAAGGTGCCTTCAAAATCTTCCAAAGTAAATGATACATACTGATTGCCGGTTTTCGACACTTTAGTAATCGTTTTACTGATGATGCCTGCAATCTTTAAATCTTTATCTTTTACTTCCGGGATATTCTTTAAGGAGCAATTCGTGAAATTTTCAATTTCTAATTTATAATCATCGAGCGGATGGCCGCTGATATAAATACCTACAACTTCTTTTTCGTATTTCAATTTTTCCAACAGTGGATACTCTTCTTGTTTAGATACAGCAGGCTCCGACATTTCAACGGAAATCGATTCGCCAAACAAAGAATTTTGATTCATGGTTTTCGCGCTTTGTTCGTTGTTTCCGTAGCGAATCATCTTTTCAATCAAATTCATACCGTCTTTAGGATCCGGTAATATGAATGTTGCTCGAGAATATTGCTGAAATGAATCGAAAGCACCGGCATACGCTAAACTCTCCAATGATTTTTTGTTCACTGTTCGGAGGTTTACACGTTTCGCAAAATCGAAAATGGATTGATATGGGCCATTGAGTCTTCGCTCTTCCACAATCGATTCAACAGCTGCTTCACCAACCCCTTTGATAGCCGATAAGGCATAACGTATTTCTCCTTTTTTATTGGCGGCAAATCTGATATTACTTTCATTCACATCCGGTCCAAGAACAGGTATACCCATTTTGCGCGATTCCTCCATAAAGAAGGTAATCTTCTCTAAGTTTCCTTGGTTATTCGACATCACCGCAGCCATGTATTCTGAAGGATAGTGCGCCTTCAAATACGCTGTTTGATAGGCCACCAATGCATAACAGGTAGAGTGTGATTTGTTGAAAGCATATTGTGCAAAGGCTTCCCAGTCGGTCCAAATTTTTTCCAGAATCTTTGTGTCGAAACCCTTGCCGTTTCCACCTTCCATGAACTTGGACTTCATTTTATCCAGTACATCCTTTTGTTTCTTTCCCATTGCTTTACGCAGCGTATCGGCATCCCCTTTCGTGAACCCTCCTAACTTCTGCGACAACAACATCACTTGCTCTTGGTAAACGGTAATTCCGTAGGTATCGGACAAATATTCTTCCATTTCAGGAAGGTCGTAGGTTACCACTTCTTGTCCTAATTTACGTTTAATAAACTTCGGGATATACTCTATAGGACCCGGACGGTAAAGGGCGTTCATGGCAATCAAATCCCCAAAACGATCGGGTTTTAAGTCGCGCAAATATTTTTGCATACCGGCCGACTCAAATTGAAACGTACCATTCGTTTCAGCTCGTTGATAGAGTTCAAATGTTTTTAAATCATCTAATGGAATAGTATCGATATCGATTTTAACACCATGATTTTGTTCGATTAATGCCAAGCTATCGCGAATGATGGTAAGGGTTTTGAGACCCAAGAAGTCCATTTTGATTACCCCTGCATCTTCAATAATATTCCCTTCGAATTGCGTAATCCATAAATCCGTATCCTTTGAAGTGGCCACCGGAAGAATGTCAGATAAATCGGAAGGAGCAATGATAATTCCTGCGGCATGTAATCCTGTACTTCGCACAGAGCCCTCTAAAATGGCGGCTTCTTGGAGAATCGTTGCTTGTAAATCTTTCCCGTTGTATATCTCGCGCAGCTTCTTGATATTGTCCATATCTTCCGCCTGGTAAGCTTCTTTTTCTTTCAAGGATTTCGGGCCATCAAGCGGTGCGAAGAGTACACGATTCAATACTGTTCCCGGTTTATCGGGCACCAACTTGGCTAGAGCATTGGCTTCCGGCAAAGGTAAGTCCATTACTCTACACACATCTTTGATACTCATTTTGGCGGCCATAGTTCCGTAAGTAACAATTTGTGCTACTTGGCTTTTGCCATATTTCTGCACCACATAATCAATCACTTTTTGGCGACCTTCATCATCAAAATCGGTATCAATATCGGGCATCGATTTACGATCGGGGTTCAAGAAACGCTCAAATAGTAAGTTGTATTTAATGGGGTCGATGTTGGTAATGCCAATGCAATACGCAACCGCAGAACCCGCAGCAGATCCCCGTCCCGGACCAATCATTACCCCTAATTCCCGTCCTGCTTTAATGAAATCGGCTACAATTAAGAAGTACCCCGCAAAGCCCATAGTTTTTACGGTATGGAGTTCGAAACGTAATCGTTCTTCCACTTCTTGCGTGATATCTTTGTAGCGCTCTTTAGCCCCCATAAAGGTGATATGCTCCAAATAATCATCTTGTGATGCATAGCCCTCCGGAATTTGATAATGGGGTAACATGATGTCGCGCTTCAATTTCAGATGTTCGACTTTACCGAGAATCTCTTGAGTATTGTCGATGGCCTGTGGAATATCTTTGAAAATCGAAGACATTTCCTGCGTATTCTTGAAATAGAACTGATCGTTGTAGAAAGCGAAGCGTTTGCCTTTGGAAGAGACATCTTCATCAAAGTCCTTCATTTTTTCAGTCGCTTGTTTTTCGCCTGTGTTGATACAAAGCAATATATCGTGGGCATTGGCGTCTTTTTGGTCGATGTAATGGGAGTCGTTTGATGCAATAACTTTTACGTTATACTTGATGGCCCATTTCAACAAAATTTGGTTTACCTTTTCTTGTTCGGCCATGCCGTGGCGCTGGATTTCGATGTAATAATCTACTTCTCCATTTTCACGTGTAAACAAATCCAACCACCATTTAAATTCCTTTTCACCGGCTTCTTCTCCTTTTTTGAGAATAGTTTGTGGCACTTCCGCACCTATACAGCATGTGGTGGCAATCAGTCCTTCGTGGTATTGCAGAATTAACTCTTTATCGATACGCGGATATTTACCGTACAAACCCTCGATGTAGCCTAAGGAGCATAGTTTTACTAGGTTCTGATAGCCTTTTGCATTTTTCGCCAAAAGCAATTGGTGGTAACGTTTATCGCGATCGTCTTTTGTGAATTGGCGTTTGTGACGATTCTCTACTACATAAAACTCGCAACCTACAATGGGTTTGATTTTATTAGGTTCGTCTTTGGTGTTGTATTTGGCTGCTTCAGCTACAAATTGAAATGCGCCAAACATATTGCCGTGATCGGTGATAGCAATACCTTTCATGCCATCATTCACTGCTTTTTTATACATGCTCGAAATATCTGCAGCTCCGTCTAGCAACGAATATTGGGTATGGCAATGGAGGTGAACGAAGTTAGACATGGCAGTAATTTAAAAGGATGACTGTTCGAATTCGAAAACAATCGAACCCGATGGCGAATTTAACGAAACCAAATCTAAAGTGGGTGGGTGTTGAAAAATAAAGATGCGAGTTCGAGCCTTTAAGGAACTATATCTAATTTCTATTACGGAATTATTATTTTCTGCACAATGTCTCCTGTTTTTAATAAATAACTGCCAGAAGCTAAAAAATCTAAATGAATGGCATTTACGCCTTCATTCAATGTTCCCAAGTGCATTGTTTTGCCTGAATAGTCCATGATTTCATAATTCGTAGCTATTGGCGATGAAATCTTGATAAAACTATTGCATGCTGGGTTAGGGTAAATGGTGGTGGTGTTTGCAGCATTATTTTCTATGCCAGAAAATGTTCCGATTAGTAATTTTTCAGTATTGGCATTTATGATAGATTTATCGGTTTGATTCGCTAAAAAAGCATAGCCACTGATATTGCTATGATTCCAAGAAGTGGATACAGCATATCCTTTAGATACCATAATACTATCGCCAATATTTGTTGGAAGATTAATGAGTATTCCGCTTGAATCGGTTAATGCTTTTCGCATAACTCCATAATGCGTATTTATGCCATTGGGTGCTGCATAAGCAACAGAATCTTCTCCAATAGCCAGGTACAATTTAGCGCTCGTTTGCGTATCAGTAGCTCTCTTAATGATTGTAGCTGTTATGAAAGCATCGGTTGGGCTTGTTTTCTTGTGTACTAATTTTATCTCATAGTTTGATAATTGATTTAGAAACGGATTAACCACAGTACTATCTATGATATTGTTTACCTCTGTTCCTTGTATAAACAAACGAGGGGTTGAACCAAACACTCCATAATATTTAGTTCTACCATCGTATTCACTTTTATTTTGTTGACTAAAGAAACAATTGGGGTAGGGTGCGCTCGGATAGAATGCTATTTGTATTAGATTCGGATAATGATTTAATGTGTTAAAAATTCCGGGTTCTAAAGCTCCACATACACTGCAACGCGTATTTGAAAAGAGTTCAACAACAACATTCTTTTGAACTTGTGCATCAGCCCAAACACATATAAATAGCAAAATGGTAATCAATAGATGTTTCATAGTTGAATTGTATTTAATGTTTCTCAGTAATTCTAGTGAAAATAGGAAACGCTTAAACGCGAAGTTGTGATTTATATTGTAAGAAAGATTCCTTTTTTTATATCGATTTTTACATAACTGAAAATAGGAAAAAAACAGTTACAATTTACATCAGTTTGGGAAAGATTATTTATAGATTTAACTAAAATCTCTTCTCCATGAAATTTTCGGTTCGAATTGCCTGTATTGTGATGCTCGTCATTGCCATTTCTTCCTGCAACAAAAATAAAGTACAATTGCTGTACACCAATGCCAAAGAGGAAGTTGGCACTTTAGGAAACCTCACCTTTAGTTTTGATAAGAACATGGTGCCCGATTCGTTGCTGGAAATGTGGGATAGTACTGAATATGTTACGTTTGAGCCGAATATTCCAGGTCGTTTTCGCTGGACAAGTGTTAACGAATTAGTGTTCTCTCCATCGGCTGAATTGCCTGCTGCTACCGACTTTAAAGGTTCATTTACAAGCAAACTCAATCGGTATTCCTATAGTTTATCGGGGTTGCCTAAATTAACTTTTCATACGCCATATCAAAAATTGGAAACGGTAAATGCCTTATGGACATTAACGAATGAGACTTCCGGCATACCAATGGCACAATTGGAATTGTATTTTTCATTTCCGGTGGATCCCATACAATTGAAAGAATTATTGCAAATTACAGAAGGAAAGCAAGAGAAGAATTTTCAGATTGTAACGGCTTCCAAAGATTCGAAAATTGAAATCAATATCAGCGATTTAAAAGCAGAAGATAGAGATTACAATTTGACAGTAACTTTAAAAGCCGGCTTAAAACCAGCTAATGGCGGGGCAAGCACAAAAGAACCTGTGACAATGAATGTGCAATTGTTATCTCCGTTTACGTTAGCCATTCAAGAAGTACAAGCGCATCACGATGGAGTAGAAGGCTCGGTAAAGGTATTTACATCACAGCCTGTAATAGCCGAAGCTATTGAATCGTATGTTTCGCTTGATCCGAAAACACCATTTAAAACTATCGTTGAGAAAAACGGATTTACCATTGTTTCCGATAAAATAAATCCGGCCAATGTGTATCAATTGCATTTGCGTAAAGGCATGAAAGGTAAGATTGGCGGTGAATTGAAGGAAGACTATACTGCCGATTTGCAGTTTGGAGAATTAGAACCTTCTATCAGTTTTGGTAATCGCAAAGCGGTCTATCTTACCCCAAAAGGCAATCGAAATATAGAAGTGAATATTATTAATGTGCCGAAAGTAAAATTGATAATTACTAAAATTTATGAAAATAACTTACTGGCCATGAATCGCATAGGGTACTATGAAAACGATTATGGAGATTATGAAATGAGTGAAGCCAGTGATTATCAGTTAGGCGATCGGATTTATGAGACAATAATTGAAACTTCAAAGTTGCCGAAACACGGTAATGGTAGATTGTTGAAAATGGATATAGCTGATAAGTTGCCGAACTTTTCAGGTGTTTATAATGTAACTATTCAATCGGAAACACAATATTATTTACGGGAATCGAGAGTGATTTCACTTTCGGATATTGGCTTGATTGCGAAGAAAGGAAAAGACAAAATGATGTTATTTGCCAATTCTATTCAATCGGCTACCGGGCTTTCCGGTGTTCAGTTTCAGGTCTATGGTGCGAATAATCAAATTGTAGCTAAAGGGGTTTCGAATAAAGATGGAATTGCAGAGGTGGCTATTCCTGCCAGTCAGTTTTCGGGTTTTACCCCCTTTATGGTTACCGCAAAATTGGGGAATGATTTCAATTATCTTCCGTTTAACACTACACGCGTTGAAACATCTCGGTTTGAAGTGGATGGATACAGTCCGAATGCATCAGGCTTACAAGTCTTTATTTATGGCGATCGCGATATGTATCGCCCCGGTGAAAAAGTAAATGTGAATGTTATTGCTCGTGCCGATAAATGGAAAGTGCCATCTGCTCAACCTATCAAATTGAAGCTGCAAATGCCGAATGGTAAGGAGTTGAAGCAAATTCAAAAAGTACTCAACGAGCAAGGTTCAGTGGATGCATCGTTCGATATTCCTGCTGCTGCCATTACCGGCACTTATACGCTATCTGTGCTAAACGGAAATGATGTGGTATTGGCTACTTCTAATTATATGATTGAGGAATTCATGCCCGATAAAATTCGCGTAAAAACTTCGCTTGATAAAAATGCACTAAATGTTGGAGATGTAGCAGTGCTTACTGTTCAAGCCGATAATTTGTATGGTACTCCTGCAAGCGGTAAAAATTACGAATGTGAAATTCAAGTAGATCGAAAATATTTTGATGCCGGTCGATATAGTAGATTTAATTTTGAACTCAATGCCAGTACTTTAAGCTTGGATAAAGTGGAACGCAAAGGCCAATTGAATGAACAAGGGCAAGCCAAGGAAAGCTATGCTGTGCCTACGAATTGGGTGAACAACGGACAGTTAGATGTGAATTTCTTCACTACTGTTTTTGATGAATCGGGTCGTCCGGTGAATCGCAAATCAATAGCAACAGTGTACACTCAACCTTATTTCTTAGGAGCTGCAAATGATGACAACTATTATTGTCCTGTGAATCAATTTATGAAATGCAATTTGATTGCCATAGATAAAGGATTGAAGCCAGTTTCGGGTAAGGCCCATGTGCAAGTTGTAAAACACGAATACAAAACTGTGTTGAATAAATCAGGGGAATATTTTACCTATAATTCTCAGATTGAAGATAAAGTTTTAGTCGACCAAACTGTAGTGGTTTCTGGAGAAAACACAGTTTATTCTTACATGCCGAAAAGCAATGGAGAGTATGAGATTCGGGTAGCCCTACCCGGAGCGAATAACTTTGTTCGTATGCCATTCTATTGCTATGGTTGGGGGTACAACACGTATTCTTCGTTTGAAGTAAATACGGAAGGAACAATTGATATGCAAGCAGATAAGGAAAAATATAGTGTTGGCGAAACGGCAAATATTTTATTGAAAACACCTTTCAATGGTAAAGTGATTGTGACTTTGGAGCGCGATAATGTGCTGAAAACATTTGAAGTGCAAACCGATAAACGTTCTGCGATGATTTCAATTCCCATGAAGGATGAGTATTTGCCGAATGTTTATGTAACAGCAACTTTAATTAAGCCACATAGTGAAACAGATTTACCGCTCACCGTAGCGCATGGATTTACTTCGGTATCCATTCTCCAATCTAATCGACATGTGAATCCTGAGATTCTTGCCCCTAAATCGGTGCGCTCAAATACCCATCAAGTGATAAAGGTAAAAGCAATGCCAAATTCTAAAATTACTTTTGCCGCAGTAGATGAAGGTATCTTACAAATTACCGGATTTAAAACGCCTGATCCTTATGAATATTTCTATCAGAAATGCGCATTGGGGGTGAATTCATACGACATGTATCCATTGCTTTTCCCTGAGTTGAAAGGTACAACATCGAGTGTAGGTGGAGATGGTTTTGATTTGTCGAAGCGTGTGAATCCCATTAGTGCGAAACGTGTGAAATTACTCACGTATTGGAGCGGTGTTAAAGATGTAAATGGGAGTGGAGAAGCTACTTTTGAGTTTGATATTCCTTCGTTTGCCGGTGAAGTACGCTTGATGGCCGTTTCATATAAAGATGAAAAATTTGGAAGTGCGCAATCGAGCATGACGGTAGCCGATCCAATTGTGGTGAATACAACGTTGCCAAGGTTCTTGAGTCCGGGTGATACTGTGAACGGCTCTATTGTATTGTCGAATACATTAACCACTTCTCAAAATGCGAGTGTAGATTTATTGGGTACTAAAGGAATAAGTGTGATTTTTGAATCGAGTAAAACCATTTCCTTAACCGCAAAAGGAGAAGTACGTGTGCCGGTTAAAATTGTTGCCGGTAATGTGATTGGCGTAACATCACTAAGAACTAAGGTGACAGGAAGTGGCGTTAATTTTGAAGATGTTACAGAGATGGCGATTCGTCCGGTGAGCTCGTTACAAAAATCATTTAGTAGTGGGGAGATAGGAGCAGGACAAACAAAATCTATCAGTGCTTCAAACCCAATGTTTATTGATGGTTCTCAAGCTTATAAGGTAACTGTGAGTCGTTCCCCACTAATAGGTTTTGCGAAAAGCTTATCGTACTTGATGAATTATCCTTATGGTTGTTCGGAGCAGATTGTTTCGGCTGCATTCCCACAATTATACTTTGCAGATATCTGTAACGGATTGAGTAAGGATGCGAAGAGTAGTGCTGCATTTAATGTAACAGAAGCGATACAAAAATTAAAAATGCGACAGACGTATTCAGGCGGGTTAACATTATGGGATGAAGGTGGAACCGAACATTGGTATGCTTCTGTATATGCTGCACATTTCTTGGCAGAAGCAAAACGCGCAGGTTTCGAAACAGATAAAGTCTTTACTGATAATTTATGCAATTATTTAATTCAAAAGTTGAAGGCAAAGAATAGTATTCCTTACTACTTTAATCGCGGACAAAATCGAATGATTGCCCCACGCGAAGCTGTTTACAGTTTGTATGTGTTGGCTTTGCATGGTAAGCCTCAAGTGAGTATGATGAATTACTACGATGCGAACAAGAATCAGTTAACTTCTGAATCGAAATATATGTTGGCTTGTGCCTATGCTATAGCGGGCAACAGAGGAAAGTACAACGAGATATTGCCGCAAAATTTTGGCAGTGAATTGGCAGATGCGGAAACCGGAGGGTCTTTTGGTTCAGCATTGCGTGATGAAGCTTTAGCGTTAAATGTTTTGTTGGATGTGGATGCAAAAAATCCGCAAGTAACGGTAATGAGTAAACACATTGCAGATCAATTGAAATCTCGTGATGGGTATTACAGTACACAAGAAAACGTTTTCTCTATTTTGGCACTTGGAAAAGTAATGCGTGCGGCAAAAGTCAATAAAGCGAATGCTTCTATAAAGGTAAATGGAAAACAAGTATATCATTTTGAAGGAGGAACCTACACACTGTCTTCTAAAACATTGCCTGCCGGAAAAATTGATATTACTGCTGAAGGAGAAGGTTCCGTTTATTATTTCATGGAGCAGGAAGGGATTACTCGCGATGGTTCATATAAGCAGGAGGATAATTTCTTGAAAGTGCGCAAAACCTTCTACGACAGATATGGTCATGTGTTGAACGGAAACACCTTTAAGCAAAACGATTTAATTATTGTGGGAATTACTTTGGAAAATGCGTTCTCACGTTCTGTTGATAATGTTGTGGTGACAGATATGTTGCCTGCCGGTTTTGAAATCGAAAATTCTCGTATCAACGAAATTCCCGGTATGGATTGGATTAAAGATGCCTCTTATTCAGATGCGATTGACATACGGGATGATCGGGTAAATATTTTCACAGATGCAAATGGTAAGAAGAAATTTTACTATGCTGTTCGTGCAGTTACACCGGGTTCATTCCATATGGGTCCGGTATCTGCCGATGCCATGTATGCAGCAGAGTATCACAGTTATAACGGAGGCGGAATGATTAATGTAGTTAAATAAATTATGAACGTTACAGCAAAAGAAATTATAAGTACAGCACCAGCTCGTTTTCGTGCTGAGAAGTCGGAAGGAATAAATACTGTCTTTCATTTTGATATTTCAGGAACCGATGGCGGACAATTTACCTTTGTTATTCAAAATAGCACCTGTCAATTGCAGCAAGGTTTTCAAGGCGAAGCAAAATGTGTGATTACCACTTCCGATACGCATTATCGCGATTTGGAAACCGGTAAGCTCAATCCACAATTGGCATTGATGATGGGAAAGGTGAAAGTGAGTAGCTTAACAGAGATGATGGCTTTTTCGAAATTGTTTCGAAAGTTTGATGAGAAATATCTGTCAGAAAGTGTAGATGTATCCGGTAGTTTCGAGGAAGTTATTCGGCCTTCACTTGACGGGCCTTTAAAGGGTATTCGCATTCTTGATTTTTCACGTTTGCTTCCTGGACCTTTGGCTACAATGCTTTTAGCCGATATGGGTGCAGAAGTTATTAAAGTTGAAGACCCTGATAATCCGGATTATATCAGAGGTTTTGAACCCATGATAGATGAAACTTCGGCTTTTTACTATGCGCTGAATCGCAGCAAAAAGTCACTCGCTGTGAATTATCTTGAGCAGGATGGAAAGCGAATTATTTATGAATTGGTGAAGTCTGCCGATGTTGTTGTAGAACAATATCGACCGGGAGTAATGAATGCATTAGGTTTAGATTATGAGACATTAAAAGCGTTTAATCCTAAGTTAATTTATGCATCCATTACAGGTTACGGTCAAACATCGAGTATGGCTCAAGTTGCAGGGCATGATTTGAATTACATCGCATTGGCCGGCTTGTTGGGGATAAATGGCGCAGATGCAGATTCTGTTGTTATTCCCGGCTTTCAGTTAGCGGATATTGCAGGAGGCTCTTATATGGCGATGAATGCAATTTTAGCGGCATTGTTTCAACGCGAAAGGAGAGGCGTGGGGGAACATTTAGATATTGCTATGACGGATGCAGTTGTACCATTTACTGCACTTCCTTTTGCAGAATTTCAAGCTACCGGAAAAGTAACAGCGCGTGGAGCATTTCAACTTTCGGGAGGTTTAGCCAATTACAATGTATTTCGTTGTGCAGATGGAATGTTTATTGCATTAGGTTCATTAGAACCAAAGTTTTGGAATCAAATATGCGCTGCCTTAAATAAAACGGAATGGACTAACATAGTGCTTGAAGGTCAATACGCCCACGAAGCTGTTAAAACAGAGCTCAAAGCTATTTTTCTGGAACATGCGCGAGACTATTGGGTAGCCTTTTTTAAAGGGAAAGAAGTATGTGTATCGGCTGTAAATGAAATCGATGAGTTAGTTTCAAATCCTTATCTGCAAGAAAAAAAGCTTTTTATAAAACAACAGATAAATAACACCGATTTTCACACCGTTAAAATGCCTGTGTCTTTTAAGTCGAGTAGTGATAATAGCGCTTGGATTGCACCTCAATTGGGGGAGGATACGTATACTATATTAAAGGGAATTCATATATCGGAGTCAGAAATTTTACGTCTTCGAACAGTAAACATTATTAAATAGTTGCGGGTGTTTTCGAAATAAATCCTAAAAAGCTTATTCTATTGCGATAAAATAAGCATAGTCTACTTTCGTTAGTGGTTCTAAGGGAGGTTTTATTATATTGCGCATTATTTTTTTTATGCAAGAATATATTATAGATTTTCCGAAACAGCTTAAAGATGCATTAACTATAGTTAAATCTAATACTTTAAGTGCTCGCACCGAGCCAATTTCCAATATTGTAATTTCGGGTTTAGGCGGCTCAGGCTTTTTGGCAGACTGCTTGTTTGATTTATGTGTTGATACTGTTACCGTTCCAATATTGGCGAATAAAGGGTATACGTTACCTAAATTTTGTGATGAGAAGACATTACTCATCTTAGTTTCGTATTCAGGCAATACCGAAGAAACACTGAGTTGTTTTCACGAAGCGGTAGCCTTGCATTTGAAACCAATTTGTGTAAGCTCCGGAGGAAAATTGAAGGACTACGCATTAGCCAATGGTTTTGATCATGTGATTATGCCCCCGGGTTTCCCACCAAGAGCATCGTTAGCCTTTGGCGTAACTAATCTTTTTTACATTCTTAATCATTTTGGAATGTATACGATTGATGTGCAAGATACGTTTTCAAAGTTGAGTCATTTTCTGTTAGCCTCTCAAACAGATATTAAGGCGCAGACTAAAAATTTTGCTTTGCATTTCAAAAACAAAATTTTGGTGGCATATGCCGAAGACAAAATCGATAGTATAGCATTGCGATTAAAACAACAAATTAACGAGAACTCTAAAGCGTTTTGTTGGTATAATATAATTCCTGAGCTCAACCATAATGAGGTGGTAGGATGGAAGCAAGGACATCACGAAATTGGAAGTTTGTTTATTCGTACTTCATTTGAAAATGTACGTAACAAGCATCGTTTTGATTTTCTCAAACCCCTATTGTCGAATTATGTGAATGAAGTCCTTGAAATTCGGGCCGAGGGAGTCACTTTCTTTGAACAATATTTTTATTTGATTCATTGGTGTGATTGGTTGTCGTATTACTTAGCCTTGGAACACGAGCAAGATCCAACGGAAGTTCGTGTTATTGATAATCTCAAAGCCTATTTAAATAACATCAATTAAGATGATTGACAGCGAACAAGAAGAACCCGTTTCATTCGATGAGTTGGGTGATGATTTGTATACCCAAGTCGATATTGTTATCGACAAAGGGCAAGAACAAATTCGTATCGATAAGTTTTTGGCGAATCGTTTATCTTCTAATATTTCGCGTTCCAGAATTCAATCGGCTGCTGATGCAGGAAGTATTATTGTAAATGGGAAACCTGTAAAATCAAATTACAGAATTCGGCCACTTGACAATATTTCGTTGTTGATTCCTAAGCCTGTAGAGACCTACGATTTATCGCCTGAAAATATTCCGTTAGAGATTTTATATGAAGACGATGAGTTGTTGGTCATTAATAAACAACCGGGGTTAGTTTGTCATCCCGGAATTGGAAATCACCGTGGAACCCTTATCAATGCGTTGTTATATCATTTCGAACAATTACCCCAAGGAAAGGAAAAATTCAGACCTGGTATGGTACATCGTTTGGACAAAGATACGAGCGGTATTATGGTAGTAGCCAAAACGGAATTTGCATTAGCACATTTATCCAAGCAGTTTTTTGATAGAACAACACAGCGCAAGTACTATGCTTTAGTATGGGGAAATGTAACAGATGATGCAGGTACGGTTACCGGCAATATTGGTCGTCATTCGCGCGAACGTATGCAGTTTGAAGTCTTTCCTGACGGGAGTTTTGGGCGACATGCCGTTACGCATTACAAGGTTGTGGAGCGATTTAATTATGTGACGTTAGTGGAGTGTAAATTGGAAACGGGTAGAACACATCAGATTCGTGTGCATATGAAATATATTGGGCATACCTTGTTTAACGATGCACGTTATGGTGGAGATAAAATTTTGAAAGGCACTATTTACAGTAAGTACAAGCAATTTATCGATAATTGTTTTAGCATGCTGCCTCGTCAAGCGTTGCATGCCGCCTCATTAGGTTTCAAGCATCCCCGCACCGGTGAGGATTTTTATTTCGAGAAAGAATTGCCTTCTAATTTTCAAGATTTGCTTACTAAATGGAGAAAGTATTGGAATACAATAGCGCTAACGAATTTAGATGATGAATAATCGATTTTTGTCGTTAAGTAATTTTAAGTATGCGTTACCTGAAGCACGCATTGCCAACTTTCCGCTCCAGCAACGCAATACGTCTAAGCTACTGGTATATCAAAATAGTGACATAACAGAAGATTGTTTTTCAAATCTTTCAAACTATATACCGGAAAATGCATTGTTGGTCTTTAATGATTCCAAAGTCATTCCGGCCCGCATTGTCTTTAGAAAATCGACCGGAGCAAAAATTGAAGTTTTTTGTTTGGAGTGTTTAGAAGAAACTGCCAAATCCTCTGTTTGGAAGTGTTTTGTGGGTGGAGCAGCAAAATGGAAAGAGGAAACATTAATGCTCCAACAAGGTGAACTTGTACTTCGCGCAACAATGCTTCAAAGAACGGAAGATGCTTATGAAATACATTTCGAATGGAACAATGGAGACAAGCTGTTTTATGATGTGTTAGATGCCTTTGGCGATATTCCACTGCCTCCATATATTAAACGAGAAACAGTTGATTCTGATAAAGATACTTACCAAACGGTTTATTCTGCTACGAAAGGCTCTGTTGCTGCACCAACTGCAGGATTACATTTTACGGAGGCTGTATTTAAATCGCTACAAGAAAAAAACATCGATCGAGCATTCGTAACATTGCATGTTGGTGCCGGAACGTTCAAGCCTATTAAAACAGAAAATGTGTACGACCACACTATGCATGCCGAATGGATTGATGTGTCGAAAATATTTATTGAACGAATAAAAAATGCTGAATATGTTTTTATTATTCCAGTTGGAACAACTTCATTGCGAACCCTTGAAACATTGTATTGGTTGGGTGTTAAGATAAAGACAGAAGGCATTGGTTCTGTCAAACATTTAGAATTGAAGCAATGGGAGAACGAAAAGTATTCAGCTAATGATTTGTCTGTTCGTGATTCGTTTCAAGCACTCTACGATTATTTAGAAGCAAATGATTTAGAGTGTTTAGTTGCACGAACACAAATCATGATTACGCCAGATTATACTATTAAAACAGCAAAGGCTATTGTTACTAACTTTCATCAACCCGAAAGCTCACTCTTACTTTTGATTAGTGCATTTGTTGGTAATGATTGGCATGCGATTTACGATTATGCTCTAGCGCACAATTTTCGATTCTTGAGTTATGGAGATAGTAGTTTGTTGTTTTTGGGTGAATAGTCTCATTAGCTACTTAATCTGATTTTTTCAAATAAGGCGATAAGTGTGGGAAGTAGTTCATTTGGTTCCGATAGTATTCGGTAAAGATTTTGACCAAACATTTGGGGAAGATAATATCTGGCTTCTGCTTCAATGGCCATTGCAAATGAATTGATATTGTTGTGTTTTAGTTCCCGCAGTGCTTGTTTGGTATCGTTAATCCCATATTTACCTTCATATTTATCGTAGTCATTTGGCTTTCCATCACTCAATAAAATCAACCATTTGTTTTTTGCTTCTTGTTGTTTTAATTCATATCCGGCATGACGTAATGCAGCACCAATTCGGGTGTAACCGCATGGCTCTATAGCTCCAACCTTATTTTTTGCAGTATCCCATTTTTCGTTAAATCCTTTTTGAGTAATATAGTGTAGATGGTTTCGTGTTTTAGAGTAAAATCCTGAAATTGAAAAGCTAACCTGAAACTCATTTAATATTTCTCCGAATAGTATTGATACTTTTTTTTCAATATCCAACACTCTATTCCCTGCAACATAACCATCGCTCGATAAACTGTTGTCTAATAATAAAACAATAGCCAAATCCTTTTCCTTTTTACGTGTAGAGAGGTAGATTTTTTCAGATGGCGTTGTATTGCACTTGACATCAGTATATAAATCAATTATGGCATCTAAATCAAATTCACTTCCATCCGTTTGCTTTCTTTGTTGTATTCGTTTGTTATTAATACTTACAAGTGTTTTTCGCATTCCCAGAAGTATCGATTGATGCTCTATAATTGTGTTTTGATAATACTCTGGATTTACTTCAATTTGTTTTTTTGGAAATACTCTGCAAAAATTCTCTTTATATTTTTTGTGAACATAGTCCCATTCTGGATAGTAGATAAAAGTTTCATTCGTGTTTTTTTCAGCACTCTCCGATATGTTTGAGTTTTCAATGAATTCCGCCTGGTAGACCGAATGGCTAGTGTCATCTACTCTTACTGTAAACTTCATGTTTAATTCATCTAATGCCTCTTGATGTTTTTCCAATTCGTCTTCTCCATCAAAATCTCTCCAAACACCGTCAAATTCTTCAGCTGTTTCTACTTTTTCGAAATTATGCGTAAGCACATAATCTTCTTGTTGCTTTTTATCAACTTCTATGCGTTTTATTTCTTCAATTGCTTTAGCCTTTATGGTTGTAATTTCCTTTTGATTAGCGTTGATGTCTATGTTGTCGGAGAAGTGACTCAATGGGTCTAATACGATAGATGTGTTTTCGTTTTTCATCCATTTGCCATACAGCCAAGTAGAATCAATCGTCTCATTCTTCTCGGAATAAGCGTTTTCTATCATTACTTTTAGTTGTTCATGAATGGTGAAGGCTAAAGGGTATTGTTCATGCATAATAGGTAGAACAATTGATGCACTTTCCAATGCTTTTTGTTGCGCAGTTTGTGAATTGGGTGTAGATTCAATTTTCCAATTCAACTCAAGTTCTTGTTGAATGGATAAATAGCAAATTCTATAAAAATAGAATGAAAGATTTTCTTCGTATTTTTTGAAATATGAAAAATTTGCCGGCAGAAAGAAATTATTGTCTTTATAGCCACCTTCTCTTTCTGCTTCAAAAATTTCAATCGATTTTCCGGTCAGTGCCCTAGCCATGATTAGAAGTCTTGTTCTAATCGAATTTAAATGAACGCTGTTTTCATTTTCGTGAACAGCTTTTTTCTTTCTTCTTTTGAAGAATTTTACAATTTGCTCAAAAATTAATTCGTCTACATCCATTTTTAGATAAGTAGGTTACTGGTATCCGTTAATGCTTGAATTATATCAAGGTCATCTGTAAGGGGTTCAATTACTGCTACCTTAACTGCTTGTCTTTTGGGTAGTCCGCTAAAGATTAACTTTGCTGCATCAATCAGTAATCGTGTAGAAACAGTTTCTGTTAAACCTAGTTCTCTCAGATTTCTTATTTTTTGTCCAATATTGACTAGTTTTTTCGCGATATCTTCATCAATTCCTGTTTCATTGATAATAATTTCTGCTTCTGTTTTAGCATCAGGATATTGAAACGAAAGTGCTACAAAACGTTGTCTTGTTGAGGGTTTCAATTCTTTATACCCTTTTTGATATCCTGGATTGAAAGATGCAATAAGCATGAATTTTTCGTGAGCTTTAATGGTTTCTCCAAGTTTGTCGATATACAACTCTCTTCTGTGGTCAGTTAATGAATGGATGGCCACAATAACATCTGGTCGTGCTTCGGCTACTTCATCTAAGTAAAGTATATATCCTTTTTTCACAGCAATGGTTAGTGGTCCATCAATCCATACTGTTTCAGCTCCTTTTATAATATAACGCCCAATTAAATCCGTTGAAGAAGTTTCTTCATGGCAGCTAATGGTAATGAGGGGTAAATTACATTGATGTGCAGCAAATTCCACAAATCTAGATTTCCCTGTTCCGGTTGGCCCTTTTAGCAGTAATGGTAATTTGTTTTCAAATGTTTTTGTGAATACATCCAATTCTTTGCCAGTAGCTTTGTAATAAGGTGTTTTATTGTTTGATAACTTCGTTTCAGTAAGTATTTCCATTTTATTTTATGCTAATAATTTTTTCTAATTCTATGGCTTTAGGGAACAAGATGTTGTTCTCTAAATGCACATGTAGATGCAAATCTTGTTCGAACTCATCTAGTTTTGCATACAATGCTTTGAATGTATTACATGCCCATTCCGGTGGAGTGTAGTTATTGCTTAATATTGCAATTTCTTTTAGGATTTTGCCGACTGTTTCATGTTCTGATTCCATCATTTGAATAGGGTGTAATACTGTTCCAAATGTGGGCTTGGGAATTTGTTCATTGCCCCGTGATGCCTTGCAAACATTTTTAATGTATGGGAAAAGTATCCGCTCTTCTTTAATCATGTGTAGATTTAGTTCTTCAGCAACACCGATAAACAGGTTGTTGATTTCTATTACAGCAGGATGCGCATGCCCATGTACTTGTGCTACCTTGCTTGTATACGACAAAATAAGTGGAATAGCCTCCGAAACATATGCATGATGGGTATTAACTATATAGTCGCATAAAAAGTCTAATTCCCATTTGTCGTATTTCTGTTCAGCAGGTGTTGCTTCAGATAATTTGCGAAGATCTGCCTCTAATTTTTCGAATGGAATGTCAGCCTTCCTACATGCTTTTTCAATAGTAACGCCACCGCCACAGCAAAAATCTATTCCATATTTTTTGAATACGTGTGCTGTTTTGATGTTTTCTTTTACTACATCGCCAACTTTTTTTTCTCTTAATTTGATAGTGTCCATAGTTCTAATTTTAATTATATAATCCAATAAATTTCTTTTCCGAAAATGGTCTAATGATAATCATTAGGTACGCCCAATTTTGCACCTTATCGGCAGTAATCGCCTTTTCTAAGTATTGTATCGTGGGTGTTCCGAAGAAATGACTATATCCAGCTTGAAATGAAATTATCTTGTTATAAACATACCCACCTGAAAAATCTAATTCAGTACCTAGAAATTTATTTAAAGTAGAAGGTCCTTTCTTAACTTCAGCATAAGCTGTGAATGCATTTCCATTTAATGCAATAAATGCCGATGGGGAAAAATCGTATCTTAATTTTAAATAGGCATCAATTAATCCTACTGAATTCTCATGTCGGCCGCCAACATAAAACATATCCATATAGCCATTAAACATGTGATTGGTGCCAAACAACGGACTGTATGAATAATTGTTTTTGCCTGTGTATGTATTGGCTGTACCGCTTAGAACTTCAGCTCCGGCTGTAATTCTCAATTGATTTTTTTTAGTGGTATTAAATTTTAATACATGTGAGGCTTGAAGGCTAATGTCAAAAGTATTTAGTGAATTATTTTTTATGTCTTTCCCTACTTGATGGTAGTAGAATGCTGATAGCGTTGTGTTTTTTAATTGTAGTCTTAAAGTAGGCAAACCAAAAGTTTGTAAAAATCGTATGCCTTTCTGGGTTACTTTGCCCGATGTATCTTTAATAATAAACTGGCGACCGTTATTCCATAGTAAAAATGAAAAATCAAATTTCCCTATTTTCTGTTCAATTCGCAACATTTGTGCTGTTTTATATTGATTGGTATTCGTGAAAATATTATTTGTTAACGACTCTGCATCTTGATTATATCCGCCACCTAAATCCACTTTCGTATCTTTCTTTTCATATTTTAATAATGCGAAATCGTGTGAACGACCTTGCAGTGCCCAATCTACATTGCCTAAGAAGCGCGCATTGTCATAGTTAAGTTCCTGCCGACCTACTTTCAAAGAAAAGCAACTGTCAAAATGTATTTGAGCCCAACCTTCATAAAGAGAAAATAGATTGTCTGTAATTTTTAGTTGCGCTGTACTGCCCCAAGTTCTTACATCTTGGAAGCTTACATAGAATGTTAGTTTATTTACTTTGTATTTTCCTTCCAACCGAATACGTTGACTAATGAAAGCTGCCGGATCTGTACCCTTTTCAATAGCCTGTCCATAACCATGTCGCAGTTCAAAACGATCAACCATTTGTCCGTTGAAACTAAATTGACCTAACCCAATTTTTGAAATAAAAAGCAATAGTATAACTGTGATTGCTTTTTTTTTGAGTATAAAGTTTTCCATGCTTTTTATTTTGCTGTTTCTATTATATTTTTTACAGTTTCTTGATTGTTCACCCCTAATCCTTCTTGTTGGTGAATTAATTCACCTTGTTGATTAAAAACACTTATGATGTTTGAATGTGAAAAATCCATAGGTGATATTTCACGGTATTTTACTGAAAGAACATTAGCGAATTCTTGAACACTTTCTTTGTTTCCCTGAAGAAATGTCCATTCTTCTCCATCCATTTCTTTTTCTTTTGCAAACGCTTTCAGTCTTTCAGGGGTATCGTTTGAAGGATCTATACTTACGAGTATGTACTGAACATCATTTTTTTTATTTTCCGGTATTTGCAGTGAGATGTTTTTCATGTCGGCCACTAAACGCGGACAGGCAGCCTTACAACTGGTGTATATCATTACCATTACCAAAACCTTTCCTTTCAATTCTTTTAGGGTTAATTCTTTGTTCTCTTCTGTTCTCCATGTTGTGGTCAAATTGAAGATGGATTCGTCAGAAATGATACTTTTAGCTATTGACGTATTCGGATTCTCAACCGGAACGTTTGGTTTTGAATTCGAGTTGCAGTTACTTAGCAATACTGTTGTTAATAGGATAGTTATAAAACGCATACTTATTATTTTTGATAGTTTTTTACACAACGAAAGCCTAGATTTTGTACAGCGTATTTGGCTTTTATACTCCCTCGAAATGCATAACGCATAAATGCGGCATAGTTCATCAAATCTGTAGCTCCAAGGGAACCGCTGCCACAAAATAAATTCCTGTCGTTGCTCGAATCTTTTCTAGACTCGCCTGAGATTAGAACAGCGTTAAAGTCAGCAGTCCATTCCCATACTAATCCATGCATATCATATACCCCCCAAAAATTTTTAAACGTTTTCCCGATAGGGTTTGTAAATGTTTTTGGTGCTTCATACCAACTCAAAATATATTGATTGTAACTTTTCAGTTTTCTTGCATCTGAATTATTTTCATCGGCCATCGCTACATACTCCCATTCGTCAATGGTTGGAAGTCTTTTGCCTTGGCATTTACAATATTCGTTGGCTGCAAACCATGAAACATTTGTGACTGGTGCATTGGGTAACATTTTGTCTTGAAATGCAGTGTCGTTTTTCCATGTGTTCAAGTAATTGCCATCAGCAAATATTTTCTTGATATTTGATTTTCTAAATTGTGGATGGCTTACTAGAAAAAGTCGGAAGTCATTATTGGTTATTGGATACACATCCATATAGAAACTCTTTACATTCACTTTTTCAGAATCCCTACCATAAATGGGTGCATATTTCCCTGCTCTAATAAAAACCATTGTTTGAGTTTGACTATATACGTTTTGTTGTAATAGCAAACTGACAAATAGAGTCAAACTCAAACGAATAATGGTTTTCATAGCAGTTATTTTTCTCTTACTTTCGCAACCATGGCCGGTGTAACATCTTTGTTACTATTGCCCCAACTGCTGTATACATAGGTAAGTACATTAGCAATTTCTTCATTACTTAACGTTTGCGCTGGCATTGAACTGTTGTATGTTTTTCCATTTACAGTTACTTCCCCATTTTTCCCATGAACAACTATTCCAATGGCTCGTTCTACATCTGCGTTCAAGAAATCTGCTTTTGCTAAAGGTGGAAATGCATTGGCTACACCCTCACCGTTTTCTTGATGACAAGCGAAACAAGTTTTAGAATACAAAATCTTTCCGGCAGCAATTCGTTCAGGTAGTGTTGTTGCTTTTGGTTCAGCAGAAGCATTGTCGTCTTTAGGCATCGTTTGAATAGTTGCTCCTTCCGGATTATAAATACCTTCAACTTGTTTGCCACTATAGATTTGTTTGTTTTCATCACCAATTACTTTCAACATGCCTAACGAACCTTTATTGAATGTTCTAAAGATAGAGTGGTCAACTATTATGAAAGTTCCTGGTACTTCAACTTTGAAATCTACTATTGCTGATCCTCCGGCAGGGATTAACGTTGTTTGTACATTCGTATTAATCATATCCCCTCCTTCAATGTGTACATGGTCGAATATTTCGCCAATAACATGGAATGAAGAAACTAGATTAGGGCCTCCATTTCCTACAAATAAACGTACGGTTTCTCCTACTTTTGCTGTAATAGCATTGTCTCCGGTAAGTGATCCTACTTTACCATTGAACACCACATATTCGGCATGTTCGTCAACTCCTTTTTGCATATCGAAGGCCTGTAAGCCTGTTTCCCCGTTCTTCCCTTTAGTATAAAAATCACCTTGCATAATATAGTATTCTTTATCTACTTTTGGTAAACCTCCTTCCGGTTCTACTAAAATTAAACCATACATACCGTTAGCAATGTGCATACCTACAGGTGCTGTAGCGCAGTGATAGACATATAAACCTTGATTAATTACTTTGAATGAAAATACAACTTCATGTCCGGGTGCAACAAATGATGAAGCAGCACCACCACCTTGTCCAGTTACGGCATGTAAATCAATGTTGTGAGGAAGTTTGTTATCAGGGTGGTTTTTAAGATGAAACTCAACTTCATCGCCTACTTTTGTTCGAATAAAACTTCCCGGCACAGAACCACCGAATGTCCAATAGGTATATTTTACACCCGGGGCCATTTCTCCTTCTTTCTCCAAAATTTCCATGTTCACAATTAACTTGGTTGCTTTTCTGTCGCCAACCGGTTTCGGAACTAATGGAGGTGCTGTGAGTTCAGCTATAGATTGCCCTTCTACTTTTATTTTTGTTGCATCTTCCGGTGTATTTCCATCCTTATGATTACATCCAGATGTTGTCACCAAACCAGTTATAGCGGTAATCATAAGGGCTACTCGAACCCATTTTTGTATATCCATTTTCATTTGATTCATTTTTAGTTTAATTATTTTCATTGATTTCCAGCGCCTCATCATTAGGTAATCCATACTTTACAAATTCGTATATGAACATCCCAATACCTACACTAAACAAGGTTGCACAAAGCACAAGTACTAAAAAGTGTACTTGTATTTCCTTCTGTACATCACCAAAGTCAACTCCCATTATTCGTTCCATATACACCTGAGCAACTCCCGCTGCAGCAAATGCGGCAGTCATACCAATCATACCTATGTTGGATAACCAAAAGGCTAGAACTCCATTTGAATTGTCGTATCTTTTTCTGCCTGTCAAGTTTGGAAGAGTGTAACTAATGATGGCTAATACAATCATTCCGTATGCTCCCCAAAATGCTAAGTGACCGTGCATAGCGGTTACTAATGTACCGTGGGTATACATATTAACTGAAGGTAGCGTATGCGCCATTCCCAATAAACCGGCTCCTACAAAGGAAACAATGGATGTGCCTAACGTCCAACTTAATGCAATTTTATTAGGATGTCTTTTTTCTCCTTTACGATACATTGCAACTGCAAATAGGGCCATTCCTAAGAAAGCAAGTGGCTCTAGTGCTGAAAAAATTCCACCAATAATTAACCAGTATTTTGGTGTACCGATGTAATAATAGTGATGCCCTGTACCTAATACTCCGGAAATGAAGGTTAACCCAACTATTACATACAGCCATTTTTCAATTACTTCTCTATCAACTCCTGTTATTTTAATTAAGAGATAAGCAAGTATACCTCCCATAATTAATTCCCAAACACCTTCCACCCAAAGATGCACAACCCACCAGCGGAAAAATGAATCCATCGTTTGATTATCAAACCAAATCATACCAGGTAAGTATAGTAAAGCAGCAAATAGAAGACCCATGCTCAATACAAGCGAAGTTGTTGTTCTTTTTTTACCTTTGAATAGGGTGACTAAAATCAACCCCAAGAAAGTAAGTACATTTACTACTACCAAGTAATCAAGTGGACGAGGGATTTCCAGAAACTTTCTTCCTTCCCAATAGTTAAAGTGGTATCCAATAATTGCTATTACACCAACTACTGCTAAAGAAATTAACTGGACATAGGCAAGTTTTACACTAACAAGTTCGTTTTCTGCTTCTTCGGGGATGATGTAATACGCTGCTCCCATAAAGCCTGAAAGTAGCCACACCACTAATAAATTGGTATGAACCGCCCTTGCAGTGTTAAATGGAATAAAGCTGTGTAAGTTGTCGTAGCCCATATGCGCAAAACCCATGATAAAGCCATAGACAAGTTGTAATGTTAAGAGGAGCATAGAGAGCGCAAAGAACCAGTATGCTACTTTTTGTGATTTATATCTCATAATAATCTTGTTTAAAAGTTTTGAGTTGATTTATACTTGGGTTTAGCTGGGAAGCCATTCAAATCGGTATTGCCTATCCAGGTTAGAAATGCTACTAAGTCATTTGCCTCTTGCTCCGAAAATCCGTAGGCTACCATTTTTCTTCCCCTTGGAGACCACGGTGTTTTTGACATCAAAGCCGCCTTAATGTAGTTCTCCCCTCTACGTTCTACTACTTTAGTAAGTTCGGGCGCATAGTATGCTCCCTCTCCCATTATTGTATGGCAACCCATACAATTGTTGTTTTCCCATAAGTGTTTACCGTTGACTACTTGTGGTGTAATATTTTCGGCATGTGTTTGTTTTGGCACCGTTGTACTCAGTGAGTTCCACGATAATCCCAGAAAAACAGCAAAAGTCACCGCTGTACCTCCTAGGAAGAATGCCCGTGCCTGTCCTTTTGATAACATATTGTTTATGTTTTAGTAATTGGACAAAATTGTCCGATTTGATTATAAAAAAAATTAACCTTTTAAATTGAATGGTTGTTTACCCTTATTATTAATTAAGTCATCCAATGTTACATTGTATAAACCTTGATTCAATTTTTCTCGAAGTGGGGCATAAAGTTTATGCACCGGACATGGATTCTTTTCTGAACAATCAGGTAAACCTAAAAAGCAACCTGACGAAAAGTGATCACCTTCAATGGCTTTTATTATTGAAATAACTTTAGTTGAAACTATTTTTGATGTTGAAATTTCAAATCCACCACCACTTCCTTTTACAGATGTTATAATTTTTGCAGCTACTAACTGTTGAAGTATTTTCGATGTAAATGCCGGTGGTGAGTCAATAGCTATCGCTACGTCTTTTACTGAAAAGCGCACACCAACTTGCTGATTAGCACTTATGAATAAGAGTGATTTTATAGCGTATTGACTAGCTTTTGATAACATATTGACTTTAATATTACGTTGTAAATATACGTTAAAAAATATAAATAGGACAATGTTGTCTAATTAAAGAGATGATTTTTCTCAGTTTATTTGAATGATAAAAATCAGCATGTATACTCTCATGTCAAATTGAACTCGTTGAGAAAATCCCCTCAATTTCTTTCGCATACTTTTCATAAATCACCTTACGCTTCGGCTTCATAGTAGGCGTAAGTTCGCCTGTTTCTACCGACCATTCTTGGGGCAACAATTTTATCTTTTTGATTTGTTCCCAATGCCCGAAGTTGGGGTTTATTTTTTCAACTTCTTGTTCCATAAATCCAATGGTTTTAGGCAGTGCAATTAACTCGATGTTGCTGTTGAAAGTAAGTTCTTGTTCTTTGGCCCATGCGCTCAATTGCAGAAATGACGGTACAATCAGCGCTGCAATGAATTTTTTATCGTCACCACCCACTACCATCATTTGTTCGATAAATGGACATTCTTTCATTTTGTTTTCAATCACTTGAGGGGCAATATATTTGCCTCCTGCAGTTTTAAACAACTCTTTTTTTCGATCGGTGATCTTTAAAAATTGTTTGCCGTTATGTTCAAGCCAAATACCAATATCTCCGGTGTGAAACCAGCCATCTGCAGAAATCACTTCTGCTGTTAGATCAGGGCGATTGTAATAGCCTTTCATTACATTTTTTCCTTTCGCTAAGATCTCACCATCCTCCGCCATTTTTATTTCAACTCCGGGAATAGGCATGCCTACCGTACCAATACAGCGACCTTCTTCTTCAATCCTATTCACACACAATACCGGTGAAGTTTCTGTTAACCCATAACCTTCAATCACTTGAATGCCTGCTGCAGAAAACAAGGTGATTAACCGAGGTTGCATAGCTGCTGCACCGGTTACAATGAAATCAACTTCACCCCCTAATGCTTCTCGCCATTTACTGAATACCAATTTTCGCGCAATGTTTAATTGAAACGAGTACCACAAACCATTGCTTTCTCCAATTTTATATTCTAATCCAAGATCAATCGCCCAATAGAATAGTTTTTTCTTGAAGCCTGTCAATTCAACACCCTTGGCCATTATTTTTTCATAAACCTTTTCCAATAAACGCGGAACAGTGGTAAACGTAAACGGTTTTATCTCTTTCAAATTTTCACCAATAGTATCCAAATTCTCAGCATAATGAACATGCATGCCAAATGATAAATAGGCGTAAAATACCATGCGTTCAAAACTATGGCATAATGGTAAAAAACTAAGTGTGCGTTTCCCCGGGTCGAATGGAGTAACTTGACGAACACCATCAATGTTACTCACGATGTTGTTATGTGTAAGCATTACACCCTTTGGATTACCCGTGGTGCCAGAGGTGTAGATGATGGTCGCTAAATCATCAGATGTTACTAGTTGTTTGCGTTTGTTGATTTCTTTCTCATCGATAGTATCAGGAAGGATTGAAGTAAGCGACTGTAAATCCTCCAATGCATCAAACGAAAAAATACCTTTTAGTGAAGGTACTTTTGAATATAAATTCTTCACCTTTTTGTAAATGTCGGCATTCCCAACAAAGGCATATTTTATTGCAGCATCGTTGAAAATAAATGCATAATCGCTCTCCGAAATGTTCGGGTACATGGGTACCGGAATTACGCCAATTTGCATGGCGCCTATATCCGTAAAATTCCATTCGGGTCGGTTTTCAGCGATGATGGCAATTTTATCGTCTTTCTGTAAACCTTGCTGAATCAGCAATTGACTCACGCTGTTGGACAATGCTTGAACTTCCTGAAACGTATAATGTCGCCATTGTTTTTGTCCGGCAATACCTTCTTTAGCAGAAAGAAATTGTTGATTCGGATTAGTAATTACGTGGTTGGCTAATGCATCAAATAAGCGTTTCGATTCCATCGTTCATTATTTAATCAATTTACTAATGGCTTTGAACTCATCTGTACCCGCTTCATCTATCAGCATAAACAAAATCATTTCAGTAGAAACAATATAGGCTCCCGATTGCCGCATACGCTCTATGGCAATACCTTTGTTTTCGATTGTTCTTGAGGATACGGCATCTTGTACAACATGTACATTAAAGCCCTGTTCAATAGCTTCTAATGCTGTTTTCAATACACAGATGTGGGATTCAACACCGCAAATAATAATATCTGTAATGTTGTTTTGTTTCAACTTCGCTAATACACTCTCATTGCGCATACAACTGAAACACATCTTTTCATCAATGCTTATGTTTTCAGGAATACAGATCTCCGCACAAGTATGTCCTAATCCTTTTGGGTATTGCTCTGTAACAGTGGTTGAAATGCCGAGCACTGCAGCGCCACTTAATAGTTTATTGACATTGCTGAAAATTGCTTCACTGCCACTAATCACCGGCATTAAACGTTCTTGAACATCAATCACTAAAAGTGCTGTAGTATTTCTATTCGGTAGTCCTGCGTTTTTCATAACTATTATTTACATGGATATAGATCCTTTTCTAAATTCTGATTTCCCAATAATCGCATTGATGATATAAGGTGTTCCTTTTCTGCTTTTTTCTTTTGCTTCTGCTGCAGTTGCTGCAAATGCTTCGATACTTTCTACGCGCTTTCCATCGCCACCAAAAGCTTTGCCAATCATTTCATAATCGGAATGCGCTAAACAAACTGCACAATCGCTCTTTAAGAAATCCACTTGATCGCGCGCAATTTGCGTCCAACCTGCATCGTTACCAATCACTGAAATTACCGGTAAATTGTGACGTACAAAGGTGTCGTATTCTATTAAGCTATAACCCGCACTTCCATCGCCATATATGATATAAACATCTTTTTCAGGGAAGACTAATTTGGCGCCCAATGCAAATCCAGCACCAACACCCAACGTTCCGAAAACACCGGGGTCTAGCCACGATAACGGAGCACGAGGTTTTAACGTATAAGCCGATGTGGCCACAAAATCACCTCCATCTGCTACAAGAATTGTGTTGTCGTCTAACATAGGTTCTAATGTGCGGAAAAGTTGCAATGCATTAATTCCATTGCTTTGCTCTGCGGCTTGCGCATCGATATTTTTTTCTCGGTCGTTATCTTTTGTTCGCAATTGGTCAATCCACGCATGTGCATTGCATTGATATTGCTTAGCTAATTCAATGAGAAAATCTTGTGGATCGCCATGAATACCAATCGTAGGGCGTTTGTTCTTGTTCAAATCTTCTTTACTCCGATTGATGGAAACAAACGGACGATGCCCAATGTGATTCCCATAATCTAAGCGAAAATCGTTTGGCACACCGGCCAAAATAATCAAGTCGGCTTCTTTAATGGCCTCTTTACGTTTGTGGCGCATTTGCAGTTTGTTTTCTTTGCCTAAAAGTCCACGCCCCATACCACTCAAATACACCGGAATACCCAGTTTTGCAACTGCTTCAGCCAATTCGTTTGCTTTTTTTGGATTCATCATCGCTCCGCTACCTACTAATAGCAATGGTTTCGATGCTTGTTTTAATTTCGACACTACATTCGAAATAGCACTGCTGCTGTGCTTCGGGTAAGTAGGTTGCGCAATAGGCGCATCAAAATTCACTTCGGTTTTTCCTTCGAAAAGTTTGCGTGCATGTCGGTTTACATACCATTGCACAACACGCTCTTGCATATTGCGAGGGGGTACATCTTTGCTTTTTGCTCCGTACCACTCACGCACCAATTCTTCGTGATAGAGTGTATCGATAGGACATTCCACAAACACCGGCCCCGGAATACCTTCCTGTGCCATATAAAACGCTTTTTCTATAATAGGAACGATGTCCTTTACTTTCGTGATGCGTGCAGCCCATTTTACATTCGGTTTCATCAGGCTCATTTGATCGATGTCTTGTAACGAACCTCTTCCTTTCAAAATGGTAGCTGCTCCACCGCCAAGTAAAACTAATGGCGATTGCGCGAGGTAAGCATTTTTAACGGCAGTAATCGTATTCGTTAAACCCGGACCGGCAGTTACGGCTGCCACTCCCGGAATGCCGGTAAGCCGAGAAACAGCATCTGCCGCAAAAACGGTATTCACTTCATGGCGGGTGTCAATCACTCGAATACCGAGCTTCTCAGCGCCAACGAATATGGGCGATATATGTCCACCACATAACGTGAACAAAAATTTTACCCCTTGTTTTTGTAATACTTTTGCAATGATTTCTCCTCCGTTCATGAACGTATTTTTAGTTGTGAAAAGGAAATGAGTTGTGATACGATAATTCGCATAACCAATTTAATACACGTTGTTTATGTATACAACGAATATAAACTTCATTTAGCGAATAATGCGAAGATGTGGGGCGGAGGAGGTATGATTTTCGTCAGTGATGACAACTATAGGCTATCCCCAAAATCCAATGCAGTTTGCAGTAAATGGTTGAGTTCTGTTTCGGTTGTGCAATAGGGGGGAAGGAAGTATAGTACATTGCCTAAAGGACGAATCAATATATTTCGCTCCTTGAAGTAATCCATACAGCGTTGTTTTACGGTATTCAGATAGTTGGTGCTTTCATTTGTTTTGATTTCAAAACGAAGTACAGTGCCCAATGCGGCTATATTTTCAAAGGATTTGTTGTGTTGAAGAGCAGCCGCAGCTTTCTTGTTCCATGCGTCTATCATGGCAACGTTGTCGAGTGTTTTTTCGGTGTCAAAGAGTTCCAACGAAGCCAATGCAACAGCACAACCTAAAGGGTTTCCGGTAAAACTATGTCCATGGAAAAATGTCTTTTCTTTATTGTCGTCATAAAAAGCATCATAAATCGATTGTGCACAAGAGGTAAGTCCCATTGGCATTGCGCCCGCTGTTAGTCCTTTGCTAAAACACATAATATCGGGTTCAGTGCGCATGTATTCGCTGGCAAACATTTTTCCGGTTCTACCAAAGCCTGTCATTACTTCATCGGCAATTAAAAGAACATTGGCTGATTTGAGTTTTTGTAAGATCAACTCCAAATGTGCTGCATCGTAAATCACCATTCCATTTGCGCCTTGCACCAAAGGTTCATAAATAAAAGAGGCTATGGCATGTTCGTGTATCAATTGCTCAACAAGCGCTAATACATCCGATATATTGTTTTCGTTTGGCACAGGAATGGTGAGAATATCGAATAGCAAAGGTTTGAACGGATTCGTAAACAATCCGCGTGCACTTACCGACATGCTCCCAAACGTATCGCCATGATAAGCCCCTTCAAAAGCCAATACTATGGTGCGGTGTTCATTTTTGTTGAACCAATATTGAAAAGCCATTTTCAAAGCCGCTTCAACCGCAGTAGAGCCATTGTCGGAAAAGAAAAATTTCTGTTGCTTATTCGGCAGATATGTTTTGAGTTGTTCGGCTAAGCGAATGGCCGGTTCATGCGTGTTGCCGGCAAAAATAACATGTTCTAACGTTGAAGCTTGTTCAAATAGTTTTTGGGCAATGAATGGATGTGCATGGCCGTGAATGTTCGTCCACCAACTCGATGTAGCATCAAAATATCGATTGCCTGCATTATCAATCAAATAGGCACCTTCACCTTTCAGGATTAACACATTCTCCGATGCATTTTTTTCTTGCGTATACGGATGCCAGATAAGCGATTTATCTAATTGAGCTAAGTTGGATTTCATTGTCAATAATAGCAATTTAGGAGGGAATCCATGTTATTTTATTTATATGTATTCCATCGGTAAAAGAGAAACACAATGGTATTCGCTATCCTCTCGCAATTTCAATTCGGAAAGTAGTTCCTTTATTGATTTCAGAGGCTTTAACGTAAATTTTACCATGGTGATATTCTTCCACAATACGTTTCGTGAGCGATAAGCCCAATCCCCAACCTCTTCTTTTGGTGCTGAATCCGGGTTCGAAAATGGTGCTGAATTTCCCCTTCGGAATACCACAGCCGCTGTCTTTTACATCTACATATACCATACTGGTGGAAGCACTAATATCAATGCTCAATTTACCGGCACCATTCATGGCATCTAAGGCGTTCTTCAATAAATTCTCCAATACCCAATTGAATAACTGTTTGTTGATATTGAACAACAAATCTTTTTCTTCAATGTTGATGCTGAATTCAACATCCTTAGACGATCGCGCTTTAATGTACGTTACATTCTCCTCAATCGTATCGAATACCGATGTTGGTCCCAATTGCGGATGCGCACCAATTTTAGAGAAACGATCTGCCACAAGTGTTAAGCGTTCCACATCGTGATCGATCTCACCAATCACCTCTTCGCCTACTTCTTGCAGTTTGTGTTCGCGCAAATAATCTACCCAAGCCGCTAACGATGAAATAGGCGTGCCCAACTGATGTGCAGTTTCCTTCGCTAAGCCCACCCACACTTGGTTTTGTTCCGCTCTGCGCGCATTGCTCATGGCCAAATAGGCAATAATGAGGAAGGTGGCAAAAATCAGCAATTGCACAAACGGAAAGAGCTTCAATTGTTTTAACGTAGCCGAATCATCAAAATAGATTTTCTGCATTTTATTTTCCCCAAGCTCAATACTGATGGGATCATGTGCAGCCATCATGCGCTTAATGGTGGTTTGAATTTTTTCTGCCGTGTTTACTTCAGTGGAATCAATATTCCCGAAGGCGACTAAGTGTTGTTGTTCATCTAGCAGCAACACAGGTGCCGATGCCGTATTTACAACAACTTCGTTAATGAACGAACTGATAATTTCATTCAGCGTGTTTTTTAATTCCGTGAATAAGTTCGAGTCTTTGTAATAGATGAAACTGTTCTTTCCCAAGTAGGAAATCACAATTGGCGGATAAGCACGAAACGTTTCAAACACCGAATCGTTGATGCTCAAATTATCTTTGGGTAAATTCACTTCAAAGTTCCGGAAGTCTATGATTTCCCCCGTTTCATTGGCCAAAACCACCGGAATATCGTTGTTACTCGTAATAATTTCACTAAAGAAATTCAGTTCCTCGTTATTTTCAACGGTAATAATAAACTTTGTGGATTGTGCCCAAATGTTCACTTTTTTGCGTTCATCGGCAGCCAAGCGGGCAAACAAATCGTTGGTGTATTTCACCAATTTCGCTCGTTTCGAAATCGCTTCTGCCCAAAGCTTTGCTTTACGTTTTTCTTCGTCAGCAATTTTATTGGTAATGTAATTGGTGTACAAACTCGTAGCAATAGCAATCACCACTGCCAACAGCAGCAGAAAAACTTTGTAATTCGATTTGCGTGCGTAAATGTCCATAAAGTAGATTCAATCGGTTTACGAAACGTTTACTTCATGAACTTATTGTCTTTTATTTGTTCAGCTTACTATTCTTAATACTGTAGCCAAAATAAACAACGAAACCAATACCTAGCCAAACGAATAAACGTATCCAGTTTTCAACGCCTAAACCATAAATCATAGCAGCGCATACCAAAATACCTAAAATAGGTACAAGCGGCACTAATGGAGTTTTAAACGGACGAGGAGTATCCGGATCCGTTTTACGCATAATAATAATACCGGCACATACTAAAACAAAGGCAAACAAGGTACCAATACTGGTCATATCGCCCACCGTGTCGCCCGGCACAAATGCGGCAAACACACTCACAAACAAGAATAGCAATGCGTTCGATTTGAAAGGCGTTTTAAATTTCGGATGTAAATCCGAGAAAACAGCCGGTAACAAACCGTCTTTCGACATCGAGAAAAATACCCGCGACTGCCCCAAAAGCATCACTAATATTACAGAAGAGAAACCCGCCAAAATAGCCACCGTAATCATTACACTTAACCAAGAGTAACCCGGCATATAGGTTGTAATCGCATACGCCACCGAAGCCTCGTGCCCTGCACCTCCCGTTCCAAAGTCTTTGTAATTCGCCACCCCGGTAAGCACATAAGAGAACAACACATACAAGAACGTGCACACCACCAACGACCCTAAAATACCAATAGGCATTCCTTTTTGCGGCTCTTTGGCTTCTTGCGCAGCCGTTGATACCGCATCAAAGCCAATAAAGGCAAAGAACACAATACCTGCACCTTTCAAAATACCCGACCAACCGAATTCACCAAACACACCCGTGTTTTCAGGAATAAAAGGAACGTGGTTTTCCGGACGAATAAATTTCCAACCCAAAGCAATAAACAGCAACACAATGGCCACTTTTACAATCACAATAATGCCATTTACAAAAGCCGATTCTTGTGTACCGCGCATCAACACCAACGAAATCACCAACAAAATGAATAATGCCGGAAGATTTATCAAACCATGCGCCCCGTCTGCAGCCGTTTGGAAAGGCGAGTGACAGTATTGATAGGGTATATGCATTCCAAAATTGCCTAACAAATTGTTAAGGTACTCCGACCATGCAATGGCCACTGTAGCCGCCCCCAACGAATACTCCAACACCAAATCCCAACCAATAATCCAAGCCACAAACTCGCCTAAAGTAGCATACGAATAAGTATAAGCACTTCCCGCCACCGGAATCATAGCCGCAAATTCAGCGTAACACAAACCGGCAAACGCACAACCTAAACCCGCAATCAAGAACGAGATAATAACCGCAGGACCCGCATGCGAACCCGCAGCAGCAGCCGTTCGCACAAACAATCCGGCACCAATAATGGCACCAATCCCTAAAGCAACAAGGGCCATTGAACCCAACGAACGTTTCAAGGTATGTTCCCCGCTGTGCGATTCGCTAATTAATAAGGCAACACTTTTTTTACGTAATAAATCTGACATGGTCTGTTTTGTTTTTTTAAAGCTAAAATTTTATTCGAATATGCTGAACTTTCACTGTTGAATGTGCCAACAGCAAAAAGCAAGGCGAAAATATAATTTTGGCGTTTTTTCAAAAGCCCGTTGTTAGATTTTCATTGCAGAAGCCCTCCCCCAAGCAGAGGGCATTATAAATTAAGGGTATAGCACTAGTAATAAGAATAGCCATTCAACAATCCCAAATAAATCCATCAACAATCTTAAATCAAGAATCAACACATCTTAAATCAACACATCTTAAATTAATACATCTTAAATCAATACATCTTAAATCATAAATGCTCAGGGCGTTTAACGGGCTTTCCGCTACAATCTTTTGTTCGTGCCTCACAAAAGGATTTTCGCTGCAATCCCGAACGCGGCATACTGCTACCCTTCAAAACTTAAGTTTCAATCGTCATTCCCGCGGAGGCGGGAATCTCGCGAATGCCATCTCCAGCATCTTCATTTCGAACGAGTCTTCGAGGAGAAATCTCCATAAGCATAATGTGAATAGTTTCGTTTCGTGACGACACGAACCGAGGGGAAAAGAAAATTGTTTTGGTGACGGAACACCAACCAAAGGGAAAAAGGATTTTCGCTGCAATCCCAAACGCGGCATACTGCTACCAGTCAACAATATTAGTCTTCAGACTAAGTAAGGATAAGCCTATAATAATAAGATAAAACGCAGACTGCTTCGTTCCTCGCAGTGACGGATTTTTCATCGGTCGTCATTGCGATCAAGCGTCCGCGCTTGAGAAGCAATCTGTGTTTTGTTGAAGCCTTATCCCATGGTTCGTGTCACCAACGGACCTCAAGCATAATGTGAATAGTTTTGTTTTGTGATAACACAAACCGAGGGGGAAGAGAAGCAATCTCAGCAATATAGCTGTAAAAAGAAAATTATTTTGGTGGGTAACGGAACACCAACCAAAGGGAAAAGGTGGCTGTTTGGTTCATTGCGAAATTTGAGCTACATTTAAATTGTTTCAGAAATGTAAATTCAAATTCTAAACCAAGCACAGCGCACATGCGCGGAAGGCTGGCTGAAATACCAACAAGCTTTTTTAAAAAAAATAAAAGAAAGAAATGAGAAAGAATATCTATTTAATGGCACTCGTATTGTTGACCAGTAACTTATTTGCGCAAATTACGCTTGAGCATTCTTATCCAAATGGAAAGTGGGAAACTTCAATCGCAAAATTATCCAATTCGGGTATGAAATATCAATGGGTAGACGTTTCGACTGGGGTGTTAAAACTATACAACTTAGACCACTCTCTTTTTAAAACGCTGACATTTCCGGTTTTGGCAAATATGACAAATACTGAGGTTGGGTATGTATCTGAAACCACCTTTGATTTAGATGCAGATATAGAGTTTATGGTTTACTATCAAGATGATAATAACTGGGTGAACAGTGTAACTAAAATTGTAGATGAATCAGGGAATTTAATTTTAAATGCAACAAGCGAAACGCCCTCCATAAATACGTATGATGGTATCTATGGAGCTATATTCAATACACCAAATGGAACAAAAATGATACTTGACAATCATAGCGATAATGCAGCAAAAGTGTATAGTTTACCCGGAACTTTAATTGCGGCAGTTATTGACAATAGTGATTACGATAATAATTTTCTTGAATCATATCCTAATCCTGCAGGAAACTATATCAAACTAGCCTATACTTTACCGGCAAACATTAAAGAAGCTAAAGTTTCAATTTATGATATAGAGGGTAAAATGGTAAAGAATTATACAATTGACAATAATTACAAAGAGCTATTCATTGACATTAATGAATTTAGTAACGGTGCATATTTGTGTCAGATATATTCAAACGAAATAAAAATATCAGATACGAAATTTGTTGTACAAAAGTAATACACTTCTGTCTTTTTATTCCATGGTTCGTGTCACCACTATCCATAAGTATAATGTTAATCGTTTCGTTTCGTGATGTCACGAACCGAGGGGAGGGAAGACGAAAAATTCGACTAGTGTTTGGCAAGACAACGCCAACTTGCAATGAAGTTGAAAACTTTATTTATTTAGAATCACAAGTTACGCTTCACTAAACTTGCGATAACGGGTGAACACCAACCAAAGGAAAAATCGTAAAACCTGAACAAATGGAAATAACAGAACAAAAATTGAAAATTTATGATCGCATTCTAGCTACAGTTTCGACACTTGCTATAATTGTTGCGGGAATTTGGTCGTTATGGGAAATTATCGAAACTCGCAAAAAGGAAAATATATTACTTACCCAACAAATTGATCTTATTAAGTTCAATGACAAAAAAGCCATATATTTTGAGTTATGCGATGCAGAGGGGAAAATTGCAGCTTGCAATTCGTATGACGAGGTATTAATTGCACAGAAAGATTTCCGAAAATTATATTTAGGGAAAGCGCATATAATTGCTGATTTGGACATTGAGGTAAACAACCAGAAAATTGAGTTTTGCCTATTGTTAGATAAATATTTGAACGAAAAAAGTACTGAAAGACCATTTGATTATTTTTTTGATGCAACTTTAAAATTATCTGACATTTGTAAGCGTAATTTGGATTTAAATTCAATTTATAAAAAGTCATAGATAAAGGCGGCAGCTATTCCATGGTTCGTGTCACCACGGACCATAAGCACAATGGGAATAGTTTCGGATTGTTTAATGTACTATACATTTACTTGTAAAATGGATGCCACTTTCATTCGAAATTTTCAAGAAATATACTCCTGTTGAAAATGCAAATGTTTTTTTATAAACCGACTGATTGTGTAATGCATCTTTCATAACCAATTTCCCAATACCGTCATAAACCGATACATTATTTGTTCCCATTAAAACATATGGAAATTCAATGGATAGTTCTTGAGTATTTATGTGTATGGATATGTTTTCCGTTACGAGTGTTGATGCCGATAACGGATATATATTGATTGGTTTTGTTATGCTATCAATTGAACCAAATTGATTTTGTGTTATGAGTTTAACGGAATATGGCTGTGCAGGATATTGGTATTGGTGTATTGGGTTTTGCTGATAACTCTTTTGTCCATCACCAAAATCCCATTCCCAATGTGTTAGTGATGTAGGCGAACTGTACGTGTTATCAAAAAAACTTACATTATTGTTGTTGTCTTTTTGAAATGTAAAGTCGGTTTTATGCGTGTCAAATCCAATTTTAATTAATCCTTTACCTTTTACAGTAAATGTTTCGCCTAATACATCTTTGGATACAGAAACATTTATCATATATATACCGGTATCCGGATAAGTATAATTAGGATTAAGTTGGATTGATGTATCCGAATTGGAGGTAAGATCTCCGTAATCCCAATGTATTTTAAGTGGAATATTAGTTGGAGGAGGATTATAAAATGTCAGACCACTAAAATCAATGTAATTACTACTTCCATTGACTTTATAAGTCCCATAGCCAAGGTTACTATCAAAAGTTCTTGGAATATATTGCGATGAATTTGGCGTTGGTTCACAACTGATAACTGCAAACTGAAAATCGCGTTTGTATTCTCCTAATAGTTGCCCATTTCTGTATTCTGAAACACAAACGCCCACTAAATATTGGCCACTATGGGTAGGAATGCAGGTAAGCAGACCGGTTGCCGAATTAATAGCAAAGGAATCGCTGCCTAACGGTGATGAAAATGAATATCCATTTCCCCAAGTAATATTTGTGTATGGAGGGTTTGATGGTGGATTTGGAGCAGGAGTTGTTTGGTCGCCTCCGGTAAATAAATCACACAAACTATAGACTAACGAATCGCCATCTGCATCTGTTGCAGAATGGTCATAGAGCAATGGCATATTAGAACAGATAAACAATGGAGGGTAAGACTTAAACTGTGGACTGCTATTAAGTACAGAGTTATAAGGCGGTAAAATAATAGAATAGGTTGTTCCTTGGTCTCCGGGATTAGTGAGGTTTGTAATGGCATTATTCCTACAACAACGCTGATAAACAATCATATAACTTTTATCTCCATCCGGTGGGAAAATATCAGCTTCATATACACCTTCCTCCATGCAAAAGCCGGGAGGGATAACGGCAAATGGATTAATAATATTGGAGAAAATTGGAGTCTGGGTTACTACCGGTGAGATTAGTTGTAAACTATCAACAAAGGTAGTTGAACTATCTGTCACTTCAAACATCCCGAACGCGGCAAAAGGGATATTTGAGTTATTTATATCTCCATCAAAAAAAGCTTGCGAATTGCAATCTCTATATAAAGTAAGTTTAATGTGATATGTATTATTATTTAATCGGGTGTATGTGAAATACCCTCCCACTAGATGTGTCGCAAAAGAAGATTCAAAAATGAATAGGAATATTACAGCGAAAATGATTTGGAGTGTAAATCGATTTTTCATAGGGATAAACTTTATTAAAGTTAAAAAGAAATTCATTACACGAGTAGAAAGTTCCTCTTATGGTTGGTGTTCAGCCACCAACCCATCTTTTTTCAAAGCTTAGCCTTCAGGCTACTGGTAGATAATAAAGCGCTTAATCGCGCGCAAGCCTCCCCGTTTGGCGTAGTCTCTGACTACGTCATTGTGTAAGTTAATCTCTGATTAACAAATCAAGAAGCGAGTTGGTTAGATTATTCTTGGAAAAGCAATAAGTATAAATCGGAGATTTATTAACGCAGTAGCATAGTCTGGAGACTATGCCAAACGCGGTACAAAACTCTCGACAGTGTTGAGAGCAATTTCCTCCTTTGGTTGGTGTTCCGCCACCAACCCATCTTTTTTCAAAGCTTTGCCTTCAGGCTACTGGTAGATAATAAAGCGCTTATTCGAGCGCAAGCCCCTAACAGCTAGTAGCTAAAAGCTAGCAGCTCCCCAACTCCTTAGCACCATGCTTTCAAATTTTAAAAGTATGTTGAATCATGCACCATGCTCGCGTGAAGGATAGCAGCGGAAAGCCCACAGGGCCGCTGCATAGCGGCACGAGGACTTGCAGCGAATAGCCTGACCGCACGCAGTAAGGGCACGCCCAAATCTTAAATCAAAAAATATTAAATCTCAAATTGTATTGTCAATCCATCATACGCAATACTTACGTTTTCCGGCAACTGCTTTTGCATCTCTGCATGCAGGCCAAACTGGTGGCTCAAATGCGTGAAATACGCCCGTTCCGGTTGAATGAGGCGCACCATCTCTAACGCTTCATCGATGGTGAAATGCGCATTGTGTTGATGATGGCGAAGGGCGTTAATTACCAATATTTTCGTGCCTTTCAGCAATTCCATCTGATCGGGGGCAACGGTTTTCCCATCGGTAATATAGGTGAAATCGCCAATTCTAAAGGCTTTCACGGGGAGCTTGTAGTGCATCACCTCAATAGGCTGAACGGTAATATCGCCCACCTGAAACGGTGCTGTATCGATGCGATGAAAATGCACCTTAGGCGCAAATTCGTATTCGGTATTTTTAAAGGCATACGAAAATTGTTCGCGAATCATCTCTTCGGCATAATGGTCGCAATACAGCGGTATGGCTTCGGCTTGGCTAAAGTTAAACGGACGAATATCATCCAACCCCCCAATATGATCGCGGTGGCCGTGCGTTATTAAAACGGCATCGAGGTGTTGTATGTTTTCGCGCAACATTTGCTGCCGGAAATCGGGACCCGTATCAATGCAAATGGTTTGTGTTGGCGTTTTGATGAGAGCTGAAGTGCGTAGGCGTTTATCGCGCGCATCGGTGGACGTACACACCTCGCAATGGCAACTAATAAAAGGAACTCCGCCCGATGTACCTGTGCCCAGGAAGGTGATTGAAATCTCCATGGTAAAGGTAGTTTAAGGTTTAGGCAGCGTGTTCAAAAAGCGTATTCGGTTTCTGTGCGGTTAATTCGCGAAGAAATTTTTGCGATTCGGGGTCAAGGCTATTTACATCAATGTTCACAATGCCCAAAATCTCCACCAAACTGTTGATTTTAGCATCTACCGGGTGAAATTTGTTAATCACCACCACTTTTCGGCTCTCCAACAGGCAGTAACCCGAGTTAAACGAGCCTTTTTCGTAGCGCACAGTGTACCCCGCCTCATCAAAGATGCCTTCAATTTTCTTCTGTGTATGTGCGTTCAAACGAATCATCGTTATTTTTTTACTAAACGAAATTACTTTCTTTATTTTTGTAGAATGATGAAGAAACAAACATTGTGGATAATTCTATTTCCTGTTTTCATTTTTGCCCAATCGGTGGAAACCAAAAATGGGGCTTTAATTATCGATTTTAAGAGCAAAGAGCGAAAAGAAAAGGAAAAACGGGAGTTTGTGAAGCCGGGCGAGGAGGTAAAACCGAGTCTGTTTGAAGAGGAAAAACCCGTATCACCCGAGGAGGAACCGGTGGATTTGGATAAAGAAAGTTTGTTTAAAGGTCTTTTTAGTGCCGGCTTAAACCTTTCGCAGGTAGATGGCGATGCCGAATTTGGCTACAAAAAGGTGGGCGGCTATTTTGGCGTGGGCACTTTGGTGAAGTTTCACAAAAATTTTTCGGTGAGTTTGGAAATGATTTACTCGATGCGGGGTGCTCGTCCGAAATACCGCACTTACGATTCATTGGGCTTAGGTTATCAAAACAAATTCGATATCACCTACGATTATTTGGACATTCCCATCAGCTTAAACGTGCACGACAAAAAGTTTGTGATTTTTGGCGTGGGGCTCAATTTAGGCACCATGGTGCGCTACAAACAAACCGATGTGCGTGGCGAAGACATTACCAACAATGCCACCCGTAATGTAATGCCGCGCAAATTCGATTTGGCTTTCCAAACCAGCTTGGCGTTTATGATTAAGCGCCAGTTCGGCATTGGCGTTAAGTTTCAGTACACCGTGTTGAGTTTGCGCCCTTCTGTCGATTTAACGAATCCCAAAATAAAGGGGCAATACAATAACTTAATTACAGTTCGTTTCTCTTACTTACTCGATCCTAAGTTGATGAAATTCTTGAAACGCAATAAGAAGTAAAGGGGCGAATCCCTCACTGCATTGCATTTCGTTCGGGTCGGGCTATCCGCTTTACTGCGCTGCGCTCCGTGCTCGCTGCTATCCCTTTCGCAACCTGCTGCGGGAGCAGTGCTTAAAGCAACACATAGGTATGTTTAGCGGGTAACGCTTAGTTACTTCAACAACGAAAACGAACCCGTTTTACTTTCATCTCCTTTTCCAGGCACATTGTATTTTACAAAGTAAACGTAGATTTCAGTAGGTTGAAGTTCGGTTTTGAAATTACCATCCCAACCTGTGAGCGGATTGTTATACAACAATGCTCCCCAACGGTTAAACACTCTGAATTCTTTAATGGTTACTCCACTTCCTGTGCTCACAATTGGGAAGAACAGGTCGTTTTGGTTGTCGCCATTTGGCGAGAAAGCAGTAGGAATGGCGATGTCAGTCCCCGTGAGTTGTATTACGCGCACAGAATCCGAAGCTTCGCAACCTGTAGCATTATCTTGTACCGTTACATAATAAGTGCCTGGCGAAGTTACAAGCGTTGTGGCTGTTTTATCGCCTGTACTCCACACATAATTAACAACGCCATTTGCAGTGGCAGTAAGGGTTACCGATGCCGCATTCAAAACGGTGTCGTTCCCGGCATCAACAAATGGTGTTGATGTGTTCGACACTACAGTAACAGTAAATGCGGTGAAACACCCATTGGCAGGGTCGTTTACTTTCAAAAGATAAGTGCCGGCAGTAGTTACGGTTGTTGAATTATTCGTTGCTCCATTGCTCCAATTATAAGTCGCATTAAGTGTTGTAGAAGTAGCCGATAAAGTTGCTGATGTTTTCAAACAGGTTAATGTATCCACTGTGTTTCCGGTTACATTTGGCGGAGTGGTGTTTTGGTTAACCGGTGTGGAAACAGATGCGGTACAACCATTTGCAGGATCAGTAGCCGAAACGGTATATGTTCCTGCGGTGCTTACTGTGGTGGTGTTTCCAGTCGTTCCATCACTCCAAGCAAATGTAGTTCCTAATGGAGTTGAAGAGGCTATCAGCGTTACATTTGCCAAGTTGCAATTGATATCGGTATGATTGCCGATACTTACATTTGGCGCTGTTGTATTCTGAGAAACGGTTATAGTTGCAGAAGCAGTACAGCCCCCCGGTTCAGTGGCAGTAACGGTGTATGTTCCCGCGGCTGTAATCGTGTTTGTAATGCTTGTTCCTCCGTTACTCCAAAGATAAGTAACACCTACTGTTGTTGAAGATGCATTGAGTGTTTGCGATGTTGTTGTACAGGTCAAAGCAACAGGCGTTGCAATACTCACATTAGGTGGGGTTGCTGTTTGTGTTACGGTTGTTGCTGTTGAAGCGGTGCATCCATTCGCAGGGTCAGTTGCTGTTACCGTATATGTTCCGGCAGTAGTTACCGATTTTGTACTTCCTGTTCCACCGCCACTCCATGCAAACGTTGCACCGGATGTGGTGGAAGATGCGGTTAATGTTGCACTCGTTACGGTACAATTCAGCACAGCAGGAGGTGCAATACTCACATTAGGTGTGGTTGTATTTTGTGTAACGGTAGTCGAAGCAGATGCTGTACAACCATTCGCAGGGTCTGTGGCTGAAACAGTGTACGTACCTGCTGCTGAAACACTTTTCGTGCTTCCTGTTCCACCGCCACTCCACGCGAAAGTAGTTCCAGCAGTTGTAGACGAAGCCGATAAAGTTACTGAGCTATTAATGCAATTCAATTGTATAGGTGTAGCTATACTTACATTAGGCACAGTTGTATTTTGTGCAACAGTTGTAGACGTTGAAGCTGTACATCCTCCGGGCTCTGTTGCCGTAACGGTGTAGGTTCCTGCTGTTGAAATAGTAGTGGTACTGCCCGTTCCTCCGTTACTCCAAAGATAAGTAACACCTGCCGTTGTTGAGCTTGCACTTAGCGTTTGGCTTGTTGTTGTACAGGTAAATGCAACAGGCGTTGCAATACTTACATTAGGTGGGGTTGCTGTTTGTGTTACGGTTGTTGCTGTTGAAGCGGTGCATCCATTCGCAGGGTCAGTTGCTGTTACCGTATATGTTCCGGCAGTAGTTACCGATTTTGTACTTCCTGTTCCACCGCCACTCCATGCAAACGTTGCACCGGATGTGGTGGAAGATGCGGTTAATGTTGCACTCGTTACGGTACAATTCAGCACAGCAGGAGGTGCAATACTCACATTAGGTGTGGTTGTATTTTGTGTAACGGTAGTCGAAGCAGATGCTGTACAACCATTCGCAGGGTCTGTGGCTGAAACCGTGTACGTGCCGGCTGCTGAAACGCTTTTCGTGCTTCCGGTTCCACCGCTACTCCACGCGAAAGTTGCGCCTGCAGTTGTAGACGAAGCCGTTAATGTTACTGAGCTATTGATGCAATTCAATTGTGCAGGTGTAGCTATACTTACGTTAGGAGCAGTTGTATTTTGTGTCACCGTTGTTGACGTTGAAGCTGTACATCCTCCGGGCTCTGTTGCTGTAACGGTGTAGGTTCCTGCTGTTGAAATAGTAGTGGTACTGCCTGTTCCTCCGTTACTCCAAAGATAAGTAACCCCTGCTGTTGTGGAAGATGCATTGAGTGTTTGGTTTGTGGTAGTACAAGTTAAAACACTAGGAGTAACAATACTTACATTAGGCGGAGTAGCTGTTTGTGTTACAGTTGTTGACGTTGAAGCCGTACATCCATTCGCAGGGTCAGTTGCCGTTACTGTATATGTACCGGCAGCAGTTACCGATTTTGTACTTCCTGTTCCACCGCCACTCCATGCAAACGTTGCTCCTGCAGTAGTGGATGAAGCAGAAAGTGTTGTGCTGGTTACGGTACAATTCAATACAGCAGGAGGTGCAATACTCACATTAGGCGTGGTTGTATTTTGCGTAACGGTAGTCGAAGCAGAAGCTGTACAACCATTCGCAGGGTCTGTGGCTGAAACCGTGTACGTGCCGGCTGTTGAAACACTTTTCGTGCTTCCCGTTCCTCCGCCACTCCACGCGAAAGTTGCGCCTGCAGTTGTTGAAGATGCATTTAATGTTACTGAGCTATTGATGCAATTCAATTGTGCAGGCGTGGCAATACTTACGTTAGGAGGAGTAATATTTTGTGTCACCGTTCTTGATGCAGATGCTGTACATCCATTCGCAGGATCTGTTGCAGTTACGGTGTATGTGCCGGCAGTACTCACCGATTTTGTACTTCCTGTTCCACCGCCACTCCAAGCAAAAGTAGCACCGGCAGTAGTGGAAGATGCTGTTAACGTTTGACTTGTTGTAACACAGGTAAGTGCTACAGGCGCAGCTATACTTACATTTGGGGGTGTAGTATTTTGTGTTACTGTTCTTGAAGCAGATGCGGTGCATCCATTGCCAGGATCTGTTGCTGTTACAGTATATGTACCGGCAGTAGATACCGTTTTAGTACTTCCCGTTCCACCGCCACTCCAAGCAAACGTTGCACCGGCAGTGGTAGAAGAGGCTGTTAATGTTTGACTGGTTGTAGAACACGTTAATGGGATTGGAGCGGCTAAACTTACATTTGGTGTAGTAGTATTTTGCGCAACTGTTGTAGATGCCGAAGCCGTACATCCCCCTGCGGTAACGGTTACGGTATATGTACCTGCAGTGGTTATGGCTTTTGTAGCTCCTGTTCCACCGCCACTCCATGCATAGGTGGCCCCAGATGTGGTTGACGATGCGGTTAAGGTAACCGATGTGTTAGCGCAAGTAAGCGTAGCAGGTGGGGCAATACTAATATCCGGTGTACTTCCGCTCGGAGTTAAAACATAGGTTGCCGATGCACTACATCCACCCGGATTAACAGTAAGCGTATACGTTCCGGCTCCGGTAACAGAAGTACTTGAAGCTGTTGGCGATACTATGGTTGAGCCTCCCGGACCTGTCCATGAATAGGTAGGTGAGGTGGCATTGGTAACAGCAGTTAATGTAGTTGTAGATGATCCGCAAGGCAAAGCGGCTGCAGTGATTGAAGCTGTTGGTGGAGCAGTAGCTACAATACTAGTTATGATAATAAACTGCGACCAAGGATTTGAACTATAGGTTGATCCACCGTTTCTATATCTTATCGTGATGGTCTTCACCGTTGAACCTGAAATAGAAATGTTATGCGACCCGCAATCACAGCCTTGTGCAACTCCTGTAATGGTTTTCGTGTTGCCACTTGTTGTTATGGAATTACTTCCGCAAGAGGTAATAGCAATATTAGCTGCGGGTACTGCAGCGTTTGAAGCATCGGTAGCCGAAATATCTACTACATCGGTAAAGTAATGTGAGCCATCACCACTCCAAATGGCCTGATTAATATCCCAAATTCTAAACGTAACCGGTGCACAAACAGGATTTGCAAAGGTTAATACCACTTGTTCGTAGCGCGATGCATTATTGTCGGGGTAGTTGGCACTGAGTACCAAACCGCTTTGGGCACTGCTGTTTGAGCAATAGCATGAACCTGACGAATAATCGGCAATATTCATGCTTACTTCGTTGTAATAAAACGGAACTGCCGGAAGGGTAGTGTTGTTTCCGAAGCAAGTTGTATTCGCTAAAGTATTGGCTCTGCTGTTGGCAAATTCAGTGTACGCTGCAGTCATTGTATTTCCGCCTTGTGTGGTGGAATACGAAGTGCTGCCCGATGTCCAACTTGTAAATGGAAATGTTTGGGCTTTAACATTCAGTGTAAAGCAAAAACAGACGAATAGGGAAAAGTAAATATTGCGTTTTTTCATGGCTATATATATTGCCTCGCAATATAACATTGAAACAGAATAATTTCAAGCCATTTCAGGTAACACCAATTAGCTATCAATAAGATAGCACAATACAAATGGCGGTACAAGCATAGTTATTGTTTCGGAACGTTTTAGCGTGTTTTTTGGGATAAAAAGGGGGCAAACAGTTAATACAGTTGAAAAGGTACGTCCAGAATAGTTTTCAAGATGCAAATAGTTGTCTTGTTTGGTAACTACTTCATTCGTTTAGGTTTTTCTATGCTATAACACGCTTTGTTGTTGTCATTTGCAATTGCTAATCTTTGGTGGCGTGTTTGGATGTTTTTATTGTAGGGGCAGCTTGTTGTCTTTCTTTAATTTTTCAATAGCGGATGAAATTTTTAATAAGTAAATAGAGGCAATCAGGATAACAACAGATAAGCCCAAAAAGGAGAGTAGCAAGTAAGTGTCCATCGGTTATTTTTTTGTATTTAAAAACAATGAAAGCAAATGAATTTTGTATTTCTGCCAATTCATTTGTATTCCTCAAATCTCTGTAATTAAAGCATTTTTTGATAGCACAATTCGTGCATTTTATTGTTGTTTTTATGCTTTTTAAAAGCGTATGTTTTCGCCAATCTTATGCAATGAATTTATTGTTTTATTATGTTCACTAGTTTTGAAAATTGTTTGTTTTCTTTTGTAGTTACCACTAAATGGTATTGTCCTGATGGCAATCCATCAACATCAATTGTTTTTGGTAAAGTGGAAGAAGTATAAAGTACATTTCCCAAGAGGTCAATAAGCTGTATGTTTCTGAAGTTGTCTGCATTGGACAAATGCAATTGAATATACTGTGACGAGGGATTAGGGAAAAGAACAAAGTTCAATTCAGTAACTGTTGATTTCAAATTTGTAGTTGCCGAAATATCCCAAAGGGTAACATCGCTATTCATAGAACCGGTTACAATTTTGTTGCTTCTTGAAGACCAAGCTACAGTTTGTAAAGCATTGTTATCGGGCTCGCCAAAGGAGAATAGGGGAGTAGATGTAGCGAAATCCCAAACTTTGCAAGTTCCATCGGATGAGGCACTAGCCATTTGTTGTCCATCAGCAGAAACGGCAACACCATTCACCGCATCGGTATGTCCGGTAATTGTTTTAACCAAAGTGCCGTTTGTGATGTCCCATACTTTGATGGTGCTGTCTTTTGAAGTAGAAACTATATATAAATTATCAGGAGTAACTTTTACATTGGTTATAGCTCCGCTATGGCCCAAACAGGTATGCAATAAAGTGCCCGTAGGAGTCCATATTTTCACTTTATTGTCGTCACCACCGGTAACAAGATAGTTCGCATTGGGTGCATAAGTTACAGTGGTAACCCATCTGGTATGTGCTGTGATTGAGTTTGCTAAACTTCCTCCAACTAAGTTGTATAACTTTAGTTTTCCGTTCGAACATCCTACGGCCAGTTTATCGTTAGCCGGTGAAATGGCTGTTGCAAATCCATAACTTGTTCCGGTGGAAATAGTATCAATAACAACAGGTGTGGCCCCGCTGTTATCAAACAAAATGATGTTTCCCATCTCTTCAATGGCTGCAATGTAATTCGAGTTTTCGCTAAACGTTACGCCCATAATACACATGAAACTTTTACCCAGCGTATAATCCCAATCCGTGTTCCCGTTGGAAACATCAAATATTCGAATAGAGGAAGGGTGGCAGTTGGTTCCACTAATTACTTTCAGTCCATCATCTCGAAAGGCAACGCTATTAATGGAATTATTGAGAGGGTTGCCTTTTTGTGTCCATAGTTTTGTTTGGGCACTACAGGATACGGCAACTAAAGACGTAGCAAGAATCAGAATATAATTTTTCATGTGCGTTTTTTTTGCGAAGGATTTATTGTTTTTTCTTTTCTAAACTATCGATCAACGGGTTTACACCTGCATCATACATGGCTTTCATCATCCATTCAACTAACCAACTTGTTTTCTCGGGACTACCTCCTACGATTGGCGGTTCAGGGTTGTATTCCATATCTAACATAATGCCTTGCGTGTATTTCTTTCCCCAGTTATCATTCACTATTGCCAATGCCATATCCGTACCTGCTGTTACCCCAGCCGATGTCCAATATTTTCCGTCATTGGTGTATCGCATTGGCGAAAATGTAGCACCATATTTTTTCATGAATTCTTCTGCTTTATACCAATTGGTAGTTGCTTTTTTCCCTTTCAATAATCCACTTGCCCCAAGAATCCAACCTCCTGTACATACTGAAGCCGTATAGGTAGAGTTGCTATCTATTTTTCGAATCCATTGTAACACCTTTTGGTCGTAGCAGGCTTCTATTGTACCTTTAAATCCGCCCGGAATCAGTAGTATATCTAATGCTTCTACCGAATCGATTACCGTATTCGGCACTACTTCAACATTCATTACTGTTTTGAAATTGCCCGGTGTAATCGAAATCAGTTTTACTTTTGCACCTAACTGACCAAAGACATAACGCGGACCCATAAAGTCTAAATCGTTGACTCCGTTATACACCAAGATGCCTATTTCTTTTATGTTTTTCTTTGGCTTGCCCAGTATGGCATCCATGATTGAAGAGTGATTATCGGCATTAATATCTTCGGGAAGTTTTTGCTTTAATTGTTCGTCAGCAGCTGAATGTTTTTCAAAGCTGCTATCACGTGCAGTAATCTTGTTTGTTTTTTCTTTACATCCGCTGAACAGTAGGATTAGCAAAAGTAAGTGCAATGAATAATGTTTCATAGTTTATATTTTAATGGTAAGTGTTCCGCCATACATTCTCGGACGATTGATTAATGCATTTTTGAAATAACCCGGCATGGCATAGGTTAGATATTTTGTATTCGTTACATTCTGACACCAAAATGCAAAACTGAAATGCTTATGTAAAAGTGCTGCTTGAAGATGTAGTAAATGATAGGCAGGTTGATGAATGGTATTCGTGAGGTCGAAGTATTGTTTGCCTATGCTTCTGTACTCGGCACGCACAGACATACTTAGTGTTTTGGTGATGGGTACTGTTTGTTGCGCCCCTAATGTAAAGGTGTAAAGCGGAGCTAAAATAGTATGATTTCCGTTTATGTTTTGTCCAAGAAAATTGAAGTTACCGTATCTGGAATTGTTTACGCCCAAAGCCATATCTACCTCCAAACCTTTAACAGGCTTAGTGTTGAGTTCTACTTCTACACCATACGACATCGCTTTTCCTACATTATTAATAATCCAAACACCCGGCTCTGGTTGCATATCGAGTTGCATGTTTTGCCAATACAAAAAGAACAAGCAACTGTTTATGGCTAGCCTATTCTTGAAGGCAGAGAACTTATGCCCTAGTTCAACATTATCGGAATATTCAGGAAGATATTGCGCATATTTTCCACGACTGAACATATTGTTTCCACCGGCTCTGAATCCTCTGCTATAACTTATATAGATATTTTGCTTTTCGCTGAAACTGTATTGTAGGCTGACTTTCGGACTTGCAGCCTGAAAGTGACTACGCAAAGTGGTATCGGGAACGGAATATGATTTTTCACCATTGGCTAAGCTGTAATAACGGGCAACATCCGATTTACGGTACTCGTAGTCGAAACGAAGACCAATATTTAATGTCCACTTTTTTTTGAAAGTATAATCAGCATTGCCATACAATGCAACGCCAGTGTTAAGTTGGTCGGTTTTGTAAATTTCAGTGCCGGGTTGCAGTCCAAAGAATAGCGCTAAATCTTCGTAAACGGTTGCATAGCGCTTGTTGTAATCCTGGCAAAAAAAGTACATACCGGTTGTCCATTTTAGTTGGCTGTTTTTACTCGGAGAAGTAAAGCGGAGCTCCTGACTGAAAACTCCTTGCGGATAGGCATCACCTAATTTTGTTTGAAACGAGTATCCGGTTCCCAAATCATACGGATACAAATCTTGGTCTATTCCTTTGTAAGCTTGTAATATATATTGATAGGCGGTAGTTGAAATAATTCTGAATTTTTTCTGATCTGCAGTTATGGCTATGGATGAGTTACTCACCCATCGGCTATTGCTGCCTAATTTGTTTACGGCCATTGTATATGGCGTATTGAGTGCTATTTCGCTATTTTCTGCGGCTTGGTAGTAGGCACTGGCACCGGTCGAATAGTCGTATTGAAATTTACTGTTGAGCACAATGCTCAACTTTTCGTTGTGTAAATACTTTAGATACATACTGCCATACCACGAAGTTTCATCTCCCATACGTTTTCCATCTTCGGCAGTACCTGCAAGCGGTTGATGAAGGAAATCGGTTTTGCTCGTCAAATCGTTTTTGTAAAATCCATGGAGCTCTTGAAACTGACCGGCTATTCCTAAAAATAATTTTTGGTTCACCAGCGGTGTTTTAATACCAAACGAAAAACGTTTTAATCCCTGATTGCCGATGCTGATTTCACTTTGCGCATTTGTTGTATTGCCGGGTTGTTTTGTGGTAATGTTGATTACGCCACCCATTGCATTTCTTCCAAACAAAGTACCTTGGGGTCCTCGCAAAATTTCAATGCGATCGATATCTATAAGTCGCATACCGTTTGCAGCTATGTCTAATGCATTCACTCCATCAACATAGGTAGCAATGGAAGGCGTTTCGCTGAATACGCTAATGCCGCGAATGGCAATTTGTTGTTGATAGCCAACACCTAGATTGGCATATTGTAAATTAGGTACTAGGGCTGCTAAATGCTCTAATTCCCAGATGTGTTGAGTGTTTACTTTTTCTGCCGATAATGAAGTAACTGCTATGGGTATAGTGATGTTTGATTCTTCTCGTTTTGTGGCAGTTACAACAACTGTTTCAAGCTCTTTTGTAGAAGGCTGAAGTTGGATAACTATTGCAACAGACGAATCCAAAAGCTCAATTTTTGAAGTATTGGTATTGAACAGTGGTGCAGTAGTTTTTATGAAGTATATGCCTTTTGGAAAGTTAAGCTTAAAAAAGCCACTTTCATTACTGGTTGTGGTTTGAACTGAATTAAGCACTTCTACTTTTGCATTAGGAATGGGATTGAATTGATGGTCAATCACTCTGCCATTTATAGTTTGGGCTGTTGCATGAACTACAAACAGCAAACTCGCCCAAAATAGTACATTAGTAGAAGTGCTCATGGTTATTCAGCTTTAATACCCTTGGCAAAACACCGAACACACGTTGTATTGTTGCCGGGCGTTGGGTCGCGATAAAAATTCGGGACTACGATACTGTCGTTCACCCCGTAGGCCATTATACATAAGTCAACAGTATCGGTTTTGAAGTAATCTAAAAGCGATTGTCGGAGCAAATAACCGGGATTATAAACGAATTTTTCTCCAGGAGCAATATCGTTAGGAAGTTCAATATTTGTTGGTCCCGCACCTATCAAATCCAATGCAAACGTAACACCACCAATTCTACTGGCTGTTCTGAGGATATCCCCTTTTTTAAGCGTGTATTTACTGTTGTTAGTTAACTCAAACTCAGTTTGTACAGAATCAGTGGTATACGCTATGCCGCTTTGATAATGGGTGAATCGAATGCCTAAATCAAGAGTATCGTAAGTGTTTATCGATGGAGGGTTATCCTTCTTTCCATCTTGCTTTGAACATCCAACAAAAACAAAAGCAATGAATATTGCAACTCCAACAATGGCTTTCATCTGTTTATCGTTTAGAGAATGTTCCGTAAGCGATTCGTTGCGACTTAGTATTGAGAATACTGTATGCGTAAACCCCATCAGCTAAATCAGCAATATTTACGGCTTGCTCACTGGTATTGTTTGTGGTAATCGTTTTAACTGTTTGTCCTAGGGCATTTGTAATGGCGATTGTATAATCGTTAGTTTCAGCAAAGCGGAAAAACACTTGATGATTAGCAGGATTAGGATATACTGAAACGTCAATTGTGTTTACTGTTTTTATTCCGTTAGGTTGATTAGAATACGTAACACAAGCAATGTTGTTTGACGTTTCATCATCATTACTAAACGAAGTATTTGGGGCATTTACGGATGCTATTCCTTTTCCCCAAATAGCCACACATACCTCTAAACTAGTGGCTCCCGGGAAAAATGGAAGTGTTTGGCTCGCAAGAATAAATCCCGGGTCAGTAATTACAGAATCTCCATTGTGTAGCATACCGGTAAGCACTATGGGTGTTGCAGTTCCCGTTAAATCTAGTCCGAAGAAAGTGTTATTTAGTCTTGCAGAAACATAGAGCGTATCACCGGTATGATACATAGTATGTCCATAGTTATGAATGATGAACTTCGTTTTAATCGTGTCGTTAGCAGTTGTGCTTCCGTTTGTATAGTTGGAAAAGCGAATGGCCAAATCATCATGCGCAAATACATTAAGCATGGCGATTGTAAAAAGTAGACTGAGTGTAATTTTGTTTTTCATTTTGTTTTATTTTTAGTGTTTATTAAATCTATTTGTTTTTGTATCGAGTTGATTTTGATAAATAATCCTTTTTTGCAGGTTTTTACACCTCTAGTTTTCTGAATTTTTCCGGAGTGGTTCGCGTTGTTTTTTTAAAGAATGTAACGAAGTACGACACACTGTCAAAGCCAAGTTTCTCGGCAATTTCATTCACTGAATAGTTGGTGTAATGCAGCAAACGTTGTGCTTCAATGATGACTCTTTTTCTAATCATTTCCCCTGCAGTTTGTCCGGTTTCTTCTTTGCAAATTTTGTTCAGATAATTTGGGCTCATATGAATGATTTCTGCGTATGCTGAGGGTAATTTTTTCTTGTCAAAATAGCGGTCAATCAACAGCTCAAACTCTCTTATTTTCTCTTGTTTTACCGTTTTTGTACGCTTAATTCCGTTTGGATTATTTATACGTTCAAATTCGTAGAGTAAGATATTAAGATACGAACGAAGTACTTTCTGTGTTTCTCGTTTTTTTAATCCGTATTCATCTGCCAATAAGCCAATAAGCAACATGCATTTTTCAACTTGCTGTGTTGTGAGTCTCAAGAACGGTAAAGCTTCCAATTGAAGGAATGAAAACTGATACAAAATGTTATTGTTGTATCGCAGCGAGAAAAAATCTTCAGTGAAGCAAATAATTTTGCCTTTCGCATTTCGCGCTAAATGTATACTACTGATGCAACGTGGTTTGATGATAACGGAACAACTGCCATCTATTTTAAATGTTTGATGATCTATTTCTACTTTCCCTACACCACTGCTGATGAATAGCAAACTATAGAAATTTTGCTTGTGTGGTAATTCCCAATTGGGGAATCGCTCTAACAAACCATCCAAATCACTTAACCAAAAGTGCCTTGTTCCCTCACCAAATATATCCATGTTGCAAACGTCTATTTCGTTTGTTTGCATTGGAATAAATAGGGTTGAATAAAATTGTTGTTAACCTGTTACTAGGCTTTACAAGGAGGATGGAATATGGCTGTTATCGGAGACGAAGAATTGCACTGATCTTCTTTTACAAAAAAATCATCGGTGCATAATGAAAATACAGTGTTTACTGTAGAAGTGAATTCGTTTGCTTGAACAAAAAGGATGATTTCTTTAAGTTTAAGTGTTTCTGTTGAGCGATCTTTATTGTCGTTTTCTTTGATTTGTTTTTTTAAATAACACTGTCCTTTACACACCGGAATAGCATCAAAACGGTTTACACAAAGGGTTTTGGCAATATAGTCGCGTTGAACGTAGAACGAAAGCATAATCCATACACTACTCGTTCCTTGGAGAAAGAACGTAATGGCTAGTAATATGGTTATTGATTTTTTCACGTTTTGCAAATGTAATTTTAAAATTATTCTTTTAATAATATGGCAATTTCATTTTTCAAGCGATTCATTTCTTCAGTATTGGTTCCATCATATACACCACGAATATGTTTGTTTTTATCAACCAGTAATAATCCGCCACTGTGCACAAGTCCACCGGGCGAAGTACTATCCGCATATGCATTTGTAAAGTAACCTTGCTTCGCAATAGCAAAAAGGCTGTCTTTTGCACCGGTAACAAAGTTCCATTTTTTCGTATTGATATTTAAGTGTGTAGTGTATCGTTTTAATCGGGAAGGGGAATCTCTTTCCGGATCTATGGTATGCGAAAGGAAGTAAACGTTATTGTTTGTTGCATATGCCTCATAAACTGTTTTAAGGTTTGCCGTCATCTTTGGGCAAATCGTAGGACATGAAAGAAAAATGAAATCAGCTACATAAATTTTATCGGTAAAATAGCGATCCGTTATTACCCCACTGTCTTGGTTCAAAAATGAAAAGGATGGTACAGTTGGGTAAAGGGTATCCGTACCTGATATTGTTGGATGTCCAAGAAAAGGTAAGGTTGAATTATTGCGATTGCAACTACTCAGCACAACAAGAATGAAAACAACTAAACGAATCACATAACAATATTACAAATTCTACACTTTAGCCACGGTCAAAATTCAGGAGTAAGTTATTATCGTATTAATGAAATACTTCCTTTCTGCAGTGGCATTGCATAACCATCAATAAAAGTAATCCGAAGTTGATACACATAAATTTGCGGGTTTTGCAATACGCCATGGAAAGTGCCATCCCAAGCGAATTTGCTATCGCTTGATTCAAACACTTTTTCGCCCCATCGATTGTAGATAGTCATGCTCAATTCTTTCCACAACTTTTTGTTGCCGAAAATTTCAAATACGTCATTCGTTCCATCATTATTCGGTGTAAATGCGCTTGGTACATAAATCTGATAATCCGGCACAACGGTGATGCTGACTTTGTTTTCAGCCCTACAGCCATTCGTATCTACCACCAATAGTCCATACGATATGCTGTTTACAGTGTTCACAGTAGGGTTGCTGCAATTGCTGCAACTTAAATAAACAGCAGGATTCCATGAATAGGAGAGTGGTGCATTTGCTCCATTCACTATTGGGTTCAGTTGTATCGTTTCTCCTAAAGGAATTTGTACAGATGTCAAATTGGTAATGGATAAACTATCTCCTTCAATAATTTGTACCGTTTGGTTCAACGAACAACCATTGGCATCTGTAACGGTAACATGGTATGTTCCACCATGCAATCCTTTCAATGACGGGCTCGTTGCTCCATTCGACCATAAATATGTGTATGGTCCAATGCCTCCGGATACATTGGTGTTAACGTATCCTTTCGCAACATCCGGACAAGGATTGTCGCCCGAAACAATTGATAATACAGGCACTCCATTGGCATTAATCATTACATCATCGGAAGCGGTACATCCGTTTGAAGGGTCTGTAGCTGTTACAGTATATATATTAGGGATATTAACTGTTGTTGTCGCATTTGCAGTTCCGTTACTCCACACAAAAGTGGCTCCCGAAATGGTAGATGTTGCATTTAATGGAATAGAAGTAATTAAACAAGTAAGTGTCGCATCTGCTCCTGCATTCACATCTGGTGCAGCAATATTTTGGCTTACTACAACTTGATCAACTGCCTGACAACCATTATTAGTGTCAGTAGCAGTAACACTGTATGTTGTAGGTGCGTTTACACTGGTTGAAGCATTGGTAGTTCCATCACTCCAAAGGAAAGTAACTCCTGCAGTGGAACTTGTTGCTGTTAATGATACCGATGTAGTTGCACAGGTTAATACTTGATCTAATCCGGCATTTATGTTGGGTGAATTTACATTTGGTGTCACAACAACTCCATCACTTGCAGTGCAACCATTGGAAGGGTCGGTGACCAACAAAGAGTAATTTCCGGAAACGTTTACTGTGGCAATAGCTGTGTTGCCATTTGTTATTGTACCCGGACCACTCCACGCGTAGCTTACTCCTGATGTTGAAGATGCTCCTGTTAAGTTTGCAGATGAAGTTGTACACGATAATTCTTGATCTAAACCTGCATCAACATTAGGCGTGGAAATATTTTGTGTTACATCCACTGCATCTGAAATGGTACATCCATTACTCGGGTTTGTAGCCGTTACGGTATACACGTTTGGCGAACTCACCAAGTTATCGGCAGTGTTTATTCCATTGCTCCATGTATACGTAACCCCTGCTGTTGTTGATGTTGCTTGTAATGAAGTGTTGGTAACTACACAGGTCAATAATACGTCAGCACCGGCATTCACATTTGGTATGGCGTTATCTAGCGTAACAACAACTGCATCGCTGGCCGTACATCCGTTTGAAGCATCAGTTGCGGTTACGGTATAGGTGTTAGCTGTTGAAACCAACGTGCTTGCAGTGTTTGTTCCATTGCTCCATGCGAATGTTGCCCCTGCAGTAGTTGAAGTTGCCGTTAAATTTGTATTCAGTAAAACGCAGGTTAACGTTATATCTAACCCCGCATCAACACTCGGTGGCGTTGGTGGGAGAAGCACAAACGAAGTGTCTTTCGAACAGTTGGTAATGTCATCAGTTACGGTTACATAATAGGTGCCACTGGCTAAATTTGAAAGATCTTCAGTGGTTTCGCCATTTCCCCATGCATAGGTTAACATACCTAAAGCACCAGAAACAGTCATGTCTATAGTACCGTCATTATTTGCACATGTTGGTTGCGATAGAGTTGCTCCAATGCTATGTGTACAACAAGGAGTAATGCTTGCACCAATCGAGAACCAAGCCGAGTCGGTACAGCCCTTTGAATCTGTAGCATACATAATATAAGTGCCCGGTGTCATTCCATTTACAGGAAATCCGGTAACAGGTGTAATTGCTGAAGGATTGGTGGTAGGTGCATAGCCCAATTGATATGGAGCCGTTCCGTAAAATGGCACAGCATTGTTAATCACTCCATTCGAAGCACCAATGCACGATTCAGGTGAAGCTTGTACCGGATTTAAAAACAAATCTTGTCGGGTTACCGAAAACCAAAAGGTATCGCTACAACCGAATGAATCCGTAGCCGTAAGCGCATAATCACCAATTGCAATACCATTGTAAGGTAATGATGGAATGGACGTAGTTGCCGATAAATTGCTTTGCGGAGCATAAACGTAGTTATATGGAGCTGTTCCTCCACTCACTAACACAGTACTAATAGTGCCTGTTGTTTCGTTACAAGCTAATGTGTTTACAACTATACCTTGAATGCTGATAGCAGCCGGAGGTGCAGCAATAGTAATGGTAGTGTCTTTTTCGCAACCATCAGCCGATGTAATGGATACGGTATAAGTTCCTGCATTTAATCCTGTTGCCGCATTTACATTTCCTGTTGAAGCATTGGCACTCCAAACAAAACTGTAGGGCGCATTGCCAAGTGAAGGATTCACGGTTATCGATCCATTCGGATTAGAACAGTTTGGCTGCACAACAACAGCATTGGCATTCGGAATAGTATTACTTAAGCTCACTACTATAGCATCTGATGCTGTACAACCATTGTTTGGATCTGTTGCGGTAACCGTATAAGTGTTTGCCGAACTTACATTGTTGTTAGCAGTATTAATTCCGTTACTCCATGCAAATGTTACACCAGCTGTGGATGATGTGGCTTGAAGTGTAACCGATGTACGAATACAATTGAGAGCAGTGTCTACTCCCGCATTAATGTTGGGCAGTGTTGCCGATGATGGCACTAGAATCGAATCTACTTTTGTACAGCCACCTGCACCGGTTACCGTTACTTTTACATAACCTGTAGATAATGCAGTTGCGGAATCTGCTGTTTGTCCGTTACTCCACAAATAGGTAAATGGCCCAGCACCTGCAGTTACAGTCACTTTTGCTTTTCCGGTTGGTGTTCCGCAACCTGAAGGTGAAGCGGTCATTGTAGTAGTAATAGATGTAGTTGAGCTCACTATTGCTGATCCTACAGCCGAACATAAACTTGCATCTTTCACTGTTACCGAATAGGTGCCTGCCGTCAAATTTGTTGCTGTTGCGGTTGTTGCTCCACCCGTCCATGTGTAGGTATAAGCGCCTGTACCACCACTTGGTGATGCAGTTGCTGAACCATTACTCGCTCCACACGTTGCAGTGGTTGAGGAAGTCGCTATTGTTATTGCTATTGGTTGAGTTATAGTTTGTGAAGTAACTACGGTGCAGTTATTCGCATCTTTCACCGTAACTGAATAGGTATTAGGAGCAAGAGCAGATGCGCTTGATAAAGTACTCACATTTGGCGACCAAGTATACGTTAATGAACCTGTTCCTCCACTTGCAGTAACTGTTACTGTGCCATTATTAGCACCATTACACGTAGCATCTGTTTTTGTAGAAGTGGCCGTTGGATTAGCACTTGAACCAATAGTAACACTCACAGTAGCAGAGCATAAATTGGCATCTTTTACGGTAACGGTATACGTTCCCGCATTCACATTTGTAATGCTTGAATTGGTTCCTCCTGAATTGCTCCACGTATATGTATAAGGTGAAACCCCACCACTCACTGTAGTTGTGGTGCTTCCATTCGCCAAACCACATGTTGTGTTCGTTGGTGTAGTAGTTACTGTTATCGTAGGGCACGAACTACAAAGGGGTACCGATGCAATGCTATAAATGGTAACTGTTGTTCCGGCACCATCTACCACTTTAATCGTGTCTTTTCCAACCGGTGGAGTTACCGTTGTTCCGGTGGCAAATTGTACCCAACCGGCTGGAACCGGACACGATGTAATTGTGGTAATTCCACTGGTGCAAATATTTACAAAAGGTGTCCATGAACCGCCACAGGCTGTACAAGTAGCAGAATTGGTTATAGGCGTTGACGATGCAGCTTTCCAATACGACCAAGTAAAAGTTGGTGTCCCTCCCGACACGGTTAAGTTTCCGTTCGTTTCTCTACATACACTCACCGCTGAACATCCTGTAACCGTTATTATTGCCGAATCTATTCCGCAACCTAATTGATAGAATATTTTATGATTTCCTACTCCTGCAACTGTGGGGTCAAAAACGCCTGTTGTAGTATTCGTAATTCCAGGTCCGCTAAACGTTCCTCCGGAAGTTCCAACCGCAAGCGTTACCGGTGCATCATTCGCACACAACGAAACCGGTGTTATACTGGCATTACAACAATTAGTCGTTACTAAAGTTAAGGTTACATCATCTTGACCTTTACAACCGCCCGGACTAGTAACAATTACTCTATACGTAGTAGTAGCCGATGGCGTAGCATTTAACACGGCTGCCGTTCCCGCAGGTGCAGCAATTGCAGTTCCGTTTCCAAACAAAGAAGGCCCTGTATACCATTGATAGGTTCCGCCTCCGGTTGCCGTTAATGTTCTAGATTGACCTGCACAGAAATTCTGATCGGGGATACTTACCACAGGTGCTGTTTCAACAGTAACCGTAACGTTGGCTGTAGCCGGACAAGCACCTTGTGTAACAGTTACAGTGTATACAGTTGTTGTTGTTGGAGCTACTGAAACTGTCGCTCCTATTTGTCCATCACTCCATTGATAAAACGATCCTCCTCCGGCAGTCAAAGATTGTGAGGCAGGCGAGTAGGTAAATCCTATCCCTAAAAATCCCGGACTTTTACAAGTTGTTTTATTGGCACTTATCGTTGGCGTTGGGTTTGCGCCAATTACAATGCTGAAATTGGAGTTCATGTTATTGCCGCATAAATCAAGAATATCTTGGCCGTGTAAAGAATAAGTACCTGTAGTTAACGCAGGTGAAATAGTTACATCTACTGTGTTCGATACACCATTGGCACAGTTTGTATTGGTGATGGTAACCGTATGTCCTGGTAAGGTTAAATCTGCAGCTTGAAGCGTTGAACAATCAATGTATTCTGAAAAACGCAGTTTGAATTGTGTTGCTGACGGACAACTGTTTGCCGTTGCATTTAAAATGGTTGGAGGGGTAATGTCGGTAATGGTTACAGAAGAAGCTTCATTCTTAAATTGAATGTTAAAGCCATCGTTTGATCCACTGTAAAAATTAATACAAACTGCATATTTATGCGATGCTAAAACGTTCGGTCTTCGGTTAAATTTATTGCAATCCGATCCTTTGCTATCGGTAGAACAATCGTTTGGCGAACACGATCCACCGGCCTGACTACAAAGTGTACTGCTTAAACCTGTAGCTCCGGTGATTAACGAATAGTTGCAACTAATTTCTTGTCGTTGATTACTGGCACAACCTGCTGTAACATCCCATAAAACAAAATCGTAATCTGTTGAGCCCGATGGTGTAATGGTAAAATCAAGTGGGCCATCCGTTTGTGGCTGAAAAGAATACCATACCGAACCTCCACTTCCTGTTCCCCCATAACATCCACCTGCGTCATCACTCACTGATCCCAAATCTGTATACTGTCCTGCAAGTGCCACGGCCGTTAAGTTCTGGCAAAGTGGAATGGCATACGGACAATCACTCTCCGGTTGCGAACGGCTACTTCCCCTTTGGTTACTGCCATTCGAGGTGCGTTTAATCACCCCGGTAAAGTTGCCAACGGTTTTCTCTAACGCATTGGTAGGAATATATTCAATAGTAATTTCTTTTCCGGTGATGTTTGATATCTTATCATAATGCGAAACCGATCCTACCAATTGTCCTTTTTGGTTTTTCCCCAAATAGAAATTTAATCGAGCACCAATAGGGATATTCAGCTCCTCAAAAAACACATCTACATCTGCTGTACTATGCAATGTTGTTATGAAATATTCGTTCAGTAATGGACCGTCTTTTCCTCCATTATCGAAGAAGTGTCCCTCCACTACATTGTAGTCGCGATCTTTACCAAGGGTATATTCTTTTTTGATGGATTGTGCAAAAGCAGATGGGGTAAAACATAAAAATAGTAGACAAACGAAGTGAAAATTCTTCATGTGATGTTGAATGGTGGTTTTCAGAAGTATAACTAATTTACCAAGTTAAGTTTTTTGGAATAGGAGAGGAAACGTTTTCTCATCTTTTCAATAAGTGACTAAAAGTTCACGGTTGGTGCACCCAAAACAACGTTTTTACTTTCTGCGCATATTCCTTATCTTTATTTCGGAACATGAAAAAGTTAGTCCTCATTTTTCTTTTACTGCCTATTTGCATCTTTGCTCAAAATGATTTTTGGAGTAACAACGGTGCATTCGTTTCAATAAAAGATAAAGCGTATTTATCTGTGGTGGGCGATATGCATAATCTGCGCGGTGGCTTATACGATAACACCGATTCTATCTTTCTAACAGGGGATTGGCGAAATGATGCAGGGAACAATGCCTTTACAGACATTGATAGTGGCTATGTGTTTTTTCATGCGGCCGATCAAACCATTAAGGGAAACGATGAAACTTATTTTCACAACTTGGTGCTGAAAAATCAAGGTGTAAAATATGCCGTTTTGGATGCCAAGGTGGATGGTGTTTTAGATATGACCGATCGCGAATTTAGTGTGGATACGAATACCATTTGGGTACGCAATGCCGATTACGGATCGGTGAAACGAACAACCGGTTTCTTATCGAGTTGGAAAGATGGAGGGTTGTTGCGTTACACGAATTCAACCAATACCTATTTGTTTCCGGTAGGATCAAACTATATTACTTCGCGTTATCGTCCGGTTGAAATTACCACCGCAACTAGCGATTCCAATATTTACAAAGCCCGTTTTGCCAATGTTGATCCTTCAACTGAGGGCTTTAGTCGTAACAATCGCTTTCACTTAGTATGCGAAGTTAACCCCAATTGGTATCACCGCTTATATCATCCCAAAGGCAACGACAGTGCAGAAATTGCTATTTTTTATGATGCTGCCAGCGATGGAGATTGGGATGATATAGTACATTGGCAACGGGTTCCGCAATGGGAAGCCATTTTCCGCGATACTATTTTGTCCGGTAGTCCATTCAACCGCATTTCGAAAACGCGATGGAATAATTTCCGCTTCTCTCCTTTTGCATTAGCGATTACCTCTCCTCCATTTGCAATTGCAGGAGTTGATACAATCATATGGAAGTACGATACGATTCAGTTACAAGGCTCCGGTGGAAGTGCATTTAGTTGGCGCCAACCCTATAATATGATTTGTCCGAGCTGCCCCGATCCTTTAGTGCATCCCGAAAAAGACTATATCTATTATCTTACGGTATGGGATGATAAAGGCTGTATGGATTACGACAGTTTGCGAATCTTAGTTCGCGATAAACCATTGGTGAAATTCTTTATCCCCGATGTAATTACGCCTAATGGCGATGGCTACAACGATTATTGGCATATCCGCGATTTAGAACGTTATACCGATAATTCTGTTCAAATCATTAATCGTTGGGGCGATGAAGTATTTTATGAAAAGCCCTACAGTCAATCGTGGGTTGGGCGTTACAAAGGAGAGCCTTTGCCTGAAGGAACCTACTATTACATCATTTATGTGAAGGATAATGAGGGAAAGGAAGTGCGTTTTGATGGACCTCTAACAATCGTGAAATAGCATGAAAGGTAGGTTGCGATTGATTCCATTTTTTTTGTTGAATTTTATTGTTGTTTTAACTTCGGCACAACAGGTGGAAGAGTTTTCGTTGATTCGTGAAAATGCATTTATCCTTAATCCGGCTCTTACCGGTAGTAAAGGCTGGCTCAGTGGAACAGCTACCTATCGTAAGCAGTTTACAAATATTCGCGAAGCGCCATATACCGCTTATTTAGGGCTAGAAGGACAAATTGCCGATAAGAACGTTGGGCTGGGAGGTTTTTTTATTCAAGATCAGACCGGACCAACCGGACAAACAGGATTTGGCATTTCAGCTGCCTATCAATTTCGCTTTAATCAGCACGAATTGATGAACGAAGATCAAGTGCATTACAACACGTCTACACGCCACATGCTCACCATTGGTTTGGGCATTAGTGTGATGCAGTATCGTTTACGTGCCGATAAGCTAAATCCCGATGTACAGAACGATCCAAGTCTCTCCACATTACGTGGGGCTCAATATTTTCCGGATGCTTCATTGGGTATCTATTATCAATATCGCGAGTATTTTTATGCCGGTTTTTCTGTACCACAATTGTTTGGATTGAACATTAAATACGGTGCAACGAATGGCTACAGCGAAATTCGGAAAGTACAGCATATAAATGTACTGTTAGGTGGGAAAATTCCTTTTGGTGAATATGAACGTGTAGCGCTCGAACCGGTTGCCGCCTTACGTTGGGTGAAAAATGCACCGTTACAAGCTGATATTGGGATGCGTGTAAAATTCATTAAAACGTTTTGGGTGGGAGCTACTTATCGAACAAAATCGAAAGTGCTCTTCGATGCAGGTTTTGAAATTCTAAAAGTTGGGCGAGTATGTTATTCTATGGATTTCGAAGTCTCTAAGCTGAGAAAAGATGCCGGTCTTTCGCATGAGGTTACCATCTCTTTTGTGATTAAATCGGCTAAAAAGTACCGCTATTAATTGTCTTTTTTATAAAGGCTATGTTATTTCCTGCATGAACAAAATTTCGATTCTTTCTTTCTCTAAATACCTAATAACGGGAATTGTAGCATTGCTTGTTGTTAGCATTGCACTGAACCTCATTTTCCCTTTGCCCGATAAAATTGATTATTCTACAACAGTATATGCCGCTGATGGAACATTGTTGAATGCTTATTTGAGCAAAGACGATAAATGGCGCATTGCATCTGAAAAAAACGAAATCAGCAAAGTATTACAAGCCGCATTGATGGCCAAAGAGGATAAGTATTTCCGTTACCATTTTGGCGTAAATCCGGTGGCTATTGCAAAATCTACATTCGGTAATCTGTTTCATTTTAAACGTTTATCCGGAGCTTCCACAATCACCATGCAAGTGGCCAGGATGCTTGAACACCGCCCTAGAACAGTCTGGAGTAAATTAATTGAAGTATTTCGTGCATTTCAATTAGAATGGAAATATTCGAAAGATGAAATCTTGCAACTGTATTTTAATCTCGTTCCCTATGGCGGAAATATTGAAGGGATTAAATCGGCTTCGTTAATATACTTTCAAAAGCCCCCACAACAACTGAGTTTGGCGGAAGCTGTAACCTTGTGTATTATTCCTAACCGACCGAATGCGCACATCCGTTATGGTGTTCCATTCTTAATTAAAGAGCGTAATCGATGGTTGCGTAAGTTTAAAGAAGAAAATACTTTTTCGCCAAAAGCATTGGATGAAGCCATGCTGGAACCACTGCAATTACAACGTCATGTCTTACCTAAGTTTTCTCCGCACTTAGCGTATCGGTTAAAAAAATCAGGAATTACAAATATTAAAACAAATATTCAATTTAATCAGCAACGCAAAATTGAGCAACTCACTCAAAATTATGTAGGCACGCTAAAAACATTGAATATCAAAAATGCAGCTGTTCTTGTTATCGATAATCGAAGTATGAAGGTAGTTGCTTATGTGGGTTCTGCCGATTATTACGATAAAACAGATGGCGGGCAAGTAGACGGAATACGCGCCATTCGCGAACCGGGAAGTACGCTTAAACCATTGTTGTATGGACTTAGTTTCGATAAGGGTTTAATTACACCCAAAACTGTTTTGAAAGATATTCCTATCAATATCAATGGATTTAGTCCTGAAAATTTCGATAAATTGTTTCATGGTTATGTAACAGCTGAATTTGCATTGTCGAATTCGCTGAATATACCTGCAGTGTCGTTATTAAATAAATTCGGGAAAGATGATTTTGCGAATACTTTGTCGGGTTTACATTTCAAGAAGATAAAGCAAAATAGTGCGAAACTTGGATTGTCGTTGATTCTAGGAGGTTGTGGTGTTTCGCTCGAAGAGCTTACCTTGCTCTATGCTTCATTTGCCAATAATGGAATGTATCGAAATGCTCGCTATACAAATGATGTTGCTGATGACGTTGCGCAAAAGGTTGTTTCTCCATCAGCTAATTTCATGGTCACTGAAATCCTCTCGAATTTAGCTCGCCCCGATTTGCCGGCCAATTGGGAACAAACGACACACTTGCCCAAAATAGCTTGGAAAACGGGAACATCGTATGCTCGCAAAGATGCCTGGAGCATAGGGTACAATAAACATTATACCGTTGGTGTATGGGTAGGGAATTTTTCAGGAGAAGGCGCTCCCGCTTTAAGTGGGGCAAACATCGCTACACCACTACTGTTTAATATTTTCAATACTATCGATTATAATTCGCCCAATGCTTGGTATGCTATTCCAAAGGAATGTGGCGTGCGTTCGGTGTGCAGCGAGTCGGGTTTAATTCCTGGAGAGCGCTGTGAAAACGAGACGGAAGATTTTTTTATTCCAATGGTTTCCTCCAATAAAATTTGTGAGCATATTCAGGAAGTATACCTTACTGCAGATGAGCATTTTTCGTATTGCGCCAAATGCCGACCTGATAACGGTTATAAAGTTAAATACATGCGAACTACGGATCCGGATATGGTGCGGTTTTTTGACAGTGAACATATTCCTTATGAGAAAATTCCTCCTCATAATTCTGATTGTTTTCAAATGACAAAAGAAGGTGATATTCGAATTATATCATTAGTCAACAATACCGAATATTATATCGATAAAACCAATCCTCAACCTTTGCTTTTACAAAGTGAAGCAAATGCGGATGTGAAAAAAATATTTTGGTATGTAAACAACAATTTCTTTAAACAATGTTTACCGAAAGAAAAAGTTTATTTTGTTCCTGCTGAAGGTCCGCAAATTATTGCATGTGTTGATGATAGAGGCCGAAAATCGGAAATACGAATTGTAGTAAAACTGGTAAATCTGTAGACAAACGAATGGAACGTCAATTTAAATATTTCTCAATTGTAACGTCTGCATTGTTGATGGTGCTATCCATTGTCTTCTATTTGCAGCGCAATATCATGTACGATTCTTCCTTCTATCTGTTTGATATATTGGAAACCAAAAGTTTTTGTATTCAACACTATCGATATCCAGCTGTACTTTCTCAATTACTCCCTTTCCTTTTTATGAAAACGGCATTTCCTTTAAAATGGATTGCTATAGCTTATTCCTTGAACTTAGCATTGACAGCGGTAGTTCTTTCTTTATTATGTGGTTTTGGATTGAAGAATTGGAAAGCCGCTGCTGCTATTGTGTTATCTCCATTGCTCTTTAATTCCGAAATGTTTTTTTGGATGGTGGCCGAATCTCAATATTTGCCTTTGTATTGGCTGTTTATCTATGCTTTTATCGAGAATGCTATCGGTAAAACATTAACCGTTTGGAGATTACTACTGTTGTTGTTTTTATTGTTTTTAGGCTTTACCATTCATCCGCTCTCTATCTTTTGTTTTTTTGCTTTAATGCTGTATTTGCTTATTACAAAGCGTTACACAGAACCGGTATTTCTTTACACTATTCTATTTTCTGTTTTTGTCTTCATTTTAAAAACAAAAATGGTGTCGTATTCTAATTACGATAAAGGCGCCATGGAACATGTTACTAATTGGAAAACACTTTTCCCGCATTACTTCAATATTTCTACCAACCGATTTTTGTTGTCGCTGTTATGGAACAAGTTACTGATGATTAGTGTATTCTTTACACTAGGTGTGGTTGTGTTTTTCCGACATCGAAAATATTTTGTAGGTATTCTGTATTCCGCTTTGATACTTGGTTTCATGCTGTTCACCAATGTTTGTTTCTATGATATCAAAGAAGGTCAAGGATTATATTTCGAAAATTTGTATCAACCCCTAGTGTTCATGTTGCTCGTTCCATTTGTATTTATCTTCAAACAAAAATTCAGTAATTCGATATTGTTATGCTTGTTTGTTTTTTCTGTTTTGTTTGGGCTTGGAAGAACGATAAAGGCTTCCGATCATTACTCACAGCGTTTGAATTGGGAACGCGCATTTATTAAGAAGCATGAAAATAAAAAGTTAGTCATTCATTCATCGTATGTTCCTATGGATTTAATTGGACAACCATGGTGTACGCCTTTCGAATTTGCACTTTTATCTGCTTTGGAAAACACAAAAACGTCTTCTCATTTAGTTACATTCGATGTACATGAAGTGCCTGTAGAAAGGATCATTCAACCTGACGGAATAGTGCATCAAAATGGATGGATTCCATACCGTAAATTAGATAAACGTTATTTTAATTTTACAGATACAACGCATTGTTATACAAGTGTATCGCCTTGGTAAAATAATTTAGAACATTCGCTCTACAAACGTATTGGCTGCGGTTGTAATTTTAGCCTGACGTTCTTCTTCAATTTTCTTTAATGGATCTGCATCGTACGCTAAACCATCAATCGTTGTTCGAAGGGCCTTGGTTTTAGCTAAGAAATTTGTTTTCTCTTTTCCACCCAATGCATCGCTAAATTTCAAACTCTGACGGAATGGGTCAACTTGTTTGCCATCTCTCCAAAAACGATAACATACGTGCGGACCTGTAGCTAAACCGGTACTACCTACATAACCAATGGTTTCGCCTTGTCGAACTTTTCTACCCGGACGAATACCTTTTCCAATTCTCGACATGTGTAAGTATTGCGTTTTGTATTGTCCATTGTGACGAATCTTCACGTAGTTACCATTGTATACACCGAATTTTGCTTCTTCCACAACACCATCAGCAGTAGCTAAAATAGGTGTTCCGTAAGCTGCGGCATAATCAGTGCCTAAATGCGCTCGGAAAACTTTGGCTACCGGATGAAAACGATTTAAATTGAAGCGCGAACTGATACGTGCAAATTTTACAGGCGATTTCAAGAACTGCTTTTTCATGCTATTCCCATTCTCATCAAAATATTCCCCTTCATGCACTTTGTCTTTTTCGTGGTAGAAGGCATAATAATCTTTACCGTTGCTATTAAAAATGGCGGCAGAAATTTCGCCTACACCTACCGATTTTCCTTCTGCAAAATCTTCATCAAAAATAATTTTGAATTTATCGCCTTCATGCACTTTGTAGAAATCGACCGTGCACGAAAAAATGTCAGCCAAGCGAACAGCCAATGTTGGCGGTATATCCAGTACATCAAATGTTTCGTAAAGCGAAGAACGAATCACTCCGGCTACTTCTCGATGTTTGCGCTCAATCTGATTTTGTCCGCGGTGGATATATAACGAATCTTCTAGGTTAAATACTACATAATCGATTTTATTTTCTTCGTAAATAATTTTCTTCGGCACAAATCCGGTATCCGTTTTCTCGCCTAATACCGTATACTGATTGCCTGCTCTAATTTTATTGTAATTGAAAATTGATTTGGATTCGTTCATCAAAAAATGAACTGTTTGATATGCAACGTTATTTTTCAAAAGTATATCGGCAAACACTTCATTCTTCTGCACTTTTTGGCTCACTACAACAAATTCACTTAAGTTCAATCCATACTTAATTTCCGGTGTTTTTGCCGAAGTAATATTTTTAGTAATGGTTTTTAATTCTGCAATCTCTCCATGGCGTTCCAGATAGATACCAATCAAGAACGCTAACATCACAACCGCAGAAAGCGATAATCCCAAAACTACTTTTTTCATGTTAAAACAATTGAACCTTAAAGATAACGCTACACGCGTTTTTTCAGTATGTCTGTTTCCACAGCATTATGGAGAAGTCGAATATAGTAGACGTTTACTTACTTTGGTAGGGTATACCGTAGTCCAAGAAAACCGCGTACTCCTTGCATCGAGGCATAGTTGTAATTTGTGTCGAAAGTATATCCATTGGGATTGTTTATTGGATCATCAACTTGTTTGTCAAACGGGTCAAACGCTCGCATGATAGGGTTTTTAGGTCGGAAGTTGAACAGGTTTTTTATCCCTCCATAGAGTTCAAAACCATAATTGAATTTTTTTGATACTTGGAGATTGGCAATACAAAACCAAGGCGAATAGGAAGGTCTGTAATCCTTTACTAGAATCGGCAAACGCATTGGTCCGTTCCATTGTCCGGTAAAATCTAATGTAAATCCTTTCGGTAGTGCATAACTTACGGCAAATGTACCCGACCACTTGGGAGCATGGGTTTGGACGATTTTCCGCATATTACCCATACTGTCTTTTCTGTTTTGATAAACATCCATATAAGTAATACCGGCTATTACTTTCAACGGGAATTGAAATGTGGCTTCGATGTTGAGCGAAATTCCTCTAGATATTGCATGTCCATGGATGTTTGAATAAATAATTTTATTCGGGTCGCTATCGTAATCACCAATAATTTTGTTCGTGAAATAGGAGTAAAATCCGGTAAAATCCGCAGTAAGCAAAACCGCTTTAGTTGGAATTCTCAATACATAATTTAAGTTTCCGTTATACGATCTTTCCGGATTTAGTTTTTCTGCTATCACTACATTTCTCGAGCCCGTAAGCGCTGCATGATCTTCCGTAAAAAGATTGACTACTCGGAATCCTGTGCCGAAGCTTAGTCTAAATGTATGTTTTTTTGAAGGCGAGAATTTATAGGCAATCCTTGGCGAGTGAATTGCTTTATGCGTTACATCATAATCGAACCTATAGCCCAGTAAGAGCTTGTGCATTGAATGTAGGCTCCATTCTTCTTGGATAAAAATACCCGGAAGGGGTGTTGTTAATGGATTGTTGGATTGTCCACTGTTTGCGGTAGTGGCAAGAGTATTATCGTCATAATAGGTGAAGCGAAAAGCAGCACCCAATAATAATGCATGCTTTTTGAATATCGTTTTATCCCAAAACATTTGTACAAACCCTACATGCTGTTTAGCCATGAAAGGGGTTGTCCCATAATATGAATTTTGATTGTGCCAGTTATACGAAAATTGTATTGTCACATTTTCTTTTACCGGTAGGGGGTACAAACCAATAAGCTCAATTCTGTGTGTGTAAATACTCTCCCCATAAATGGAGTCAGTGCCTCGCCATTCTTTACTCCAATTCAATTGCCCACCCCATCGATCTTCAAAAACATATCGTGCAGCAATACTTGCTTTCCGCTGATACCGTTGTGCAATGCTCCATTTGTTGAAAAACGTAAACCTGTTTTGCAGAGTTACATCCGTAAATCCATCTTTGTTTTTATCGATGGGGTTTTGATAATTAAAGTAGTTGATACTGGCTAAAGCACTCGTTTTTTTTCCGGCATTCCATTTAGCAGCAGCATCTATATTAAACTCTCCCCAAGTGGTTAGCATTACATCGCTGCTGAACACCGGAGCCAATTTCGGATCTTTGGTAATCACATTAATGATGCCTCCCATGGCATCTGAGCCATAGAGCGAAGAAGCCGGACCTTTTACCACCTCCATTCGATCTATGATGCTGTTGGGTATACCACTTAATCCATACACACTCGAAAGTGCACTCACTATGGGCATGCCGTCAATCAAAATCATAGTGTATGGACCTTCCATGCCATTGATATGGATATCTCCGGTGTTACAAACACTACAGTTGAGTTGGGGTTTAACGCCATTAATCATTCCTACCGATTCGAATAGGTTAGGTGTTGGGTTCTTTTGAAATAACTTCTGTGTGTACACTTCAACCGGAATGGAGCTTTCCAGTCGACTGACTTCTTTCATCGTTCCGGTAATTACTACATCTTCGACAAATGATACTTCTTTGGTCAACAAAAGATTTAGGTGCATTTGGTTGGAAAGGTCCAACAAAACGGTTGTATCTATTCTTTTGTATTCATTCGCATTGATTGTTATAGACTGTTTTCCTGGAGAAAGGCTATCTATACTGAAATTGCCAAGACTGTCGGTATAAGCGATTTTAGCTAACGATGGTATGCTTACCGATATATTTTTCAACGGCCCCGAAAGGTCACCAATTGTTCCTGTAATACTTCCGTTTTGGGCGTAAGTACCACTGTAAGTTACGATTAGCAAGAATATCGTTAATGTTCGGAGAGCAGTCATTTAAATGTTTACGCCATAAAATTAATAAGTTAGACTAATCTAACTATTATTTTTGCTTTATTTATACTTATGTTTATTCCATGAATTCGTATACCGAAGAAAACTATCTGAAAGCCTTGTTCGTTCTATCTACCGAGGCAGGCGAAACCACCGTGAATGCTTTGAGCAAATCGCTGGAGATTAAAATGCCCACCGTAAATAGCATGATGAAAAAGCTTTCAGAGAAGGGTTTAGTGAATTACGAAAGCTACAAACCGGTTAAACTCACCGAAAAAGGGAAGAAAGAAGCCGCTCTCATCATCCGCAAACACCGTTTAACCGAAATGTTTTTGGTGGAGAAAATGGGCTTTGGATGGGAACAAGTGCACGATATTGCAGAACAAGTGGAGCATATTAAATCGCCTGCATTTTTCGATAAAATGGACGAGTTATTAGCTTACCCAAAAGTAGATCCGCACGGTTCTCCTATACCCGATAAGCACGGGAAAATTGTTTGGAAGAAGTATACTCCTCTAAGCGAATGTGTAAAGGGACAAACCATTGTTTTGGCTGCAGTAACGCATTCGAGCGATGATTTCCTCAAGTTCTTAAACGCACGAGGTTTGCATTTGGGGATATCGCTTAAAATAAAATCGGTAGAACCCTTTGACGGTAGTATGGTGGTGAGTTACGCCAAGAAAACCGAAACATTAAGTTTAGTAGTTTGCGAGAAACTTTTAGTGGCATAAAAAAGGACAACCGAAGTTGCCCTTTTTGAGTTCTTATTTCTTATTTTTCTCTTGTTGTTGTTTTTGAATGTCTTCAAACTTTTGTTGCCATTTTGATTTCTCTTTCGGGTTCTTTTTGTTGTGCTCAATTTTTGCACGAATCAAATCTTCTTTAATGAAGAATTTCTGAATCAATGCTTGCTGACCAATGGAGATAACATTTTGCAATAAGTAGTAATACGTAAGCGCTGCAGGGAAACTATTGAACATAAACATCAAGAACAACGGCATAATGTAAGGCATATACTGCATGCCCGGTTGTGTGTTCTGCATACCGCTGTTGGCTTGTGAATAGGCTGCAAAAGCAATCGAAGTTATCGTCATCAAAATGGTGAACAACGATATGTGATCGCCAATTAATGGTAGTGCAGTACTGAACGTATAAATAGAATCGTAGCTCGATAAGTCGGTAGCCCATAAGAACGATTGCTGACGAAGCTCAATCGAATTCGGGAAGAACAAATACATACTCATCAAAATCGGCAATTGCAATAACATCGGTAAACAACCACCAAACGGATTGACCCCGGCTTCTCGATAAATCGTCATTTGCTCTGCGGCAATTTTCTGTTGATCGTCACCATACTTGGCTTTCAATGCATCCAATTCCGGCTTCATCGCTTTCATGTGAGCGGCCGATTTAATCGAACTCCAAGTCAATGGCGTAAGTAATAATTTCAACAATAACGTTAATAACAAAATAATGATACCGTAGTTGAAACCTGCTTTCTCTAGTATGTTGAACGTAGGAATGGTAAGGAATCGAGTGATGTATTTAATCCAATTAAACACAAAGTTATCGTAACCCAATTTGATGATATTCTCCAAATCCGGTCCGGCTTTTTTCAATACATCATATTTGTTGGGGCCAAAGTACCAAGCTAACTTGTAGTCGCCCTTCCCACCCTGCGTATTGATTTGAGCGGTAGCATCGTAGCGTTTCACGTAATACAACGAATCTTTTGCGTGATGGGTATTAAACGCGGCATTCTTGAATACGCCATCACCTAAAAGGGTGGCATTAAAGAATTGCTGTTTAAACGAAATCCACTCCACATCTTTCTCCGCTTTTGCCTCGTCTTTATCTTTCGTTTCATCTAAATGTTGAACATCATCGTCATTATATTTATAGTACAATGCCGAATACGTTCGTTCTGTGGCTACATCATGTTCCAAATTCAACAACTGACTTTTCCAATCCAATGCTATTGGCTTTTGGATGCCATTTACTTTCAAGTTGTAGTTTACTTTGTAGATGTCGTCACTTAACGTATAATTTTGCTCAATTACAGCTCCGTTAGCCGCTTTCGCTAAAAACGAAACACCCGTTGCCGTTGCATTTTGGGTTTCGAAGCGAATGGTATTTGTTTCTACTTTCTCTCCATTATTGTCGATAATATATTGGAAGTGATTCGATTGCTCCGTGAACAAAATCAATGGTTTTTTATTCCAAGTTTTGTAGTCTTTTACCTCTACCGATTTAATGTTACCACCAACACTACTTAGTGTTACTTTCAACTTTGCATTCTCAATTACCGTTTCTTTCGCATCTCCACTTGTAGCAAAACCACCTAAAAGTGTAGCTTTCGAAGCAGAGTCTCCAACAATTTGTTGTGTACTATCAAGTGTCGTTGCAATAGCAACTGCTTTAGTACTGTCGGTTTTTACTGCTGTAGTTTCCGCTTTTTTTGTCTTTTCTTTATCGTCTACCTTACTCTGAAAATAGAACATCCCTAAAACCAAAACTCCTAGGAGTATCGTTCCAATGATTGTATTTTTGTTTTCCATATTTACTGCGTATTGCGGGTGCAAAAGTATCCTTTTTCGGGAAAGTTGAAATAAATGATTTACAGACCCTAAAAATCTGTTAAATGGTACTATACCATCTCCTTTAACTTCGCTACAGCAAAGTCAACTTCCTCTTTTGTATTGTTTTTCGAGAACGAAAAGCGCACCGTTCTGCGGTTTTCATCAGCTTTTATGGCTTCCAACACGTGCGATGCCTGTATACTGCCCGAGGCACACGCACTCGCTCCCGATGCACATATGCCCGAAATGTCCAAATTGAACAGCAAAAGCTCCGTTTTTTGATTGGCCGGAACCGAAACGCTTAACACGTGATATAAACTTCTGTTATCTGTGTAGCCGTTAAAAACTATCCCCGGAATCTCAGCTTGCAATTGCGTTGCCATATAATCGCGAATCGATTCAATATGCACTCGGTATTGCTCACCTTCAGTCATCCAAAGCTCCAAAGCTTTTCCTAAACCCACAATACCCACCACATTTTCCGTACCGGCTCGCATATTCCGCTCTTGTGCACCTCCTTCAATCAGCGGTTGAATCGCATTATTGCCATTGATATACACAAAGCCAATGCCTTTCGGACCGTGGAATTTATGCGCTGAACCACTCAAAAAATGAACCTTTGTTGCCTGCACATCCATAGGATAATGCGCCACTGTTTGCACCGAATCGGAATGAAACAAAGCTCCATATTTAGCGCAGATTTCACCAACGTGTCGAATGTTGAGTAGAGTCCCAATCTCGTTGTTGGCGTGCATCAGCGATACCAATGTTTTTGTTTCGGGTTGAGCTGCTAATAATGTTTCTAAATGCGCTACATCTATATCGCCTTTTGCATTAACTTGAACATAATCCACTGCAACTCCTTTGTTGCCTTCAGTCTTCACCGTATGCAATACACAATGGTGCTCGGTGGGAGAGGAGATAATCCGCTTCACGCCCAAATTCGCAACCGCCTGCTTTATCACCATGTTGTTGCTCTCCGTCCCACACGAAGTAAAAAACACTTCGGCTGCCGAGGCATTCAAATATTTCGCAACAATTTTTCTGCTTTTCTCTACAGCGGCTTTAGCTTTTCTGCCATACTCGTGTATCGATGACGGGTTCCCGAAGTTATCCGTCAAATACGGCATCATCTCCGCCAAAACTACAGGGTCGATTGGCGTTGTAGCGGCATTGTCGAAGTAAATTTTCATCGCCATAACCTCCAAATATTAGTTGTGCGAAGCAGTTACAATCTCGCCATACAAATCAAATTCTTCTGCACTGGTAATCTTCACATCTGCAAAATCGCCAATGCGCACATAGGTTTTTTGTGCTTTCACCAACACTTCATTATCTACTTCCGGAGAATCAAATTCTGTTCTACCAATAAAATAATCGCCTTCTTTTCGGTCGAACAACACCTTAAAGGTTTTGCCTACTTTGGCCTGATTGTTCGCCAACGAAATACTTTCCTGCACCCCCATCAACTCAGCTGCGCGCGCTTCTTTCAACTCGGCATCAATTTCATCTTCCATTTTAAAGGCACGCGTACTTTCTTCATGCGAATATTGAAATACCCCCAAACGCTCGAAACGCATCTCTTCAATAAACGATTTCAAATCTTCAAAGTCTTGTTCCGTTTCGCCCGGATAGCCCACCAACATAGTCGTTCGAATAGCAATGCCCGGCACTTTAGCGCGAATGGTATTGATTAAATCTTTGGTCTCCTGACGCGTAATATTTCTGCGCATAGACGTTAATACATGATCGCTCGCGTGTTGCAATGGCATATCCAAATACTTACACACTTTCGGGTTGTTCGCAATTTCGTCCAATACTTCCAATGGAAACTGTGCCGGATACACATAATGCAAACGAATCCACTCAATGCCTTCAATCGCTGAAAGTGCCTTCAATAAAGCATTCAACTGGCGTTTCTTTGATAAATCTATACCGTAGTACGTCAACTCTTGCGCAATCAAAATCAACTCTTTCACGCCTTGTGCCGCCAGCTTTGTCGCTTCGGTTACCAACTCGTCAATCGGACGAGAAACATGTTTCCCGCGCATCAACGGAATCGCACAAAACGAACAGGTTCTGTTGCACCCTTCCGATATTTTTAAATACGCGAAATGTTTCGGAGTCGATAGAAACCGCTCGCCCACTAACTCGTGCTTGTAATCAATCTTGAAATTCTTCAACAACCTCGGCAATTCAGCCGTTCCGTAGTAGGCATCCACTTCCGGAATTTCCGTTTCCAAGTTATCTTTGTAGCGCTGCGACAAACAACCCGTCACATACAACTTCTCAATTTTACCATCGCTCTTCGCCTGGGCGTATTCCAAAATCGTATTCACCGATTCCTCTTTGGCTTTATCGATAAACCCGCAAGTGTTCACTATCACAATGTTTCGGCCCTTCTTCCATTTGTCGTGCACCACATCGTAGCCACCATGTTGCAGGTGCGCCATCATCACTTCGCTGTCCACCGTGTTTTTGGAACAGCCCAAAGTAATCACCGATACTTTATCCTTAACTATTGATTTTGTTTTCACGTTACGCTTACTGAGTTTAAGCCCCAAAAATGGCAATAAAATCGAGAAAAAAGCGAATTGTTTTATGTGCGAATGCGCATTGGCGAATCCCTCGGCTATTGTTGGTCGCCCGACCAACAATTTATTTAATTCATCAATCTCCATCAGGGCGTGTTCCCGCTAGGAAGCGGTAACCAGGCTATCCGCTGCAAGTCCTCGTGCCGCTAAGTAGCGGCCCTGCGGGCTTTCCGCTTCTATCCTTCACGCGGCATTGTGCATGCATTTAAGATTTGCCGATTTAAGATGTGGTGATTTAGTATATTTGGGATAGTAGTACAGAAGTGATAATTAACCCTCAGCAAAAATATTGAAATTGAATTTTAAGTCATCATTACTTATTGTTTTTCTGCTATTCAATAGTTTGAGTGCTGTTGCTCAAAAGGAAAGATATTGGTATTTGTACCTTAAGAGTTCCTTGCGCATTAACATAGGTAGAGCAAAAACAGAATTAAAGTTATCATTTCACAATCCGAAGTTCCGTAGAATTACATTTGATAAACAGGTTTATGCTTGTCAAGTTGCGATAAAAATGGACAGTTGTATATCTAAATCAATAGTGTATGAGTATGATATGTGTTCTTATTATTGGGATCCAAGGCAAATCGAAAATAGAATGGAATCAAAAGTAGTTAGTTTCAATATTCCCTATTCTGTTTTAAAAGATATGCATTTACAAAGTGGCGATAAGGGAGAAATTGAGTTCATTTTTCCCTATTTCGAAGGAAAGAGGACTGAGCCCCAAGATTCAATTATAAACTCTGCAATTTATGTTGGTGCGCATCATATTAGTTTTAACGGTAATTTTATAGTTGATGGGCCAACTGTAAAGATTAAAGGAGTATGTCTTTATTAAGTTTTTCATTTATCCCATGGTTTGTGTCGCACCTGGCACAAGAATGCAGTGTTGCTCTTTGCGTGGGGTTCTTGTGCCGTTCTAGATCCAGTATCCGGATTAAAGCTCGATGGATGTAATTTCTCAACAGTATTGAACTGCAAAAACACAGACTGCTTCGTTCCTCGCAGTGACGGAACATTCTATTCCATGGTTTGTGTCTCCACCAAAGGTGGTGGGAATAAATAGTTTCCGTCTTTTCGAACAAGTCTTCGAGGAGAAATCTCCATAAGCCATAGCTTGAGACTTCTCCTAGGAAGTCGAAGTGACGGGTTCAATACTCCCGCCTTCGCTCGCATCTTGCGAGTGAATAAAAGAACAGCCTCTGGCACAGCTATTTTTCCACCATGGTCGCGTGTCCACGAAACATTTAGTAAGGCTTGTTTCGTTTCTTGATGACGAACCGGGGAAGATTTACACACCTACTTACTTTCTAGAGGAAGGCCAATACGTTTAAAGTACCTTTCAAAATTAAGAGCTCCATTATCGCTTAGCATACCATCTAGCATTCTAGGCGATTTCTTTGACGCTGAAATTTGATTGCACTGAAAACAAATCGAATATTCGGCAACTATTTTATTTTGATTATTATAAAAATCGAGTTGGTGGTGGGGATAAAAACAACCAGACATACCTTGTCGGTATGTGGAAGTATCGTTAATAATTGCAAGTATTGCGTTTGCTTGTTTCGCGTTTAATTTTAGAGAAAAATCAGCTTTTATGTTTTCATTGCTATCTAAATAAGGTGCATCATATTTCGGATTGTAAAAAGACGCAACTATATAACTGAATTTTGTTTGAGGGAAAACAGATGAAGGTGCTTGCCACAATCGTTTCAAAGAATCAATCCTAACACTATCTGTATTAATCAACAATTTTGGTTTTGTATTCTGCGGTTTTTCGTTTTGAACTATCTTGACATCAACTTGTTTTGCCTCCTTATTTTTGCATGAAAAAAAGGGGCAGCTAATGCACAAAAGCAAAATAACTTTAACGTTTAAATTTGAAAATTGCTTTACAAAGTTAGGGATGTCACTAATTAAAATCATTGTGTTTTTTCTGTGATGAATGTACTGTTTCTCATCCAAAATTCCTCATCTAGCGCTAGTGCTTTTCACTTGTGCTTTCTTTAAGCTCCTCGCCTTCGCTCGCATCTTGCGAGTGAATCCTAATAAGTGCCTCTGGCATTTTTTCGTGAGGTCAGGTGTTTCCACCTGACCGTGAAGCAGCCATTAGCACACAAAATTAAAAGCTCATCGTTGCAGATTTACTACTTTCTAATTGTCGGGTGGAAACACCCGACAGCATCGGAAAAACAAAAACTCCCGTTGTACATATCAACACGCACAACGGGAGCAAGCAATTCAAAATATTTGTATTAGTCTTCCGATAAGCCGAAATATTTCATGGTGGCTTTATAGTCGGAGTAATCTACCGTTTCCTTTTTACCAAAAACAGCCGATGCCGGAGCAACCACATATTTTACTTTTTCAATAGACTCACCGCTACCTGAGTAGGTCGAGCCATCAGCATCGTGAATTGAAGTAAAAACTTCTGTGGAATCAGGGTACATAGTACTATTGTAGCGCACTCTAGCCATATAGTATGGCCCGAAACCCAACCCCGGTGTTGAAAACCAGTACCCTCCACTTTTATGGTACGCTAAAACCAAAGAACTATCAACTTCAGAAAAACGGATAGGAATATTATTTGCTATACCTGCATTTACCGCTGTTAACGAAGCACCATCGAAAAGGTAAACTTTCACATTCGTGTTACCATCTTTACCGGCTGGTCCGGCTTCCTTTTTGCAAGCAGACATAAATACAAGGCCAAGCACTAAGGTTAAAGTGATAGCGGCACTTATTTGTTTTTTAAACTTTTCCATAATTGATTTTTAAATGGTTATTAATTATGGTTCAAAGATGCAGTAAGGAAAAGAGATGTTCGCTCTACAAATACTCTACAAATGGGCAGTATTGTAATAATTGTGATATTGAGCTATAACTGAACGTTCAAATGATACCACAATGCCGCGTGAAGGATGCGAAAGGCTTGGTGCGTAACGCAGTGGAGCACGGGAGCGCAGCGCACCCTGTAGCAGCCTGACCGAAGTGCAACGGAGGACACGCCCATGTTTTGTTTTCGTTATTCCTGCCTACTGGAATGCCGTTCTAAATCGTAGTGTTTCAAGTCCCTCCTTTGGAGGGATTTAGGGAGGTCTTTTTATTTCAACATCGAACTCACGAAAGCCTTGGCATTAAAGATTTGCAGCTTATCGATGGCTTCGCCTACACCAATGTAGCGCACCGGTATTTTAAACTGATCGATGATACCGATAATTACTCCACCTTTGGCAGTACCATCTAATTTGGTAATGGCTAAACTGGTGACTTGTGTAGCAGCAGTAAAGTGTTTCGCCTGTTCTATGGCGTTTTGGCCGGTAGAGCCATCGAGCACCAGCAATACATCGTGTGGGGCATCGGGTACAATTTTTTGAATAACGCGTTTGATTTTTTGAAGTTCGTTCATTAAATCGACACGGTTGTGCAAACGGCCTGCGGTGTCGATAATGATTACATCGGCATTATCGGCTACGCCTTTCTCCACCGCTTGAAAAGCTACAGAAGCAGGGTCGGCACCCATTTGCGAGCGGATCATTTCTACATTCGCTCGCTGAGCCCAAACCTCTAATTGGTCTACTGCAGCGGCACGAAACGTATCGGCAGCACCTAATATTACTTTTTTATTGAGTAGTTTGAATTGGTTCGCTAACTTGCCAATAGTAGTTGTTTTTCCGGCTCCGTTCACACCCACCACCATTACAATGTAAGGCTTACGGTTCACCAACAATTCTTCCAGCGATTGAATATCGTTCTTGCTGTTTTCTATAATAAGAGAAGAAATTTCATCTCGAATCAAATCATTCAATTCCGATGAAGTAGTGTATTTGTC
>CAYNMP010000005.1:0-188401 GCA_964398475.1 uncultured Chitinophagaceae bacterium | reverse complement strand
ACCGGAACAATTGCCTTCGTTTTTGGGGTGATGGCCTTTTCTAGGGCTTTTGTATCTATGTTAAAGGTTTTAGGGTTTACTTCAACTAAAATAGGTTTAAGACGAAGTAATGCAATAACTTCAGCAGTAGCAGCATAAGTAAAATCGGCTGTAATTACCTCGTCCTCCGGCTGTAAGTCAAGTGCCATCATTGCAATTTGAAGTGCATCCGTTCCGTTGGCTACACCAATAACATGCTTCACCTGCAAATACTTTGCTAAATTATCTTCGAACTCCTTTACTTTAGGTCCTTTAATAAATTGTGTTGCATCAATCACCGATTGAATGGCTGTATCAATCTGAGGTTTAATCTTCAGATACTGACGCTTTAAATCAACCATTTCTATTTTATGCATATCAAAAATTGAGTCGCGAAGGTAACATTTTAATTATTGTTCAAAAAAGATAAGTATCTACTTTCAAACTTATTTAGAAGGATTAAACTGAAGTTCTCCGCCTAAGTTGCTCATTTGGCGTAAAATCCAAGATTGACGGGCATATATAAAGGACGTAGGGCGACTTAGCTTGTATTTAATGGGATTGGGGATGATTGCAGCGATTAATGCACACTGCGAAGGGGACAATTGCTTAGCTGAAGTATGGAAATAAGTTTGTGCAGCCCCTTCAGCACCATATACTCCATCACCCATTTCAATGATGTTTAAATAGACTTCCAAAATTCGTTCTTTACTCCATAGAACTTCAAGTAAAACAGTGAAATACACTTCAAAACCTTTTCTAACCCATGAGCGGGATGGCCAAAGGAATAGATTTTTAGCCGTTTGTTGCGAAATGGTTGAAGCTCCGCGAACGCGTTTATGTTTTCCGTTAAATTTAAGTGCATCTTTAATGGCTTCAACATCAAAACCGTAGTGGTCTAAAAATAGTTGGTCTTCGCTGGCCACAACTGCTAGTTGAAGTTTTGGGGAAATTTGATCGATTGACTTCCATTTTTTGTATAAGCGCAACTCTTTACCATGAATTGTTTGTTGTGCACAACGAATCAGCATGAGCGGGGTTACCGGTACAGGAATAAATCTAAACAGTATGACGGAAACTACGGAAATAATAAAAAAATATAAGGCAGATTTTCCTGCTATTCTAAGCACATTGTTCATGCATCAACGTATTGAAGTCCCTTAATTATTTGTACCGAAACATACCCTTTAGTGGGTTTCTACATATGCTGAAAGCTGCTCAAAATCTTCCTCTTTCATTGGAAGATAATGGCAATCTACCATTCCTTCATACTTTGCCCAACCATGTCCTTTTGTTGTATTGCAAATTACTGCCAACGGTTTTGAAAAAGTTGGATATTGTGTTTTCGCTTCATTTAATTCTGTAAAATCATGCCCGTTAATCTCCATTATATCAAACCCAAAAGCTTCTAGTTTCTTGTCTAATGGATCGAGCTGCATTACTTCTTCTGTTTTTCCAAAGCCTTGAAGTCGGTTGCGGTCAATCAACCAAACCACATTTTTTAGTTGATGATGCGCTATGAAAAGTGCCGCTTCCCAGGTACTGCCTTCGTTGATTTCACCATCACTGGTTACACAGAAAATGGTTTTGGTGTTTTTTTTCAATTTTGCTGCAAGCCCTAAACCACAGGCAATGGACAGCCCGTGCCCTAAACTTCCTGTTGCAAAAGGAATGCCTTTTAACTTATTGGTAGGAGGGTGAGCTGCTAAATACGTATCGTTCTTGTAAAACGTTTTGATTTGTTCTTCTGAAATATCTCCTGCTTCAGCCAATACGCTGTATAAAACGGCCGCTGCATGGCCTTTCGAGAGAATTACTTCATCTTCGCCCTTCATCCAATTTAACTTTACAAAAGTAAGCATCTCTGTACACGACAAAGAGCAGCCAACATGCCCGGCATTGGCCGACTTATACATGTTTAAAAACCTTTGTTTGATTGATTTATTATGTACTGATAGTTGTGCTATGTTCATACCATTGCTTCGTTATTGTTGTCAATTTTGCCTCTTTTTCCCAATTCAATTACTTCCAAATTAAGTACTTTTTTTTCATGTAACTGAAAACGCAGCACCGTTTTAATTTTATGCATACCATGAATACCTGCTGCACCGGGATTAAAAACAATCATATTGTTTAGTTTCTCATCACGCATCACTTTTAAAATGTGTGAATGTCCGCAAATAAAAATATCGGGTTGAACAGAAGGTAACATACTTCGAACAGCAGGACTATAATTTCCCGGATAACCGCCAATATGTGTCATCCAGATTTTAAACCCCTCTACGTCCCAAATCAAGTGTTCTTTATACTCCTGTCGAAGAACGCCTCCATCAATATTGCCGTAAACCGCTTTTATATTTGGTTGAATTTGTTGCAGTTGTTCCATTAAACCCATTGAACCAATATCCCCTGCATGCCATATTTCATCAACATCTTTAAAGAATTCGACCAGCTTTGGGTCGAAATAATTATGTGTATCAGAAATTAAGCCGATTCGAATCATTTATTATATTTGTGCATAACGAACCCAAAAATAGAAATATGAACAAATTATTATTTTGTTTTTCTGTAGTAGCTCTAGTTGCTGTATCATCTTGCAAAAAAGGATGTGTTCAATGTGTAGCATACGATAAAAAATCTAGCATTCAGGTGTATAAAACCGGTGAAGTTTGTGGAACTAGTTTTGATATGAAGAATTTTAAGAACCGATTCGAGAAAAACTTCAGCGAGTATAACACCTCTTGTAACGATGTTAACTAGACGTTGATCGTTCAAATTTAAGAATTAGGAGGTAGTACCATACAACTCCCAAAATATAGAAGCCTACAGTAATAAAAATGATATTGCTGTAGGCTATTTTCATTTCGCGAAGTATAGAAAACAATACAGCACTGATAAACCAACTGCCGCTCCAAATGGCTGAAATAATTGCAGATACTAGATTTCGGTTTTGTTCCCCTACGTATTTCATCGATAATTCAGTTGTAAGTGGTCCTGCAATATTCATTAACGGCTGACGAACAATAAACAATCCCATTGCAATTAATGGCGCATAGGCATAGCCTTGAATCCATTCTGTTGTTCCTAATAAAAACAAGGCAATAATGGCCAATGATTGAAAGAAGGTAATAGCAAACTTATAGCCGAGCTTACGCTTAATTATAGGATTAATAAATCCCCCCAAAACCACTAAAACAAAAGCAATAGTGTTTATTAGTGAAAATACAGGAGCATCAACATTGTGAACGAATTTGAAAAACAAATTGATAAAAGGTATGGTAAAACCGGCACCAAAAGCAATCAGGAACACAGGGATAAGCACTTCACCAATTTTTTTCCAATCGTTTTTTGTTGTTTTATATGCTTGTTCGGATTTTGATTTAGGATGCAGGTCTTTCAATTTATAGATGAAAAAAGGCCCGAAGCAGGCTACAAAACAGTACAGCGCTAAAAGCGAAATGTTTGAAAATCCAGGAAATACAAGATTTGTCAAGTAATTGAATAAACCACAAATGATTGTTGTGAAACTTCCAATAGCGAAAAATAGTGAAATAGCTTCTGTTTCATTCTCTTCTGTTGTGATGTTCATCAGAATAGGAAGCGCCATAATTTGAACTAATGAAAACGATACTCCCCATAAAAAAGTAACTAGACGCAACAGTTCAGATACATGGAAATGAATACACCAAAGCGTTGCTAATGAAAGGAGAGGAGCGGTCACACTGCCAATGAGCAACAAACTTTTGAGATTAATTCGCTCTGATATCAACGTTAATGGATAAGCACAAATCAATACGGCTAAGTATCTGTTGCCATTGATGGATGTAATATCATAATCTTTATAACCGTGATCAATCATTACATAATTCAATAGCAACGCAAATGCTGCGTTAATGAGTTGTAATGCGACATCGGCACCCAAAAGCCACCAAACATCAGTAGGAAGGGTCTTATAGGATTGGAATATCTTTTTCACAAATTATTTTTTCCATTTGGCTAAGATTTCACTCTGCCAGTTTTCCAGGTTTTTACTGTCAATATGTTTCGTTAGTAATGCTTTGAACGCGTCTTCTTTTACAAACTTAGTAATGGTTCGCTCTGCAGGGCCCGCTAATCTTGAGTTCGGGTTTAATGATGCATCTACTAAATTGAAAACAAGTTGCTCATTGTAGAATCCCACGCGTTGCAACGATTCCATTGCTCTTACACGAGTTCTGAATTCGTAACTGAGTGATGTGTAGTCGACTAACTCTTTCATATAAGGATTCATCGCATCTTTGATTTGAAGTTCAAGCCAAGTAATTCTCACATTTTCAGAAATACCATGAATGTCTTTGGTTTTCTCGAAGTATATTTTTGACTGATTCGGGAATTGCTTTTCTAATTTTCGTAATGCTATTTCAATATTTACATACGAAGTGTCGCTTACCATTTTTTCTATTTCTGGAATCAGCTCAGTATCAACAGAATCAATACTTTCAACTACTGCTCGTCTAACTAGGAAATGGTCATCTTTTAGTCCTTTTATCAGTAATTTATTTATTTCTTCATTATGCGTTTTCCCCAATTGTGCAATAATTTCTTGTTTGATATAAATCGCTTTTTCGTTAGCATACAATTTAATGAAATCTGATTGCTTTCTAACCACTGAAGTATCTTTCAATGCTACAATCGCTAAATAACGATCAATCATATTTTTGCCTTTGGTGGCTTGAGCGATTAGTTCATTATAGCTTCTTTGGAATTTAAGGGTTTTCAGCACATTGTAACCGGGATCAAAAACAACAAATTCTGTTTGTGTATTTGTTTTTATGGGAATTGAAAATGTATCCAGCGTTCTACTGATTAAAAAGTGTTGCTTTATCTTTTCTCCGTTTTGTGTGTAGATTTCAATATCGACAGGCATTCTGAAGTCTTTAATCAGAGAGTCTTTTTTATGTGTTTGCGCAACAAAAACATGTAAAGCATTTGAATCGGTTTGATAAGAAACCGTAAATTCCGGAACTCCGCTTTTGTAAATCCATTCTTCAAAGAACCAATCTAAATTAATGCCTGCTGTTTCCATGAATGCGCGATAGAAATCATGTGTATCTACCATTCCGTAGGCATGCTTTTCTAAATATTTTGTGATACACTTTCTATAAATAGAATCACCCACAACATACCGCAACATATCAATGACAAAGCTTCCTTTTGGGTAGTGGCGAGAGCTTCCTGCGCGGGAATGAGCAACAGGATAATTATCGTTTTTATCGGCATTAATGGCTTGAAGGCTTTCGTTGTATTTTGTCCATTCATATTGATCTTGACCATAAACTGTGGCGCAAAATTGTTTCGCATAGTAAGTGGCAAAACTTTCGTGTAACCAATGATGTGTAGCACTCCATTCTGTGATGTAATCGCCAAACCATTGATGCGTGAGTTCGTGCGCATTGGTGCTCACATATCCGCGTTCTTGATTTGCTCTAAAATCATGTAAATAAAAATCGCCAAAAATGGTCGATGTTGTATTTTCCATAGCTCCAAACATAAAATCCTGAACTGGCGTATTCGCATAGGATGTCCATGGGAAAGGTACTTGCAATTCTTTGCGCAGCCAATCCATCATTTCCGATGAGTATTGATAAGTGGACGCTACATCTTGCGGACGATCGGCATAATAATACTGACGGCTAGTTATTCCACTTTTTGAAGGATAATCTTTATATGCATATTTATCAATGGCCAACATCACTAAGTAAGGTGAATGTGGCTTCGACAAGCGATATTGCCATGTTTTGGTGTTGTCGGGATTGACTCTAGAAAGTGTAAGTAAGCCGTTAGATATTACTGTGTAGGCTTTATCAAATGTGATGTTTGTTTCAGTAATCACTTTATCATTTACATCATCATAACACGGAAACCAATGGCGGTTATCGATACCTTGACCTTGCGTCCAAATTTGTTTGCGCGATAAATTGCGCTCATCTTTCCATCCAATGAAATAAAGCCCTCTTCGTGGAGTTGCTTTGTAATCGATGGTGATTTTGTAGCTCGTGTTCCAGTTTAAAGACTTAGAGAAATGGATGCTAACACCTTGTTTACTTGTTGAAAATGTAATGTTTACACGCGGATCGTTAATCATTATCGAATTGAAAGTAATGCCGGGAGCATCCAAAAATAGGCTATCAACAATTGGCTGTATGGGTTTGAAGCTCAATAATTCTTTCCCTGAAACCTCACCTAACAAAGGGTTAAAGCGAATATCCAATTTCAAGGTGTCGAAGTCAACGTTATGTTCGCGATAATGTCCGCCAACATCCGAGATATGACAAACAATGGAATCGTTACAAAAGGATGTTTGTGCTACGAATGCACACAAAAAGAGGCCGATGAAAGGTAAACGCATAGCTATTGGTTGAAAAAGAACCGAAAGATATTTATTTGCTCGATTTTTTTCAGCCGTAATTGTAGTTTCGATGTATAAAGTATAAACAACTATCTTATGAAAGGAGCCATCGTGTTATATTCAATTCCCGCCTTTTTCATTCTCATCGGCCTCGAATTGCTCATTAATTACTTTAAGCATCAAAATAAATATCGGTTAAACGATTCTATTGCTAACCTTTCCTTGGGTATAGGAAGTCAGGTGGTAGGAACTCTAACAAAGGTTCTTGTGTTTGGATCGTATGTATGGACGTATGATCATTTTGCGTTCTTCAAGTTGCCTGATAGTGTGTTGGTCTTTTTTGTATGCTTAGTGTTGTACGACTTCATTTATTATTGGTCTCATCGATGGGGACATACAGTGAGTTTGTTTTGGGGAGCGCACATCGTTCATCATCAAAGCGAAGAATATAACCTGACGGTAGCGCTTCGTCAGCCTTGGTTTCACAGTCTAATTGCTTTTTATCTTTTCTTGCCTTTGGCATTTTTAGGCTTTAGTCCAATTATCTTAGGTTCAGTAGCGGGTATTAATCTTGTTTATCAATTTTGGATTCATACGGAATTTATTGATAAGATGCCCCGCTGGTTTGAATATATTTTCAACACTCCTTCACATCACCGTGTTCACCATGCCATAAATCCCAAATACATTGATCGCAATCACGCAGGTATGTTTATGGTATGGGATAGACTCTTTGGAACATTTCAACCGGAAGATGAAAACGAAAAAATCCGTTATGGAATTACGAAAACCTTTGGCAGTTGGAACCCGGCTTGGGCCAATGTGCATTTCTATACCGAGCTTTGGGATAAGATGAAATTGGTTGATGGAATAGCAGCAAAATTAGCCTTGATTTTCCGTAAACCGGGATGGAATCCTATTGCGATGAAAGAAGATGAAATTTTGCCACCAAGTCCCGATATGCTCAAATATGATAAGGACACTAAAGCCAGTGGTAGGATATATGCTGTAGTTCAATTTGGAATTGTTTTGTTTGGTTCCGTAATGTTTTTAATAAAGTATCCAACATTAACACTACCTTATAAATTTCTATTTGCTGGTTTAATCATTTTCTCTATTGAAGTTATTGGCGGTTTGTTTGAAAACAAAAAATGGGCTGTATATGGCGAATATTTGCGCTTAGCAGCCATCTTGTTGGGACTGAATTGGTTCTATTATTTTCAATATCCAAATTGGCTTATTTATACCTTGGTATTTTCATTGGTTCTTGGATTACTATCATTAATCATTTATCGAATTATACAGTCGTCTCCGGTTTCAAACTCGGAAAGTGTAGCATAAAGTGTATTTTTTTCCACACAATTAATCCTAATTGGGAATAATTTAATATTTCACATTGCACTATTTCATGATATTCGCATTTATTATTTCACAAAACAATAAACAATGAAGCACTTATTCTCTGCTGTTTTTATGCTGTTTTTCTTTGTCGCTTTTTCGCAAAACGATGAAAAAAACGTTACTCAGTTCCGAAATATTCCTTGGGGAGCACCAAAAGATTCTATTTATGTAAACGGTAAAAAATTAGAGTTTACAAAAGATAAAAATGCACTTACAAAGAATACGTATTATGTGGTAAATGACGATATGACTATCGGTAACGTTCGTTTAACCCGAGTTAACTACATTTTCAATGATGATGATCGTTTTGTGAAAGTACTTTTAGAAGGACCGAAGGAAGATGCAGAACAAATGCGTTTCATTTTGGATTATAAATTTGGCGCGTTTAAAAATGAAAGCCGTGTTGATAATGTAAGCTACAAACAATGGTTAGTAAAAGACGTTACTTTCACACTTGGAGTATATGATTTCTTAAAATTTGAAGTGCGTATCGAATCCAATTGGCAAGCTTCTGAAGCGTACAAGAAGAATATTTCAGTTGACGATTTTTAGTCATAAAAGCTTAACATAAAAAAAGGCGGAATGAAATTCATTCCGCCTTTTTTTATGTCTATTAGCCCGCATGTATTAATTGTCTTCCTCCAATTCTATAAACTTCGGCTTATCACGAGTATCAAAGTATTTATCTTCCTTCGTTTTGTCCTTTGTTTCTGTTTTAACTGTTTCTTTCTTGAATAATGTCTTCAAGTTTTCCTTTTCCTTTTTAAAGTCATCGCTTACCTTTTGATCGGCATATTGTTTGTCGTATTTTACCGTTGGGTTCGACATATTTCCTTTTAACGATAAGAATAAATTAGTGCCTTCATAAGGATCTTCCTCAATGTACTCGTTTGTATTGTTCTTCTTGAACTTATTAGCCAAAAGCTTTCTAAGATTAACTTTGATGTGATAATCGATATCGTTTTTAAAAGTATGAGAGCCATTTAGCATTACATTAATGGCAGAAGACTGTATTTCAAATTTTGGAATTTCAATCGTACTGTTCTTAATCAATAACTGATTCTTTAAGTCGGAAAAATAGATATGATTTAACTCTTCTACTCGAATAAACTTTGATGCCACTTTTATGGGTTCAAAATTAATCAGTTCTCCTTTCAAAATGCTGCAATTCAACGTTGCATTAATTTTATCCATGTTGATATTCTTATAATCATCGAACACAACACGATAATCAACATCCGCTTTTATTTCACCTTTAATATTTTTTGATGTCAATGTTGTTTGACCAAAATTCTCTGCTTGCTCAAAAATTTGCGGAATTTCGACACCACTAAAATTGAGCGTACCGTTCATTATCATTTCTCGATTATTGCTGAAAGAAATTAGTCCGCTGTGATGAATAGTTCCACCCATTCCACGTGCATCAAAACTTCTCAACATCAATGTTCCCGGGTTTAAACCAACATCAACAGTAATATCTTCAACAATAATTTTATTGTACTGAAACTTGGTTACAGATAGACTTAGTTTGCCTTCCATATTGAATATTTCGCGGATATCAATTTTCTCGCTACCTTTTTTGTCTTCCTCTTTTTTAAAGGCTTTCAGCATATTCGTTAGGTTGAATTGCTTAATGTTTAAGCTTCCGTCTAAAACTAATGGGGTATTATTCTCGCGTTTGATTTTTTCAATAATATACGGAACTAGATTGTCGATTTTCCCATTGAAAAGAAAATCAGTAGTCAGGAAATTAGCCGTAACATTGGTTGCATCTAAATGGTCGCTTTCATACTCTAAAATACCATTAATATTGCCGTAGGTTACATCATTGGCTTGTACTTCAGCTTCTTTAAACGTGAATTTCCCACCGCCCTTTAAACTTGTAGCTATTAGTTTTCTGTTTTCATCCAGTTGCCCTGAAAGTTTGAAATTCTTAAAATCAATCTCTCCTTCTGCATTCTGTACATACTGTTCAGGAATAAACGATTGTATGGCTTGCAGATTCAGTACTCCATTTGCTGTCAAATCAAATTCAGGAGCAGATTTAATTTCTTTTACTTTCAAAGAAAAATCGATAGGCTTTTCATCGTAATTAGCTTTGAATGTGGCAATGCTAAAAACATCCGTTTTGCTGTCATAGTTCAACTCAGTGTTTACCTCTGTTATTGACTTTTTGAGCTGCTTTAACTCGATTTCTCCATTCTTTAAAAAGCCATTTAACTTCACCTGAGGCGTATTCCCACTGCCACTTTTCCCTTCTACTCTTAGATGTATGGCATATTCTCCATCACCCTTAGCACCTGAGAGTTTTTCCTGTAATGAATTCGGAAGTAAGGAGAGTAGATCGGCCATTTTATCGCCTTTGCAAGAGGCCGTAATTTGCAAGTCATTATACACCTTATTGCTATTATTCAGTTTTCCTGCAACACTTATTTCTGTTTTTTCAATACGAAGTACAGACGGTTTAATATCAGTAATTTTAGAAGTTTTATCGATTTGAAAAGCAAATGCCAATGCGGTTTTTTTGAAAACAGAAAACGTATCTTGTTTGTATATAAAATAGTTCCAATTAAAATTGGCCTCTAATCCTAAACCAAAATTTGTTTTCCCGAAGTCGCCATGTAATTCAGCTTTATCGATAGTAGCTGAGAATTTAGTTTGAGAAGGAATACTATGCCATACTAAAGCAACATCTTTTAAGATGACAGACTTTAGCTGAAGTTCTGAACTCGATGTATTTTCATTTGTCTTTTTTAAAATGTCAAAATTAGTTTTGCCGTAACCGTCTTCTAATAAATAAATTTGTCCTTTAGTTAAGATGATCTTTCGAAGCGATTGTTTTTCACTCATTACCTCACTGATGTTCACTAACAGTGAAACTTCATTCAACTTTAACAGGTCCTGATTTTTGCGTAATGGATCGTTAATGGTAACTTCTTTTAAGGAGATAGAAACGTTTGGAAAATTCTTGAAAAAGGAAACATCAATACCTCCTTTCACGATAATAGGCACCTTAATTTGCTCATTGACCTGATTAATGGCAAATTGTTTTAATTTGTCTTGAAAAATAAATGTAAGCGAACCCGTAATCGCAATAAGGCTAAGCAACGAAATTGTTAATCCCAAAAGAATATTGCGCAGAATTTTCATATTTACTATGGTAATAGTAGACTAATTATTTGATCAGAAATCCACATTATGTTATTTACGAAACGGTTATCTCTCTATTTTATTGGACTATTCATTTATTCTTCAACTTTTGCTCAAATCGATAGAACTCTCATCCCACTTGGTTTCAATTTATCTGAACAAGAATTAACGGCTTTACCATATCAAACGTATCCTTTACCGGCATTACTTCCTGTAGTTTCTAGCACAAAGTATGGCGCTTATCCGCGCATGGGCATTTGTGTACCTACTGATATCAATTTAATTGAACAAGCTGTAAAAACACAAGTAGGGGGGGGATGTATGTTATTTATTCAAAATTGAAATTTCAGGCGCCAAAGGATTAGTGCCTTATTTTGATCGCTTTCGTTTAACTCCTGGTTCTACATTACATATTTATTCAAGAGATAAAACCGAATGGATTGGCGCCTTTACCTCAGTAAATAACACGGATAATGGTTACAATTCATTGGGGTTGTTTAATGGAGCAGAAATGATTGTAGAATATTCCCCAGGTGAAAATGCATATGCTGACGAGCTACATCTTAGCGAAATAGGAGTTGCTCAACAACATGTACCGATAAAGAAGAGGAGTACCCCTGAATTTGGTTCTTCCCAAAATTGTGAGGTTAATGTGAATTGCCCGGAAGGCGACAATTGGCAAAATCAGAAAAGAGCCGTTGCTAGAATATTAGTAAAAACCGGCAATGAATTTGGCTGGTGTTCAGGCACAATGGTAAATAACACCGGTAACGATTGTACACCTTTTTTGTTAACTGCCGATCATTGCGGAATCAAATCCAATGGAGGCTATGCATCCAGTACTGATTTTAATCAATGGACATTCTACTTTAATTATGAATCCGCAGATTGTACGAATCCTAATTCAGATTCGGCAATTGTAGATGATTTTCTTGTGGGAAGCAGTAGAGTTGCTTATAGTCAAGATCAAGGAGGAGATAATGGTTCAGATTTTCTATTAGTAAAGCTGAAAAAACGTCCGGATTCGTTATATAATACTTATTATGCCGGTTGGAATGCAGAGAACATTGTACCTGATAGTGGGACTGGAATACATCATCCAAGTGCCGATATAAAAAAGATATCAAAATTTGGAACACAAGCTACATCAACCTCGTGGGGAGGAAACAAGAATGATACACATTGGCAGGTAGTTTGGAAACAAACGGCATCTGGATGGGGGATAACGGAGGAAGGTTCTTCAGGTTCTGCTATATTTAATGCCCAACAACAAATCATTGGAACACTAACCGGAGGAAATTCATTTTGTAGTACTCCAACAGCACCTGATGATTATGGAAAGTTTTCATATCACTGGAACAGCAATAGTTCAACGTTGCAAAAACAACTGCAACCTTGGCTAGATGCATTATCAACAGGGCTTACCCAAATGGATGGCAGAGATAAATGTGTAACTGGCGCTCCAAACGCTATTCTTCCTGTTCAAAAAGACGATATAACACTTCAACTTTATCCTAATCCAACCCAAGGGAAATTGTATGTTCAAACTAAGGCTAAAATTCAACGCGTTTGGGTGTATGATTTGACAGGAAAAATAGTAGGCGTAGGTGGAAATTCAGGGCAATATACTTTTGATTATCTCACAACAGGTATTTATACTGTCCAGGTTGTTACTACTGCAAAAACATTCACACAAAAATTGATTGTAGCGAAATAGCTACAACGCTCGTTAAATGTTCAGTATTTTAAATTTTATTACAACATTTAGTTTGTCATTCTCGTAAATAATTTCATAAATTTAAATGAACAATTTATTAACCTTTAAAATTTTGAAAATTATGAACTTAGTCATTCATGCAGTAAGTTTTGAGGCCGATTCTAAACTAAGAGAATTCATTGAAAAGAAACTTCAGAAATTAGAAACATTCTTCGATAAAATCATCAATGTAGAAGTATTTTTAAAACTCGATAGTAATGAAACTGTAAAAGATAAAACGGTGGAAGTGAAGGTACATGTTCCCGGAAAAACAATTTTTGTAACTGAAACATCTAAGAAATTTGAGGAGAGCACAGACTTAGCTTTGGACTCTGTAAGCCGTCAAATAAAAAAACAGAAAGAAAAAATGCGTTTGCATTAAAAGTTTTCAATAAATAATTTGCCAATTTATTTTTTTTGTATAGTATTGCGCTCCATTTGAAAAACAGGTGGAGCGTTCTTTTTTATAAAAAATAAGAGATTTAAGCCGAAGTAGCTCAGTTGGCCAGAGCTACTGATTTGTAATCAGTGGGTCGGGGGTTCGAATCCCTCCTTCGGCTCTTATTATTTTGGGTAGATGGCCGAGTGGTTAAAGGCGACAGACTGTAAATCTGTTCACGTGAGTGTACGAAGGTTCGAACCCTTCTCTGCCCACTTACTTTTTTCAGAAGATAATCGCTTTTAAAGGCGTTTTATTCAGGAAAAAGAGAAGTAAAGACATTCATTGAAAATGAGTATCACCCTCGCTATTAAGGGTTAAGTTTAACAGCTTAAATAAAATAGTAAATGTTCTTTTAAAAAATTGCGGGAGTAGCTCAGTTGGTAGAGCGACAGCCTTCCAAGCTGTAGGTCGCGGGTTCGAGCCTCGTCTCCCGCTCAAATTTGAGCATTGTAATTTGATATGCTCATCACTTTGCCGTTGTAGCTCAGTGGTAGAGCACTTCCTTGGTAAGGAAGAGGTCGCGAGTTCGATTCTCATCAACGGCTCAAATGGTAAAATATTTGAAGCAAAATTAAAGAGTTCAAATAGTTAACAATTAAACAAACAATAAAAAACAATAACAATGGCTAAAGAAAAATTCGTTAAAGACAAGCCGCACGTAAACATCGGTACTATCGGTCACGTTGACCACGGTAAAACTACCTTGACTGCTGCTATTACAACTGTATTGGCAAAAAAAGGTCTTGCAGAATTACGTGATTATTCATCAATTGATAATGCCCCGGAAGAAAAAGAACGTGGTATCACTATCAATACAGCGCACGTAGAATATGCTACTGCAACTCGTCACTATGCACACGTTGACTGTCCAGGTCACGCGGATTATATCAAAAACATGGTTACAGGTGCCGCTCAAATGGACGGTGCAATCCTTGTAGTTGCTGCAACTGATGGTCCTATGCCTCAAACTCGCGAGCACATCCTTTTGGCTCGTCAGGTAGGTGTACCTCAAGTAGTAGTTTTCATGAACAAAGTTGACTTAGTTGACGATCCTGAATTCCTTGAATTAGGAGAAATGGAAATCCGTGACTTGTTATCTTTCTACAAATATGATGGCGCTAACGTACCAGTTATCCAAGGTTCTGCTTTGGGTGCTTTGAACGGAGAAGCTAAATGGGTAGAAAAAATCGATCAATTGATGGATGCAGTGGATTCTTATATCCCAGTTCCTCCACGTATGGTTGACTTACCTTTCTTGATGCCGGTTGAGGACGTATTCTCTATCACTGGTCGTGGTACAGTTGCTACAGGACGTATCGAAAGAGGTCGTGCATTAACTGGAGAGTCAGTAGAAATTATCGGTCTTTCTTTCGAGAAAATGACTTCTACTATCACTGGTGTTGAGATGTTCCGTAAAATTTTGGACGAAGGTGAGGCTGGAGACAACGTAGGTTTGTTGTTGAGAGGTATCGATAAAGAACAAATCAAGAGAGGTATGGTTATCTGTAAACCAGGTTCTGTAACTCCACACACTGAATTCAAATGTGAGGTGTATATCTTGAGCAAAGACGAAGGTGGACGTCACACTCCATTCTTCCAAAAATATCGTCCTCAGTTCTACTTCAGAACTACTGACGTAACAGGTGAGATTACTTTACCAGAAGGAACAGAAATGTGTATGCCTGGTGATAACATCACTTTGACAGTACAATTGATTTACCCAATCGCTCTAGAAAAAGGTCTTCGTTTCGCTATCCGTGAAGGTGGTAGAACAGTAGGAGCTGGTCAGGTAACTGAAATCTTGAAATAATCTATCAAGTTTTATAATGGAAAAGGAAGTCTTCGGACTTCCTTTTTTAGTTTATGAAAGTTATATAAACACCTCTATCCTAATGCTTTATTCCCTTTTTGAAGGATAGTAGAATGCTTATTAATCATTTCGATCACGAAAGAAGGAATCCAAGGAAGTGAAATAACAGTTAACTTATTGAGCCAACCCGGAATACATTCGGCTTTGTTTTTAAATAACACATCAACAGCATTTTTCGCTACTACATCGGCTGTTTGCATCACGCCTAATTGTTTGGCTAATGTTAAGTTCACTCGATTCGGATCGTATAGTCCGGTTTCTGTAGCACCAGGAATTAAACATGTTACATTCACATTATACAATTTCATTTCGCTACGCAAGGCACGGCTGAAATAACGCATATAGGTTTTGGATGGACCATAGAGCGAAATACCGGGATAAGGCATTACTGCCGAAATGGAAGAAACATTCAAGATATGTCCCTTTCGGTTTGCTTTCATTTTTTCTCCGAACAATTTACACAAAGCAGTTGGCGTTTGAATATGCAACTGCAGAATGGCTTCCAACTTTACAAGTGGGGTTTCCACCACTTCAGAAAAGACGAGCATACCCGCATTGTTCACCAAAATTTCAATGTTCGGAGCATATGTTTGTGCAAATTCAAAAATACGCAAAGCTGATTCTTTGACAGTCATATCAATGTTGAAGATGTTGCATTTCACCCCATAGGTACTCTCGAATGTAGATTTACATTCATCAAGTGCTTCTACCTGATTGCTCACTAACAGTAAATTATAATTACGCGCAGCAAATACATGTGCTAATGCCAATCCTATACCTGAAGATCCACCGGTAATCAATACAAATGGATTTGAATTGTCTTTCATTTTTCATTGGAATTTTGAATGCAAGAAAATGCTCCGTTATACATCACCGCAATACAATAATTGCATGTATCGCAACTCGATTGTTTCAATTTTTCTTCCAACAGTTGATTGATAAAATCCGGATTTCGAATCAAGGCCCGAGCAATGGCCACACCCTCAAAACCTTCGTTCAACACTTCATCGATATTGGCTTTTGAAAGAATGCCACCCACATAAATCAATGGCATTTTCAATGCTTTCCGGAAGCGTTTTGCATCATCTAAAAAGTAGTTTTCTTTAAATGGAACATCAGGCACTAACAACTTTCCAAACAGGCGCACAAATAAGCTCATCACCAGATTATCCATATGTGCCGCTAATGTGCCTATGGGCATTGCTCCTCGCATTACATACATAGGAGCCTTACTCACAAAGCCCCCACTCAACACTAAGCCATGAACGCCCATGTTCTCCAACGTTTTCGCTACTTCCAATAGCTCATCAATATCCATCCCTGCTGCGAAACCATCGCGCATATTCATTTTCACGAGCACCGCAGTTTTCGTTCCAGCTGCGTTCAACACTTCTTCCATTACCATTTGCATGAAACGCATACGGTTGGTTAATGAACCGCCAAATTCATCTTTGCGTTTATTGGTGGCTGGTGATAAAAACTGACTGATTAAATAACCATGTCCGGCATGGACTTCCACCGCGTCAAAACCTGCTTCCTGTGCTATTCTTACTGCATCACCGAACGATTTCGCCATGGCCACAATATCTTGTTTCGTCATAGCCCTTGGAAACGATGGTGCATACATATTGATTCGTGCTGAGGGAGCTACTGGTCGTTCTCCAATCACCTCATGCTTTGCCATATTGCCGCAATGCCCAATTTGTATCGAAGCTTTGGCATTGTGGCGATGCACAGCATCCGTTAATTTTCGAAGTTCAGGAATGATTTCTTCACGCAACCAAAGTTGATGCGGAAAAGATAAGCCACTTTTGGTTACAGCAGCATACGCAACTGTCGTCATCCCAACACCACCGGCTGCTACTGCTTCGTGGTATTGAATTAGCTGTTCTGAAACATTATGGTTAAAGCACATGCCTTCAAATGCCGCTGCACGAATGGAACGGTTGCGTAAGGTGATAGGTCCGAATTGAATGGGAGAGAAGAGCATGAAATTGGATTAGAACGACAATTTAGTATTCACTCCAATAATAAACAACTACAATATCAATTTGAGAAAATATTAAATGACTTCTCCAACGGATTTTGCGCCAACACCAATGCCTTAAACTCTTCCTTACTTAATGTTCCAATAGCAGAAAAAAGATTCTCACTTCGTTCCATTAATGTTCCATTCGGAAAAAATTGCTGATGCACACTTTCTATTTGCTGTAAAGCAGTTTCTTGATTACGTTTTTCAGCTTTCATTAATTTGCCGGCAACTGCATCCAATCCATTTAAACTGCGCTGTAATTCCCCTTTAATACTGCCTTCTAGAGATTTATCAATAGCTATAGCCTTCTTTAATAGTTCATCAAAAATGACTTCCAACTTAGTTTTTTCGTTGTCTACAGATACATCGTGTGTACTGTTTTCCGATAACCACTGCCTTATAAAACTGTTCTTATCTCCAACATAATCCAGTGGTTTTGTGTTCAATTTTTCCATCTTGGCCAATATTTTCGCACCAGTGAGCATACCCATACTTCGGAATAATTGCATTGGATAAGGCACTTTATAATAATCAAACAAAGGCTTCAACTCCAACCAGTAACTCAACTCGCCTGCACCACCAATAAAGCCTAAGTTAGGTAAGATGTATTCCTGGAAAAGCGGACGGAAAAACACATTCGGACTGAACCGTTCAGCATGTGCTGAAATCTCCTTTTCCATTTCTACAGCATTGAAATTCGCCAATTGGTTGGCAGTAGTGAAGCCATCTCTATCACGCACAATTCTATCACGAGAACCGGGTTGAATGTAAAAGAAATTAATGGGTCTAGGTTTGGCTTGAACACTGTAATTTTGTTCCAACCATTCGAGTTGTGGTTGCAATACTTTTTCTGCACGTTGCTCGAAAACTTCATCGCGAATTATGTCCGCAAACAAAGCTTTTAATCGCGTATCGTTTTGATCGATGACCACTAAACCAAACTCCTTGAATAGCTCGTGCGTAAGGTATTGTGTGAGTTGTCCAAAGTCGGAAGTTGATGCAATACCCTTCTCGATGATGGATACATATTCTGCGTTTAATAGGGGAGAAGCAGCTTTAAATGCCTCTAGAGCTTCAGCTAGTCCTTTTGTTCCAAACTTACCTATAACGCCCGAGTAAGCATTATTCCAATCAATTCTGCTTCCTCCAACAATGGTATTACACAACTCTTCTTTATCGTGATCTTCGCTACCCATCCAAAACACCGGCACAAAATTATGTTGGGGGTATTTTTCTTTTAAAAGCCTAGCTGTTACAATCGTTCCGGAAATCTTAAACAGATTGAACAATGGTCCCAAAAACAAACACGGCTGATGGGCAGCAGTGATGGTAAAGGTATTCGGTTGCAACAGCAAATCAATATTGCTTTCTACTTCTGTTTGTTTTGGAAGATTTGTGTACTGACTTTTCAATACCTCCACCAATACCTTTCGATTAGTATCAAACGCGTTTCGATTTTCTATAGCCTGTTCAAAACCATCCAGTGAAAAAGAATGCGCATAGAGCTGACGAATAGCTTCATCTTCCGCTAAATAGGCTTTCATTAAAGGCGAAAGAAAAGGCAACTCCTCAATATTCACCTCATATTTTTTTTCCATCACTCTCGTTTTTACCAAGGTAATTTAATGCCTTTGGTTGCGTTTTTGATTTGATCAGCTGCATTATTTTTCAGTTTCTCTGCCTCTGCTTTTGCGCGATCTTCAGCTTGTTTCTTAATTTTGTCAGCTTCTTGTTGTGCTTGTTGTTTCAACTTATCGGCCTCTTCTTTCGCTTTCTGTTCAGCCTGTTTTTTCAAATCATCTACTTTGTCTTTTACCATATCCTTAACCGAGCCACCGGCTCCTCCTACTTTATTCAACTTCACGGTTGGTTTAGTCATGGTGCCGCCTACTTTCAAAAATAGGTTCAATGTCTCCGGTAATTTAAATTCTAAGCCCGGTACTTTAGGAATCATGTTAGTAAGGTAACTCGTTGCTCCGCCCAACTCCTTGCTCGGAACGTCAAAGCGTACATCATAGTCAATGCTTTGATCAAAGCCATTTGCACCTTTTAAATTAATATTATAGCCATTGCCAAACTTCAAATCTGTAGGATCCACATTCACTTTACCATCTTTAAATTGAATAGCTGTCCATGCATTGTTAATCGCCATATTTTGTAATGCAGGAATTTTCGTCACTTCAGCAATCTTAGTCAAAATAGGCAATCCTACTACTTTAGCAGTTCCAATTTGCACTTTACCATCTCCTACAAGCGTGTTGTAATCCACACTCATATCTTCTTTCAAACTACCCGCACCTTTCAAATTAGACGAGAAATTCCCTTGCACATACTTCATCACTGGAGCTAATTTTTCAGCCATACCCACAAACTTGTATGTCTCTTGAAAATCGAAGTTCTTGATATCATAATTGAAATTCACTTTTGGAATAGAAGAGTTTGCGGTATTGTACGTAGCGCCAATCGTGGCATTTCCGCCCAATAAATCGGCATACAAATTGTTCATGCTGATTTGTTCGTTTTTCACTTGCACATTTCCTCTCACATTCGATAATGTCAATTTATCGTAAAGCACCTTACCAAACTTAGCATTTGCGTCAAAATCAATATTGGCAGGGACTTGGAAGTACTTTTCGCTTTCCGTTTTTGTTGTAGACGAAGTGCTGGCTTCACCCGGTTTCAACCACTCGTTCAGATCTAAATTGTTAGAATTCAAATTCAACTTACCTTGCAAAGCGCCTTTGTTGAAGGCATAGGCCATATAGTTTTCCAATGAACCATTCGCTTGGTAATCGCTCTTGCCAATTTTGGCTGAAAGATTATTCAAGGTAATGTTCTGTGGATTAAACGTCATCTTAATATCGCTTACATTCAATGGCATAGGCGTTTCTTTCGAATCGTACACCATGTTCGTAACACTTAAATTACCTGCTGCTTTCACTGCATTGTAATTCTTTTTATCGAGGTCGCTCTTACGTCCCTTAAACGTTAAATCGGCAACCAACAATCCCGTTAAGGTTTTCAAATCCTTCATAGGATAGAGTTTCGGCACATTTGCTAAGTTCAATCTTCCTTTCAAATTCATATCAATATTCGGGTCAGAGATAGGAGTGCTCACAAAAATGCGCGCATCAATTGGGTCGGTACCAATATCGGCATGCAGTTTCTGAATGTTCACTAAGGTCTTATCTAATGGCCCTTGTTCTTTCGTAATTTTCGCATCGATGTTGATGTTGTTCACAGCCGTTGGCAACGAAGGATACTGGAACATCGCATTGCTCACATTTAAATTCAAACCAAAACCGGGGTAAGCAAACTCGCTGTACAAACCTTTTACAAAACCGTCCAATTTCAAATTCCCCGATGTTTTAATGTCGGCAAAATCCTTAGAGTAAATAGCCGGAATCAACGATAGAATGCTTTTGAAGGTAGTCGCCTTCGATTTAAACTTCACATCCAAATCGTAATTGTCTTTGTTCAATTTCACAAAACCATCAAACAAAAGGCCCAAGTCGTTTACATTAATTTCGTTGTTGGCGAAAGTGTATTTACTGTTTTTCTGATCAATTTTAACGGTGTTATCAGCCTTTATTTTAGCTGCACTCAAGTAGGCTACCGCACCGCTTCTGTAGGTTAATGAAGCAATTTCCGTTTTCGTAATAAAGTCGTATACATCGGTCGTTACATCTCCACTGCCACTAAAATCGAGGTCTTGTACCGAAGCGTATGTTTTTCCTTTCAAATCTTCATACACAATATCGCCTTTTTCTATGGCGTATTTATTGATTTGTAACGCGAAATTGCTGCTCTCGCTCGATGTTGTTGTTTTATCTGTGCTCGGTTTAGCAATATCCCAGTTTGCTTTGCCGTCTTTCGTCACCAAGGCGTGAATCTTAGGTTCTGTCAAAATTACTTGCAAAATTTTGTACTTCTCCTTGTTAATTACCGTCATAATATCTAGGGTAAAACGGAAGTTCTTAATGTACGCCAAGGTATCGCCCTTAAACTCGCCAATACCAGCTACCGAAACATCATCAATAGAAAAACTGAAGTTAGGGAAGGAGCGGAGCAAAGATAGGTCGAAGCTGCCGTAATCCACTTTGGCATTCAAGTTCTTATTGATTTCCTCTTTCAAGGCGGCATTAATTTCGTCTTTAAACAAGAACGGCACAGCCACAATGGCGCCAATCAATAACACAAAGAGCAATAACACGCCCAGCAAGACTTTTTTCAGCATAACAGATTTTTTAGCAGTACCTTCCAAAATTATGCCTATTCTTCAATAAATTACGAATTGAATCCACATTTAAGGGAATTTGTGGAAAAGAACTCCATCTCCGTTTTGAAAATTGATGTTTAGTAATTTGAGAATAAATCTTTGGGCGTGTTCCCGGCTGTTCGTTCCAATCTTTCTCCCGCTATGAAGCGGGACAAAGGATTTCCACTGCCATCCGGCACGCGGCATTGAGGTTTAAAAGAAACATTGTGGATGGTTGGCATCCCTTCCGACCATGAAGAAACGAATTAAGCTGGTTGCTGCTTAGGCGGCCAATAGCAGCGGAGGGAACGGAAGGAGAAAAAATCACCATAAATTCGTAAAATTGATTCACTATGGAAATGATTTATGCTTTACCTGCTTTCGGACTGTTACTGCTTTTTGAGTTTCTATACGGTTATTTTAAAAAGCGAAATACGTATCACGATGTAAAAGATACGGTTGCAAGTCTGAGCTTAGGTATCACACAGGTTATTGTATCCATCATCCTCGCTTCAACTTTGTTGGCAATAGATAATCTATTTTACAAACACAGACTGTTTGACTTTGGCAACGCATGGTATGAACTGGTTGTACTCTTTTTACTCATGGACTTTTCCTTTTATTGGTGGCATCGCGCTTCACACCGTATTCGTTTTTTCTGGGCGAATCATGTTAATCATCACTCCAGTAAAGAGTATAATTTTTCCACAGCCCTACGACAACCGGTGTTCTCACCCATTTTACGACCGCTTTTTTACTTTTATATTCCATGGCTCGGCTTTAACCCTAAATCATTAATTATTATGGGTTCTGTAAGTTTAGTTTGGGGGGTATGGTCTCACACTAAACATATTGGCAAACTTGGATTTTTAGAGTATTTCATTGTTACTCCTTCAGCACATCGTGTTCATCACGGAAAAAATCCGGAGTATATTGATAAGAATTATGGAGGAGTTTTTGTTTTTTGGGACATTTTGTTCGGCACGTATGAAAAGGAGGTGAACCCGGTAGAATATGGTCTTACTAAAGACATAAAAACCTATAACTTCTTCACCATCATTTTTCATGAATGGCAAGCTTGGTATAAAGATGTTGTTCATTCCAAATCGCTCCGTGAAGCATTTAATCATACGTTTCATCCACCTCAATAATCTCATGAGAGTACAAACAGAGTACAGAATATCTATCCCATCAAAATTTCAATTATCTTAATCGCATAATTGAAGAATATGAGTCTCTCTAAATTGGTTTCCAATTACACATCTTTTAATGCTTGGGCAAATTTGAATATGGTTACTTGGCTGCAAAGCATCGACAGGGAACTGCTGTATACGCCTGCTGTATCAAGTTTTACGTCTATCGACTATACACTGCAACACATTTTACGCACCCAGCGCTTTTGGTACACCTTTATTACCGAACAAGATACTTCGTTGTTGAATTGGGCAGTGCGGGAAAAAGAAGTGGGGCACATTATGCAAGAGCTTCTAGCGCTTTCCGATGAAATGAAAAATACTTTTGCAAATTATTCGGAGAACGAATTACTTCAAATTTTGCATTTAGATACGCCTTGGGCCAACAATAGTTTAAGTCGCTATGAATACATTGTGCATGTGGTGAATCACAGTACGTTTCACCGCGGACAAATAGTAACCATGGCGCGCTGTTTGGGTATAATTTCAGGTGTACCGAATACTGATTACAATATCTTTAATACGCCATTTTAAAAGCTTTCTATTTTATGTTTCGTCTAAAATTACACGCAGAATTAGTTCTAACGCTCGTAATTTTTTGTGCTTTACTTTTTATCGGAATAAATGTCAATACCATTGGAGACACTGGCGATAGCGTAACTCACTATTTGTTTTCGCGCTATTCATTTAATCATCCACATTTTTTCTTGCATCATTGGGCTAAACCGGTTTTTGTATTATTGTCATCTCCATTTTCTCAATTTGGTTTTAATGGTATTATCTTTTTTAATTGTTTGTGCGCTTCTCTAACTGCCTTGTTTTGCTTTTATACGGCCCGTAATCTTAAACTTCAAAATGCCTATTTGGTTTTTGTATTTATATTCTTTTCTCCCTTGTATTTCAAGTTTATTTTTTCAGGATTAACAGAATATTTGTTTGGTTTATTTCTGATAATAGGAATTTACTTTTACACGAAATCAAAATTTCAAGTAGCTCTAATGGTTATTTCCTTTTTGCCACTTGTTCGCTCAGAGGGTTTACTCATCTTAGGTGTTTTCGGAATACTCTTGTTGTTAAAACACGAGTACAAACTCTTACCACTTTTATTTGTAGGACAATTTTTATATACGATTATAGGGGCATCGTACTATAAGGATATATTTTGGGTGTTCAATAAGATCCCATATGCACACCTCGGCAGTCCATATGGTAGCGGGCAGCTGTTTGATTTCGTCCATAAACTAAACTATGTAATTGAAAAACCAATCTACTTCTTATTGGTGATTGGACTACTTTCAATTCTCTTTGCAATTTATACAAATGGTCTTAAGTCAACTTCTAATGGAAAAAAAATGCTGGTCTTTGGGGCTTTCATTTCTGTTTTTTTGGGACATACTATTTTTTGGTGGCTAGGAATCTTTAATTCAATGGGTTTGCCGCGGGTTTTGATTGGGGTAGTGCCTGCAATTGCTCTGATTGCATTAATTGGTGTTAATACCATTACTTCATGCGTAAACAATAAATCATTCCAATATAGTTGGATACCACTTGTAATAATACTTGTTTGTTATTATCCATTTCATTATCGCCCGAAAGGCGTGAATTTCAACAATGCGCTTTTTACAATTCCTGAAAAAGAGTTGATGGATAATGAACTCATACCATTTTTAAAAGAGAACATTGCTGCCAATAAACGTCAGCCTTTATATTACTCTAATCCTTATTTTTCTGTGGCATTAAATAGAGATCACTTTAACCCTAAAAGTCATCTAGAAATTCAGCAAATTTATACAGATAGTGTTTTGCCTGAATCAATAATAATTTGGGACGATTGGTATAGTGCTCATGAAAATGGAATTCAATTAGAGCAATTGTTGTTGGACAAACGGTTTATTTGCTTAAATAAGTTTACTTGTTCAGATAAGGACAGAACAATAGTATTTGTTGTTTTTAAAAAATATTTTTAAAAACTTTTACATCATTTCAATAAGCACGTATAGATTTACTAAGGTTTTATTCTTTGGTTATTAATCGTTAGCATTGAGGCGTTTATAATCGATTTAAGCTATTGGCAATACACTAAATCCTCCATTATGCGCATAAAATCCTTACACTATTTTTCTGGAATTGTGATTGCCGTTTTTGTGGCGTTTCACTTGTTGAATCATGCTGTAAGCGTATTTGGAGCCGAGCAACATATTGCTGTAATGAAGCTCTTACGGGTGGTTTATCGCAATGTGTTTATTGAAACGCTGTTATTGGCGGCCGTGTTGGTGCAGATTATTACGGGATTGTGGTTATTCAACCAGGGTAGAAAATGGGCAAATACTTTTTATGAAAAGCTACAAATTTGGTCGGGTTTGTATTTAGCGATTTTCTTTCTCATTCATTTAAGTGCAGTGCTGGGAGGTCGTTGGGTATTGCATCTCGATACTAACTTTTATTTTGGTGTGGCGGGCTTGAACACGTTTCCGTTCAACTTGTTTTTTATTCCCTATTACGGATTGGCTGTAGTATCGTTCTTCGGCCATATAGCTGCTATTCATCAACGTAAAATGAGAAAAACTATTTTGGGTTTGTTGCCCACAACACAATCGAAGTTAATTCTAGCTTTGGGAATACTGTTTACCCTGTTCTTGTTTTACGGATTAACGAACCATTTCCATGGTGTTGAAATACCTGCTGCTTATGGCGTTTTGGTTGGGAAATAGTTACAGCTATTACAAAACTTATCCAATCCAGGTGATGAACAGTGGCAAGTTTTTAAGTAGAACACATTTATTTTCTGTAATATTGAAAACAAATTTCACCTTATGAAAATTACCAACTTCAGAAATGGTCTAGCTATTATTGCTTTAACCGTAATTCTTTTCTCGTCTTGCAAAAAAAATGAAACCGCTACACCAGACGATTCCAATATTGTATTCGTATCGCTAAATAAAACAGTAACTACCATTATTGGTTCTACCCAGTTAGATTCTATAGACTTAAACAGAGATGGATTGAGTGAATTTAAAATTATTGTTCTAAATCTAGGTAGCGATACTGGTACAATTACTTTAGTGAAAAATAGTCAACCCTTTGATTTGGCTATAACTAGTTCTTTACCAGCTCCTTACGCAAAGTTATACAGTAAAGGTGATACACAACCCAGCAGCGATGTAGCTTATAATAATATAGGCGCATATGCCTCTATTCGTGTTGCCGGTTATAGATTGGGTATTTTAGATAATAGTGATAAGTATTTGGCATTCCGTTTTAAAACCGGAACAAAATATAATTACGGTTGGATGAAAGTGAATGTTAATAGTGCTTTCACAGAATTCAAGATAATTGAATATGCCTATTCTATTTTACCTGATACGCCAATTGCTGTTGGTGCGGAGTAAGATTACATTTTTATAATCTGTCATTTCGGACGAGTCCGCCAGAGGCGGAGAAATCTATGTAATATTTATTGTCGCTTCGCTCCTTATGAATGTAAGAACAATGCCCGCGTGCGGATGGGAGTGGAAATCCTTTGACAATTCTTATTGGCAAAGATTGCAACGGACAGCCGGTTACACGCCCCTAAAGGAAATTTGTTTTTATTTTGCGCCATGGCTAATACATCTTTTCAATTCAAGCAATTTACGATAGAGCAGGCGCATTGTGCCATGAAAGTAAATACCGATGGGGTGTTGCTGGGGGCTTGGGCGAAGGCGGGCGAGGCTGCACGTATTTTAGACATTGGTACCGGCACGGGCGTAATTGCGTTGATGCTGGCGCAGCAATGTCGTGCTGCAATGATTGATGCCATTGATATTGATCCCGGAGCTGCCGAGCAAGCCAAAGCGAATGTTGAGCATTCAGCTTGGAATGAGCGTATGCGAGTGTATCACAGCGCTTTGCAAGATTTTAAACCAGCCTACAGCTACGATTTTATTATCTCGAATCCACCTTATTTTGTAAACGATTTGAAACCGGACAATGCGCGAAAATCGGTGGCTAAACATAGCGTGGACTTGAGCTATGACGAGCTGTTGACAAACGTTCATCGTTTATTATCGGCAACCGGCCAATTTGCTGTGGTGATTCCCTATTTCAATAAAGCTTTGTTTTTGGAGAAGGCGGCCGGGTTTGGGTTATTTGTTTCGTCTGCTTTGCGAGTACAGGCGCGTGAAGACAAGGTGCCTTATTTAGCCTTATTGCAATTGGAGCGAAGGAAAGGGGAGGAGTTGGAGGAGGGGTTGTCGATACAAGCTATTTCCGGTGAATATACGGCAGAATACAAAGCACTAACACAAGCCTTTTACCTTAAGTTTTAGACAAGGGCTAAATGCGGTGGAAAAAACGCATTTAGATTTGGCAATTCCTTTTATATTCGCAACGCAAAAACACACTGAATGAACTTTTCTACCAACGAAAACCAAAAAATGATCGCGCAAATTTGTCGCGATTTTGCAGAGAAAGAAATCCGTCCGAATTTGATGGAATGGGATGAAAAACAAATTTTCCCCCGTGAGTTGTTCCGTAAAATGGGCGAACTGGGCTTGTTAGGCGTTTATGTGCCGCAAGAATACGGTGGTTCGGGCTTTACGTACTTCGAATATGTTACTGCTATAGTAGAAATTGCAAAAGTTTGCGGTTCTGTAGGTTTATCGATGGCAGCGCACAACTCGTTGTGTACAGGCCATATCTACTACCACGGTAGCGAAGAGCAAAAGAAAAAATACTTGCCTAAATTGGCTTCGGGCGAATGGATTGGTGCTTGGGGATTAACCGAGGCGAACACCGGTTCGGATGCGATGCGTATGAAATGCGTAGCAAAAAAAGAAGGTAGTGAGTGGGTGATTAACGGTACCAAAAACTGGATTACACATGGAGCTACAGGCGATGTGGCCGTAGTGTTGGCACGTACGGGAGAATTATTGGATTCAAACGGCATTACCGCTTTTATTGTAGAGCGCACTAATCCGGGTTTGAAAGCAGGTAAAAAAGAGAATAAATTAGGTATGCGTGCTTCGGAAACGGCTGAAATGATTTTCGATAACTGTCGTGTATCAGAAGATGCAGTGATTGGTAAAGAGGGAATGGGCTTCCGTCAGGCGATGCAAATTTTGGATGGCGGACGTATTTCTATTGCTGCTTTAGGTTTAGGTATTGCTAAAGGCGCTTACGAAGCGGCAGTGAAATATGCTAAGGAACGTCAGCAATTTGGTCAGCCGATTGCTCAATTCCAAGCTATTGGGTTCAAATTAGCCGATATGGCAACTAAAATTGAAGCCGGAGAATTGTTAACCATGCAGGCGGCTTACTTAAAAAATGAGAAAAAACCGATGACGAAAGAATCGGCTTTCGCTAAATATTATACTTCAGAAATTGCGGTTCAAATTTCAACCGATGCCATCCAGGTGTTTGGTGGATACGGGTATACAAAGGATTTCCCGGTAGAAAAATTCTATCGCGACTCTAAATTATGTACGATTGGAGAGGGAACTTCTGAAATTCAAAAACTGGTAATTTCAAGAGAAATTTTAAAAGGTAATTTGTAAATCAAATTTTTTTATATATTCGCACACTCAAAATAAAGAAAAAAACATGCTAATAATTGACACAAGAGATTCGGACTCATTAGACAAGGCACTTAAGAAATATAAAAAGAAATACGAGAAAACACGTATCCTTAGACAATTGAGAGAAAGACAAGCGTTTATTAAACCATCGGTTCGTAAGCGTAACACCATCCTAAAAGCTAAAATGACTCAGGATTACAGAAAAGAAAACGATTTGTAAGATTGTATTCTAAACTATAGAGAAAACTGCCTTTCGGTTACGGAAGGCAGTTTTTTTATGTAATAAAGGTTATAAGTGCTTGTAAATGAACAGGATTTAGTAAATTTACTGAAAGCTTTGTCATATGAGAAAGGTATTGTTGTTTATTGCAGTTGTTACCTTGGCTAGTTTCCAAGGTTGTAATGCGTTGAAGAAATTAACGCAGTTTCGAGTAAATCAATCGACCGATTTTAGTGTGCCATCATCTTTATTGGTGAATGTGCCGATTAGTTTGCCATCACCGGATATTACCACGAATTCGTCTCAAACCTTTGCGAATAATAATACTTCAGCGGACATGATTGAAAGCGTGAAGTTGGAGGAAATGAAGTTGACGATAACATCTCCATCGGGCAAGAGTTTTAGCTTTTTGAAGGATATTCAACTCTACTTATCAGCTACCAATTTACCGGAAGTATTGGTGGCGGAAAAACTGAATGTGAGTTCAACCACTGGTGAGTTATTGTTGGATGTGAAAGACGTTGAACTCAAAGAATATCTGAAGAAAGATAAGTTATCGTTGCGCTCGCAGGTGTTAACCGATGAAGTGCTTACGCAAAGCATTCAAATTAAAGCTGATTCGCGTTTCTTTGTGGATGCGAAGATTTTGGGGTTCTGAGACACCACAAATGACAAAACTATGACAGACTGAATCTTGTTGGTTTTAGGGGAAAGCGTATATTTATGCTATTGCTTTCAAGCTTAACCCCAAGAAATGAGAAAACAAATACTCTTATTCTTCTTTTTCTCCATTTTTGTTACACAAAGTAAAGCACAGCGTTATAATGTGCGCACAATTCACAATGCTTCTGCACTAAATTATAGCACTTGCAAACTTTTAGGTGATACGCTTTATGTGGTAGGTAATTTATTTCCGAACGAATCAAACAGTTATCAACGCGCTACATTAAATAAATTTCATGTTTCTTCAGCTTTTGTTGGGCAATCGTTAAATGCAAAGGACACCACATTTGATTTTTTTACAAATACAAAGAATTGCATTTTACTTGGGAATCAAATAGTTTCAGTTGGCAGCGGTGGATTTGGTTCTACACCAAAAGGGATTCTATATTCGGCTAATCTTTCATTAGATAAGATAGATTTTGTGTTATTCGAAGACACCAACCGCATCTCGATTTTCTTTTATCAAATCATACTAGGAGGGGATAGCTGTTTCTATATTACAGGTACTTCACAGGATAAGAATTATAATATCCAGTTAATGGTTCTAAAAATTAGGATCGATGGGACTATAATTTGGAGAAAGTATTATCCTTCTTACGATTTATTTCCAACCTCCTTAAATCAATTAAGTAATGGGAGGCTTCAGATTGCATCTCTTCGGGCTAAGCATTACCCGTTTGAAATTGATTTTACTATTGCGAAGCATTGGTTATTTATTACTGAAATTGACACCTCAAATGGAACTATTTCATTTGTAACACAACTTACATCTGATAGCATAACAGGTTCGGTTTCAATGATTAAAACATCAGACAAGGGATATATAATTGGAGCAGATGAAATAGATTCAGTTGAACGGAGTTCCATTGCCAATCATGGTTATATTGGAAAATTAGATAGTAATTATTCAATAGTTTGGAAGAGAAAAATTGTCAGTAGCTATGGCAATTCACATTTTAATACTATTAAACAATTAGCTGATGGCAATTATTTAGGAATAGGAGAGTGTGTAAATTTTGACTCGGACACAACTGTCCCATTTTCCAACCCTTTAAAAAGTTTATATGCCGGTTGGCTCGTTAAATTCAATGAAGCAGGTGATATAATTTGGGACAGAAAGTATTACGGAGTAGCCAGCTATCAGGAGTTTAATCGTTTATTTGATTTTGCTGAATTGCCCAATGGCGATATTATTGCATGCGGGGAAAGCACCAATATGTATAACGATGATAATTTTACGCAAGATTCCATTTTACAAATGGGCTGGCTGTTGCGCATTGGGCCTGATGGTTGTTTGAGTGGTACCAATTGCGGTTATACCAGCATTGCTGTACCCCAAGAAAACAAGACAATTGAACTTTCTATTTACCCAAATCCGGCAGTAGATAAAATCAATATTGAAACCTATGCATTGGATGATAAGGAAAACTATTCCTTTGTGGTTACCGATTTAACAGGCAAAGCCATCACAAATCCTGTCCGTTTGTTTCAGCATTCCAGTTATATCGTGAATGCCGCTAATTATAGTAGTGGTTCTTATATCGTAAGTGTTTTCCATCATCAACAGCTTCTTTTCTCCAAGAAAATTGAAAAACTATGAAACGATTAATACTCCCGTTTTTTATTCTCCTTTTTGTTTCAACTTCTGCCCAACAATGGTGCAACACAGGCGCAAAATGGACCTACAACTTCTATAGCATGGCTAGTTTTGGGTATCAAACTTTAGAGTATGAAAAAGACACTATAGTTTTAAATCAACCTTGTAAAAAGCTGGTAGGCCAACTTATACAACCTTTCTATATTGGCCCCGGAGTTTATCCTTTACGCATTGACACATCAAGCATTAAACCGATTTATACTTATTCGAATAACGATTCGGTATTCTGCCTTGTGAATAGTTTTTTTAGACCTATCTATCTTTTTAATGTGCAAAAAGGCGATACTATATACAGCTATAATTTTAATCTACCTGAAAACAGTAGAACCGGGTGTGATTCAATTGTTCAACAAGTCATTGATTCAACGGGGACATTCATCTTAAACAACGACACGTTAAAAATGTATGTTACTCGTCCTATCAACTATTCAAGTAGTCTTTTCTATCCCTATTATGTTATAATTGCTGAGAAACTTGGGGCAATAGATAATTATTTTTCTCCATATTTCACTTGTTATACTGATGGCAATGCATATACCTTACGTTGTTACAGTGATAGTGCCTTTTCAACTTATCAAACATCGAGTGAAACAGCTTGTAATTATATTTATACTAGTATTACGAACGAAGACATAACCAATGTAAGTGTACATCCCAATCCAACTCAAACAACACTAAATGTGACAGTAAATCAAGATTCAAAGATACAGTTTACTTCAATTCTCGACCTAGTTGGAAAACAGTGGATACGAATGGATGATTTACGTGATTCGAATAATCTGACGTTCGATGTGCGTGATTTACCAGCTGGTGTTTACTTCATTAAGTTGACTTTGCGCACCGGGAATATACTTTTGACCAAGTTTGTCAAACAATAAAGATTAACACCTACTTCTTCAACTCCTGAATTTCCTGCTTCAATTCTTGCATAAGCGTGAGAATGTTTTGGAAGCTGGAATCGGAGCCTTTGTTGACGTGGCTGATTTGTACCACACCTTTCCATATTTCCAATACATCTTGCACCGGAATGGGGTATGGGGTATAGGTAGGGTTATCGGAACGGAGAATCAAGGTTCCTTCTTCTTCCACCTGGTTGAAAATACGTTTGTATACAATACCATCGTTTTTCGAAATCACTACATAGGTTTGTCCGTCTTTTAAATCGGCAATGCGCTCTACATATTCGCCAATCACAATAGAACCTGATTGTAAAGGTGGCATAGAATCGCCTTTAATTTCAAAGGCTCTGTAGGTTCCTACCGGTAAGAACGGCAAGCGAAACCGACTTAATTCTTTAATATATTCCGGATCGGCATAACCGTTTAAGTAACCGGCAGCCGCTTTAGCATTAATGATTTCGATGTTTTCGTTTTGTTCTTCGTCAACAGTAATGGCTAAAATACGCGAAGGCTGCATCAGCGGGGTGTTCAACTGTTCATCGGAAAACAGTGGCACTTCCTTCATTAAACGAAAATCTTTGTTCAGCAAATGGTCGATGGAAACATGAAAATACTTGGCAATTTCCGCCAGTTTTTCGTAGCTCGGATTGGCCCGTCCTTCTTCGTAGGAGCCAATTTGGGAGCGTTTCACCTGTAGCTCAAAAGCCAATTCATCTTGCGTAAAACCACGGACTTTACGGAGAAATTTCAAATTGGAATTAAAATACATTTTGCTAAATTTTACAACAAAACTAAATAATTTAGCGGAAACAAAAAAATTTTATATTTGTATTTATGATTTTGCACCTCGATTTAGATTCTTTTTTTGTTTCTGTAGAACGCATTCTGAATCCCGACCTTATTGGAAAGCCGGTGATTGTGGGTGGTTCAGGAAATAGGGGAGTAGTGTCGAGTTGCAGTTACGAGGCGCGAGCTTTTGGGGTGCGTTCCGCCATGCCGATGATGAAGGCGAGGGCGCTTTGTCCGCATGCAGTAACCGCCAACAATGGGTATCGCGAATATGGTAAATACTCCAAAATCGTTACCGATATTATTGCGGAAAAATCGCCACAGTTTCAAAAAGCGTCCATAGATGAATTCTACATTGATGTGAGTGGTATGGACAAATACTTCGGGGCAGAAAAATGGAGTCATGCGTTGAGACGGCATATTATCAAAGAAACCGGATTGCCCATTTCGTGGGGTTTAGCAGCCAATAAGTTGCTGGCGAAAATGTGCACGCAAGATGCCAAACCCAACGGAACATATGTGATTCTGCTAGGAGAGGAGCAACAGTATTTGGATCCAAAACCCGTTGGCACCATCCCTTTTGTAGGGGAGAAGATGGTGGAAACCCTTGCCCGTATGCGCATTCATACCATTGCCGATTTGCGCGCCTTTGAGCAAGAAGCGCTCATGCGAAGATTCGGTAAAAACGGAATGTGGCTTTGGCAAAAGGCACGTGGTATCGATCATTCGCAGGTGCATAGCGGACGAGAAGAAAAATCTGTTTCCTGTGAAAGAACCTTTTCGAACAATATTTCAAATCGAAAGGAAATGAAACATTTGCTGTTTACCTTGTGTGAAAAGTTATCTTTTGAATTGCGTAGTAAACAATGGCAAACGGGCTGTGTAACAGTAAAAATCAGATTCTCCAATTTTGAAACACATAGCCATCAAAAGCAGATTATTCCTGAGTTTGCCACACCCGATTTGTATGCCGTTGCCGAAAAACTGCTCGATGAATTGTGGGAAGACAATGTGCCCCTTCGCCTAATTGGTATACGTTTCAGCGATTTATCGGGTATTGAAGATCAGTTGACATTGTTTGATAATTCGGAGACTAAACGCAATTATTTTTCAGCCGTAGACAAGTTGAAAGCGAAATACGGCAAAGGCAAATTGTTTTTTGGCGGTAACATGGAGTGAACAGATAATTGAACATTCAACGCGAGTTGTTTATTATGTTTCGCTGAGGTAATTCAATCCTTTCGATAAATAGCGTACGTTCGTTTTGTGAAAATCGATATAGCTAAGTACATCAACAAAATTCCGCCCATTTTCAGAAATGTTTTTTTTCTGTCGGCAATTGCTTTTTTAGTATGGATGCTTTTCTTGGACGATAATAATGTTATGTCGCAATACCGTCTTTACAAGGAGTTGAGAGAAATGGAAGCAAAAAAAGAGTTCTTCAAAAAGGAATCGTTTGCGGCTACTGCAGAGTATAATGCTATTGTCGATAATCCGCAATATGTAGAGCGTTTTGCACGTGAAAAGTATTGGATGAAAAAAGATAATGAAGATTTATATATCATTGTGAAAACGGACAAGCAATAATGAGTAGAGGAATTCAGGCCTTCACGCCACAAGGTTTTGCAGATTATGAATTAATAGATTCGGGAGGGTTTCTGAAGTTAGAGCGTTTCGGACAGTTTATCACGATTCGTCCGGAGCCACAAGCCGTTTGGGATTCCAGTCTTACTATGCCTGAATGGGAGAAGATGGCGCATGTACGTTTTGAGCCAAAATCCAGCTCTTCAGGCAATTGGGTGAAATTGAAAAAAAACATGCCTGATCAGTGGCAGATTAAATATGCCATTCAATCTATCGATTCGAAAGAAATTTCATTTCGATTAGGGCTTACTTCATTCAAACATGTGGGCATTTTCCCTGAGCAAGCGGTGAATTGGGAATACATTGCCGATTCGGTTTCTCGTATGCCTATACAGCCTGTTCGATTCTTGAATCTCTTTGCATACACCGGTGGCGCTTCATTGGCTGCTCGAGCAGCAGGTGCTGAAACCCTACACTTAGATTCCATTAAACAAGTAGTGAACTGGGCGAATGAAAACCAACAACTAAGCGGATTAAAAGATATTCGTTGGGTGGTAGAAGATGCATTGAAATTCGCTCGAAGAGAAGTGAAACGAGGGAATAAATACAACGGTATTATACTGGATCCACCTGCATTCGGACATGGTCCTAATGGCGAAAAATGGAAGTTGGAAGATCAAATTAACGAAATGGTGAAATTGGTATTGGAGTTGTTAGACGATCAATATCATTTCTTGATTTTGAATGCGTATTCGCTAGGGTTTTCATCACTCATTCTCGAAAACTTATTGCAATCGGGCGATAAAAAAAGAAAGGTAGAAATTGGCGAACTTTTCTTGGAAGATCGTTTCTCCAAACGATTGCCATTAGGTGCATTCGGACGATTACGCAACTTTTAATTGTTGTTCGTAAGCCGTCAATAATTTATCAAGTAATGCATTGAATTCAATTACTTCTTTTTGCGATAATGGCATTAATTCGGACGTAAATAATGTTTCATTAGCTTTGTCGATTTCCGCTAAAATCATTAACCCTTTTTCGGTAATTTTTACGTCAACGGAACGTCTATCATTCGGACAGGTTACACGTTCTACAAATTCGGAAACACGAAGTCGCTCGATTAATCGAGATACATCACTGTTCCTATCGATTAATCGGTCTTTAATTAAATTGAGATTAGCCGGATTGGGGTATTGCCCGCGCAAAATGCGAAGCGCATTAAATTGTTGATGTGTAATACCAAAATTTTTAAAAGCATCTTGCTGAGAAGAAGTAACAAAGTTAGCACTGTATAAAAGACCTACAATGGCCTTTTCATGCTCGTTTTTGAATTGCTTTTGCTGAATTAAACGTTCAATTGCTCCCATAATAATTTCCCTTTAAAATAAGAAAGCAGGAGCGTAGCCGCTCCCGCATTTCAAAACCAAAACCCCCGAATTGGTTTATTTCTTGTTTAATTCAATATTTACGAATACTTGAACTTCATCACTTAAAGCAAATCCGCCTGTATCTAACACTTTATTCCATGAAATGTTGTAATCAGAACGTTTTACCACAGTTGATGCTCTAAAACCAGCTTTAGTATTTCCATACGGATCTTTTGCTGTACCGTTGTATTTTACGTCAAACGTAACCGGTTTTGTTACACCGTGCATGGTTATTTCACCTGCTAATTTATATGATTTTTCACCAACTTTTTTGAAAGATGTTGATTTAAATGTAATGGTTGGATATTTTTCTGCATCAAAGAAATCAGGACTAGCTAAATGCCCATCGCGTTTTTCATCGTCAGTGTTAATTGATTTAACCTGGATGGTAAAATCAGCGCTTAAATCGGAGAAATCTTCTTTTTGAGCACTTACATTAGCAGTAAAGCTTTTGAAGTTACCTTCAGTTTCTGACACCATCATGTGTGTTACTGAAAACTTCACTGAAGAGTGCGATTTGTCTAATTGCCAAGTTTGTGCATTGGCCATTGTCATTGAAGCTACAAGAGCTACGGATGTGATAATTTTTTTCATTTGATTTAATTTTAGACAAATATATGTTTAAACATTAAATGTTGTAACATTTAAATGAGAAAAAGAGTTAAATCGTCAAAATTGTATCAAGTGACGAATGAATAGTTGCAATGAAATCAACAAAAATTTACGCGGAATAATTTTACTTTTGCGCTCTGAAATCATCATATGAAATTTTATAAATTAGTATTAGAATACCGTCTTTATCTAGGTTTTATCTTGTTAATTGCAGCTATTGGTTTTGCATTTGTGCCGGATTGGGTAAGTTTTACGGTGTTACTGATTGGCGCATTTGTTGCCATTGGATCTCACTTTTTCTTTGGTCCATTGCGTTTAGTTCAAGATGCTATGCAATCTGGAGATATTGAAGCGGCTAAAAAGTACTTAGCTATGGTGAAGTATCCGAATTTGTTGTTTAAACCGGTTCGTCAGGGGTATTATATGATTCAATCGAATTTGTCGATGATGAACAAAGACTACGCCGGTGCAGAAGCACATTTAAAAGAGAGTTTGAAGAACAAAACGGATTATATAGGAAAAGAATATGAAGGCGCCTCATACTTACAGTTAGGTATGTTAGCCGCTCAAAAAGGCGATACAAAGGATGCAAAGGCTAATTTACGAACTGCCCTTCAAAAAGGATTACCCGATAACGATAGTAAAGCCACAGCATTTTTGCAATTAGCTTCTATAGAAATTTCTTTAAAGCAGTTCAAACCAGGAAAAGATTATTTTAGAAAGGCTAAAGCGCTTAATCCGAAAGCAAAGGAATTAAAGCAGCAAATTGCTGAAATGGAAAAATATGTGGCTAGAATTCCGGGGTAAATTCTAACCTTGATTCCTAGTCAACTCAACATTCGAATTTGCAATTCTTTATTTTGCAGTTAGCTTGTAAGTTCTGGTTGATGTCAGAATCAATTATTCTACTGTTTATTTCTTATCGATTGATTATTATATAATTGCGCTTTTAAATATCCACTATAATTAATATTATGTTAAATATAAATAGAGAAAAGAAGCCGATATAACAATCGGCTTCCTCTCAATATTACTTAGTTAACGAATCTATATTCCCTAATGCAGCTTTAACAGATGCATTTTCTGGTTTGATAGTTAAGGCTTTATCTAAGAAAGGTTTTGCTTCTGAAAAAATCTTCGTTCGATTTCCTTTTAATTCCTCATATTTAACTTGATCAGTTTTACCGTAACCTAAAGCATTCATTTGATCTGTAATTTCTTTGGCTTTGTTAAAGATCATGGCCCCCATGCCGTAGTTACCATCAAAGCTGTTAGGGTTAAGTTTTAATAAACTTCCATAGGCTTCTCTAGCATGAGTTTCATCTTTAAGTTGCTCATAGGCTTGTCCTAAGGCAACATATAGTACTTCGTTTGTTGGGTCTTGATCGATAATTTTTTTCAAATAATCTACTGCAGCACCACTCTTACCGGCACTAATTAAAGCATTTACTTTGCTGATTAGCAAATCTTTATCGGATGGATACTTTACCAAACCTTCCTCTACAATTGCATTAGCGGCATCTAAATTGCTGTTTTTCTTATGCAATTGATAAAGGATGTTATAGTATTTAACATCCGGAAATTTTGCTATTAACTTTGAATACACATCTACGGCTTCTTTATAGAGGCCACCATTCTCGGCTGAAACTGCTGCATTATCTAAAGCTGTTTTTGCTTCAATAGGACTTTTACCTCCTCTTGCTTCTATAATAGTATTGATTTCAGGGATCAAGCCAAAATTCTTAGCAGCAAGATCAAATTTCTTGGCTTGAAATTGATCCACACCATCGTTAAATATAGTTGTTGATAAAGCCGTTAGGTTCTTTAGTGCATCTTCCCAATCTTTGAATTTTGGATCATTAATTTCGTTCATTTTCTTAAAAGAAACTAAAGCTTCTAATCCTGCTTCAGGGTATTTTCCGTGTATTTCTTTTTCAGAAGCAATAAATTGGTAAACTTGAGAACGATACCACCAAGCTCTAGCGCTATTCATAGTTTGCTCATTAGCAACTGCTTCATTAATATATGGTAAAGCAGCTTCTAGATTAGACACCCCTTCTCCTTTCTTATAAGATTCCAATGCATTCCAGGTGGAAACCAATTTCCCTTGTTGTGCATTAGCGCTTTCGATTATTCCGAAACAAGCAAAAGCGAAGATTATTTTTTTCATTTGTATGTTTTTAGTTATTCAAATAATAAATATGCCAACTTCTGAATGTTAACGTTTATTCAGAAATAGGTTCATTGGGGTCAACAGGTTCAGCTGAAGCTAACTCGCCATCTTCATCCGGGTTAAAACTACTTCTGCCATCTTTAATTTTCGCAATAGCAGCAATACTGTCCTTTGAATCCAACTTAATTAATCGTACTCCTTGCGTTGCTCGTCCCATTACTCTAAGAGAATCTACAGCAATACGTATAGCAACCCCCGATTTATTGATAATCATTACATGATCGTTATCGGTAACATTTTGAATCCCAACAAGATTTCCTGTTTTTTCAGTAATTTTAAGGGTATTTACACCTTTCCCTCCGCGGTTGGTCACTCTATAATCTTCCAAATCGGTACGTTTTCCGTAGCCTTTTTCAGAAAGTACCATAATGGTTTCTTCTTTATTATCCGGGTTAACGGTAATCATACCTATTACTTCATTTGATCCATCTTCTGCCAAATCAACTCCTATTACCCCAGAAGCAACACGGCCAACTGCTCGTACTTTAGTTTCATTGAAACGGATTGCTTTTCCTTCTTTAGTCGCTAAAACAATTTCTGATTTACCGTCAGTCATGCTTACTTGTACTAATGTATCTCCTTCTCTAATCTCAATAGCATTCACTCCACCCTGACGAACGTTCGAATATGCTCTTAAAGTAGTTTTCTTTATAATGCCATTTTTCGTACAGAAAATCAAGAAGTTATTATCAAGATATTCGTCATCTTTAAGGTTCTTCACCGGCAAGTACGCCATGATTTTTTCTGAAGGCGGAATGTTAATCAAGTTCTGGATTGCTCTTCCCTTTGAGGTCTTCTCTCCTTCCGGAATTTCATATACCTTCTTCCAATAGCATCTTCCTGCATCGGAGAAGAACAATAAGAAGTTGTGGTTAGTAGCGGTAAACAAGTGTTCAATGAAGTCTGCATCACGCGATGCACTGCCTCTAGAACCTCTTCCTCCTCTATTCTGTGTTTTATATTCGCTTGATATTGTTTTCTTTATGTAGCCAAGGTGAGAAATCGTTACCACTACTTCATCATCGGCAATCAAATCTTCCATGTTAATGTCGCCTGCCGCATATTCGATTAACGTTCGTCTGCCATCACCAAATTTTTCCTTAATTTCAGCCAACTCATCTTTAATGATTTGGAAACGTAGAGGCTCTTCGTTCAAGATACGATTTAAGTAATTGATGGTTTTCATCAATTCATCGTATTCTGCTTTTATCTTATCTCTTTCAAGACCTGTAAGTCGCTGTAAACGAAGTTCTAAGATAGCCTTAGCTTGAATTTCACTTAAACCGAAATTCGAAATCAAACCATCACGAGCGATATCAGGCGTTTGTGATTCGCGAATTAATTTAATCACTTCGTCTAAGTGATCGAGTGCAATCAATAAACCTTGTAAAATGTGTGCGCGTTTTTCGGCCTCACGAAGTTCATATTTCGTTCTTCGAACAATTACTTCATGACGAAAATCGACAAAGTGACGAATCTGATCTTTCAAATTCAAGGTCATCGGACGGCCACCCACTAAGGCAACGTTGTTAATTCCGTATGACGTTTGAAGCGGAGTAAGCGAATACAATTGATTTAAAATAACATTCGAAATGGCATCACGTTTCAATTCGATAACGATACGAATTCCATTTCTGTCTGATTGATCGCTCAAGTCGGATATACCTTCGATTTTCTTCTCCTCAACTAGCTCGGCAATCTTTTTGATCAAATCAGACTTAACAACTTGATATGGGATTTCTGTTACGATGATACTTTCGCGGCCTTTATCATCGGTTTCAATTTCAGATTTACCACGTAATACAACACGTCCTCGTCCGGTTAAAAACCCGGCTTTCACCCCTTCAATACCGTAGATTGTTCCTCCGGTTGGGAAGTCAGGAGCCTTAACAGTTTGCATTAAGTCTTCTATGGTAATATCATTATTATCAATATATTGTATAGTTGCATCAACAACTTCCGACATATTATGCGGCAACATATTTGTAGCCATACCCACTGCAATTCCGGAAGCTCCGTTCACTAATAGATTCGGGAAACGAGCCGGTAAAACGGTTGGTTCTTCCAAGGTATCGTCAAAGTTCAGACTCATGTCTACGGTATCTTTTTCAATATCGCGTAGCATTTCCTCTGCTAATCTTCTGAAACGAGCCTCCGTGTAACGCATCGCTGCCGGAGGGTCATTATCAATTGAACCGAAGTTTCCTTGTCCGTCAACCAATGGATAACGCAACGACCAATCTTGCGCCATACGCACCATAGAGTCGTACACCGAAGAATCTCCGTGCGGGTGAAACTTACCCAATACCTCCCCTACGATACGGGCAGATTTTTTATAGGGCTTTCCGGCTCCAACGCCCAATTCATTCATTCCATAAAGCACCCTTCTGTGAACGGGTTTTAATCCATCTCTCACATCCGGAATTGCCCGGGAAACAATAACCGACATCGAATAATCGATGTAGGCGGTTTTCATTTCATCTTCAATGTTGATATTAATAATTCTGCTATCGTTATCTTCAGCCATTTTTTGCTATAATTTTTAGAAAATCGTTTTTAAGTGCCAATAAAGCGTGCGAATATAGTAAATCGATACCCCCTCGAGAAGTTATTGTGACGCGAATTATCCACAATTTTTGTTGTAAATATGGAAATTGACGTTTTTTACCCCTAAAAGGGAACTCAATAATTGGATAATGGAATTGAATCCAATTATTTGTAAAAAAGAAGCGGTTTTTGCTACTTACTTAGTTGATCGATCGTACATAATAATGCTACCGGCTACAGCTACATTCATGCAATGTTCACCGGGTAATTGAACCAATTTATGGCATTTCTCTAAAGCAGTTTTACTTAAGCCGTTATCTTCTGAACCTAATAAATAAACACAACGAGGCGGATGAACAAAATCTGCCACCGGAACACTTTTGGCATCCATTTCAACGCCTACTAGCTGACAATCGTAGGGAAGCGCTTTATAGAAAGCTTCGAAATTTTCGTAATTATAGAGCGGTATATGCTTCCAACTTATGGCCGTATCAGTAGCCTGAATTTTATATTGCTTCCCAATGGTGAAGATGAAACTGGCTTTCATAATTGACGCACTGCGCCAAAGTGTACCAATGTTTTGATCTGTTTTAAAGTTTTCGATGCCGATGCCGAAGAATGCCATGCTCATTTTAGATTAGTATAAAGATACTTTTCTACAGTTATCTTTTCTATAAAACATTGATTAAGTGTAAATTTCCTCAAAAACACAACAAAGAGCTTTCCATAAAATCAAACTCAAAGAACCAAAAAGCAAGTTAAGAAAGATCTCACTTTAATGAAGGAACAGCGTTTAACAATTCGTCTTTATATTTTTGCAGAATAGGTAAATCTATACCTGCTACTTTAAGTGTATTATTCTTTACATTCTCTAAATACTTCAAATTTACGGCATAACTTTTATGGATTTTGAATAAAACACCTTTAACTTCATTTTTTAAGAAAGATTCTAAAGTATTTCTTATCAAATAAATTTTGTCGCGGGTGTGAATATGCAAATAGACATTTTCACATTTTATATAAACTATATCATCAAGTTCTACTTTATGGTAAAGGTCACCTTCCTTAATCATAATAACATTCTTAAGATATTGATGCGTAGACTCAGTTGATACATTATCTTTAAAATTAACTAATGCCATTTCTATTGAAGTATACAAATCAATATCTCGAAAAGGTTTAACGATGTATGCTGCCGGTTTTACTTTTTTAGCCCTTTCAATAGTTTGAAAATCCTTATTGGCTGTCAAAAAAATAAAAGGTAAATTGAACTCCTGATTAACTGTTTCCGCTAAATCAATACCGTCTTTATTCCCCTCTATCATAATATCAATCATCAACAAATCGGGTTTCTCATTACTGATCATCTCAATACTTTCATCATAAGTAGTGGCCACGTTTGTTGTTTGATATCCAATAGCATTCAGTGCAACCCTAATACTTTCTGCAATAATCCATTCATCTTCTATAATTCCAATCTTTATTGGCATTTTCTAAATTTAATTTATAATGGGAATTGGAAAAGGAAAATGTTACCTTCTTGAAATGTATATGTAAACTTACCTTTTAATTGCTGACATAGCATTTGAATCAATTTAAGACCAAGTGATTTAGTAGCAGTATTGAAGTTCATATTTTCAATTTCTTTTCCAGGATCCTTATAGCTGAAAACTAAAACCTCGTTTCCGTTTGAAGATTTTTTTTCTATAAAAATCTCAATCCAATTTGTTTCCTGATTTTTACAGGCATATTTTAAGGAGTTAGTGAGTAATTCGTTTAAAATTATACCCAATGAAACACTTTTTTTTAGCGGAAAACTGAGTTCTTCAATATCACAAATCAATTTAATATCACTTCCATTTTCAGCAAAGTTAGCAATAATCTGATACGCTAAATCTTTCATAAAAGGTTGAAGTTGAATATTTTCAATCGAATCTGACTCGTAAAGTTTTTGATGAATAAATCCAATCGAATTCACTCTGCCCTGAGCTTCTGAAAAAATAAGTTTTGTATTTTCATCTTTAATATAACTACTCTGAAGCATTAAAATACTGGAGACCATTTGGAGATTATTTTTTACACGATGATGTATCTCTTTCATTAATATCTCCTTTTCATCCAACAACTGTTTTAGCTTATCATTTTGGGCACTAATTTTTAATGTCCTTTCTGAAACTACTTTTTCTAAATATAAATTTTCTTTTTTTAGTTTTCGTTCTCTTCTTTTAATATAAAAAAAGATTGCAACGAAACATCCAATAAAACAAAAGGCTTTAAACCACCATGTCTGCCACCAGGGTGGATTAATATCAAAAGAAAATGAGATGGGGTTGTCGCAAAGCTGATGCCCCTCTTTGATAGATATAGCTTTAAACGTATAATGCCCTGGTGCAATGTTTGAGTAAGTAATTTCATTGTTTGGGTTTGCACTTGTCCATTGCTTGTCTTGCCCAATTAAAACAAAGGAATATAGCACATTGTCTGTTGTTAAAGCCTGTACACGGAAGGTGAGTTGATTCTTTGAATAGGGAAGCTTCAAATTTATCGGTAAATTTGATATTGGATTAATTTCGTTTTTGGTGCTACTCCAATCTACGTCTTGAAAAGCGATTGAAATATTTTCCAAAATCAATTGCCTAGAAGTGATTTTTTTTTCAGATTCAATATCTTTAAACAACCAAAGCCCCTCAACTGATCCGATCCAAACACCTACCCCTTTTTGAAAAAAGATTGCTCTATGATTAAATCCTTTTGTGTTTAAGCCATCGTGTTGTTTAAAAAAATCAACAGCTTTTGATGATGGGGTATGTTGAACCCTTACTAAGCCATCTTCTTGGATTAAAAAAGTTGTACTATTTTGGGTTAAGCTTCCAAGTATAAACTTTTGCTTTAAACCTGATGAAGGAATGAAATCTTGCCAAGTATCCTCCATTTTTTCAAGGATTCCATTTTCAGCAGTTCCAATCAATAAATTACAGTTTTCATTTTCTGAAATACTCCAAATTGATTTAACGTTCAATTCAACCTTTGATGGAATATCTCGCTTAAACAAATAAAGCCCATCATCTAAAGTTCCTGCCCATATTTTATTCGCACAATCTTTATAAATACATAAAAAATTCTGAGTTGTAATTTGAGTATCAAAACTAAGTTCGTTTTTCCCTTGCCACTTAAACATCCCAGAACCAAATGTGGCTAACCAATGAACCCCATTTTTTTCATGAAGCATTTGCATCGGACTAATTAAATCCTTATTGTGTATCTGATGAAAAGTCTTCAAAAGAGTAACATTTGTTTTGTTAACATCAATTTCGAATACACCCTGCGTTGCACAAACCCATATATGACCCTCTTCGTCTTCCGATAGGCCATTCACCTCAATATCTTGTAGTGTTGAAACTGAATTGACTTTTAGAAAATTTTCTTTGAGGGTTTGATTAAAAAAATACAAACCATCTTTTGCACCCAGTAAAAAATAAGGAGCGTTTTTTAGCGGCAAAATACTTGTAACATTTATGTTTTCTTCTTTGTATTTAAAACTAAAAATGGAAAAGTTTTGGGCATAAAGTAAATCAGTACCAGCATTAAAATGCCCAACCCATAGATTATCCTCATCATCACATAGTAAAGTTTGAGTAGAATTTACAGATAATCCATTAGCTGTACTGATTTGTTTAAAGTTTTTTTGATCATAAAGGAATACGCCATGGGAAGTTGCCAAGCAAATTGTTCCCCGTTTGTCCTCACAAATACCTCCAATAAAGTCATTCTCACAAATTTTGGGTAACTTGATTCTCTCGATTTCATGGACAGGATTAATCTTAAGTAAAACGCCATCTATACTACCCATCCAAAGATTACCAAATCTGTCACAATATGAGCTAAAAAAAGTATGATTTATTACAAGTGGGTGTGCTGACCAGTCTATAAGTTTCCCTTTTGTATACTGTGCTATACCATGTTCCATTCCAATCCAAACCGTTCGAGAGGAATCTTGACAAAGTGTGTAACAAGATCGATTTGTAACCGATGAAATGGATTTAAACATTTTTCCATCAAGATATCTAAATCCGCTGTCAAGTGAGGCTACCCAAAGTGTATTTTCCTCATCAACTAAAATATCGTATACAACTTTTTTCCCTAGCCCTTTATAGTGCTGAAAATTCGAAAATCTTTTTCCATCAAAACTAAACAAACCCTCGGCAGTGCCAATCCATTTTTTTTGATTTCGATCTTCATATATTTGAGTTACATCAGAACACAATAACCCATTTTCTTTACCGAAGTTTGTGAATTTTTGACCATTAAATTTACTTACCCCACCACCTTGTGTAGCGAACCATATATATCCCTGCTTATCCTGAAAAATATGATTAACAGTATTTCCTGCTAATCCTTTAGCGTGAGTATAGTTTTGAAAAAAATATTGTTGTGCAAAAGTGTGTGTAGGTGTAGTAATACCAACAAAAAAAACAATTAAAACACAACAAGATAAAAAACGCATCAACTCTATTGTAGTATAACTTTTGAATTGAAAACTCCATTTTTTGAACTAAACTGTATAGTATAAACACCCTTTGGTAAATCGCTCAAATCGAGTTGAAGGGAATCGGAATTTGAATAATTTACTCTTTTTCGCTCCAAAGCAATTTCCCCTAGTGTATTTATTAGTTTAATGGAAGCATCATCATCAAGCGTGTTTCCATTCAAATATAAAAATTGATGTGTAGGGTTGGGATAAACGCTAAATGGCGATGTTTCATTTTCTTCAATGCCAACAATTTTAATTTTTTTGATATTAGAACGTGTAGTATTTACAGTAGTTGGAAACTGACAAGCTACATTCCAATATACATCTACAAAGTAATTTGCTGAGTCTTTGGGATTAAAAAGTACATCTGTAAAGCTTGAATTTGTACCAGGCAAGTAGCCAGTTTTATGAAACAGAGAATTTCCGCTAGAATCTTTATAGAAATTATAAGATTGAACTGGATTGGGACTCCCTTCAATTTCATAAAATGACCATAAAAAATTTCCCTGTCCTAAAAACTGAAGGTGAATAGTTTGATGATAAGGACTTTTCAAAGATTCTATTCCGCAATTACTTAACGCTGAAATTTTATAGCGATAAGAAGCCGAATTTGGATTAGAACTATAATCATGAAACACCCCAATACTACTATAAGGAACAGCACCTACCTTGGTGTATGTATTTGTAGTTATTTCGCGATAAATAATAAAACTATCTATCAAATTAGTAGTTGGTTTTTCCCAAATCACTACGTTATGTGTAGAGTTTGTGTCAACAGTAACATAGCAAATATTTACTGATGGTGGTTGCTGCCCAAAAACTTGCTTTTTTTGTGGCAAGCTATATCCGCAGCTATCGGTAAATGCTTTTACACTTATCTCTCCACTTTTTCCATTGGTATGTACCCAAATACTGGTAGAATCTGAACTCCCTACCCACCCAGCAGGTAACTGCCATTGATAACGTGTTGCATTAAGAACCGGAGGCACAGAATACAAAATGTATTGTGAACAAGCAATGGTGTCGGGTCCTTGAATCGTTTGCGGTGTTTCTGTAAGGCAGTTGTACAGGCGGGCAATATTGGCTCTTGGATGTCCATCGTACTCCCAAAAGGCACCTACAACATATATCTTATCGTGATCGGGAGTGAGTTCAAAATCTACAATTCCGTATCCATTGGGTTGTCCGGTACGAATACCTTTTCCTGTATTAAACCAAGGATACTTTTTTCCATTATAGTCAATTCGAGTTATACCAAACACGGAATCATTGTTATAGGTTAAAAAAGAACCAGCGATTAGAACATCATCATTGTCTAGAATTTTTATTTTTCTAACATCAAAATCTGTGGCATTCGTATCGGAAAATGTAACATCGGCATATCCATTATATAAAAGTCTTACAATATGGTTTCTGGGTTGAATTTCGTAGTTAACAAAATCACCACCAACAAAAATCTTTTGATTAGCAAAAGTGTCAATTGAACTTACTAATCTACCCGCTCCTACTTGAATAAAATTTGAATCCAACTTTCCATTTTCTGTTATTCTTGCAATTCGAAGACGTACATTTGGAATTCCATTGCCACCATACAAATCAAATCCGCCCCCTATCAGCATATTTCCAGCAGGAAGCAAGAAAATTTCCTTGATACGGTCATTTGCACCAAAACTTCTATCCCAACTTAAGTCTATAGCACCATTGGTTTCTAATCGAATAATTCGGTTGGCAGTTGAGTCTTGGTATTGCGTAAACTCCCCTCCTACTAAAATTTTCCCATTAGGTTGTTGCTTGATAACGTATACCCAATCATTGAATCCTATACCTATATGAAATGAAGTATCTAAAGTGCCATCTGCTAACAACCGAACAATATGATTGACGCTATCGCCATTGAATGTAGTGAATTCACCACCTAACAATATTTTTCCATCATGTTGAACGCAAACAGTATGAATGGTATCGTCTACCCCTAGACCAGTTTTAAATGTAGTATCTAGATTTGCATGTTGGTCTATTCGAGCAATTCGATTCACTGTTTTTCCTTGGTATGTAGTAAAGCATCCTGCAATAAGCATCTTTCCTGTGGACAGAAGGGCGATTTTTTTTATTTCGGCATTGGCACCTGCTTGGGGATTAAAATTCAAGTCTAAAGCACCCGGTTGTGCTTTAATTGAAAGGCAAAGCAATAGTAAAACAAATAATAGTATTTGATTTCTTTTCATAGTAAAGAGGTTTAGTTATTCGAGTCAACTACTTCAATAAGATGTAGTTGACACCAAAAATAAAAGAATTATCCAATACATTTTATGGCGATTTTTCGTGATAAAAACTTTGTGACTACACGAAACGAATAGTTCGCAACACAATTGGTCGAGTTCACAACAAAAATTTTTTGGAGTATGAAAGTGTGATTTACTTCGTGAAGGAAAGTAATAGCAATGTTATATAAACAGTAGCTTCTAGTATGCTAGGTAATGAAACAAATTTTAAACTAAGTAAAAGAGAAAAAGAGTTATTAGTGTATGCTTCCAATGGATTCTCAATAAAACAAATGGCGGTTTTACTTAAGCTAAGTCCATATACCATTGATTCGCACAATCGCAACATCATCAAAAAAATGGAGGCAAAAAACATGAAAGAAGCTATAGCTAAGAGTATTAGAAACGGAATTATTGACTAAACATTTAAGCCCGTATGCCGAAAAGGGGATTTTAGAGTAGGCGATAAAAAATAAAATTATGACACTATTCACGAACAAGAATATTGGAATCCTAATCTGTTCAATTTGTATTGCTTTCCAAAGTTGCAAAACTGTAAAATGGACTGTACGGGATACAGCTACATTAGCTGTTCAAAAAGGAGGCATACTTACCAAACCTAAAGTGGCTGATTTAAAAATTGAGAATTTTAAAGTTACAGGAACGGCAGAAGGAGATATTAAGGAAGAAACAATGGATGAGTTAAAAGGAAAAGCGTTGCAAGATGCTTTGAAAAATGGGAAAGCCGACATTTTAGTTGAACCCATATATGAATTAAGTAGAAACGGTCGTGAAATAAAGGCAGAGGTTTCAGGTTTTCCTGCAAAAGTACTCAATTTTAGAGATATAGAACCCGCAGATACCTTAGCATTTGGTGTTGCCTCTAAGTACATCATTCCGGCTGCAAATATAAAAAGCACATCTTCTTCTGATAATGCAGCATCACAAATGTTGAAAGCAGAAAAGAAAAAGAAGATGGCTAAAAATTTAGGCTTAGGCTTGGGATTGGGAGTTGCCTTACCCATCATTTTAGGAACAACGATTCCACTGTCAATTAATTAATGTATTGTATAACCCAAAGAGATGAAAAAGCTACTTCTATTTTTTACTGTTTTATTATCCGCTTACAATCTAGTAAGCGCACAAGATTATATTGTAAAAACAAATGCCGATATTATAAAGGGAAAAGTAGAATCTGTAGAGCAATCTGAAATTAAATACAAAAAGTTTGAAAATATAGATGGCCCTGTCTATAGTGTTTTAAAAAAGGAAGTATATGTAGTGGTTTATGCCAACGGGCTTATTGATACAGTTACAAACATCAATTCGGCTAAGAATAAAACTATTTCAAGCAACAAAACAAGTGAACAAACTAAAACGCCAATTGTGGCTTCATCGCCCAAAGAAGATAATACAGATAAGTATAATCAATATATGCGAGCCTATAAACGAAATATAGGTTGGGGTATTGCAGGTACAGTGCTTTGTTTACCGGTTACTGCCGCTGGAATTGTTTGGATTGCATCAACCAATAATACAGGATATGCCATTGCTGGTGGTGTTTTGGCTGGAACCGGTGTGCTTTGTGGCATTTTTGGAGGAATGGACATTGCTAAGGCCATTAAACTAAAAAAGAAAGCACAGGAATATAAAACAGCAATCAATGTAACGCCTTTTGTTTATCCCAATATGTTGAATACTGCATTTTCGAATCCCTCTTTTGGAATGAATTTGAACGTAACTTTTTAAAAAATGAAATCTTCAATTATGCTACCTTCTTTAGACAAGATTCCAAAATATACAACGATAAGTTTTCAATTTACCTTATCGCTACTTTTTACCTTCATTTTTATATTATCAAGCTGCAAAAAAGACAAATGCGAAAACCAATATTGTTTGAATGGAGGAAGCTGCTCTAAAGGAAGCGGAGATTGTCAATGCCCTACTGGATATAGTGGTGAACATTGCCAAAATTACTCTGGTGGTGGAGGAGGTGGTGGCACTTGTACATATACCTCTTATTATGGAGTTCAAAATTGTACACAATCGGGTTATGTTGCCGTTTCAGCAACCACATGTTGCCCAGCGAGTGCACCTTATACTTGCGATGGTGCTTCATACTGTTATGCTACCTGCAAAGAAGCCAAAGATGCCGGATGTGGGGCAGTTATCTATGGAACCGGGCAAACGGGTGGTGGTGGAACAAGTGGATACAATTGCAATGGCTCTTCTTGCTACTCGGTGAGTAGTGGAGCAAATTATGCTACACTATCGGATTGTCAAAGTAACTGCAGTGGCGGTGGCACTTGCAACTATACCCAATGGACAGGTACCGGTAATTGCGCCAATACAGGATATTACCCAGTGTATAGCAATACCTGCTGCCCAAGTAGTAGTCCTTACTATAATTCAGCGAGTAATGCTTGTTATACATCTTGTGCAAATGCTAAAAGCGCTAACGCTACAGGTAGTATTTATTTAGCGAATACATCGAGTAGTGGTACAAGTGGTTACAACTGCAATGGCTCCTCTTGCTACTCGGTGAGCAGTGGCGCAACATATGCCACTTTATCCAGTTGCCAGAGCAATTGTGTTGCCACTTGTAATTATGTGCAATGGAATGGTTCTAGCTCGGGTTGTTCTAGTGGCTATTACGCTATAAGCACAACGCATTGTTGTCCGTTAAATTATCCTTATGGCTGCGATGGTGTAGCCTCTTGCTATCAAACTTGTGCTGCTGCTAAAAGTGCTGGATGTTCAACCGTTTATCGTTATAACTATTAACTAGTAAAATATGAAATTCATTCAAATTGCTATTTCCATACTTGTAATGCTTTCTGCCTCTCAGCTAGCACTTCAGTTTTATGCTTTAAAACAGGATTCCACTCATCGGGTGTATAAAAAAGAAACAATGGATAAACCCGAAAGTGTACCCGCTATTAAATCCATCCCCGACTTGCCCAAAACTGCCATAAAGTTTGATAAGCAACAACACAATTTTGGCATCATTAAAGACGATAAAAAGCAATACACTTCTTTTGAATTTACAAACACAGGCAAAGAGCCGCTCATGATTTTAAGTGCAGAAGGCTCGTGCGGTTGCACCGTACCCTCGTGGCCACGTGAACCTATTGCCCCTGGCAAATCAGCCAAAATTGAAATTGCTTTCGACCCGAATGGAAAAACCGGAGAACACTCTAAAATAGTAACCGTAACCTCCAACACCGAACCTAGCACTACCATTTTAACCATACAAGCTAACATTATTAAATCAAACTAAACTCATGTATATGCAAAAAAAACTACTCATTCTCTTTTTGGTTTTTAGCGGTTCAAAACTTTGGGCGCAAAACTACACCTTGCCTGTTTCACTTATAAGTTCGGGCGGTGGTATGGGGCAAACTTCAATCAATGGAGGAACTGCAAATGTTGAATGGACATTAGGCGAAACTTTCATTTATGGAGGAAATGTAGGGGCTACCGTTATATCAAATGGCGAGCAGCAAAACGATGTTGGCTTTGGAGTTGGTATCAACGAAATCTTTTTTAGTGCGTTGAACATTTATCCAAATCCAACAAAGAGCTATTTACAAATAGAGCAATTACCAAAAGGCGAAAACACAATTTCTATTGTTTCTCTAACCGGAAAGGTGTTACAAACTCTTGTTACAAAAGAACAAAATATACAGCTATTGCTACAAAACTATGCAGCCGGCATGTATAGCCTAAACATCGTTAACGGCACTAATTCCATTTCAAAATCAATCATTATTAACCCATAAACAACTAAACTATGCGTACCGAAATTAAACTCAACTTAACGCTTATTCTCACATTTTTTATCATGATTTTAGTAGCTCAAACCCCTAGCTTGTTCAATTATCAGGCAGTAGTAAGAGATGCAAACTTTCATGCCATACCCAATACAGCAGTGGCTATTCGTTTTCAGATTTACAACGACTCTGTTTTTGGGACTATTGTTTACCAAGAGGATTTTACAACCACCACCAATGGCTTTGGTGTAGTGAATCTACAAATAGGTAAAGCACCAACATTAGGCGATTTAAAATTATTGAACTGGAGTTCATCTTCCTTTTTTGTAAACATACAAATGAGTAGTGGTGGCACCTATGCCAATATTAGCCCCGGTAGAACACATTTAGTAAGCGTACCTTATGCTTTGCATGCTGCAAAAGCCGATACGGCATTAGTATTGGCCACCGGTGGTATTCCTCCGGGCTCTATTATGGCTTGGGGTGGCGTTACAGCACCGGCTGGATGGCTACTATGCGATGGATTATCGTATAACAATGTTGATTATCCTAATTTGTATGCCGCCATTGGAAAGAACTTTGGAGGCACTGGGAGTACGTTTAATGTACCGGATGCAAGGGGTATGTTTTTAAGAGGTGTAGCTGGAACTTCTACAGTTGATCCAGACAAAACAACAAGAGTTGCATCAAACATTGGTGGTAACCCAGGAAATAATGTTGGAAGTAAGCAAACAGGAGAATTTAAAAGCCACAATCATGGGGGCGGAAATCATTCGCATACATATAACAGTTCCACAAATGGAGGAAATTCACACTCAGGGACAGCAAATGATAGCTCAAGAAAGTTTTTGGAGACTATTAACACTAGTTCATCTGGAACAATTATACAAACTCAGGGTGGTTCTGAAACCCGCCCAGTAAATTTATATGTGAACTATATCATCAAATATTAACCCATATCTCCCCTTTGGCTGCAAGGCCTAGGGGGGATTTTTTTAAAAAGAAAGATGAAAAAAATAAACTATTTACTATTTGCCGTTTTGCTTTTGTTAGCAGCCTGTAAAAAGAAAGATGAGACACCTAAAAGCGTAACTGATGCAGATGGCAATACCTATCAAACGGTGAAAATTGGGGATCAGGTTTGGATGGCCGAAAACCTAAAAACAGCTAAATACAACGATGGTTCTTCTATTGATAATATCACAGATGCAAATCAATGGAGTGGCACAACTTCAGGAGCGTATTGTTACTATAACAATGCCGCTTCTAACAATGGAGTATATGGTAAATTGTACAATTGGTATGCAGTTAACACCGGTAAACTTTGTCCCAAAGGCTGGCATATACCAACTAAAGATGAGTTTGCAACATTAAGTAGTACACTCGGAGGCGATAATTATGCTGGTGGCAAACTAAAGGCCACCAATGCTTGGTCATTTCCAAATACCGGAGCCAGCAACGAAAGTGGATTTTCGGCTTTACCCGGAGGAAACAGAAAAGAAGATGGTTCGTTTGCTTTTATTGATGACTACGGCTATCTCTGGAGCTCTACGCCAGATGTTTCAGGGTGGGCATTTCTAAGACCCCTGCATTATAACGATGCCACTTTTAATAAAGGCGCTATTATCCCAAAAAGCACAGGACTTTCTTGTCGTTGTTTATTAGATAATTAAAAAATGAAAATGAAAAAAATCAACTATTTACTATTTGCCGTTTTGCTTTTGTTAGCAGCCTGCAAAAAGAAAGACGATACCCCAAATCCTTATGGCGGTAACAACGGCAGAGTTGCCTTTCTGCTCATTGGTGATTATGGCGTGGGGGATGTAACGATTTATTTAGACGGAACAAGTTTAGGTAAAATAACACACTACAGCACTGTTGGTAGTAGTGAATGTGATAACGACTTAGATGTACATACGCTAAAAGAAGCGGGCACCTATAACTGGGAGGCGCGTGCTGCCAATGGCGATAGTTGGAACGGCACCATCACCATTGCAAAAGGTATTTGCAGTGCAGTAGAGGTTACAATTCCCGGCAGACCAATTCCGGAAGGCTATACCAAACAAGGCATGATAACCATAAAAGGAACTAGCCCTAATGTTTGTTTCAAAAATGGGAATGGCACTACACTCGAAACGGTGTTTATAAAGATGAATGATTTACTTCTAAATGGAGCATTTTCAACCGTGTTATATGGAAATACGCCTGTATGTGGAGTGCCCTCGCAGGGTTTTGTACAAGGATATAACTATATAAGCATAAGCAGTGGAACAACAGTAGCTACCAACGTATCGGTAACTGATGCCTTTAGCACCCAAACATTTACCATCAACTCGAATAGTGGAGCGGGGGGAGCGTATGTTATTAAAGTAGAATAAAAAATAATGAAGATGAAAAATATAATACCCATAGTAGCATTGCTTGTTTTTATAATAAGCAGTTGCAAAAAGAAAGAAGATTCGCCAACAGTTGGTGGATCAAATGTTATACAGGTAACTGTTCAAAGCGAAGCAGGAACAGCCATTGCAGGAGCAGAAGTAGCTGTAGGTAGTATAAAAGGCACTTCTGACGGAAGTGGTAAGGTTACGCTTTCTGGTGTTAGTGTAAACGATGGAAAGTATAACATCAAAGTAGTGAAAGATGGTTATTTTGAAGGTTATAAAAACATTTTAAGAATAAGTGAAACTACAGCCCATAACACCACCATTAAACTTATTCAAAAACAAGTGTTAGGAACGGTTGATGCTAATACTGCCAATACACTTACCGGTTCTCAATTCGATATGATTTTGAGTGGAAACGGTTTTGATGATGGCAATGGTAACAATGCCAGTGGAAATATTACCGTTTATGCACGTTATATACCGGCATCCGATTTACAGTTACTCGCTGATTTAATGCCCGGAGGTGACTTTGCAGCCATTGGACAAGGTGGTACTGAAGGAATATTAGAATCTTATGGGTTTACCGCAACCGAGTTTAGAGATGCAGGCGGTAAACAAGTTTTCCCTAAAAATGGTGCAGCAGAAATGGCTGTTCAACTTTCTGCAAATGCAGTAACACAAGTAAGTAATAGTGGCTCAGATATGTGGTATTATAATAATTCTACCAATGCATGGAGCTATGGTGGTGCTTTAGCATTGCAAGGGAATAAGGTTCGAATGAAAGTAACGGCAAGCACCTTTGGAAATTGCGATAAAATTAGAACTAGAGCTTATTTTAAGGCAAAGTTTTATTGTACCAATGCGAATAATCCAAAATCAAACAAGCCGTTTTCTTTAACCGGCAACGCTGGTTACGCTATGATATATTCTAGTGTATCTGACGAAAAGGGACAGGTAAGTGTAGAAGTAGGAATTCCTTCCACAGGAGGAAGCTACACACTTAGCATTGATGGTTATACTCAATCAGTACAATTTACTGCTGGTCAAACTACAGATATTGGAGCGATTGATGTTTGTAATATACCGGCAATAGATGATACAACTTGGTTAATTTATAATGGTATCAAATATTCCACTCCAACTATTCATCCATTTACAAACGATACAATCAATAGTTGTCTTATTGCAAGTCGCTGGGGGAGTTTAAATGATTTGAAGGATAAAAATGGTATCCCTTTCGGGATAGATTTTGGCATGTATTTTAAGATTCCATTAGGTGTTCAACCCAATTATAATAGTGTAATATATTCTGAAGATTCTGCTATTGTTTGCGCTACAACTTCGAATGAAATAAGCATAGCTATCTCTGCTTTCATTGGGACTGATAGTTCTTTCGGCATAAAAGAAAACCAAAATGTAAAAGTAATTCAGAGTGGCAACAAAAAAATTTTACAATTCTCAAATGCAACTTTCATTTTCTTTGACAATCCTTCTTTAACAAAGCAAGTTAGTGGAAATATTGTTGTTCCTAATTAAAATAATAATATGAATAAGATAATCATCCTTTATTTATTAGCAATCGTTTCAAATCGTACTATTGCTCAAACTTTCAATTTTGCCACCACTAGTTTTAATGCAGAGATTAAAACAGGAGATATACCCAAGTGCGAGGTGAGCTCGGTACTGGATTTCAATCATAATACACATATAGCTTGGATAAAGACAATTGGTACTAATCAGTATCTGATGTATTCGTTATACAACAATACTAATGTTACTACTACACAAATTAGTACAACAAGCATTACCGAAAGAAAAAGTGCCCCTAGTATTATTTTGGATGCGAATAGCAAACCACATATTGTATATTTTATAAAAAGAGATCCAACGCTTTCGGGTCAACCTTCGGGAAACTATGCCATAATGTATGCCGGAGATGCCGATGGAGATGGCACATTTGAAGTAAGTCAAGTTTCTACGAATAGTACTACACCATCAGATAATACCGATAATATTTTCAACTGCTATGTGAATGGACGACCGAATATTTCTTTAGAGGGTAATACAATACTCGTATCCTATATTGCCGATCCGAGCAGCTTAAATGCCTATAATCCATTTATCATTTTTGCTCGGAAAAATGGCTCTACTTGGAATAAAACACAGGAGTATGATATTTCTAGTTATGGTGTTACTGAACCACTGACAAGTAGTGATATTACACTACCGATGATACTAACTCCAGATTTACCAAATGTATGGCTTGATTTATCAAATTATAATCCGAGGTATAATACCAAGTCGGGAGGTGTTTGGACAAATACAGCAATTTCACAGTATTCGGGTTTTGGAAATATTTCAAATCCGCAAATTGAAGCGGAGGGAAATGCCGCTAATTTTTTTATGTGGTTTAGCAGAGATTCTTCTATTTTTTATTACAAAGAGATAACTAGCAGTTCTATTGGCGCAGTAAGACAGTTTCAAATACCTAACAAGAAAACGACTACTTCAAATTTTAGACCGGCTACCATTGATCTCACTAATGGCCGACCTCTGATGAGTTATGCAGATAACAGCGGTCGCATCTATATCATGTGGGAGGATAATGGGGTAATCAACGAACAATTGATACCATCGGTTGGTACTTATTTTGGCAAGCGGTGTTTAAATTTTAATAATGATTTCATCTCGTTGGTAACTGCCGATGAATCTACCGGAAAAATATTTATTACTACGAATACTGGAAATCCAACAGGGATAAATGATTTGCCGAATGATAATTTAGAAATTCAGTTTTATCCAAATCCGGCTTTGAATATTCTAAATGTATATGCTTCAACACCTAGTACTATTTCCATTTTTGATAGTAATGGTAAAGAGGTTATGAAAAACGATATAAAAACCAATACAAAAATTGATGTTTCTACTTTGAGCAAAGGCTTGTATATAGCTAAATCTAAAAATGGAACTACTCAAAAATTTATAAAGGAATAAAATATGAGAACGTATATACTAGTCTGCTTGTCTGTTTTTTGTTTTACAGTTGTTGCGCAACAGCCAGTTATAGATTGGCAAAAAACAATTGGAGGGTCAACCAATGATTTTGCAAATGCAGTTCATCAATGCAAAGATGGTGGATATATTGTTGCTGGTAATACCCAATCTACAGATAGTGATGTAGTTGGTAACCACGGAGGCTACGATTATTTTATTGTTCGTTTAGACAGTATTGGAAATGTAAAATGGAAAAAGACCTATGGCGGCACAAAAGATGATAATGTTTATGCCGTTAAAGAATGTAGAGATAGATGTTTTGTGTTAGCAGGAACAACTAAGTCAAATAATGGTGATGTAAGTGGAAATCATTGGAATGGAAGTTTACAAAATTCAGATTATTGGATAGTCAAGCTAGATAGTATTGGAGGGATCATTTGGCAAAAAACACTTGGTGGAAGTGGAAGTGATATTGCATATTCAATAGATGAATGTATAAGTGGAGGATATATTGTGGTAGGGGAAGCATCGTCCGGATGGACAAGCGGAGATGGAGATATTGATACATCTCATAGTCCTATTCAATCAGAAGCATGGGTAGTTAAATTGACAGATCTTGGAGGTATCGAATGGCAGCAATCTTTAGGCGGAACAGGTATTGATTATGCGGAATCAATAAAACAAACAAATGACGGTGGCTATATAATAGCAGGTACAACATATTCAAACAACGGAGATGTTATTGGTCATAACCCAACAAATGGAGCAGATGGATGGATAGTAAAATTAAACCATTTAGGTGCAATTGAATGGCAAAACCCTGTTGGAGGGTCAAGTGAAGATTATCTTCAATCGGTTATTCAATGTTATGATGGCGGATACTTAGCATGCGGTAAATCAAGCTCTATAGATGGTGATATTTCTGCCAGTCATGGAAATTGGGAGAGTTGGGTAGTTAAGATAAGCAATAATGGCGTAATAGAATGGAGTAAGGTATTTGGAGGGGCTTTGGAGGACTATGCGTATTCCGTGTTTCAAACAAGCGATAGTAATTATATTGTTGCAGCTACATCTTTGTCGATTGATGGTGACATAATTGATAAAAAAGGTGCGATGGACTATTGGCTTTTCAAATTAGATGAATCTGGAAAAATGGTTTGGCAAAAGTCATTTGGAGGGTCAAATTGGGACAACCCGAATAGTATCGAACAATGTTCAGATGGTAACTTTATAATTGCAGGCTATAGCAGATCCAATGATAAGGATGTATTAATAAATAAGGGATTAGCTGATTATTGGATAGTAAAAACAAAGTTAGAAAATACAGTAGGCTTAGAAAACAATAATAGAGCTGAGTTCGGATTTTATCCCAACCCAACAACAGATATTCTTTTTATTGAAACTAATAGATATACATCAATTACCATACAAGACCTCAATGGTAAAATATTACAAACGCAAGATGTAGATAAACAAGGGCAGATCGATATTTCATCTTTAAGTAGTGGGATGTATTTATTGAGAATAAAGGATGGGTTTATTCAGAAATTTATAAAAGAGTAATCCAGATTTTACTTTTAATCACTAATAATGACAATAAATAATACAAACTTTTTTCAAGCTTTAGGCATTGCATTAGCACCAGCAATTTATTTAGGATTAATCATTTATGGGAAAGATAAAGTTGAAAAACAACCTAAAAAAGATATACTAATTGTTTTTTTGTTAGGGATATTTATTGTTCCAATCAGCGCAATTTTAGAAACTCAGTTAGAATCAACAATACTTTTTGAATCTCAAAGCAACTTTCAACTTTTTTTTCAAAATTTTTGTTTAGTTGCTTTCATTGAAGAAATGCTGAAATTTCTTGTGTTTATTCTAGTTATTAATCGTTTAAACTCTTTTACGGAGCCATTTGATGGAATTGTTTTTGGGACGTTTTTAGCACTTGGATTTTCATCGTTTGAGAATTTTATGTATGCTTATATGACTGGATTTGATGGCAGCGTTTTTAGAATCTTTACATCCGTACCCTTGCATTATTCATGTGGTGTTATTATGGGCTATTTGTGGAGCCAATTTAAATTTAATGGAAGCAAAAAATGGCTTTTTATATTGACTAGCTTTCTTGTTCCTGTTATTATCCATGGTTTTTACGATATGTTTGCAGATAGAAGTATTGATAATCAATTAGGAATAGTACTAATGGATAGCCAAGGAAGCCAACCAATTATAGGTATTGGCTTATATTCTGTTTTTATACTTTTAGCCAGTGTAATACTTACGTCTCAACTTATAAGTAAGTCAACAAAGGAATCGGCACTTCATTTTTTAAAATCACAAAATCATTATCCAACTTAAAACATTTACTTTTTTTCTAAATCTTAATCTAAAACATTTAAACATGAAAAATAATATTCGCATTTTATTCGTATCTTTTTTTATTGCCTTCTCATTTACTAGTTTTTCGCAAACAGATAATGTTAACACAAAAAAACCTGTTGGTGTTGGCCTATTTAAAGAGGGTCGCAAAATCAGTAAATCAGATATTGCATTTCTTCATTTTGTCAATAACGATACAATACTTGACATTTCTAAAAAGCAAACTGTGAGTTTGAATGGTAAAGATGTAACCATAAACAACGTTATATCTAAAGAATTAGCTGAACACATAAACAAAGCTGTTGATTTGTTTAAGAAAAATAATCCTTCAAAAGGAAAAATGGAACAATCTGCAAAAGCAAAATCAGCTATGTATTACTGCCCTTGCGGTTGTTGTTGTTTATGGTGGGATAGATGGGGTAATTCGTGGTATGACTGTTGCAGATGCTATTAGTACTTAGTTAAGTTGCTGATTCTGGAAAGGGAATACTAAATGTATTCCCTTTTTTATTCTACACTCAACACCTTCCCCATCTCCACCCAAAAATCAGGATACGACTTTAATACAACTAAAGGATCAGAGAAAGTAATAGGTGTTAAAACAGCCAATGGTGCAAAGCACATTGCCATTCTATGATCGCTATAGGTTTCGATGGTAACCGGACGGGCAACAAATATACCTGCCAACGTAAAAATGCCATTCTCTTTTTCGACCAATTCAACATCAAATTTTTTCAATTCAGTTTGCAATGCCGCAATGCGGTCGGTTTCTTTGATACGAAGCGATTGAAGTCCGGTAAATGTTGCTTGAATTCCTTTAGCTGCGCATAAAACAATAATGGTTTGTGCTAAATCGGGATGCGGTGTAAAATCAAAATGAAGGCTATCTCTATTCCAATTGTCCAATTTTGAAATATGCAGGGCACCTTGCTTAAACTCACTTTTCACACCAAAATAGTTCCCCCATTCCAACAATACTTTGTCGCCTTGTGCTGAATCTTCTTCCAAACCTTCTAAAATAAGTTCAGTAGAATGACTGATTGCAACAAAGGAATACCAGTAACTAGCGTTGGTCCAATCGTCACCAGCGCTCAATACGGTAGTTTTGTATTCTTGTTTAGCGATGGTAATTACGGGAAAGTTAATTGATGATTCAATTCCGGCTTTGCGCATTAATGCAGCGGTAAGCAAAATGTATGGCTTAGACGCAACTTCTCCGGTAATGGTAATCTCCAAACCATTTGGCAAAGAAGCTCCAATCATCATCAACGAACTAATAAATTGGCTACTAATTGAACCATCAATAGTGACTTTGTTGTTTAAGGAAACAAGGTTTACCGGAATGATTTCAATAGGTGGAAATCCAGGTTGGCCAAGATAGTTAATGCGAAATCCAATTTGATGTAGCGCTTCCACTAAATCATGTACAGGACGTTTATGCATACGTTCAGTTCCCTTCACGATTTTATGCTCATTGCGCATGGCATAAAAAGAAGTAAGAAAACGCATAGCTGTTCCTGCATCGTCAATATTTACAATCAGACTTTTAGAGTTCAGTGCTTTCTGAAGTAAAAGGGTATCGTTAGCAGTGGAAAAATTTATAATTTTCAAATTCGCCCCACTCAAAGCTTGTAAGATTAACAGCCTATTCGATTCACTCTTAGAAGCAGGAAGTTGAATTGTTGCCGACAAATGCGTTGCAACTATATTGGGATTACTGAGCGTATTGTTCACAAGTAGAATTATAATGATTTAATGCCAACAACATTTCATCGTGGTGAATGGGTACATCTAGTTCAAATTGTCCAATACCATTCAATAAAACGCAATTAATGGTTGATGTGTTTTTTTTGTCTTGCAATGCAAGTGTATAAATAGATTCAAAAGCATCGGGATGGATTGGGGCAAGTCCTATTAGTTTATGCAGGGTTGAGGAGACTGAGTTTAAGTCTAAATCTGAGAGTTTTTGCCTATTGTAGGTAATAAATGATTCTGCTATCAGTCCCATGGCTACAGCTTCGCCATGCAATAAAGGCGTTGCAGTAGACAGAAAATAACTTTCGATGGCATGTCCAATGGTATGCCCGAAATTTAAGGCTTTTCGAACTCCTTTGTCGAAAGGATCTTGTGTAACAAAATGGCTTTTGATGGACACTGCACGTTCAATCAAGCTTTGCATTTCATGATTAGAGAAGGTATTTTTGTTATCTATTTTGGTGAATTTTCGAAATGACTCACCATCATGAATAAGATAGTGTTTTATGATTTCAGCCCAAGCGCTATTCAGTTCTCGAGCAGGCAATGTGCTCAGTAATTCGCTACAAATATACGACTCACAAGCAGAATCGAATACACCAATCTGGTTTTTGAAACCCATAAAATCAATTCCCGTTTTGCCTCCTACTGATGCATCCACCATACCTAAGAGTGAAGTAGGGATATTGATATGGGGAACACCACGCTTGAAACAAGAGACCGCAAAACTTCCCAAGTCGGTAATCATCCCTCCGCCAAGCGAGAGTATCAACGCGTTTCTATCGACATTAAGTTGAGTAAGTTGTTCCCATATGGAAATACACGAAGCAATATTTTTATGCTCCTCTCCTGCCGGAATTACAATTGTATCTGCAATTAAGTCTAAGCGATCAAAACAATGTTTGAATGTGTTGGAATCGGCAATGCACAGAACTTTTGAATAGTTGATAGCAATGGATTGGAGATGCGATTGAAGTTCATCTAAAGTAAAAAATGCAACCCTATTCATTAGAATTTACGCTCGAGAATGATGGAATTGATGATACCAGAACGGATATCTAAATTGTAATTAGCCGGTGATTCATCTTGAACGGGCATTTCATCAACAAATTGTATTTGAGAGCCTCCTTCGGCAAAAGATGCCTCTTCGTAAACCCTGTAAACACTTTTACCCTCTTCGAAAACCGGATTAATTTTCTCTTTTACGAAAATGTCTTTTTGTTTGGTAGGTTTTTTGTTTTGAGTTTCAACAGCTACATCCTTAATTTGCTGTTGTTTTGATTTAAACTCTTCTATAGCTTCGTCAAAGGTAGAACGCTTTTTGGGCTGAGGCGCATTTGTTTTCTTAGGTTGATTTTTCGACTTTTTTGTAAGCGAATAAATCAAGTACCCTAAACCAAGGAAAAGATAAAATATGCCCTTTGCTTCCATCTTCACGAAAGTAATAAAAAGAGAGGTAAACCAAAAGGTTTATCGAATATAAACGGTCTTTACATTTACAAATTCGCGCAAACCGAATGCAGAAAGTTCTCGTCCAAAACCGCTTCGTTTAACTCCTCCGAAAGGCAAACGAGCGTCAGATTTTACGATATCGTTGATAAACACATTTCCGCTTTGTAGTTGTGGCGCAAGCTCCTCTCCTGCTTTTTCATCAGCTGTCCAAATGGACGCTCCAAGTCCAAACACTGTGTCATTGGCTAGTTCAATAGCATGAGCAGTGGAATTTGCTTTGATAACCGTCCACACCGGTCCAAAAATCTCTTCTTGAAAAGCACACATAGTTGGAGTAACATTAGTAAGAATGGTTGGTGCAACAAAATTACTATCTGTATTAACTACAGAACGATTTATAATGGCTTGTGCTCCCTGAGCTACTGTTTTTGTTATCTGCGCACGAACTTTTTCGGCTAAATCCTTTCGGGCAATAGGTCCAATGTTTGTATCTTCTTGCATTGGGTTGCCAACTTTTAGTGCATAAACAGCATTAGAAAGTTTTTCGATAAACTGGGAATAGTTCTTTTCAGAAACAATAAATCGTTTTGCGGCATTGCACGATTGCCCAGAGTTGATGGAACGCGATTTAATAGCTCCGGCAATCGCTAAATCCAAATCAGCATCATCGAGCACAATGAAAGGGTCATTCCCGCCCAATTCCACAACGCATTTTTTTATGTTTTGTCCGGCTAATCCGGCTATAATAGCCCCTGTAGTATCACTTCCGGTGAAAGTAACACCAGCAATTTCAGGCATTGCAATAAGTTTTGCTACATCGTCATTTGTGAAGCAATAATTCACCAATAGGTTTTTGGGTAAACGTTCATCAAGAAATAATTGATGAATAGCTTCAGCACATTGCGGTACGTTGGGAGCATGTTTCAACACAGTAACATTCCCTGCCATTAGCGAAGGCACAGCAAAACGAAACACTTGCCAGAAAGGAAAATTCCAGGGCATCACAGAAAGAATTACCCCAAGTGGTTCAAATGAAATGTAGCTTTTAGAAGCGTTGGTCTGTACAAATTCTTTTGCCAAGTATTGTTCAGCATTGGGGATATAATAATCAAAAGCAGTAAGTGTTTTGTCGATTTCATAATAAGCTTCCCGAATGGGTTTGCCCATTTCAGCAGTGATTAAACGGGCGAATTCTTCGCGTTTAGCTTGAATGTTTTCTGCTACAATGCGTAAGAATGCTCCTCTTTCGCTAATACTATAAGAACTCCACTCCTGTTGTGCTTTAACTGAAAGTTGTAGGTCAGGAAACAAAGAAAATGAATACGTTTTGTTTACTTCTTTTGTATATGGATTAATAGATTGATACATGATTTATTTTTTCGGGTGACAATCGAGATTCACTTCAAGAATAAAATTGTCGAACACTTGAGCGATGTAAAGTTTATGGTCATAAATGAGCCCCGTAGATGCAGCACTCATTACTTCTCCTGAATTGTAATAAACTAAATTTTTTTCGTGTGTTTCTTTATTGATGGTGAAAATAGCGGTGGGCGATTTCTTGTTACTGTTCTTCATGTGTTTTAGGAACTTTCCAAATTTCAAATGACCGGCTACTACCAGATTATTTCCGTCTAAACGAATATTATCGGCTCCCTTCACTTTAGCAATAGTTGTTTTATTGCTCAGTTTTTCATTCGAAAATGAGTATTGATAAACCTCTCCGGGCATGGTAGATGCTTGATAAATTGTATTTCCATGCACTAAAATTCCATTTCCGTAACAAACTTTTGCATCTGCATAAGAGGCTGTTCCATTTTTCCAGTAGATAACCTTAGCTTTCTTTTGTTTGAATAAAATCTCGAATACATTTCCTTGTTTATTCGCATCGTTACTCACTAAAAAACTACCATCCGGAAAGCCGGAAACTGCATTGGGTGAAGTAAAGGCCGGGTCGGTGATTTTCTCTAAAAAGTATAAGGTGTTGTTTTTCCAATAATAGCGAAAAATTGAGTTTGTTTTATTTGCACTACAATGGCTAACGACCAATAAAATCAAACTATCGTGAACATTAACCAAATCAATTCCATGTGGATTAAAACATAAATCGGCCGGCTCCACACGTTTAACAGGGCTTGTTGCTTGTGCTTTAACATCATACACAAATATTTCCGACATATCTTTCTCTGTTTTTCTTCTGGAATTACAGGATACTAAAAGTTTGGGTTGTGCGGGATTGGTGATAGTATCAATCACTATATCTTCCGGGCCATAGCCTAAGTTTATGCGTTGATAGCAATAGTCTGAATTCACCAATTTACTTTGCGCATGGGCTGAAAAGGTGAATGCAAATAATATAGAAAACAGATAAGTAAATGGATGGATACGCATAGCTCAAAACTAAGATTAGATTGTGAATCTAATTACAAAATAGCACTCTTCTAACTTTTTTTACTTGTTACCTTACCTACAACTTCACGCGATACTATTTTTCATTTAAGAACTGAATTACATCATTTCGCACATCCTCTGGTCGTTCTAACATAGGCACATGTCCACAAGAATCATAGATAACCACTTGGCTTCCTTTAATGTCTTGATGGAATTGTTCTGCATATTCAGGCGAAACAATTTTATCGTATTTACCCCAAACAATTAGTGTAGGACAGTTGATTTGCTTGATTAAATTTTGGTCTAAATATTTTTTAGAAGAAGCCATAGCAAGGATATGCGGCAGATTCCCTTCACGATTCCAAAAGTCGTTTAAGCGTTGTACTTTTTCTTCGGTTAACATTGTTGCTTTGTAGAATACACGTCCAACCCCTTTTGCAGTGGCAAACTTTGGTATACCTCTTTGTAACAACAGTTGCACCATTTTATATCTGAAAATATATGCATTGGCAGATTTAGAAACCTTTTCCATATCATATCCTGCACTGTTAAAAAGAATCAACTTTTTAACCACATTCGGATGTTTAACCGTTAAATTCCAAGCCATCATACCTCCTAAGGAATTGCCCATAACATAACAAGAATCTAGGTTTAAGGTATCCAGTAAGAAATTAAAATACGCGTCATATTCTTTTGTATAATCTATGTCTTTACCGGTTAGCTTTGGAAAATCAGACAAACCAAAACCAGGCAAATCAACGCGTATAACCCGATAATCTTTATTGATTAAAGAGTCGAGTATATAGAAATCGCGATTACTTCCTCCAAAACCATGGATCATTAATATGGGAAAGCCGGAGCCGCTTTCGGTGTAATGAATTTCGCCTCCCTTCCAATTCAAAAATTTTGAATTTGGTAAACTGTACTTCCCCTTAACATAAGATTTGGATAAGGTTAAATCTTGACGAATAGAAGTCAGATACACAAAGATCAATCCAATGGTGATAATCAAAAACAAAAGTACTTTCTTAAGCATATTAAAAATTGATGCGCGAAGATGCACTATTTCTTTTAGTCATATGGCTGAACTTTTGTTAACTTCAATTGTTAGAACACAATAAAATAAGCATATGACTTTCTCGAAATTAGCTTTAAGCTACCTACTTACCACTTTAGTTTTCTTTGCCATTGACATGACTTGGCTCGGTTTTATCGCAAAGAATCTATACCGAAAATACTTAGGTGCATTTTTAAGTGATAATGTGAATTGGACTGCAGCTATTGTCTTTTATCTATTATTTATTGTTGGAATTTTCTATTTCTCTATTTTACCTTCAGTTGAAAAAAACGATTTTAGTAAAACCGTAATTAGTGGAGCGCTGTTCGGTTTATTCACTTATGCCACTTACGATTTAACCAATTTGGCCATATTAAAAAACTGGCCATTGAACATCGTTTTCATTGATATCATTTGGGGCATGGTGCTAACAGCATTAGTAAGTTCTGCAGGATTCTATATCGTTAAATGGTTAGCCTAATGCTATCTGTGTTCATTATTTGTTCATTGCTCATAATACTCTATGCCACCTTATGGTATGGAATAGCCGTTTACAAGCAACGCAATGATGTGGCCGATATTGCTTGGGGTCTAGGGTATGTATTTATCTGTTTCTATCTATTTCTTTTTCAATCGGAAGCTCCGGTTTCTTTATTGCTTTATATATTGGTTACGCTATGGGGACTGCGTTTAAGTATTCATATTTACACCAGAAACAAAGGAAAGACAGAAGATTTTCGTTACAAACAATGGCGGGAGAAATGGGGTAAAACCTTTTATTGGCGAAGCTTTTTGCAAGTTTTTCTATTGCAAGGTATTATACTGCTAATTATCATTTCGCCTGTTATTTTTTCATCTAGTGTTGCCGAACAAAACTTCAGTAGCATAACCATAATTGGTGTAGTGTTATGGGGTGTGGGATTTTTCTTTCAAGCCATTGGCGATTATCAGCTAAAAATATTTACAAAACAACGAAAAAGCAGAGACGAAATCATGAAAACCGGTTTGTGGAAATACTCGCGTCACCCGAACTATTTTGGCGAAATACTGATGTGGTGGAGTATTTTCTTTATTGTATTGCCTTTTGACAATAGTATGTGGTTAATCATTAGTCCAATTACAATAACCTATCTGTTATTGTATGTTTCAGGAGTGCCATTATTAGAAGCAAAATACAAAGGAAACACTGTATTTGATAGCTACAAACAGCGCACAAATGCCGTTTTCCCATGGTTCCCCAAAAAGTAGATTTATATCAAACTACTTTCTTTTCAACATCCAAATGGTATTTGAAGAATATTTTGGGGCTTCTAAAATGCTTATAGTCATACCATACTTGTCAGCAATTGCTTGCAATCGATTCTGAGAAGTAAAAAACAACTCACCATGTCCCATTTTATTGAACCCAAAATTTGTAGAGAAAAACTCGCTCAACCAAGTTACTTTTTGCCCTTTTTCGTCTTCAACGTTAGCATCTTTGATGATAATTAACCCATCCGCATTCAAATGTTGAATACAATTCGCAATTACATTTTCTTGCTCATCATACTTTAGATAATGCAACACATCGTTTATTACATAAGCATCTTGTGGTACAAATTCAACTTCAGTAATGCTTTTAGCGAAGAAATTTACATTCTGATTTTTTGAATAATTATTATTTGCCACATCAATTTTAGGCTGGTCATAATCTATACCTGTGATGATACGATCCGGACAAATAAAATTGAGCATATACGCCATGTACCCATAACCACAACCTAAATCGGTTATTGTACCTTTTCTTGGCAAGACCTCATGGTACGTTTTATAATAGTTTTCCAGCTGAATTTTTTTCCAAGTGTACCATTCTAACACACCTCCTTTATATACATAGTTCATTTCTAAGCGTTGTTTGAAATAAAGTGGCTGCTCAATTTCAACGCGAAGTTTTTCAAATTCATCTTTAAAATACTGACTAATGTTTTTTGTTCTTTCAGAATAACCAACGCCAAATTTTGTATCGGATGGTTTGATTCTCGGTAAGTATTTCAATGTCATTTGTCCGTTAAACAACATAAAATCACCTTTGCCCATGGTATGATTGATGCCATGTAACAATAAAGGCTGAATGTCTAGATTCAACTGTTCTGCCAGAAAAAATGCCCCCTTCTTAAAACGTTTCATCTTGCCATCTGCTGAACGGGTGCCTTCCGGGAAAATCACAATGGAATAACCCTCACTTACTTTCTTTTGCAATCTTTCAATAGCTCCTTCAGCCCCATCGGCTACCGGATAGTAATCGCCTAATTTTACCACTTGTCCGAAAAACGGTGAATTGTATACCCATTCGTTTGTCAATAAAATGATTTTTGGGTGTTGCATTACCGTAATCAAAATATCGAGAAACGATTGATGATTACTGATAATAACGGAAGGTGTAGAAAAGTCGGCAAACTCTTTATTGATATGCACTTTACGCACATTAGCCATCATGTACACCAAGGATTTCACAAAATTGCTCAGCAACACGTGGTAAATGTATTTTCGCTTGGCTTTTGAAGGGAAAGGCAACAAGTAGATAAGCGGGAAGCCAATTAAAGCCAACACAAATCCACCAATCACGAAATACATAAATGCCACAGAAGCTAATAATAGCGTAGGAAGTGTCCATGGCGCAAATCCTTTTTCTTTTCTATTTTGGATAAAGTAATTATACAACAATGGCTGTATAGTTTGTCCGATGATAATAACACACAATAATCCAAGCATCGACAACCATGCTATGGATTTTAAAGCCGGATGTTTAGCAAAAATAAGTGCCCCTAAACCAAGTATGGTAGTCACTGTTGCTAAGAATATTGAAGATTTGTGCGATGCCAATACATCTTTACCCGATTTAAATTTCTGCGATAATCCATCAGTGATAAAAATGCTGAAATCGTCACCCAAACCAAAGATGAATGTAGAGATGATAATATTGACAATATTGAATTTCAAGCCAAATAGTCCCATAATACCCAGAATCCAAATCCAAGTTATGACCATTGGAATGAAGGTAATGAGCGCCAATTCAATTCTTCCGTAACTGATTAAAAGGGCAAGGAATACAATAAGCGAAGTGTACAATAAAATTTTGTTGAAATCGGTATACACGCTTTCAATCAAACTATTCGTAACAATAGCTTTATCGAGAATGGTAACGCCTTTGAGTTGTTCCAATTCAGGATATACAACTGCTCGGTTGGCTTTTTTTAGTAGAACAGATGATAAGACAGCATATCCATCGTGCGTTTGAGCGATTTGCTCCGTACCAATAGAATGAATAATGAAGTCCGTTTCCGCTTTAGCCAAAGGCGTAGGATTACTATTCAACAAATCGTAAAAAGCTTGAAAGGCTTCCGGCTTGAAATGATAAGCACTTGAAGCTGATTTGATTCCACTGATTACAGCTTGTCGTTTTGCATTGCTCCAATAAGCATTCCAACGGGCAATGTGTTTTTGTTGTTCAGCTTCCGGTATTACAAAAGCGCTGATTGCGCTGTAATTTTCAATGTGATGGTTTTCTTTTTGAGTAGCTAAAGTGCCCGCCAAAGTTGCTGTTTGATTTAACGCTTCATCTAACGTTAAACCTTTCGTGGATATATAAACGGTTTTCACACTATCGCCTTGCAATGCATTCATTGCTTTTTCAAAGCCTTTTAGTTCATCGGTTTGATAGCTTAATTGATTTAAATCGCTGTCGAATTGTACGCGATTAACAAAGAACAGAAAAACTACAGTTAAAACTATAATACCGAGTGCCACCCATTTGTTTGGCGTATACTTTATAGTGGTAAATCGTTCAAACGATGTAGTTTTTTCCGAAAATTCAGGGACAAAAACCGGCAAGAAAAACAAGGTGAAAATGGAAGTGCCAATTAATGTCCAACCGGCAAACAAACCAAAATCGGCTAATATGGGCGAATGCACAAATTGCAAACTAAAGAACGAAGCCACTGTTGTGAAACTGCCTATACTCAAGGGTTCTATTAAGTCGCCAATGGTTTCTTTTATAGAATGTGAATGCTTGTAGTGGTTAATAAAGTGAAGGGCATAATTAATACCAATCCCTAAAATAACGCAGCCAGCGGCTAAGGCAATGGTAGAGATGGAACCTTTGGTGATGGCAATCATACATAAAGCCAATAAGGCTCCGAATAACACAGGAAAGAAAACAATAAATGGAATTCGCTTCTTGCGGAAATAAAAGCCAATAAAAGCCAATAAGCCTAATACTGTGATAGTTAGCGTGAGATAAGTATCTTTCTTCAACTGCACTGCATTACTATACGCCACCGGTGAAGCACCATAATATTGCACTTCACAATCAGGATACGCTTGTTGTAGTGCAGCAATTTGATTTTTCAGTTGCACAATAAATTGCTCATTTGCTTTGCTGTTGTTGGATGCAAACGAAGGAGTGAGCACCATCAGCACATTTTGCATGTCTTTGGTAAAGAGATAACCATCTTGCAATACGATGTTCTCGTTGAATTGCAACTGGTTCATTTTCTTCAACACCAAAGCGGTAATACCAATAGGATCTTTTAAAATTTGCTCTTTCAGCACAATGCCCGAAGCCGATGAAAGTATACGATAATCGTTTTCCAAAGCTTTAGGAATATTTCCATCAGCTAACATCGAATCGATGGCTATGTAATCATTCTCCTCTAAGAATACTGGCGCGTTGCGTTGAATTAATGCATATAACTCCAAAAACTCCTCATCGTTGGTTTTACATTTCACATGTTGTACAAAGCGTTGAAGCGAATCACCAAAGCGTTCATTCAAGTAATCGGCAGAAGCGGTAAGCATTTCAGCAGGTACCGAGTCGTGCTTAGCGTGTATCAAAAACACCACTTTCTCCGATAATTTTGAATCTTGAAGGGTATTTAAAATTTCAGATGCTTTTCCGGCATTGGGCATCATTTTAGTTACATCTTCTTCAATCTTTAGATGTGAAGCGCCAAAACCGAGTATTAAAACAATTGCAATTAACAGACCATAGAATACGGCCAAATGTGTTTTAAAGTAGGTATATATTGTTGCAAAAACGTTCTCCATCTTCTTAATTCTCTATGCTTTTTCTTTTCTGAACTTCACCAAAAAATAGGTCACCAACCCGGCTACAACAGCAGCAACGGTGGCTAACGTAAAACTCCCTAAAATGTATTGTATCACATTTTGGTGTATCACAGCTAATGTAAGTTTTGTGCTAAAGTTAAGATGAGTTGCCTTTGGCATCCAAAGAGCACCAAACTCATAACTTAAAAAGAGCAATAGCGGAATCATGGGAGGAATACTGATGTTAGATACTACCAAAGCCAGTGCATTATTGAGTTTCAAGCGCCATGCAAAGAAGGCTACTAAAATCATCTGAAAACCCCAAAACGGTGCAATACCAAAGAACATACCCAAGGCCACAGAGCTCGATTTTACTGCAGGTGACTCGTGCGAACGGAAAAGATACTCTTCGAAAAACTCACTTAAACTTTTTTTTTTGAGTAGACGGTATAAATCTCGGGGTTTGATGTAAAGCAAAAGCCAAATCACCAACATGGAATTCAGAATGCTAATACGAGTGAAATCTTTCAACGGACGAAAATGCGATACGCGCTCTTCAGCAGGTGGATAATACACTTTTACGGGTACGGCCTCCACGCCCACTCCATCCCATGCCGCACGCACAATTACTTCTACTTCAAACTCGTAGCGATTCGAAAAGAAAGGAATTTCTTGTAAAGGTTTTAACGGATAAAGTCGATAGCCCGATTGCGTATCGGGCAGTTCAATACCTGTTTCCAACTTGAACCAAAAATTCGAAAACTTATTGCCGAAATTGGATTTGCCGGGCACATTTTCTACGGTCATGTTGCGTGCACCAATGAAAATACAATTCTTGTTTTGTTCTAATGCATCTATAAACACAGGTAAATCAGAGGCGTAATGTTGACCATCTGAATCAATAGTAATAGCATATTCGTAGCCATTTTCAAGGGCAAACATAAAGCCGGTTTGAAGCGCAAATCCTTTCCCTCGGTTTACTGAATACGTATGAATTTTAATGTTCGGGAATTGTTGAATAATCGATAACGTATCGTCTGTAGAACCATCGTTCACCACACAAACGTCATCGGTATACTCCAATACGTCTTTAATCACCTGCGCAATAGTATTGCGGTTATTGTATGTTGGTATTAAAACACAACATCTGTTATCCCTGAATCGTTGTTTCAACTGCTCCATATCAACTCGTGTATTCCGTACTTAAATCGCCTTTAAATTTCAAAAACACTATACCTTCGGCACTAATTACGGCATTTAGAACTACTCCCTTTTCATGACTAGTCCAGTCTAACGTAAAAGTAAGTTGCGGATTCACATTTGGATTAATGAAGGATAAAAATTTCATTACAGAAGCGCCCGTTAACACTAAATTTTGTTTTGTTAATGCATTAAAGAGTTCAACACACATTTGCGTTTGACAAACACCCGGCAGTATGGGTTGTCCGGGGAAGTGCCCTTCAAAAATAGGGTGTGTGGTATGTAAAGCAATAGTAGCATTGAGGGTTTGCTCACCTATCTCTTGTTCTACGATATGGTACAAATTATCTAAAAGCATTATTCAGTCACGTTTTCAATCAACTTTGTAAAGTTATATTTTATCGGCAAACCACTGTGTTTTATGGTAATATGATTTGCTGCTGTATTTCTTCTTTGCTTCACCTTTCCTGCTTTCGTTTTGAGGGTTAACTGGGTTTCGTTTTTTATGTTCTTCCGTTTTAGCACTTGAGCATCAGGGAAATATACGAGTGAATTTAAGTCAGAAGTGAGTACAGACAAAATTCCTTTTTTGCGCAGTGGTTCGATGCAATCCACTACTTCAACACTATCTTTTGTCATCTTCAAATCGAAGAACTTGAAACCTGTTTCAGTGGTAAATACCATGCGTTGTTGAACGGAATCAATAGCTTTAACGGTAAGAATTCCACTAAAATGCTTTCCGAAAAAATCCATTTTTGTAACGTAGTGATTAGCTGCAGCTTGTTGAGCAAACACCTGAGTAATAAAGAAACAACTACTTAACAGCAAATAAAGTAGCCACAAGTGGTTTGTTGAGCTCTTTGTTCTGGAAAGTAATGATGGTATTATCGGCTGATTTTTCATGTAGTTCTAAGCGAGATGCACTGTAATCTTTCTTTTCGATAAAGATATAAATCACCTTGAAAAAGTCTTTCATTCCTTTGCCGATGGGCGTCATTTCTAATTTATATTGAGTGGAACTTTCGAATACTTTGGTTGAAAAGTCGGGGTTAGTTAGTGCTGTTCCGTTCACACAATCGGTCATAATGCGGTTCACTGATTGGAAAATCTTATTCGACCGCAAATCCACTTTAGATGTTTTAGCATCGTCTTTGATCAACATTTTCCCGTTGTTCATCACCATCAAATATTTAAATGGTGAAGTATACTCCAAACGGACTTTATTGTCTTTTTCGAAATAAAAGAAACCCTTTGAAATTAACTTATCGGAAAGGGCACTTAAATTTTTCTCTTGTACAAAAGAGGCTTTAATAGAGGTGATTTTTTTAGGTATTTCTGCAAACTTTTGACGAACCATTGTTTCATCTTTTACCAACATAAAGCCATTTTGCGCAGCAGATGTGATGATTAAACCCAAATAGAAGAACAAGAAAAAGTTGCGTTTCATTCTTATTTTTTATCATGTTTCATAAATAATGAAAAATCGAGTTTATCCTTTATGGGCTTAGCTTGCAACGCCAATTCCAACACTTCACTCATATTGTTCACATAGTTTACTTTCAAGTTCCGAATATAGGTTTTATCGATGGCTTCCAAGTGTTTTCTGTTTTTTTCAGGCAGAATAATTTCTTTGATTCCGGCTCTTTTGGCTGCTAAGATTTTTTCTTTGATTCCTCCAACCGGCAATACTTTGCCGCGCAAACTTGCTTCGCCAGTCATGGCTAAAAATGGTTTAACTCTACGTTGTGTAAATAATGACGTTAAAGCCGTTAAAATGGTAACTCCCGCACTAGGTCCATCTTTCGGCACTGCTCCTTCCGGAAAATGCAGATGGACATTCACTTTGGCAAATACATCCGAGTCGATTCCATATTCCGCTGCATGTGCTTTCAGATAAGTAAATGCTGTTGAAGCCGACTCTTTCATCACATCGCCTAAACTGCCCGTTAATACGAGTTGTCCGCTTCCTTTGGTAACAGCCGATTCAATAAACAAAATATCGCCACCTACCGATGTCCAAGCCATTCCCACGGCAACACCCGGTTGATGTTCCTCGCTGTAGATACTTTTATCAAAGCGATCAGGGCCTAGCATATCTTCTACTTCAGCAAAGGTGAGCGAAGCGTTGTAGTTTTCTTCTGCAGCCACATGCTTTGCTACTTTTCGCATAATTGCAGCTAAAACTCGGTCTAATTCACGTACGCCTGATTCTTTAGTATATTGCTCCACCACTTGTTCCATCACTTTATCGGAAATCACTACATCTTTGACTTTCAAACCATGATTAGCAATTTGTTTCGGCATTAAGTGCTTCTTTGCAATTTGAATTTTCTCTTCAATGGAATATCCTTCGAGCGATATAATTTCCATACGATCGCGTAAGGCAGGTTGAATGGAATTCAAAGAATTTGCAGTTGCAATGAATAATACCTTCGATAAATCGAATTCCAGTTCTAAGTAATTGTCGTAAAACGCATTATTTTGTTCGGGATCCAATACCTCTAAAAGTGCGGAAGACGGGTCACCTTTAAAATCGTTACCCACTTTATCGATTTCATCTAAAATCATCACAGGATTCGAAGATTGTGCCTTTTTCAACGACTGTACTACTCGTCCCGGCATAGCACCAATATATGTTTTGCGGTGACCACGAATCTCTGCTTCATCGTGTAAGCCACCCAAGGCTATACGAACATATTTTCGTCCCAATGCTTTGGCTATCGACTGCCCTAAAGAGGTTTTACCTACTCCCGGAGGACCAACAAAGCACAAAATCGGTGATTTCAAATCGCCTTTCAACTTTAATACTGATAAGTATTCCAAGATGCGTTCCTTGATTTTATCGATACCGAAATGATCTTTGTCGAGGGTTGTTTTTGCTTTTTTAATGTCGTTGTGATCTTCAGTATACACGCCCCACGGCAAATCCAGCAACAATTCACAATAGTTCATTACTACAGAGTAATCAGCAGCAGCGGGGTTCATGCGTTGTAATTTCTCTAGTTCTTTATTTACAGCTAGTCGAACAGCGTCCGGCAAGTTCATTTCAGCCGCTTTTTCGCGTAAACGTTGTACATCGCGATCGGGATTGTTGTGCCCTAATTCTTCTTGAATTTGCTTCAATTGCTGGTGCAAGAAGTATTCGCGCTGTTGTTTATCGATATCGCCACGTACCTTGCTTTGAATTTGATTTTTAATTTCGAGCATTTGGAGTTCCGAATTCAGGTACTGAATAACGGTTTTCACCAACTCACTCATATCGTTAATCTCTAATATTTCTTGTTTTTTCTTTACCTCAATATTCAAATTGGAAGCAATGAAAAAGGTCAGCGTAATCGGATTATTGATATTTTTAATCATGATATTGGCCTCAGATGGAATCTGCGGATTAATCTTGATGATATTGTTCGCCAAATCTTTGATAGTCATAATAGACGCGTCAAATTGCTTATCGCCTTTCGGGAATTCCTCGGAAAGGGATTTCAATTTAACTGTCATGTACGGATCGGTAGTTTGCAATTCCAGGCTTTCAAATCTGCTTCTTCCTTGTAAAATAGCTGTTGTAGAACCATCCGGCATTTTAATCATGCGCAGAATCTGTGCAACGGTACCAATTTTGAATAAATCCTGAAAATTAGGTTCTTCGATGGATACGTCAATTTGACTTACTACACCAATCAACTTATTGGTCTTATATGCCTCTTTGACAGCCAAAATCGACTTATCTCTACTGATTGTAATCGGCAATACAACACCAGGGAAAAGCACTGTATTTCTTAGCGGTAATAAAGGTAATGTGTTCGGAATAGCTGTTTTATCTCTATTTGAATCGTCTTCATCCAATAATATAGGTAGGAAATCGGCATCGTCATCGCTCACGGGTTTAGCAAAAAAATCATCTTGAAAATTTGTCATAAATACTTCACAATTAGTCTGAAAAATAAACGTCTAGAGTAATAGTCAATTAATGTGCCAAGCAAAATGAAACCTTTTTTTTGGACAGTCGTACATACACAAAAAGGTCCGTATGAAAGCATTGAAAATCACACACAACATCGCCAACGCAGAAAGCCATATTTTAGACAAATACCTCATCGAAATTTCGAAACACGAACTGTTATCGGTTGAAGAGGAATATAGCTTGGCAAAAAAAGTACGAGAAGGTGATTTAGATGCCCTTGACCTCTTAGTAAAATCAAATTTGCGCTTTGTAGTTTCTGTAGCTAAGCAGTACCAAGGACAAGGCTTATCGTTAAATGATTTGATTAACGATGGTAATTTAGGTTTGATTCGAGCGGCTAATAAATTTGATGAAACGAAAGGATTTCGCTTCATTTCGTATGCAGTTTGGTGGATTCGTCAGGCTATGACGCAGTCTATTGTTGAACAATCTAAGATTATACGAACACCCATTAGTCGCAATTCTTCGTATTCAAAAGTGAAGAAAGCATTCCAGTTGTTGGAGCAAGAATATCAACGAGAACCGGATAGTGATGCCATTGCAACACGAGCAGGCGTGAGCGAGTCAGTAGTCAATGATTATTTGAATTCTATTTTAAAAACTGTTTCTACAGATGTTTCGTTTGGCCACGAGAATGAACAAACAATTGCCGATATCATTGCCGATTTTGCCTATAATGAACCCGATAATCTTTTGATTAAGAAAAATATGGAGAAAAGCGTTGCGCAAATCATTGATGAGTTGCCGGAACGGGAAAAGGATATTTTAGTATGTTATTTTGGTTTGAATGGAGACGACCCCATGACATTAGAAGAAATTGGGGCCAAATACGACTTAACCAGAGAGCGTGTTCGTCAGATTAAAGAAAGAACGCTAGAACGCTTGAAATCGAAAGGTTTGACTAGAAGTTTAAAGGATTATTGAAAGAATCAAAGCTTATATTTGTAATATTGCTCCTGCCATGAAAAAGCAGGAGTTTTTTTTTACACTAACCGAAATAGATGCCATTGCTGAACAACTTTTAAAGCAATTCACATCTGAACGTATTTTTTATTTTAAAGGAACACTTGGTGCCGGCAAAACGACTTTTATTAAAGCCCTGTGCAAGTGTTTGGGAATAGAAAATGCACTCTCCTCCCCTTCCTTTTCTATTGTGAACGAATATGCTGGAAAACAGCATTCGAAAGCTTTTCACATGGATTTATACCGATTAAAAAATATTGAAGAGGCAGAAGCTATTGGATTATATGAGTATTTCGACAGCGGACAGTATTGTTTTGTGGAATGGCCGGAAATCATTGAAGACTATCAAAATGGAGTTACCTTGAACTTTGATATTGTTGATACCCAAACCCGAAAGCTGACTATTTCCATTTAACAACAGAAATTCAGTATCTTTGAGCAAATGCAGTGATGCTATCACTTCATTTTTGATTGTAAAACATACCCAAGCACGTATGGCAGCCGAAAAAACACAATTCAGCGGATTAGTAACAAAATTAGGGCTTCAACCCATGGAAGCACCGGCTATGGTCGCCAATAAACAAGCTAAGTTATTCATTGGTATTCCTAAAGAAAAAACGTTCCAAGAGCATCGCATTGGCTTAACACCGGAGTCGGTTAAAACATTGGTAGCCAACGGTCATCGAATACTTATAGAGTCGAATGCCGGTTTCGACAGTCATTTTTTTGATACCGATTATTCGGAAGCGGGAGCAGAAATCACTTCGTCTACCGAAGAAGTGTATAAAGCCGATATTATTATCAAAATTGCACCACCTCAACCTAACGAGATTGAAATGATGCAGTTGGAGCAAACGCTTATTTCTCCGTTGCATTTACCTACAATCAACAAAGAATACATTGCAAAGCTAACGGCAAAGAAAGTTACTGCTTTGGCCTTTGAATACACGAAAGACCAAGCCGGATTCTATCCATTTGTGCGCGCTATGAGTGAAATTGCAGGAAACTCTTCTATCCTCATTGCTGCCGAATATTTGAGTAATGCTAATCATGGAAAGGGTATATTATTGGGCGGAATTTCAGGTGTTCCACCGGCAAAAGTCGTTATTTTAGGTGCTGGAGCGGTTGGAACCTATGCAGCTCGAGCAGCTATTGGTTTAGGCGCTATTGTATCGGTTTTCGATAACAACGTTTACAAATTACAACGCTTACAAGAGCGTATTGGTGCACGCATTTTCACTTCTACTATTTCGCCAAATATATTGGAAGAAGAGTTACAACTTACCGATGTAGCCATTGGTGCTATTCATTCCAAAAAAGGCAGAACACCAGTAATTGTGAATGAAGACATGGTGGCTAAAATGAAAGCAGGTTCGGTGATTATTGATGTGAGTATCGACCAAGGGGGCTGTTTTGAAACATCAACGATAACATCCCATTCAAATCCTACATTTAAAAAATACGATGTAACTCATTATTGTGTGCCAAACATTCCATCGCGTGTTTCTCGAACAGCTTCTTATGCATTCTCCAATATTTTAACCCCAATTTTATTGCATTGTGGCGATGTGCAAGGTATTAAAGGCTTAATTTACGAAGATGCTGGAATTCGCAATGGAATCTACTTATACAAAGGAAATCTAACCAACGAACATATAGCTAAGGCCTTTGGTATGAAGAACACGAACCTGGAGTTATTGTTTGCTACGAACTTTTAGTTATAAAGATTTATCGCTTCTCCGAATAGCCAGCAACTCTGCAGGCGTCAGTTTTCGTTCCCATGAATTATTGTATTTTTTGAGGAAAGGCAATGAACGAAATTGTTCAGCCGTTATCTTTTTGTTGATATAATCTGCAAATGCATTGAAAACATCGGGTTTTTCGTCTTTCAATACAAGTAAAGCAGCATTAAAACCGGCCTTCACAGCAATAGGAACACCACCGCCTAATTCTGCCCAATGTCCGCTTAAGATTAAGTGTTTAACCGGAGTACGATAATGAGCCACTTTAGCCTGCATATTCTCTTTACCGGGGCGTGCGCCCATCATGGTCCCATTTTTATTTCCGGTGTAACGGTAATGCGTAATAGGCGTAGCCACATCATAAAATAGAATGTGTGAACGAAGTTCGGGTGCTACTTGTTCTTCTACCCTTCTAATAAGTACATTGGCTATTTCTTCTTTTAATTTGTTGTATGCTTCGCCACGAACATAGTTCCCTTCACTATCCTGTTCTGCTTTCCAATTACTGAATTGTTCCATGCGTGCAGGCATGAAAATAGTAATGGTTCCATTTCCTTCCGGAGCCATAGTTTTATCGCGATAAGATGGCGCAAGAATAATGATTTCAGACTTTTCGGGATCTCCACCAGATAAGTCCTTTCTTGGAATACCTTGTTTAGAGATATGAATCATTTCTTCTCCAAATCCTAATTGTTCAGGCGGACAATCGAGCGCCACTGAAATCGTTAAAGAAGAATTATATAGTACTGCATTACGAAGCTTATCTTTGAGTTTATTAGGCACAACCGATTCCGGCAACATCCTTTCATACAAGGTTTCTACATCGCAAGAAGCTAATACATATCGGCTTTTCACCTGATAAATGGTACCCCGATGATCTATTTCAACACCCACGGCTTTATCGCCTTCTAACAAAATTCTATTCACTTTACTATGGAAAAATATATCGTTTCCATAGTATTTAACTACATGCGAAAGCCATTCCGGAAATGCTTGTCCACCACCTACAGGAGGGTTTTGAAAATCGCCAAAATAGGCCCAGCCAATTGGAATTAGGCACGACAGTAAATCGGGTTCGGTACTGAAAAATTGATGCAACTTTTCATCTTTAAAATAACGGTTAAGCCCTTTTTTTAAACCTTCTTCGCCACTGAAGCGAACATGCTTTATGAATGGCAATACAAAACGTAACATTTTCATGCCGCTACTCGCTTTCTCATACCATTTCAATGTTTCAGAAGAGCGAATGTTACTTCCCCACTTATACATGCGTTCGCCAAGTTCTTTTGCATCTTTGAAAAAACGTTCAATGCCCGCTTTTTCGTGTGGAAATTCTCTTTGAAATTGTGCTTTTAGTTCATCGGGGTTATCGGTGAGCAAGTAATCGTGACGATCGCCTCTGTAACGTTTAATTCTTTTCTGTGGAATGGCATGCGGATAATCAGTGCCTATCGATTCAAATACGGTGTTTACAATTCCACCGGGATTACATTGATTAAGCCAGTGTATGGCGGTATCGAAACGAAATTTGTTACGATGAAAACCTGCCAAATAACCACCGGCCTGACTTGCCATCTCAACTACTACAACGCTATATCCGGCTTTGCTGAGCAAACTTGCTGCTGTAAGTCCGCCAACGCCTGCCCCAATCACCACAATGTCGTAGCTGTCTTTGATATTAATGTTACTCATCCGCCTAACTTCGAAGTAACAAATAAACACAAAATTCATCGACTTGTTCATCTGCTTGTCATAAGTTTGTTATTTCTTCGGATTTGAAGAGAAAGGAGTATACTTTTCACAAAAAAATAGCGTTTATTTACAATAGTTATGAATAAGATTTTTTTCTCTTTTTCTCTGTTGTTACTTGGACTTCAACAAGCATTTGGTCAGTTAGCCGATTCTGAAAAATTCAAGAAGCGCGCTGCAAATGCCAACAACGTAGTTATCATTAGTCCGTCTTACAATGCCCAATTTCCGTTTGGTAACCTGAAAGATCGATTCGGGTTTAACTCAAATGTTGGAATGATGCTCAGCTATAGGTTCGGGAAGAGTTGGATTGCGGGTATTGAAGGGAATTATTTGTTTGGCAATAAAGTCAAAGAGAATACTATTCTTTCAGGCATTTCAACTAGCGAAGGACAGCATATTACAAACGAAGGCTATTTAGTGGATTCGAAGTTATCAGAGGAGGGATTTAGCGTTAAAGCAGTTGGTGGAAAAGTTTTCCGTGTTTCAAAACGTTTACCCGGCAGTGGTATTTTCTTATTGGGGGGCTTAGGCTATTTACAGCATAAAATATTGATTCAGGCGCCAACCCGTTTGGTTCCCCAACTCGATAAAACATATCGAAAAGGATATGATCGTTTATCGAGCGGACCTGTACTATCGTTAGGCACCGGGTTTATGTTTATGGAAAGAAAAAAGCTGTTGAATTTTTATTTGGGTTGCCAAGCAGATATTGCTTTTACGAAAAATATTCGTCCATGGAATTTCGACCAAGGAAAAAAAGATAACACGCAACGTAAGGATATATTTGTAGGTGTGAAATTCGGTTTTATTATTCCTGTGTATACCAACAAAGACAACGAAGATTTATACTAGTGACCCTTAGCATTATTGTTTATCGGCTTTTTATTTGTGGCTATAGTGGCTTGCTGAAACTAGCTTTATTGTTTCATCCCAAGGCGAAATTACTGATTGCTGGAAGAGCAGAAACATGGGAGAAGCTTTCAACTATTAATTCTTCAACAACCCAACGCATTTGGTTTCATTGTGCTTCACTAGGCGAATTTGAGCAAGCTCGTCCTTTAATCGAAGTTCTGAAAACAAAGCAACCCAATCTCTTTATTGCAATAAGTTTCTTCTCTCCCTCCGGTTATGAAGTGCGTAAAAATTATCCGTTAGCGGATGTCGTTTTTTATCTACCTGCCGATACTGCTTCGAATGCTAAACGATTACTACTGCTTTTAAAACCAACAACAGTATATTGGATTAAATACGATTTTTGGCATTTTATTCTTTCTGAAATTCAGCAACAACAGATCCCCAATTATTTGGTGAGTAGTATTTTTAGAAAGCAGCAACCATTTTTCACGCACTGGGGTTCATTCTTCCGCCATCAACTCACATTTTTTAAAACAATTTTTGTACAAGATGAAGCTTCTAAAACATTATTAGCATCAATAGGAATAAAGGCTGTAGTGGCCGGTGATACACGATTCGACAGAGTAGCAGCCATTGCCGCAGAAAATAAATCATTGGAAGGTGTAGCACGGTTTTGCCAATCGCAGAAAGTAATGATTGCGGGCAGTACATGGAAGGTAGACATCGATCATTTGAAAGTGGCACTTCCCTCAGATTTTTTAGCGCAATACCGATTAATCATTGTTCCGCATGATGTGAATGAATCCAATTTAGTGTATATAGAAACCCAGTTTCCGGGAAAAACAGTACGGTATTCGCTTTATTCCGATAATGATAGTGCATCAATACTCATTATTGATAGCACAGGAATTCTTTCAACAATATACCGTTATGGAACGTTTGCCTACATTGGCGGTGGATTTGGCGTTAGTGTTCACAATATCTTAGAAGCGGCAGTGTATGGATGTCCTACCATTTTTGGTCCACAACATAATAAAGCTAACGAAGCAATTGATTTGGTTCATCTAAAAGGAGCAATTGCCGTATCCAATTCCAATGCATTAAGAGCAGCTATAGAATGCTTTCAAAATGATGAAAATTGTCAATTGTATGCTAGCGTTTCCAAAAACTATGTAGAACGAAATATTGGTGCAACTGCTCGAATTCTAGAATCTACCGATTTTGGTGGTTTACTTTAAGATACGCCAGTTATTGGGATAATAGTTATTTGTTCGATTGTCCATTACCTTTACCCAAGCCAATCCTAAGTTTTTATAAGTAATCAAGTGCCAGCCTCGTTGATATCCGGGAAAATGGATGTTCTCGCACTTCAAGATTCGAATAGCATCTTCATAACTTACTTCAATTCGCCTTACACCATCGGCAATCGAAGTGCTGAAAGCCAATTCAGGTGCCGGAATCAGGTCTTTCCCTTTTTGAGTACACACAATGGTGCCTTCTTGTTTTATGCGCAATGTTTTGCGGAAAACATCTTTTAGTGCAGCATATTTTTTGCTCACCAAATGATACTCCTCTTGATAGGTAATAATAGTATTCGCTTCAGTTTGCGTTATCCATTGTTGAATATCCGCTAACACTTTTTCAGTAGCAGATAATTTCATTTTTTTCGAGTCTGAATCGCTTAATGGCTTCTGTAAAGCAGCAATAAAGAAACCCTCTCCGTTTGTTTTATGTGGATAAAAAGCATATCCAACAGCTTCTCCCGAAGTGATAGTAGTTACACCATTCTCCTCAAACGTTTGTGATGGTTTAATGCATTGCAATGCATATTCTCGAGTAAGCCATTCAATACGATGGATGTTTTCTCCGGGTTCAAATGTACAAGTGGAATAGATCAACAATCCTCCGGGCTTTAATGCAGGTAAAATTGCGGTTAAAATCTCTTCTTGACGATAGATGCACGTTTCTACATTGTTTTCATTCCATTCGGCAATGGCATTCTTGTCTTTGCGAAACATACCTTCTCCGCTACATGGTGCATCTACCACTATTAGGTCAAATAAGCCTTCTAAACGCTGAAAATCTTTAGGATCGTTTTGCGTTACAACCCCATTAAATGCACCCCATTTTGCAATATTCTGGCGTAAAGCTGCGTTGCGATTTGCAATAATTTCATTGGCAATAAGTACACCTCGACCTACCATCATCGACAGCAAATGCGTTGATTTACCTCCCGGTGCAGCACATAAATCGAGTACAACCGGTTCAGGAATATGCGAAAGAAAAGCATTTGCAAATTGCTCTAAAAACATGGATGATGCCTCTTGTACATAATAAGCACCTGCTTGAAAAATTGGGTCGTATGTAAACGAAGGTCGTTGTTTCAGATATCTACCATTAGCACACCATGGAGTTGAGGCTATAGGCTCGAGATAACTGTCGTCAATGGTTTTCAGCGGATGTTTACGGATACTTATTGGCGAATCGGTACTAAAGGAATGCAATAATTGTTCCCAATCGTTGGGTAAGTTTTTTTGAATAGCCGCAAGAAAAGCCTCAGGCAGTTGCATCTTTGATGGTTTGTTTTTTGCCTAAAAAAATACTGAGCAGCACTCCGGTTAAAATTAAGGCAACGCCAAGATAATTGAAAACAGTGTAATGCTCGTTGAAAATGAGTATACCAAAAATAAAAGCATAGACAACGCCTAAATAATTTATACTAGACACCACACCAACAGCTTCGCCTTGCAGCGCTTTAGTTAAATAGAGTTGCCCCAAATAAGTAAAGATTCCTACTAAAAGCAGATATACACTATCCATCAGCGTTGGTACATGATAATTGAATAGCGTAAAACACAAGCCGGTTATTGCGCCTATCAATTGAAAATGAAACACTACTACCAGTGGATTTTCCTTGCCTTTAAGGGTTCGTACAAAATTATATGCAGCTCCAGAACATAAGGCAGAAGTTAATCCTATGAGGAATAACGACATAGTAATACTTGTGTCAAATCCTTTCAACACAATAATTCCGGCAAATGAAACAGCAAAAAAGAGATACTGAATTTTTGGGATGTATTCGCCAAGAATTAAGCCGGCAATAATGGTAGTGAAAATGGGTGATAAATATTGGATGGTAACCGCTGTAGCTAATGGCATTCGTTGTAGCGTGATAAAAAATGTGTAAACAGCTAAGGTTCCACTCACCCCTCGGAGAAGCAGTAATTTACGTTCACTTCCAATCCAATCGATCTTTTTTATACGCATGCTTACACCTGCAATCGCTAATGCAATGAAGCAACGAAAGAAAACCACTTCCATAGGTGGAATATGACTTACCTGCTTAATGCATACATTCATCAAGGCAAAAAAAAACGTGGCCATCATCATATGCACCACGCCTTTACTTATTGTGATTGATCGACTCAAGCGTGCCCGTGTTCAGATAGATAACGTTCAGCTTCTAATGCAGCCATACAGCCCGAACCTGCTGCAGTTACTGCCTGTCGATATATTTTGTCTTGTAAATCGCCACAGGCAAAAACGCCTGCAACATTGGTTTTGGGTGTACCGGGAACAGTTACAATATAATCTTGTTCATCTGTTGTAATGAAATCTTTGAACACTGCTGAATTCGGCTGATGACCGATAGCTACAAAAAATCCAGCAACTGGAACTGTAGTTTTTTCGTTGGTTACTCGATTCACAATCCGAACAGCATCAACTACAGAATCGCCTAAAACCTCATCTGTTTCTGAGTTCCAGTACACTTTGATATTGGGCGTATTTAATACACGCTCTTGCATGATTTTAGAAGCACGCATTTGATCTCTACGCACTATCATGTGCACGTTAGAACAAAGCTTAGAAAGATAAATCGCTTCTTCGCATGCCGTATCCCCTGCTCCTACAATGGCTACCTCTTGTCCGCGGTAGAAAAATCCATCACAAACAGCACAAGCACTAACACCATTGCCGTTCAAGCGTTTTTCAGAAGGCAAACCCAACCACTTTGCTTCTGCGCCAGTAGCTAGAATAACCACATCTGCATGAATCTCAATAGTATCATCAATCCATACTTTATGCGGAGCACCACTAAAATCAACCTTTGTAGCCATACCGAAACGAATATCCGTTCCAAAACGCTCTGCTTGTAATTTGAAATCCTCCATCATTTCAGGCCCCATAATCCCTTTCGGATATCCGGGGTAATTTTCAACATCGGTGGTATTCATTAACTGACCACCTTGCTGCAAACCTGTATACATCAATGGCTTCAAACCCGCACGGGCGGCATAAATGGCTGCTGTATAACCAGCAGGACCGGAACCTATAATTAAACACGAAACTTTTTCCATCACTATTTTATTTAAAAATCAAAGGTCTAAATTCTATTCGAAGGGCGAGTATAATAATTCTTAAATAAGAGAATTCAACATATGAACAACTAAGTGCTCATTTACTATTTAGGCACCTTTATCGAATAGTATCGTGTGGCATATCCGGCAAAAACACCAATACCACCGGTTACATTCGATTTTACCTTAACTTGGTTGGCAAATGGGTTACCTGATCCATCGTTTTCAAGCGTATAGAAGAAATCATAGGTCTGATAATCAATGTTCGACCACTTCAATACTACTGTGTCTCCTTTCCAGAAGTAGCCATAGGTTGGGTCGTTTTGCTGAACGTTAGTAGCAGGTTGACCTCGCTCTAAAGGTAAAATTAATGATTGTCCGGAAAACAATTTGTCGTCATACACCGACTGCGACAATGGTGGATAAAAAGGTTGATTGTTGCGCTTTGTCCAATAACGTGAAAAATTACCAATAGTTGGAGGTACATTAATATGTACGAAAACACTTACTAAAGAATCGTTACTTGGTTTAGAATGAGGCTTATAACTTAACGAATCGATTCCACCAAGTGATTTAGGAATAGTAGTTGATGCAGTTAGAAATCGTGCTCCCGATTTTATAGTCATATCATATTTATGCTCTTCCTTCCCATAAAATGCACATGTTCCAGTGGTATAATAGGCAATGATATCAGGTACTGTATAAGCACAAACATTTGGCACTGCATTGCTGTCGTACGCAATAATGCCTAAGCCTTTCAATAAATCAGCCTTAGTCGAATCAGGGAAAGGCAAATCTTTTAAGCAAAATTCAACCAATTTAACCGAATCCTGTGTGTTTGCATCTTTAATCCAAATCTCTGCATCATGTTCGAAGAAACCCGACAAATCATTCAAATTCAAACCGCCAAACACTTTCGATGTTTTAGTCAGTAGCACCAATGGAGGCGTATTAGTTTCAATATTCGCATCCACTACCAACTTTAATTCAGGGTCGGGTAAGTTGCCTTGAATTTCCTTTGTACAAGAAGTGGTTATAAATGCTGCAAAAACTGCAACAATGGCTAGTTTAATAACATCACGCATATTAGTATAGAATTGGGAGTATATATGGTTAGTGTTTGCGTTCATGGCATTAAAATTTAAAGTTCCATGTTAATGAAGGGAGAATGGGGAATAAAGAAGATTGCTTTAAAACAGGTTGTTGATTTCCTTTGCCGGGTTCGCCTTTAATCGCTAGGTATACAAAATAAGGGTTTTGGCGGTTATACACGTTATAAATAGAAAAGTTGATATCATAACTCCATTTTTTCTTCTGCACCATATAACTCACACCTAAATCTAAACGGTGATAGGCGGGCAAACGCCAACTGTTTCGGTCGCCCCATTCGTAATGTATATTTCCACCAACATAATAGATGGCAACAGGCAAGGTAGTAGTGTTTCCTGATGCATAAACAAACGTTGAGCTCACTCTCCAATGTTTAGAAATGTCCCACATGAGCACAACATTTAAATCGTGTCGTCTGTCGTACTTAGAAGGAAACGTTTTACCATTATCAATACCCGGGAAAGTGCGGGTACTCCATGCCAAGGTGTAACCAATCCAACCGGTCCAGCGACCTTTTGCTTTTTTCACAAAGAATTCTGAACCATAAGCTCTACCTCGACCGTAGGTATACAAATCCTCTACATCATAATTGATATTTCCTACAGCAGATTGACCATTTTCGATTAGATTAAATAAATCCTTATAATACAGTTCAACCGAAGTTTCAATCATATTGTCTTTGAAATTTTGGAAAACGCCAAGGGAATATTGCATACCGGTTTGGGGTTTAACATTCGGACTGCTCGGCACCCACAAATCGGTTGGTAATGTTGAATTTGACACCGGTACTAAATGCACGTATTGTTTGGTCATGTGAAAGCCGGCTTTAATCGAAGTGGCTTTCGCAACTTGGAAACGCATACCAATACGAGGCTCTATACCGAAATACGTTTTAACGACCTGATCTAATGCAAATTGTATTGTGTCCTTTACAGAGCCATTTTCGTTGAACTCAATTTTCTTGTATGGTCCAACTAAATTAAACATAGAACCTCGCAGACCAATATTCAAACGAAACCATTTAGTTACGTCAAATTCATCTAAAAAATAAATGGCCGTTTCGTGTGCATACTTTTTATTGGCATTTGAATTTTTGAACGAATTCGTTCCATCACTTCCTGTTGCTGTATAAGGAGTAAAAATATGGTGATTGTAGTGTATGCCGAACTTCATTAAATGCCCGATAATGGGCGAATAATCGTAATCGATTTTGGCTGAAATTTGTTGAATAGATGACTTTACATCAAACTTAACATCTAAAAATTTGATGTTAGCGGCAAAACGATAATCGTTGTAGACCAACGAGGTATTCATAAACAATTTCTCGTCAAACACGTGATTCCAGCGGGCCGTAACGGTGCTGTTTCCCCAAGGAAAATCAAGTGAAAACTGTCCATCAGGATCTTTAAATTTAAATACATCTCGGCCAAAATAACCACTAATATAAATTCGATCTTTATCAGAAAACCGATAATTGATCTTCGCATTAATATCGTAGAAGTAATAACTGTTACCGGCAAATTTACCATCTTGAACTTTCTTCAAAATTTCTTTGGTAAACAAATCGATGTAAGTTCTTCTGCCGGAAAGCATTATGGAACATTTGTTCTTTTTAAGTGGGCCTTGAACCGTTAACCGTGAGGCAATAATACCAATACCACCCTCTGCAGTCCATTTTTTCATATTCCCTTCTTTCATTTTCACATCTACAACAGAAGATATTCTTCCGCCATAATTTGCAGGCATAGAGCCTTTCTCTATGATTACGGATTTAATAGCATCCGAATTAAATACAGAGAAAAACCCAAACAAATGTCCCGTATTATAAACTGTTGCTTCATCTAACAACACTAAGTTCTGATCTGGACCGCCACCGCGAACGTAGAATCCGGAGTTCCCTTCACCAGCAGCTTGAACGCCAGGCAATAACTGTAATGTTTTTAATATATCTACTTCGCCCAATAAAGCAGGAATGGCTTTTGCGTTCTCCATTGTAATTTCTTGTCGGCCAATATTGGTGCTACTTACATTGGCATCTTTACGTTCTGCAGTAACAACTACTTCTTGCGACAAAACTGAAGAAGTACCCATTTCTACATTCAATTTTGTGTCCTTATCGAGTGTAACCGGCAATAATTGCGTAGTATAACCTACGTAAGAAATCTTAATGGTGTATTTACCCGGGGGTAATTGAAGAGAGTAAAACCCATATTCGTTGGTGGTTGTACCTTTACTGATTTCATTGACGTACACAATGGACGACATTAAACTTTCGCCATTGGAACCGTCTTTTACATAACCGGAAATGGTAAATTTAGCTTCTTTCTGGGCAGAAACAGAAAGCACTACCATCAAAATCAACAAAGTAAGTATTCTATGCATGGGTGAAATTTAGCGATGCGAAAGTAACGTAAATAGCCATATTTATGTTTACGAATTCGTTAAATAGAATAGAATAATTAGGTCGGTGGTTGAATTTGGAAAAAATGATACAGTTTCGCTACTCCGCAATCGAGCCTACCTATATAAAAAAGGATAAATAAGCGGGCAAAGCAAAAAAGAAGGAATACATAAATCTGGAAATTTTCTTAGGACAATGTGATAAAAAACTAGAGGACCACCAGCGTAAAAAGGTTTGTTGATTTACATTTTTTATTGTATCGAACAGAATTCCATAATTTAAAGCATTAGTTGTATTATTTGAAATGAATTGTCCTATGGAAGTCATGTGTTAAGCCCTGTTAATCTGTTTAATATTTATGGAATAAAAAAAGGGCAAACATCGTTATTACATAAAACCAAAACATATGCAATCCAAAAGAAAAATCAAACCCATTCTTCTTGCAGGAATTTTATTGCTCATTACTTTAACTGTTGTAAGTGCCATTAAGCGGAAAGTAAAACTTAAACAACCTACAATACATTCGATAGTAGTCAATGCACCAGCTAAAGAAGATGATAGTTATTATAAGATACCGGATAACATCAATTATAACGGAAAGGATGAATATAATAAGGCTGGGCTTCTTTCTTTGTCAACGGAAACCGGACACAACTTTTATGTAGTAAATGATACTGTGAATAATACCGGGTTTTTGTATGCAGAAGTTAAGGCTGATAATTACAATCCTACAGATAAGGTTCGTGCTCCTTTAAATATTGCATTAGTAATTGATCGAAGCGGTTCAATGGACGGGGATAAATTGGCGTATGTAAAGAAGGCAGCCGATTTTCTCATCGATAAGTTAAACGAACAAGACCAGCTGTCAATTGTCGTTTACGAAACGCATGTTGGGGTCATTCAAAAATCGGAACCTGTGCGTAATAAACAATATTTACATACACTTATAGCAAATGTGGTAACCGGAGGAGGAACAGATCTTGGCGGGGGAATGGAAGCTGGACTTGAACAAGTAAAAAGTACATATAAAAGCGGCTATGTAAATCGTGTACTATTACTTAGTGATGGCCTGGCAAACGAAGGAATTATAGATCCACTTCAGCTTAAAGCAATTGTCAAAAAATGGTTTAACCAAGAAAGTATTAGCATCAGTACATTTGGTGTTGGAGACGATTACAACGAAAACTTAATGACATCACTTGCAGAAAATGGCGGTGGCAATTATTATTATATAAAAGACCCAAAACAAATACCTACAATATTTGAAAAGGAAGTAAGTGGATTATTGACACTAGTTGCGAAACAAGCAACATTGAAGATTAAACTACCCTCCTCTTTAATGGTTCAGCGCGTTTATGGCGGTAATTATGAAATGGATCAAAACGAATTAACCGTAAATTTGAAAGATATTTTTGCCAATGAAACCAAAGCGATATTGATAAAATTTAAAATCAATTCGGGAACGAATACTGACTTAGCGTTGCCGACAATATTGAATTTTGAAGATGCTACTCAGAATTCTGCAAAGAAAGAAATCCGAAATCTTAATACAATTCGACCAATTGATAATCTTAAAGACTATCTTTCAAACTTTAGTGAGCGTGTAATGCAACAATGTACAATGTTTGAAACAAACGACCTATTGGAAAAAACAATGAAAGCAGCTGATGAAGGTGATTATGATAAAGCACGAAAGCTTGGCTTAACAACAAAAGGCTATTTTGATAGCAATACTTCCAAGGTAAGAAAGAACAATGAAATTATAATGCAAGATTCAGTCCTCAGCAATTACAATGTAAATTTAAAAGACATTGAACAAAAAAATGAAATGGAAATTAAAAGTTTGCAAAAAATGAGTAAGAGTTCGAATTACACTATTAGAACAAAAAAATAAACCACGAGAAAGAAAAGTCCTCCCTGAGTGGAGGACTTTTTACTTATTAAGGATTTTCTTCATTCTATAGTTAATCATTTCTACTCCCTTTAGCGAAACCTTTTTTTCTTGCATTATCTCAAATCCCATTTTTTTGAAGAATGATTCTGCGGTTATACTCACATCGGCTTCGATAGCACTTGTATTGTTTTTGTGAGCTTCTTGTTCGATAAATGAATACAATTTGGAAGCAATACCTTTGCGTTGAAAATCTTTGTGGATAAAAAGCAAATCAATATAATCGCCATTATCTAATGAGCAAAAACCTGCAATTCGATTTTTATGCAATGCAACAATAACATATTGCCGGGTTAAAACATTTAACCATCGCTGTTCATTCTCGACACTCTGCGTCCAAACTTTTATTTGTTGTTCGTTGTAATCTTTTCGGCATACAGTATTTACCGTATCCACAAATAACTGCTGCAACTCTTTATAGTCAATTAATGTTGCTAATCTGACTGAAATATTTTCGTTGTTCATTGTTGTATCAATTACTTTGCGGGGTAATGATATGACGGTAAGTGATTTTCAAGGAATTGCTTACAAATTGGCTTAATGAAACTTTGTTTGTTTGTCATTTTATTTTTAACACGTTGAGTGTTGGTTAGCAAAAACAATACTTCTACATGTATTGTTACTTCGATTACATTATTACAAATTTGAATATTTAAAAGACAACAAACAACCGTAGAAATACGGAATCTTATTTTCCGTATTTCTACGGAGTTTTTGCGTAGAAATACGGAAATTTATACGGGAAACAAGTAGCTGAAAAAATGTGTTTAGGAAAATTCAAGAATATATATATATCCCAATTCGGTTGAAATTCATGAAAAAAACTCGTTGAGCAACTATGGTTTGGTATAAACAAAAGGTAATACCTTATACACAATACCTGAATAGGGCAAGATTTTTCCGGTTTCATACAAACAAAGAATAGTTCCATTATCTAAAAGGTGAATAGCTTTGAGCGCATCGTCAGTGATAACTTGTTTTGCATGTGTGTTGGTTACATAATCTTTCACCATAATTCCCCAACTGCGACTGCCATTCACAATAGCCCCCCAAATTCTTCGAGCTTCCCACATTCTATCGTAGGACGCATTGTTTTTAAAACCCACAACAAATGCAACGGCTGTACCCAATAAGGCAATGGGAAGCCAAGGTAAGGCTAACCATGTCCATCCTAGAACTTTATATAAAACTACCGGTATAGTGGCTATTGCAAGCAACATATAAATGTCTCTCCTTGTCCAAATTAGAACTTCTTTAAAGGTATAAGTGTTTCCGGTATGCATCTTACAAATAGTTAATTACCAATTACTTGATTGATGCCTAAAGATATCTAATCAAACAAAATGGACAATATTTATTTTTTAAAAATGAATGTTATGCTTGTGCAATTGGTCCAAAGCCCATAGGGTAAGGAACATTTTCGTTATCCTCTATAACCCCAAACTGGTCTTCGTATTTCTTGATGTTTTCCGATAAAGCACGGACAAAACGTTTTGCGTGTTGTGGGGTAAGCACAATTCTTGCCTTAACCTTAGCCTTTGGAATGCCCGGCATTAAACGAACATAGTCAATTATAAACTCTTGATTAGAATGTGCAATAATCGCGAAATTTGAATAAATACCTTCAGCGATTTCTTCAGGCAATTCGATATTGATTTGATTTTGTTGATTAGGGTCTTGTACGTTATCCATTGTAATAAATTAAGATATAAGGTTTAGTGATTTAAGATTTTCAATTTTAAAGTAATTTGAAATTACAAATGTTTCATCATTTGTTCGTAGAAGGCGATCATTTCCATAAAATCATGAATGCCTATTCGTTCATTAACGCCATGAATGGTTCGTAATTGTTCTTTACTCATCCGCACCGGCATACAGCGAATCAACGACTCCGATACCTTCTCAAAATGTTTTGAATCAGTTCCACCAATCATTAGAAAAGGGGATACCAAAACATCAGGAAACACTTCTCCGCAAACAGCTTGAGTAGTTTTAAAACCAAAAGTTTCAGTATTTGTTATAGGCGATGGATCAAAAGCATTCTCTGCCACTTCAATAATCACACGCTCATCATTAACTACATCTTTAATTTCTTTAAGAACACCGGCACACGTTTGCCCGGTAAGAATACGGAAGTTAACTTTTGCAGCTGCCTCGCCCGGAATTAAATTGTCTTTTACTCCAGCATCCAAAATGGTAATAGCTGAAGTAGTTCTGGTTACAGCATTCCCCTCACCTCCTACATTTTGATATGCTTTGATAATGATAGGGGCAAATAACCAACGATTCGTGAACAATAAACGAGCCGGCATTTTCATTTCCGGACCTACATAATCCACAAAATCAGCCAACACAGGCGATAGCTGAGCAGGAAAGGGATGTGCATTGATTTTCTGTAATGCATCTACCAATACTCCTGTAGATGTTTCTTTCTCCGGTTTACTGGAATGCCCACCTTTTATTTTTACCGAAATATTCAAGGTCATGTAGCCTTTTTCAGCCGTACCAATCAGCATCACAGGCTTATCAACAAAGGGCACCATTTTACTCGTACACATACCGCCTTCATCTAAATTGAATCGCGTTTTAATACCCTTTGATTGAAAGAATTTCGCTACTTCACCTGCACCTAGATTCCCTCCAATTTCTTCGTCATGACCAAATACTAAATAAATATCATTCTCTGGCGTAAAACCTTGCTTTAATAAGGCCTCAGTAGATTCTAGTATCGCAATAGCACTTCCTTTGTCATCTAAAGTTCCTCGTCCCCAAACCATTCCTTCTGCAGTATCTCCGCTAAATGGAGCGTGTATCCATTCGTTTTTATTAACTGACTCAATGGGCACAACATCTAGGTGAGCATAAAGAATGCTTGGCTTGGCTGAAGATGATTTTCCTTTCCACCTATATATCAACGAAAAGGAATTCACCACTGTTTTCTCCAAACGTTGCGTAGTGAGCGGATAAACAGAGTCAAACAACCGATGTAAGGCTAAAAAGCCTGCCGTATCTGTATTTACATGCCCATCAAACGAAACTGTTGGAATCTGAATTGCACTTTGCAAATGTTGTATAGCATCGTATCGAATACTAAACGATTTTCGTTCGCCCGATGTTTTTAACTGCTTTGATTCCGTAGTATATGTTTTGATAAACAACACACAAACCAATAGCAACAATGCAACAAGAACGAATAGCAAGGTTTTCTTCAGCATCACAAATTGTTTTAGCCCACCAATTTTTTGTATTTAAATCGTTTTGGTTGTTCGCCCAAACGTGCTTTACGGTTTTCTTCATATTCGCTGAAACCACCTTCAAAGAAGTAAACTGTGCCTTCTCCTTCAAAAGCCAGAATATGCGTACATACTCTATCCAAGAACCACCGGTCGTGAGAAATAACAACAGCACAACCGGCATAGTTATTCAAGGCTTCCTCCAAAGAACGAATGGTATTAATATCTAAGTCGTTGGTAGGCTCATCCAGCAACAACACATTGGCTTCTTCTCGCAAGGTCATCGCCAAATGCAAACGATTGCGCTCTCCACCGGAAAGTACTTTCAATTTCTTTTGCTGATCGGCTCCGTTGAAGTTGAAACGCGACACGTAAGCACGTGAGTTCATTTTCAATTTACCGGTTTCAATCCATTCGTCACCATTCGAAATTACATCAAACACCGTTTTTTCCGGATCCATTTTAGAGTGCGCCTGATCTACATAAGCAATCTTAACCGTTTCGCCAATTTCAAAGGTTCCTGAAAGTGGCTGCTCCTCTCCCATTATCATTCGGAACAAAGTGGTTTTACCTGCACCATTCGGTCCGATAATCCCTACAATTCCCCCTTGTGGTAAAGCGAAATTTAAATGTTCATACAACAAGCGATCGCCAAAGCCTTTGGCTACATCGTTGGCTACAATTACTTTTGAACCTAATCGTGGTCCCGGTGGAATGTACAACTCTAACTTTTCGTCATTTTGTTTTACATCCTCTTCTAACATCTGTTCGTAGTTCTTTAAACGCGCTTTTGATTTAGCTTGTCGACCTTTCACTCCCTGACGAACCCAATCTAACTCGCGCTCTAATACCTTTCTACGTTTCGATTCTACTTTTTCTTCTTGACCCATGCGAATCGCTTTCTGATCTAACCATGAAGAATAGTTGCCTTTCCAAGGAATACCTTCTCCACGATCCAATTCCAAAATCCAACCAGCCACGTTATCCAAGAAATAACGGTCGTGAGTAATACAGATTACCGTTCCGCGATATTGCGCCAAGTGATGTTCTAACCACAACACTGATTCGGCATCTAAGTGGTTGGTCGGCTCATCCAGCAACAACACATCAGGCTCTTGTAACAACAAACGACATAAAGCTACTCGTCTGCGTTCTCCACCCGAAAGCGTTTCTATCTTTGCCTCCGGATCCGGACATTGTAAAGCATCCATGGCACGGTTCAATACCTGATCAATTTCCCATGCATTGGCTGCATCTATTTTATCTTGTAATAAGCCCTGACGATCCAACAATTTAGTCATTTCATCATCACTCATCGGCTCCATGAATTTGTTGCCGATTTCTTCAAACTCGGTAAGCATGTCAAAAATCTCTTTCTTGCCTTCGCGAATCACTTCAATAACGGTCTTTCCGTTATCTAACAATGGCTCTTGTTCTAAATAACCCACTGAAAAATCTTTACTGGATTCAATTTTACCAATGTAGTTCTGATCCAACCCAGCAATAATTTTGAGCAATGTAGACTTACCGGAACCGTTCATACCGATGATACCGATTTTTGCACCATAATAGAACGAGAGGTATATATCTTTTAGAATTTGACGGCTAGGTGGAATAATTTTACTTACACCCACCATCGAAAAAATAATCTTATTGGAAACTTCTGCCATTTCTTTGAAATTTTTGTTGTGCGAATGTAATTATTTGCCCGGCTTATTTCAGAATTGTATAACATTGATTTTTTGAACAAATAGCTATTCGTTTCTTGCTCTTCAAAGTAAAATCCTTTTGAAGCGAAAAGCCTAAAGATAAATAGAGATAATGCATTGGAAATTTAAGTTGCGTAGACATTTTGTTTTTCTCCGTCAGTTGTTTTGGGAAGCCTTTCGCGAAAAAATGTTGATTTCTTTTGTTGCTACATGTGTGTTTGCAACACTCATTGTTATACTCAATAATTTCTTTTACGATACGCATATTTGGGATGGATTTTATACAGAAACCGGAATTGAAGATGTTTTTTGTGAGTTTACAGATATGAAACGTTTTGTGCGTCAGCCCATCAATACATTCACTAATTTTATTTATCTCATCAATGGCATGTACTTTTTTAGTAAAGGTTTGGAAGACATGAAGAAAAAGCGTTCCTATAATCTAATTACAGCCAACCATTTCTATTCATTTGTTTTATCGTTTATTAGTTTTTATGTTTTTGCTACAAGTAGTTTCTTTCATTCGTCTTTAGTAGAAGTAGCTTCAGACATGGACTTTTCCGGTGTTTACAGCATTTCGTTATTTCCGCTAATGTATTTGTCGCATCGTGTATTGTTAACTATGCGAGGAAAAGATACTAGTAAAAAGTATTGGACAGAACGACTTATTCTTATCCTCCTTTTCAGTAGTATCTATCTGCTGCTTACCTTTGTAGTTCCCATGCATTATGTTCATCCTATCGTTGGAACATTTATTCTACTTATCATTGGATTTGGTACCTATCTCGAAAAAAAATCGCCCAATACCAATAAAGACTATTTGATTGCCACCGGCATATCCATCACCATGGCCGTTGTTTTTTTTGAATTTGATTTCAAGAAAATTATGTGCAATCCACATATTCTAATATACCCGCACAGTCTATGGCATCTGTTTAATGGGATGTCGATTTTCTTTTTCTATCTCTACATTCGTAGTGAAAGTTACAAACCGGAATACGACAATTTACGGAGTAATTTGAAACGTATGGCGCACGACAAAGTTTTGGAGCGGTACGGAAATTCAAACGAATAATGTATCAATACTTAGTTGATTATAATTAAGTTAGCTTTCCTTCGCTCGTGTTGGTAACATTTGTTACTTTCTTGAACATGAAAACGCTTGTATATTTGGAAAAAATATTACAATGAACAATAAATTTTTACTCGTTTTACTTGCCTTTGGCTTTTCATCATTATTAATTGGTTCTTGTAACAATACCAGCCAAAAGAAAGAAAGTTATGAAATTGATCCCCTTATCAAAAAAGCGTTAGGGTATTTTACGGCTATTCCCGATAAAGCAGAAAACACAGAAAACCCTATTACGGAGGCCAAAGTACTTTTAGGCAAAACACTATACTTTGATAATCGATTGTCTAAAAACAACTCTCAAAGTTGCAATACTTGTCATAGTCTGTCTACGTTTGGCGTAGATAATAAACCAACAAGTGAAGGCGATTTAGGCAAAAATGGCGCAAGAAATTCTCCAACAGTTTTGAATGCAGCATTTCATACCACTCAATTTTGGGATGGTCGTGCTAAAGATGTAGAAGAACAAGCAGGTATGCCAATTTTGAATCCGGTGGAGATGAATATGCCATCGGAAGCCTTTGTGGAAGAAAGAATTAAAGGCATTCCGGGTTATAAGAAACTCTTTACAGATGCGTTTCCTGGAGAAGATAGTCCTATTCAATATAGTAATTTGAAAAAAGCGATAGGAGCTTTTGAGCGTACATTAGCAACGCCTACAAAATTCGACAAATTCCTGCAAGGTGATGCTGAAGCATTAACGGCCGAAGAAAAAATTGGGCTTACCAAATTTATGGACTTGGGGTGCACCACTTGTCATATTGGTCCTGCTATTGGGGGAACTATGTTTCAACGCTTTCCATTAGTTGGAGATGATTACAAATCTTCAACTGGAAGTAAAAATGACGACAAAGGAGTTATGGAAGTATCGAAAAAAGAGGACGACAAGTATATGTTTAAAGTGCCTTCACTTCGAAACATAACTAAAACAGGTCCATACTTTCACGATGGTAGTGTTGCTGATTTGAGTACTGCTATCAAAATTATGGGTAAATTAGAGTTAAATAAAGAAATTTCTGATGAGGATGTTAAAGCAATAGCATTGTTTTTGAACACGCTAACGGGCGAAGTTGCACAATCAACATCCATCGCTCCGGAAATGCCTAAATAAGTATTCAATCAAGACTAAAGGTTCTGGGAAACGCTTGCCGAAAAAAGTCCAGCATCTGGTGTCGAAATAAATGTATTCGTAAATTCTACACTAGGTACGCTAACATTTACTTTCGAACCTGAAACTGTAACCGTAGCAACGGCACTTGCACTATTCGATAATGTATATGTTTTTGTTCCAATATTCATAATAACATAAACTTGTCCTGCACTAGAAACCGGGACATTTGTAATCGCATAATTTCCAGGAGCTGGAGGAAAAGAACTAAAATGAAAAACGAGGTTATTTACTTCACTAGTAGAGGCAGTAGTAGCTGTTAATGTTTTAGCTGTTGTAGAACCCACAGCAGAATATGCCGTATAGTTTATCCCCTTAAAACTCCAAGTACCACCTAATAAGCTATTCGAGTTACTGCAAGAAGATATCAAAAGTAGGCCAAGTACTCCAAATGCGGCAAAAATGTTTTTCATGTTAAATTATTTTTTACGAAAGTAATTATTCAAAGGTATAAGACAAATGTCCATTTTTTATCATTTGATTACTAGAAAACTAAAATTTGGGCTTTTTAAATCGAACATTAAAATACCAAATAAGAAAAGTCATTAATGCAGGTAGTGCTAAAACAAAAAACAAAATTGAAAATACGATAACATCCAGTTGAAAATGTTTCTTTACACCTATTGGACCCGATGATAAATAAATTCCCAACAGGATAATTGAAAACAATTGCGTGGTAACCAGCAAACTGTAAATTGGACCTATTTGATTTAAGCCTTCCTTAGGACTTGTATCCACTAATAAAAAAGATAACAACTGATTAAACATCATAAAGAATACCATTACGATAAACATGGTAAAATTTTCAAGTTTCAGTGTCGAAAAAAAACTATAAAACAAAAGCAAGAGAAAACTCAAGCTAATTGGGTAAAGTACTTTGTTTTTACTAATCATAGGTTCAAGGGTGTTTTCTATGGTAATATTAAAAAAAAATATAATTGTTAATAAAGCTATCCTATAATTATTTCTTTACTTTAATTTCTCTTCATACTGGCACGAGAAATCATAGCACTGTTATAAGTAGCTTATAACAAATACATTGCCAAAATAAGCAAGAAGACATATCGCATAAATTGTTGTGCGTAAATGCTCTTTTTAAAGCTGAATACAAATAGTCTTTTTAGAACATATTCATTTATTTGTTGACAAAGCCAAAAAACTAAACTAAAAGGTAAGCTGATAGTTTAGCAATTCTTTCCCTCGAACAATTTCAATTGTCGTTGTTTCTCCTTTCGAAAAGTGGCTAAGGGCTTTCATATATTCTTGAATTTCACTGATGGAATAGATACCTAACTTAATAATAACATCCCCCTGCTTTAACCCTGCTTTTGCCGCTGGTTTCCCATCAGTTAAGCCATCTACTCGTAACCCTTTCCCTTCAAAGGCATAGTCGGGCATAATGCCAAGCGTTACTTTAAAACTCGATTTTGTCTGCTCTGCATTTCGAGTGGTTAAGAATCGAAGACGAGGTAAATGGTCTATCGTATCCAACAACGATAGAATATATTCAAGAACAATTTGCTCTCCCTCGAAATTGATTTTTTCTACATCATCAGACGGTTTATGATAATCGCTGTGTTGCCCAGTGAAAAAATGAAGCACCGGAACATTTTTTAAATAAAAAGAGGTATGATCAGATGGTCCAATTCCGGATGAATCTGTTTTAATTCGAAAATCTTTATTGAGTGTAAAAACTAGCTGATTTAGTTCCGGTGCGGTACCTGTACCATACACTAACAATAATTTGGTTGAGTCATTCAATCTGCCTATCATATCCATATTGAGCATGAAATTCAAATCAGCTATGTTTATCGTTGGATGATGAGTAAAATACTTTGAACCCAACAAACCGCTTTCTTCAGCCGAAAAACAAATAAACAAGTAGTTATATTGTTCTTGGATTTTATTTTGAGTGAGATAGCGTGCTATATCTAATACACCGGCAACTCCACTAGCATTATCATCTGCTCCATTGTGTATTTTGCTTTTCGGATTTGCATCTAAAGAATTACCGTGATTTCCCCAACCTAAATGATCGTAATGCGCACCAATTACAATAGTTTGCTTAGCGCCATTGTCTAAAAATGCCAAAACATTTTTGCCTGTTCGTTGTATCTTATTGTTTTGCATAGTGTCATGCGGATTCAAGCTTTCGCCAAAGGTAAAGGGTTGGAAGTAACCTTTACTCCCTGCCGGTTTCAACTTCATTTTTTTGAAATAAGTCGCTATGTACTTTGCAGCAAGATTACCTCCTTTTTCACCTGGACTCCTCCCCTCCAGCTTGTCAGACGCTAAGTATGTAATATGTTGGCGAACTGCATCTTTATTGATTCTTTGCGCCAACAGCTCTTGGGCCTGTATGGCAAGTAGAAGCAAGATTATTTTTCTCATTTTTAGTTGATTTATTATTTCTAGTCAGCGATAAAATATTTGTGTCGTGTCCTCCATTATTGTTTCGGTTAGAAGACCAAACCAATTTCTTGCCATTGGGCGAAAACATTGGAAATGCATTAAAATAACTTTCCTAAGTAATTTGCGCAAATCCATTGCCACTTGCATTTCAATTAAAACAGTAAAACGCAACTAATAAAACATTTATTTTTGCAGAGTTAATGTCATTTTCAAGGCGTAAAACTATTGTTTTCGTTCAATTTTCAGCCTAAAATTAGAGACTAAGGAAAAGATTTGACAAAAAAAAGCAGTACCCATTGGATACTGCTTACTGTATTGAAAAGTATATATATTATTTTGAAATCACGAGCTTCTCTGATTGTGTACCTTTAGCAGAAAACAGATTAATAGTGTAAACGCCTTCCGCTAAATCAGAAACACGAACTAAAGAAATAGGATCTATAATGGTTTGTGTTTTTACAGTTCTTCCCAAAGCATCCACAATTTGAATTTGCTCAAACAAATGATTATCTGGAAGTTTTACGGTTACTATTGCATTTCCTGGATTAGGGAAAACACTAACATTTACTTTGTAAGATTTGTCGTCAATTCCGGTATTATCTTGTTTAACGTTAACATTATCAATATAAAGTGCATTACCCCAACCTGTGAAGTTTTCAAACTTAAAGCGCACTTTCTGCTGTCCTCCTAAATAAGATAAAGGGATAGTAACCGTTTTCCATTCATTCGATTCAGGCAAAAATGGAAGTGTTGTCTCGTTGGTTGATGTAGCTAATGCTGCGCCTCCACTTTTCCAAACCGAATTCCATGTTAAACCGCAGTCGAGCGAATAAGAAACGAGTAGCGTATCGGTTTTCACACCACGTTTTGCATATGCATAATCAAACGACAAATTGGTACCCGGAATTGAAGTTAAATCCAAATCTTGCAACACAAATGCATCTTTTCGAACATTTGGTGTATTTGGATTAGTTGCATAACCGTAATTATTGATCCAAATACAAGTATTACTTAAACTATACGAACCAAGTCCTGTTTTTTCATTCCAAGTTACGGCATCACTATTTGGATTCTCTATCGTCCAGTCTGATGGAGGGAAAAAACCGCTCTCAAAGTCTTCTGTATAAGGCGAAGGAAATCCCGGGCCCGCATCGACAACAATAAACGCAACATTCGAAGTATCGTTTGATGCGGTGTTATCGGCTCCTAATGCATTCACATCCGTAATAATGGCTTCAAAAGTATAGGCACCATTTCCAAGTCCTGTAATTGTAGGTAATGAAATGGTTGTTGATCCCAAAGCTGGAATTAAACCTGTCCAAGGATAAGTATTCCAATTTCCATCAACAGCATAGTTGAATGTTACGGTTGTAATATCACTCAATCCTTTGTTTTTAACTAAAAGTAACGGCTTAATATTTCCTAAACATACCGTATTACTGGGCTGAATCGTTTTTTCAATTGATAAATCTAAGCTCTTGAAACACCGAGATGCAACAGATTTCAAAGAGTTCCTTCCATTGTCTAAAATGGATTGCATACGGGTAACTTGACCTATAGTGAACATCGAAGAACAATCATCGTTAGTGTAGTCCATGAAGTTCATGAACATATTACTTTTTCCACATGAATTCTGAGGATAAGTAGGAAACCCAAAATACTGATCAGCTTGATCCGGAGTATCACCAATATTATCGGATCCGGCACCGGATTGTCCGGCACATTTTCCGTTATCATCGCCCCATATGTGAAACAAACCTAACCAATGCCCTACTTCGTGCACAAGTGTTTTCCCTTTGTTATAGTTAGCCATAAGACCAAATCCATTTCCAGCTCCAATAGTGTTATATCGGGCAACTAATCCATCTGTATTTGCAGCACCTCCCCAAGGCGGAGGGAATTGGGCATATGCTAACACACCCGAAGAAGCCATTGTACCACCCGGACGAACAGACCAAATATTCAAATACTTGTTTCTATCCCAAATTGTAGAAGGCTTAATAGTGTTGTCAATATCATTTTGTTCCCAATCAGCAGCACCTAAGTTATGCCGAATGATACCAGTGGTTGGATTTCCGGAAGGATCGGTAATGGCCAAACAAAAACGAATTTTTGTAGCCGTTGCAAACGGTTTAAATTCTGCTGGAATATCAGCAGCATTTTCATTTGTCATCGAGAAATACTTATTAAAAGCATCCATTTGCGATAATATCTGCGCATCAGATATGTTCTCCCCTCCGGATGCTCCAATAACATCTCCATTATGAATAATGTGAAAAACAACGGGAATATATATCGTATCAGAAATACCTCTATTAAAATCGTTCAACCTATAATTAAATTCATTGTCTTTGCAGTACTGAATATAATTGTCGTATTGAAGTTTTGTTGTAGGATCATTGGCCATTTGTTGATGTAATACATCCATAGATGCACACCAACTATTTTGTTGTGCGGAAGAACTACCGATAAGCAAGAAGGCAGAAATTGCAGTGAAAATTTTTCTCATGCTTGGATTTATTGTTTTATAAATTTATAAGTTTTTGTACCACTGTTTGTTTTCAATTGAATAAAGTAAATACCTGCAGTCAAAGCACTAACCTCAATTGTAGATGAAAAGTTCGCAGCATTAACTTTTTCGTAATCAATTATTGCCCTTCCAATTTCGTCTGTTAAAGCATAAGAGAATTCCACAGGTGAAGAAAATTTAAATTCTAGCTGCAAAATGTCTGTTGCCGGATTAGGACGAATAGATACATCACTCAAAAGTTCTATATCTTGAACACTATTCGGAATAATATCTGCATTAACCACAACACTGCAATTAGAAGCATCAAAAACAGTGCACGAATAGGAACCAACCGACAATCCCGAGATAGAACTAGTTGTTGCTCCATTATTCCAAGAATATGAGTATGGTTGTGTTCCACCGGAAGGAGTAACAGATGCATAACCGCCATTGCCACCTTGGTAAGTATTAACAACCGAAGTCGTAGCGGTGATTTGTGAAGGTTCAAGAATGGTGAATGTATCTATAGTTTGACATCCGGATTCAGTTACCGTTACATAATATGTTCCGGCTAAGAGATTTGTTGCAGTTCCTCCGGTTTGACCGTTACTCCATGCAATTGAATAGTTTCCGGAACTAGACACTGAAGCAATTGCAGACCCGTTGTTCAAAGCAAAACAAGAAGCATTAAATGAAGAAATTGAAACGGACGGTCCATTACTGTTTCCAATCGTTACAGCAGCAGATGCACTACATCCACTGGCATTAGTAACCGTAACTTGGTAAGTGCCTACACTTAGATTATCTGCTGAAGCGATGGTTTGACCATTGCTCCAAACATAGGTAGCTCCTATACTTGATCCGGATGGAATCGCAATGGCTGATCCATTGTTTTGTCCGCAAGAAGCATCAGTAACATTAAAATTAATGGTTAAATCATTCGGATCTACTGCAACCGATGTACCGCCTTGAACAGTACATCCTTTTTGATCGGTTACGGTTACTGCATATGTATTTGGAGCTAAGCCACTAATTGTTTGCGTAGTAGCCGCACTGCCACTCCAAGTATACGAAAATCCTCCGGAACCTCCTGTAGCATTGGCAGTTACAGTACCATTATTCTGCCCACAATACGCATTGGTTTGACTCATTGTAATTCCAAGTGCAGAAAATGGCTGAGATATGTTTGCTATTGCAGTAGCATTACACGATTTGGTGTCAGTTACTGTTACCGTGTATGATCCCGCAGCTTTATTAATAATAGATGAAGTTACATCGCCACTTGACCATAAATAGGAATATCCTGGTGTTCCACCGGTACCGGAGGCAGTTGCACTTCCTGTGCTTCCTCCAAAACAACTCACCGCAAAGGTATTTGTTGAAGCTGAAGGATTTGCATTTACAGTTATATAACCTGCTTTGCTGACAGAGTCTTTTCCTCCAGCATTGAACACTACTAATTTTACAGGATAAGTACCAGGAGTAGTATACGTTACAGTTGGTGATTGAAGCGAGGATGCAGCCGGACTGCCACCTGTAAATGTCCAAGCCCAACTTGAAGGAGTGTTTTTAGACGTATCAACAAAAGCCACTGAACCTCCAGCACAAACACTGGTTTTATTAGCGCTAAACCCTGCAATTGGAGGTGTTCCCGTAGAGCCATTCACAACATTTATATACGCAGTCTTGGTTACTGCTGTTGAAGCCCCACAAGCATTTGATGCCGTCAATGTTACATTATATGTTCCAATGGTATTAAACGTAATTGTTGGATTCTGAGCTGAAGAAGTGGCAGGTGTACCTCCTCCAAAACTCCAAGCCCAAGAAGTAGGCGAATTAGTAGACAAATCTGTAAAGGCAACAGTGCTACCTACATTTACAGTGGTAGGAGCTGCAGTAAAATCTGCAACTGGCTTACTACAAGTACTAATAGCATTAAAAATATTGATGTTATCTAACAATAAAGAGTTACCGTACTTAGTAATATTGATGAATGCAAATTTCACATTACTCTTTCCAACTAATGCACTCAAACTCACAGAATCCCTTTTCCATTGTGAAGCAGTAGGAACAAACTTAGCTGAAATCCCAGTTGCAGTAGCTAAAGAAACCCCTCCTTTTTTCCAAAGGTTAGTCCAAGTTACTCCACAATCAATAGAATACATAATTTGCAAAGAATCGTAGCTAGTTTGATAATAAGTGTAGGCATAATCCCATTTCAATCTGCCATTGGTTACGTTCGTAAAATCGTAAGATGGAGAATAGATGTAATCTTTTTGGCCGGAATAATTTGAAGTATAATTGTCGAAATATGCCGATGCAGTGGATGTGCCAAAACCACTTGCACTGGTTGTACGAACCCAAGCCGTTAAATTATCCGGATTTCCAATAGTCCAATTGGCTGGGGGGAATGTAGTACTTTCAAAGCCTTCTACTACAGGTAAAGGAGAAGCATTTACAACATTTATGTATGCTGTTTTAGTGAGTGTATTCGTTCCAAACGAATTCGATACTGTTAACGATACCGTGTAAGTACCTGGCGTATTATAGACTACTGTTGGGGCAGTAGCAGTAGAAGTAGAAGGTGTTCCGCCTGTAAATGTCCAAGAATATGATGTTGGCGCACCTGTAGATTGACTAGTAAAGGCAACTGAACTACCCGGACATATAGTTGTTGGAGTACCTGTAAATAATGCTACAGGCGAATTACTTACGGGTACACATCCCAACGAATTTTTAAGAGAAGCTTTCGAACCTCCAGTAGCGAACAACGACTGAATACGGGTATTTTGTCCGTTCGTAAACATGTACATAGCGGCATCGTTCGTGTAATCCATATAGTTCATAAACATTACACCTGGCGAAGCCGGAGTACAAGCATCAGTTCTTGGGAAAGTAGGCGAACCACCATTAGAGTTCGCTTGATTTGGTGTATCACCAACTTGGTCAGAGCCGGAACATGAGCCTCCATCATCACCCCAAATATGATATAAGTTCAACCAGTGCCCCACTTCGTGAGTTGCTGTTCGTCCTAAGTTATATGGAGCAGTAGCTGTTCCGTTAGTTCCAAATCCCGTGTAAGTTACCACAACTCCATCAGTTGAAGCAGGTCCACCCGGGAATTGAGCATAGCCTAATAAACTACTTCCCAAATTACAAACCCATAGATTCAAATACGAAGCTGCAGGCCAAGCCGGAGCAACAGTTTTAACTGCATTATTTGTTGAAAATGAAGTAGTAGTGGTTGAGGTTCTTGTTATTCCCGTTGTTGCATTGCCATTGGGATCACGTTGTGCTAAACAGAACTGAATATTGGTATTTGCAGCCAAACTCTTCCAAACAGCAGGAATTTTGGTTGTATCGGAGTTCAATTTCGCAAAATCTCTATTTAGAACATCGATTTGCGTTTGAATTTGAGCTGCAGAAATATTCTGAACTGCTGTATTGTAAACAACGTGAACAACAACAGGAATAGTAATTACAGCTCGATTGCTATTATTTGAATTTAAGTTATTCGCTATGTATTGTGATGTGAATTGTTCAATGGCCATTCGCTGTTCTGCCACTTTATGATCGTGCTGCTCGAGCATGTGTTGATAATCCATAGTACCGCAAACACGCTGAGCAAAATTTGATGTAGAAAACAAAAGTAAAACGCTAAAAAAGAGATTTCTCATTATTCTTAAAAATGTTTAAAAACGAATGTAGCACAAAAACGGAAAAACGGAAACGTGCATTCCCAAAAAGTGGTTTAATTTATAACCTTAATGTTAATATGTAATCGTATCCCTCTAATAAGTTATTAAAACCGGCTTGTTCTGTAAAATATCCTCAATCTTTAAGATGATATTATCTGTCATTTTAGGAAGAGAATCCCAAGTTAATAGGTTTTGCTCCAACTGTTCAACTTTAGATGCGCCTAAAATAACGGTTGAAACATTAGGGTTTTTCAAACACCAACCTATAGCCAGATGTGGAAGCGGAATAGCTATTTCTTCAGCCAAAGCTTTTAATTGTTTGACTTTTTCTATTTTGTCTTGCTCCGATAAAACGCGTTCTTTTAACCAACTCATACTCGGCATTTCAAAACGAGAATCTGCAGGTGAGCTTTCGATATGCTTTCCCGAAAGCAGTCCTGATGCTAAAGGCGACCAAATAGTTGTGCCTAAACCAAACGTTTTATACACCGGCAAATAATCAAGCTCTACTTTTTTTCGCTCGAACATGTTGTATTGCGGTTGTTCCATAATTGGCCCAATCAATTTATATCGTTCAGCCCAATAGTGTGCTTCTGTAATTTGTTGTCCGGTCCACTCGCTCGTTCCCCAATACGTAATTTTTCCTTGCTGAATGAGCGTATTCATGGCCCATACCGTTTCAGAAATAGGTGTATTTACATCTGGGCGATGACAAAAGAACAAATCTAAATAATCTACTTGTAAACGCTTCAAAGCTCCTTCGCAAGCTTCAAAAATGTGTTTTCGCATCAGCCCTTTTTGGTTCGGCAATTGTCCGCCCCAAAACACTTTACTGGAAACAATGTAAGTACTTCTATCCCAATTGGCTTTCTTAAGTATATTGCCCATTACAATTTCCGATTTTCCGGAAGCATATACTTCAGCATTATCGAAGAAGTTAACACCTGATTCGTAAGCTGTATGCATTAGCTTTTCAGCTACCTCGTCTGTAATCTGACTACCAAAAGTAACCCAACTTCCTAACGAAAGGGCACTCACTTGCAATCCGGAATTGCCTAATCTCCTATATTCCATAACCTAAATTTTAATCTAAATGAAGAACAGCGAATTTTACTATTTGTTCCAACCTTGGGGATTTTCTTTCCAAGCCTTTAACGTGTCTAACTCGCCTTGTTTGATGTAATTATTACGCAGCGCAATGTCTAAAAGCGTGTCGTAATTCGTAAGGGTAACAGCCTTGCAATTCGCTTGTTCAAAAGCGTTTTCTGCTTGTGGAAAGCCATACGTAAAAATAGCCCCTAAGCCTACCACTTCTGCCCCGGCAGCGCGCAAAGCGTCTACAGCTTTTAAAGAACTTCCTCCGGTAGAAATCAAATCTTCAATAACAAAAACGCGCTGTCCGGGCTCTAATTTCCCTTCAATCTGATTTTCCAAACCATGGCCCTTAGGCTTATCACGTACATACACAAAAGGCAAATTCAACACATCTGCAACTAAAGCCCCATGCGGAATCCCTGCAGTAGCAACTCCGGCAATAACATCGGTATCGCCAAACTCATCATCAATCAAATCGGCAAAAGATGTTTTAATAAAATTCCGAACTTTAGGATGCGATAACGTTTTACGATTATCGCAGTAAATAGGACTTTTAATACCACTAGCCCATGTAAAAGGATCAGCGGCATTCAAAATTACGGCCTTAATTTCCAAAAGGAATTCAGCCATATCACGAGCTACAACATTATTCAAAATCATAGTGCAATTTTATATCATTTATTTGTAGAATTGAATTTTTAATGCTAATCCTTTATGCAAAAGATTGTTTACTTCGATAGCTATCATCTGTTCATCACGAATAAAGCTGATTCCTTCAACAAATTAAACTATACAATTATTCTTACCGATGAAGAAAAAGTATTTGATTTTAGAACAGATCCCTCTATGTTATTTAATGGATTTAAAGGGAACATTGCATTAGTTACTCCATTTGTAGAAGAAGCGTTAGAATCTATTTTCGATTTCGCTGATGGTATTGTAGCTGCTGGCGGAATTATTAAAAACGCTGCTGGAAAAGTGTTAACCATTTACAGGCGTGGATTTTGGGACTTACCCAAAGGCAAAGTAGAAGCTGGTGAAAAGATTGAAGATGCTGCACTTCGCGAAGTAAAGGAAGAGACCGGTGCTGATGTAGTACGCGCATCGCATAGAACAATTGTAACCTATCACTGCTACGTTATAAAAGGGGAAAACTGTATCAAAGAAACCCATTGGTACCTGATGAACTTAGTTGGAACAAATACCCTTGAACCTCAAACAGAAGAAGACATTGAGTCGATTGAATGGATGAACAAAGAGGAATTTGAGAGCAAAAAGGCGCTGTTTTATCCTTTAATTTCATCGCTTTTAACCGACTATTTCTCGAAATAGCGTTTAAGTGTTGATTAAGTCAATTGCTTCTTTCACCGTTTGCACCGGAAGACTGCAGCTTTTGTTTTTACAAATATAGAGCAAAGTTTTTCCCATGATGTGTTTATCTTTCAATAGCAGTAGCCTACTATTCGATTTTGCACCTAATACGAGAACATTGGATAAGGCAAGTTGATCCAACTCATTCTTCATTGCTTCACATTGTTCACCAACTATAGCTACTTGTGTAGACCCTGCAATTATTCTCAATTCAAGACGTGCCCAAGCGCTATAAAAGAAAGGATGTTCTTCTGTAAGTTTCTGCATGTTTTGCGCCATTTGTAATGCCATACGCTGGTAGCTGCTATCGTCAAATACTTCACCTAAATAATATAATGCATTTGCCATTATAGCATTAGAGGATGGAATTACATTATCGGCAGTTTCTGTTTTACGGGAAATTAGAGGTTCGTCATCAATGGAAGTAAAGAAAAACATACCATTTTGTGCATTGTAAAAGTGTTGGATACAATAATCGGTTAACGATTTGGCGGCAAACAAGTATTCCTCTTGAAAGGTGGCTGAATAGAGCGCTATATTTGACGCAATACACGTTCCATAGTCTTCTAAAAATGCTGGAGTTGACACTTTACCTTTTTTGAAATTTCGATAAAGGATTGTACCTGATTGTAAAAGATTTTGTTTAATACATGTGTTGATTTGTTCAGCTTCAGTCAAGAAACGAGCATCATTGAATACGCTATAGCAAACACTTAGCGCTTTAACTAATAATGCGTTCCATGAGGTGATTGATTTATCGTCTAATCCCGGAGCAATTCTTGAGCTTCTAACAGCGTAAAGTTTATTCATCCAATTTTGTTCTTGAGTTGAACCAAAACCAGCTAAACTTTTTCGAACCAAATGGTTTTCACCTTCAAAATTACCATCCTCGCTAATCAAAAATCGTTCAACGAAGAGCGTATAATCGTTTGCCAATATAGCTTTCAATTCATCTATCGACCAAACATAATATTTCCCCTCTACACCTTCGCTATCGGCATCTAAGGCCGAATAATAAATGCCTGTAGAATCTCTTAAATCGCGCTGCAGAAATTCAAAGGTTTTGTAAATAACAGCCTTATACTCTTCTTTTCGTGTCAATTGGTAGGCTTTGGCAAATACTTCCAACAACTGAGCATTATCGTAAAGCATTTTTTCAAAGTGAGGGATATGCCAATATTCGTCAACCGAGTAACGGGCAAATCCACCGCCAACATGGTCAAAAATGCCCCCCATTATTAAGCTGTCGAGGGTAACAGTAATTGCCTCTAATACTTTCTCATCGTTGTTGAAATGAAACAAATCAAGCATCAATAACAAAGACGAAGGCATTGGGAACTTGGGCGCTCCTCTCCTTCCCCCGTATTGAAAATCCCAATTTCGAATCATCTTTTCTTTGATATCGTCCACAACAACTGGCGAAAAAGGGACATTAGCTGCCAATGGAATAATATCCAACTGCTTTAAATCATGCGTAATAGCCTCTGCTCTTTTAAGTGTTTCCGATCGTTTATTTCGATATTCTTCTTCTAAAAAAGACAGCAAGTACATCCATTGTTCTCGTTTGAAGTATGTGCCGGCATACACAGGTTTTCCATCGGGTAAACAAATCGCATTCAGTGGCCAGCCACCATGGCCGGTGATGAGCTGAACAGCATCCATATAAATGTGATCAATATCGGGCCGCTCTTCTCGATCCACCTTAATGGAAACAAAATGTTGGTTCATTAATGCAGCAACTTCTTGATTTTCAAACGATTCATGTTCCATAACATGACACCAATGACAAGCCGAGTAGCCTATACTTACAATAACCAACTTGTCTTCTTCTTTAGCTTTTAACCATGCTTTTTCATTCCACGGCATCCATTGTACCGGATTATAAGCGTGCTGCAACAAATAAGGCGATGTCTCATGTATTAATGCATTGGAAATGTGATTATTATGCTCTGACATATGGATTCTTTAAGTAAAATACAAAACTAAATAACAAAACGATTAAAACCGATAATTGTTCTTTTGTGCTCTCAAACTAAAATGCAAAAAACTCAAACTCAACTTTGCTTATTTTTATCATAAGTTTGATATTACAGTAGTGAATGTTGTGTTTCTGTAATTTTACTTTGAGATGAGCTATTTTTTATCCACAATGTGTAAAGTTTAGTTTGCGGGAGACGATATACAATTTGCACTTTTGGAAACTAAAATATATAGCAATGCTGTCTTTAAATCTTCAACGAATCTTCAAAGCTCGCGGTATAGAGCACCCCTATCGTTTTTTGGTAAAAGGAGGATTTGTACCTTTTACAGCACATAAGTACAAAAACAACAAGGTAGAGCAAATACGACTTGACCACATTGAGCAGTTGTGTATTCTACTAAATTGTACACCCAATGAGATTTTTGAGTGGATTCCGAACGACTTATTGGACGACAGAATGGATCATCCTTTGCAAACCATCCGAAGAAGAGATAAGAAAATTGATATCAATAAGATGCTATCCAAACTTTCGATTCAAAAACTGGAAGAGGTGGAGCGAATGATTGCTCAGGTTGCTTAAACCTAAATTGAAAGGAACAAATTGCTTTCTAATTGAATATTAAAATGAATGATTTCATGTTGCATACATATTTAATATTATTGCAACATGTTCAGAAAAATAATATTCCCCCAGCCTTCACCCCTATTGAGCGAAATTGAACAAAAAAGACGATCGTATGCTTTTTTTGTCAACAGCGGACTCTTTCTTTTTTTTTCAATAGTGTTTGTAATACATTTAACATGTGCAATGGGTACAGCGCATTATACTGCAGATGTATTGGGCATTATTGGCACACTAATTTCCATTTATTTGATTCGTTCCAATAAAATGGATAGCGCACTTAAACTGCTCATTGGCACATGTCTTACTGCAATTTTCTTATATGGTATATTAGTCGATTATTTGCATGAAGTAACAGTTCACTTCCTTCGCCTTTATGTTACGCTATTTGCTTTAGAAGGTACGCTTTTATTGATGGTATCATTCTTTTTGGACACTGTAAACTATCGATACATTGCCCTGCTGTTTACATTTTTTCTTCTCATGCACTTTGGTGTAATTGTTCATCATTATGGTACAGCGCATATTACGTTGGAAATGTTTTCCTACTTTACTATTGCAATTGTTGCCATCAATTTGTCGTGTTACATAGCTTCTGTAATGGTTCGCTTTAACCTTTCCCTTATTCGAAAAATTAATGATGATAAACGTAAAATTTTAAAACACAACGAAAATTTAGAACTGGAAGTAAATAGAAGAACACAAGAATTACAAAAAAGCAATGAAAATCTTAAGCAATTTGCACATGTAGTATCACACGACCTAAAAGAACCTCTCAGAACAATTGCCAACTTTGCCGGATTACTTCAGCATAAACTCGATAAGAGTAATATTGATGATATTGAAATAAACGACTATACCAGTTACATAAAAAACAACAGCACGTTAATGATTCGATTAATTAACGAAATACTTACATTCTCAACTATCCCATCTTCTTCTGCTAATTTCCAAGCGGTAAACATGAAAGAAGTATTAGACTTAGTATTACTTCAAATTGAAAGTTTAGTGCACGAAAAGCAAGGGATTATTAGGTATTCTAGCTTATGTAGTGTAAAAGGAGATCCCCTACTTGTCTATCAAGTGTTGCAAAATCTAATTGTTAATGCCCTACGTTATACCTCATCCGATACAACTCCGGAAATATCAATAAACTGCAGTGCTGGCGATACAATGTCAACATTTTCGGTGAAAGACAATGGTCTTGGCATTCCTAAAGAATATGTGGAGCTTGTTTTTAATCCGTTAGAACGATTAAAGCGCGATCAAAATAATGATGGAACCGGAATGGGGCTTTCCATCTGTAGAAAAATTGTTTTAGCACATGGAGGCAAAATTTGGGTCGAAAGTGAAGTTGGCAAAGGTTCAACGTTCTTCTTTACACTTCCGATTTTCAAAAAATAAACACTAAAAATTAAATACAACTTTTGCGTTTATCCTTCGATTCGTTAAATAGTTTGGTACAGCATATTGGTTATTGTAAAAGTCTTTCACCCAAGTATAAGATACAGTATTACTGATGCCGAAAATATTCAATACATCTATACTTATCCAAACCGACTTAAAGCCTTCCGACAATTTCGTTTTCGTTTTTGCCCATTTAGGATTCCACAATTGACCGGAAAAACCTGCATCTACTCTTCTGTAGAAAGGCATTCGGTTCTTATCGGTATAAGCATCAGCACCAGGCGATTTAAATGGTAAGCCGGATCCAAACACTAAGTTTAAATTAAACCTGATGAAAGGAAATTTCGGAATATAATCCTGAAAATAAAGATTAAATGTAACGCGCTGATCAGTTGGACGAGGTTGGTAACCTATATCTTGAAACAAAGTATCACGAACTTGATCACTATTTGTTGAATTGACGTACTTAATTGTGTTTCCTAGCGAATCAACAAATACCATCTTCTTATCCCCTTCTATATCGTTAAAAGTTCCCATTACCGACATGCTAATCCACGATTCTAAACCTTCAGCCAATTGGCCGTTTAATCGCATATCTAAACCGGTAGAAAAGCCTTTTGCATTATTCAGTCCGTTATATCGAATCAATACGTTATCAAATTCATAGGGAACAATGTCCCATAAATACTTGTAATACACCTCTGTGGCAAACAAGAAAGGTCTCTTCCAAGCCTTAAAAGCATAACTCGCCCCTGCTACTACATGTACCGATTTTTGTGCTTTTAAGTTAAGATTTACAGTACCGTCCATGGCTCGCATTTCACGATAAAACGGAGGTTGATAATACATACCACCCGATAATGTAAAGATTACATCTGCATTTTTCTTAGTCTTCGGACGGAATGAAAACTGCACGCGCGGTGTTACAATGGGTTCCTTATTTACATCCCAATAGTGAAAGCGGAGCCCATAATTAAAAGTTACACGCTCTTCTTTCCCCAAGCGCCATGTGTCTTGAATATATGCTGTAACTCGATTGGAATTCAAGGTAAATGTCCCTTTCAATACATTATCCATACTTATGGTGGGATTGGCAGAAGGGGCCATTGAATCTCCATAAAACGATTTTTGATCATCAAAATAATGTAATGAATAGCCGGCAGAATCTAATCTATCCCACTCATTAATCTTATCATTTAAACGTTCATGTTTATAGTCAACACCCCAAGCTACTGAATGCTTGCCTGTTATCCATGTACCGCGATGGGCTACTTGGTAAATACCTGTATTGAGGAAGTTTCGGGCATGATTCTGAATGCCTCCATATCCTCGAAACGAACTTACTTCCCCATAGTTTGATTTACTTTGATCGGTTTCTACATCCCCAATCCGATAGTCGGAGATAATATCAAAAGTTTCTTTCTCGCTATTATTGTAAACGGATGCTAACAACTTTAATTTTATATTCTCTTTCGGGAAGAAATTCAGCGCTAAACCATTCATAAACGAAGAATATCGATCGTTTTCTGAGCCTTCGAATGCCATCTCTAATTGTTTTACATCTTGCACACTACCAAATTTTGTAGTACGTGAATCAGGGGCAAAAAAGAATCGATTATTGGCATAATTACTAATCAATTCAACATTCCACTTTTCATTAATTAAGTAAGTTGCAAACAACTGAACATCAATAAAACTGGGACTGTATTGCCCTTTTGTTTCCAAACTTTTGACGATATACTGACTCAATTTCTGGCGGAATCCCACCAAAAAAGTAAACCGTTTTGATTTGTCGCAACCTTCCAAGTGCCCGGTAAAACCCAATAAAGATGCCGAGAAAGAACCTCCCCAAGCCTTAGGACGTTTATAGGTTACATCTAATACGGAAGATAACTTATCGCCATAACGCGACTGAAAACCACCGGAAGAAAATTTGATGTTACTGACTAAGTTTGGATTGGGAAACGTAAGCCCTTCTTGTTGACCGGAACGAATCAAAAACGGACGATACACTTCAAAATCATTTACATAGACTAGGTTTTCATCAAAGTTGCCACCACGAACAGAGTAATTCGAGCTTAACTCATTTGTTTTGTTGAAACCAAGCGTTTGTGCTGCAAGAAAGGTTTCAATGCCACCACCACTTGCATCAGGCAACAACTGATTATCTACCTTCACTTCGCTTAAACTGCCCTGTTCACGAGTAGTTCGGTCTTTAATATCTACCTCTTTGAGGATATTCTCTTTAGACTCAAGTACAAAATTCAATTCACGAACTTCATTTGGTTTCAATTCCATTTTCTTCTCAAAAGGCTTCACGTTCAAGGATGTGAAAACTATAGTCCATATTTGATTGGCAGGCACTTTTAGCTCGAAATAACCTTTTTCGTTAGAAGTAGTAAGTAGATCTTGATTTTCTTTTGCAACAATATTCACTAACTCTAAGGGCTGACCTAAAGCGTTTTTAAGCACTCCCTTAAGTGTAGCTGTTTGCTGAGCATACGTTGAGCTGAAAGCAAATAAAACTAGCAGAGACCAAAGAAAATGCTTTTTGAAAAGAGGTTTGAAAGTCATGTATGAAATAAATTGAGCCTTTAACGACAGAAGAAATTAAATATTGTGTGCGTTTTTCAGTGCGGTAATTGTTGCTTTAGGATCTGGTGAATTGAACACCGCACTGCCGGCTACTAAAATGGATGCACCAACATGAATCAACTCCTTTGCATTATCAAGCGTAACACCTCCATCTACTTGTATTTTAGCATGTGCATGTTTGGACTCGATTAGTTCTTTGGTAAGTTCAATTTTGTGTACTGCGTAGGGAATAAATTTTTGTCCGCCAAAGCCCGGATTGACAGACATAATCAAGACCATATCCAGTAAGTGAATAATTGGAGATAAAACAGAAACCGAGGTTGCAGGGTTCAAAGCCACACCCACATGCATTCCTGCTGCTTTAATCTTATTGATTAGAGAATCTAAGTGAATGTTCCCTTCGTAATGCACAGTAAGCTGATTGGCTCCGGCATCTCGGAATTGATGTACATATTGATCTGGATTTTGGATCATTAAATGAACATCTAAAAATTTATTGGTATGTTTTCGAATAGATTGAAGCACGGGAAAACCAAAGGATATGTTCGGAACAAATACACCATCCATCACATCGATGTGAATCCATTCCGCATCGCTATGATTCAACATTTCTATATCTGCCTGAAGATTGGCAAAATTTGCACTCAATACGGAGGGAGCAATAATTACATTATTCATTCGGCTAAGATAAAAAAAATGCCAAGTGAAACAGTATTTACAATTGCTTATTGCCCTACAATCTTTTTCAATTTATAGCTTTCGCCATGTTGTGATAAGTCGAGTCCGAAGTTTTCTTCTTCCACCGATACTCTTAACGACACAATCTTGTCGGTGATATAATACAAAATATAAGAACCAACAAAGGTATAAACCGATATGATGACAAGCGCAAGTAAATGATAAAGAAATGTATGTGTTTGTCCGTAAAACAAACCTACTTCTTTCGCAAAGATTCCGGTGAGCAACATTCCCGAAATTCCCCCCAAACCATGACAAGGAAAAACATCCAAGGTATCGTCTAAGTTTGATTTATTTTTTGCGCGAACGGCTAAATTCGAAATCACTGCCGAAATGAAACCAATAAATATACTTTGTGGAATAGTAACGAAGCCTGCAGCAGGTGTAATAGCTACAAGCCCTACTACAGCTCCAATACATGCACCCATGGCCGATATTTTCTTACCACGTGCGGCATCAAAAAATATCCAACCCATCATAGCCGTTGCGGATGCAACAATTGTTGTGGCAAATGCTTGGATAGCCAATAAATTTGCACCCAACGAAGAGCCTGCATTGAAACCGAACCATCCAAACCATAACATACCTGTGCCTAAAATAACAAAGGGAATATTAGCCGGTTCAGTATGTTTACTGTCGCCGAATGAAGTTCGGGGTCCAAGAAACATCGCCCCTGCAAGTGCGGCATATCCGGCACTCATGTGCACCACAGTTCCCCCAGCAAAATCTAACACGCCCCACTGACGAAGAAATCCATCGGGATGCCATGTCCAATGCGCCAACGGACAATAGATAAACAATGAGAACAAACAAATAAAAATAAGATAGGCATTGAACTTAACACGTTCAGCAAAACTACCCGTTATTAGTGCCGGGGTAATAATGGCAAACTTCAATTGAAAGATGGCAAAGAGAATAAGCGGAATGGTAGTCGCAAACTTAGGTTCAATAGCAAAACCTACATTTTTAAAGAACGCATATTGAAACGGATTGCCAATGAGTCCATGAAAGCTATCGCCAAAACAAAGGCTGAACCCCACAATAACAAATAAAAGTGTAATTACACCCAATGCAATAAAGCTTTGGAGCATCGTAGAAATAATGTTCTTTTTACTCACCATTCCTCCATAAAAGAACGACAAACCGGGAGTCATCAACAATACAAGACCCGATGCAGTTAGCATCCAGGCAATATCTGCTTTGTCGAGTCCAACTTGATCGCCAATTGTAAATTGTTGAGGCGTAAATAATCCCAAAACAGCAATTAGCGCTAAAACAACAAATGAAATTTAATAACGACTCTTCATATTAAATAAATATAATTATATTTTATTTTCCTTTAAAAGGTAAAAAACTTTTGTAAATCAATGAAATTTTTGAAATTATTTTTCAAAAACAACAGAATTGTTGAAATCTTGTAAAAAAACATTTCCAACACATGAAAGAGAATCAGTAAATAGAAAAGGGAACTTAACTTTTAGATACGTGGCTTCATAAATCCCCATAGCAATTTCTTTTCGGTATCGCTTTTTTGAAAAATTTCCAAACTAGAAATTATTATAATTTCAAGCGTGGAAATGGAAAAGGATTTGTGTTTTGAGACATTGGCAGATTGAAAAACAGCTAATGGTTGAGAAGAAAAAACAACGATGTACTTTACCCCACATTTCTCCAATAAATGCAACGACCAAGTAGATGAAACGGAAAGCATACAAGTTTCTTCAACGTCTTGATTAACCGATTTAAGGATTTTTGTAAACTGTTCCTGTTGATCGATGGGTAGTTCACCGAAAGGTACATCTAATACAAAGGCGAATTTTGAAAACTGTTGATTTAGGTGTACATCTGTTTGCTTATTCAACAAATAAACTTGTTCGTTATCAATAAGATATGCCATTTTTTGAAAGTTAATTTTGAAGAAAGAGATTATTTATCCACCGCTGTATATTGCCTCAAAAATAATTATAATTTTGAGCCATAATCCAAAACAATGTCAACAATCAACATTTCAATCGAAAGGGCAAAAGAAAGCGGTATAAGTAATATCGACTTTAATGATTTACCATTTGGTAAGAACTTTTCTGACCATATGTTCATAGCCGATTACTACGATGGCGAATGGAGAGATGCGCGCATTGTCCCTTTTGCGGATTTTACTTTACACCCGGCTACTTCTGCAATACACTACGGACAAGCCATTTTTGAAGGGATGAAAGCAGAATTAGCTCCGGATGGACAACCGATTGTTTTTCGTCCGTTGAAAAATTGGAACCGTTTGAACAAATCTGCACAACGCATGGCCATTCCGCCTATTTCGCAAGAGTTGTTCATGGCGGCTTTGGATACACTTATTGATATTGATAAAGATTTCATCCCAACAGCTCCACTTTCTTCGTTGTATATCCGTCCGTTTATGTTTGCAACAGAGAAGTACGTTGGTATTCGTGTAGCTGAAAACTATCGCTTCTGTATTTTCACATCGCCTGTTGGTGCCTATTACAATCGTCCGGTTCGTGTATTTGTTAGTGATAAATACGTACGTGCAGCACCCGGTGGGGCAGGTTTTGCTAAAGCGGCAGGTAACTATGGTGCAGCAATGATGCCTACATGGGAAGTACAGAAAATGGGTTACGATCAATTGTTGTGGTTAGATGCCATTGAACATAAGTATTTCCAAGAAATTGGAACCATGAACGTATTTTTTGTGATTGATGGTGTGTTAATCACTCCGGGGCTTGATCAAGGTACCATTTTGGAAGGTGTTACACGTGATAGTTTAATTCAATTGGCGCAAGACGAAGGGTATGTAGTTCAGGAAAGAGACGTTTCTGTGGATGAAATTATTCACGCATACAACGAAGGTAAATTACAAGATATGTTTGGTGCAGGTACTGCGGCTGTTGTATCTTACATCGGTGGATTCCATTACAAAGGCGTTGACTACGAATTGCCTCCGGTTGAGAAAAGAGAGGTATCTAACAAGTTACGTGCTCGCTTAATGGATATTAAATCGGGTTTAGTAGTAGACAAATTCAACTGGGTTCACCACGTGCCTGTAACACAATCGGTGTAAGCTTTACTCGAGCAAACGCTTCATCTCGTTCAGTTTCATCATCGCCTCTATTGGGGTAAGTGCGTTGATTTCTACTTTTTGAAGCAACTCCCCTATTTGTTTCAATTTAGGGTCAGTCATGTCGAACATACTCATCTGAATTTGAGGATTGGCTTTCTTCAACGATTGACGCATGTTACTATTGGCGCGTTGTTCCTCCAATTCTACTAATAGTTCATTGGCTCTATCCAGAATTAAACGTGGCATTCCGGCCATTTTTGCTACGTGAATACCAAAGCTATGCTCGCTTCCGCCTTCTACCATTTTGCGTAAAAAAATGATTTTATTCCCCACTTCTTTTGTCGCAACATGGAAGTTCTTGATACGTTCGTATTTCTCAGCCAACTCATTCAATTCGTGGTAATGCGTGGCAAACAAAGTGCGTGGATGTGCCACAGGATAATTATGCAAAAATTCGGCAATCGACCATGCAATCGAAATACCATCGTAAGTGGAGGTACCTCGCCCAATTTCATCTAACAAAATTAAACTGCGGGCAGAAATATTATTGATGATGCTAGCGGTTTCGTTCATTTCTACCATAAAGGTTGACTCTCCCGCACTCAAATTATCACTTGCCCCTACTCGGGTGAACAACTTATCAATAAAACCAATGGAAGCGGTTTCTGCAGGGACAAAACTTCCCATTTGCGCCATTAACACAATAAGTGCAGTTTGACGAAGTAAAGCCGATTTACCCGACATGTTCGGACCTGTAATCATCAATATCTGCTGTTGCGCATCATCTAAATACACATCATTGGGGATATAAGCATTACCCGGATCGAGCATTTGTTCGATTACCGGATGTCGGCCGGATTTTATTGTGATTTCTAATGAATCGTTAACACTTGGTTTACTGTAATTATTGACATTAGCGGATTCTGCAAACGATAATAGCGCATCTAAACGCGCAATAATGTTGCTATTCTGTTGAATCGACAGAGTAAAATCGCGAACATAGGTTACCAATTCATTAAACAAGCGCTCTTCAATCCATTGAATTTTTTCTTCGGCACCTAATACTTTTTGTTCGTATTCTTTAAGTTCTTCTGTGATGTAACGCTCCGCATTGGCAAGGGTTTGCTTACGAATCCACTCCGGTGGCACTTTCGATTTATGGGTATTCGTAACCTCTAAATAGTACCCAAAAACATTGTTGAAGCCAACTTTGAGTGATGTGATACCCGTTCTATCCGTTTCGTCTTGTTGGATTTTAGCAATGTAGCTCTTACCGGAAGAACGAATCAAACGTAAATCATCCAACTCTTTATCGACACCTGCTTTTATGAAATTCCCTTTGCCAATCATAGCTCCAGACTCATCTTCAAGGGTTTGATCGATGCGTTCAGCAACCGGATGCAGCAAAACAATTTTATTGGCCAAGTTCGTCAACGTTTCATCTTTACCTTGCAAAAGCAATTGTTGTATAGGAGCAAGTGCATTCAATCCCCGCTTTAACTGAACTAATTCTCGAGGATTGGCTTTATTCATAGCCACTTTTGAAATCAAGCGTTCCAGATCGCCAATACTTCGAATCAGTGATCGGAGTTCCGTGGCAATTTCCTTTGTTTTAGTGAAATATTCCACGGCATCCAAACGTTCCTGAATAGCAGTAATGGAAATCAAAGGCATCACGGTCCAACGTCTAATTAATCGTCCACCCATAGGCGAAACCGTCTTATCTATCACATCCACTAAGGCTTTCCCATCGGGATGAGAAGAATGTAACAATTCGAGATTGCGAATGGTAAACTTATCGAGCCAAACATATTGCTGCTCGTGAATTCTAGAGATCTTCGTAAAGTGAGAAAGTTGGTGATGTTCGGTATCTTTCAGATATTGAACAGCCGCTCCTGCAGCAATAGTAGCAAAGGTTTCCTGCTCAATACCAAAGCCTTTGAGCGAGTTCGTTTCAAATAATTTGGTGAGTGTTTCTTGGGCATACTCTAGACTATATACCCAGTCTTCCAATTTACTGGTAATGTGCTTCGAGCCGAAAAACTCAATAAACTCGCGCTGTTTACTGCGTTGGTAAATCACTTCAGAAGGCGAAAAACTCTGCATCAATTTATCGATATAGTCTTTTTTTCCTTCGCCCACTAAAAACTCTCCGGTTGAAATATCGATGAATGCTACGCCACAGTTATCTTTTTCAATATAAATAGACGCCAAAAAATTATTGGCTTTACTCTGAAGAATATGATCGCCAACAACAACCCCCGGAGTAACCATTTCCGTAACTCCCCGTTTCACGATGGTTTTGGTCATTTTCGGATCTTCCAATTGATCGCAGATAGCCACACGATAACCTGCACGAACTAATTTGGGCAGATAGGTATCTAACGAATGATGTGGAAAGCCAGCGAGGTCTACCTCAGAAGCTTTTCCATTGGATCGTTTGGTGAGCACAATACCAAGTATGGCTGCTGCTTTCTTAGCATCTTCGCCAAAGGTTTCATAGAAATCGCCTACTCGAAACAATAAAATCGCATCGGGATATTTCGATTTGATTTGATTGTACTGTTTCATGAGCGGAGTTTCCGCATCGGTACCAAGCGCTTTAACCTTTTCAGCCATTCGTTGCTATAATCATTATTGGGCTGAAATTTATTAAAGATTTGGGAAGTTGACATAAAAAAAAGTCCCACAGTTATTCACTGTGGGACTTTTCAATTTTTTATAACTATTATAGCTGGGCGTCTAAGCGAACAATATCTTTATTACTTAAGATACCTACAATTTTGCCGTCTTCAACTACAGGAAGGGCTTGGAACACACCACCGCTTAATAATTCACGCGCTTTTTCAATTGGATCTTTTGGAGCAACAGAAACTAAGTTTTTAGTCATAATATCTGCCACATTAAATACTCCATCTAAGCCTTCAATCGACACTGATTTTCCGCCATCTAATTGAGCAATAATGAATTTCAATAAATCGGTATAGCTTACCATTCCGATGAGCACATCATTTTCGCAGATAGGTAAATGGTGAACTTTAAAAGAGGTAAAGAATTCAGCAACTTGTGAAAACTTTGTAGTAAGACCACCAACTGTAATTGTTTTGGTCATTAATTGCGAAACAATGATTTTATCTTCAAACATGTTTTAAATTTTATGCAAAGTTAAGGCATTTCCATGAATTTAACATGATATTTATCAGTAATTTACGTTAGAAAACTGTTTTTTATCAGTAAAGTTAATAGGATGTGAATGCATCTGAATAATGGTTAAATGAGTTTCACCAAAGCATAGGTTAATAAAACAGCCCATAATACTATAACAGTATAATGCATGCCAAACAATAACTTTCTAAAAATGCTGTTTTCCCCTTCTTCAATGTATAACTTTGGAATTGCGCTTAAGTAACTGATGAAATCCGAGAAATCGACCGCAGTGTTTTTTTGTCTGTTATACGCAAATAATAATATACATTTCAACAGATGGAAAGCAGTTAGGAAGAGAATAAAAGGCTTTAATGAATGGAGCATCTTCTACTTTTAATTTTGATCGAAAAAATGGCGTTCTTCGTCTATCGGCAATGGCTCATCTACTCGATTGACATTGCGAACCAAAAAAGCACATATAAAACCCATTACCGCTCCGGCTAAATGACCTTGCCACGAGATGCCCGTTTGCGGGACAAAGCCGGTAATCATTCCGCCATACAACATGGCCACTACAATTGCAATAGCGGTAGATTGACGATCTCTTCTAAAAATACCTGAACCAATTAGAAAACCCGCTATACCATAAATAATGGCGCTTATGCCAATATGTGCACCACCGGCTGGAGCCAATAACCAAACCAACAAACCACTGCCTAGGTGAATTGTAACAATAACAGGAAAAGCAACTCTTTCATACGTATTGAATAACACCATCATCAATACAAAGCAAGGCACCGAATTCGATATTAAATGCATAAAATCGCCATGAATAAAAGGCGAGAACACAATACCCCGAAGTCCAATATACTCGTGCGGTAAAATTCCATATTCGGCAAAGGATACACCGAAAAGCACTTCTACAAACTTAACAATCCATAAAATAATGATCAAAAGACTGGTGTATACAAAGGATTTCGCAAAACTACTGCTCATATTTTAAAATTGTTCAACACTTTCTTTTTATGCTTGCAAAAGAATTCTATTTTCAAAACAAAGTTATAAAAGTGAAACATATATCCTTTTTTCTATCGCTCATTGTTACCGCCACTTTAGTTTATATTTTGAATCACCCATTAGGTCCTGCACCGGCATTAGGAAAGTTTCTTAGTCCGTTTGAAGGCTTTTGGCAAAATGCCGAAAACGAAAAAAAGTTCAGCGATGAAACGTTTTCGTTTCCCGACCTGAAAGACAAGGTGAGCGTGGTATTTGACGAGCGCTTGGTACCACACATCTTCGCACAAAACAACGAAGACTTGTTTTACATGCAAGGCTATATAACTGCCAAATATCGGTTGTGGCAAATGGATATTCAAACCCAAAATGCAGCAGGACGAGTGAGCGAAGTGGTGGGTGAAAAGGCCTTGGATAACGACCGACTTCAACGTAGAATTGGCTTGCAATTTGGAGCAGAAAAAGCTGAAGAATTTATCAATCAAGACCCGGAATCAAAAGCTATTCTTACTGCTTATTGTAATGGGGTAAATGCCTATATAAAATCGTTAAGCCCTAAAGATTATCCTTTAGAGTATAAGCTTTTAGGCTATGCTCCTGAGGAGTGGAAACCTATAAAAGTGGCGTTGTTATTGAAGAATATGGCGAATATGCTTTCGGTATATGAGTTTGATATAGAAAACACCAATTTTATACAGAAGTATGGAGAAAAAGAATTTCAACATCTCTATACCGAAGTAGATGATTTCAAAGACTTCATTATTCCCGAAAAAACACCATTTGATTTTAAAGCAGAAGAAGGATTTGCGCGTACTACCGATAAGCCTATTCGCGACAAAAGCGAAGTGATTACAGCCAAAGACCAACCGGTGTATGAATCGTACAACAATGTTTTGAAAAAGCCGGATGAAATTACCGGTTCGAACAATTGGGCGGTAAGTGGTGCAAAAACTAAATCGGGAAAGCCATTGCTATGTAACGACCCGCACTTAGAGTTAAACCTCCCTTCCATTTGGTATGAAATGCACTTAGTTTCACCTACGATCAATGTATACGGAGCTACATTACCCGGTGCTCCTTGTGTTATCAGCGGTTTCAACGATTCGATAGCTTGGGGTGTAACCAATGCCGGTAGAGATGTGCGCGACTGGTTTGCCATCAAGTTTAAAGACGACACGCAAGAGGAATACATGGTGGATGGGAAATGGGAAAAAACCATTAAACGTATTGAACACATTTACATGAAAACTGGTAAAGAATTTACGGATACAGTGCTGTATACACGCTATGGACCTATTGTGTTCGATAAAACATTCCGCAACGCAAAAGGCAAGCAATTATTGGCATTGAAATGGACAGCACATCAGCCTTCCAACGAGTTTAAGACGTTCTATTTGATGAATCAAGGAAAGAATTATGATGATTACAGAAACGCGTTGAAAAACTATACTTGCCCATCGCAGAATTTTGTATTTGCATCACGGTCCAATGATATTGCGATTGTTGAGCAAGGTAAGCACCCAAATGTAAGCAGCGAAATTACTGATGGTACCAACAGCAAAAACGACTGGACAGCTTATATTCCAAGCGAACACAATCCAAGTGTAAAAAATCCTGAACGTGGTTTTGTTTCGAGTGCAAACCAATTCCCGGTGGATGCTACCTACCCTTATCCCATTTCGAAAGTAGGTGTTTATGAGAATTTCCGTTCTATTCGCATCAACCGAATGTTGAGTGATACGAATAAAATGGATGTAACTACCATGCAAAAAATGCACAGCGATAATTACAATATTTTTGCTGAAATGATTTTGCCCACTTTAGTTAGATTAGAAAAAGGAAAAGAGACTGCAGAACAAACACAGCTCTTGGAATTCTTAGCCGGTTGGAATTATAGAAACGATGCCGATAAGAAAGAGCCTGTTGTTTTCGAGGAATGGGCAAATGCTTTTAACGATATGCTTTGGGATGAAATGATGGATCCCAATTTACCGATGAAACGCCCAAACAGCTATTTAACGGCTAACTTCTTAAAGACCGACAGCACAAGTATTTTCTACGATAATTTACAAACCGGGGAACGAGAAACAAGGGATATGATTGTATCAATATCATTCCAAAAGGCCGCAGCAAAATTGAAAGAAAAATACGGTTCCTTTGATAAAATTCCGGATTGGGGAACTTACAAAGCCACTACAGTTATGCACTTAGCGAAACTGGATCCCTTGAGCAAATTGAATGTGTATTGTGGCGGCAACAGAGGCATTATCAATGCTACGAGTGATCGCCACGGACCAAGTTGGCGTATGATTGTAGATTTTGGTGCGATGAAAGGATATTGCGTGTATCCGGGTGGTGAATCCGGTAATCCGGGCAGTAAATTTTACGATAATTTAGTGGAAAAATGGTCGAAAGGCGAATACTTTGAAGCGAACTTTTCTGCTGACATCGAAACAGTAAAAAAGAAAGCTTTATTCACGAATCAATTCAACAACAAATAGGATAAATCTTAAACTGTAACTATGCAACTTATTCGAAATATTATCATTATTGCACTCCTCTCCTTTCTGCTACAAATGGTATTCCCGTGGTGGATAATTTGTTTGATAGGATTTGTAGTGGGCTATTTTGGAGCAGATAAACCGTGGCAGGCATTCGTAGCCGGTTTTTGTGCCGTATTCCTAGTTTGGTTTGGTTATGCGTTTTACATCGACCAAAACAACAACCATTTACTCTCATCAAAAATCATTCAACTTTTCCATTTACCAAACGCTTTATCCATTATTATAATTTCGGCATTGGTGGGAGGGTTTTCGTGTGGTTTGGCGGCATTAACCGGCAGATTATTAAAAAACATCGCCTAAGCTAATTATGAAAAACGTATTGTTCGCTTGGCGAAATCTTATTCTTGTTATCTTTTTGGCTGCCCCTACTTTTGTGTCGGCAGCTGAATTTCAGGTATCCGATTCTTGTAAAATCAGCTTATTGACTTGTTCACCTGGTAACGAATTGTATAGCTGTTTTGGGCATAGCGGCATTCGTGTAAACGACCCATTAGAACGGGTTGATATTGTATTTAACTATGGAACATTCGATTTTGAACGACCGGGTTTTTATGTAAATTTTTGTCGTGGTATTCTTATTTATTCGTTGGGCGTAGATCAGTATTTTGATTTTGAGAACCAGTACATCTATGAGCAGCGCGGACTTTCAGAGCAAATCTTGAATTTAACAACTGAAGAAAAACAAGCCATCGTTGAGTTTCTGCTAACTAATGCACAACGCGAAAATCGAGACTACCGTTATGATTTTTTGTTAGATAACTGTGCCACCAGAATTCGTGATGTATTTGAAAAACACTTAGGTCGTAAATTAGCTTTTCACACTGAAAAATGGGACACCACAAAAACTTTCCGTTATTTAATCGATGAATATTCCTGGTTTAAACGCTGGGAAAGCTTTGGTATGAATTTGTTGATTGGCTTACCGGTGGATAAACCTACAACGCCTCGCCAGCAGATGTTTCTGCCAAATTATTTACGCGATGGTTTTACAACTGCAACAGTAAATGGGAATGAACCATTTGTAACAGCAACTCGTGAAATCTTACCTGCACCCAATTTTGATAAATCCGCAAATTGGACGTCACCGGAATGGCTATTTGCCATTATTTTGGGCTTGCTTATGCTACTCACATTTGCCGAAATACGATTCAATTTTCACGTAAAAGTTGTTGATTTTATTTTACTCTTCACCACTGGCTTATTAGGTCTATTATTTCTGACCTTATGGCTCTTCACTCAACATTGGACAACAGCTTGGAATCTGAATTTGCTTTGGGCTTTGCCAACGCATCTTCTGCTTGCCTTTGCCATTTTGTTTAATGGATTGTATCCAAAATTGAAGCAAATTATTTTTATTGCATTGATTCTAGAAATTGCCTTTTTAACGCTCCATTTTGTTTTGCCTCAACCCTTTCAAATTGGGATGATTTTGATTAATGCTATGCTGGTAACACGATTGTTTCGCTTGTATTGGAAAGCTAAATCATTGGAACAAAAAATAATTCAATAAAATATTTTGAAATATAAAAGTGTTACTTAACTTCGACATATGATTTCCACAAACCTTAATTCTTGTAATATTTGCTGCTGTACCTATTACCCCGAGGGCTGTTGGTGAATCATTTGAGTTTAATAATTGAATAAATGAGCCCTTCAGCAATGGAGGGCTTTTTTAATGTTTATATTATGAGTACTATCGCATTATTTGAGAAAATTAAAGTGTTCAACGATGAGCACAAAGAGTATATTCCATCGAAGCAAGAAATTGAATTGTTTGCCGATGAACTGCTTGATTTTTTGTTTCCACTTCGCGCTCGATTTAGCAATTCTGCCCCTTTTTCTGATTTGAAGCATGAATTACTATTTAAGAAGCTGGAATTATTGCTTGCCCCTTTTGCAGAAAAAAACAACTTTGATGCAGCTGCACTTTCAACAGAATTCTTTCATAGCCTTTCACCGGTATTCGATTTATTATTATTGGATGCTGAAGCCATTCAACGTTTCGATCCGGCAGCCAATTCTGTTGAAGAAGTAATTACAGCCTATCCCGGATTTTATGCGGTTTCTTTATACCGTATATCGCATATTCTTTATACCTTGGGCATTCCAACGATTCCACGCATCATTTCAGAGCATGCACACAGTAAAACAGGTATTGATATTCACCCTGGTGCAACCATTGGTAAGTCGTTTTTCATAGACCACGGAACAGGTGTGGTAATTGGCGAAACAACATTAATTGGAGACAATGTGAAGATCTACCAAGGGGTAACATTAGGAGCATTGCAGGTGTCGAAAGCACAAGCGCAAAAGAAGCGGCACCCTACTATTGAAGACAATGTGATGATATATTCAGGGGCTACGATTTTGGGCGGAGATACTTTAATTGGACATGATAGTGTAATTGGAGGAAATGTTTGGCTTACGGTCGGAGTGCCATCGTTTTCTTTAGTATTCGCTACACACGAAGTGAAGGTTCGAAACAGTAAAGAATTTGTTGAACCAATTGATTTTGTTATTTAAATAAACCTATAAAATAGAAAACACATGAAAGCGAACAACATTCTACAAACCATTGGCAACACACCACACGTAAAATTAAACCGATTGTACGGCAGTGATAGCGAAGTGTACGTAAAGCTCGAAAAACAAAACCCGGGAGCATCTATCAAAGATCGTATTGCATTAGCTATGATTGAAGATGCTGAAGCTAAAGGGCTTTTGAAACCAGATTCGGTGATTATTGAACCTACATCGGGGAATACCGGCATTGGATTAGCAATTGTTGCTGCGGTAAAAGGGTACAAACTAATATTAGTTATGCCTGAATCGATGAGTATTGAACGCAGACGATTGATGGCTGTTTACGGTGCGCAATTAGAGCTTACTCCGCGCGAAAAAGGCATGAAAGGAGCTATTGAAAAAGCGAACGAACTAGCTGCAAACACATCAAATTCTTGGATTCCGCAACAGTTCTCGAACCCTGCAAACATCGATATTCACAGAAGAACTACTGCGCAAGAAATTATTAACGACTTCCCTGAAGGATTAGATTATTTAATTACAGGCGTGGGAACCGGAGGACACATTTCCGGTGTTGCTGAAGTACTTAAAGCAAAGTTCCCTTCACTTAAAGTATTTGCTGTTGAACCTGCTGCTTCGCCTGTAATAAGTGGCGGACAACCGGCTCCACACCCAATTCAAGGGATTGGAGCAGGCTTTATTCCCGATAATTTGAAAAGAGAACTTTTAGATGGTGTAATTACTGTAACTAAAGAGGAAGCGTTTGAATTTGCGCAACGAATAGCTAGAGAAGAAGGCATTTTTGTAGGTATTTCATCAGGAGCATCTTTAGCCGCTGTAGCCAAAAAGCTGGCTGAAGTGCCTAAAGGTAGTCGTGTACTTACGTTTGCATATGATACAGGAGAACGCTACTTAAGTATTGAAGGATTGTTTTAATCAAGTCTGTTTGTTTTATTGTTTTTTGGAAGCCAGGGCATTATTGTCTTGGCTTTTTGATGTCGATATCTTTCAAACAGTTTAACCCACCTAAATGTGTAGAAAAGTTATTTTTACGCTATGGCAGCAGAATCCTTTGAAACCATATTACAGTCGATTCAGAAGAAACAATTTTCACCTTTCTATATTTTTTATGGAGAAGAAGAGTTTTTCATCGATCGATTAAGTGCAGCTATGGAAGAATCGGTTTTAGCGGAAAGTGAAAAAGCTTTTAATCAAAATATTTTGTACGGCAAAGATGTTACCTCATCACAATTGATTGAAACTTGCAGAAGGTTGCCAATGATGGCCGAACGTCAATTGGTGTTAATTCGCGAAGCCCAGTCGTTTCAATTCAGAAAAGAGGAAGATGAAGCGCCATTATTGAGTTATTTAAAACACCCAACTCCCTCAACAGTATTAGTTTTCGCATTTAAGCATGGCAATCCGGATAAACGGAAAAATTTTTATAAAGAGTTAATCGCAAAATCGGTTTCATTTGAATCTAAAAAGCTCTATGAAAACCAAGTAGGTTCATGGGTTAAGAAATATGTAACGCAACATGGTTTTGGCATTACCGAGGATGCAGTAGAGTTATTGGTTGAATTTACCGGCAATGATTTAAGTACAGTATCGAACGAACTATCGAAAATTTTCATTAGTAAACCTTCGAAATCAACGCTATCATATGAAGATATTGAGCAATCGGTAGGTATGCTTAAGGAGTTCAGTGTATTTGAGTTGAATAACGCATTAGGAAGCAAACAAGTGGCCAAGGCATTTCGTATAGCCAACTACTTCAAATCGAACCCCAAAAGCGCTCCATTGGTGATGATGCTAGGCACATTACATGGCTTTTTCGTAAAAGTGTTTATTTGCAGCAATAATCGTGGAATGCAAGATGCAGACCTGGCAAGAATACTAAAGGTCAGTCCATATTTTGTAAAAGATTACAGAACTGCATCACAACATTATACTCCTCAAAAATTGGCACTAATATTCCAAACCTTGGCTGAATTTGATTTACGCTCAAAGGGAGTTGACAGTACCAATAACATGGGAGAAGGAGAAATGATACGGGAGTTGATCTACCGTATCATTCAATAAATCTCAAAAAGCAATATTACTTCGCTTTGTACTTTTCGTTCATACCTTTTACCACATCAGTAGTGATATTGTATGTACTATCTTTATAAAGGATTGAACCGCCTTTAGAATATGTCAGAATATAAGAGAAATGTTTATCAGCATTGTATTCAGTAAGGAATGAATCTAATTTTGCATTAAGTTCCAAATTAAATTTTGTTTGATCGGCCATAAGCGATTCCGACATTTGCATTTGTTTTTGTTCTAAAGCCGCTTTTCTATTTATCAATTTTTCTTGGATGGCCTCACCTTCTGCTTGGGTAATTGTAGCTGCGCGTTGTTGCAAATCGTAGGCTGCGCGTTGTAAAGATTCCGCTTCACCCTGTAAAGTGCTTTCAATACTTTTCTGACGTTTTTCTAAATCAGCTTTTCGCTCTTTAAAAAAGATATAATTGGTTTCTAAAGAATCAATATCTACATAAGCTATAACTTGACCTGATTTTCCGGATGCTGCATTTATACTTGAATTTGGAGCTTTTGTGCATGATTTACAATCTTTAAAATGCAGATAAAACAACACAGCTACTGCAACGGCCAGAACCCCATTAATAATCAAACTAAGATTTTTCATTTCATTTATTTTATGCAAGGATAATATTTATTTTTTAACAGAATCAACAGGTGTAGTCGGAATCACCGGTGTTTCTATTTTTTTCACAGAATCAATAGTTGCTGGCGGTACTTGAGGAGCTTCCGACTTCGCAGGCGTTTCAGCAGGAGGTGTTGTAACCGGAACAATCGTTTTCTTCACTGTATCCGTTACTGAAGGAACAACAGGAGTTTCTATTTTTACTGGTGTTTCAATAGGCGGTGTAACAACAGGAACATCCGTTTTCTTTACTGTATCCGTAGTTATTGGAACTACTGTAGGAGCTGATTTCGTCACCGTATCTTGTGAAGTAGGAGCAACAGGAGGTACAGTTGGCGAAGGATTTTCATCCTTCGTTCCATATTTCTCTTTCAATTTATCGGCACGAGATTTAGGAGGCTCAGGTTTTTCCTCTTTCTTTTTCTCCGGTACAGCAACCGGCTCTTCAGTTTTATTCTCTACAGGCTTTGTTTCGGTTGGTTTTACTTCAGCATCCGGTTTCTTCTCCGGTGCTACTTTTTGTTCCAACTTAGCTTTTGCAGCAGCGGAATCTTTCGCTGTCATTGGCGGCTTAGGCTTAACATAAACCTTTTCGTTAGGCAATGAAGGATTTGTCTTTTCCTTCATAGCATCTACAAAAGCTTGCTTGTTGATTGTTGATCCAATAGTGTAGGTAAAGAATTTATTGTTCTTATCCATCACTTTTCTTTTATCAGGAGCTACAGCACCAATAGTTCTATTGAAATCATCGTAAGACGAGACCATACCCAATAAACCCGGTTTATATTCGAAATAATACCATTCGTTATTACCTGTTTTGATGTAGATATTAAAATAATCTGCACCTTGGCGCGGACCAATTTCAATATAGCCTTCTAGTTTTTTATGAATTGCTCGTTCGCCAATGAACGAAACCCCGATTTTACCATACGATCGGAACGTAAAATCAACCGGATCATAAATGAAATTCACATCCGAAAAAACTAAGTAGTGCGGAAGACTTTTCGGGCGTTTAAACTGTTGTGTAGTTTCAAATTCTTTAATCAGCTTTTCTTCATCTTTCGCCAGTGTCTGATAAATCGTTTTAAAACGCTCTGTAGTATAATCAATATCAGGCATATCGGTATTATCGACATACATTACGTTCTGCAATTTTTCTTGAATCGATTTATTATCGAAATTCATATCCAAACCAAAAGTTACATTCATTAAAAGTTCACGTTTAGCTAAATCATTTATAAACGAACCAACAGCTACTGTTTTCATTAAACCAAAATCAACAGGCAAGTTTATACCTCCTTCTGCTTTTACAATACCTTTTATATCGTCATATTTCAATACATCTCCAATAGTAGCATCGCCTTTAATTCGCTTTTCATCGCCAAAGCTATATTCTCCTGTTTTCTCATTTTGTGTGATTACACCAACAGGTCGGAACATAGCAATATCGTTATAATCGTGAAGAGGCGAAAATAGAACAGAGTATGGAGAAGGCATATCGCCTGATTTATCAAAATAAAGTCCCATGCCTAACTTAGTTCCATCAGATGACTTGATAATCGAATCATAATGAAAGAAAAACTTATCCGGATTGATATCGTCAATGATATTAAAATCAGCATTAGTAACATTTGGATTCTTGAATAAAAGCTTTGCAAAACCTTTAAAGAACAAGTCAGGATTTCTCCCGAACAAACTTGCTTCTCCAATATACGTTGCATTTGGATAGAGATAGAAATTGTCCTTGGTTTCGATATTTCCTTTTGCTACTAAACTGTAATCGGTAAATTGATTTTTCTTTAACCCAACTACTTCTTTTTTGCAAGTGATATCGGATAAAACAATTGGTTGATTTGGATGGTCTTTACAAGAATATTTGAAGAAGCCATTTCCTTTTAACTCTGCTTTACTAATAATATCAAGCGTACAATCTTCAATTTTATGGCGTTTCGTAATGGTATCAGCTAAAATTGTAGCATGCTTTAACTGATCCATTTTTGCTTCCGATTGAATAACGACTATACCACTATCGGGAATAACTACTGCATCGGCAACATAAATTGCACTAACTTGTTCGCAACGAAGAATAGATGTTTGCAGGTTATATGTTGCACGTTTAGATAAGAACTTCAAACCTAACTGGCTTGCCCGTGTAGACTCGAAATACTCTCCCGGAGAACCTGCAGGCACTCGAAAATCAAGTATCTTTTTCTCAATATCCCATTTAAACTCCTTAATGTTTGTTTTGTATTGGTTGTAGGCAAACTCTGTAGGATTATTCGGTAAATTTGATTTAAAATCGGCTTGCTTATTCTTGAAGTCCACAAAAGCCTTAACGTTAGGCGTTTTGAAGGTTACTTTATCGCCAAACTCTGATTTAATATTCAATTCAGCCGTATCGGCATTCATATCATCTGTTTTAAAATTGAATTCCTTTGAACTCAATAATGCTTCTTTCCAATCCAATGCTCCATTGCCTTTCAGCCCTTTACTTGTTAATAGCAAATCTCCTTTAAATGAAGTTTGATTATCGTACATGGAGAAAGGGCGGTCTTTCATCGCAATTAACATCGAATCACTTTTCGGTTTCCAGAGTACTCTATTCCCTCCACTCGATACATCAGGCGTTTTTACACCATCACTTACTTTTGTAATATGGAAAGTATCAGCAATGGCTATCATCGAATCGAGATAAAAGTTAATTTGATGCGAAGACAAAGATGATGTTAAATGCGTTAAATCACCTTTGCCGGTTAATCCTCGGTAATCCAATGTTACATCGCCTTTGTATTTTCCTCCGCCTTTATATGTATCCCAACCGGTAGTAGGAGCAGCTGTTGTAAAGCCTAACGATAAATCGTCTTGCACTTTAATACTCTCAGGAATATCAGGGAATATACCACCGGAGACTAACTTTCCTTTCCAGTTTATGGATTGTACAGAAAAAGAATTCAAACTATCTAAACGGAATGGATCTATTTCAAAAAAGAAATCTTTCTTTTTATAGGAGCCACCGGCAATTTCACGATCGGCATAATAAGCAAAAGACTTACCTGTACTAATCAAACGCGGATACTGCAACAATCGTGCTCTACCCGATTTGTTGATGGGCAAATCCACATCCATGCGACCTGCAATTCCTTCAATGTTTGTACGAAGGGTTTTCAGCACCGGCTGATTATTAGCATCTAATTTATCACCATCAGGGATATTGATTCGTAATGAATCGAGCTGTTGAAATCCAACATAAAATGAATCATATTTGAAGTGATAGTTATTACCGAAGAAATCCATTCTACCGCCATAAATCATTCCGTCAAACTCCATATTTCGGTCTTTCTGGATTTTTACAAAATTATTAGCCGGGTAGAAAGAAACGCCAGCTGTATCGCTAATCGGCACATACTTCACCCCTTTCAACTCTATATTGTTATTCTTTAAATCAATATAATCGTTACCATCCTTAGGAATAGACTGTATTCTAATAATGTCGTAATCTTTTTTCTTAGCATTCGACATTACATAATGCATTACTTTATCGCGAACAAGAATAGTACTTGTTGACTCATCATAAATGATAAATCCTTGTTTAACCAGTTCATAGAAAATAGATTTTGCTTGCTGTTCAGTTAAATGCGAATCAAATGCTTTGGCTACTTCATCGGCATTTAGTGCACGGCTTCCTGTTTTCTCAAACAAACGTTTAATAACGGAAAGCGGCTCGTAATCTCCTACTCCTTGTAATTTTCGAATACGGTTTTTATCGAAGAAATTATTCGATTCAAAGTTAGATCCTGTTTTACCGCTTCCTTCAAGTGTTTTAATCTGAATGCGTGTTGAATCTAAATTCCAAAAAATGGCATCGGCATCAAATTCGTGATTATGATAGGTGTCGATAAATTTAGACTGCGACATGGCTGTTTGTCCGCGCATTAATTTCAACTGACGTGTTTTTACCTTGTAAATCATTACTAATTCAGGGTGGAAAATGGTATCCTTTCCATTAAACAAAAGAATCTGTGCTTTTTGAGATGAAAGTTCATCATTTTTTTTAATCGGAAATTCTGTGAAATATGCAGTAAGTACTTTTGTTACTTTATCGCTCATGTAAAACGTAACAGAGGCTTTCTCTTCAGGTGTTCCGTAGCCGATAACACGATTGCCGTAAAAGTTGAAACCACCGGTATAACTTACATTTGGGGCTAAATCCTTAATCGTAATTTTCAAATCTTTGGAATCGAAACGGGGAAATGTTGAACTGGCAGTGTCACCCGTACCAAACTTATCGGAATACTTTCCATATAAGGCTGTTGGAAAATACTCTTTGTGAAAGAACTCAACGGTATCAATTGTAATTATGAAATTATCGAGATTCAAAGTGTATTCGCCTTTAACATTGGCATAAACTGTGGCAGAACTTACACCTGCTTTTGCCCAATCTACTTTCCCCCCTTTCCCTATCCATTTGTTCTCTAAGGGATAATAATCACCCGAAGTATTATTAATGATAATGGTATCACGATTTGTATATCCAACAAAACGTGATGCAGGAAAACTAACTTTTACTTTTCCTTCGCTATTGCCTATACTATAACTAGCGGACTCTACTTTCCATGTTTTAGCGCTTGAAGTATTAACTGCTCCTTTACTGAAAAACGCATTACTAAACTCTGCAAATTTTAAGAACTCTTTATTATCCCCTTTAGCTTTATTTTTAGCCGTTTGAATAGCAATATCTGACCAACTGGTAAATTTTGCAGGATCCCCTTTAGCTTTTGTAAACGCATTTACAGCCGATAAATAGTTGTAGAAATAAGGAAATGGCGACATCACCCTACTTAACATCACATTGGATGTTTCAATGATTTTTGCCATTTGTTGATCATTAATTTCGCCTTTTTTTACCCCTGCTTGGAACTCATCCACTGCTTGAGAACAGTTTTCCAGCTTATTGATTTTCATGAAATCGTCTAGCGCTTTTAGAAACTTATCTTTTTCCGTTGGAAAAGCGGAAACTACTTGTGCTTGAGAAGCAGATGCGTAAGTAAATAGTAAAAGGAAATAAAATAACTTCTTCATTAATTTGATTTTGTAAGTGATATTAAAATCCATCCGTTTAAATATTTCGTAAAATTATGTTTAAAGCCAACAGCTTTATTTAATACATCCTGTTCATCTGCATCTAGAAGACCACTTAATAATAATACGCCTTTTGCATCTAAAAGTGTATGCCATTTAGCAAGATTTTGCAAAATAACATGACGATTTACATTGGCTAAAATAATGGCAAATGTGGAGATAAATTGATAATCGCTATCGCCTAATATAGGATCTACATTTTGAATATTGTTTAAAGAGCAGTTCTCAATACAGTTTTCAAATGCCCACTCCTCGTTATCAATAGCATCAATATGTTTAGCACCAAGCATGGAAGCATAAATAGCTAAAATGCCAGTACCTGAACCAAAATCTAAAATCTCTTTTTCCTTTAAGTCAATATTTTTCATCTCCCGAATCATCAATTCTGTTGTAGGATGATGTCCGGTTCCAAACGACATTTTTGGATCAATTATAATTTCGGTGGCTGAAGTTGACTTCTCATGAAATGTTGCTCGGATGCAAACATCCTCAATCACAATTGGTGAAAAATTCTTCTCCCACGATGCATTCCAATTCACTTCTTCAATAGTTGAATATTCAAATGGGATAAAGGCTAGACCATATTCGTCTAAAACAGATTTTACTTCATCTTGCGAGAGTAAACTACTATCGATAAAACCAATAAGCGCTTCAGAAGTTTCTTCAAAACCGTTAAAATCAAAGGAAGTCATGACGGCAGAAAGTAAATTCCGTTCCAGTTTATCGGTCGTTAAAAATTTGTATTGTGCGTACACAGTATGGATTTAGTTATGTTTAAAATTATTGAGCAGCTTGAATGATTTGATAAAACTCATCCACTTTTAACGATGCACCTCCAACCAATCCACCATCAACATTGGGTTGATTAAATAGAGATTTTGCATTTGCTGCATTCACACTTCCGCCATAAAGAATAGGAATAGCGCTTGCTGTATCGGTAGTATATCGATTGGTTAATTCTTTGCGAATAAAGGCATGCATGGCTTCTGCTTGCTCAGGTGTTGCGGTCAAGCCTGTTCCTATAGCCCAAACCGGTTCATAAGCTATAATCACTTTACTAATTTGTTCTTCACTTAAATGGAAAAGACTTTCTTCAATCTGCTGAAATACATAACGGTCTTGCTTTTCATCGATACGAACATCTTTTGGTTCCCCGCAACAAAAAATAGGTGTTATGCCATATTCCAAAGCTAAATCGACTTTATCTTTTAGTGAAGCAATACTTTCGTGAAAATATATTCTACGTTCACTATGACCAATGATAACATATTCTATGTTTGCTCCAGCCAACATAGAAACTGAAACCTCACCTGTAAAAGCACCACTCACTCGATCAGAACAATTTTGAGCAGCTAATTTGATAGCAGAATTCTGCACTAGATTACGCAAGGTTAATAAATGCAACATGGGTGGGGCTAATATCACTTCTGTATTACTGACCTTTTGTTGAAGTCCTTTATTAATCAATCCGGATACCAAAGCCACCCCTTCTTCTACAGTAAGGTTCATCTTCCAATTTCCGGCAACTATCTTTCGTTTCGACATTTTTTCCTTCTTATTTTCTATATTTTTTATCGCGTTCAAACACTTCTTTCAAAATGGCTATATCTGATTCTGATAATTTTATTCCTCTTCGTTCCATCATTCGTTCTGCTACTTCCAACGATTTTTCGAAAGTGAAAGTACGCAACCATTGCGCTCCTCCCCACGAAAAAGATGGAATGAACTTTGGTGGAAAATCACTGCCAAAAACATTCGCAGAAACGCCAACAACCGAACCGGTGTTGAACATTGTATTAATGCCAGACTTCGCATGGTCACCCATAATCAATCCATGAAACTGCATTCCGGTATCTTCATATTTTTCAGTAGCATAACTCCACACATCTATATCGCCATAATTGTTTTTCAAATTCGAATTATTGGTATCTGCGCCTAAATTACACCACTCCCCGATTACTGAATTGCCAATAAATCCATCGTGGCCCTTGTTGCTATACGCAAAAAACACAGCATTGTTCACCTCTCCGCCTACCTTGCAGTGCGGACCAATGGTAGTAGCTCCATATATCTTTGCGCTCATCTTCAATCCTGCATGTTCGCATAGCGCTAATGGTCCGCGTACCGCACAGTTCTCCATGATTTCAGCCTCATGACCGATATAAATATAACCCGTGTTTGTATTAAGAATTGAGGCTTCTACAATGGCATCTTCCTCAATAAATAATTTATCGGCAGGACCAATGAGTGTATTCGTTGGAGAAAGTGTTTTTGAAACTCTTCCCGCTGTAAGCAATTTAAAATCGTTCTCAATCTCTTGTCCGTTATACTTGAAAATGGCTGATGGTGATTCTACAAATTGTGCAGCAACAACCGATGAAGTAAACTTAAGGTTTGGGATTATACTTTTGAAACTCGCAATATGTGGAACCTTTATTGTGGTTTTAAATGCAATAATTTTATCGGAAAACGAGAGTCCATGTTCAGCAGTCAATAACTGAATTTCAGCTACTAATTGGGTAGTAGGAAAAACATTTGAAGCAATAAACAGCGTTTCTGCATCATTTCCTAAAGCACCATATTTAGGTTGCAGGTAATCTTCAGTAAGTACACCTACTGATTGCCCAAAATAACGCTCCCACTTTTCTTTAATCGTTAAAATACCGATGCGCATATCCGCTACCGAGCGGGTATAAGATAAGGGCAACAATTGCGTACGGTTTTCTACCGTGTCGAACAAAACAATATTCACCTCTCTGTTTTTGCACTAAGCTATTAAAAAACGGCAATTTTTACAGCCTTTTCGAAATTCAAACGACATTAAGTCACGTCTGCACAGACAATTACTGCAATAATTACCGAAAAACAGAGATGGATTTGAATTTGATGCATCTATTACAAAACAACTATATACCCTATGAATGTAAATAATTTCACAACCAAAGCGCTTGAGGCTGTAACAGCTGCACAGCAAATTGCGTTCAACAATTCGTCTCCAACATTGGATACTATCCACATGTTGAAGGGTTTGTTTGAAGCCGATCAGGATAGTCTCCCTTTTTTGTTGGAGAAGTCAGGTGTCAATAAAAACATCTTACTTGGAAAAGTGGAAGAGCAACTTAAGAAACTTCCGAAAGTAACAGGCAGTAGCGAAGGCGCAGCACAGGCAAGTCCGAAGTTCGGACAAATGGTAATGCAAGCCAATAAATTGATTAAAGATTTTGGCGATTCGTATGTGTCGATTGACCACTTGTTGTTAGCCTTACTTTCTGTGAATGATGACACTTCTCAACTATTGAAATCAGTAGGTTTGGAAGAACGTAACCTCAAAAAAGCGATTGAAGAATTGCGTAAAGGCGCAAAAGTAATCGACCCGAATGCTGATACTACATACAATTCATTAGATAAATACGCCATCAATTTGTGTAAGCAAGCGCAAAACGGAAAATTAGATCCTGTAATTGGAAGAGATGAAGAGATCCGAAGAGTAATGCATATACTTTCACGGAAAACGAAAAACAATCCTTTGTTAGTGGGTGAACCCGGTGTGGGTAAAACAGCCATTGCTGAAGGCATTGCACACCGAATTGTTAAAGGCGATGTACCTGAAAACTTGCGCAACAAAATCATTTATTCACTCGATATGGGTGCGTTAATGGCCGGTGCGAAATACCGTGGAGATTTTGAGGAACGATTGAAAGCCGTTGTAAAAGAGGTAAAAGAATCGGATGGTACAATTATTCTCTTCATCGATGAAATCCACACCCTTGTTGGTGCAGGAGCAACTGATGGCGCAATGGATGCAGCCAATATTTTGAAACCTGAATTGGCCCGAGGCGAGTTACGAGCTATAGGTGCTACAACTCTCAATGAGTATCAAAAACATTTTGAAAAAGACAAGGCGCTCGAAAGACGATTTCAAAAAGTTATGGTAGATGAACCAAGTGTGGAAGACGCAATTTCTATTTTGCGAGGATTGAAAGAACGTTACGAAACACACCACAAAGTGCGTATTAAAGATGAGGCGATTATTGCTTCAGTAACACTTTCCGATAGATATATTTCTGATCGTTTCTTGCCCGATAAAGCTATTGACTTAATTGATGAAGCTGCCGCTAAACTTCGCTTACAGATGAATTCTGTACCCGAAGAACTCGATGAAATCGAACGCAAAATCATGCAACTCGAAATTGAAATCGAAGCCATTAAACGCGAGAATGATGAAGTAAAGGTAAATCAATTGAAATCGGAATTATCGAACTTGAATGAGAAACGCAATCAAATAAAAGCAAAGTGGACAGCTGAAAAGGAGCTTTTGGAATCTATTCAAAGTAAAAAGCAAGAGATTGAAAACTTAAAGCAAGAAGCAGATCAATTGGAACGGTCTGGCGATTATGGAAAAGTAGCTGAAATACGCTATGGCAAAATTAAGGAGGCTGAAAATGCCATTCAACTCTTGGAAGAAAAGCGTGCCAATACTTCTGGTGATAAGCGTATGCTAAACGAAGAAGTAAACGCAGAGGATATTGCTTCAATTGTGGCGAAATGGACAGGCATTCCACTTACTAAAATGATGGAAAGCGACACCGAAAAACTATTGCATTTAGAGCAAAAGTTAGGCGAAAGAGTAAAAGGCCAAGAAGAAGCATTAGAAGCTGTTGCAGATGCGATCAGACGTTCTCGTGCAGGTTTACAAGACGAACGAAAACCTATTGGTTCTTTCCTTTTCTTAGGAACAACAGGGGTTGGAAAAACGGAGTTGAGTAAGGCATTAAGTGAAGTGCTATTTAATGATGAAACAGCTATGATTCGTTTTGATATGAGTGAGTTTCAAGAAAAACATTCTGTATCGCGTTTAGTGGGTTCGCCTCCGGGATATGTGGGTTATGATGAAGGCGGGCAGTTGACGGAAGCTGTGCGAAGAAAACCATACTCAGTAGTATTGTTCGATGAAATAGAAAAAGCGCACCCGGATGTATTCAATATTCTATTGCAAGTATTGGATGACGGTCGTTTAACGGATAACAAAGGGCGCACGGTGAATTTCAAAAACACTATCATTATCATGACCTCTAATATTGGTTCGGATATTATTCAGAAAAACTTTGAGCATGTAGATGAAAGCAATTTAATTGCTGTAACAGAAACCACTAAAATTGAAGTAGTTGAACGTTTGAAACTATCTGTTCGTCCGGAATTTCTAAATCGAATTGATGATATTGTAATGTTCAAGCCATTGTTGAAAAAGCAAATTAGAGCCATTGTTGATTTGCAATTGAATCTCACTAAAAAATTGCTAGCCGAAAAAGAGATTGGATTAGTGCTCACCGACAAAGCATTAGACTATTTAGGCGAACAAGGTTACGAACCGCAATACGGTGCAAGACCTTTGAAACGACTCATTCAAAAAGAAGTTGTCAATGAACTTTCTAAAAAAATATTGAGCGGTGAAGTAAGAAAAGGACAAACTGTTTCCATTGATGAGGAAAATGGCGTTTTGATTTTTGTTTGTAGTTAATGCTAACACCAAAAAAGGGCACAAATTGTGCCCTTTTTTATATACCGATATACATTCGATATATTAGTGTCAATTACCCGATCTCACTATTTTTTCTTTAAAGTATTAAGCTCATAATCCACTCCTCCCATCAAAACTTTTTGCTGATCAATAATAGAATAGTGTTTCACACTAAACTCAAACTTAGATTGTGGGACTTTACTCGTTTTCTTAAAGTGTACTTTTACTAAACCCTTGTAGTCTTTTGGAATAAATAAGTTTCCAATTGAAGCATTTTTAGCCGTCATTTCAAAAGCGCCATTTCCAATTTCTTTTAAGCCTTTCATTGTTCCTTTGTTTTCTTTCCATATTGCATACAGCTTACTGTCAATCTGAATTGTAACTATACCATTTCCAATCCATCGAGGTAGCGGGAAGCGAGTTGCGTCTTCAAATACTATTTGCGTTGCGGTTCGAGGATTGAATGAAGCTATATTTAACGCTACGTCTGCATCTGCAGCATCAGAAAGATCAACTACATTCATATTTCGCCAAATGATATTGTTGTTTTCACGAACATTGGTTGTAATGTTTGTTCCTTCGGCAGTGTGCATTGGATCAGAAGCTGATTCCCATCGAGCAACCATACAATAGTGTGAACTTCCGGAAGCAGGATTCGGCACAGTGTTCCATTGCTGTTCTATGATTTGAGTACTGCTTCCTGAAATAGTTACCGGAATATTTGCAATCTCACTCCAAGCAATAGGCCAAGCTAAAGAAGCAGATGCATCCGCTATATATAACTTTAGATTCCCTGTTTGAGAACTTGCATTCCCATTATGCATTTTCACATAAATCCAATTTGTTGAACCATACTCTGGGTTTTCGTGTTCGTGCTGATGCAAAAAAGTTGGATCTTGACTATTTCGAACCCATATGTAAGGTGAACGCCACATTGCATCGCTTACTGTTGCCGGATCAGGTTCTAAACCAGTATCATTCCAACTATCTTTCATCCATACATTGCCAACACCGGGAGAACTACATCGAAAATTTGCAACAGTTGCTGCCGTATTGTTTAATACTCTATGATTATCCCCAACTGTAGCAGTACCCATTGGATCAGTACTGGCCGAAGCGGTTGGAGAAAATTGCATATCGGGATTGGAAAAGAATATCTGTCGATCACAATCTGAACGTTTACTCATCATCGTTTCCCATCCAATACCACTCCCATCGGCAGGTGTTGTTTGAAAGTGTCCATGGCAATAAGTAAATGGCGTAGTTGTCCCATCATCGTGATGCCGCGCACTCATAATGTGCCCTAACTCGTGTGGGAAACTTAGATTATCTGCAGCACATTCTCTTTTTACAACACCAAATGCAAATTCCTCATGACTAGGATCAACAGGATCCATAATAAACGCACGCCCACAATTACCGGCCTCAGCAGTTTCTGTAATCATTAATACAACATCAGCTCCGTGCGCATCACGCCAAGTGTGAATCTCATCGATTACTCCATCAGTTGGATTTTTTAATTGTTCACGATCAGTAGCACTATTTGCATTTTCAGTAAAAGTAACTTTAGCAAAATGAACCAGATGTAACCTTTGTGTAATATTGCAGTTTAAATAGGCCAAATTGGTAAGCTCCACGCACTCATAGATAAGAGCCTCCATTGCTTCTGGTCCACCTGCACCCGTTTCAGCATCCTCAGTATATACCACCATAATATCAATATCCGTTGCAGGATCTGGACACCCGTCTGTTTCATTTGAGTTCCCTCCTTTCTTAGTATATTTTGGTACTTCTGCATCATCATCTGCATCTGTAATTTTATTTAAATCTATCTCCGCAATTTGATGAAGTTCCTTACCTAAGAAACTAATTCTATAGTGTTTTTTACCAATAGTTATTCTTCCTACAGCCACTTTTCCTGTACTCGTTATTAAAACAAAAGAACCGGCTTCATTCACCACATCACCATACCAATGCAATACACGCTTCACTTGTTCTACGCGTTGTCTTCGAATAGTAATGTCTTTTCCATCCGGAAGTGTTACCTTTAAAAGTTCTTGGTTCTCATCATTCAATAAACGTAACTGAGCACTTAAGGTTAAACCCTTCACGAATATTAAGTCTTTATCACTCTTTGCATCTATTTGCTTGGTCGCTTTTGAAAACAAATAAGGTATATCTGCACGATTACTTTTTTGTTTTGGATCACAGCTTGTAAGCATTAAGACGAATACGCTTAACACTATCGAAATAAGATTTTTCATGTCTGTTGATTTATGGTTATTTAAAATAAATACTTAATAAACGCGCTATTCGCCATAGGTGCTTTCGTTATGTGAAGTTGTTGAAGGACTTCCATTTACTCCCCGATGGCGCTTTATTACAATGAATCGATTAAAACTGTTTCCTATTGGAGTTTGTAGCGTTAATCCAAAGGCCTGCATTATAAGTGGAATGGTTTCACTATGTGTTACAAGCAAAATGTTTTTTCCCCACAACTTTTTCAATCCTTCTACTAACAACATCGCAGTATCTTTTCCATAACTATTCACAGGAATAGCTACTCTCAAAGAGGTAGGTTGAGCAGTTTCTCTTGTTCGATTACTATCGGTTGAAAGAATGTAATTGATTCGTTTACTAATCAAAGTATCACAAAGCGTAACAGCTCTTCTTCTGCCCGATTCAGTTAGATGAGGATTAACAACCCCTACTTCTTTCTCTGCATGGCGCACCAGATATATTGTTGTGTCGCAACTAGTACCTAAAAAAAGAGATAAGCACAATAACACAATAGAAAAAGGGTTGACATGTTTCATGTTATGTTAAAGGGTTTTGATTTTCAATTTCGTTTATCAAGAATTAATAAAGGGACAATACGTCCATTAATACTATTCACTGATAAACCCTCACAAAGGTAAATCATATAAAAAGTATTAAACAAGTAGATTTATACTCGTTTATCGGGTACTTATACGCTAAAGTGGGGCAAAACAAAAAAGTTGTATGTACTTAAACCATTACACGATTGCTAAAAAAACGAATATGCTGTGTTTTTAAATGGATACTTTCTCCAATACAACGTTGAATGAAAATCTTAAAACTTCATCAGATTGAAGTATAACTACCTTTTCCTTTTTCGTAAAATCGTCTTGAAATCCTTCGGCATCAGCACAACCTATCCATGGCTCAAGGCAAACGTAATCAGCACCGGGTTTAGCCCAAATGCCTAAATAGGGGAAATCATCAAAACTCATTTGAAGTCGTTTATTGTGTTTACGAGATACAATACTCACTTCTTTGGAGTGTAATTCTTTAAATATTAAAGCATCGTCTTTAAACAAATTACGATCCAATGTTATTCGATTCGATAAACAGTGCAGCGTTGACGTCCGACCATCAAACAAACCTTCTGCATTAATATGATGACGTGTTAATGTAGTATCATTTGAAAATTCAATTGCATAATCTTCATAAAAGTCACCTTCAAAAAAGGGCACTGCAAAAGCCGGATGACCGCCAAGGGCAAAAGGCATTGCTACATTGCTTCTATTTTCAATTTCATATGTAGTTATGAGTTTATTTTCGCTTATTTCATACATAATTTTAAAACTGAAATCAAATGGGTACATTTTCTTTAATGCATCACTTGATATCAGCTCGAATGTGAGACTATCTTCCGCTTGATGTATTAATTTAAATTCTTGTCTGCGCGCAAAACCATGCTTTTCCATGCTATAGTGTTCACCATTGAAGGTTAACGTATCGTTGTAACTTCTACCAACAATTGGAAATAACACAGGCGCCTGAGCAGCCCAAAAAGCAGGATTAGCTTGCCATAAATGTTCTGTATTGTCTCGTTTATCGTAAAAGGAAACTAACTCAGCACCTACTAATTTAGCTTTAACCCTTAAGATATCATTCTCTATTTGCATAAATTTTTAAACTAAAAGATTTTAGTGTATTGATTTTTTGGTAATATTGTTCAAACAACTAAAAATTAAATGAAAAAACTAGTACTTCTACTTTCTGTTTTTGCAATGACAGTTCAAATGTCTTCTGCAACGCCTTTAGACAAAGCTGAAAAAAAACGAATAAAGAAAGAACTGAAAGGATATAAAAAGAATCCGGAGCAGTACAAAGCAATGATTACAGACTACAAAACAACCATTGCCTCTAATGACAGCACTATAGATGTAACAAGAAAGGAAATGCTTTCGTTGAATACACAAATGGTAGAGCAACAACAGAAAATCGCCAAACTAGATCAAGAATTGCAAGAATGCAAAAATAAACCTCTACCAGAATGTCCGCAATTGCCAACACCAGGATCAATTCCTGCTACAGGTTCTGTTTACAAAGTTCAATTTGGTTTATATGAGAAGTTTGACATTTCAGGCTATTTCGAAGTACCTAAATTTATTGGTGTAGAGAAAGTAGACAACTTGAATGCTTATGTTGTGAGCTATTTCGATACTGAAGAGCAAGCTCAAAAATTCAAAGCTGATTTGAGAAAATTAGGATTGCGTGATGCATTTGTTTCTAAATATACCGATGGTGCTCGCGTTTACGAATGGGAGAAAAACCCTAAATACAAAGGCAAAAAAGCACCTGCTAACCTAAACGAGGCATTAGGAAAATAATTCCTTCAATTTATCGAAAATAACTGATTAGTCGAGCCCCAAAAGCTCGACTAATTCGCTTATAATAATGGCTGTTGCCCCCCAAATTACTTTTCCTTCGTAAATAAATGCAGGTACTTCGTATTGATAATCTTTGTGGATATTGATTTTCGTATTAGTTCTACTCTCCGGATTCAAGAAAAAAGAAACCGGTATTTCTACAACACTTTCTACTTCGTGATCATCCTTTTTAAATATCGGTTTTTCTTCCGCAATGGCTGCTTGCGGAAACACTAAAAAGTTGCTTGGAGGAATGTAAAGTTTCGACAACGGATTTACAATTCGAAAATCATTTGCTCCTACCCCAACCTCTTCAAAAGCTTCACGAATAGCCGTTTGTTCCAATGTTTCTCCTACTTCCTGCTTCCCTCCCGGAAAACTAATTTGTCCGCTGTGCACACCCTCATATTGTCTTCTTTGCGTAAACACAAGATGCCACTCATTCTCTATAGGATAGAGCAAAACCAGCACTGCGCTTAGTCTTGGATTAAGTTTATCGATGGCATCATCACTTAAATCGGCACGATATTGAGGTGCCATTTTATACTGCGCTTCTTTTCCTGGAAGCGGTTTTCGCAGTCGATTTTCGAGCTCAAAAATTGTCCATTTACTCACACTATATCTTTTACCAAGTTATTTTTAACTTTGCCCACTTTCTAAACAAAGTAGAAAACAAAAGTATGCAAAATAGATTTGTCGTTAACGGGAATATTAAAGATGTGCAAGATGTAATTTTGGCTTACGAGCTATTAGAAGCCGAGTTCAAAATTAACCTCTACGTAACAGAGCGAAAACTTCTCACCACAGAGCAAATTGAATTCTTGCAGAAAGAATGGATTACCGGTGCTCCTTTTTCTTTCCCAGAAGGTATGCAGTTGATTAATCCGGATATTAACGAAGACTCTATTGTACCGGCAGATATTAAATCCGACAAGACCGGAGAAATTCGTCATTTCCAAAACGAATGGGCAGTACAGTTGTTGACCAATAAACTCTGGGAAGTATATATCCAACGTTTAGATGAATTAAAAGCTAAAGCAGACGGATTAACCACATATAGTAAAGACTTGTTTGAAGACACAAAAAGCTTTTGGGAGCAAGTGTTAGAAAATAAAAAGGAAAGAAATATTACACAGAGTCGTTTAGATAAAATCAAAGAAGATGTAAATGTGATTTTCGATAAATTGAAAACGTTCCGCAAAACAGAATCGGAAGAGTTTGAAAAAATTTCGAAAGCCGCTTTAGAGGAAGTAGTAGCTAAATTGGATGGCGTTAAGAAAAAAGTGACTGAAAAAGCCAATTTCAAAGATCTTGCAGATGAGATAAAAAAAGTACAACAATCTGTTCGTCAGTTGCGCTTAACGAAATCACATGATACGGCTTTACGTAAGGCGTTTGACGATGCATTCCATTACTTGAATGAAACTAGAAAGTCGTATTTCAGTACCAAAAACGAATCGCGTGTTGCCGGCTTGAAAGAAGTAATTGGCAAAATGGAAGCCGGTTTAGAGCGCGATAGAAAAGATTTAGAATACTTCACCAATAAAGCGGAAAAACCAAAAATTGGCTCGTTAGAGTTACAATTGTTGAAAGTACGTTTACGTCAGATTTCTGAAACAATTCAATCGAAAGAAGAAAAGTTGAAAGACATCTATAAAACGATGGAAAGTTTACTTCGTCAATCGGGAACTAAAGAACAGTCGGCAACTGAAGCTACTGAGCAGCCAGTTGAAGTAAAAGAAACTGCAGCACCTGCAGTAGAAGTAACCGAGACTCCTGAAGCAGAACAACCATCTGAAGAAAAGGAATAAAAAAAGCCCACACGAAATTCGGTGGGCAAAGGGGTAAAATAGTTTTAATTTATTCCTTGACTATTCGTTTTATCTGCTCTCCTACTTTTAGGAAATATATTCCGTTTGAAAGGAAACGCACATCTAAAATAGTATCTCCAGATTTCAGTTTGCTTTGCATTTGCATTTTTCCTTGCACATCATAAAGTTCAACGTATGTTGTGTTTGCTACTGATACTTTAAGTATATCCTGAACCGGATTAGGGTAAACAGAGAGGAACACTTCTTCTTTTTCTTCAATCGCTGTTGGTGCAGAACAACCCAGCATTCTTGCCATAAAAACATAAGATGAATCCAGCATTGCAGTGGAGGCTGCATGTCCGCCAGTTGCAGGGAAAAATCCATACGCTTCTACCCCATTATTTTTGAATTGCATATAAATAGCTCTTGAGCCACAGCCTACACCAGCTTCACAATCTACAGGGACAACATTATCATCCTGACAATGAATTCCGGCATAAGGAAGATGATTAACTTCAGTATAATAACCGGCAATATCGCTGTAAAGAATTCGTCCAAAAAACGACAATACCCCGGTCACTGCATCACTCGTATTTTTTAATGCTGTCGGAGAACTGGCTTTCTTATCGCCATAGTTGGCCATTAGTTTTGCAGGATCCCAATCCCAACTGTTTTCATCCTTCAATAAACCTACATTAGTTGCTGTCATCGCTCCTCTCGAGAATCCGCCAATATAAATTCGATTGGGTAAAACACCATAAGCACTTGCATTAGAGCGAACAAATCGTACAGCCGCCAAGCCATCTTGCCATTCTCTATACTGGCGTTCATAATCGCCCGAAGCACCGGCTTGAATGAATTCGCTGGCCCATCCATCTTTTCTGTATTCAACCGCAAAAGCAACCCACCCCCTTTTAGCATATTCGACACATGTTGCTTTCACATCATTCACACTGCCATTCAATCCATGAAATAATAAAATAGCCGGACGAGCTGTACTTGCATCACCCGTTGGAGTGATTTTCGTTAGATGCAAATCTTGTGTTGCGTTGGTTTCCCAGTTTTTATTGCTACCATAAACCACTGCAGCAGCCTCGGTTGTAGTGCTAAATAGCTTTGTAAAATATCGTCCGTTACTGCAATCCACTTGTGCTGAAGTCAAAAGATGAATGCATAAAACAGTTATGGCTAAGATTGCTTTTTTCATGGTTGGAAAATGATGGAGGGTTAATCGATTTTGATGAACTTTTTCGTGTAATTCCCATTAACACTTATAAAGTAAAAAGATGGTGAAAGGGCTGAAACGTCAATTTGATAACTATTTGTATTAAGATCGGTCATCCGAAAAACTTCTTTCCCACTTAAATCAGTTATACTTATCACTTGAATTTTCGCTGCCTTAATTTGAAGGGTTTGGCTAACCGGATTCGGATAAATAGTTATTCCACTGTTTACCGATTCATCTAGAATTCCATTGGCCTTTCTAGGAATCACTTTTACAATCATGGGATGTGCTTGGCCATCGGAACGAAACGTTTCAGAACCCACAATAATAAAGGATTCTTCGCCATTTGCTGCAATATCCACTAAGGCATCATAAGCCATTTCAGCGCTTGGCTGTTCATAGGTATCAAATGGTAAACTATAATTCGTTGCACCTGAGTTAAACGTAACATCTGGTTCTAAATCGCTATTAATTTTCCCAATACATACATGGGTTCCTTTTGCACTGTCGCCACTCCCACCAAAATAGTATGCTCCATTGTTTTCAACCGCTACCGAATAATATCGACTATAGGGTACATACATTTGCGAAGTAGTTAAAGGAGTGACCATTGCCTGTAAACCGTTTTTCCCTTGGCGATAGAGTAATGCATCATTCAAAACACGCACCGATCCATCGGCAGCAAGTTGTGGATTTACATTATTATACCCGGCTGAAAACAGATTCGTATTACGTACTGCAATAGCATACACCTCGTTGGCTAATCCATTTTGAACTGCAGTAACACTGTAGCCTGAAACAACAGTATCAGGTGTTCCATCGGCTTTCCAATAGGTATAAAAGGGTTGAGGTGCAGTATTTGAAGAATTGCGTTCAACATAACTTCCTGCCGCATAAATTTTTCCATTGGCAGTCACATCCAATGCATAAAAACTACTGGCACCGGGTACAAAACTTGAATCTTTTGCATTTTCAATTTTGGCGATACCGTTGTTCCCAAACGTACTCAACAAACTGAAAGCAGCTCCGTCATCATGTAATTTCACCACACGCGCTTTGTCTTCACCGGCCACTGATGTCCGTCCACAAACTAGCACATCATGATTCGGCAATAACTTCAAACGATAAGCAATCGCTAGCATATTATTGGGCAACCATATTTCATGAATTTTCGTTCCGTTCTTATCGAACTTCACTAAATAAAATTCATCTGCACCAGAATCTTGTTTTACGCCACATGCATATATGGTGCTGTCAGCAGCCACTGCAACATCAAAAAATTCACCTTCATACATGTTGTAACTAAAGAAAGTCGTCACATCTTCATTCTCCCCATTTGCTTTGAAACGGACGATTACTTGAAAAAAGGTATTACTAAATTCACTCTTTCCAACAACAATATAATTCTCGCCTTGTCGGTCGATTGCCCTCCACTCTCCTTTATGTACAAAAAGTGTTCGGCCATTATTTAAGTTTCCAAAACTATTATCGGCCTGAAATGCTTGAGCAAAGGTTGAAATGCGCAAAGTAGCGATGATGAATAAAAACAATAGATGTTTCATGACTTAATATGTTTGGATTATTGTGGGCAACTGTATTCTAATGTCAAACTATTTGTTGTTCCATTAGTGTAGGCTTCTAAAATGGAAGTAACTTTACCATCGCCATCTTTAGTATATGAAAAATTGGTTGTAGAGCCCGTTCCCAGCGGTGCACCAGTATTTTGGTCAAACTGTTGAAAATGGATTGAGGACGGCAAAAGATTGGAAATGGTAGCTCCGTAGAATTGTTTCGACTGAAATTTCAAATCCTCTATAGACGATGGCCCCCAGCCACCTGTCCAAAACAAAGATTCAGGACAATAATTCATCACATTCTTCTCGGTTCCATAAGTAAAGGTTTTTGTATACCATGGTTTATAACCATCGTAAGCATTTAACGCATAAAGGTTACCCTCAGAATTATACTTACAAACAAATAAAATTCGTGTACTGTTACTATAGCCTAAGGTAATAGAGTCTATCTGTCCGGCATTATTAGTATAGCAACGATTAAAATAACTGCTGCCTTTATAGTAAATGTAAAGTCCGGAAGAGGTTAATAAAACCGTATCGCGGTGCGAAGAATTAGAATACGATATATAAAGACTGTTGTACCCATATGTGAAGATGCGTGTTCCCCCACTTGCACCAAATAAATCGAAATTTTCCAACTTTGTTATTCGTCCATAAGAATCATACGAATACACTTCTTTACCATAATTATTGGTACTACTGTTTACTTTACATTTTGTAATATCAACTGTTGGTTTACTGTCTTTCTTACATCCATTCACGGTGAATAAAAGTATCGATAGAACGACCATTGAATTAAAGTTTAGCGCTTTCATTTGGAATAAATTTTAGCACAAATAGAGTTCAATCTGCAACAGCAATCAAGGGAAAGATTTATGTGTTTGTAACAAGAAAGCAATAAATTAAGCCACTTACACATCTAATAATCAATTAAATAAGAACAATACATTAAAATCAATATGCAAATGTTCTATGGCGATAAGTGCTATTCGTGAAGTCTATTTAAATCTATTGTAGCAGCTATTTTAGACATCCGGTAAATTCCTAATAGATGATAATTTCCAATTAATACAAGTCTATTTTCGTCAGCTTCTGCCATTTTGTCTTATCTTCGCATCGAATTTTAGAGAAATGAGTGACCAGCTATATAACAACGAAATTGCCTTTGAATTGGGGTCGAAAGACATTGATGAATCGAAGCAAGGCAATGCGCTTACTTTAGAACGCCCTAGTAACGTTGCTCCAAACGGGAAAAAATTTTATATCGAAAGCTATGGTTGTGCGATGAATTTTTCGGATAGCGAAGTAGTTGCTTCCATTTTGGCGAACTCGGGTTTTGATAGTACCGATAATCATTTGGATGCCGATTTAATCTTAATCAATACCTGCGCTATTCGCGACAATGCGGAACAGCGTGTGCGTATGCGTTTGCAGAATTTAGGAGCTGTAAAAAAGAAGAAAAAAGGAGCTTTGATAGGTGTTTTAGGCTGTATGGCTGAACGCTTAAAAGATCAGTTCTTGGAACAAGAAAAACTCGTAGATATAGTTGTTGGTCCGGATGCTTACCGCTCTTTACCAGAGTTGGTGTTTGAAGCCGAAAACAATAACAAAGCGGTAAATGTACTGCTAAGCCGCGAAGAAACCTATGCTGAAATCAGTCCGATTCGCTTGAATTCAAACGGTATCTCCGCCTTTATTTCGATTATGCGGGGCTGTGATAATATTTGTTCGTTCTGTGTGGTGCCTATCACACGCGGAAGAGAACGCTCTCGTGATTGGCGTTCGATTTTGGAAGAGGCTAAAGATCTATTCGATAAAGGGTACAAAGAAGTAACCTTATTGGGCCAGAACGTAGATTCGTACCGCTTTAGCGATGATCCAAAGTTACTGGGAAAAAAACTACTCGAAGCTAAGTACGAAGACCATGTAGTGAACTTCGCGGAATTGCTTGAAAAAGTGGCCTCAATTTCTCCGCTTTTGCGTATTCGTTTTTCGACTTCGCACCCGAAAGACATGACCGATGATGTTTTGGAAGTAATGGCCAAATATCCAAATGTGTGTAAACATATTCACTTGCCGGTACAAAGCGGAAACGACAGAATTTTGGGCCTCATGGACCGTTCTTATACAAAGGCATGGTACTTAGATCGAATTGCAGCTATCCACCGCATAGTGCCTGATGCTGATATTTCAACGGATATCATCACCGGCTTTTGCTCTGAAACGGAAGAAGAGCACCAAGAAACGATGGCATTGATGAGCACAGTTCACTTCGATTTGGCCTATATGTATTATTATAGTGAACGTCCGGGAACGCCTGCAGCGAAGCGTTTAAAGGATGATGTGCCTGAGGATATCAAGAAGCGCAGACTAACTGAAATCGTTGCTCTGTTCCGTCAGATTTCATTGGAACGCAATCAAGAAAACGTTGGACAAGTGTACGAAGTACTATTAGAAGGCATTTCCAGCAAAAGCGACAAGCATTTTTTCGGAAGAAATTCACAAAACAAAGGCGTTATTGTTCCGGCACTAGAAGGCATGAAAGCCGGAGATTATGTGAAGGTAAGAATTGCTTCATGTACGAGCGGAACCCTAATTGCAGAACATATTTAATTGATAATGGATATTCAAACTATAAAAAATCGCTTTGGAATAATTGGTAATTCACCGCAGTTGAATCATGCCATTAGTATTGCTGAGCGTGTATCATCTACCAATCTTACTGTATTGATTACCGGAGAAAGTGGTGTGGGGAAGGAAGTGTTTTCACAAATTATTCATCAACTTTCGAGCCGCAAGCACAACAATTTTATTGCAGTAAACTGTGGCGCCATCCCTGAAGGAACGATCGATTCAGAGTTGTTTGGACACGAGAAAGGATCCTTCACCGGAGCCAACGATGCGCGAAAGGGTTATTTTGAAACGGTGAATGGAGGAACCATTTTTCTGGATGAAGTGGGCGAATTGCCCTTAGGAACGCAGGCCCGTTTATTGCGTGTATTGGAAACCGGAGAGTACATTCGTGTGGGTTCGTCTAAAGTAATGAAAACGGATGTGCGGGTGGTGGCAGCCACCAATGTGAACTTACAGGATGCTGTTCGTACCGGGCGTTTTCGCGAAGATTTATATTACCGTTTAAGTACAGTGCCCATCACAATTCCGGCATTGCGCGAGCGTGGTGAAGACATCTATTTTCTGTTCCGAAAATTCTGTATTGATTTTTCAGAGCGCATGAAAATGACTCCGGTAAAATTGAACGATGATGCGAAAGCATTGATTTTGAAATATACCTGGCCCGGGAATGTTCGTCAGTTGAAAAACGTTGCCGAGCAAGTAAGTATATTAGCCGTAAACAAAGAAGTTTCAGCCCACGAATTGGTGCAAATAGTTCCGGACATCACGCAAAACAGACTGCCGGCACTTACTAAAGACGGACTTTTCGATGGTGCTTCAGCCGGTTATAGTGAAAGAGAACTGTTGTACAAATTGATTTTCGATTTGAAGAAAGATTTGAACGATTTGAAGCAGTTTGTTTTGAATGCAACGAACGGACAACCGGAAGCGTTTGAAAAGGCTGCACATAATTTTATTCCTTCTGCAAAGCAGGATACGATTCCATCGTACCAGCAAGATTATGTTGCACATACTCCAACCATCCATATGCCGCAAAACGATGGCAAAACGATTTTCATTGAACCACAATCGCATTTTGATTCGCACGAAACCATTGAGGAGTCTCTTTCTATTATAGATAAGGAGAAAGAACTCATCATCAAAGCGTTGAAAAAACATCGCAACCGCAGAAAGGATGCCGCAGCCGATTTAGGGATTTCAGAAAGAACATTGTATCGAAAAATTAAAGAATACGGATTAGAAGATTAATCAAAAAGCACATGAACAGCATCAATCAGAAATTAGTGTTTCAAATTCTTCGTCATTTCGACCGCAGGGAGAAATCTTTACTTGCAATGCTAATCTTTGGAATTGTAATAGCATTCAACCTCCAATCTTGTAAAATCTACTCCTTCACCGGAGCTAATTTATCGCCCAATGTTAAGAGTGTAACCATAGATTTATTGGATAATCGTGCGGCTAGTGCACCGGCATCATATGCCCAGATTTTCACGGAAAAGCTCAAATTGAAAATGGTTACAGAAGCCAATTTAAAACAGGTAAATGCCGATGGCGATTTGCATTTTTCAGGCTATGTAACTTCGTATAGTGTTTCAGCTTTAGCGCCAACTGCACAAGTACAAACCGGAGTAAATCGCTTAAACATAACGGTACACATCGATTTTGTGAATGCCACAGATGAAAAAGACAAATGGGGACAAGAATTCACTCGCTATGCTGAATTTCCGGCTACTGAATTGTTGAGCAACAGAGAAAGCCAGTTGATTGAAGAAATCAACAAACAATTGGTTGACGATATTTTCAATAAGGCATTAGTGAAGTGGTAGTAGTTCACTGTTAGAAAGCGCTTTCCGATTCAGCCTTTGCGCAGTTGTGGAAAAAACAAATTACAATTCGCCAGTTTTTATTATATTTGTTCAATCTTCACAGCAATGCTATTAATACGCTCGGCTATAGTTGTCCTCTCAGGTTCAACATATAATGGAAAAACAGTAGATATTTTTATTGAAAATGGTAAGGTGAAGCGCATTGGTGCTAAACTAAAAAATACCGAAAACGCTCCTGAGCTTTCGTTTCCTAACTTACATATTGCCCCCGGGTTTGTAGATATGCATGCCTACATAGGAGAACCCGGTTTCGAGCAAAAAGAAACTATTGCTTCGGCTTGTAAGTCGGCTGCTAAAGGTGGAATTACGCAGTTTTGTGTAATGCCCAACTTGAATCCGGCTTCTACAACCAAATCACAAATTGAGTTTCTAAAACAGAAAGCAAACGGACAAAACGCTAGGCTCCTTCCTGTTGGAGCGCTTACCCATAACTTGGAAGGTAAAGATTTAGCTGAAGTTTTCGATATGCATCAAGCCGGTGCAGTAGCCTTTAGCGATGGATACAAAGCATTACCCAATGCAGGAATTTTAGAACGCGCGTTGCTGTATACTTCTGCTTTTGACGGATTAGTAATGGTGCATGCAGAGGAAAAAAGCATGTCGAAAAACGGAGTGATGCACGAAGGTATTGTGAGCACTCAACTTGGGTTACCCGGTATGCCTGCAGTTGCAGAAGAAATGGCCATTGCTAGAGATTTATCGGTAGTCGAATATACAAAGGGCCGACTTCACTTTTTGGATTTATCGTTAAAGAAATCGATAGAACTGATTAAGCAAGCAAAAAAGAAAAAACTGAATATATCGGCTTCTTGTAATGCGTATAACCTTATGTTGACGAACGAAGCAGTTGTAGATTACAATTCTGCTACAAAAGTAAATCCGCCATTACGCGAGCAAAAAGATATAGAAGGACTTATCAAAGGAATCGAGGAAGGCGTTATTGATACTATAACTTCACAACATTCCCCACAAGATGAGGAATGTAAAAAATTGGAATTCGATAAAGCTGACTTTGGAATGATTGGTTTTGAAACTTTATTCCCGATTTGCAACACAGTATTGAACAAAACCATTGGTCTGGAAAAAATCATTGATGTATTGGCTGTGAACCCAAGAAAGCTCCTTAAACTTGCTGCACCCTCATTTGAGCCGGGAAGTACAGCCGACTTTGTATTGTTTAATCCGGCTGAAAAATGGACGTTCACCGAAAAAGACATTGCTTCAAAATCAAAGAACACGCCTTTTGTAGGAAAAACCTTCACCGGAAAAATTTACCAAACCATTAATTAATAAGCTATGAATTGGAACCCGGCCATAAAATGGGGTATTATTGGAGGATTAGTATCAATCATATTAACGATGCTGATTTACTTCGTTTCACCCTCATCGCTCGCATCGTTTTCCCTTATTTTTGTATTCCTTTTGGTGTCGCTATTCTTTCTCATTTGGGGTGGAATTGATTTCAGAAAGGCCAATAACGATGAAATTTCGTTTGTTGATGCGTTAATGGCTACTTTGATTATTGCCATGATCAGCTCACTTATTGGTACATTGTTTTCTTACATATTGATGAATTTTATCGACCCGCAACTACCCGAAATCATTAAACAAAAGGTGATTGAAAATACGGTGGAGATGATGGAAAAATTCAATACCCCAGACGATAAAATTGAGGAAGCTATTGATGGTATAAGGTCGCAAAATTTTAGTGGAGGCATAAAAGATTACGCCTTAAAATTTGCAAACAGTATGCTCATGAACGCAGTTTTTTGTTTAATTGTGTCGGCATTCATAAAACGAAACACGAATAAAATTAAGCTTCCGGAATAAATTAAACGCTATGCACCTTTCCCTTGTCATTCCTGCTTACAATGAAGCTGAATCATTACCCGAACTCATCACTTGGATTGATAAGGTATGTTCGGCTCATGCGCTCACCTATGAAGCGCTTATTTTGGATGATGGCAGTAAAGACAATACCAAAGCAGTTGTTGGAGATATTCGAAAGGTCAATACGAATGTTCGTTACGTTCGTTTCCAACGGAATTATGGAAAATCAGCTGCGCTGAATGTTGGCTTTGAACGTTCGAAAGGCGATGTAGTAATTACAATGGATGCCGATTTGCAAGACTCTCCGGATGAAATTCCTTTGCTCTATAAAATGATTACTGAGGAGGACTTTGATTTAGTTTCCGGATGGAAACAGAAACGCTTTGATCCTATCACAAAAACGGTTCCAACCAAATTATATAACTGGGCTGCACGTAAAATGTCGGGTATTTATTTGCACGACTTCAATTGTGGATTAAAAGCCTATAAAAATGAAGTGGTTAAAAGTGTAGAAGTGTATGGCGAAATGCATCGTTACATCCCTATTTTAGCCAAACGAGCCGGGTATGAAAAAATTGGAGAAAAAGTAGTGCAACACCAAGCCCGAAAATATGGTACAACTAAATTTGGTATTGAACGCTTCTTGTTTGGTTTTTTGGATTTGCTGTCGGTTTCATTTATGACACGCTTCTCAAAACGTCCGATGCATATTTTTGGCGGATTAGGAATGCTCAGTTTCTTTTTAGGTCTTTGCATTACCATTTATCTTACTGTTGCAAAATTTGCCTTTGAGCAATATAGAATGACAGAGCGCCCTTTATTTTATATGGGTTTACTTTCCATTATTGTTGGTGTGCAACTCTTCCTTACCGGCTTTTTAGCGGAGTTGGTTTCTCGTTCTTCTTCCGATAGAAACCACTACTTAATCGCTGAAGAACAATAATTTAACAATTTTCTTGGCGTTACAGGGGATTTAGAAACTGTATAATGAAACAAATTTAAATCCTGAGCAGTATATACTCATATAAAACAACTTTGTATGAGAACATTACTTACTCTTGCCGCGTTTCTTTTTACCCTTGAAAGTATTGCCTCTTCTCCATTTCCAATGAAAGCCATCAGTATCAAACGAGAACTGATGAAAGTTTTTTATTCTGCCAAATTGGATGATTACAGCTCGATTACAAAAACAAACGTTTTCGTTACCAACTTCGAGAACTTTAGTGATGCCAACGCCTCGACTATTGTTATTCCGGATACGAAATACAGCATTGTTTACTCTTTAGGAAAAGATAGAAAAGGATGATCAACTGTAATTAATGAATGGGAGGAATACAATCAAGATGTTGCGGATCGATATAACGAATACGAACAGTTACTAAAATCTATGTTCAATATTGATAACGGATGGGTTTGTTTTGAAATGAAAGTGAACAAATCAGACGAAAAAAGCGACTTGATTTTCAGTAAACCGGGCTATGGTTACATCACATTAGATTACTCAAAAAACGTTACAGGTAAATGCGCTTTGCAACTTCGTGTAAATCCTAAAGTAGACGAAATCAAAGAAATCCGTGCAGAGTTAGAGCAACTCAACGATATGGTTTTGGCCAAATAATTGGTAAAACCTTTGCTTCAAACACCAAAAATTCATCGATTAATTTTATTTTGCCTTCCACTTACATAAAGGCAACACATGAAAATAGTTATACTAGGCACCGCTCATCCACTGCGCGGTGGCCTTTCTGCTTATAACGAACGTATAGCAAACGAATTTCAATCGCAAGGCCATGAGGTGGTTATTTACACCTTTAGTTTACAGTATCCCGATTTTCTTTTCCCGGGTACAACACAATTCAGCGATCAGCCCGCACCAAAAGACTTAACCATTAAAGTGGCGGTGAATAGCGTCAATCCATTCAATTGGTGGAAAGTAGGACGCGAAATAAAAGCATTGAATGCCGATTTATTAATCGTGAAGTTTTGGTTGCCTTTTATGGCCCCTTGTTTAGGCACCATTTGTAAATTAGTACGCAGCAATAAAAAAACAAAAGTAATCTCCATTATCGATAATATTATACCGCACGAAAAACGCATAGGCGATTTTCAGTTCGCTAAATATTTTGTGAATAATGTGGATGGATTTATTGCACAATCAAAATCTGTATTAAGCGATTTAAATCTTTTTGACGCTAAAAAGCCTAAACGATTCTCTCCACATCCGCTCTACGATAATTTTGGAGCTGCTATACCTAAGGAAGAAGCTAAAGCGAAATTAGGATTAGATGCCCGTAAGCACTACTTATTATTTTTTGGCTTTATTCGCGATTATAAAGGTTTAGATATTTTATTGAAAGCTATAGCTGATAAGCGTTTCAAAGATCAAAACTTAAATGTAATTGTGGCCGGAGAGTTTTATAATAATGCTGATCAATATCATCAATTGATTGATGAGTTGGATATTGCAGACTTAGTAACATTGCGTACTGATTTTATTCCGGATGATATGGTGCGGTATTATTTCTGTGCATCGGATATTGTGGTTCAACCTTATAAACACGCTACACAAAGCGGAGTAACGCAAATATGTTATCATTTCAATCGTCCGATGATTGTAACCAATGTGGGTGGTCTGCCCGAAATTGTTCCTAACGATGTGGTAGGCTTTGTGGTGGAACCCGAGCCTACACCAATAGCAGATGCTATTTTGAAATTTTACGCAGAACAAAAGGAAGAAGTATTTGCAGCGAACATCAACATCGAAAAAGAAAAATACAGCTGGAATGCTATGCTGAAAAGCATCTATGAAGTAGCAGGAATGTAAGATTAAAAATTTATGTTTGAACAGTTTAATGACATTTAGATAAAGTTATGATTATACGAAGTAAGGCCCCTTTACGATTAGGATTAGCCGGTGGAGGTACCGATGTAAGTCCGTATTCCGATACCTTTGGTGGAGCTATATTAAATGCCACCATTGGGATGTACGCTTATGCGACCATCAAACCAACAGATAATGGGAAAGTAGTTTTTCATGCCGTTGACAAAGGCGAACGCTTCGAATACCCCGCAACCACTACCCTTCCCATGGATGGGAATTTAGATTTACTAAAAGGTATTTATAACAGAATAGTACAAGACTTTGCTGTAACATCACTTTCCTTTGAACTTACTACTTTTGTGGATGCCCCTCCGGGTTCGGGTTTGGGATCTTCATCAACCTTAGTGGTGGCGGTAATTGGCGCATTTGTGGAATGGTTGAAACTGCCATTAGGTGAATATGATATTGCCCATTTAGCCTTCACCATCGAGCGGATAGATTTAGCCATGGCCGGAGGAAAACAAGACCAATATGCGGCCACTTTTGGTGGAGTGAACTTTATGGAGTTTTCTGCAAATGATAAGGTGATTGTAAATCCGTTGCGCATTAAAGAACGTCATTTACACGAGTTGGAAAACAACTTAATTCTTTTCTTTACGGAAACATCGCGCGTTTCGAGCGACATTATTGAAAAGCAGCGCGCCAATGTAACCAACAAAGACGTGAATTCTATTGATGCGATGCACAATCTAAAAGAGCAAGCGCAAATGATGAAAGAAGCGTTGTTGCGTGGAGAAGTAGACAGAATTGGAGAAATTTTGAATTACGGTTGGTTGCACAAAAAGAATATGGCAGCAGGCATTAGTAATTCATTTATTGATAACATCTACGACCAAGCCATAGCAGCAGGTGCAACAGGCGGAAAAATTAGTGGTGCCGGTGGTGGTGGATTTATGATCTTCTATGCCCCGGAAAACAATAAATACAAGGTGATTGAGGCGCTCAACCAATTGGGTGGACGAGTAATGCGCTATACCTTTTCGCAAATTGGGATGACTAGCTGGACCGTATAAGTTCAATAAAGACAAATGTTCGATTGCCAACAACAATATAGTTTAGAAAATGAAGTGGTTTTACTTCGACCGCTTGGCGAAAATGATTATGAGTATTTAGTTACATTTTCCATAAACGAACCGGAGTTATGGTTTTATTCGCTTGTTCCTGCCGATTCAGAAGCAAACCTCAAAACATATATACATTCCGCTTTAAACGGCAGAAAAGAAAGCAAAGAATATCCATTTATTGTTTTCGATAAACGAACCGGAAAGTATGCCGGATCCACCCGCTTTTACGATATTCAACTGCAACACAAAACACTTCAATTAGGCTATACATGGTATGGAAAGGCTTTTCAGGGTACCGGCCTTAATAAGAATGCAAAATACCTATTGTTACAATTTGCTTTTGAAACAATAGGTGTTGAACGTGTTGAATTTAGAGCCGATCACAATAATAAAAGAAGTATTAACGCCATGAAAGCCATAGGCTGTATAGAAGAAGGAGTCTTGCGAAGTAATTGTGTGGCAGCTTCCGGTATTCGGAGAGATAGCATTGTTTTGAGTATATTGAGCCATGAATGGTTTTCTTCCGTTAAAGCACAATTGCAAAACCAACTTTAATTTCTAGCTATGGCTAACGAAGTTTTCATTACACATATCGATACGGCTTGTGTAATACTTGAAATTAATGGATTCAAAATTCTGACTGACCCAACATTAGATAATGCGGGCCATCTATACCACCATGGCTTTGGAGCTATGTCGCGCAAAACCGATAACCCGGCTATTGCCCCAGACGCTTTAAAAAATATAGATTTAATTCTGCTGAGCCACCATCAACACAAAGACAATTTTGATATTCAAGGAAAGGCATTTTCTAAGCAAGTTTCAACAATCGTTTCTACTGTTCCTGCTAGTAAAGCGATACCTGGCATCATTGGATTAAAAGAATGGGAATCTACTACCATCAACACGCCCAAAATCAATAACCTAAAAATTACAGCTACTCCGGCACAACACCATCCGTAGTGGTTACCGGAGTTTTTCTCGGGCAAAGTAATTGGCTTTATTATTGAATTTGACGGACAAGAAAACGGTGCGATTTATATATCAGGAGATACCGTTTACTTTAAAGGTATTGATGAAGTAGCCCAACGATTTAAAGTAGATATTGGCATTTTCCATGTTGGAAGCGCGCAGTTTCGCTATTTATCGGGGTTTGGACAATATACCATGGACAGTAAAGATTTACTTAAAGCTGTTGACGTAATACAACCCAATACAATCGTTCCCATACATTATAAAGGATGGACGCACTTTAAAGAAACGACAACAGCATTAACCAATGCCATTTCAGCCAATACAACAGTAAAGAATAAAACAACATTTCTTAGCTCAGGAGTGCGAACAAAACTTCGATAAACTATTTAAGTACAGAAAACAACGAATCGATTTGTGCTATATTTTGAGGAGCAAACGTTAACTGTTTGATTTCATTTTTTACATCTGCAATTCGAGCATCAGTGAGTGGATGTGTGCTCAAAAACTGAGGCAAAGTAGTTGCTTCAGAGGCCTTTAACTGCTTTAACAGCAATACCATCCCTTCCGGATCAACCCCTCGTTTCACCATAAGCTTTACTCCTTCTCGATCAGCTTCTTGCTCAAAGGCTCTGGAATACGACATGTTCAACAACTCATTCGCATTAAGCACAATCAAGGAGGCAATTCCTGATACATCACCCACTAAGAGTGAGAGTAAACCATAGGTTCCGGCCATTTGAATCAATGTTCTCGTGCTGTGATGTTTGTTGATATGCGAAAACTCGTGTGCAAATAACCCGGCTAATTCACTGCTGCTTTGCATTGTTCGAATAATACTTTCGTACACTACTATATTTCCGCCCGGCATTGCAAAAGCATTAAGTTCATTGCTTTTAACCACATGAATACGAATAGGGTAACGACTTTCAAAATGCAACGAATCAAAAAACTGTTGGGCAATTTTGCTTTTCTCTTCGTTGAACGTAAACTCGTTTTTTGTTTGTTCGAAGAGTTTATCCCCAATTTGAACTTCAGTTTCAACGGGCAAACTATCGGCAATTTTTTCAATCAGCTTAGGTGCAAGAAAATAAAGTGAAACTGCAGCAATCGACACTAGGAGAACCACTCCAATAACAATTCCGGCAATCCATTTCATCCATCGATTGGAAGCGTGAATGACATGCTTATACGCTTGGATTGATACTAGTTCATCCAGAATTGTCTTATCTTCAAATTTCAAATAGGAAAGTGTGTTCCCTTGTTTGTATTTCAGATAAATGGGAACTGTTGTATCTTCCAAAGGTAAAATCCGCTTGACGTCCCAACGGATTACTCCGGCACTTTGTTGCAGTAATCGAATTTCCAATTCACTCGTCCAAGGGCTTACTTGAACCGGTTGTCCCTCTCTGTCTTGAGGCGTAAAAAAAGTGGCTAAAAATGAACGCATAACTATGCACCAAACAATTCCTCACAATGAATTTGCGACACATACCAAAGCATATCGTCCTTCTCTTTCACTAAATGGAAATCCACTTTTGTTTCGTGTTTCTTGTAGCGATTTCCTTTATGGGCTTGTGTTTTGTATTCTACATTCACTGAAACCAATGCTGCATTTCGCTCCTGACTAAATTTGAATTTCACATAATCTTCTTCCAACAACTCCATTTTATTGAATCCAGCTTTGAATTCCTCAATCTTTTCAATTAAATCTTCAGGCTCCATCATTAAGCCTAGATTATCCTTGAAATCGGAGGCAAACACATCGGTGATAAACGAAAACCGATCATCATAAATGAAAGTAATAATATCACTACATAACATTTTTACATCAGCCTCATCGTTAGGATATTGCTCTTCGTAAATAATGTTCATCACTACATTAGGGGCTTTTATCAGCTGAACCTCAGATTTGAACACATCTTCAGTGATAAAGCGATACATCTCTCGATCGCTGATGCCGGCAATGCTGAACACTGAAATCTTTTTCCGATGCAGCATCTTCATGAACTTACTTAAACCGCGTTTAATTTCACGTTCACTCAAATCATTAACATGGTTGTATTCCGGACGACCTAACAAGTCGTAAATTACCGTAGGCTTGGCCTCCACTTGCTTACGATGAAAACGCTGTATTTGTTTAAGGAAAGCATTTTCAATATCAGAAGGGATCTGACTGTCGCCAAAAAACTCGCCTCCAAACTCCGCCATCAAACTCATTTTCAGAAATTCATTTTCGTTTTGAATCTCTTCCGCTGATTTTGTTCTTTTCTTTTTTGGTAAATCTCCCCTCTTTTTATTCATTATCGATATTTTTTATTCAACTTTGACTAGCGTTTATTCCTTTTACTAAAGACAAATGTACGGAACATCATGAAAACTGCTTTCGCGAAAAACCCTTTTACCATTTTTTATATTGTTTTTGGCTACATCATCGTCTTTTCTGTGTGGTGGGCTTTTCTGTTATATCAAAAAAACGAAACCGCATTTAAGGAAAGGGTAGAAATCAACGCCATTTATTTTCACTCCGATAATCCATCGGTAACTTACATAAATTCTCCCGAATATCATCAGTTGGAGGAGAAATATTCCCGACAAAAAACAATGATTCTACTCGAAGGAACCGTTTTTATAGTGCTATTAATCATAGGATTACTTGTAGTGCGCAGAATTTTGGTTAAAGAAATGCAGGTTACTGAATTGCAAAAAAACTTCTTGCTATCGGTGTCACATGAATTGAAATCGCCACTCGCTTCTATTAAGCTCAATCTTCAAACACTGAATCAACGACAAGTAGAAAAAGCAATTTCCGACAAGTTAATGAACAACAGTATTCTCGATATAGCCCGTTTAGAATCGTTAATCGACAATATACTTTTCGCTTCGAAAATGGAAGCAACGAATAGTTTTATGTCGAAGGAACTGATTAATATTTCGGAAGTAACGGAAATGTTGGTCAAAAAGCTACAAGTGAATCCGAAGCAAATTGTTATATCCGGACAAGTAGAGCAAAATGTGTATTTAGAAACCGATCCTACAACATTCATATCTGCCATTAATAACTTATTGGAAAACGCCATCAAGTATTCACCCGAAAAAACAGCTATCACCGTTGGACTTCAACACACCGGCAATGCCATTTCGATAAAAGTTGCCGATCAAGGTTATGGTATTGCAGAAGATGAACGGGACCGTATTTTCGATAAATTTTATCGTGTTGGCTCAGAGAATACGCGAAAAAGCAAAGGTACCGGATTGGGCTTGTATATCGTGAAACGCTTTGTAGACGAACATCAGGGAACTATAAACATTCAACACAACCTGCCGCAGGGAAGTATTTTTACCTTGTTGATTCCTGTAGAGGGCGATTGATATAAATTTTAAACCACACCAAACATGTCGTATCCATATCAAATTAAAACCATAGAAGAGTATCACAAAACCTACGCTGAAAGTATTGCCAATCCAAAACAATTTTGGTTTGCTATCGCCCAACATTTTCAGTGGAAAAAAGCACCTACATCTGTTGAAGATTCATTAAACTGGAACTTTAAAGAACCGAAAGTAGAATGGTTCAAAGGCTCTACCTTGAACATCACCGAAAACTGTTTAGATCGCCATTTAGAAAAGAATGCCAACACACCGGCTCTGATTTGGGAGCCGAATGATCCGGAAGAACATTACAGAATCCTTACCTACAAAGAACTCCATTTTAAAGTGATGCAGTTTGCTAATGTGTTGAAGAATAATGGCATTAGGAAAGGCGACAGAGTATGCATCTACATGGGTATGATTCCTGAGTTAGCCATTGCTGTTTTAGCTTGTGCTCGAATTGGCGCCATTCACAGTGTTATTTTTGGTGGCTTTAGTGCGCAAAGTATTGCCGATCGGTTGATTGACGCTAATGCAGAGTTTATCATTACCCAAGACGGAGCGCATAGAGGCAACAAAGAAGTGCCATTGAAAAATGTTATTGACGATGCCTTGTTGCAATGCCGATTCGTGAAACGTGTAATCGTACTCACCCATAACCGTATGCCGGTGAGTATGATTAAAGGCCGCGATACCTGGTGGGAAACCGAAATCAAAAAAGTGGAAACACAAGGGAATCCATATTGCGAAGCGGAAGAAATGGATGCCGAAGATCCTTTGTTCATATTATACACCAGCGGAAGTACAGGCAAACCTAAAGGTGTTGTCCATACATGCGGTGGCTATATGATTTACGCGAACTATACTTTTGTGAATGTGTTCCAATATCAACCCGGTGAAGTACATTTTTGTACGGCCGATATTGGTTGGATTACCGGACACAGCTACATTGTATATGGTCCGTTAAGTGCAGGCGCAACCTCATTAATGTTTGAAGGCATTCCTACATGGCCTGATGCAGGTAGGTTCTGGGAGATTGTCGATAAATTCAATGTGAATATTTTATACACGGCTCCAACAGCTCTACGATCGCTCATTGCTTTTGGCGATGGACCATTGGAAGGCAGAAGCCTAGATTCGTTGCGTGTTTTAGGTACTGTGGGTGAGCCTATTAACGAAGAAGCATGGAACTGGTACTTCGATAAAATTGGAAAGAAAAGATGCCCGATTGTAGATACGTGGTGGCAAACGGAAACTGGCGCTTGCTTGATTTCTAACATGGCCGGTGTTACTCCGCACAAAGCCGCGCATGCTACTTTCCCACTGCCTGGCGTTCAAGTTTTGTTTGTAGATGAAAACGGAGTTACAATCGAAGGCAGCGATTCTACAAAAGGCTTACCTAACGAAACCGTTTCCGGTAATCTATGCCTGAAACACCCATGGCCGGGCATTTTGCGCACTACGTATAACGATCACGAGCGCTGTCGACAAACATACTTCTCTACCTACGAAAATCTCTACTTCACCGGTGACGGATGCTCGCGCGACAAAGACGGCAACTACCGCATTACCGGCCGTGTAGACGATGTGTTGAACGTGAGCGGACATCGCATTGGAACTGCAGAAGTGGAGAACGCCATCAACATGTATGTAGATGTGGTGGAAAGCGCTGTAGTGGGCTATCCGCACGATATCAAAGGACAAGGCATTTATGCCTATGTTATTTTGAGTAACGATGTAACGGATGAAACGCTTACCAAACAAGATATTCTGCAAACCGTAACCCGCATTATTGGCGCTATTGCGAAACCCGATAAAATTCAATTTGTGAAAGGTTTACCGAAAACCAGAAGCGGTAAAATTATGCGTAGAATTCTGCGCAAAATAGCCGAAGGCGAAACATCCAATTTAGGCGACACTTCTACCCTACTCGACCCGGGTGTGGTAGATGAAATTGTGGCCGGTAAAGTATAGTTTGGTTATTTTCGGTTGGCAACCCTGCCAACCGAAATATAGAGCAAAATACTACCAAAAAAAGGATACATTTTTTTTATACCTAAGATGTGAAAGCAGCTCTCTGCGCGACAAATAGCAAAAAAACAATCTATTTCTTTATCGTCACCGTTTGTTCTTGAATCAAATGTTCAAGCGAAATCCGTTTTCGTTTTTTGAGCGATTTAAAGAACATGGGCGATAAACCTGTAATCTTCTTAAACTGATTCGAGAAATGGGGTACACTACTGTAATGCAACTTAAAACAAATCTCTTTTAAGCTCAGTTCGTTGTAAATAATCAACTCTTTTGCCCGCTCAATCTTATTGATAATAATGAATTGCTGCAAGGTTGATCCGGTTACTTCGGAAAATAAATTAGACAAATAATTGTAATCGCATTCTAATCTTTTGCTCAAATACTCCGAGTATTTTTCTTCAGGAGGTTCTTCGGAATAATGAATCATGTCGATAATCGCATTCTTCACTTTTTCGATTTGAATGGATTTTTTATCCTCCATCAATTCATGTCCATTCTTTAACAACGCAGCTTTAATTTTATCGAACTGACGAAGCGTTATTTTTTGTTGTACCTCTAATTCGCCCAGCTCTATACTTGAAATTTTGATACCTAATTTCTCAAACTCTTGCTTCACCATTAACTTACAACAGTGGCTTACCATGTACTTGATATATAACTTCATGTTTGCTATTAATTTTGGGCGGCAAATATCACCAGAAGTAACAAAGATGTGTTACACAATTCATGGGAATACTTACATTATTTCTGGAAACAAACTCCATTAACCTTTTGGTTTATCAAAAACAAGGGCGTGCCCTCCGTTGCACTCCGGCCTGGCTGCTACAGGGTGCGCTGCGCTCCCGTGCTCTACTGCGTTACGCACCAAGCCTTTCACATCCTTCAAGCGGCATTGAAGTGTAATTGAAAATAGGATGATAAACGGGTTGTTGGCGGAACACGATTAAAAAGGAAAAATGGCAGGGCTTATTTATCCAGCGACCCCGATTTCTTCAGCATCTTACTTAATTGCTGATATGGCATTTGTACATTGAAATAGAGTTCCTTTACTTTATTCTTGCCTTTCACCTTTTTTTGCAGCTTTTGATTAATGGTAAGCACATCCGTATAGCCAACAAGGGCTTGCTTAATACTGTTTAAGTGCAGATGATTTAAAATCGAATATTCATCTGTAACCCGAGTCACAACATATGCTGTTTCAATGCTATTACCGTTTCCACTTTCTAAAATAGTATATGTGAAACCAAAATAACAATTGGCAAATTTTTGCCCTAACTCCATTTCGCTTAGCGCTTCACAACAATACATCATCCTATAAAGTAAGCGAATATTAACAGGATGCTCTTCAAACAATTGTTTGCCTTCGGCCAATGCTTCTTTTAAATTGCCTGCTTTATAAAGTTCATTAAAACGATCTTCCCTTTTTGTGCCGAAATCGTATGGATTATAATTATCGGTAAACACATTACCGTAATACAACAACTTGAAATCGCTAAGTGTAAGTGTGGTATCCAATTCACGAAGTCGGTTGAGCAATTTGGGGTAGTAAGCAGATGATGAACTATCTTGCGTTATCCGTTTTACTTCATCGAAATTAACGTTTACAATAGTTTGGGCATAGAAACAAGGCGCGTAAAGAAAAAGAATGGTTATTAAAACAAACTTCTGTCGTAACATAAAATGCTTTTGAAAGTGATAAAAGGGTTTACTCACAATAAATATAAAGTAAATATTTACTTAAGCGTAATTGCAAAGTTTCCTTTTCGTACCAGGTATTCCTAATTGAAATCGTGGGTTAAATAGCCAAATAGTTTAATTTTGTGTGTCTTGCTATGTAATTATTAGCCCTAACAAATCAAAAACGAGTTCAATAAAATGCAAAAAATATTGCTTACCGCTATTGTTTTACTAATCCATTCCACCTTTGTTTTCGGACAAAAAAGTGAAGAAAAAGCTATCCGTAACGTATTTGAAACTTACAGAAAGGCAATACTAACCGATAATGCCGATGTGGCATTGCAATGCGTAGATAGTAGAACAATCAATTATTACGGGCATATACTCGACAACGTCAAAGATGCCGATTCAGCACAAGTTTCAGCGCTTAATGTTTTAGATCGATTTATGGTGTTAACTATTCGCCATCGTACGCCTAAAGAACAAATATTGAGCTTTGATGGAAAAAGTCTACTTGCCTATGCCATAAAAAGTGGCATGGTTGGCAAGAACAGTGTTTCCGAAAAAAATAAGATTGGAGAAGTAACCATCGAATCGGAATTTGCAAAAGGTCAATTTATGTTTGAAGGGAAAAAAGTGCCCATATTTTTCCATTTCTACAAAGAAAATGGAACATGGAAATTAGATTTAACCTCCATTTTTAGTTTATCAACGTTTGTTATTGAAGATATGATAAAATCGAGCGGTATGAGTGAAAACGAATACTTTTTTTATCTCCTTAAACTAATAACCGGTCGCGAACCCAATAACGACATTTGGCTACCGGTGCAACGATAATTAACATAAATCAACCTTGCTCTGCGAAGTGTGCAGTAAGGCCATTAATATTGGCCTACAGACTTTACTATCAGTTAGATGTTGCATAGTGAAATACTGAAAATCCATAGACGCATCCAACGCCTCGACTTCAAGCTGAAGACAGATGAGGGTAGAGCTAGTTAAAACACATTTTTAGTTATTATTACTCAAATTAAATAAGCTATGCGCCAATCATCTCATTTTTTCGTTCTGCTATTTTCGCTTGCATTCTTCAGAACAGCAATTGCCCAACCGTTAACTAAAGGAGAACTTCTTTACGTAAATAGTTTTTCTGTCAAAGATAGTTTGCAAGATTGGGTGATGGAGGGACCCGGCAGCACCGAATGTAAGGATGGATGGATGCAGCTCTATTCACCAAAAGAAAAAGGACACCATGTGTTATGGTTTAAAAAAGATATACCGGAAAATTTTCGGGCAGAATGGGAAGTGCAAAATCTAAACCCAAAAGCGGGATTGTGTATTGTGTTCTTTGCGGCTACAGGGCTTAACGGAGAAGCTATTTTTGATGTTGCATTACCGAAAAGAAATGGACAATTCAAGCAATACATCAATGGAGCCATAAAAACGTATCACATATCGTATTACGCTAATGCTAAAAACGAACCCGGACGAGCCATTGCTCATCTTCGTAAAAACCCTGGGTTTCACAAAGTTCAAGCAGGAAAAGAAGGTATTCCCATTCATTCGCAATCCATTCACAAAATAGTGTTGATGAAACAAAACGGACTCATTCAATTGTTTGTTGACGATCGATCAGTCATCCATTGGGAAGATAAAACCGATATACTGGGAAAGGGCAAAATCGGTTTCCGGCAAATGAAATGGACACGCTTTGCCTATAGAAATTTTAAGGTTTGGACATTGTAATCGACCAAATTTATACAGTACACATTAATTTGTAACTCCCTATTAATAGAGGGCGTGTCCTCCGTTGCACTCCGGCCTGGCTGCTACAGGGTACGCTGCGCTTCCGTGCTCCACTGCGTTACGCACCAAGCCTTTCGCATCCTTCACACGGCATTAGAGTGTAATTGAAAATATGCGAAAAGACGGGTTGGTGGCGGAACACCAACCAGAGGAAAAAGCTATATCGCTTCTATTTATGAATAGTAAACCGGAGGGATTGAGCATGTTTATCGTTAGAAATATTCACCACATACACACCATTAACCCAGTTGGATACATCTAATGTTTGTTGACCCGTGATGTAAAAAGTTGGAGTAGTCTTACGGCCCAATACATCTGTGATATTTACTGCAAAAGTTTGTCTACTTTCAGGAACACTAATTGTGCAAAACCCTTTTGCAGGATTAGGATATAGCGAGGCGTTTAAATCGTTTACATCTTGCAAACCAACTATAGAAGTAACTTCAATCACATTCGAAGTATCGGAACAATTGCTGCTGTTAGTGGCTATTACACTATAGCTTCCATTTTGGGTAGGCGTAAAACGCTGTCCGGTTGCTCCGTTAATTACAGTATTATTGAATAACCATTGGTAAGCTGAATACACTTGCGTTTGCAGCGTATCACCATTTTTCGAAATTACCGGACTTGGTACAGGCTTAATGGCTAAATGTAAAATGGCCAAGCTGCTATCGCAACCATTTACATTCGATAAGTTATAGGTAGCTGTGCTGTCGTTTGCGGTATATGTTTGTCCGTTAATCCAAGTATACGAGCCACATGCCGAAACGGGATAAGGCACAGGTATCTCTTGGCATTCGGAAGTCATCACTCTATTGCCGGTGCCTGTAATAGCAACGGCTACAAATTTACCTTTCCCATAAGCTACAGAATACCATTGATTATCTGCTGCCGATGTTTGCCCGGTCCACGTAATACCATCGGGGCTCGTCATTACACGGTTACCAACACCGTTACTGGCTACGGCAACAAACAAGCCATTGCCATAAGTAACGGAGCGCCAAGGATTATCCGCAGCCGATGTTTGCGCAGTCCAAGTAATACCATCCGGACTTGTCATTACCCTATTGCCGGTTCCGCTAGTGGCAACAGCTACGAATAATCCATTGCCATAAGTAACAGAACGCCATGCATTATCAGCAGCCGAAGTACGAGTGGTCCAAGTAATACCATCTGAACTTGTCATTACCCTATTGCCGGTACCCGAACTAGCAACGGCTACAAATTTACCATTACCAAAGGTAACACCATACCAGTCATTATCTACAGCCGTTCGCGAGGTCCAGCTTGCACCATCAGGACTAGTCATTACCCTATTACCAGTGCCACTACTGGCTACTGCCACAAATCTACCATTACCATAAACAACCGAGCGCCATTGTAAATCGGCCGCTGCAGGGTACAATGCCCAATTATTTCCATCGGGGCTCGTCAATACACTATTTCCGGAAATGCTAACACCCACAAATTTGCCATTACCGTAAGTTATCTGACTCCATGCATTACTGGCTGCATAAGTTTTAGAAATCCAATTCATTCCATTATAGCTAATCATTATTATGTTATCTAAACCGGTGCTGCCAATGGCTACAAATTTATCTTCACCATATGTTACTCCATACCATGCATTTTCGGCGGCGGCATTATGCGATTGCCAGTTAGAAGCATCGCAAGTATATTGCCCATTGCCCGATGAACGAAGAATTTTAAGACTAAGCAGCACAATACTATCGCAACCGTCAACTGTAGTCAGGTAGGCTGTTGCCGTATCTGTACTTTCATCGTAGGTATTGCCATTAATCCAAGTAAAAGCATCGCAGTGGCTTTGTGTATCTCTACTCACCACCGCAGGGCACACGGGCGAAGTAATTACCCTACCGGCAGTTCCGGCAGTAAAACGATCAATAGCAACAAACAGTCCATTGCCATAGGTTACACACCACCAATCCAAATCCGGGATATTGACTTGAGATTTCCAATTTATACCATTAGGGCTGCTCATTACACGGTTGCCGGTGCCATTGTCACCAACGGCTACAAACATACCTCCACCATAAGTAACGGCATGCCAATCGCCATCGGATGCCGATTTTCGGGGTGTCCAAGTAATACCATCTAAACTGGTCATTACCGTATCGGTATTTGGACCAACGGTTACAAATAAGCTGTTGCCATATGTAACACCATGCCATTGTTTTGCTAAAATATTTCGCGAAGTCCAGGTAATACCATCTGGGCTAGTCATGGCTCTATTACTGCTCCCAACGCTAGATACTGCAACAAACAAATTGTTGCCATAGGTAACACTTGTCCATTGATTTGTTGAGGCAGCAGTGCGTGCCGTCCATGTAATCCCATCAGGGCTCGTCATTACCTGACCTGTAGCACTGTACGATACGGCAACAAATAAACCATTGCCATAGGTTACCCCAATCCACTGGTTTCCAGTAATAGCTGTTTGCAGTGTCCAGTTAATACCATCGGGGCTCGTCATGGCAGCATCATCGCCAACAGCCACAAATTTTCCATTACCATACGCAACAGCAAGCCAATCATTAGTAGGCGTATTTCTGCCGGTCCAGTTAATACCATCAGGGCTCGTCATTACCCCGCTTGATACTCCAGACGAAGATACGGCTACAAATAAACCATTGCCATACGTAACCCCTTTCCATTGTATGTTGGTGGCGGCATTTCGGGGCGTCCAATCCTTTTGAGCGTGGACTAGTGTATTATGCATTAAAAATATAACGGAGGTTAAAATAAGTAGGTGTAAACGATTTTTCATAGTTATAGTTTAAAGAATTGAACGTCATTAAAGAATACAGAAATGAACCTACAGGGACTTTTCTCCATTAAGATTACAAAAAAGGCTATATAATGCCAAACCGCCCAATGTTTATTATGGCTTTAAAAAAAATGAATTGTGCTTTTGAAAGGGCGTGTCCTCCGTTGCACTCCGGCCTGGCTGCTACAGGGTACGCTGCGCTTCCGTGCTCCACTGCGTTCCGCACCAAGCCTTTCGCATCCTTCACGCGGCATTGAAGTGTAATTGAAAATATAAGAAAAGACGGGTTGGTGGCGGAACACCAACCAGAGGAATACCTATGAAATATAAAAATTAACCGAGTTTACAACAAAGATAAGCCGGCCTAGGATTAGTCCGGGGTAAGGCAATACAGCAAAAACTGCCTAAAACGCAGAAAGGCATAAAGTTACAGCCCTTGCCCCTACCCCAGCATTTTCCGAAGAACTACGTGAAAATGGCGTATTTCTACGCAAAGTGCTTTTGCGTAGAAATACGTTAAAATGGAGGAGAAATACTATTGTTATTGTGGTGGGAATTGGTGAGGTTTAGGAGCATAATTATTTAACGCTTTCTGAGCGGTGTATGGAGGCACGAACCTCGGGATAAAAATTAAATCAGGAAACATGTACCATCTTTTCAAGAAACAAACGCAAATTAAGGTAAGCAAAGGCGGTAATAATCCGTTTTATTTTACGCCCCAAGAGGCTGTGAATTGGTTTGATTTTTCAAAATTACTAAACACATTTATTCGCGTAAAAACCTCCTCCACCATCTTAGATAATATTGATAAGCGGGAAGTAATGGATAGTTACCCGCCTGATACAAACCATGATTATTCAATGACGAACACTGATGAATTTTGGTTGGATTATATGGCTGATACAGGTGATGGATTTAATGCCACCACAACTGTTTTTTATGCAATTACAAGACCCCATTTACAAATTGGCACTGAAAATACACAAAGAGGTAGAGCGTTAGTAATTGGTGGAGATTTAGTGTACCCCGATGCGAGTGAGCAAGAGTATAACAATAGATTCAAAGGCCCTATTCGATTGGTATTTCCAAATAAAACCGCTGACCCTGAACCTCATCTTTATGCCAATCCGGGCAATCACGATTGGTATGACGGACTTTCGGCTTTTAGCAGAATGATGCTCCAAAAGAAAAGCATTGGGGGGTATAGAACCAATCAAAACAGAAGTTATTATGCCCTTAAGATTACGCACAATGTCTATTTTTTAGCACTAGACAATCAATTAAAAGGCGATATTGATATTCCACAGGTAAATTTTTTCATTAACTACGTAAAAAATGAGAGCCTCAAGTTTCCGGAGGAAAAAAAACATATCATTCTAAATATTGCTGAACCTTGCTGGTACGGCTATGACATTAAAGATAAAGGTAAGCGCAGACAGCGGTTCGATAGCATAGATTATTTTATGAACGAAATGCGAAAATGCGATTCCACACTATCCTTTGATGTATTGTTGGCAGGCGATATCCATCATTACAATCATTATAAAATTGCTGCGGTAAATGGAGTACACCCCGAGAATAAATATGGCGTAAAACATTTAATCACATCTGGCGGTGGAGGCGCGTTTAAGCACATGGGTACCCATCTTCAAAACGATATTCAGTTACCCATTGGATCTCCAAATAACAGCTTTACGAATACCGGAAATACCTACCCCAATGCAGAGCATTCTCAGAAACATAATAGAAACAATCTCTTTTTCCTTTTCCATAATACAGCATTTGCAAAGATTTATTTCTGGGTATCTATTATTGGCTTGTTCACGTTTTATCTATTTAGCAATTACAAAGGGTTTACGGCCTTATCGCATCAACATAGTTTTTGTTCGTTTATAGTAGAAGCAATAAAATTAGCATTTGTTTATCCTTTAATTATTGTTGCAGGTATGTTGTTGCCCTTTTATCTATCAATGATAATCAACAGCGTAAAACCCACTGACATTGGAAAAAAAGACGAGCAGATTTTTGGTATAACTCATGGGGCTATAGTGGTTTTTTCTTTTTTGACGCAACTCACAGTTTTATATTTAAGCATTTTTCTTTTTGATCGGTTTACTCTTTTTGGAGAAGGTCATATTTCTAAACAACTAGATCATTTTGGGAATGGGGCATACATTATACTTGTGCTAATCGCATTTGCTTTATTCTTTGCTATTGTCAATTCCATTTTACAAAGCACATTGTATGGCTTCTATTTATACATAAATTATCGATTTTTTAGTTTGAATACCACCGAAGCTTCTTCCGGCAAAGTAGAAGAAGGTTATAACCATTTTTTAAGGTTTAAATTCACGAAAGACAAGATTACCATTTATGCCATTGGCATTGAAAAAAATATAGATTGGATGCGTGAAATAAAAGGGAAATCGGAGAAAGAAATTGAAGCATTACAAATGAATAATGCGAATGATACGCCTAGATTTAGCTTAAATCAATGCTTACTCGAAAAAATAGAAATCGTGTTATAGCCAATCAAACTTTATGTTACAATCCTTTTAAATTAGGCGTGTCCTCCGTTGCACTCCGGCCAGGCTGCTACAGGGTGCGCTGCGCTCCCGTGCTCCACTGCGTTGCGCACCAAGCCTTTCGCATCCTTCACGCGGGCATTGGAGTGTAATTGAAAAATTGAGAAAGGACTGGTTGGTGACGGAACACCAACCAGAGGAAAAAATATTTAGTTGATGACCCATATAAACTTTTTTACAATCAAAATAAAGAATTCGTTTCACAATCAATTAAAGACACTCTTCCATATTTTTTGGGTGCTGTTAACGAAGATTCTCTTTTGATAGAGAATGAAATTACTCAATTAAAAAAACAACTTAATAGATTAGTCCGAGAAAAGCGTGAAAACGAAAAAATAAAATCAGAAGGATTAAGTCAAGCATTTTCTCTTATTGAGGAAGCAAAAGAAATTGGTTTACTTAGCAAAGAGATTAATCCAGAGAATCAACCAGATGCTTATGTCCACTTACAAACAGTATCCAAATGGGAGTATCAGCCACTTGAGGTTAAAGCAGAAAATTCAGGATTAAAAGAACTAATTGACAAACGAAATGAACTAAAGTCTGAGCTTGGTAAAATTTCAGATAATAAAAAAGCTGCAACTGATTATCTAAGGAATTCATTTGGTTATTCAAATGAAGTGAAACAGCAAGAAATTCGATTGGAATCAATTAATCTTTTTAAAGAAAATACCGAGTTTAATGAAAACTGTTGCCCACTCTGCGACAGCACATTAGATATTCCAATACCTACAATTCAAAATATAAATTCGTCACTCAAAAATATAAAGGATGATCTAAGATTTACAAAAGCTGAAAGCCCTAGAATCCAGTCTTACATAGAAACAGTAAATAGTCAGTATCACGAAATAGAAACAGAATTAAAGAAAACTGAAAAAAGTATATCAGCTCTATACTTAGAAAGTGAAAAGGCAAGAACAGTTCGAGATTTAAACATTAGACGTGGGAAAATTATTGGGAGAGTAAGTTTATTTTTAGAAAGCATAGAACAAGATTCGGACTTAAACAATACTCATGATAAAATAGAAAGCCTTAAAAGTAAAATCATTGAACTAGAAAAAAGCGTAGACAGTGAAAATGAAAAGGAAAAACTATTATCAATTTTGAATAAAATTAATCTTCAAATGAGTAAATGGGTGCAAAACTTAGATGTTGAGTATGAAAATGATCCAATACGATTTGATTTAAATAAGCTTACAATGTTCATAGATACTGATAAAAAGCCCATTGCATTACCTCAAATAGGAAGTGGTGCAAATTGGGTTGCCTATCATTTATTAATAATTTTTGCTTTACATCAACATTTTATACAAAACAATAGACCAGTACCTAGATTTATTATTATTGACCAACCTACTCAAGTATATTATCCACCCGAAAAAACGGATGACTTAATTGAGGTAAGTACAGATGAAATAGCAGTAAATAAGATGTTTGACTTTATGTTTTCAGTTGTTTCTTCATTAACGCCTAATCTTCAAGTAATTGTAACTGACCACGCATACTTAAAAAGTAAGGATTTCGTGGATTCAGTTAGAGAAGTTTGGCGTGACGGTTTAAAACTAATACCAAATGACTGGGAAACAATGAGTTAAAAAAGCTCCCCCGCTCCCGCAAGCGTCCCGCTTGTGGTTCATCCACGTTCAATTTATTGATATATGATCTCCATCTGGCGCAAGAATGCAGCAAGGCTCTTTGCGAGGGGTTCTTGTGCCACTACTGTAATAATTATTCTATCAATTTTATCTAAACACATCCACATCTGGCGCAAGAATGCAGCAAGGCTCTTTGCGAGGGGTTCTTGTGCCACTACTGTAATAACTATTCTATCAATTTTATCTCAACACATCCTTTCTTTCCGCAATAATCACCGGCACTACTATATTTCCAATCCATAGGATTATCAACAAAACCGGCAACCACCGGGTTATTATGGATATAATCTAATTTCTGTTGCATCATTTCATTAGAGAGCAACTCAATGGGGTGGCTTTCATGTTGCCAAAATTGATAACGACTCGTATTGCTTTTTATATCCCCTGATTCTTTAAACATGGCTAACATCCATTCTTTTCTACTTTCTTGGCTGTTTAATTGAATTGCCTCCATTATTTTGAGCGATGTATACTTTTTCAAATCTCGCATGATGTTCGAAAGCTGACCTGTTGGACTACTTACTATCATATGCACATGACTAGGCATTAAACAATAGCCATATACTTCCAAGTCTTTGTGTGCTGAACAATAATTTACACTGTCTACCCATATTTGACTGTATTCTGCCCGAATAAATACATCAATCCAATTTACAGTTGCATAAGAAATAAAATACAACTTTTGACTGTCCCGAAATTTGTATTTGGTACTCATGGCTTAAAAATAATTAATTTCTATTTGGGCACAAGAACCCTAACCAAAGACCACCCCTGCATTCTTGCGCCAGAGAAAAAAGCTTCTTAGTAGCAGCAATTTAAATGATACCGTCACTTCGAGTTCCCACGAGAAGTCTCAACTCTTTGCAGAGATTTCTCCTCGAAGATTCGTTCGAAAAGACGGAAAATAGTTCTTCCGAATAGCTGTGGAGTTCCCACGAGAATTCTCAAACATATTTGCTGAGATTTCTCCGCTCGATGACTCGGTCGAAATGACGTTTAATGAAGAATTTTGAATACTACTCCCATTTCGCGTGAGGGGTTGCAGTGGACATCCTGCACCAATTCCTATTGGGGCAGATGGGAACGGAAAACCCGGTGCCGTTTCCGAGCGGCACACGCCCAAATCAATGCTTTGATTTATATGTACTTGCGGCTATTCACAAAATCTCAACAAAAAAAGGTGAATAATGGTGCTGTTTTTCGCAAAGTATTGTTTTTCATTGTTTTAAGTGCTTCATTTTTGTTGAAAACCTGTGGACAACCTTTAGTTCGGGTGAGGCCTTTTCAATGTTTAACTGCTTTTTTAACTTCGTCCCCCCGCAAAAAGCCATTAGCCATTAGCTACTAGCTGTTAGAGGGAGAAGAGGACTAAACTATTGAGTGTATGCAGTTAACGACATTAGAGATTAAAGGATTTAAGAGTTTTGCCGATAAAACCACCATTAACTTCAACAATAACATTACGGGTATTGTGGGGCCAAATGGTTGCGGGAAATCGAACGTGGTGGACTCGATTCGTTGGGTGCTGGGCGAGCAGAAGACTTCGCACCTACGGTTGGAGAAGATGGAAAACCTGATTTTCAACGGCACGAAGAACCGTAAGGCTTCGTCATTGGCGGAAGTGTCGCTTACGTTCGAGAATACCAAAAACGTTATTTCATCGGAGTACAAAACCATTACCATTACGCGCAAACTGTTTAGAGACGGGGAAAGCGAGTACCGCCTGAACGATGTGGTTTGTCGGTTGAAAGATATTACCTCGTTGTTTATGGACACGGGTGTGAGCTCCGACTCCTACTCTATTATTGAATTGGGGATGGTGGACGAGCTGTTGAACGACCGCGATAACTCGCGTAGAAAGTTGTTTGAGCAGGCGGCCGGAGTATCGAAATACAAAAAACGCAAGAAAGAAACGCTTGATAAATTAAAGAACACCGATGCGGATTTAGAGCGGGTAAAAGACTTGTTGTTCGAGTTGGAAAGCAACTTGAAAACCTTGGAAAAACAGGCGTCTAAGACCAAGAAGTTTTACGAACTGAAGGAGGAGTACAAGAATTTATCGTTGATGTTGGCGCGTTTTGCGTTGCAGGAATACAAAGAATCGTACAAAACGTTGGAGCAACAACGTCAGGCAGAAGAAGATAAACGCTTGGAGATTGAAACGGCTATTAAATCGGCTGAAGCGACTTTGGAGAAAGAGAAGCTGACGAACGTAGACAAGGAAAAGGCTTTGATGGAAATTCAGAAGAAGCTGAATACCTTAGTGAGCGGGGTGAGTGTGAATGAGAACGAGCGTAATTTGTTGAATTCGCAAATCAAATTCGCGCACGATAAAATGGATAATGCCGAGAAGTTATCGATTGACGCGAAGGACCAATCGGAGAAATTGAAATTGGCGATTGAGCGTTTGAGTGCCGATAACAGTTTGGAAGTGGAGGTATTGGAAAGTAAGAAGAGCGAATTGGCGGTGTTGGAGAAAGAGTTGAACGAAATTCGAACGGCTCATGGCGCTATCAAAGACAGTCTGGGTGCGGAACAAAAAGCCTACAGCGAGAATGAACGTCAGATTTTTGAGATAGAGAAAAAGTTGGCGGTAAACAAATCGAGCAACGAAAGTTTGCAGAAAGATTTGTTCAACAGTGAAGAAGATATTTCGGTGAAACGCAAAGAATTGGAGCTGTTACAGGTTTCGGTGGATCAGTTGAAAGCCGAGAAAGATAAAACTGCCAAGGCATTGGAAGCATTGGTAGCGGCTGAAACCACTCGTGCGCAACAGGTGCAAGAATTAGAAAAACAAATTGAAGCTACTCGAACCGAGTTAACACAAGAAACCCGTACGCTCGATTCGAAACGCAATGAATACGATTTGACGAAGAGTTTGGTAGATAATTTGGAAGGTTTTCCGGAGTCGATTAAATTCTTGAAGAAGAATGCGAAGTGGAGCAAGGAGGCTCCTCTCCTTTCGGATATTATTTATTGCTCGGAAGAATACCGTGTGGCGATTGAGAATTTCTTGGAGCCGTATTTGAACTACTATGTGGTGCAGAATATGCAAGAAGCGGTAATGGCAGTGAACTTGTTGAGCGATGCGGCTATGGGTCGCGCGAACTTTTTTGTACTCGATCAAATAGAAAAGTACCAACCGAAACCGGCTGTGAAAGTAGAAGGCGGTGTGGCGGCTACTGATTTAGTGGAGATTGATAAGAACTATTCGAAGCTCAGTGCATTCTTGTTAGACCGTGTTTTCTTTGTGGATGATGCAGTAAATGTGGGATTGGACAATGTGGGCGATAAAGTAGTGCTGTTAACGAAATCGGGGAAATTTATTCGTCAGGATTTCTCGTTGAGCGGTGGTGCTGTGGGCTTGTTTGAGGGAAAGAAAATTGGTCGTGCGAAGAACTTAGAAAAACTGAAAACAGAGATTGAGAAGCTGGAGAAAACAACGTATCAATTGCACACTAAAGTATCGGACACGCAGATTAAAATCAATCAGTTGAAAGCCGCTACACAAGCGAAAGATGTGGATGCGCAGAAAAGCAATTTGAATCAGATTGATAATAAACTATCGGCTTCATCGGCCAGTATTCAAAGTTTGGTGAAGTTCTTGGAATCGAGCGATCAGAAAAGCAAGTCGATAAGTGAGCGCTTAGCTGCATTGAAATTAGAGGTAGATACTTTCTCGGGCACATTAATGGGATTGCGTGAAACACAGGCTACAAAGAAATTGGAGTTAGAGAAAACCGATAAAGAATTCATTGATTTAACGAACAAGTTAAGTGAATCTTCATCGCGTTACAACCAGAAGAACATTGAGTTTCATCAACAACAAAACCGTGTGAACTCGTTAACGCAGGAGTTGAATTTCAAGAAGAGTCAGATTGAAAGCTTGGAAAACCAATTGACGCGTAATGTTCAAATTATTGAAGAAAGTAAAAAGCAAATTGAGGAAAGCAACGCGAAGTTGAAGGCTATTGAAAGTACGTTGTTGGATGGCTATGCCAATAAAGAAGCCTTTGAAAAAGAGGTGTTGGATGCCGAGAAGAATTATTATGACTCTCGTGGTTCGATTAATGAAATGGACGCCAGTGTGCGGGAACAAACGAGAACAAAGGATTCGATTGCGAATACCTTAGCGAGTATTTCGGAGAAGTTGAATGAATTGAAATTGAACTTGACCGGATTACGAGAGCGATTGAATGTAGAGTTCAACATTAATGTGAACGACATCATTAACGAAGAATTGGATGCAAAATGGAACCGCAAAGAAATTGAGGAAGACCACTTGAAGATTAAGAAACGTGTGGAGACGTTCGGGGAGATTAACCCGATGGCGGTGGAGGCCTATAATGAAATGAAGGAGCGTTACGATTTCATTATCACACAAAGAAAGGATTTGGAGGATGCGAAGACATCATTGTTGAATACCATCCAGGAAATCGATGACAGTGCGAGAACGCAGTTCTTAGATGCCTTCAATAAGGTAAGAGAGAGTTTCATTCGTGTGTTTAGAACCTTGTTCTCGGAAGAAGATCAGTGCGATTTGTTCTTGGCGAATCCGGAAGATCCGTTAGAATCGAAGATTGAGATTATTGCGAAACCTAAGGGTAAACGTCCGACTGTTATTGACCAACTTTCAGGAGGAGAAAAAACATTAACGGCAACGGCATTGTTGTTCTCGTTGTACTTATTGAAACCTGCACCATTCTGTATTTTTGACGAGGTAGATGCTCCGTTGGATGATACGAACATTGCGAAGTTCAATAAGATCATCAATGAATTCTCGAAAGATTCGCAATTCATTATTGTAACGCACAACAAGCAAACCATGAGCAGCGTAGAGGCGATCTACGGTGTAACCATGGTAGAGCAAGGGGTATCGAGAGTGGTACCGGTGAGTTTTTCGAATTTGAATTAAGTATTTAGTTATACATTAAAAATGCCGATGAAAACTCATCGGCATTTTTTTTTAGCAACCTGCTTTACCAATTACTCGCTTACGGTGCTTTACGCCCCATTCAGCAATTTCGCCAACTACCTTTTGTAGCGTTTTACCGTAAGCGGTAATCTCATACTCTACGGTAACCGGCTTGGTATCGTACACAGTGCGTTTAACGAGTTCATTGATCTCTAAATCTTTTAATTCTTTACTGAGCATCTTAGCGGCAATACCTTCTACATCACGCAATAAATCGCCAAAGCGTTTTTTACCGAAACCAAGCGAGCCTAAAATCTGAATCTTCCATTTTCCGCCAAGGATATCCATGGTGTCTTTAATCGCAAGCATCTTGAATTTGCAAGCCTCGCCATGTTGTGCAACCGGCTGTTCGGTTAATACATTGACTGATTTTGCCATAATAAATAATTTATAGTTAGTTTCCTATAGGAAACTACTTTCCATTGGGAAACTAGTTTCAAAAGTAAAGTAAAGAATTTACTTTTACAAAAAAATTAATCAAAATGAATAAGAACAAAATTATCTATTGGACAAGCACAGGATTGGTATCAGCCATGATGTTGATGAGTGCGGTTATGTATTTTACTATGCCCGAGGCGAAAGAAGGATTTGCGCATGCGGGATTCCCTGATTACTTCAGAATTGAATTAGGAACAGCAAAACTATTAGGGGTAATTGCCCTGCTTTTACCGTTTACACCAGCCAAAGTAAAAGAATGGGCCTATGCCGGATTCGGTATTACCTTTATTTCGGCAGTTATTTCGCATCTTGCCATTGGTGATGATGCAAGCAAATGGTCGGCTCCGATTGTTGCATTTGTATTATTAGCTGTATCGTATCTATTTAAAGACAAAAAATAAAACATGAACTTACAAGAAGCATTGCATTGGCGTTATGCAACAAAACGCATGAACGGACAAAAAATCGAAGCGGCAAAAGCGGATCGTATTATTGAATCGATTCGTCTTTCAGCCTCCTCGTTGGGATTACAACCCTATCACATTTTTGTGATTGAAGACAAAGCATTACTTGCCAAGATACACGAGAATGCATGTAAGCAGCCGCAAATGTTGGAAGCATCGCATGTTGTGGTGTTTGCAGCATGGACAGATTTTAGCGATAGCAAAGTTGATGCTTATATGCAACAGATATCCGCAGAAAGAAATGCCCCTATTGAGAGTTTAAAAGGATTTGAAGATAACATCAAAGGCTTGATTAAAAGCAGAAGCACTGAAGACAACACTACATGGGCAGCAAAGCAAACTTACATCGCTTTAGGTTTTGGATTGGTGGCCGCTGCAATTGAACAAGTAGATGCTACACCTATGGAGGGATTTAATCCGGCTGCGCTAGACGAAGTCCTCAGCTTAAAAGAGAAAGGCTTACAGAGTACTGTAATACTGTCATTAGGTTATCGGGATGAAGCGAATGATTACTTAGCGAAAGCGAAGAAGATAAGACGTAAGAAAGAGGATTTAATTACTTCACTTTAAATTTTAAAAGCCCGAATCGTTTCGGGCTTTTTTGTTTTCAATAGTGCAATAGGCTCATTCAATATTATGTATTAGCTTTAGTGAACTAAAAACTAAAACTATGGCTAACGAAGGAACCAAAACCAATCCATGGAAATTGAAAACACCTCCCCTTTCATCGGATTATGAAATGTACAAAGATGAAAAGGATGGTAAAGAAGTAATTGTATGCGTTGTTGGAAAAACTACACTTTTGTATGACGCAAAATGTCTTAATGATTTACATGTTATGCTTAAAAAACATGGCGCCTGGATGGACTTAGGCAGTGCGGATGAACAAAAACCTGCAAAGGAAGGTACAGTGGAAGCATGGGGTCGTTCGGAAAGCAACCCCAATGGCGGCTGGTATGGGCTAAAAAAAGGGCTTCGTGGCAGATTCGGAATGTATGTTCCACCTTTAATGGAGAAACTAGGACTGGCTGAAGTAACACACGAAGCAAAAGGAAATAAAATGAGAGCAAAGTAACATTGCATCTTTACGTTTTACTTTTATAAAAACAGAAAAGCCTCTTCAAATTGAAGAGGCTTTGCTATTTCATGTGATGAAGTTTATTCTTTCTTCATCAACTTGAATGTTTTGTAGCTGTCTTTGTATTTCACTTTCATGTAATACAATCCGGCTGCAACATTCGACAAGTCGATTTGGTTCACATACTCTAATCTCGATTTCGCTAACACTACTTGACCGATATCGTTCAAAATTTCAAAACTGTATTCCGTTACATCTTTTACTTCGTAAGGAATAGTCATAGAGAATTTGTTCGTGAACGGATTTGGATAAATAGAAGCTTTCAACGTTACATTGATATCGTTAATTCCGGTAACAAATACATACATTGAATCAGATACACTGAAACATCCGCTTGCATTAGACACTCGAACTTGGTAGTAACCGGTTTGAGCTACTGTATAAGAACCACTTGTTGCTCCAACGATGAATGCGTTATTATTCATCCATTGAACATTAGTAGCCACTGACGAAGTCAATACAGTTCCATTCTTCGTAATCGATGGTTGAACAGGAACAGCATTCACTGTTACATTGGTAGGTAACGAAGATGCACTACAACCATTCAATGTAATATTCAATGTGTACACTCCGGCATTGGCCGTTGTTGCACCATTTAGGATTACGTCTTGGGTATTGTATGTTGTTCCATTAGGACCAGACCAAGAATAAGTGGCACCCGAAACTGGAGCTGTGTTCAAAATTAACTGTGCATTTTCACACACCGGTGAATTGGTTGTAACAACCGGTGAAGTTGGAGTAGCATTAACAGTAATCGTAAGCGCATTCGAAGTAGCCGTTGGATTTGGAACACATGTGAAGCTTGAAATCATCACACAGGTAACAACAGCTCCGTTGCTCAATTGATTAGCAGTAAATGTAGGTGAATTAGTTCCCACGTTAACACCATTCACTTTCCATTGATATACCGGAGAGCTTCCTGCATTTGTAGGTGACGCATTGAATACAACCGATGCTCCGCTACAAATAGTAGTTCCAGGATTTGCACTGATGGTTACAGAAGGATTGCTAGCATTACTTACCAATATTGTAATTGGAGTAGATGTAACAGCCGTAGGGTTACCACAAGGATTTGTGATGGTCATTGTAACAGTTACCACATCTCCGTTATTCAATGCAGCATTTGTGTATGTATTGCTGTTTGTTCCAACATTGGTGCCATTCAGTTTCCATTGGTATGTAGGAGTTGCTCCTGCATTCGTAGGTAGAGCAGTAAAGGCTACTGATGTACCTTGGCAAATGTTTGTTGCAGATGCATTCACAGTAACTGTTGGCGTAACAATTGGATTTACTGTTACAACAATGGAGTTCGACAATACAGTTGTACTGGTTACACAAGGCAACGAAGATATCAATTCGCAAGTTACCACATCGTTGTTGCTTAATGAAGACGTAATCAAAGTACTTGAACTTCCACCCGTGATAGTTCCATTCACTCTCCAACGATACACAGGCGCTGAACCTGCATTGGTAGCTGTTGCCGTAAAGGTAACTGCTGTTCCTGCACAAATGTTGGTACTGCTCGATGTAATGGCTATTGTAGGTGTTACTGCAGTACTTACGTTCATTGTTAAACTGTTTGAAGTAGCCGTTGTAGGCGTAGCACAAGCAGATGAAGAAGTAAGCACACAATTCACCACAGCCCCATTGGTTAAAGAAGTAGAAGTAAATGTAGCACTGTTCGTACCACTGTTTACAGTGTTTACTTTCCATTGGTATGCAGGTGTTGTACCTCCATTGGTTATTGAAGCCGTAAAGACAACACTAGATCCTGAACATACCGATGTTGTAAGTGTAGAGATGGCAATTGTAGGCGCTGAAGCCGTATTCACTGTAATGGTAATCGGAGTTGAAATTACTGTTGGCGTTGAAATACATGCTGCATTTGACGTCATTTCACAAGTTACTACATCTCCGTTATTCCATGTTGATGAAGAGTAAACAGTAGCGTTTGTTCCAACATTCGAGCCATTTACTTTCCATTGGTAAACCGGACTAGTACCTCCATTTGAAGGAGTAGCCGTGAATGTAATTGACTGACCAGTACAGATTGTAGTTGCAGAAGCACTTACACTTACTGAAGGTGTTGAAGGCGATGAAATAGTTACTGTGATGTTATTCGAAGTAACTACAGCAGGACTTGCGCAATTGGCATTACTTGTCAATTCACAACTTACAATATCTCCATTGCTAAGCGTTGAAGTAACAAAAGTAGTTCCGGTTGCTGCATTCGAGCCGTTCACTTTCCATTGGTAAGTTGGAGCTGTTCCGCCATTTGTAGATGTAGCCGTAAAGGTAATAGATGTACCTGTACAAACTGAAGTTGCAGAAGCTGAAATACTTACTGTTGGCACTACTGATGGTAAAATCACCATTGCTAGCGTGTTTGAAGTATCTGTATTCGGACTGATACAAGCACCCGTTGCAGTTAAGATACATTTTACAAGCGCAC
>CAYNMP010000004.1:0-196158 GCA_964398475.1 uncultured Chitinophagaceae bacterium | reverse complement strand
GTTTTAATGTAGAAGATTTTAACCGTGTAGATGATGAAATGAAGCGCCAATTGCCCTACTATGTGAATACTTATGTGGCACTAAATAGATTTGTCAGTTAATTAAATTATTCAAAATGTCCTTAGAAATAATAATTAATTCCTCTGAAATAATCAGTCTAAACAAAGCGTTTCATGGGCTAATGAAAAGTAATAGCACTGGAAAGCCTAAAAAACTAAGATATTCAACTCCAGGTGGATCTGGCGAAGCAATTGCTTATTATTATCCCAATAGTGACTTTTGGTGGTCTGGCGATAGACTTTCCAAGAGCCACAAATTTTACAATCTTTTTGGTATAGCTCCTGACTACGAAAGGACAAACAGTATACGAGTTCAAATAAATTATCAAAAAGAGTTTAATGATTTTAAAGAAGCTGCATACTGGGCAAAAGATAATTCAGGCAGAGTGTTTCTTTTGCATAGTGGAAAAATGGGTGGTGGTATTAAAGGAATAACTATAGAAAATATTGATAAATATTATTCAAGGAAGAAAGTTGTTGCTTCTAATAATGGCAATCAAAAAGAGTGTTTTATAGTATGCGAAATAAATTCGCCACGTGCATTCACTCAAGTAGTTTCTTTTATAAAGGAAATTGATAGAATTAAGTGTTTATTAACAGAATTAAAGTCACTTGAACTAGCAAAGGGTGATACTAACAATCCTTTCTTGATGAAAAAGTATACTCCTGAATTTTGGGGTAAACGAAGTTCATATTATCGCGATGGTATAGTTGAATCTGTTAGCGACCACGGTTCTATAGTTGATGCGTTAAAGTATGAATTAGAAACAAATTTCGGGTTTAAAAACAAGTGCACTAAAAACAAATATGTTGATCTTGGTATAGATAAAAATGGTAAACCTATAGCCATATTTGAATTTAAAACCTCGACAAATACACAGTCAGTTTATACCGCAATTGGACAAGTTTTATTGCATAGTAACAGCTTAAAGAGCGACCCGATGAGATTTGTTGTGTTCCCTAATCAAATTGATATAGGAATAATAAGTGACCTAAAAAATTTAGGAATCGAAACACTTAGATACGAATGGAAAAAAGACAAAGTGCATTTTTTAAACTTGAACATACTTAAAAATGTTAGATAACACTACCAAAAAAAATATTGACGATTGCCGTGATGTGTTGGTAGGTAAAGTGCCCGATCCGAAAAGCCAAATTGAACAAATCACCTTAGCGCTTATCTATAAGTTTATGGACGATATGGATAAAGAAGCTGTAGAGAAATTTAAAGGCAAAGCCAAATTCTTTACAGGCGAATATGCCAAATACGGTTGGCGAAAATTGTTCGACCCATCGCTCAACGGACAAGATATGCTGGCATTGTACAGCGAAGCATTGGAAAAGCTCAATACCAATCCCAATATTCCTGAACTGTTCCGCAACATTTTTAAGAACGCATATTTGCCTTACCGCGACCCAAGCACTTTAAAACTGTTTTTAAAATACATCAACGAGTTTGAATACAGCCACAGCGAAAAGTTGGGCGATGCTTTTGAATACTTGTTGAGTGTAATGGGCAGCCAAGGCGATGCAGGGCAGTTTAGAACACCCCGACACATTATTGATTTTGTAACCGCTTGTGTAAACCCACAAAAAAACGAAACCATCCTAGACCCTGCTTGCGGTACAGCCGGTTTCTTGTTGAGTGCATACAAACACATTCTAAATAATAACACCGACAAACGCCAAGGCGATAAACTAAAGCCAGACGATAGAAAAAAACTCGCTACCAATTTTGTGGGTTACGACATCAGTCCCGATATGGTACGATTGAGTTTAGCGAATATGTATTTACACGGTTTTGCAACGCCTCTCATACACGAATACGATAGTTTGAGCAGCGAAGACCGTTGGCAGGAAACCTTTGATGTGATATTGGCCAACCCCCCATTTATGACACCGAAAGGCGGTATACGACCACACAAAAAATTTGGCGTACAAGCCAACAAAGCCGAAGTATTGTTTACCGATTACATTGCCGAACACTTAAACCGCAACGGACGGGCAGGAATTGTAGTGCCCAACGGCATTGTAGCCACCAGCCAAACGGCTTACAAGCAATTGCGGAAAATGTTGGTGCAAGATAGTTTGATAGCCGTAATTAGTTTGCCGGCAGGAGTGTTTCAACCCTACAGCGGAGTAAAAACATCGGTATTGATTTTAGATAAACGCTTGGCGAAAAGAAGCCAACACATTTTGTTTTTAAAAATTGAAAACGATGGATTCGATTTAGGCGCACAACGCAGAGAGATTGACAAAAATGATTTGCCGGTGGCATTAGCATTTTTAGAAACATATAAAAATTGTCTGAATCAGGATGGACAGAATTTACAAGATATTCAGGATTTGCAAATAGCTTACGAACAAAATCCTGCCAATCCTAAAATCGACAAAATCCTGCTTCAGACCATTGCAACCTTGGTAGAAAAGGAAACTGTTTTAGGAAATAAAGATGTTGTACTAAGTGCAGAAAGATATTTTGAAACTGCAAAATCTCAAACAGAATTTGAATTAGTAAAGTTATCTGAAATCTGTGATGTCGTTAGGGGCATTACTTTTGGCAAAAATGACCAAGTTGAAACTGAAAATAATGACACAGTGAAAGTCGCAACAACAAAGGCTTGCCAAGAGTTCGGAATAATAGATAAAGATTTATACAATATTCCGAAGCGATTTATAAAAGATGAAAAAAAATATTTAAAAGAAGGCGATATTTTAATTTCAACAGCAAATAGTTTAAACCTTCTAGGAAGAGCAACATATGTAAGTCAATTAAAACATGAAACTTCTTTTGGAGCTTTTATGACTTTAGTAAGACCCAAAAACGAAATGATTTTGTCTTTGTATCTATTGCATTGTTTGAAAACAGAACAGGCAAAAAGATATTATGAATTAAATGCAAACACGACAACTAGCATATCAAATTTGACATTTGAAAGTTTAAATGCTTTTGAAATTCCCCTCCCACCGCTTGAAATACAACAAAAAATAGTAGCCGAAATAGAAGGCTATCAAAAAATTATAGACGGTGCCAAACAAGTAGTAAACAACTACAAGCCTACCATCGCCATCAACCCTGATTGGGAAATGGTGGAACTAGACCAATTGTGCGATGTTAGAGACGGAACTCACGACTCGCCCAAATATGTTTTGGAAAACGGAATTCCATTTGTAACTCAAAAGAACATTACCAAGAAAGGCCTTTCATTTGACGATATTCAATTCATTTCAAGAGAAGACCATCAAAAAATAATCAAGCGTTCAAATGTTGAGTTTGGTGATATTATTATTTCAATGATTGGTGCAAACCGAGGAATGAGCTGTGTAATTGATGACACCAGAGAATTCAGCATTAAAAATGTAGGTTTAATAAAACCAATCGGAAAAATCAACCACACTTATTTGCTATACTTTCTCAAATCACAGAATGCACAAGAATACATTAGTTTAATGTCAAGCGGTGGAGCACAGCAATTTATTGGGCTAACAACTTTAAGAAAATTCCCAATTCCAGTTCCTGAAGTTGTTGAACAAACGGAAATCGTAAAAGCGATAGAAGAAGAAATGCAATTGGTCAATGCCAATAAACGTTTAATAGAAATATTTGAGCGAAAAATAAAAACAAAAATTGCTGAGGTTTGGGGTGTGAAAGAGGAAGTTGAAACGATATAAAAATTAGATAGATGGCTGAAGAAATCAATCCTATAGTACCCTCATTAGAAGAGTTTGAATTTACGCTTTTTGAAATTTCACAAATAGCTTCAGCAGAAGTAAATAGAATCTTCGAGATGGAGAAGGCTAAAGGCAACGTTGAGAATGGATATCATATAAAAGGAGATTCTTGTGCCCACGGCTCTACCGTTTTATACTTAAAAAAAAGGAGCCTTCTCTTTAAATTTTTCAAATCCATACCTTTTACTGTTGATGGTTTTTATTTCATTTCCATTTATGATAGTCAAGTCAGAATTAGTCTCCGCAATATAAATTATGGACAAAGCTACGATCTCATGAGAGCTGCTTATGAAATAGTAGTGAATCTATTAAAGAAAAAATATAACTGGGAGATTTATTGTGATGTAGATCTGAATTAATCTATATCCCAAACAATCGCAAGCGTCCTACTTATGGTATAGATTTATCTAATAATATCTGTCTTCACTTACCATTCCAACAGTCTAATGATTTCCGTTTTGTGATGACTTATTACTCCATGGTTGGCGTTCCGCCACCAACCAAAACCCACCCCAAACCTAAGCCGGTTTTATCCTTTGGTTGGTGTTCCGCCACCAACCATTCTTTTTCACCTCTGGTTATTGTTTCACCAACCGCAAGTAAGAATAGTGAGATTACGGCCTTTACGGGAATGACTGTCAAAATTTCGTTATCTTTGAAAACACTAACTATAGACTGATAAACAAGATTAATGACATCATACAAGAAAATAAATTTTGTTACAATTGTTGCGGTTACAAAAATATGCCGTATATATGCACTTAATAATACCAGCCACGCTTCCCACTTGAACAGCGCACCCGGGCTGGTTTTCGATTTTATAGAGTTATCTTAATTTCATTAAGACAATGAAATACAATAAGTTACCCATAACAATTGCCGAACAAATAGAGAAGCTCAAGGGTCGGGGGCTGAAATTTGACAAAGAAGCAAAAGCTCAAAACTACCTTTCTAATATTAGTTACTATCGTTTAAGAGCTTATACATATCCCTTTCAAGACAATTCACTCGACAATCAACCATTTAATGTTGATGTTACTTTTGAGCAAATAATAGGGCTGTACGTATTTGACCGCAAACTACGTCTTTTGATTTTCGATGCTATTGAAAAAATTGAAATAGCACTGAGAACACAAATCATCTATCATTTTGCGTTAAGTCACGGCAGTCATTGGCAGCTAAAGCCCGAGCTTTATAGAGACACAATGAGATTTGCCAACCATCTTGACAGCTTACAAAAAGAAATAGACAGAAGTAACGAAACATTTATTGACCATTATAAAAATAAATACACCAATCCGACAGAACCGCCAAGTTGGATGAGCTTAGAAGTTAGCAGTATGGGATTGCTGTCAAAAATTTTTCAAAATTTGAAGAAAAGCCCTGAAAAATTAGCTGTAACATCTCATTTTGGACTTAAAGACTTTTCGGTTCTTGAAAATTGGATACTTTGTTTTAGCACATTAAGAAACATTTGTGCTCATCACGGACGAGTATGGAATAGACGACTAATTCCGATAAAATACCCTACACATCCAACCCATACTTTTTTAGAAAACCAATCTATTTATACGAACAAACTTTATGCAACATTATCTTGCATTGAGTATGTGTTAAAACAGATAAGTCCAGGTTCAACATTTAGTGAGAGACTGAAAGAGCTAATGAAAACTTGCCCATTAGCACAGACAAAAGAAATGGGTTTTCCTAAAAATTGGTTAGACGAAGAACTATGGAAGTAACCACTGGTTATAACAGACGTTTTCTCCTTTGGTTGGTGTTCCGTCACCAACCAATCTTTTTCACCTTCTGTTATTGTTATCACAAACCGCAAGTATGAATAGTGAGATTCCCGCCTGTGCGGGAATGACGGCAATATGATGTTTGTTTGCCAAAATAATGTTTGAACTAGAATGCCCCGTGAGGGATTGGAGCGGAAAGCCCGCAGCGCCAATGCCTATTGGCACGAGGACTTGCAGCGAAAAGCCCGGTGCCGCTTCTTAGCGGGACACGGCCTACATCCTGCAAGGAACAGCCTATGCATAAATCCTAAGAAATTCGAAAAAAAGCGAATCGGGCGATTCAAAACTTTGACGAACACAACTTTTGGCTATTTTAGCAGATTCCAAAAAAACAAAATATGCAAAACTTCAAGAAAATTAATACCCTGGTAGGCTTCGGTGTGCTGTTATTCGCTACTGTTGTTTACGCGATGACCATGGAATCGAGCGGAAGCTTCTGGGACTGCGGTGAGTTCGTTTCGGGCTGCTGGAAACTACAGGTAGTTCACGCTCCGGGGGCACCATTCTTCCTTATGTTAGGGCGTTTATTTACGCTTTTGGCCTTTGGCGATACTGCTAAAGTAGCGATGATGGTGAATTTTATGTCGGGTTTAAGCACTGCCGCTTCGATTATGTTTTGCTATTGGTCGGTAGTGATGTTGGCGAAAAAAATGTTTTTTACGGATAAGAACAACCCTACACAAGGCGAGGCGATTGCCGTGATGGGAGCCGGTTTGATAGCCGCAGGTTGCGCTACGTTCTTGGATTCGTTGTGGTTTTCGGCTGTGGAGGGCGAGGTGTATGCCTTGTCGCAGTTCTTTATGGCGATTATTGTTTGGGCAATTTTGAAATGGGACGAAAGCGAAAGCAAATACGCTGACCGTTGGATTATTTTTATTGCTTATATGGTGGGCTTGTCGATTGGCGTTCACTTATTGTCGTTGTTGGCATTGCCATTTATTGCGGTGGTATACTATTTCAAAAACCACAAAACTTCGGTAGTAGGCTTTTTTATTGCCGCTTTTGCCGGTTTTGGTGTGTTGGGTTTTGCGATGAAGTTTGTTATTTCTTACACCCAGGCGTTCATGGCCGGATTCGATAAATTCTTTGTAAACACATTGGGCATGCCGTTTTACAGCGGTGTGATTTTCTTCTTCTTGTTGTTGATTTCATTGTTGTCGTACGGCATTTATTATACTCAAAAAACGAATCGGTACTTATGGAATTTGGGATTGATTTCGGCTTCGTTTGTGTACATCGGCTACTTATCGTATGCGATGGTGCCTATTCGTGCCGTTGCGAATACACCGATTAACATGAACAGACCGGCTGATCCGTTCAGCATTAAATCGTATGTGGATCGTGAGCAATATGGCGACAGACCGTTGGTGTACGGACCGGATTATACCGCTACTTATCAGGATATTGAGGGACAAAAAGAATTGGGCGACCGTTTCTACAAAGGTAAAGACAAATATGAATTTGGCGGAAAGAAAATCGATTATATTTTCAAAGATGAGGCATGTATGTTATTCCCTCGTTTAGGTTTTTGGCAAGAAACGCAAAAGCACGATGGGTATAGAACATGGTTAAACCCTGCTGCAAAATTAATTGATCGCAAAACCAATGAAGTGGTGCAAACCTTTGATCCGGGTCAGCGCCAGCAAGCCAACCAAATTGCGCAACAACGTAATGCCGAGCAACCGGGCCGTTATTTTGTGAAAGATGATGTTTCGATGAAAGACAACATTTGGTATTTCTTGAAGTATCAAATTGGGTATATGTACTTCCGTTATTTTATGTGGAACTTTGCCGGTAGACAAGATGATATTCAAGGCACATACGGTAACGACAATGGCCGTTGGATAAGCGGTATTCCGTTTATTGATAACTCGGGATTGTTCTTTACACCTGAGTATCCGCAAGAGCACTTATCGAAAGAATCGTTGGAAAACAAAGGCCGCAACAAGTTTTACATGATTCCGTTCATTCTGGGATTGATTGGTTTGATTTACACATTGTACAAAAACGAAGAAATTTTCTTGAAGATTTTGGTGTTGTTTATAGTTACCGGTTTGTTCCAAATTGTGTATCAAAACGAGCCGCCAATAGAGCCGAGAGAACGCGATTATGCACAGGCAGGTTCGTTCTGGACATATTGCTTCTGGATTGGGTTTGGGGTGTTAGCGATTTGGGATTTCTTGCGTAAGAAAATGGCGGAAATACCTGCAGCCGGTGTGGCCTTGGCCTTATCGTTGAGTGCACCAATTTTAATGGGAGCACAAGGATGGGATGACCATACGCGCCACAACCGTTATACAGCAAGAGATTTGGCGAGAGATTATTTAGAGTCTTGTCAGCCGAACGCCATTTTGATGACGATGGGTGACAACGATACTTATCCATTGTGGTATGCACAAGAGGTGGAAGGTATTCGTCCGGATGTGCGTGTAATTAACTTATCCCTTTTAGGTGTGGATTGGTATATTCAACAATTGAAATATAGATGGAACCAATCGGCTCCGGTTAAGATTTCGTTTACCGATGAGCAGATACAAGCCAGCAACCGCGATGTGGTGCGCTACTCTCCTACTCCGGGTATTAATGAAGAAACACCATTAGATTTGAAAAAGGTGATGCAATTTATTGCCAGCGATGATCCGAAAAACAAGGTGAGTTCAGGTCAAGGTGAGATGGAGAATTTCTTGCCAACAAGAACATTCTATTTAGATATAGACACTAACAAAGCGAAAGCGATGAATATGTTAGACCCGGCTGATTATGCACAGTTGACTCCGCGTATGAATTGGCAAATAGGTAGTGGAACGTTGTTGAAAAACGATTTACTGACCTTAGATATTGTGGCGAACAACATTATGGAACGTCCGATTTATTTTGCGGTTTCTGTAAGCTCTGATGCGTATGAAGGCTTAGATAAATATTTCCAATTGGAAGGATTAACCTACAGAATTGTTCCGAGAGAGTCGGGATCTAAGGGCCATCAAACGGCACCTGTACGCAACGATGTGGCGTATGAGAACATGATGAAGAAATTCAAATTTGGTGGTGTAGAAACTTACCCTGATTTGTATATCGATGAAAACATTCAACGTATGTTCATGAATTTGAGAGGCAATTATGCGCGTTTAGCGGAATCGTTAGCGGTGAAAGGCGATACTAAAAAAGCGGTTGAAGTGATTGACTATGCGTTGAAAATGATGCCGGCTAAGTTGATTCCGTATAATGTGTTCAATGCTTCTTACCCTGAGTTTTATTATGCTGCTGGCGATAAAGCAAAAGCAAGAAAACTATCGGATGAGTTGTTAGCAAGAGCGAAAGATGAATTACAATACTGGCAATATGTTTATAAGCTACAACTGGAAAAAGCTTCCGACAGTGGCGACAGAGCGTATTTAGCGCAATTGCAACAGGGATACTTTATGCAAAACCGTCCTATTCAAGAACAGTTGTACATTTTACAAGAGTTGAGTTCTATTGCAAAACGATTCGATCCTGAAATGGCTGCAAAATTGGAAAAAGAATTCAAAGATGCGCAGGCCAGTTTTGTGAAAGACATGCCAAGAAGCTAGTCGTGCAAACGTTTTAGGTTAAACACTAAATTCAACGACTTGAACATTGGGATACTCGGTATTGGTAAATTGGGGCTTTGTTTCGGATTAAACCTTGAGCAGAAAGGGTATTCGATTGTGGGTGTAGATATTCATGAAGGTTATGTGCATTCCATCAATAACAAAACATTGTTTTCATTTGAGCCACGGGTAAACGAACTGCTGCAGTCTGCTTCGAATTTCAGAGCTACCACAGCAATTGCGGATGTACTGTTGGATGACTTTCCATTGCTCTTTATTATGGTGGCCACCCCATCGCTGCCCGATGGAAGTTACGACCACGCACAAATTGAGCATATAGCCGAGCAATTGATAGCCTTTGGCAAACGGGATAAGCAAATTCATTTGGTGATTGGCTGTACTACTATGCCCGGATATTGTGACAACTTAGCCAAACGACTTGAGCATTACAACTATACAGTAAGTTATAATCCTGAGTTTATAGCACAGGGTGATATTATTCGCAATCAATTATATCCTGATCAGGTGCTGATTGGTGAAGCGAACGAAACCGCTGGCGATTTGATAGAAGAGGTATTCACGCAGTTATGTGAAAACAAACCGGTGTATTGTAGAATGAGTCGGCTTAGTGCTGAAATTGCAAAAATTGCCACAAATTGTTTTCTAACAACGAAGATTTCGTTTGCCAATTCGATTGGAGACTTAGCCATTAAAGTTGGCGCTGAGCCCGAAAAAATATTACGTGCCATTGGGGCTGACAGTAGAATCGGCAATAAATATTTGTCGTACGGCTTTGGCTTTGGCGGCCCTTGTTTCCCAAGAGATAATAAGGCCCTTGGGCTTTTTGCGCGCAATAATGATTACGCCTTGTTGCTGAGTGAAGCAACCGATGAGATAAACAAACGTCATCTTACGTTTCAATTGCAAGACTACATAAAGACCTATTCGGAAGATGAAAAAATCGTCTTCGATGGTATTACATATAAAAAAGGTTCATTACTTTTAGACGAATCTCAACAATTCGCATTAGCCCTTTTGTTGGCAAAGGCAGGCCGAAAGGTAGTGTTGCGAGATCAGGAAGTAGTGCTAACAGCAATTAAAAAGGAATACGGCAACCTTTTTGATTATGAACCTAACCCATGAAAACAAACATAGCTATTGTTGTCCCAACCTTTAATCGCCCCCATTGTTTGATGCGGTTGTTGGATGCATTAGCCAAAGCCGAATACGCGCAAAACACCGATCTTTTTATCTCCATTGATGATGCAACGGTTCAAACAAAAACGGTTGCTATAGCCGAGGAGTATCCATGGGCTTTTGGTTCAAAAAAAATAATTCGCAATACCCAACATTTGGGGCTGAAACAGCACATTCTGTTGTGTGCCGATATTGTAAATGACTACGATGCCATTATCGTTTTAGAAGACGACTTAGTGGTTTCGCCTTATTTTTTTGCATACACACAACAGGCACTTGCCTTTTATTCGGCTGAAGAAAAAGTAGCCGGGATATCGTTGTATAGCTATGCCATTACGGAAAGTGGATTTTATCCTTTTTACCCAAAACAAGATGGCAGTGATGTGTACTTCATGCAAGTAGCTTCATCGTGGGGACAGTGCTGGACAAAACAACAATGGAATACCTTTAGGCGATGGTTAAAGGAACATCCGGAGCTCATGAGCGATAAACCTTTGCCGGATTACATACAAAGTTGGGGAGCGCAATCGTGGAAAAAACATTTCATTCATTATTTGATTGATACCGACTCTTATTTTGTTTTTCCGCACCAATCGCTTAGTACTAACTTTGGCGATCCGGGCACTAATACCGATCGAAAAGGATTATTTCAAACCCCTTTGATGCAGGGTAATCGCAACTTTCAGTTTCAATCCCTTACTGCTTCGCAAAGTAAGTATGATGCTTGGTTTGAACAAAATGTTTTTCAAAAAGGAATTTATAATTCAAGCAATACAACCATTGATGTATATGGTGAGCGCGCATTAGACAGTGTGCATACGCCATTTTTGATTTCTTCTAAAAAATGTATGTACCCCATACAATCGTTTGGCATTGAACTATCGGATTACACGCAGAATATTTTGCAAGATGTAAAAGGTGAATTTTTCCATCTTGGTGCCACAAAAGATTTTATCGATAAAAAACCGATTCGCGAGGCGTTTTTTCCGCAATTGAAAGGGATTAAGGATTTAGTTTTTCATGAATTTATTGAATCGGAAGCTACTGAAAGAGGGCGTGCTGCGTTTGAAAAACACATTTATAATCAGCAGTACCCTACATTCTGCATTCATATTTTAGCAGATACTTCGGATGGACTTGCGCTAACACTGAATAGCATTTCAAAACAAAAATATCCATTTGTAGATGTTAAGATTTTCGCGAAAACAACGCTTAGTATACATCCGCTTCCGGAACACATTAATAGCCTCCAAATCATTGAATCAGCCGATGCCCAAATGGTACTGGATGCATTGAGTACGTCATCATATGCCTACGGTGCGCTACTCCAGTCTGGCGATGAATATGCCGAAGGAGCGCTTTTGGCGGCAAAAAATATTTTAAAACGTTTCGTAGATATTCATTGGTTGTATGGCATTGTTGTTAGCAAGTACAATGGCGTTTTACAGGCTCCAAAACCTATTTGCAAAAGAAGATTCACGGAAAGGTTAATTACTGCTGAAGTTGAAGCCACAGGCGCAACAAGTCTTCGCTCGGCTGGTTTATTCTTTTCAGAATATCTTGCAAAAGAGAGTATCAAAAAAATGAAGGTAGACAGTCTATCGGGAATTTCACATCAATTTTGGTTGCAGTGTATTCGGGAGACGCCATTGTATAGCGCCTCTTTTTATGCAGCTTACAGTGAAGAAAAAGAAGTAAAGCGGTCGCAACCCTTTAGTTTCAAGCAATGGAGTTTTGAAAAAAACATTCCTTATTTACGCTATTTGTATTACCGCCAAGAAAAATTCCCTGCTGTTGTGCGCTTTGAACATAAAACCAATGCCTACTATTTAAGTGACTACTAACCCTAAAATATCCGTTGTTACAGTTTGCAGAAATGCCGAACAATACATAAGAGCATGTATAGAATCGGTTGTGGGGCAAAACTATGCTAACATCGAATATATTATTGTTGACGGAGCAAGCAATGACAATACGCTTAGTATTATAAAAGAATACGAAAGTAAAATCCACTGTATTATTTCCGAACCAGATTCAGGTCCGGCAGATGCGTTGAATAAAGGTTTTTTGAAAGCTACAGGCGATATTTTATGTTGGTTGAATGCCGATGATAAATTTCATCCTTATGCATTATCAACAGTTGCGAAACTATTTACGGATCTACCAAACGTGGATTGGATAACCGGCTTCCCTTCTTGGTATAATGCAGAAGGAACCTGTTTAAATGAATTGTTTATTCAACGTACTCCGGTGTTTGACAACTTTGTACACGATGGTGTTTACCCGCATTTCAATCGATGGAGTAAAACCCGATTTGCCAGTGGCGATTTTTTGGCAATACAACAGGAATCAGTTTTTTGGAGAGCTTCGCTTTGGAAGAAAGCAGGTGCTAAAATTGAAAAAGGAATTATTGCTTTTGACTTTGAATTATGGGTGCGATTTTTTCAATGGGCTAGTATTTATACTGCCCCGGTATTGCTATCAGGATTCAGAGTACACAAGCATCAATTGTCGGAAGATCAGGAACGCTATATTAGAGAATGCCAAAGCATTATTGAGCAATCGCATGGCAACGAATCAATACATGCAAAAGTTTGGGACTTCGTAAAAATTAAATTTGCCTATCTGTTTAAGCCCTTTTATTACACCGACATTCCGCTACTTTGTCAACTATATCCTACCCTCATGGGCTTTCCGAAATTGATAAAATTCAATGAAAAGCAGAATAAATTTACTATTGATTATATTTAACCGATGAGTAAGCAAAAAGAAATACAACAAAAAAAAGTAAGCAAGAGCAATACAAAAGAAACCGAAAAGAACAGCGAAGGTTTTTTCGCAAAATATGGGTTTAGCCTTTTTATTTTCTTGATTAGTTTTTTGGTGTATGTGAATTCCATTCCAAACGATTACAATCTCGATGATGAATTGGTAACACAGAACCATCGTTTAACTGCCGGTGGAATTAGTGCTATCCCGGATATTTTCACCGAACCCTATTACAAAGACAAAATGGGCTATAGCTACGAGTATCGGCCAATAGTACTTGTTTCCTTTGCTATTGAACATGAATTTTTTGGCGACAACCCGCATGTAAGTCACTTCTTCAACGTTCTGCTTTATGCACTTTTATGTTTAACACTCTATCGGGTGGTTAACCTACTTTTGGGTACAGACTACCGTATGATGACCTTTGTAGCCGCAACTATTTTTGCTTTACATCCCATTCATACCGAGGTGGTGGCAAGTATAAAAAGCCGCGATGAAATACTATCGTTACTTGGTGGATTGTTAGCCCTTCGCTATGCCCTTAAATTCAATGCCACTAAAAAGTGGATTTACTTTCCATTTATGGTCATTGCTTTTGTTTTCGGCTTGCTGTCAAAACTCACCATTACCCCTTTCTTTATTTTCATCCCCATGGCCATTGCCTTTTTCCGAACCTCATCGTTAAAAGAGATATTACTGCTGAGTGTTGGACTTGCATTGCCATTATTCTTTCTGGTTAACATCAATCTTCTCAAAGACAGAGTCATATTCTTGATAGGTGTACTTGTTTTGAATTGTGTTTTGTTCATTCTCAAAAACGGAGTTTCAGGTAATTGGCTGAAGCACTTCTCTGTAAAGGGTTTTCTCGGCATTTATCTTTCGAATACTAAATCGTATGCATCCAGTATTTCGTTTCGAAATTTCTATCAATGGCAGAGCATACTACTCAGCATTATCATTCTTGGGCTAGCCGGTTTAAACTATTTTTATTTCATAGCCGGAAGTAACGGCTTGTTTCTTGGAACCCTTTTTATTATTGGCTTTTCGCTATTATGGCTAAATTGGGAATGGAAACTCATCGTTGGTATCGGATACATATCCATGCTCCTCTTTTATCTTTTTAACTTGCAACTGCCGCATCGTTTGGCATTATCTATTCTTCCATTTCCGTTACTGTATTTCGGCCTTCGTTCAAAAGGAATCCAGCGCATCTTGTTGATTGCTTTTGCTATTGGTTTAACTACACTATGGACAATACAGCGTTATGATGGTGTCATCGTACTCGTTGGCGCAATGCTTGTGCTCTTCTATTTCCAAACAAAGACCGCTAAATACCAACTTCCAATTTTAATAGTTATTGCCATCGGACAAACAGTATTGTTTTTCTTGGGTACTGAAAAGAACATATTCTATTTTAACTTCCTCATTGTTTTTTTATTCCTCACCTATTTTTCCGAAAAAAATTATCGCATAGCAATTATAGGCGTTTTGGCATTTGTATTGCTTATCCCATCGCTGATTAGTATCAAAGTTGCGCAACAGCCTTTACATATACAGTTGCAAGACACCCATATTGTAGGAAAGCTCAGCAGTACCAATGGACCTGCGATTATAGCATATACCAATCGCCCGCTTAATTTTGTTGAGATACCTGTTGGGTTAAATGAACCCTTAGCTATTCGGTTGGGAACCGGAATGGATATTTTCGCTAAATATTTAAAGTTGATCTTTGCACCATATCCAATGTCGTTTTATTATGGGTATAAATATATTGATGCACTGAATTTTTGGAATGTATATCCAATCGCTATTTTCTTAGTTCATTTATTTATTGCAGGATTGGGGTTGTATTTCTTGCGCAAGCGACCCATCATATCGTTTAGCATTTTTGTTTACTTGATTTCGTTAGCCTCTGTATCTACAGTTGTTTCAGCACTTCCGGGAATGATGGCCGATCGTTATTTACTCATCCCAAGTATTGGATTTAGCATCTTGGTGAGCTATTTACTGCTTTTGCTTTCCAAAAATCCGTTTAACGGGAAGTCGCTTAACGAATTTTCTCTTCCGCTGAAAGCAATACTATTATTGATTTGCATTGCGTATTCCGGTATAACCATAGCGCGCAATTTTGATTGGAAAGACCGAGTAACGTTATTCTCTAAAGATATTGAGAACGTTTCGAATTCAGCGCAAGCTAGAAATTTGTATGCAGTGCATTTAGCTTTAAAAGCCGGTACAACATCGAATACATCAGAGCAAACGAAATGGAGAGAAGAGGCTTGTGTTCAATTCAAAAAAGCCCTCGACATTTATCCTGAATTTATGAATGCTTCTTTCGATTTAGGCAGAACACTTGTTCAGCTTAACCGTTATGATGAAGCTATGGCAGAATTTAAAAACACAATTAGAATAAAACCCACATTTTCTGAGCCATACAGCAATATTGCTGTTTTGCTGGATGCACAAAATAAATTCGCGGAAGCGATTCCCTATTATAAAAAGGCGATTGAAATTCGTCCAAAACTAATGGTTTACGCCAATTTGAGTTTCGATTATTTCCGGCTCAATGATTTTGAAAACTCGCTAGCGGTAAGCAGAGATGCCAGCAAGGATTTCCCTAATGCCTATCAGCCTTATTTCAATATGGCGAAAGTGTTCATGCGGATGGGGGCTAGAGATAGTGCGATTGCAAATTTCGAAAAAGCGTATAGGTACAACGAAAATGACTATAGCTTAGTGAGCACACTGTATGCGATGTATGCTGAAAGAAACGACCCACGTGCATCCTACTTTGGAGAACGACTAAAACTATTACCTAAACCACAAACAGGGAATTTCATCAATCAAAAATAACATTTGTCATTTTGTCTTTCCATACCTTTTAACTTAACTATATGTCGATAAAAAAGCACCTTTTCTCCATTCTGATATTCATTGTATATACTTCAATTTTTGCGCAAGACAGCACACCTTCCTTTGCTAAACTTTCACCTAAAACGCAACTGCTTTTAGCAACCCCGGAGCAAGCAATTCGGCAACGCATTGGTCAAGACTATGTATATCATACCATAGCCGGGAAAACATATTTAAGCGGGTTAATAAAAATGAATACTATACAAACACCTGATGCTTTTGAGGCATTAGGTGTGAACGTAGGAACAAAAGCCGGCAATATTTGGACGGTTCAAATTCCGATGGAAAACATAAAAGCTTTTACGCAACTGAATATGATTGATTATATAGAACTAGATGAGCCCATCAGTATGAATTTGGATTCAGTAGTAAGAACAACGCGAGCAGATTCGGTGCATGCGGGTATAAACATAGTTATGCCATTTACAGGAAAAGATGTTGTGGTAGGTGTAGTGGATATAGGTTTCGATTATACACATCCTACTTTATACGACTCGTTAGGCAATACCTACCGCGTAAAAAGAGTTTGGGAACAAAGAAAAAGCGGAACTCCGCCAACAGCTTATGGTTATGGAAACGAAATTATCGACAGCCTTTCCATGTTTGCCGCTCAAACCGATAACAGCACCAATACACATGGTATGCATGTTGTGGGAATTACTTCAGGAAGCGGTAGAAAAAGTAATGCCACCAGCAATCACAAATTTCAAGGCATGGCCTTTGAGAGCGATATTGTATTTGTTGGAATTACACCTGACTCTACGGAATGGAAAAACACAGGCGTATCGAGCATTGTGGATGGGATAAATTATGTGTATCAATATGCCGCAACGGTAGGTAAACCCGCAGTTGTGAACTTAAGTTGGGGACCGCCCTTAGGCCCAAAAGATGGAACATCATTGTTTAGCCAAGCTGTTGATGCACTTACCGGAGCCGGAAAAATATTTGTGTGTTCAGCCGGAAACAATGGCGATGTAAACCTTCATATCAACAAATCATTTACTTCTACAGACACAACCGTGAGTACCTTTGTAGGTTTTGCTTCGTACCTCAACACCAAAAATACTTGGGTAGATGTTTGGGGACAAAGTGGCCAATCGTTTTGTGCGAAAGTATCTTTATACAATGGTGTAGAAACAGCAACCACGGGGTTTGTATGCCTAGACAACCAACTCCACCGATTTTATTTAATAGGCGCTAACAACGATACTTGCTTTGTGGATATGGTAACGGCCACTTCCGAGTTTAATGGTAAACCTAGATTATATTTGAGTTTAGGCAGTAGAGTGAAAGACAGTATTTGTTTAACGATAAACGGAACGAGTGGAACCATAAATATTTGGAATGGTTATGTTAGAGCATCGAACGGCTATTACGGAGAATTAACGAGCAATGGTAGAAGCTGGGCTACTGCCGGAGACAACAATCAAACTACCTCCGATTTTGTGGCTACCCAATCAGCCATCAGTGTGGGGGCCTATTCCAGCAGAATAAACTTCAAAAATATTAGTAATAGTAACCAGTCGTATTCCAGTTATACCTCGCTAAAAAAACTAGTTCCTTTTTCAAGTCATGGCCCTACTGCTGATAACCGTATAGTGCCTGATATTACAGCACCGGGATTAGCCGTAATTTCATCAGTGAGTTCGTTTAACGCAGATTACAAACCGGGTGGAGCAGACTATTCATCGGTCATCAGCAGAGGTTACGATTCGTTGAACAGTAAGTATTATTACTATGCACAAATGTCGGGCACATCTATGTCGTCTCCGGCAGCATCGGGCATTGTTGCATTGATGCTTCAAGCCAATCCTAAACTTTCTCCGGCAGAGGTGAAACTTATTCTGGCTAAAACAGCTTTTACCGATACATTTACAGGCACTTTGCCGGCACAAGGCAACAATCTATGGGGACATGGGAAAATCAACGCCTATGCGGCTGTTATGGAGGCGTATACCTATCCTGCCCATTTGAATACACTAAAGAACAAAGCCTTTAAAGCGGAATTATATCCCAATCCCAATCAAGGCAAGTTCACCATAAATATTAGTGAAGGTAAGGCACTAAAAATGACATTATCCATTTACGATTACACCGGCAAACAAGTGCATCAAGCTACATGGAACAAAGCTACAGGTGCCGATTCAAAAAATATAGATGTGAACGCATTAAGCCGAGGCTTGTATTTTGTGCAATTGCAATCGGGTACTGATTTGTGGGTAGATAAGATTGTGGTGGAGTAATTCAGCAAAAAAAACTAAAATCATAGTTAGTTCTATTAAAATGTTTTATCGTTGCAAAAATTAGATGTTATGAAGAAATTACAAATAGCCGTTATCGCTCTCACTGTGTTGTTGAGCTCTTGTGTAACGCAGAAGAAATATAAAGGACTACAGTCGGAATACGACAAGCTAAAAACGTCTGAAAGTGCTTTAAACTCAAGTGTTCAAGACCTCACGCTAAAATTGGCGAATTGTAGAACCGAATCCAACGGTTTGAACGATAAAATTAAAATGTTGCAAGAAAATGTAGCCTTGTTGCAAAAGTTAATTGACGACTGTCAGAAACAAAACAACCAAGGTGGAGTGAACATCAGTAAGTTGGTAGACGAAATTAACGTAGCGAATAAATACATCAAAGAATTGGTGGCTACCAACCAACGCAACGATTCGTTGAATATGGTATTAAGCAATAACTTGAAACGTTCACTAAGCGATGTTGCCAGCGATGATGTTCAAATTAAAGTGCAAAAAGGGGTAGTATTCATTTCGTTGTCCGACAAAATGCTATACAATTCCGGAAAATATACGTTGAACACTGCGGCTGCCGGAACATTGGATAAAATCGCCAAAATCTTGAACGACTATAAAGATTATGATGTTTTAGTTCAGGGAAATACCGACAACGTGCCTATTGCCACTGCAACAATTGCCGACAACTGGGATTTGAGCTGTTTAAGAGCTACTTCAGTTGCCCGTTATTTGCAAAACAATTTGAATATCAATCCTAGCCGAATTACTGCCGGTGGACGATCTGAATATCAGCCTAAAGTGAGCAATGATACACCTGCGAACCGCTCTATTAATCGCAGAACAGAGATTATTGTAATGCCGAAATTGGATGAATTCATGAAACTTTTGGAAGCCGGTAAAAAATAAACTTCACCACCTTTTTGGATTGAAAATTATCCAAAAGGGTTTTCTTTTTAGAGAAAAGATATATATTCGCGCTCTCTATTGCCCGATCGTCTAATGGCAGGACTACTGATTTTGGTTCAGTGTGTATAGGTTCGAATCCTGTTCGGGCAACAATAGAACTTCTGAAAGCCTTGCACAGCAAGGCTTTCTTCATTTTAACAGGTACCCTACACAAGCTTTTACACAAGGTCCTTCATATCAGCTTTTAATTTAATCTTCCACTAATTGAGCCCTTTTCGACCTGTATTGTATATAATACTAAGAAAGAACAACAGGGAGATGGACAAACAAGTCAGAATTATAGGTATTGAACTCGAGGAACTGGAGCGTATTATTACAAAAATTGTAACTGAGCAGAATCGTATCCTTTCAGAAGAACTGAAAGCGCTGATGGATAAAAAGGATGACCCGCTGAATAGTGACCACATTACTATAAAAGATTTAATGGTTCAACTTGGTGTTACCAGAAACACCATTCAAAACTATAGGAAATCAGGATTCCTCCCACCTCCAAACTTCGACTTGTCTGGTCATCCCTTTTGGACAGCCGACCAGCTCGTAACTTTCATGAATACACAAAAGGCGAAGGGGAAATTTCCAAGCTAATCCCTATAAAACAGAACGCTTATAATCGTTTTAAAAATTAATCCATTGAACTTATATGTCAAGAGAGATAAAGAAGTATGTCCGTTATTACTTACAAAGCAGGAAAAAGTGGCAGAATGACCGCGTTCAACGACCACATCCGATTGTATTATCCTTCCATTATAATAGTAAAGTACTCTGCACGTTAACAGGTTTAAAAATGCTTGAATCTGATTGGGATAAGGCCAGACAGAGGGCCAAACCATCTGTAAAGCGTTCCAAAGAGGTAAATTCGATACTAGATGAGTTAGAACAAAAGATAAACGATGTTTATTTCAACTATTTAGCCCAAGGAATTCCTATTAACAATACTATTTTATTAAAGGCTATAAAGGAAGATAGAACAGTTGTTACTATATCTTACTGGAAAGAATGGGAACGCTACTTTGAAACACATAAGAACAAGCATAGTAAGGGTACATTGAAATCTATGTTCACCTCTTTCAATCATTTTAAGAAATTCCTTAAAAACAGAGAAATCACGTTTGAAGAAGTAAATCCAGAACTACTCGCAGACTATGTGAAATTTCTACTCAAAAGAGGAAATACCAATAATACCATACATGGTAATATTAAGCGAATCAAAATCTTCTTAAACTATTCACAGCGGGTAGGATTGCACAATAACGATAAGTACAAACAATATAATATACCTGAACGTGTTGGAAGCATTAAATTCTTAGAATGGGATGAAGTAAAGAAGCTACTAGATGTCCATTTAGATAATGAAACGGAATGTGAGGTGAGAGATTTATTTTGTATGTGCTGCTTAACTGCTATGAGATATAGCGACCTATCCAATCTTAGAAAGACAGACGTAAAAGAACATTCCTTTAAAGAGTTATCAGGAATACAATATGCAATCCATACTAGACAAAAAAAGACCGATAAAACAACCGTTATTCCTCTTTTAAAAGAGGCTATAGAGATACTAGAGCGATATAAGGATAACGATTCAGAATTTGCGCTACCTAAACGAGCTTTACAGAACGTTAATAATATTATCAAAGAAATTGGCAAAAAAGCAGGCATCGATTCAAACCAAGAAGTCACTCTTTACAGAGGAAATGAACGTGAAACTAAAGTCCATAAAAAACATGAAATCCTTTCTACACATATGGGTAGAAGAACCTTTGTTACCATTGCAGCTACCAGAGGCATTCCTATAAACGTTGTAGCATCAATAACAGGTCAGAATCCTAAAACTACGCTTAAGCACTATATGGGTGTTATTGATTCGAAGAAGTTTGAAGAGATGGAGAATAAACTTAAGTTCTAATTTTCAGAAAAAGGAAGAACACAGCTAAACCTATCATTTTGAAGAAAAATATTTCCTAAATTTCAGAAAAATGAAATCGTGGAAAAAATCGAAGAAAAAGTGCCAATTGAAATAATAAAACAATTAGCATTTGACTTTTGTATTTACCGGAATTCAACATCTTTTTACGAACTTATTAATAAGAATATTCTTCTTGAAAGTACCGTAAATAAGAAAATTAAGGTATTGGAGAAGTTAATAAACGAAAGGGCTGTTAAACTACAATTAGTTTCAAATTGGGAGAATTATCAGGAGGAAGGAGGTCGTTTAAGAGATTCAATTTATAGTTTAATTGAAGGTTCAGCATATCTGGATAATCAAGATTATTTTCTGGTTAATACTAATGAAAAATCATTGAAAGATTATTGCAATGAAAAAATACAAATCCTGCAAATAATAACAGAAGAATTATTGTTGTTTAAGCTAAATCAGATACCAGAGTCAGGAACTGCATTCTCAATTTCACGTAAACTTTTTTTGAAAATTGAAAATTATTTAATTGGAGTTAGAAATGATTCACCTAAATGGTTTGGAGAAGTAAATTCAAAGCATGAGGATATATCTTCTACAATCTTTCAGGAGGTTGGATACTTTGATGATGATGTATTCAACTCCATCATTTTTTTAATTGAAAAAATAAAAAAGGAGCCATTAGTGCGAACTGGTATTAGTGATAAATCAGGTATATTTTATATTAACCCAATAACTTATTTCATTGACAATTCCATTTCAATTTTGAGAGAACACTTAAATAAGTTAAGTGAAACAATTGAAAAGATAGAGTATAGATGGTACTCACAACTAATGTTTGAGATAATACCCTTTGATCTGTTGCTTAAGATTAAAATTACAGTTGAAACGATAAGTGAATTTAATATTCTGAGCAGAAGAATTAATGAACTTACTGCTGGGAAATTTGCAACATTGGAATTAAGTAGATTAGCAAGTTATTCAAGTAATAAATGTGGATTGCAATTAACTCCCGATGCAATACGTAACCATACTGGACAGTTTTCGCAGCTTTGTAATGAACTATGGAAAGGAAAATTCATTGATGAGATCAATGGAAACAAATTCAAGAAAATATTTAATGACAAAATCGTTGGAGCTCCTGAAGTCAATTGGCATAAAAGGGTTGAAATGCTTTATTTTATGAAACTCTTATTTGACAATAAAATCATTCACGAAAACCCCAAAAATCGCTTTAGTGCACTTCCTAATGTTTTTTTGATTAGAGGAAATGCAATAGAAAATCAAGATTTAAGAAACTTATCTGCACAGTATATAGGCCTTAAAAAAGTTGCATTAAACAAAAAAGAAACTTGGCAATCTCAATTGGATACCATTTTTAGCAACTTATTTTAATGAATGCAGTTTCGACCTTAACAAAACTAGGTAAAACTTAACCTAAAACTTAACGGCAAAGACCCTCATTTTCCAACATTATCCTTTCCCATAAAGGGGTTTGGCATATACCAACTTAACTTGACCTTTCAAGTGAAATATCCAGTTAGCAATATACCGACCTTTGTTGTATGATTTTGAAAGGAGAAATACAAGTATTAAAGATTGCGGCCGCTCCAACTATACTTTATCAGCTCCTCCGACAGTCATACTTTATTTAATTAAAAACAAAACAATGAATTATTTAGAAAATGCTGTAATCGGTATCAGCGAAATAAAAACCGACTTTTACAATCCCGAGGCTAGTAAAGAGTTAATCAATACGCTTGGCATACTCACTCATACTATTTACCCTTTAGAGAAGGTGGTCATTCATAAAGACACCAAGCAACTCATTGCCAATGGACAATACCACCAACTAGCAATTCAAGAGGGTAAAGAAAAAGTAGAGGTAGTCCTTGCAGACTTCCCAGAGGAATATCTACTTCATGCCATCGCCACTCACTGGAAGCCTACAAAAAAGTATGCGGTGATGTTTAAGTTCATTGGTGTATTTATGAAGTATTATACCAAGAAAAATGGTATTGGTGCTAAATTCAGGGACGAGGAGAACGCTAACTCGTTGCGCGAATTGGTTGCTGAAATCCTCGGCACAAACAGGACATACCTGGATATGATTGAAGCCATCGGCAACTTTAAACCTGAATTGCTTGAGCAAGTAGATAATGGTGAAGTTTCCCTTAAAGAAGCATTTGCCATGGTGCCTAAAGAAAAGAAATCGGGTAAAGAAAATAAGGGAAAAAAGGAACAAAAGAAAAACCATATTGATCCCGTTACTGACCTTAGCCGTTTAACTAAAGATGAGTTAGAGACACTCACAACTAACCTCCCACTTTTCCAAGCAGAACAAATCGGCAATGGGATTCTGCCTAAAGGGCTATCTATATCAAAAAATTTCACCAACAATGATTTCTTTCAAGGGTTCTCTGTGGTCTATGAAAAAGATGGCAAGTCAGTAGTTATACATATCGTTTACACCGATGATTTTAGGTCATCGCTTATGGCAGCTTAGGTTCAAACAATGGGGGCGTTTCTAGCCCCCACATTTCCCTCGATTAGTTAACAAAATTACCCGCTAAAAAAAATCCAGCAATACGGGGCTGGGATTTCTATGTCTAAAATTCAATAACAATTAAACAAATAACATGAAAAAAATCAGATTTAAATTCGCCTCTGTATACAGTGGCGGTGGGTTAGGTAGCTTCGGAGCCCACAAAGCAGGCGGTAAAGAAGTATTTGCCGTTGATTTCGATAAGACGGCTGAAAATGTCTTCCGAAAAAATTTCCCTGATGCACCATTCTTTAATATGAATGCCCTTGGTGTTAGCTTTCATAAAATGATAGAGCTTGGTTTAAAAAAAAATGATATTCGGAATTTAGATCTACTTTTGCTCTCGCCAAGCTGTTGTGGAATATCCCGAAGAAATATTCACCGTCATCCGTTTAACCAAGTAAATTCGCTGCTGCTAGACTGTCCTCGTTTAGTTAACGAGTTTAAGCCGAAGGTCGCTATCATAGAAAATGTCGACACTTTACTCGATGATGTAATGAAGCCGCTGCTGTTACATCTTCTTGCAAAATGCCAAGGACTTACGGATTATAATTTCGAATTCAGAATTCTAAATGCTAACGACTATGGTGTTCCTCAAATTCGAAAAAGGTTTGTAGCAATGCTAGTCAGAAAGGATATAGGAGTGCCCGTATTTCCAGAACCAACTACCAAGGATTATGAAGCATTGTACTTAAACCGTTTATTCCCAGATGTGATTGGATTTGATGCCGGTGGCATTCGCAAGAAACTGTATTCTAAAACTACTGGAGAGGTGATTGGTATACAAAACAAGTGGAAACATACCAACCAAACATGCGGAACTTTAACAGCAACTGCTGGTGAGAAATTCAAGGATATAAAAACTGGTATCCGAAATATCAGACCTGATGAACGACTCATTATCTGTGGTGCCCAAGAAATGAACTTCGATGGGATAAGTCCGCGTGATGTAGATTTCGTTACTGGCAACGGCATCATGCCTCCTTTTATGGAAGCAATCTGTGAAAATCTCGCGAACAAATATTTCAATTAAACATAAACCCAGTAGAAGCGGGTGATGGAAATGATTTCTATATCAATTTTTCCGTATCACCTGCTTCTGCTATTCTAACAAAGAATTTATACAGGATAAAATTTTAAAACTAAAAAACTAAAAAATCATGGAGGAAAATGCAATTCAAAGGCCTAAAAAAATAACCGTCTTAATCCAAGGCGAAACTGATTGGCTTCGGTTTTCATTCGACACAAACAAGCTAGACCTGCTGAAAAATTCGACTCAAAATTTAGGGCTGTTGGGAGCTTTAATGGGACAAATTTTGGACGGCAGTAAACTCTTTGAACTTTCGAACAATAAAAAACAAAAAGTGCAAGAGCTACTTGCGCGCTATGTTGCTAACTTAGCAAGTTATGAGCAGATGCTAGAAACCGGTTGGCTAACTCTGGTAATAACATCACTTAGGATTAAAGACGGAAAAAGAAAAGGGTATGAAACTCGGGTTGCAGGAATTCTGGAATTAGACTTTGACAATATTTCCGTCATTTTCGATAATATCGAGGTGCCAGAGGAGCCAATGCTTTTCAAGCATATTATTTTGTTGTATTGTCTGTCGGAGTCTTGGTCATTTTACACTGGAAAATATGACCAGAAAAGTATCTGGCACGACCTAATTAGACAGGCGAGGGAGACTGATGGTATAATTGAAATCAGAAGCAAGGCCGACCCGAGCATAAAATAAGTATCTTATTCAATAAACGGGTTGACTATAACTATCAACCCGTTTTCATTTTATTGAAAGCGTAGGTGATGGTAAGCCTATAGATTCAAAAGATTCTCTGATGACTAAATTGGTATGTTCAACTTTTTCCGGCAATACAATAAAACTGTCGTGAACAGTAACGAATTTAATTCCAGCTTCTATAAGACGAGGGGCAATCACTTGAAACATCATGGCACTTTCTGCTCTTTGCATTAAGCAACTCACTAATTTATAAGCAAAGTTACTTTTAGTGTATTTGAATTTTACACCAGTTGGTCGAATAATCTCTTTTAGCTCAGGAAGAATCGTTTCATCCAGACTTTTAATTGTGTGAAACATGCTATAAACGCTCGGGAAACAGCTCTTAAAGTAATCTTTAAATCTCTTTTTTTCTTTCGAAACGCGCAAACGGCTGAACAAAACCGAGGAAAAAAGAAGTTCCTTTATTCTATCTCTTTCCTTTTGATTATTCAGATTTAAACCCATACCCTCCATAAAGAATTCATAAATCTGTCCATTTGTACACAGTTGACTATATAGGAGAAAGTCTCCTGTTTTGCTGTATTTCTCTATGTATGGGAGCACTGGTAAGAAGGCAGGCAAATAGGTCGAAACTAAGTGCTTGTTCATACAGACAGATGAAAAGAATGGTTGAGAGTTTTTAATGTCGAGTACAACCAGCTGTTCTTTAGGATAGTCTTTAAAACGTAACCTATTCCTGTATATCTTTGGTAAAGCTGTTATTGGATGATGTAATCGTAGACCGAATTCATCTTGACAGAACCAGTCCAAGTCTTTATTTGCAAACGCCTCGGCCATAAGAAATTTCAGGTCGCTGGTAATGGTATGTTTTTCATATTCACCAATAAACGACTGGTCAAATTCCATATTATTTAGGTTGGTATCAATTTGCTTATAAATAGGATTGTTCAATGAACGCTCCAACATGATTTGTTTTCCGTTCTTAAAGAATTTGTCACGGGTTACAAGTACTGATTTTACCTGCTTATAGCCATGCACCTTATCAATTTTGAATGAAATTGTCCCTTCGAATGTTGCAGGTAATCTCCAACGAAATAGCTGAGCGAAAGCACCTACTAGATAACTAGCGTTTCCGTTTTTATTTTTCTTTTTTTCAATAACACCAGCATCTTCAAGAGCTTGTATATATTCAGTATATCTTTTTGTGCAAGTATTTTTAAGCAATTCTGAACTTACAGGGAAATATTCGTCCAAGAAGTTTCGCTCTTTATGCCACTTGCGTAATTTTTCATTTTTTAAATAACAAAGGAAAAACTGATGCAACATCACCTTCATACGTTCTTCATCAAGATCATAGGGAATGGTTATTGCAGAGACTGAGTTAATCCATGCTGGTATACGCACATTCAATGGCGGTAGTCTAAATTCGTTCGGATATTGGTAATTTGTTTTCATGACTTATATATCCGCTAAGGATAAAAATGTTACACATATAATATCTTAATTAAAAGGATAGACATAATAGAGAGAAAAGAAAGGACGGGGTTTCCTTTTTTTTAAGGGAGTTACTGACAGCTAAGGGCCTAACCCCACTTTAAAGAGACTTCACCCACTTAACCCACATCACACACTTCACACACTTCAAGAGGGATACTTGAATAAACACACCTAGAGACATTACAGACACCTTTAGACTGCTTATACTTCCTTGATAAGGTACACTCAGTCAAGTATGTTTACCCTTTCTATCCAGAATATACATTCAGCTATTCAAGATGATTCAAATGAGTAGATACACTAAAGCACAGTTAGAGGAATTCTTCTATCAGCAGTATGCATACATTGAAGGATTAAGCGAACAGATAAGGTTGTTACAAGAGCAGAATTCCATTTACAATGCCTTGAATAAGAAGTTGGAGGAGTAGTTGAATAAACCAGAGCAAAAACTTTACAAGAAGAAATTCAAAAATCCATAACATCTACTTACAATTTTTGTAAGTTGGATTGACTAACCGGTTCAAAATAAACGTTGGTCAATTTATAGTCTCCTACCTATTCGCCAGAATCTGCTATACTCGGTTCACAATAAACATTTGATTATTATGAACCGACCGTCTAATCGTGTATGCCTTTTCATCAGGGTGAGCACAGACAAACAGGATTACCAGAGACAGATTCTTGAATTGAATCAGTTTTGTGAGCAGAAACATTTTGATGTGGTGGAAACAATAGCCACTAAGATTACAGGAACAAAAACCTTCCAAGAGCGAGAAGATTTGCAGCGGCTGTTCGAGTGTGCTGCTCGTAAGCAGTTTGATAAGGTAATTGTTTCAGAGGTCAGCCGCATCGGCCGAAACGCGAAAGACATCCGTCATACCATTGACTACCTGCATTCCAAAAGGATTGCCATAGTATTTAGAAATTTAGGTGGGTTAGAGAGTTTGGATGACAGAGGAAATGAGAGCTTCGTGACCAATATTATTATTGCCATTTATTCAGAACTAGCTCAGGAAGAGAAACGAATCCTTTCTGAGCGCATTAAATCAGGTTTGGCTAATGCAATACACAAAGGTAAGCGAATAGGAAGACCTGAGGGTAAGCAAGATGATGAAGCGCTATTGAAAAAGTATTCCAAACTTGCAATAGACCTCCGCAAAGGGTTCTCACTTAGTCAATGTCAGAAGCTACATGAAGTATCAAGGAACACTGCAATTAAGATTCGGAAACTCATTTAAATGAATTAGTCAAATTATAACAAACCTAAAACATCATCGTAAATGTTATTACTCAACCTTCCATCCTTAACTACATCAATAAAAGCTACCTGACAGTGGCTCTCCGAACCTGTATTTAATTTTGGAACAAATGGTTCAGGAGATTTAGAACCATAATTTACTTTGGGATATAGCAGTATACTTTTCTTGGCAGAGAATAACATGTTGTAAGCAAACATTTGTTGTACATCATCAATACTTGGTTTAGCATCATCAATTACTTTCCACTTAGTATCAATAATAAAGGTATCTGATTTTCTAATTAGAACAATATCTGGAATTATATTCCTCTTTTCATTTTCACCCCAAAAATGTTTACTCATTTGCTCTTTCACCTGAATCCCTATTTTTGTTAATGGATAAAGTTGACTGAAAACATATTTTTCCCATAGGCGATTCATGTCAAACATAAGTGCAAGTATATGTCGTTTCCCAGATTTCACATCTGGGTGGTAATTGAGCAAAAGTAGTTCTGCTATATTAAGTGCGTCTTTATATCTAACATTTTTCCTATCATATGTTATCTTCTTGAAATTAGTCTCAGTTACTTTTAGGTCGTCCATTTCAGGAAAATTCAATAACAAATTACCAATTCTTGAATAAAGTGAAGGTGATGTATTTATTCTGCTTAGTAGTTTAAGTGTTTTGTATAAAATTTGATTGATGCCATGATGTACATCATACGTTGTGTATTCACAATAAAGGCGTTCCTGGTGCACGGAGTTATGGGCAATATGCTTAGAAAAACTTAGCTTGCCTTTAAGAGAGCTCAGGTTGGATTCCGCTTTTCTGTACTTCTTGATTAGTCCTTCATGCAATAATCTTTCAATTTCGGAAAGAAACAATTCAAAGTATAAATCAAGAATATTATTTCGTCTTATAGAAAGATTTGATGATGTAGGGGCTGCCACTTTAAGTATTCCACTTTTCCTAAGCATATCAATCAGAACCGACCTCCACTTATCTTGTTCCTCTTTTTTTTCACCTTGCTTATCTGTTTTTGGAAGAACTTCAATTGTTAACTCTCCAATCTGAATAACACCTACGTATTCTTTGAATTTAACACCATCATTTATTAATGTATAGTAAGGACAATCTCCTTCACCATAAAATTCAGCCATTTTTTTTAACTGAATATTGGAGAAGCCTTTGTAGCCTAACTTTAAAGACTGATGCTCATATACTATAATCCTATGGTCTATCATTCTATCTTTAAAAGAGTTTTCAACGCAGAAGTAAAATCTTGATTTGACATAGATGCAATATCTGCCAATCGATAAATTTCTCTATTTTCCAAAGATGATTTGTCTTGATAATCAAAGTCGGCAAATATGTTACTTGAACTATCATTGTCATTTTTTAAAACAAACTTGCTTCCAAGTACTAAACCTATTTTACCGTAATCACCAAAGAAATATTCTTGTAGCAGGGGAATGACTCCATTTCGAAGAGTGAGTTTAAGTTTATCTATTGTATTAATATTCAAAAAATAACTATGTCCAATCATATGGTCGGTGTCAATTAGCTTTTCAATTCGAAGATTTATAGCTTTCATCAATTCAACATGATAAAATTTGATGTTATATGTTTCAAAAAATGAAACGAAATTCTCTAATTCTTCTTTCCCTTTACTTGTTATTTTCTCTAAGGTCCGTTTCTGTGTATTGTAGGCATCCTTATCAATCAACAGTGTTATAAATTCATTCTCAAATGCTAACCATTCTTTACTGTTCCAATCATAATCTTTCATTTCCAAGAATTTTTTTCTGTAATCTGAAATGATATTTTCAAAAACGTGAACAACATTTGGCTTGTATTCTGTAAAACTAAATCTTCGTCTAAGTGCAGTGTCTAATGCCTCAACGCTTCTATCAGCAGTATTCATTGTGCCAATAATGAATAAATTTGGTGGCACACTAAACGTCTTCTTGCTATATGGCAAAGTAACTTCTAATCCCTCTTCTTTTCCTAATCGTTTATCTTCTTCAATAAGTGTAATTAACTCTCCAAAAATCATCGAAACATTACCTCTATTGATTTCATCTATTACCACAACTACAGGTTCTGCTTGTTCACCAAATTTCATTACGGCTTCTTTAAAAACACCTGCATTAAATTTCTTTTGAATTTCATCAGGACCTAGAGTTGCAACATCTTTGCTTTCTATCATCAATTGCTCATCAGGCTTATACGTTTTTTCAAATTCTTTTAAACCGGAAAACACAGCATAAAACTCTGTAATTCTTGGTGTCACTTGAACAGTTTCCTGCACTAGTTGCAAATCTTTAATTTCATCAATAGTTTTAAACCTATCGTAAAGTTTTTGTAAGTTTTCCTTAGTTAATGGGGCTGAATTACTTGCTACAGAGTTCTTGGCACGTGCGATTATAGAATCATTTCTATTGATTTCTTTTACTTCAACATCTCTTCCTCTAAGCGTTTTGTATACAGGTGCTTTTTGATTGTCTATCTGTTTTTGAATTGAAGTAATAAATGAATCATACAAATCATCAAACGAATACGCTACCTTTTTCATTGATTTGCTATACTCCTTATAGCAATTATATGCCGCTACACCACACGCCTTCTTAAAAATCCCATCAGTTACTATAAAGTTTATAGATTGTACATCATCTGTAGGCTCAACCGGTTTAATCCCTTCAATAAAATCCTCATAGCTCATACTTTGGTGAAATGTAGTAAATACAATTTTACCATCTTTTAGCTTTGAATTGAACTCAGATTTGATTTCTGTTCTCGTTTTACCTTCAGTAGAAACGCCAATTATTGCTAGAGCTTTATTTATTGTATTGTATGTTTTTCCAGTACCTGGAGGGCCATACAGAATATTATTCAAAGTAAAATTCATACTATCTTGTTTTGATTTTAAATTAGTGGGTGAATCAGGTACTGTTTCTATTTCAGAGTTTATGTCTGAGACTAACCTTAGCTTAAAGAATGGCTCAAAAAGTAATTTATTAGCCTGTTCAATTTCATCTAGCTTTATTCGGATACAAGTACTGTTGTTATTTGGAGTCCACCATTTATTCGTCCCTTTATAAGGGGATTTATTGATAGAATAAGAAATTACGTCATAGCTCCTTTCAAGCCATCCGTCATTTTCATAATTTTTATAGCTTGTATTAATTGCATTACTTGTGATTCTTCCGAAAAGTTTAATTTTATTTGTTCCGTTTCCATGAGTTAAATAGAAATAATCTCCAACATTGATTTTAGCAAAAAGATTGCCTTGTTTCTCCGTACTAGTTCCTTTTCCCTTTGTATCTTCATGTACTAAGATTTTCTGCTGTTCCAACAATTCCTCCATTTCAATTAGGTTAAAATCTCCCATTGAAATTTTATAAACAGCATATTGCTCGATATTTACTTCATCTATAGATTTGTCTAGTTGAGTAAATAATATATCCTGTGCAAGTATTTTGTGCAAGTTATCTGGGAAACACTCTACTGTTAAGCTAGAATTAATGATACTTATCAATTCTTCATCGTATTGTATGTATTCCTCTATTAGCTCCTCAATCAGTTCTAAATAGTGAACATATTTTTCGTTTTTACTTTTGGCATCCACACCTATCATCTTACAATACTTCTGGTAAAATGAGTCCTTAAAAAAGGTGTATTTTTCTGGATTGTGATATGTAAGTATTGTTGCGATAGTCCGCTCATCATGATGATGAGATAGTTTTGTATTGGGAATTATTTCTCGGTATATACTTAAGGTTTCTTCATTGAAGAACTTGACACGTTCAACTAGAGGCTTTGTTTCATCAAAGAGCACCATTAAACATTTACGGTATGGTTCTGTTCTTTCACCTGCCAAATAATGGATTGTTGAAATCCCCATTGGATAGATGAGATTTTTATAATCAATACTGCTTAACTCTTCTCGGAGATTTTGAGCATTTACATTAGGTCTACCATTAAATTTCTTTAGTAACTCCCATTTGTAGATTTCCTTCTTTAATCCATCTTTTTTCAAATGCAATTTATAGTCGTTAATCAGTCGTTCAATTGAGTTAGAGGCTGAAAAGCCATCAGCTTTTACAATTTCTTTAATCTCGTTTCTAATAAGTGCATATTCAATAAATTTAGATAAAAAACCTAACAAGGCAGGGTCAGTTAGCGAGTACTTCTCTCTATTTTCTACAAGTCCTAGTTCGACATAGTCGCCATAATTTTCTTCAAAATGAATCAGTGCTGGATTTTTTAATTTTATTTCAGACAAGACTTTTTGACTACTTAATCCTGGTACACCTGTAGTAATACCATCATGCCAAATTCTTAGCCCATTTTTAGTTTCCTCAATAAATTTATCGAGCACAAATTGAATAATTGGCCTTGTTCTTCCTTTTAATGAAATTGCAAGACAATTGCCATTATCTCTATTGTAGAAATGAAGTCCTAATGAATATTCCTGTCCTTTATAAATTACATTAAGTAATCTTGCTTCCTCTATTTGATTAAATTTCCCAATACCTAAATCGTTCACAGCATCAAAACCTTCTAGCATTCTAAATGCTTGCTCTTTAGAATATATAAATTCATAGAGTCCATTAATTACATGTCGTAATTTAATATCAGTATTTTCTAGTATTTTCCAAAAGGGCATCTAAAGAATTTTATAGTTGAACTAAAGTAGTTAAAAACTTCCATGATGAAAGCTTGAGTTCTAGGTACAATAGCAAAAAAACCTTTAATGATTGTAATTCTAGGTTTAGGTTTTATTACAATTCCTAAGATATTAGTTTCTACAATATGTCCCTATAATATATTCTGATAAGTTTTGGAGGTAGAAAAAGCCTGTTTAGCTACCAACACGGCAGCCCTTTACTTTTTTCCCCAACATAAAACCATATTCAGTAGTCCTACCTCACCTTTCAAAAAAATCTGCGAATAGCTTAGTTAATCCTCTTACTTTCTTTTTCTTTAGCTTAGTCAAAACTTAGTAATTGAAAAAATCTACGTCTTTTCGCAGACACTATTTAATTATCGAATTGCTTCGAAAAAGAAAGTATGTTTCTTTTGATGCGTTTCAGCAGTATTTGACTAATCACGATATCGAAATTAGCGAAAGGACTTTACAACGCGACTTCAAGGACATTAGAGCCGATTATCAGATTGATATCCCCTATAACATAACACATAAAGGCTATTATATCAATGAGGATACTTCAATACCAATTGACGACTTCATTCACTTTATGGAGATTGTAAGTTTTAGTGAGTTGATGATTGAAAACTTGAGCGATGTTAGGGAAGCTAACAAGTACATTCAATTTGAAAGTACGGAAAGCTTGAAAGGTGTTCATCAACTGAAAGAGATTCTGTTTGCGATTCGTAATAAAAGAACAATCCAATTCAAGCATGAGAATTTTTGGAAAGGAACCTTCACTGTTATAAAGTTAAAACCGCTGCTGATAAAAGAATATCAAAAGCGCTGGTATGTTGTTGGTGCTTTTGAAAATAATGAGCTGAGAACGTTTGGGGTTGATAGAATTACTGAACTTGAGGTAACAGAAAACGTATTCAAAATTAAAAAGGAATGGAATGCTGCTGAGAATTTCAGTCGAGTAATTGGTATTATCTATGAAGGTAATCGCGAGGAAATAATCCTTTCCTTTGATGCCTTTCAGGGCAAATACATCAAAACGCTCCCGTTACATCACAGCCAACAAATTATAGTCGACAATGCAGATGAACTGCGGATTAGCCTTGATGTGATTGTAAACCACGAATTGATTCAGAGAATACTCATGTATGGACCAAATGTGGAGGTAATTGCTCCTGTGAGTTTACGGAAACAAATTAAACAGTCACTTACTGACTCGCTAAAAATGTACAAGAAAGATTAATTTACTTTTTCACTACGACACGTTGTGGCGGTGCTGTGTATTTTCTTTGCTGTATAAAATACATTCAAAATGAACAACACAGCGGCTAGCACTAAAGATTTACTACTTTCCAGAAAGCAACATTTGCTAGATATTCGAGAGCAACTTAAAAAGGAGTTTTTCGGGATTGACGAAATTATTGATAAAATACTAGATGCCATACAAACCTGGTATTTGTTGCCTGAAATTCAAGACCGCCCTGCAATTATAAATCTCTGGGGGTTAACAGGTGTAGGGAAAACGGCTCTAGTCAGTCGAATCTGTCAGCTGATTGGATTCGGAGATAAGCTTTATCGTTTCGATTTAGGTGAATCGTCCGACAACGATTGGAAAATTAAGTATACGTTAAAAGAGTTGTATCTGAACAAGCAATCTTCTCCGGCAGTAATTTGTTTGGATGAGTTCCAGTATGCCAACACTAAGAATTCCAACGGAGACGTAGATAAGGCTTCATCGCGAGTAATTTGGGATTTATTGGATAGTGGTAAGTTTTACTACCATCACTTTTCGCATAGCTTAAGTCAAATCTATACACTTGTTAGAGAATTGCGCGAGTTAGATACGAGCAAGTTTAAAGTAGTAAAAGGAGTAGTAGTAAAAGGGAAAGAATATTTTAGAAGAAAAACGGAAATTGACGTCATATCTTCTAAAGAGTTTGAACCGGAACGAATACAATTCATCAAACCTAGATTGTATGGTTCTATTCTTGACATTACCGAACCCAAATTTGCTTCTGAAATGCAAATTCGCGACAAGTTGATGGAAATGGACTATTTCGAAACAATGAAGTTTTTGGACTATGTTGTTGAACTTGGCGAAACACCTAAAGTGGTCGATTGTACAAAATCGCTGATTTTCATTTTAGGAAATCTAGACGAAGTCTATAAAATGAGCGGTGAATTTAGTCCCGATATTAATGCTGACGAGTTCCGTAAAATATCGAAACAAATTAATATTACGCATGTGAAAAATGCTTTAAAAAAGCGTTTCCGTAACGAACAAATTGCAAGGCTAGGGAATAACCATTTCATTTACCCAGCGCTAGGCACCCAAGACTATCAAAAAATTATCGCCAAAGAACTTGATAAAATAAAGCAGCAATTCTTTGCATCATACAGCATTAGTTTAGCGTTCGATAGTTCAGTAAATGAAATGCTTTATCAGGAAGGTGTTTTTCCAACCCAAGGTACAAGACCTGTATTTACTACCATTCAGAATTATATTGGAGCGCAAATCGCTAATTTTATCACCCACAAGTTACTGAATGATTTAGATGTTGATTTAATACAAGTGAAATATGTATCCAGCCGTTTTTTGGTCAGCTATTCAAAGCAGAATAATGTAATAGATAGTTATGAAATTCCACTTTTACTTTCGTTGCAAAACCTGCGGGCTAATAAAAAGAATGATGAGCAAGCAATAGTGGCTGTGCATGAGAGTGGCCATGTTGTTTTATCCATCATACTTAAAAAACAAATTCCCATTTCTGTCTTTTCTGTTTCTGCCGATAGCGAAATGGGAGGATTTACTTATGTGAGCGAAAAAGAAAGTTACCATTCGCGGAAAAGCATGATTCATCATCTTGCCTTTTTATTAGGTGGGATTGCTGCTGAAAAAATAATTTTTGGGCAAGAAAATATTACACTAGGTTCGTCTTCAGATATACAAAGAGCTACAGAACATGCTGCGAGTATGATTCGCGAAAGTGGTATGGGATCCATAATTGCAACCATCAAAACTCCATCTCATTATACAGATGAATCCTTGCATGATGAAACTTCGAATAGTGAAATCAGAGAACTACTCGAAACGGCTATGCAATTGGCAGAAAATACATTGTTGGAGCATAAATCTTTTTTAATAGAACTCAGCCGAATTCTGGTTGAAAAAACAAATATTCAGCAAGATGAGTTAAAACAGATAATCAATAAACGAGGTCTAGCTCATTTTTTAAACAAGGAATTCTCCCCAATCGAAGTACTGCTTCGGTTACCAACTGAACATCAACCTGAACTTTTCAGTGTAAACAACATTTGCTTGAATTATGAAACCCCGAGCAAAGAGAAATAATCAAACATACTACGACACGTTTTGGCGGAGCTTGACATTACCTTTGAATCATAAAACAAACTAAAAACATGAAAACAAACAGAATCATATCGCATTGCGGACTTACACTGAATTTGGCAGATGTAAAATGCTTTCATCTCAGTAATTTCACGAGTATTGGAAAGCGGAACACTATGACAGTCGAATTTTATACACGATTTGATTATATCAAACATCCTGAAACAGGTGAGTTTGAAAAGCAGGAATACAATGAATCAACAGCGTTGGAATTCCCTGATTACGAGACTGCAAAAATTTACCGTGACGAATGGGTAGCATTTTGGGAGGAATATCTTGAAGAACAAGTTAAATTGGCTTTATAATGACAAAGCACATCCTTTCCAAATCCACCTTCATGTATGGCTGCCAGTGCCCGAAGCGCTTGTATCTGCATAAGTTCAAACCAGAATTGAGTAATGAAGAAGACGAGCAACAAACGGCCATTTTTGCAGCAGGAACAAATGCCGGAGTTCTAGCAAGAGACTTATATAAAGATGGATTTGATGCCACTCCACCAAATGCTTATTCCTATCACATTGCTGTGGCTCAAACAGCCGAGCAAATTGCTAATGGACAAACGGTAATTTATGAAGCCGCCTTTCAGTACGATGGGGTGATGTGTGCCGTTGATATTTTAGTAAAAAAAGAAGATGGCTGGCATGCATTTGAAGTGAAAAGTACCAACAGTTTAAAGGCGCAACATCAAGATGATGCAGCGTTACAGCATTATGTAGTATCAAAGTCCGGTTTGCCTTTAAAGGAGTTCAGTGTGGTCCATTTTAATCGGAACTATGTACGCAAAGGAGATATAGATGTACAGCAATTATTTGTGGCTACTTCTGTAAAAGATTATGCTTTAACGCAAGAAAACTTCATTGCTTCAAAAATTGATGCGCTTAAATCGATACTTGCCAATAAGGTGGAACCAATGATTGAACCTGGCGATTTCTGCTTTACCCCCTATGAGTGTAACTTTACCGATAATTGCTGGAAAAGGATTACTGTAGAGGAAAAGCCAAAACCATACTTTGATCCGTATGTTGATGGGCATTTTCTCATGCAGTTTACCGAACAACTAGCGTATCCATTATTTTACATGGATTTCGAAACGGTAATGTACGGAGTGCCTGAATTTGATTCCTCTTCACCGTATCAGCAAATTCCATTTCAGTTTTCAGGGCATATTGTTAGAAAAATGGGTAGAAAGCCGGAGCATACTGCTTATCTTGGAGATGGGAGTGCCGATCCGCGACCTGAATTTATAAAAGCGCTAATTGAAGCTGTACCGGAATACGGCTCAATAATCGTTTACAACGTTGGATTTGAGCGTAGCTGTATCAAGAAACTTGCTGAAAACTTCCCGGATTACGCCCAAGCACTGCTTGCGATTAGTGAGCGAATGGTAGACCTGATGATTCCATTCCGCAATAAATCTATTTGTTTCCATGCGTTTGGCGGTAGTTATTCGCTGAAAAAAGTACTGCCAACGTTGGTACCAAGTTTAAAATACAGCGCGCTTGAGATTCAAGAGGGTGGCACTGCCAGTTTTGTATATTCTCAACTCCAATATCAGGACGATGAAACCAGAGCGCTTCAACGCCAGCAACTACTTGATTATTGCCATTTAGACACCTTGGCTATGGTAAAAATTATGGATTGGATATATGGATTTTTAGAGCCGGATATTATTAAAACAACTTAAATCATTGGCGGAACAGAGCTACATAAGCACATGCGCATCTTGGCGTTTTAAACCCAACTAACAATAATTGTAACAATGATAAACGCTTACTCCCGTTTTTACTATAGACAAAAGCTATTGCGGGATCTAAGTTTCTTACTAAACATAGATTTTTTCCTATATTTCCGATAACCTTTTAAAATCAAACCTCACCCAAAATGTATTCAAAACAACTTAGAATAACACTCACAGATATAGCAAAGAAATATGCTTCTACCCACAAATACAAATTCAACACAGGGCTTAAGAAAACACCTGAAAGCGCATTAATTTTTGACCAAACAGAATTTAATTTCAATAAAGATTCTTGGTCGGTAATCTGGAATAATACAGCATATCGCTCCCGCACTCAAAAAGCACATAGCAGCTTTGACAGCACCAACCCAAAAGATGAAATGCAATCTTCCAATAGCAGTGATGCTTTATTGATGAACATTTTCTGCTATCCAAAAATCAATGAATGGAAAGGGGTGAAACAATTGCTGCAAGTGAACGACCTGAGCCAACTTAAATTCGGACATGAGCCTGGAATTTCTTTAAATGATGGAACTGTTGACCGCACTGAGGTTGATTTGTTCATTCAGGATGGAGAAAACAAAATCTTTTGCGAAAGCAAATTGACGGAGACCGATTTTGTGTTTGAACCACTTTCGAAATTTGAGCGATATACTCATTTCGATACTGTTTTTGATTCTAACTATTTACCTGTTTTTAAAGGCGAAACGGCCAACTACCAATTGGTGCGAAACATTTTAGCCGCCTATGAGTTTAATACCAAATTCTATTTGTTTATAGATGCTCGTAGGCCAGATTTGGCTAAAAGTTTTTATCAAACACTGCGTTGTATCAAGGATATTGATTTGCGCCAGCGTTGCGAAATCTTTTACTGGCAAGATATAGCTGCCTATTGCGGATCTGACTTAAAAGCATTTTTGATGAGTAAATATGGTATCAATGAATCGCTTAATGATACTATAACTGAAACTCATCCCGATTGGTATCAAGATATTCCCGAAATGAAATATCTCATTCTTGGTAGTTTTCCTCCACATGAGGATAAATGGGATTATCCTTTTTATTATCCAAACGCCCAAAATAGTTTTTGGAAATTGCTTGCTGAAATTGCCGGAGAACAACTCTTGTATTTGAAAGGACAACCAGAGAAAGCAGTAGAGGAGCGAGTAGCTATAATGACCAAGCTAAAAGCGGGTGTTCAAAATTTGGGATATAAAACTGAGCGTAAAGGCAAAAGCGCAAAGGATACTGATATCAGTATTGTAGAATTTCAAGATATCCTTTCCATTTTGAAAAAGCATCCTGAGCTTGAAACGATTATTCTGCCTGGCTTTTCCGCAAACGATTCAACTTTTAAAGGGTTTTTGAGATATTTAAAAGAGCAAAAAGATAAGGGATTGAATATAGAAGCGCCATTCGATTTGAAACCATTTGCTGGTCATGATTTTACTATAAAAGTGAACGGAAAATCATACCTATGCTTTATAGCTTGGTCAACATCAACTGCAACCATTGGCATATCGTATGATGAAAAGTTAGAGCAACTTAAAAAGTTTATTCAGATTGATTAGAACAATAATTGAAACAAAAGAAATATAATGAATCAGGCAGTCCACAATAAATCAATATCCTTCATTTGGTCAATAGCAGACGATTGTTTGCGCGATGTATATGTGCGAGGTAAATACCGCGATGTAATTCTGCCCATGGTAGTACTAAGAAGACTAGATGCTTTGCTTGAACCAACTAAAGCCGCTGTACTCGAAGAGTTAGTTTTTCAAAAAGATGAAGCCAAGTTTACCGAGTGGGATGAAAACGGTTTACGACAAGCCAGTGGTTATGTGTTTTACAATACCAGCGAATGGACTTTGCAACGCTTGCACGATACCGCTACTAATAACCAACAAATATTGCAAGCCAACTTTGAAGATTATTTGAACGGATTTAGCGGTAACGTAAAAGAGATTATTGAAAAGTTTAAGCTCAAAAGCCAAGTACGGCACATGGCATCGAAAGATGTGTTGTTGAACGTATTGGAGAAATTTACTTCGCCTTATATTAACCTTACGCCTTTTGAAAAAAGTGACCCGGAAGGAAGAAAGCTACCGCCATTAACCAACTTGGGCATGGGGTATGTGTTTGAAGAATTGATCCGTAAATTTAATGAAGATAATAACGAAGAAGCCGGGGAACACTTTACTCCTCGTGAGGTTATTGACTTAATGACCCATATTATTTTTGAGCCCGTAAAAAGCAAACTTCCACCGGTAATGACCATTTACGACCCGGCTTGCGGCAGTGGAGGTATGTTAACAGAATCGCAGAATTTTATAAAAGACGAAGAAGGCGAAATAAAAGCCAAAGGCGATGTGTATTTGTATGGCAAGGAAATTAACGATGAAACCTACGCCATTTGCAAATCCGATATGATGATTAAGGGCAACAACCCCGAAAACATTCGCGTAGGTTCAACGCTGAGTACCGATGAGTTTGCCGGAACTGCTTTTGATTTTATGCTTTCTAATCCGCCATACGGAAAATCGTGGGCGAGCGAGCAGAAGTTTATTAAAGATGGCAAAGATATTATTGACCCCCGTTTTCAAATAAAACTGAAAAACTATTGGGGTGAAGTAGAGGATGCCGATGCAACGCCTCGTTCATCGGATGGGCAATTGCTTTTCTTAATGGAGATGGTGAACAAAATGAAACCGCTTACACAAAGTCCACTGGGCTCGCGTATTGCCTCGGTGCATAATGGGAGCAGCTTGTTTACAGGCGATGCCGGTGGTGGAGAAAGTAATATCCGCAGATACATTATTGAAAACGATTGGTTGGAAGCCATAGTGCAAATGCCGAATAACTTGTTTTACAACACCGGCATTACTACTTATATCTGGATATTAAGCAACAACAAAGCAAAGCACCGCAAAGGTAAAGTGCAATTAATTGATGCTGGTTTATTGTTCCGAAAACTGCGTAAAAACTTAGGCAATAAAAACTGTGAGTTTGCGCCAGAGCATATTCGTGAAATAGTTTCGGTGTATGAGAAAATGCAAGCGGTTGAGCGGGTCATACATCCTGAAACCAAAGAAGAGCAAGGTATTGCAGCAAAGCTGTTTGACAATACCGATTTTGGGTATTACAAAGTAACCATTGAACGGCCCAAACGATTAAAAGCACAATTTACTGCCGAACGAATTGCAGAATTGCGTTTTGATAAAACCTTGCGCGAACCTATGGTTTGGGCATATGAAACCTTTGGCGAAAAGGTGTATACCGACTTAACTAAGCATGAAAAAGAAATTGCCGATTGGTGCGAGAAAAACGAGTTGAACCTCAATGCCAAGCAAAGCAAAACTTTAGTGAGTGAAGCCCTTTGGACAAAACAGTTAGAGCTATTAAACACTGCAACTGAATTGATGCAAGCTATTGGAACTGATGAATACATCGACTTTAATGCGTTTAAAGAAAAAGTGGATGAAGTACTGAAAGACAAGAAAGCGAAACTTTCTGCTTCTGAAAAAAATGCCATTTTAAACGCAGTAAGTTGGTACGATGCCACTGCCGAAAAAGTGGTAAAGGGAACGGTTAAATTAAGCGGAGATAAATTAAAAGCGTTATTGGAGCACTTGGATTGTAAAGAAAGTGAACTGGCTAATTATGGCTATTTTGCCACCAATAAAAAAGGCGAATACCTAGAGTATGAAACCGAAAGCGATTTGCGAGATACCGAAAATGTGCCACTGAAAGAAAATATTTACAGCTACTTTTTGCGTGAGGTTAAACCCCATGTTGCCGAAGCATGGATAAATTTGGATGCCACTAAGATTGGCTACGAAATAAGTTTTAATAAATACTTCTACCGCCACAAACCTTTGCGCACGATTGAAGAAGTAAGTACCGATATATTGAAACTGGAAGATTTAAGTGATGGTTTAATTCGTGAAATTTTAAATCTAGCGTAATGGAGGCGGTAATAGTAAATGTAAAAGCGCAGAAATATTCTTCGTACAAAAATTCAGGTGTACACTGGTTAAGAGAGTTACCTGAACATTGGGAAATTTATAAAGGGAAATGGCTATTTATAAAACAGGAAAGGCCAGCTAGGAAAGAAGATGGAATAATTACTTGCTTTCGAGATGGTGAAGTTACACTAAGAACAAACAGAAAAACTGAAGGCTTTACAATAGCTTTAAAAGAACATGGATATCAAGGTATAAGAAAAGGCGATTTGGTTATTCATAATATGGATGCATTTGCAGGTGCAATTGGAATTTCTGATTCAGACGGAAAGTCAACTCCAGTTTATTCCGCATGTACACCAAGAATTCCAAACAAAGTAAATCCATTTTATTATGCTTACTTTTTAAAGGATTTAGCAAAAAGTGGATTTATTGAATCGCTTGCAAAGGGGATTAGAGAACGTTCAACTGACTTTAGATTTAATGATTTTGGGTTGCTTTTATTATCCGTCCCACCCCTCAGCGAACAAACCGCCATTGCTGCCTTTCTAGACCGCAAAACAGCATTGATAGACCAAGCCATTGACATCAAACAAAAACAAATAGAACTGCTCAAAGAACGCGGGCAAATACTCATACACAAAGCCGTTACGCGAGGGCTAAACCCAAATGTAAAAATGAAGGATAGCGGTGTGGAATGGATTGGGGAGATACCTGAACATTGGGAAGTGAAGAGGTTTAAGCACTTCACTAAAATTTTGTCAGGGTATTCTCCTGAGCAAGTCAAGTTTTCAGAAGAAATGAAAATTAACTATTTCAAAGTAGATGATTTAAATAATGTTGACGAAAATTTCAGATTAGGAAATAGTAACTGGTTCGTGGAACATTTAAAAATTGCTAAAGTCTATTCAAGTAATATTTTACTAATTCCCAAAAGAGGAGGGGCAATAGGTACTAATAAAATTGCTGTAACAACAACTGATTGCATATTCGACACTAATGTTATGGGATTAGAGTTTAATCTACTTAAAGTTAATATCGATTTAATTGCAATTTGGTTGAAAAGTAGAAATTTAATCACTATCGCAGATACAACAACTATTCCGCAAATTAACAACAAACATATTTATCCTCTAGAAATTGCATTGCCCAAGTTAGAAGAGCAAACAGAAATAATTCAATATATTAAAACCTCTTCTCAGAAATTAAACACCGCAATTTCCCTCAAAGAGCAGGAAATAGAAAAGTTAAAAGAATACAAGGCTACATTGATTAATAGTGCTGTAACGGGGAAGATAAAAGTATCAGCAACAGTATAACGCTATGAAAACATATATTCTAGGTATGGCGAAATCTCCTTTACAACTAACTAAAGGAACGTTCAATAGCATAGAAGGGGATGCATTCTCTAGAACGATTAAACCTGGTTCGTCAAGAAGTTTAGAGTTAGACTTTTTACGGCTTGTTTATGCCGCAAAAGAACTAGGTGCTAAAGGGCATAAAGTAATTACTTATTTAATGGTAGCTACTCCAGAAGTTGTGGAGAAAGTACAAAAATGGAAAGAAAAGTATGAAGTTGGGGAAGGCATTGTTCACGTAGTAAATGCCTCATTAAATCAAGCTGAAATCAGACAACTTATAGAAGAAAAAGCAAAGAATAAAAATGCGAATACCTCAAATGCAAGAAATAAAGAAGTAAATGCAAGAGCGGATGTAGGCAAAGGAATATTGGAAGATAAATTGAGAGATTGTATAGAACTAAAGCATGGGAAAAGGGAGGTTATTCAAGAACGGAAGGAAATGCCTTTCCAAATAAACTGGGATTATTGTTGTGTGCTAATGGATTCATTATAAATGAATATTTAAGATGAAGGAATTGAAAGTGAGTGCGATAGTTGGGGCTTTAATAGGTAAAGTAAAAGTGAGTTAAATATGGAAATTGCAAAGGATATAAGCGAACCTACATTGGTAACAAAAACTTTGAATAAGCTATTTGATAGTGAATTCTTTTTATCTGTTCCTGAATATCAAAGAGCCTACGAATGGGAAACCTATCATGTGAAAGGTCTTTTAGAGGATACAATTAGTGCTTTTAAAAAAGATAAGCCCTACTTAATGGGCACTATTATTCTCCACAAAAATGGAGTAGGTAATTCTTATAAGCATGACATTATTGATGGTCAGCAGCGACTTATCACATTGAGCATTTTGATACACTGCTTAGATGAAAATGAAAATCCACCCCTGCTTAGCGCGAAATTTAACAACATAAAATCATTCTATTATATTAAGAACACTCAACTTGAAATCAACTCATTTATTCCCAATAAAGTTGATTTGAACAAGTACAAAACATACCTGAAAGAGAAGTTAGAGTTTTCTGTATTAATCATTTCTGGTAAGAATGCAATCGATCAAGCATATACCTTTTTCGACAGTGCCAATAGTAAAGGGAAAGGCTTAACTGATTACGATTTGTTGAAAGCGCATCATTTAATGTATATACCCTACGACTTAGAACAACTAGCCCGCAATCACAACGATTTTTGGCAAAGTAATGATGAACGACATCAAGAGTTATTCAGTTCGATATTGCGCAGAATTAGAATGTGGAGTAGGGGTTTGGAAAGAGATAGCCATGCCGATAGGCACAACTTTTATGAGTTTATTTCTACTGTTGAGCCTAGTGAAGTGGAACAAAATGAGCATTTGTTTAACAGATACATGCAACCTAATGTCTTTCGGTCATGGCATAGAGAAAAGGATGAAGTAGTTTTGAATATGAAGTACAGACAAGAAAATTCAGAATCACTTATTCCTTTCGAAATTCCTCAAACTATTGAGGGGGGCGATACATTTTTCCTGTATGCCAAGCGATACCACGAGATGTTTGAACTGTTGTTTGGTGAAATAAATACTGAAAAAACATCTTACATTAATTATGTGTATTTGTTGGCAAAATCTATTGATAATGATTATCTGAGAACAGCATTTAAGGCTGTAATGCTTTTGTATTACGATAAGTTTGGGGAAAATAAAATTATTGAGGTAGCCACAGCCACAGAATTGATATTATCAGACATTCGTTTTAAATGGAGCAGTAAGGAAAGCACAAGGCCAAGCCCTATAAGAATTGAAATCTTATTAAGTAAGGTGAAAAATAGCAACCTAATTCCTATTGTTTTAAGCGCTACTATTTCGTCCCATGTTGTAAAATTATTCATCAATGAAATTTCATTGATAGAAAGAGAGACAAGGGATAGCCCGACTCTTGAAAGGTATCAAACGAACATTAAAGCCTTTTATAAAAGCCATAAGTATAAAATTAGAAGCGAAATTGTGTTAAAAAAATTACTAACGGTATATAAAATCGAGTTTAACGACAATGAGTAACATACAACCAACAGCATTTACACCTGCTTCAATAAACTCAATTCAATTCCGCATTCCTTTGTATCAAAGACCTTATGCGTGGGAAGATTTTCAGGTAGAACAACTTTTAAAGGATTTGCATCACCAGTTTGAAGAAGACCAAAGTAAGAAATATTACATTGGAATTTTGAATGTTGGGAGCACGGAGCAAAGAAATGTTTATGATTTAATTGACGGTCAACAGCGTATTACAACTTTATGTCTGATTGCAAGTGTCTTAAAATTAGACTACGGCTATTGGAATATTTTTTTGGATAATCGTTTGAATTTATATGGAAGAACGGAAGATCAGTTATTTCTAGAAAATCTCGAATTGCCTACTAAAGCTAACCATAGAATGGTTGAGGCCGTTGACGTTATAAAGAAATATCTAACAGATATAATTGACTGGAAAAGAGATTCATTCTCAAAATATTTATATGAAAAGGCATCGTTCTTTATTAGCAAAGTCCCTGATCACTATTCATTAATAGATAAGAATCTCCAATTCGTAAGAATGAATAATAGGGGAAAACAATTGGAGGCTCATGATGTTTTGAAAATCAAATTAGCAGTTAACATCATAGATGAAACGAAAAGGAATGAATTCATCAAAAAGTGGAATGAGTATTCGCAGCTTGGTTGCGGTAATAGTGATAGCGATATTAAAGAGGGTAAGAGTATTTGGGATTTATTGAAATCAGATATTAAAGAGGATGGATTAAAGAAAGACGCTGAGATATTTTTTCAATCTATAGTAACTTATCCAGAGTTTTTATTAATTGCATTGGCGCGCTTCTTCAAAATAATAAAATCTGAAATTGTAGTTTCACAATCCAAGGGAAAATTAGATGAAGAAAATAGAAAGCATAAGCTTTTAGAAGAGTTTGGTTTTGGCGAAAAGAAAATTGATTTTGAATGGTCTGAAATCAATGTGTTGGAATTTAGCGAAATCCTAAGTAAGCAATTTAGCTTGTTCGACAAGTATATTATAAAGCGAGATAAGGATGAGAAGTATAAATTTAGTGGAGAGAAGGAAAGGTTCAAAGGAGATTCACTTTTGGAATTACAGGTTTTCCAATCATTTCTTTTTGTTACACGCGAGCCTAATCAAAGCAATTGGCTGATTGAGACTTTTGATTATCTCGATAATTTGAATTTAAAAGATGATAAAATCAATACAACTGAATTTCTATTACAACTAAAAAAACTAGATAACGATAGATGCAAATCTCGCAACTCAGAATCATTGATGTATGGCACAATTGACAGATATTGGTTTTGGCGTTTAGATTATTATCTGTGGGAAAGAAGAAAAGAGATTTTTAGGAATAAATCACTTGATATTGCAGATAAGTATATTTTCAGAGTAAAGAGGTCAATTGAACATATTGCGCCTCAAACACCGCAAAGTTCAAGCAGGATTAACGTTAGTCCAAACTTTTTAAACTGTTTTGGTAATTTGGTAATGATTTCATCTGGGCAAAATTCCTCATTACAAAATGAGTCCTTTGAAGTGAAAAGAGCACATGTTGAGGCCTTTATTAATGGGAGCAAAGGAGGGACAATTGAAAGTTTAAAAATGCTTGATTTATATCAAAAAGCAACGTGGAATGAATTTGAAATTAAATCGCATTCTAATGAAATGATTGATGTACTAATTAAATCATTTCATCAAAATGAGTATCCAGGAATTGTAGAAGATCTTAAAAGGAATATTTATAAAACCGATGAAAATGCCTAGCCAAACCAACGAAGCCGCTCTTGAGGCGACAATAGAAAAGCAACTTACAGGCACATGCCTAGAAGATTTAATTTCTCAAGGTGTTGCTTTGAATAATATCGAAGAACGTGTGCCATTGTATCGTTCCGGCAATGGTTATTATATTGGCTTACCCGAAGATTTTAATGCTAAATATGCTATTGATGAAATGCGCTTCTGGGATTTCTTGCAAAGCACACAAAAAGAGGAATTAGCTAAGTTGCAAAAGCAAAGCGATTGGAAGTTGAAGATTTTGGAACGCTTAGATCGCATGATAAAAAAATATGGTATTCTGCGTTTGTTTCGTAAAGGCTTAGATGTAGATGATGCGCATTTTACTTTATTGTATCCTTTACCATTGGCCAGCAGTAGCGAAAAAGTGAAGACAAATTTTGAAAGCAATCAATTTAGTGCTACCCGTCAACTTCGCTATTCATTAACCAATACAGGCGAAGAAATAGATATGGTGCTTTTTGTAAATGGGTTGCCTTTTGCTACCATGGAGCTAAAAAATCAGTGGACAGGGCAGAACGCAAAAGTGCATGGACAAAATCAATACAAGTTTAAACGCGATATAACACAGCCTTTATTAAACTTCGGGCGATGTATTGTCCATTTTGCTGTAGATACAGATGAAGTGTATATGACAACCAAGTTGAATGGTGCAAATACGTTCTTCTTGCCGTTTAATTTAGGGCAGCGCGAACCGTTGTTTGGGAAAGGGAATCCGCCTAATCCATTTGGACATAAAACAGCCTATCTATGGGATGAGATATTTACCAGAACGAGTGTTGCGAATATCATTCAACATTTTGTTCGTTTTGATGGTAATGATACCGACTCGCTATCCAAAAAAACATTGTACTTTCCTCGTTATCACCAACTAGATGTGGTGCGAAAACTAATTGCCGATGCGAGCAGAAAGGGCGTTGGTCAAACGTATTTAATTCAGCATTCGGCAGGTTCAGGTAAATCAAATTCAATAACTTGGGCAGCTTACCAATTGATAGAAACCTATCCTGAAAGCGATTCTATTCCGGGAAGTAAGGGTACTTCAAATCCATTGTTTGATTCTGTAATTGTAGTAACGGATAGAAGATTGTTGGATAAGCAACTTCGCGAAAACATTAAAGAATTTTCAGAGGTTAAAAACATTGTTGCACCTGCTTATTCTTCTGCTGATTTAAAAAGTGCTTTGGAAACGGGAAAGAAGATTGTGATTACCACTATTCAAAAATTCCCATTTATTGTTGATGGTATTGCCGATTTAAGTGATAAACGATTTGCCGTAATTATTGATGAGGCGCACAGCAGCCAGAGTGGAACAGCAGCTGGTAAAATGAATCAGGCTATGGGCAACACTTTTGATGAAACGGAAGAGGAAGAGGACACGCAAGACACTATTTTAGAAGTAATGCGTTCCAAAAAGATGCGGGGGAATGCTTCTTACTTAGCATTTACGGCAACACCCAAAAACAACACACTCGAACGTTTTGGCGAAAAACAGGTCGATGGAAAATACAAACCTTTTCATTTGTATTCAATGAAACAGGCCATTGAAGAAGGTTTTATTTTGGATGTATTAGCTAATTATACGACTTACAGGAGTTATTATGAAATAGAAAAGTCGATACAAGAAAATCCTTTGTTCGATACGGTTAAAGCGCAAAAAAAATTACGTGCTTTTGTAGAGCAGAATAAACAAACGATTGCTACAAAGGCAGATATAATGCTCGAACACTTTGTAACAAAATTGGTGAACACTAAAAAATTGAAAGGAAAAGCTAAAGCAATTGTTGCAGCGCAAAGTATTGAATCGGCTATATACTATTATTTTGAGTTGAAAAAACTTTTGGAAGAAAGGGGTTCTCCATTTCGAATTGCCATTGCATTCTCCGGTGTGAAAAAGTTAAAAGGAATAGAGTACACGGAAGATAGTTTAAATGATTTTCCTGCCCATTTAGATACTGCAAAGCCAAGCGACCCTGGTTATATAAGTGATAAGATTGCGAGGTATGTGGATATGGATGAATATAGAATTTTAGTTGTAGCGAATAAGTATCTGACAGGTTATGATCAGCCAAAGCTAACAGCAATGTATGTCGACAAAAAGTTGCAAGGTGTTATTGCGGTGCAAGCGCTTTCGAGATTGAATCGCTCTGCCGATAAACTTGGAAAAAAAACGGAAGATTTATTCATACTGGACTTTTATAACACTACCGAAGATATTAAGAAATCGTTCGACCCATATTACACGGCAACATCGTTAAGTAAAGCAACAGATATTAATGTGCTCCATGAATTGAAAACAAGTCTTGACGATTTAGGAGTTTATGAATGGAGTGAAGTAGAGGATTTTGTGACGAAATATTTCAAAGGTGTTAATGGACAAGAGCTAAGCCCAATAATAGATATAGCCGCAGAGCGGTTTAATCTAACTTTGGAATTAGAAGAAAAAACGAAAGCAGACTATAAGATAAAGGCCAAACAGTTTGTAAAGATTTACGGACAAATGGCAACTATAATGCCGTATGAAGTTGTAGCATGGGAAAAGCTCTTTTGGTTTCTTAAATTCTTGATTCCAAAACTTGTTATAGTCGACATTGGGATAGATGAGCTTGATGGATTATTGAATTCTATTGACCTGTCAACTTACGGATTGGAGCGTGTAAAACTGAATACTAGTATTGGTTTGGATGCTACAGAAACAGAAGTTGACCCACAAAATCCAAATCCGAGAGGTGCGCATGGTGGAGATGCTGAGAAAGACGAATTAGATATCATTATAAAGAGTTTTAATGAACGGTGGTTTCAAGGTTGGGAGGCAACACCAGATGAGCAACGCGCTAAGTTTGTGAATCTTGCACAAAAGATGAAAGAGCATAACGATTTCAAAGAGAAGTATGCTGACAATTCTGATATTCAAAATCGTGAAATTGCCTTTAGTAAAATTTTTGATGAGGTGATGGGTAGGCAACGAAAGAACGAATTGGATTTGTATCGTTTAGTTTCACAAGACGAAGGTTTTAAAATAGCCATGCAGGATACTATTAAAAGGATATTGAGGGCTTAACTCGTCAAATATGTATATTGAATTGTTACAAAAGGAACAGATTTAAAATTGCTTTGAAAATTTTATTTGTTTTTAGATAGCATCACTTGAACCCGTTAATTCTTCATTGGCTATATTCGGCTAATGACGAAACATATACTCACAAAATCCACTTTTCTACGCGGCTGCATCTGTAAAAAGAGTATGTGGCTGACCAGAAACAGAAGAGATTTAATGCCATCATTAACACCTAGTCAGCAATTTGTTTTTGACCAAGGAGAAGAGGTGGGTAAGCTAGCACAACAGTTATACCCTAGTGGTGTAGATGCAAGACCAGCCTCGCCTACTAACTATCAGCCGGCTCTTGAACTTACGCAACAACTGATTGCAGAGGGCAGGCAGGTGATTTATGAAGCGGCTTTCCAATTTGATGGAGTTTTATCAGCGCTTGATATTCTTGTAAAGAAAGAAGATGGTTACTATGGTTACGAAATAAAGTCAACAACAAGTATTCATGACATTAACATCACCGATGCAGCAATGCAATATTGGGTAATGAAAAACTGTGGTGTAGAACTGAAAGATATATCCATCATACATATCAATAAAGAGTATGAAAGAGAAGGTGAAATTGAACTCCAGAAGCTGTTTAAGACTGAATCTGTTTATTATCTAGTACTGGCTTTACAAGATGAAATCGCTGAAAGTGTGGATGAATTAAAGAAAGAAGCTACCAGTTCAACCTGTCCTGAAATACGCATTGGCAAACAATGCACTGAACCTTACACTTGTGTATTTAAGGATTACTGTTGGAAAGATGTACCAGATACATCCATTCTTGATTTTAGAGGTTTTGGAAAGGAAGAACGTTTTGAACAGTATCACAAAGGTGTAAAACTGATTTCAGATGTAAAGGATTGGCAGCAACTCAAACCTCCCTACAATTATGTTGTCGAAAGTCACATCAATAAAGGTATCTACCTTGATACTCCTCCAGTGAAAAAGTTTATGGATCGCATGGTTTATCCGCTTCATTTTCTTGATTTTGAGACCGTTCGATTTGCTATCCCTAAATTTCAAAACACCTATTCCTATCAACAAATACCATTTCAGTATTCACTCCATACTGTTGAACGTCAAAATAGTGAAGTGTTAAACTCAGCTTTCCTTGCTGACCCCAGTAAAGATTTCAGAGAAGACTTTTTGGTTTCGCTTTTAAAAGACCTTGGAAAGGAAGGAACAATTCTGGTTTGGAATATTGGGTTTGAAAGGTCTAAAATGTGCGATTTATCGTTTCTGTTTCCACAATATCAATCGCAAATCAAAGCAGTTATTGAGCGAATGGTTGACCTTGCTATCCCCTTCCAAAAGAGATGGTTCTATCATCATCTGTTTTCATGTTCATTTAGCATCAAACAAGTTTTACCGGTTATTGCGCCTGACTTAAGTTACAAGAATCTAACAGTAAACAATGGTGATGATGCAAGCGTACTCTTTATGAATATGATTATAGAACCAAGTAAAGAATGGACAATGGAAAGAAAGCACCTACTTGATTATTGTGCATTAGATACGTATGCGATGGTTCGAATTGTACGGTTTCTTCTTACTTTGGTCTGATTTAGTTTTGGGGTCTAAGCCAAATCAATTTGCCTTCTATTCCTGATTTTTCAAGTGCTTCTGCATTTACTTTATCATATGCAATGAGTACAGATGGTGCACCTGCACTGAGACCAGGTTCACCATTTACTCGATGAAACTTTAATCGACCCTTAACAAAGAGTATAGCATACGCTTTATTCCATACACTTTCAAAAAACATCTTGGTTTCTGTTCTGGCAAATATTAGTGCTGTACAATTGCCATGTTTCGCACACTTCGCCAGCCATACCTTTGCTTCATCTCCATAAGGTGGGTTGCACCACACTCTTCCTTCCCAAGGTAGCTGAAGTCCGTCCATACTCTTTGTGTAGTGTAACTTAGCTGTATCCCAAGGTCTAACTTCAGGCATACATGGGTCAAGGTCAAACTCACCCAACGCTTTAATAATTCCTGGAGGCGTAAGCCATTCATTTGTTCCTCCGTTCTCCTTTTCTAATCTTTCGAATGTTGTATTCATAATTTCTTCCCATAATTTGTTTATGATTAGAATAGTAGAACCGGATGACACTGCTATCGTTTTTCTGGAAGATTATTTTCATACTAATCTCTACTAACAAATATTGTAATGATAAAAATGGATGTGACAATAATTGTAAGCACAAAAGTGCCCCTCTATTCAAAAACAATGAAAGGAATAGGTGGATAGATTTACTGACCCACCTTGAGTACAAGTCCCTTTTCTGTCAAAGTTTTGGTGAATACAGAAAAAGAGTAGTACTTTTTTTACATTAGATTTAAAATAATCATGAAGCTCATTCCCATAAATAATACTGGTAAACTCAAACTATATTCTGTTTCAACTGATACAGAATTAGAGTTGCCGCTTATGGAAGGTGGGGTGAGTGCTGGATTCCCATCTCCTGCCGAGGATTTTTTAGATAACAAAATTGACCTCAATAAACATCTCATTAAAAACGAAGCATCTACCTTTATTGCCGTTACTGATGGTTACTCCATGAAAGGTGCAGGAATTGGAAATAAAGACTTGCTTATTATAGACAAATCGCTTGAACCAACGGATGGTAAAATAGCAGTTTGTGTTATAGATGGAGAATTTGTTTTAAAGCGTCTCAAAGTGAATAGAGACGGTATTTGGCTTATGCCGGAAAACGAAGATTTTAAGCCAAAAAAAGTCACTGAATTCAACGACTTTGAGATTTGGGGTATTGTTACATTCTCTATACAAAAACATTAGTCATGTTTGCGCTTATTGATTGTAATAACTTCTACGCATCCTGCGAGCGTGTTTTTCAGCCCAAATTGAAAAACAAACCTATTGTAGTGTTATCCAATAATGATGGTTGTGTAATTGCTAGAAGTAACGAGGCAAAGAAACTAGGTATACCAATGGGAGCGGTAGCCTTTGAGTACAAACGGATATTTGAGCAAAGTAATATTAATGTTTTTTCCTCCAACTATGCTTTGTATGGTGATATGAGTAACAGAGTCATGACACTGTTGAGAGATTTCAGTCCAGATATTGAGATTTACAGTATAGACGAAGCCTTTCTCAAGTTCGATGGTTTCGAAAAGTGGTTTGATTTCAACACCTATGGCAACCAAATTAGATATAAAGTAACTAAAGGAACAGGTATACCCATCAGTGTAGGAATTGCACCTACCAAAGCACTTTCTAAAGTAGCTAATAAAATAGCAAAGAAGTTCCCCGAGCGCACCCAGAATGTTTATGTAATAGATACTGAAGACAAACGTATTAAAGCGCTCAAATGGCTTCCTATTGGAGATGTGTGGGGCATTGGCAGCCAACATGCGAAGCGACTCAAAAAAATAAATGTAAATACAGCCTACGATTTCACACAGCTAACTGAGGATTGGGTCAAAACAAATATGAGTATTGTAGGTCTAAGATTGTATAAAGAGCTCAAAGGTATACCTTGTCTAGAATTGGAGGATGTGCAACCTAAAAAGAATATAGCCACCACCAGAAGCTTCGATAAGACATACGAAGACAAAGCTTATATCCAAGAAAGAGTCAGCACCTTTGCTGTTACTTGTGCTGAGAAATTAAGAAAGCAAAGTTCAAACTGCAATGCACTCATGGTGTTTATCCATACTAATGGATTTAGAAAAGACCTGCCTCAATACGGTCGAAACGTAGTAGTCAAATTACCATTTCCTACTAATTCATCAATTGACATAGCTAAATATGCATCCATAGGACTAGATAAAATTTATAAGAAAGGCTATCAATACAAAAAAGCAGGTGTGATTGTAATGGATATTACACCAGAAGAATCGAAACAAATCAACTTATTTGAAAACAGTAATGAAAAGCACCAGCCTCTTATGTCCATTATGGATAAGATTAACAAGAGTATTGGCACTACCAAAGTTAAACTAGCATCTCAGGATATAGGTAGAACTTGGAAAATGAAACAAGAAAAATTATCTCCTCGATTTACCACTCGCATTGCTGAAATAATCAAAATCAAAGCCTAATGTGTTTTCACTCTAAACAATCAAAAGACGCTCAATCCCTTGAAAAGAGATTTAAAGCAAAAGTCAAATCGCCCGATAAAATCACATCTGAACGTTTCAATGGTTTCACACATCCTAATACTCCAGTTATTGCCAATAGCTCTCCCAATGAAATAGACTTATTCCAATGGGGGCTTATACCATCTTGGGCAAAAGATAAGTCCTTCCAAAAGAACACGCTTAACGCTAGAATTGAAACACTTAAAGACTTGCCTTCTTTTCGTGATGCGGTCAAAAATCGTTGCTTAATTATAGCAGATGGATTTTTTGAATGGAAATGGTTAGATAAAGCAGGCAAAGAGAAGCAGCAATATCAGATTTCCTTACCCTCCAATGAGTTGTTTGCATTTGCCGGTATTTATAGCACTTGGACCGATAAAACAACTAGTGAAATGATTAATACCTACGCCATTGTTACCACCGAAGCGGACTCTTTCATGGCTGAAATACATAACATCAAGAAACGAATGCCTGTAATACTCACTCCTGAAAATGAACAAGATTGGTTAGCAGGAAGAGAAGTAAAGGATTTTAGTAAACCGGTTGTTGGATTGATTGCTGTTACAATCTGATGTACTTACAATTCTTGTAACAACCCAATAAGGTCATGAATTCTATTAATGTAACTTCCAATATAATTTTAGCGCTTATCAAGTATTAGCGATATTTTTGCTAACATTTTGCTGCTTAATGAAGATTGCGATTTTCACTACTAATGTTGATGTGGCGAACCAATGTTTGATTAACCACAAATGTGTCTGTGGAGAAATCAACAGCCAGTTTTGCTCAGCCGCTGTTATATGTCATTTTCCTCTCTGTCGTCATATTATCAAGCCTCAATCTCAAGTTGTAACGCCTCAAGTTCACGTTGTAATTTTTCCTTTGTCCTGTTAAAATAGTCGTCCCAGTCGTGAATGTTAATAATGGTCTTGAATGTTTCACTTTGTTTAATTGTAACAATTTCAGTTCCAAGTATTTTGACTTTGACTCGCAATTTGTTTACTGTTTTTTTTAGTTTGTCTTTGTCTGTGAGTTTATCGCCTTTGCTTGTTGAAAGAATACCTTTTTCAAGATTAGCTAATATTTCAGAAACTTTTTGAAGGTCATTTTTTGAATTAGCTTCGTTTAATTCTTTAAAAATTTCTTCAGCTTGCTTTTGGGTTTCGATTGGTTCATTGGCAAATTTATCGGGATGGCATAATACAGTCGCTTTCCTAAATTTCTTCTTTAGTTCTAATTTTTGCTCGTCTGTTAGTTCAAAGATTTCCTTTTCCTTTTCGGTGTCAACTTGTTCACGATATTGTCTTTCATCATTTTCAGCTTCTTCATATTTTGTTTTGTCTGCTTTGAATTTCAGTTTTCGCAGTTTCAAAATATCTAGAATGATTTCACCTAATTCAACTGTATGGCGGTGTTGAAACTCTGAAAGTAATTTTTCGAGGTCTATCTTTTCATTGTCATACCCATTAAGTTGGTTTTCTAAATTCTTAATTTCAAGTTTCAGTGCTGCAATTTCAGGGTCTGTCCAAATTGAAAGTTGCTGATTCTTTGAAATGAAATTTTGAATTTTGTTTATTGCTGATGCAAATTCCTCTTTCCTTACATCATCAATAATATCTTGTAAGTCGGAGTTGAAATCGTATACCTTAAGTTTTGAAGTTTCCTTGTTTAATTCTTCAATGTCCTCAAGAAGTATATAGTTTCTGAGGATTTCCAACCGTTTAATGATTTTGTTTAATGGAAAAACAATTTCTTCATTTATAGCATCTGGATAATATTGTCTGCGGATATTATTGAATTCAGAAATGAACTGTTCGGCTAATGTCGTGTCATTACTTGTAATAATTACATTCTCAAAATTGCTTTCCGCTTTGTAGCTCCAATTGTATGAACCTGTAATGACTGTGCTATAATCAATGACACAAAATTTATTATGCATTAATTCTGTATCACCGTTGCCGATTTTAAAAACTTTTGATTTGGCAATTAGCAACTGCTCAAAATCAATTGATGAATTAAGATTAATATTGTCGTTAGAAATAATGAGAGAAACGGTGCAACCGTTTCTTGCTTTATTTACTAACTCATTGAAAAGATTTTTGTTGGTAAACCAAGCAACTGCAATAAACACCGATTTCTGTGCTTTACTAATTTCCTGTTGAATTCGTTCTGCTATATTTTCAAATATTGCTTCTGTCTGCATTATTGATTGTTTTGAAGTTTTTTAGAAATTGAATTATCTTCATTTGCGCCTACTAAATCGCCAATTTTATCTTTAGCAATTCCTCTATTAAAGTATGATTTTGCATTTTTAGGGTCTATACCTATGGCCTTAGTGTAATCTTCAATGGCTCCAGCGTAATCGTTTAGGTTAAACTTTGCAACTCCTCTGCCAAAGTATGCTTCTACAGATAAAGAGTCAATGTTAATGGCCTTGGAGAAATCTTCAATGGCTCCAGCGTAATCATTTAGGCAAAACTTTGCAACTCCTCTGTTAAAGTATGCTTTCGCATTTTGAGAGTCTTTATCGATATACTTAGAGTAATCTTCTATGGCACCAACGTAATCTTTTAGGTTAGCTTTTGCAACTCCTCTGTTATGGTATGCAGTTGCATATTTAGGGTTAATTTCAATGGATTTAGAGTAATCCTCTATAGAGCCAGCGTAATCATTTAGGCTAAACTTTGCATTTCCTCTGCCATGGTAAGCGTTTGCATATTGAGGGTCTATATAGATTGCTTTAGAGCAATCTTCAATGGCTTCAGCGTAATCTTTTAGGGAAACTTTTGTATTTCCTCTACCTAAATATGCCTTTGCATATTGAGGATCTATATAGATGGCCTTAGAGTAATCTTCTATGGCTCCAGCGTAATCTTTTAGACTCTTCTTTGCATTTCCTCTGCCATTGTATGCGTTTGCATATAGTGGGTCTATATCTATGGCCTTAGAGTAATCTTCTATGGCTTGAGCGTAATCTTTTAGACTCCTCTTTGCATTTCCTCTGTTATGATATGCGTTTGCATATTGAGGGTCTATATCGATGGCCTTAGAGTAAGCTTCAATGGCTCCAGCGTAATCTTTTAAAGAATTTTTACAAATGCCTATCATATCATGTGATATGCTATGTCTCGGCTTAATTTTTAACAAATCATAAAATATAGCTAATGCTTTCCAGTAATCTTCTTCTCTATTTGCTTCAAATTGATACTTAGTCTTTTTTCTATGTTTAGGATTTGTCTCCAACAACAAAAGATAATTTTTATCAACCGATTTTATGTGTTTACTATTCATTAGACAAAAAGCGCTATTGAATAAATCAGAAATACTATCAAATAAAATTTTATTTGTTATATCAATAGAATTTCCAACACTGACTATACTAGTTGAGCCAATTGGAATTAAAGAAGTATTGTTTTCGTTATTCTCCACCATTTAAAACAAAATTAGATGTTATGTCATTTATGAAATATTCTGTTTCAGCAGTTTCGGGTAAAGATACCGTTTCTGCTTTTGTTTTCTTAGGCAGTTGTTGCGCTGTTTGAGATTTGGGTGAATAATTTTCATAATTAGTTTAACTTATGAAACTAACTTAAATTTCCCAATGAAGCGAATTGCCCACATAGCGAGAACGCTTTATCAACTAATGATTAATAGGGCTTCGGAATTGCAAATTCAAAAGAGCAGGTTACACTAAAGCTAAACACGTGTGAGTATGTGCATTATCTATTTTTTAAAGAACTTACTCTTATCAATTTTTGAACTTTTTGAATTGCCACCAATAACACCATATAAAGTATAGGTTGCGCTCGACACGCCACTTTCATTGTCTGAAAAGAAAACCGCTTGGTCTTTTTCCGAAAAATCAATATCTGAATCGAAAAACCCGATAGAGCCACAGGGACTTGGTGCATTAGGATTCCAGTCGTTGCCAAATAATACTCGTATTTTATATGACCCTTGCGGAATACTGCTAAGTGTAAAGGAAGCTCCTTTTCTTATGTATTCATTCCTGATAGTACTGCCTGAATTTACATCAAATAAACAAACGATTGCTTCGTTTGATGTGCCGTTTTTAACCAGTAAAGTTGCGCGTCCGCTATAATCGCCACTGCCGAAACATTCATCGAAAGGAGAATAGCCATTGCTGAGATGTTTGCCTTTAAAGGGACTTTCTATAGGAACGGGAATTGATTCTGTGACGGGCAGGTTATTAGTAGCATTTTCACTAATTATGGGTTGGTTGGTTTCAGGTTCAGTGCCAGGTAGGTCGTGATTTACTTGTGAAGAATCAGCAACTACTTCAGTGGGTTTATTTTTGCTACAAGTTTTAAAAAGCATTGCGAAAAAAATAAGACCAACAATAATTGCCAACTTAATGCCTATTTCTTTTAAAAGAGGATTAATTTTTTCAGGTTGCAGAGGCTTCACTTTGCGTTTGGGTTCTTCCTTTTGTATATTTTGCTTTTGGATTGTGGTGTTATGGTCAACAAACATGCCTGTATAGAAACTCAATAATTTATCATCAAATATTTTTCGTGTACTAGGGTTGGAAAGAATATCATACGCTTCTTGAATTTCAGCAAAGCGCGAAGCAAAGTTTGGTTGCCCTTGAATTTTCAAAACTGCATTTGTATAAGCGGCTTTAATCTGTTCTTGCGAAGCAGAAGGACTTATACTAAGAGTTTCGTAGTGGTTATTCATCAGTTAATTATAAGAAATCAAAACCAGAATATTTTCAGAGCGGCTTCTAAATAATTTCATTTCTTCTTTATTTCTTCATTAAATCCCTTCCATACCCATAATAGTATTCGAGCTATTGGATAGTAGGCACAAAGCATAAAAAGGAAAGCCTGAAAAGCCTTTTCTAAAGGGTCATGGTAGTAATTTTTTTTAGATGCGTCTTGTAAAATGTAGACATAACTGGCAACAAGGAATGGGAATATCAACCAAATTGCCAAAAAGAGCCGATAAAAGCCTAACTGAAGTGTTCTGAAAGGTGATAGGAATGGATTACATATCGTATCTATTACTTTTTTAATAAATGAGTTGCTATAAAACAAAGTTACTTTATTCATTTTGTTCTTAAACACAATCCATAATGCCATTTCAGAAAAAAGATTTTTATCATGACTGTTAGAATCAGGTTGTGATTCATTCGCTAAATAACTATTATAACTACCTTCAAAGTATGAATGTAACGCTTCATCATACTTTTTTCTTTGTTCGGGAATACTAAGGATATCATACGCTTCTCGTAGTTCTGAGAATATCGTTACGAAGTTGGGTTGACCTTGAGCTTTTAAAACTGCATTGGTATATGCTGTTTTTATTTGCTCGTGTATAGCAGATTGGCTTAAGCTGAGGGTTTGATAGTGGTTTTTCATACTTTGGTTTTCTCACGTAAATTAGTTTCCGCTTCGTCCGCGAACTTTTGCAGAAGATTATATATGGTATTTGATGCTTGAAAAAGAAAGTCACTGCCATTAAGTGCAACCCAATACTCACCATCCTTATAATTCCCAACTATAATCAATCCATTTTTTACAACATCCATTTCTTTGAATTTGCCAAATTCAACTTTAGAAAGGTATCCATCCTGATGAACTAATTTGTTTCTGACTTCTCTATAATTTTCAACAAATTTCCATTCGCTCGTCTCAAAGGCTTTTTTAATTCCCATTGATTTATTTAGATAGATTTTGACTCTATCGATATCATTATGAGCTTTCAAATCCTTGACCTTGTATATTTCATTACTGAATTTAGTCCAGTGATTGCAAAAACCATGCAATTCAACTTCCATAATAGAATAAAGTTGAATTGCCAAAGAGTTAATCAAAATTCCTTCAAATGAATTCACAAGATTATAATCCTCTACATGTGTCCAAATCACATCATCTTCGTATTCAGAAGGTATAGCACCCGATTTAATTTTAGCTTTAGTCTCACTTACACCTATATCTATTTTATCGATTTCATTTCTGAAATGCTTTTGCGCAAAGGAAATGTATTTATCAAACGACTCTAAACGAGGTAAGAGAAAATGCTCCAGATGAAAGGAGTATTGTTCTGAAAAATTAGGAGGTGAAATCCTGCTTGCCATTTATTTTGTATAATTTATGAATTAAAAAGGACTTTGGTAACTGATTTGTTTACCTCATTCGCTATCTCATCTAAGCCAAAGGATGATTTGAAATATAGATGTTCTTGGGTATAAAGAAAAAAGTCTGTTCTTTTTCTGATTTCATGTTTCAACTTATAAGGAACAATAAGTTTTACTAAGCAATCTTTAACTCCAATCTGTTCTTCCATTGGTATTACAGATGCTTCGTAAGATTGAATTGTGAATTTCCCTAATTGCACTGATTGCCTATTGCCGCCTAATTTTTTTTCATACCCTTCGTCAGTATAACAAATAGGTGGATAGATCATAAGACTTTTATCGAATTCAAAAGGGCTTATATTCTTATAATCTGATTCCTCAGTGGTTGGTTTCATATAATGGTAATCAGAATTTAGAATCCAAATAGCACCATCAATATCATCATTCTTTATATTAGTTCCCAACATAAAACTCACAGCAACTTCCCACTTGATTGTCCAATCCAAAAAACGAGTAGCGAGCCGACAATGTTGTGCCTGAAAATACCATTCCCATTCGTTAGCGAATTCCCATTCTTTGTTTGGAGGACTATTGAAATGGCTTTCTAAATTAAAGTTACTAACGTCTAATCTAAATTTTTCAAATAATTGTTTGTCCAATTTCTTAGCAGTATCGGCATCAGCAATACCTCGGGTTAAACCTGGTTTAAGTCTGTAACATGCGTTTGTATGACCTCTAAGCATTTTGTGCTGTAAACCATGAACATGAAGCAGTGGTATAAGTTCATCAACTTTATTAAGTATTACTTCTTCCATTCAATATTATTTTATTGTAGCTAACTTTTCACTTTCTTTAAAATCTTTATCTGCTTTCTGGAATTCAGAAACAACTTGGTATGCCTTTCCTCTTAGATTTAAGATATACGGAATGTTTGGGTCGGATGGGTTGTTATCTCTAAATACTTCAAGAGCAGATGTATAATATTTAATAGCTTCAAATTGCACGTTTTTTTCTGCCATTAATTCACCAATTATTCGCAAAGCGAAACCAGTGTCTTTTGCAGAAATATTTTTTACATACAGTTCACAACGTTTTATCGCTTCATCAATCCGACCAACAGATTTCATTAGTTCAGTGAATTCCCAAATATGAGCTGTGCTACTAGGGTCAGCGATAGCAGCTTTAAAATAATATTCAATTGCTAACTCAAGATTACCGTGTTTTTTCATCTTCCAAGCTATTCCTGAATAAGTATCATGAATTAGAATAATATCTAAATCTTCAGCCTTTTTAAAGAGCGGATACGCTTCATAATAACCACTACCGCTGTCATACTTCTTTTTCATAAAATAAGCAAGACCTACATAAGACATCCCTTTTACATATTTATTTGACTTTTCACTTTCAATCATTGCTTCAAAAAGCTCTCGCGCTTTATCTTCATTTGAATAATATTTAGCTAAAAATAAATTCAGATATTCTTGATTAGTTAGTCCTTTAAGCATACTCAATATTTCTTCGCAAGTGTTATATTCACCTGTTTGATGAAGGAGCAACGCTTTTTCAAATAAGGCAGGGGCAAATGAATTGTCAATCAAAATTGCAGCGTCAAAATTTTTAATCGAAGAAGGACTTAACCTTTCAATCAAGGATTTATTTATATACGATTCCCTTCCATTAAGAACTATACCAGTTACAAGGTGTGCCCACTTTTGAATTTCTTTATTTTCGGGATTGTTTATTATTTCAACACACAATTCTATGCAGCTATTGGTATATTGAATAATATCTTTTGTCCATCCATCTTGAATTGCTATTGACATTTCAATTAGTATCGTAGCCAACTTGGAATGAACCGAAAAACCAAGTGGCCTTAAAAAGGATGACATCTTTTTTAGTTCATTCTTAGATATGCTTTCGTTATTTATACCAGTAGTTAGGAAATAAGAGTGACTTCTTTCATAACTACGGCCACGATTATCAATATTTCCTTTAACAACACCATCAACATAATTTATTTGAAAATACTTGACAATATCATTAATACATTCTCCGCCACGATTCATTTCTAAGTGGCATAACGCTCTTAAGAGATAAGAATTGATGTGAGTAGTCTTTAATAAAAGAGTTCTATCCAAAAAGTAAACACATTGAGTCCAATTCTTATCTTCCTTACACACGACAGCTTTATTGAACCAATATTCTGGATTCCTTTCTTGCAATAAATCATCGAGAAATCGAATTTGGTTACTTAAGCTCTGAATGGACGTATTGGAAAGAGCAGAAAGTTTATTCGATTGGTTCGAATTGTTGTTTCCAGAATCCATGTTCTTTTTTTAACTCGTTTTTAAGGTTTTCAAAATGGTTAGGGTCTTCTTGATAGGTAGAGGCTGTTACAAAGGACTTATCTTCTTCGGCAGTATGTAACTCGCGTGTTTTATTTTTCAGTTTTGTATTGAGGTAGTCGGCTTTTTCGCGCAAACGTTCTATTGTTTTTTCTTCGATTTTAGCTTTGCTACTTAATGCTCCGTTGTTGAGGTCGGCAAGAATTTGTTTTACTGTTTCGATGTCCTGCTTTTTGTAAGCATCATTTAATTGCTTGGTTAGTTCGCTTGCCTGCTCTTGCAAAGCTTCGCTCACTTTATCGGGATGGCCTTTTATTATGGCTTCGCGATAAAGCTTTTTGAGTTCATCTTTTTGTTCTTCGTCCAACTCTATGTAACCTACTTTCGCATCGGTAGTCCGTTCTTGTGTAAATTGTTCTTCGCGTTGTTTTGCTTGCTGATATTCTTCCTCTGCAAATTCGTTTTCAGTACGATGCTGTTCAGCATATTCGCGTTTCATTCGAAGAATATCTTCAAGCAAAGAGCCAAGATGCTGGTTGAACTGATGTGTATAATTTCGAACGATGCGCTCTACTTCCTGTTGTTCATTTTCAAGCAACACTAAAAGGTTTTCAAGTTCTTCAATAGCAAAGCGAAGTTCTTCAGCTTCGTTACTTTGATAAATGGCTAAATTTGATGAAGTATTTGCGGTTTGTGTTTCTGTGTCGTAGTTGCTTAAACTAATGCGCTTGAAAAAGTGCGCGAGGTATTTTTGAATTATTTCGTTTTCAGAAACCATGTAAATGCAAGGTGTATCATCTGTAACAGTATCGCTAACTATTACTTCGGTGTTGTCAATTACTGTATAGTTTTTTGTGGCAGGTTTCTGATTGATATGAATTGCATTGATACCTTTTGATTTGAGTTGTTCGATAGTTGTATCGTCAACTTGATTGTTTTGTATGAGGAGCGAAACGCTTATACCGTTTTGATGCTTTTTTGTGAGTGTGTTAATTGTTGCATCATCAGGAAATTCATCAGTTGCAATATTGATAGCCTTCTGTGCCCCGATGATTCTGAGTAAAGTTTGGTTTTGAGTTTGGGTAAAAAGAATTTGGGACATATTTACCAAATTTAGCTTTCATTTATTAGAAATCCAATTGTGTAGTTAATTTAAGAACAAGAGGTATAGGTAATTAAGTAGCGTAGAAGGGAAAAGGAACAACTTACCTATTGTGTAAGCTACGATAAAACTAAACTAGATATGAGTGGAATTAATTATTCGAATTTTGACATCCTTTGATTGAATTAGTTAAGCTCATATTCTCAATGCTTACCTCTTTCAATAATTGTAACTACCTTGTCAAATCATTATGGCAGAAGATACAGTTTCCTGATATGAAATCTGTTTCACCATAATAGCGTATCCACTCTATTGTACCAGGGAAGTTCAACAAATCTTATACCTGCAACCTGCCCATGGTTAGTATGGCAGAACACGATGGCACCTTGTAACGTTTGTTGGAAATAAATTTTCAGATTCGTTGATTCTAAGAATGATGTGGTATAGACTTCACTAATTTTGTTACGCCATTAAACCGGCAATGAAATGAAAGAACATATCTTCCTTAGCGGTATCAGTATTGAAGAATTTGAAGCCGATCTGCTTGAAAAATTGAAGGCTCTGATCCAACCGGCACTTCTTTCTATTCAAAGGGAGGAGGCGGAGGACTTCCTAACGAGAAAACAGGTTGCCAAGCTCTTGGGTGTGTCACTTGTGACCATCTGCAAGTGGCAAAAGAACGGCAACATAAAATTCCATCGCTTTGGTACACGTATTAGATTTAAAAGTAGCGAAATTCTCAATGCTGAAAAATACAGGCGTGCAAAATGAAGTGCTGAATGGCTTAGCCGATAGTTAAGCAAACTCCAATATGGTCGCTCAATTTTTTATTCTCATTCCAGATGGATAATGTTGATGAATTCGATTGTATAAAGGAGGAAGAAATAGCGATGTGGTCTATGTTCGTTGGTATGTGTTGAGTTAGGTTTTCAATCTTTAGTTCTTCGAAAGTGGAGTTAATCTTTTGGCGACCCTCCTTTGTATAGTAGTAGTTATCTCCAAATGAAATATTAAAGTCGCCAGCCATGCAAATATTTCCAATTTGAGAGATTCTTTTCCAATCGGCAATCTGCATATCAAGGTCTTGATTAAAACTTTCTCTTCTATTGCCATGTATTCCAATGATGGTACCATATACATTCAAATCACCAAAAGGTGTTTTAATACCAATGCAGATACTTGTAAAGTTATCGTATGTCTCCATAAATCTGTTTGAGGGATACTTACTCCATATAGTTGTTCGGTTCTCTCCTTCCTTATAATATGGCTGATTCAATAACTTTAGTGAAGTTGTAGCAAAGGGAGTATAGGCACTGCCAGGATTAATGATTGTGTTAGTTTCAGTGAGGATTAAAATATCCGCATCAACCTCATTTAACTCTTCTATAATGTTAGCGTTTCTACTTTTCGAAGAATCATTTGGCCGTTCTAAGTTCCATGTAGCAATTTTCATCATCTAAATATATATTCGAATTGTTGCTACTTCAAATCCAGTTAGATGTATTTCAACTTACAATAATTGTAACTACGCTAACAATAGGTTTAGTAAGGTCATTATTGGCATTCCATTCATTGTCCAGAATAATCAATAATTACTTATCGTAACAAATATCACTTTCGATTCAACAGTTGACAAGAAAAGAAAGCTATATTTGAAACCATAATCAGCTAAACCGCAGCGCTAGTTCCTTTATTTATAACCCTAAAAAACAATTTACTTAACTCTTTAATAAATAATGTATTGCTCATATTTATGACTTATTGTTGAGTATATTAGCTTTTTATAAATATCTCTTTTTGTGAAACTATTTTTGAATTTGGTTTTATTCTTTATTGTTCTACTGTTTTTCCAGGTTTCTGTAAAAGCACAAGACCCTACTTATTCCCAAATTAACCTGAATCAATTGTATTATAATCCAGCTTATACCGGCCAACAATATGGTTACCAACTTTCCGCAACTTATAGAACATTATGGCCAAATGTACGAGGCAAGCAGATCCCAGGTCCACTTTCTACTTATCATGCTTGGTTTGATGGTTTTGTAAACTTACCGCAAGGGATGTATATGGGTTTAGGTGCATTTGCTATGCAAGATATTGAAGGTGAAGGATTTTTAACTACAACTTCAGGCGGTGTTAGTTTTGCAACACATTTTCCGAAAATTGGATATAAAAGTGATGAGTTACCTCGTTTCAAAATTTCTGTTGGAGCTAAAGTTTATTATAATTCAATTTCTATAAATTGGGACAAATTGGTGTTCTCAGACCAATTGAATATAGACCAAGGGATTATAGGTAGTTCAGCATTTAATCACAACGGAACGTTTAGACGAAATTATTTCGACTTTGATGCTGGCTTGCTTATTACAAATAACTTTATGGGAAGAGATAAATGGCACAATGAAATTGGGTTTTCAGTAGCACATATTCTTTCCCCATCAATCTCTTTAACTGGTTCTAATGAAGATAAAACTAGGCTTCCTCAAAAATTTGTACTGAGCTATCGAAGTACCGTGAATCTTGCGGCTGGTAGACTATTTGCAGGACCTTCTATACTCTTTGAGAATCAAGGCAGTTTTTTTAGAAAGCAAAGTGACTTTTATTCTTTGAATGTTGGTTTAGATTTTTTCATTAAACCCAATGCTAATAGTTGGGTAGTGCCATTAACGATCTCGCTGATTAATAGACTTAGTGTTGTTCAGCAGAAAATTAATACTAGTGCTATAATTTTAGGAATAACCCACAAGGGAACGTTAGGTAAGTCTTCTAAAGCTCCAGTATACTATGTTGGGGCAGCGGTAGATTTTCCTTATATGGGTTTAGGAATGCAAACAGCAGGTGCATATGAAATTAGTATTGGAATCATTATTCCACCAAAACATTCTAATGGATTTAGTAAATGCCCTTACAATTCATTTGACCATGCAGGTTATTTCAATAGCAATCCATTTATGAGAAGGCAAAAATAGGACTTACCGAATTAGGGTTACACTTCCTATTGTTTTTTTTGCTTTGCCTTTTTCATAGGTCATCCCATCCCATCTTGAGCCGTCCAAAAATATAGCTTCTACTTTCCAGACATAGACATCTTGTTGAGCTAAGTTTCCGTGATAGGTTCCATCCCAAAATTCAGAAGGTTTTGTATCTACTAGTTTTGTCGACTCCCACAACAATTCACCCCATGTATTAAAGACTTGTGCTCTATATGTTCTTAGTCCAATACCAATCGGTTGCCAAACTTTTACTAAATCATTACCACCTCCAAAATCAGGTGCAAAGGCATTAGGCACCCATAATGAACGCTTAAATACAGTAATTGATTTACTAATAGAATCTTCACAACCAAAATGATTGGAGGCAATTAAAGTAACAGTGAAATCATCAATACTTTCATATTTGTGAATTGGATTTATCTCATTTGATGTGAATCCATCCCCAAAATTCCAAACATAACTCTCAGCACTTTGACTGTTATTAGTGAATACAATAGTTCCATCAATTGGTTCTACTGTGGTATTGGCTAAATACTCAAAATCAGCATTTGGACGAATGTGAACTTTTATCGTATCACTCAATATTGCCGTATCCCCACAATCTAGAAACGAATACACCTTTACTGAAATTGTATAAGTTCCTGTGTCGCTATATGTATAATTTGCACTTGGTGTATTAAGAGATACAGATGAAGTACCATCTCCAAAATCCCAAATATAAAGATTACCATTCGTTGCATTTGCAGTTACCGTAATTTCGAGTGGTTGACAACCTTCTGCGGGTTCAATATCAATAGACTGAATTAAAGGAAAAGGGTAAATGTCTATGGGTTTATGGGCGGTATCATAGCAATTGAATTGATTTGCTGCTATAAGTGTAACATTGAAAGATCCTGCTGATGGAAATGTTGCATTAGGATTTGTTGCAGTTGAAAATATGTTGTTACCGAAATTCCAATCATAGCCAAGAGCCCCTGTTGATGTATTTGTAATTTGAAACTGCGCTGGTATTCCACAAATATATGTAGCAGGTAAAAGGAAATTGGCAGTTGGCTTAGGATAAATAATTACTGAATGGCTAATTGTATCACTACAGAAACTCGTTGAACCAACTAGGGTTACATTGTATGTTCCAGCGGTTGTATAATTATTTGTTGGGGTTGCCAACGTAGAGGTATTGCCGTCTCCAAAATTCCAATTGTAAAAAGATACTCCAGTTGAAAAATCTACAAATTGAATTGGTTGGGTATTAACACAAGTATCGTAACCTTTGAAATTTACTACTGGTTTAGAAAGAATTGAAACCGGATGGCACTTTGTTGAAGTACAACCATTACTTGCGCTGACAATTAAGCAAGCATTATATACTGTTGCGCTATCATAAGTATGAGTAACAACATTGCCTAATGAAGAATCGCCATCACCAAATTGCCAATTAAAAGCAGTTAAAAACATACCACTTGGCGAGGAAGATTGTTGTGTAAAAGTTACTGTTGTATTTTCGCAAACATTATTGTTGTAGGCAAAATCACTAACCGGTGAAGGTGAAACTATTATAGTTTGAAAAGCGGTATCCTGAGAACATCCATCTGTAATATAAAGGGCCACTGTATATTTACCCGCATCGAAGGTATGTTGGACTGTAGTTCCTGGTGTTACAACACTTGACAACCCAATACAGGTATCTTGAACAACATCATAATCGAAACACCAGCTCGTAAAAGTCGAACCTGTTGAAAAATCATTAAAAGACACCGTTAGAGGTTCACATCCCTGAGTTACAGAAGGTGTGAAAAATGCATTTACAACATTAGGTTGGACTGTAATAGTTTGATTAACTGATGTATCCCCACATTGATTATATGCTGTTAAAGAAATTGTGAAACTTATAGCACTAAAGGAATTATTGACAAACGTGTGTGAGATTGTACTCCAAACAGGTTGAATTGGATTAGGATACAATATTGTATTTGGCGTACCATCACCCCAGTTATAAACTATTGAATCAGGCTTACCAAAAACAAGTGTATTGGATGCAAAAGAAATGGATAAAGGAGAACAACCATTATTCTTGTTCATTGCAAAGTTTACATTAGGTTTTGGATTTACTTGAATTATTGCTTTGGCTGCACTTCCTGAACATCCTCCAATTAAAGGCGATACAGTGTATATAACATAAGCGCTATCTGCTGTACCACTTGTATTAAAAAGTTGTTGACTTGGGATAACATTTCCTGTTCCTGTATTCGTTATACCTCCGATATTTACACTGATAGCATTCCAAATAATATTAGTTCCAATAATGTTAGATGAAATATTTATTGGTACACTGCTTTGTCCAGAACAAAAAACTTGTGAATCTGGAGTTAATGTTATTATAGGTCGAGGATTTATAGTAATGGTAAATTTTTTTGCTGGTCCTGGACAATTTGCAGCACTTGGTATAACTGTAAAAACTACTGTTTGTGATGAATTTGTATTGTTTTTCAATTGTGGAATTAGGATACTATTACTATTCCCGCTTATAGGGTATGGAGAAAGGTTATTGTTTAAAGTTGCACTCCATGTATAACTTGTGTTTAGAATATCTGCTTGAAAATATATTGCAATTGAATCATCAGAGCAGATAACAATATTGGTATCTGTATTTGTAATGTGTGGCAGCGGGTTGACTTGTATGGTACTATTTGCAGTATTAGTACAATTAGTTGTAGAATTAGTTCCTGTTACTGTATATTGAGTAGTTATCTTTGGAGTTGCTATAACTGAGGCTCCAATAATAGTATTTAAACCGAGAGTTGGATTCCAAGAATATGTATTTGCTCCTGTTGCAGTTAAAGTAATACTATCATTCTCGCAAATAATTGATGATGCTGTTACTGTAACATTAGGCAACGGATTAACAACAACAACAACTGAATCTTTCCTTAAACAAGTACCAGCACCATAAGTATAAATCAAATTAAAGCTACCAACTTGAGAAGGATTGAATAAGCCTGTTGATGTAACTAAAGAAGTTCCACTCCAAGATCCACCAGCAGGACTGGCAACAAATTGAAGGTCATAGCTATTAAAACAAATGGCCGTGTCTTTACCAGCATTAATAACTGATGGATTTATTACCGTTACTAATGCCGTATCAGTTGCCTTACAAGTATTGTTATCGATGTAAGTGTAAACTACAGGGAAAGTTCCAATCCCGTTTGGTGTGAATATGCCTCCTGGTGTAATATTTTGACCACTCCATGTTCCACCAACTGGTGTTCCTATAAATGTTGAAGGAATGGGTTGATTACAAAGAGACTGGTCTATTCCTGCATCTACAATTGGCAAAGCATTAATTGTTACTGTAGTGCTTGCTGTAGATGAACAGTTTGTTGCAGAATTAGTCCCAATGACAGTATATGTAGTTAAAATAGTTGGAGTAGCGATGACAGTTGCTCCATTGGTATTATTTAATCCTGTTGAAGGACTCCAGGAATAAGTATTGGCACCTGTGGCAGTTAATGTTGTACTTAATCCGCTGCAAATAGAAAGTGAAGGGGTTACTGTTAAATTGGGCAACGGATTCACTGTCATTAAAATTGTATCTCGTTTCAAACAAGTGGACGCACCATATGTATATACGAGGGTGTAGTTACCTGCTTGAGATGGACTGAATACTCCAGTTGGAGTAATTAATGGAGTGCCATTCCAATTACCCCCAGTTGGTGTGCCGCTTAATTGAATGTTACCAGAATTTAAGCATACTGCTGAATCTAAACCTGCATTAGGAAGTGTAGGTGCTGTCACTGTAATTAGAGCAGTATCAGTTGCTTTACAAGTATTGTTATCAATATAAGTATAAACTACAGGGAAAGTTCCAACACCGTTAGGTGTGAAAACACCTCCAGTTGTAATGTTTTGACCAGTCCAAGTTCCTCCAGTTGGAGTGCCTATTAAGGTAGTTGGAATCGGTTGATTGCAAAGTGCTTGGTCTGCACCTGCATTAACGATTGGTAAAGAATTTACTGTAACTGTGGTACTTGCACTAGCAGAACAGTTAGTACTATTATTCGTTCCGATTACTGTATATGTTTGGGTTGAAACAGGAGAAGCTATTACAGATGAACTTGTTGTTGTATTGAGGCCTGCTGCTGGACTCCAAGTGTAGTTAGTTGCTCCATTTGCTGTTAGTGTTGCGCTTAATCCACTACAAATAGAAAGTGAGGGGGTAACTGTAACATTCGGTAATGAATTTACAGTCATTATCAAAGTGTCTCGCTTCAAGCAAGTTGATGTTCCTAATGTATAAACCAAATTAAAATTACCGGTTTGCGAAGGAGTAAAAACACCTGAAGGAGATATATTCGTTCCATTCCAATTTCCTCCAGTTGGTGTAGCATTCAAGACAACATTTATAGAATTTAGACAAACTGTTGAATCTAACCCTGCATTAGGTATTGTTGGATTTATAACTGTTACTATAGCAGTATCTCTATTTGTGCAGTTGTTTACATTAGTAACGGTATAAACTTCTGTAAACACACCTATCCCATTGGGCGTGAAAACACCACTGGCTGTAATGTTTTGACCACTCCAGGTTCCTCCAGTTGGAATACCAATTAAGGTAGTGGCAATGGGTTGATTGCAAAGTAATTGGTCAGCACCAGCGTTTACTGTTGGCAAAGGATTGACTGTAATTGTGGTGCTTACACTTGCAGAGCAGTTAGTGATACTATTCGTTCCGATAACAGTATAAGTTTGTGTTGTGGTTGGAGCAGCAGTTACGGTGGAACCAGAGGTAGTATTTAGTCCTGTACCTGGATTCCATGAATAGTTATTAGCGCCACTTGCCGAAAGTGTTATGCTATTGCCAATGCAAATTGGTGTTGAAGGAGTAACGGAAATAATCGGCAATGTATTTACTGTCATTAGTAATGTATCTCGCTTCAAGCATGTTGATGTACCATAGGTGTAAATCAAATTGAAAGTTCCAGATTGGGAGGGCGTAAAAACTCCAGTTGATGAAACATTTGTTCCACTCCAAGTTCCATTGTTTGGTGTACCATTAAGTTGAACGTTACCAGAATTTAGACAAACTGCTGAATCTAATCCTGAATCAGGAACAGTAGGATTAATTACTGTTACTATAGCAGTATCCTTATTTGTGCAATTGTTTGCATTAGTATAACTGTAAACTACAGGAAATGTTCCAATGCCGCTAGGTGTAAACACACCACCAGTTGTAATGTTTTGACCAGTCCACGTTCCACCAGTTGGAGTGCCTATTAAGGTAGTTGGAATGGGCTGATTGCAAAGTGATTGGTCTGCTCCAGCGTTTACAGTTGGCAAAGGATTTACACTTATCGATGTATTTGCTGTTGCTGAGCAGTTAGTTATAGTATTGGTTCCAGTTACTGTGTAAGTTGTAGAAGTTGATGGAGAAGCTAATACAGTTGCTCCAGTAGTTTGGTTTAATCCAGTAGCAGGACTCCAAGAATAACTATTTGCTCCGCTTGCAGATAGTGAAATATTATTACCGATACAAATTGAAGTAGATGGAGTAACAGAAATTACAGGCAATGGATTTACTTTAATTGCAATTGTATCGCGCTTCAAACATGTTGATGTTCCTAACGTGTAAACCAAGCTGAACGTTCCTGCTTGAGATGGTGTAAAAAGTCCTGTTGATGAAATATTAGTTCCGCTCCAAGTGCCCCCATTTGGTAAGCCGTTTAATTGAATGTTTCCAGAATTTAGGCAGGCTGATTGGTCTGTTCCTGCGTTAGGTTGTGTTGGATTTATAACAATTACTATAGCAGTATCCTTATTTGTGCAATTGTTCGCATTTGTATAACTGTAAATTACAGGAAATGTTCCAATACCGTTAGGTGTGAAAACACCTCCAGTTGTAATGTTTTGACCACTCCACGTTCCTCCAGTTGGAGTGCCTATTAAGGTAGTTGGAATGGGCTGATTACAAAGTGATTGGTCTGCTCCTGCATTAACTACTGGCAAAGGATTTATAGTAACTGTGGTACTTGCGCTAGCAGAACAGTTGGTACCGCTATTCGTTCCTATAACTGTATACGTTTGGGTTGAATTAGGAGATGCTATAACAGATGAACCTGATATGGTATTGAGTCCTGTTCCCGGACTCCATGAATAATTAGTTGCTCCGCTTGCGGTAAGTGTTATGCTATTGCCAATGCAAATAGGAGTTGAAGGAGTAACAGAAATAATTGGTAATGGATTTACAGTCATTACCATTGTATCTAGCCCTAAGCAATTACCAGTACCAACAGTATATATCAAGTTGAATGTTCCCGATTGAGATGGCGTAAAAACGCCTGATGAAGTTACATTAGTTCCACTCCAAGTTCCACTGTTTGGTATACCATTCAGTTGGACGTTACCTGAATTTATACAAACTGCAAGGTCAGGTCCAGCATTGGCAGTTGCAGGAGTATTAACTAAGACACTAGTATTGGCAGTGGCTGTTCCGCAAGCATTCTGAACAGTTAGTGTAATATTTTTATTCCCTCCAGATGAATAAGAAATTGGCCCTGGACTTTGCTGATTTGAAGAAGATGGAGTGCCGCCATTGAAAGTCCAACTATATGATATTATTGGAGTATCACAAGGTAATGTACTTGCTGTTGGTGTAACTGTCTGACCTAAGCAAATTGGATTTGGAGCAACAGCAATACTTAAAATCGGTTTTCTTTTGACAGAGATTATTGTTGGCACCGAAGTGAATTGACCACATTTGTTTGTTAGCTGAAGTGTAACCGAATATGTTCCTTGATTATTAAAACGGATTACTGGATTATTGGAAGTTGAATTTGTTCCAGAAATGAAAACATAGTCATTTGTAGAATCTGCTTGACAGGTAAAACTTGTTTTTGTAACAGTCCATAATCGAGTAATTGGACCACACTGATTTAGACCGGTTGATGTATTGGTAAAGTTTACAACTAATGGGGAGCAACCAGTTAGAGGAGTTGCAATAAATGATGGTGTTGGTGGCGTTTGAACACAAATAGTTTTGACAATAGAGTCATATCCACATGTATTTGTCCCTTGAACTCTTAGTTTAATTTGATATACACCTGCAACATTAAATTGAGCAACTAAATTATTACTTCCCCATGTAGTAGGATTATAAGGGTTTAATGGATTAGTTCCTAATGTGCTCGACACTAATGTCCACCCTGTTGTAGGTGATATAGACCAATTGTTTGCAGTGGTAGTGTCGCAAACGCCATTGTTGTCTACCGTTGCACCATCTTGAGATTTATTTGAAAATGTAACCGTTGTATTGATGCATACTATAGTGTCTGGAGATATTGTGAAATTAGCTACTGGAATTTGATTAGTAGTGATCGGCTCAATTGTAGCTGTTGAACTTCCACAAGGGTTTTGAGCTTTTATACGAACGAAAAATGTATTGGGGTCAATCCCACCTGTTGCGCCACATGATGTATTTGTAAAGTTATGAATGTAATTTGTAGGTGGAGGGTGGCTTAGTGTATCATTTGGAGTACCATCATTCTTAGTTATAATGTAAATTGTTCCTGGAGGATTATTTGTTGTACCACTTATTGGAAAGGACAAAGTGTAGGGTGTACATAATTCAACAGTAGAACCAGGATTTCCAAAACTAACTGCAGGGTTCGACCCATTAAATACCGAATAAGTTTTTGTGGAGACACATCCATTTTGTCCCGTCACAGTTAATGTTAGTGTGAAATAACCTAATGCGTTATATTGATGACCAAGAGCATTAGGAGCAATTGGACTGTTATAATTTGTAGTGTTATCACCCCAAGAAATATTGTAGTTAGAATTTGTTGTTGATGAAGTATTGTCAACTACTAAATTGAAAGTTGCTCCTCCTCCACAATTGGTAAAGGGTTTTGGGGCAAAATTAGCAATAGATGCATCTGGTTTTTGTTTTACTTGAATTACAGTTGCAGTAGCACTTTTTGAACAACCCGTCCCATTAAAAGTTGCTGTAAAAATAACATTATATGAAACTGTGCCATTACCAACTGAATTATATGTATGTGAAATTGTAGCCCCTGTTCCATTTGTTCCATCTCCGAAATCCCAAGAGTAAATTACGTTGGATTGTTGATTAGATACAGCAAAAGTGATTGGCGTTCCACTACATTGAGCTGAGCTTGGGTTCGAGGTGAATGTAGGTGTTGATGGAGAAGGATTTATTGTAACATTTACTGTATCTAAGCACTGTCCATTATTACCATTCACAATTAGCATGTATGTTGAAGGAGCAATACTTGTGTTTAGAGTTGGTGTAAGGGTAGTTCCACCAGAATTAATACCACCTGAAGGAGAAGAAGTCCAAACTATACTTGGGGAACCAGTTTCTATTGCTGTTAATGTGGCTGGTTGATTTTGACAAACTGAAATAGAACTATTCCCATTAATCGATAGAGTACATTGTTGTGAAAACGATAGATTAACAATGAACGAAAATAAAAGAAGGAGGGCGTAATTTTTAAACAAGGTATTGGGTTTTCTTACCTTTTTATCACCAAACAAAGTTGCTATACATTTGGCATCGTAATTTGGGGATGAAAAGTTATATGATTTAATTCCTAAAGATACATTTAATAAAATCAAATATAAAGGGAATGTTTAAATTCCTATTCTCTTCTAATACAGAATTTGAAACATTGCTCTTCTTCTCAATACAAGCTACTTACAATAAATGTAACTACCTTATCAAATCAGGATGGCAGATGATGCAGTTCCCTGATATGAAATCTGTTTCACCATAATAGCGTATCCATTCTATTGTACCTAAGATATTCAACGGAAGTGAAATCAATTTACCTTCTTCATGTACTACCAGCAAAAGGTCTTCAAGTCCCTCTCTTTCCAATGGGATTATCTCAATTCTTCCACCTACAGCACTTTGCATCTCTTCAAGGGTGAAGTATTTACCATTTTCAGGTTCTATCCTTGTAATTGAGAAATTGTAGGTATATAGGTATGCGGTCAATGGTGATTTACCTGTACTTGGTTCATTGTTATCTGACATGTGTTAACGTTCAGCACGGGTTTAAAAGTGCTGTTCATAGCGAGTTTAGATGAATGATTTGATAAGGAAATATTGTTTTTACCATCATTTTGGATTCAGCTAAATTCGTGAAGCAGTATTAAACTAGATTAATTCATTGTATGAAATCAAAATTTGTAAAGAGAGAATTTACATTAGAGCAAGAAATAGACATTGATATTGCAATAGTTAGAGTAAACTCGTATAAGATTCTAATGTTTCACCGAATGAATAGTTTCGATGATAAAGGACAGGTACAAATTGAAAGCAAGTCAGGAGAAGTGACAAAAAGTGATGGAAGAAAGTTTATGGAAGACCTATTGAACTATTTTGAAAATAGAGACGAACCTTATGCCTATAAGTTATGTGCTAAATTAATGATTCTGATACAGGAGTATGATGAACATTTCAGTGTTAAAACAAAGTAATACCACTTTCAATGTCTCTGCTACACACTCTAATCTACCCTTATAGTTACTCTTTAGGTTATATCATTCTTACTTATGGGTATAGAGGTATATGTGCTGTGTGAAGTTGGTTAAGTCCTATAAGTGGGTTAACGTACTCTAAAGTGGGATGAAGTGGTGTTAAGAGGTAATAGTGGGATTAAGTTCTTTAAAGTGGTGTTAAGTGTATACTGTATCTTAAACTCTTTAACTACTTAATAGATATATTCCCCGGATGAATTAGCATAAATTTTTTACGCTCCACAAGTATAACTGTTTCATCTTTGGAGAAAATATATTCTTGTTTTTGACTTTAACTTTCGTCTCTAAAGACAAAAGTCAAATCATTTTCTTCTTTCATTAAGGTATTAATGGAGCATTTCTGATCTACCCTGAGCACATTTCGCTAAAAAACGCAAGTGTTATCCGCTTTCCTCTGTGGAAACTTCCCGGTGTCCAATAACGCGGCTAAACTCGCTTAAACAAAAATTAAAAACATGAGTACAAAAGCAGCACACGAGCAGGTAGCGGAGTTTCTCCGTACCAACCCAGCATCTACTAAAGAGGCCATCGGAGAAGGAACCGGTATTAAAGGAATCGTTTTAGTTAACTCTCTCAAAAAATTACGCAGCGAAGAAAGTTTGATAGAAGAAGGAGAAGGTAAAGAAGCTACTTTCTCGATTCAGGAGCAATCTGTGTTCGAACAAACACAGATTGTAAATGAACCAAAAGACGATGAAGAAGAAGTAGAAGTCGTAAAATCTAAAGGACGGGATAACTCCAAATTCAAGTTTAATGGACAGGAATATGGTAAAGGCCCTTTGGTGAGAGCGGTAATTAGTCAGCATGTGGCCGATAATCCTAAAATCACCTACAAACAACTTAAAGAGGTTTTTCCTGATGATTTGTTGAAACGATTTGGGATATTTCAAGACGAGGAAACTGCTCGTTCTCTTTCCGGTGCACGAGACCGGTATTTCTTCAAACCAGAACAATTGATTAAGTTAAAGGATACGACAGTTGCAGTATGTAATCAGTTTACTTCGGATAATATCCGCCTGTTTTTACAGGCAGCAAAGAAAGCTGGATTCAAAATCAAATAGCACTAACAGGGTTTAAATACTCTCCTGAATCAAAATGGACGCTCCTAAGGCGTCCATTTTTGTTTTATGGGTATTGTTACAATTATTGTATGTAAGTGGCTCAGGAGTAACCTAATGCCTGATGCTCCTCTGTCTATATTCCTATCTACCGTGTCTGCATCTACACCAAATACATTATTGGATAATAATTGTTGTTTTTGTTCACTATGCTGTTTTAATTCCTACTCCTTTACCCAACTCTTTTTTGATGTAGCATTTCCCATCTTCACTTCAGCTATATACATTCCTGCTTTTAATTCACTTATATCAAGTTTATTATTTTGAAGTCTTTTTATTTCCATCACTAACTGCCCAACTATATCATATATTTTTATTTCATCTATTGATGAAGATGAACGTATATTCAATAGTTGCGAAGTTGGATTTGGGTATAATTCTAAATTATCAAAAGACGTTTCTTGGATTCCAGTATTTGTTCCAAAAGGTATTGTTAAAGCAGAATCTTGTATAATTAATGGACTACCGAATTGACTGTTTGCAGCTTCAATATTTGTAGCAATCTTTGCATTCAGTATAGAGTTAGATATAGTTGATTTTGTTTTTAAATTAATTCTACATAAATCTCCATTCCCTTTTATTGCAGAGTTAGCATATCTAGTTAATCCTATGCTTATGGCAGTATCCGTTGCATATTCAATACTTAAAAAATCAGTTCCAGTATTTCCAAATATAGAACCTGTATAGTCGAAAGTGGCAGTATTCAAATCAAAAACACTACTATCAAGCAAAAGATTGAATGCTATTCCATATAATGAATCTAATCCACCATTATTATTTTTCAAAGACAATTTCAATGTTATTGCCTCTGGCAACTTTGTTTTATCAATGGCAGTAACATTGCTAGTTACAAGCATGTTCCCATCAGCCACAGAGCGGCTTTGATTAGCACCACTTGGATTCCCAATCATAAGATGAACTTTGCTAATATTAAATCCAATAGCGGTTTGGTCAGCATTACTAATGATACCATCCCCATTTGCATCAGCAAAAACCTTATAGGCACTACCATTAGGGTAAGTTTGACCATAACCCCATAATGTAGCAGGTTGTGCTATCCACTGTAAACTTGCATTTTGTCTAATAGGTCCTGTAGAGTTATAGAAATATCCTATCGGTAAAAGGTCTGCTGTTGTTACACTTTTTGAGTTGTTCAAATCACCAGGCCATACATTTACTTTATCACTAAAAGTGTAGCAATAAGGTCCTTGATTAATAAGACCGGCAATTGCTCCACTGCTTATATTGGCACTTATGTTGTCCAAATAAAAACAGAAATTAGTGCCATTGGGAATAGTAATATTCTTTGTTACAAATTTGAATGTATAAAACAGTCCCGTTCCAGTATAACCAGCTACTGCACCAATTTTTGTTATACCAAAATCATAAATTCCGCTAGCTACTGTCGGTGGTGTTGAGATAATAGAACCTCCAGTTCCTAAAAGTGAACCTGCAGTATACCCTGCATAATTCAAATAAGTTCCTACTTCTGTGTTCCCTTTAAGTTTCATATATAATCCATACAAATCAGTTACGCTACTTAATTGGACATTTAAGTATAAAGTATCAACAATGCTTATTATGCTATTCGGTGTTGTAATACTTACACCACCAGCTGTTGGTGTGCTTTTGACATAAATCATTATTGCTTTACTTTTTGTACAGCCATTTGTGTCTACATAAGAAACTATATAATTAGTTGTACTACTTGGATACACTAATGGATTTATGATGCCTGTATTGCTAATGTTAGTTGAAGGTGTCCATGCAATATTAGGTGAGGAATTTAGCACGCCATTTAATTGGAGCTGAACAACATCTCCACATACAATAGTATCAATAGTTTTAATTAAACCATCAGCTGTGATATTTGTCGCAGTATTTGGATATACATAAACAGTTTTACTAGCTATTGCTGTACAATTACTACTGTTTATTACAGTAACTGTATAAGTAGTTGTTTGCGTTGGTGCAACTGTAATACTTGAAGTATTACCCCCATTGCTCCAATTATAGCTTGTTCCTCCATTAATAGATAAAGTTGTGTTTACACCAGAACATGCTTTTAACACAGGTGATATTGTATCATAACCAAAAAATGCACAATCATCAAGTTTGGTGAGAAATGCGTCATAGCCTCCTCCATTTATATTTTGAAATCCATTATAAGATATACCTGAGGTCGATTGTGTCCTTCCGCCAATATATATATCGCCAGTTGTAGAAGATACTATCACAGTACCGGTTTCACTTGCACTTCCCCCAAAATATGAAGCCCCAACTCTATTTCCTGCATTATTGAATTTTACCAACAATACATCAAATGCTCCTCCGTAAAAATTCTGAAATCCACCTAATGCTATGTTATTTGTCGAAGATGTGCTTCCTATACCGTATAAATAACCTGTATTATCTAGTGTTATTGACTCTATATAATCATTAGCGCTCCCTCCGTAATAAGTAGACCAAATTCTACTCCCTACACTATTGAATTTTGCTATAAATCCATCATTTCCGCCACCTGATATATTCTGAAAACCACCTGATGCTATTCCGTTTTGTGACCCAGTTCCTCCTGCTATATATACATTGCCAGAATTATCAGTAACAATACTCTGTACCTGTTCGCCAGCGCTACCTCCATAATAAGTTGCCCAAATTCTACTCCCTGTGCTATTAAATTTTGCTAGAAATCCATCAACACTTCCGCCACCAAATGTATTCTGAAAACCACCAGATGCTATTCCATTTGTATTAGGGGTTACTCCACATAAATATACATTGCCGTTGAAATCAGTAGCCACATCATATCCAATATTCAACCCATTTCCTCCATAATAAGTTGACCAAATTCTACTACCACTAGAACTAAACTTAGCTAAATAGGCATTTGAATTTGTTGAGATAGTTGTATCTCCTATATAGGTATTCTGAAAACCACCAGATGCTATTCCAAATGTTGACTGTGTATATCCAGTCATATAAACATTTCCACTAGGGTCTATTGCAAGCGCACTACAAACTTCAATTCCTGATGACAAAGTTGAGCCATTTCCTCCTCCAAAATAAGTCCCCCAAATCCTACTTCCACTACTATTAAATTTAACTAAAAAAGCATCATATCCCTCACTGATTGTTGATTGAAAACCACCTGATGCAATTCCTGTTGTTGCCTGTGTCTCTCCTCCCAAATAAACATTACCACTTGCATCTAAAATCACATCACTTCCCTCAGTATAATCACTTCCATAATAGGTCGCCCACTGTCTACTTCCATTACTATTAAATTTAATAAGAAATGCACTTTTGTCTACTCCATTATATGAATTTTGAAATCCAGCAGATGCAATACCTATTGTAGAGCTAGTCGTTCCTGCATAATAGATATTTCCACTTGCATCCACACTCAACCCCTTCCCATATTCATCCCCACTTCCTCCATAATATGAAGACCACACAACACCTGGGTCAATTATTAAATCTTTTTGCTTGTCATATTGTCCAAGTTTATAGGTAATAATTCCATTCTCAAGTCTAAAGTCGGAAGTAATTTTTTCTCCATTTTGAATAGTTATAGGCTTATTATCAATTATTTGTCCAATTGTTGTTGTAGCGATTATGCCACCATCATTCATTAAATTGACAGCAGTTGAATTTTTATATGCGATTTTTATATCAGTAGGTTTTCCTCCGGGGTGTACAATAAAATCATATTTCATTTCGTTTCCTTTTGCATATACAATCCAATCTATATTTGGGTAAACTCCTTTGTAAATAATTTTTGAAAATGTAGGTACATTTAATATACCATTTGGGCATTGGGCTAAATAATAATTTTCAAAATATTCATTCTTGCTTTCAGTTTCAATCAAAGGATTTATAGCAGCACCAACTAACTCCATATCCATTCGGTAAGTGGTTGTCTTTACTTGTTTTTCTAGTTCTGGTTCATTTCTCTTTTTCTTATCACTTCTGTCATATCCTTCAGGATAATCTGTTTTTTGAAACTGATAAGAAATCCCATTCTTAGTCATAAACAGTTTAACTCCTTTGCTATGTGTAGTAAATAAAACAGAAGGTTGTGAGTTTCCATTCATATCAGCGACCTGCCCTTTGTTTTGTGTAAACAATAGAGGTTGGGAATCCATTTCCCTTCTTTCTAAATTATTAGTAGCTGCTGTTACTTTAAAGGTCAGAGAGCCAATTATTGCTATAACGGTTAAAACTTTTTTCATAAGTATGGTTTTTGGAGTAATGCTTCAAAAGTAAGTTTATTAAACCATTAAGCAACTTGAAAATCTCGGTAGATTGCTGAAAGGGAAAAGAAACTTAATGTTGTAATTTGGATGTTTAACAAATGCTCTGAGGTTGGATTAACGATAACACTCCATTTATTTTGGAGTAAAAACGACTAATCCATTTCTTTGGAAAAATAAATTTGTTTCACATGACTGAGAGAGAATAATAATTTTTACGTTTTAAAAAATACGTCTATTTTTACAATGATTTTCATAGGAGTCTCAACTCCACGAAAGGGCGCTAGGGGTGGCGTCCTTTCCTTTTTTAAGCTAGATTAAGTCTTGGAAATTCGCTAGTGTTGTTTGCTCAAACTCTATCTAAATCAAAAAACGAACACCTTAGTCGCATCCGTTTTCATTTTATATGTCTTGTTACAATTATTGTATGTAAGAGGCTCAGGAGAGACCAAATAGGTCCATCAATTACAACCTACACAGCAACCCTATCTTCTACTTGCAATTCGGACAAGTAACTTCACCTTTTTTGAGGCTTTCTTCATATTCATGCACCACGATTTCATTCCATCTATTGTAACGCTTTTCTAAAAATAAGTCGAAATTAAATGAATGCACTAAATCCTCTATAACACCGATGGTAGAAGATGGCTTACCTGCTTTCAATGAGTTAATGACATCGGTCAAATAGATCTCTGAAATAGCAATTACAAACTTTTCTGCTTCTTCCCTTTGAAAGAAAGTGATTGTATATGCACCTGGGAAGAGTTGATTAAGGAAGAACTTTTTGTTCCCAAATCTTACATCGTTCGGTTGTTCGAATTCCATTTCAGCTAACCTGTTGATTAATGCCTCTATACGCAGGTTTTCTTTGCAGAAACTTAGCTTGTTATCCTCTTGTGTTACCCGGTCATCATAACTTATTAAGCGACTATCTGTAAAAAAAGTAAGCAAATAGATGTTCACGAATTCTTCAATGAAGTTAACAGTAATGGCGTTCCATGATACCCCTTCAACATATACTGTCCAGCCGGTCTCCGTTTTTTGTGTTGCTATTTCCATGCGTATTTGTTTTATCTATTTATCTCGAAAAAACTAGTTTTGCCTACTCAGAATTAAGTATTCTCTTTTTTAATTGGAACAAAGAATCTGAATTTAAAGAACCTAGAGTTTCTCAAGAGTTACATCTAAAACACCAGAGATACAATTGCTCCTGCTTTGAACGTAAGCTATATAAGCATTCTTTAATTCGTTTAACTGATAGTCAGTATTAAAAGAAAATGATGATAGTACCCGCCCAACCTTTGTGTCGAGTACTTTAATGGTAGTCTGCTCTCTATAGATTACTGATGATTGTTGATACTTCACACCAAGGAGCATCAGTTCATATAAGTTGACCTCTGGTACGAAGATGAATCTTTCTTCATAATGGCTTTCTATAGTCTCATTCACATATCTGATGTGAGATTTGAGTTCAATTGTACCGAAGTCAAGATTTACTAGGTTGCGTTTTAGCTGTTCATGATTTTGGAGGTTAACATCTATTGTTTTCTCACAATGCCAGGCCGAAACCAAACCGAAGTTATTCAATAGAGGGAGTTGTTCAATATTACATTTCATTTTGCTTGCGTCATTGTTTGCTGATCGCAACTTAGCGTTTGGAGTGAAATGGTTTCTAGACTGTATTTTAAAATGCCGGTTGATGAATTCTATTTCACATATTGTTTTGCGGAATATTGATATAAAATAGTGTTAGGTTTTAGATGCGGAAAATCTAAAGTCCAAATCTAAAATGGAGCATCATCAATACTTAAAGAAAAACTAAGTGGATCTATATCTACCTTACATAGTTTATTTAGAACCGGTTCGTCATTCACAAAATTCGAACACTCATAAATATCTTTGATTTCATCATCTTCCATCAAAAATAGAATATCCATATAATCTCCTTGCTTGCCAAGAAATGTAAATCCTCGACATCCTTTACTGCATCCAGCGCATCCACCTTTGTGCAATGTCAACACTTTATCGCCTGATTTCTCAAATTGCTCGAATGCCTTTATCAGTTTACTGACAAAAAGATACTTAGGAAAGTCCTGATATGTTCTATCAATTTTTAAAAAACTATCAATCATTTCTATATCCAAATGCGCCCAAAAATAGATGATTGCTTCTAATCTTGTTTGTGGTTTTACCGCTAATTCTTTTTCACTAAATAATTTCATTTGCTTCACTTTACACTATTGTTTAATCAAAAATTAAAAAGAGATTATTAAATCGAATGAGATAAAAACCCTGAAATATTACTTTTTGAATTCGAGATATTACTATGCATAAATATAGAATAACTACTATCCCCTATCCCACTTGAATTTAGCCAATTGCTCCAAATACATTTTAGCATAGCCGTTTCATTTAAATTATTTTCACTTTTGCTTCTTACTTCAGAAACACAAACTGAAACAAATTTCAAAGGTGCATCTACTGGCAATATCCCATATCCTGATTTCTTCATCTCTGCTTCCCAATTTATATTCTCTCTCAATTTTGAAATAAAATTTGTAGTTGTAGAAAGTTCTCCTTTATTTAATACTGCATTTCTATTTTCAAAATCGAAATAGCCATCTGTAAGTACAATTACTTTTGTATTCACCTTTTCGCTTAGAAGACTTGGAAGTGATTCATTAAAAAACTGCCACAAATTACTTCCTTCATAATTTTTGGTATCATTCCCTTTATAAGCTGAAGAATAGAGAGAGTCAAGTTTAGACCGGAGGGATACATTAAACTCTTTTAGCCTTTTAACTCGTTCAGCTTTTTTAATAATATCTAAATCGATTGTTAACTTTTCACTTTCTACATCTTTATCAAAAGGAAGTTTCTTTTGATGAGCAATACAAACCTGAAAACGATCTTTAGAATTCATAAGCAAATGTGATTGTGCTTGTTTCTGAAATTCATCAAAGGCTTTTATTATTAGTTCTTTATCTGTTTCTATTTGGCCAGGTTGTATGATTCTATCGGATAGGTCTAATAAAATCACAATCTGAACAGGCTTACTTTTAGAAATTGGTGCTTTGTCTTTCATTTCAGAAGAATTGCTTTTCAGATAAAAGGACATCGCAATTACTCCCAGTAAAAAAATGGCTGCTATTAATATTTTAATTTTCATGTTTTTAGTTTGATTGATTTTGAAATTGTGTTTCTGATTTTTTCAAGCCTGAGTTTTTAAATTCCGCCATTACTGTTTCGCTTAGGGCTTTCAACTCTGTGTTGTTTTTAAGATTAGCGATAAAGGTTAACCACCCACTGTAAAATGCTGTGATTCTTTTTTCTAAATCACTTACATTATAAACTATGTTGTTAAGTTGCTTTGTTTTTCGTTCAATTGTTTGAATAATACTCTGAATCTGACTTTCGATTACAATAGCACCTTTTTGTTGTTCTTCTATTTTAGACAATAGCTCATTTTCTTTATCTCTTAATTGTTCTTTCTGAATGCGTACTACTTCATCTAAATCTTCTTTATGGTATTCTTGTTTTATGGCATGTAAAATTAAACTCCATCCTAAACAGGTGAAAAAACCAAGGAACAATACCAAGTAAAATCGGGGACTCTTGTAAAATGCCCATGACTCATCTGTCATGCCATTTAATGTTTGAATTACATGGCTATTGTATTCAATAAAGTAAGCCAACAAACAATCAGCAATAAGTATCAATAAAATTGTTCCAATTACATATACAGCACGATACTTTTTGTCTGCTTCAAATACAATATGCAGTACCATACCAAATACAAAAAATATGATAGGTGCAAACCAATGTAAGTTAAACTCTAAAAATGCTTGCTTATTAAAAACTGTGTTTAAAAGATCTGAGATATTATCTGCATTAGCATCACTTAAGGCTTTTGCCATATCTTTAAAAAATGCAGTATGAAATGCACTCATGTAGAATCCATAAAGGAAAATGGAAGCCATGATAAATACTGGCCAGTAAAGTTTAAGATTAAAGCTACTTTTCTGTTCAATGCCATTTTTACGAGCACGATCTATATCTAAATCGGAGGCTTGCTTTTTGATATAATTTACTTGCTCTTTAGTAGCAGGAATTTCTACTTCCTTAATTTTTCGATGCTCGGCTTCTTTTAAAGACTTCTCCTCAAACAATTTATCAATTTCCGCCTCACGCTTTTCCAGTTCCTTCAGCTGCTCATCTTCATTTTCATTTACAGAATCAATAAATCCATTTCTTATATCCTCTAAATAATTTTTTAAAGCAGCAGGTTCAGCACCCGTAGCGCCTGCTTGCTTAAATCCATATTCTTGTAAATCCACTCGTACTATGGTGGGAGCATTGTTACTTTGAGTTGTCTCAACATTATTGCTATTTGAAGCAGTAGTGGCTTTGATTAGGTTTTCTATGCTATTTAACATTGTTGTGATTTTAGTAGTGAATTAATTAAGTGAAGGTTCGTTTTGTTGGGTTTCTAAGAATGCCAAGAGGGGTTCATTGTGGCGATAATCAACAGCTATTATAGCTGGCAGATATTCATCAAAACTTCGGAAGTTGGTTTGTATTAGATGATATAGACACTGCTCAGACAATTCCACATCTGAGTAAATACCTGCGGTTTGGTAACTTACTTCGCCATCGTTAAAGTCCATGCTGAATTTTCCCAATATGATATTGTAGTTGATTCGATTTAGTAATTCACACATTTGCAATTGCTGAGAAAGAGGAGTATTTATGGGGCAAATACTGATTATCTGGATTATTCTTTTCTCCTCCTGAATGCCAACAAAAACTTTCCAGTTGCCATTTTCTCCTGTTACTCCGAATTCAAAAACAGAGCGCTCGTTGTGATAGGTAAAATTGAATTTCCGCTCTTTTAGGTGGGCGGTCACCATAGTGTGTAAAGTTTCCATTTTGTTTTTGTTTAAGTGTTTGTAATATTGAATTGATACACTTAATACCAAAGAGTTGAAAAAGGTAACAGTAATGGGAATGCTTTTTTTTAGGAAGGATGACGGAATGGCATCCAAGCATCTTCTTAGATTGCTTTTTCTGCTATTTGCTCTATTGTCAGAAAGTATATGTTACTCTCAAACAACAATTTTCTCAGAGAATTTTAACGATAATCATAACAAATGGGAAGAGGGAGAAGATTCAAATAAAATTGCCATTATTAAAAATGGCAAGTATTTTATTTCTGGGTTAAATTCTGAAAACAAAGAAACATTCTTAGTCCCTCCTAGAATTTATAGTAAGCAAGATTGGTTATTTGAGGCTGATTTAGATGTTAACCAGAATTCAACAAAAAACACCTTTTATGGACTACTTTTTTCTGATTCAAACAAAAACAATGTAATAGTCATAGGATATTTTCCTAAGAAAGACATGCCTACTGCTTTAACCAAAATCAATAATTTTTGGGATGAATCATTTTTATTGTGCGATAGTTTTGAGATAAAAGGGAAAGTGCACATTGCAATTTTACATATTGCTAATCGATTTTATTATTTACTCAACGACATACCTGTTGGGATATCTAAAGAACAAAAAATAGAAGTAAACGATATCTCATTTATTTTAGGAGGAGAAATCCAAATGTCAATTGACAATATTCTACTTACTTCTCAATACGACAATAATGTGAGATGTAATGAAATTATTCAAAAATTTAATGATCCACCTTTTCGTTACAATTTATATACCGCTGAAATAGGAAATTTTTTAATGGAAGCCAAAAAAGATTCAGCTCAATCCTTAATAAAACAAATAGAACAGAATACAAAATTACTTTTTTCACAAAAGAAATTAACAGAAGCGGAATATGCTGAAGCATCTTTATGTTTTGCTAAAGTGTTATCAGGATTTTCAGGACTACTAACTAACGAACAAGATCTTTCAAAAGAATCAACTAAAATAATTGCTTTATGCAAGAAATGTTTATTAGCACATAGAAGTACTTATAGGTCTAGTAGTTTCTTTAGAAACACTGCAGTTGAATATGAGATGTTATCTACAATTGAAAACCTGTATTTCAATATTGATTATAACTATGACAGCACATTTCACTATTTAGACTTAATGGAATCGCATTTATTAAGATCAAACAATAAACTAAATTCTACGCTATCTGATATAAATATTGCCAGAGGTAATGCATATCGGAGATTGGGTAATAATCACCAAGCTTCCTTATGTTTTTTAAAAGCAATGAGTTATTTTATTCCAAATGATAATAGGGTTGACCTTAATGAGAAATACCAGCCATCATTTCTTTTGTCATGGCACTACTTTAATCCCAATATTTCCTTAAGCCAATCATCAAATAATGATATATCAGATACAACAAATTACCTACGTGCTTTACAAGGATATTTTGAAGCTACTGAATTTGACTATAGTGTTGATGGGAATGCAAGATTAGATGCATTAAAAAGAGCAGAATTAATAGCTCATAAAACTCAAAATCAAAGTTTTCAAGAAGCAAACTTTATTCAACTAGAAAGTTACTACTATGAACAGCAAAATGATTTTAAGAATTATGAAAATTGCTTAAAACGAATGGATGCCATTTTATCTAACAATCCTGGTTTAGTATCTGATTTCTATTTGAATTTATCACATTTGACTGCTTGGTCTGATTACTACTTTGTTATAAGAAAATATGACAAGGTACTGGAATATTTAAAAAAACTCGATTCCTATAATTCCCAATCGGACTATAATTACTTAAGGGCATACTGGAAGACGAATGATACTTTAAATGCCCAATATTACTTCACCAAGATAAATGACTCTTTAAAAAATACATATAAATTATTAAGATTATTAGATTTTGAATCGCAACGAAAATTCATCGAATCAAAACAACAGAATATTCGTGCTATGCAGTGTTATTTATTTCAAACCAGAAGATATTTGGATAATGAAAAAAAATTGTTTGATATAAATTTTTTATATAAAAACCTTGGTCTTGAATTTATATCTAATGGGAATGTGAATTTTTTCTATTCTGATAATCTCATTAAAAAGGCAGCAGAAGTTTTATATAAAGATGAAGTATTTCTGAATGTTACCTCTATAGCTGAAACTATATCTGACTCATCTTTTAGCTATTGTGGACTCGGATTTCAATGGTCAACTACCGACTCTATGAATAATTACCCAATAGTAACATTTGTAGTGCCTTTCAGTAATGCATATAATACAATAGTGAATTCTGGTGATACTATTTTAAGTATTAATGGAATTTCAATGAGAAACATTACTCAAGCAGAGATGTTAGAAGATTTAAACAAAATAAAACCTAAGCAGTCGGTAGATTTCAAATTTAAAAGTTCATTAAAAGATAGTGTTTTTAATGTTTCTATTGTTAAAGACTCCATTTATTGGTTCTATGACCATTTTAGGTTTCCGTATGTAGTAAATACTGTTACAAAGGAAGGGAAATCAGAATTACTAATAAACAAATTTGATGGGAAATTTATTCAAAGAGATGCTAATATTCTTTACCAAAAATACATTAAGAGTTTAAGCAATAAAGATAGCATTTATCAGTACTACCTCTCTTTTATTTCAAATACTATAAAAAGCAAGAGTAATCTTGTTTTTTCAGGTGATTGGGCATATAACAATATCAATCTAGAGACTATCCCTTTCCCAGATAGTTTAGGAAACTATCAATTCTTGGGCGATTTGAAAAAAATTCGCTTACTAAATAATCCAAAAGATTTATTCAAAAAAGACACTTTACAATATAATACTAATTCAATTGCTCTCTTTGGCTATCCTGATTATTCCCTTAAAAAGGAAGAGCAGGAAAAATTTATTAAAACAATCTCGGTTGAGTCAAATCCAATTGCATATTTTCGTGGGAATAGTTTGGTAGATGGCATTGATAAATTTAGACCACTTCCAGCCACTAAAGATGAAGTGGAAGAAATTGGGAAATCATTGCAAAATAATGGATGGCAAACTCAAATTTACACCGGTGCGAATGCATTAGAAGAACGAATAAAGCACTTACAAAGTCCGAGGATACTCCATATTGCCACCCATGGTTTCGTAGCAAAGGAGTTAACCACTCAACAAGAAGGTTTTCTTAAAATGAAAACTGAGGATATAAAACAAAATTCGATGCTTAGGTCAGGACTTGCATTTGCTGGTGCAGAACGGACCAGAATTGATACTTTAGATACCGCTTTAGATGGAATAGAAGATGGCATTTTGACTGCTGAAGAAGTGCAATATCTTAACCTTAAGGGTACAGAACTAGTAGTATTAAGTGCTTGTGAAACAGGGTTAGGTGAATCAGTAAATGGTGAAGGAGTTTATGGATTACAAAGGGCTTTTCTAACAGCAGGCGCTAAAAGTATTTTAATGAGTTTGTGGAATGTAAATGATAATGCCACCAAGGAATTAATGAAAAGCTTTTACCGCCATTGGCTAGATGAAGGAATGAATAAGCATGATGCCCTATGGCAAGCAAAACTTGATCTAAGAAATAATGCTTCTCATCCTGAATGGGCAATGCCCTATTTTTGGGGGGCTTTTGTTCTAATTGGCGAATAAAAAAGGAGAGGCTTTCGCCCCTCCTTTTTTTACTTTATTTTTTTGATTAAAACTTATCGATAAACCGGGTAAGTATATTGGTAGCTTGGGGTGGTTGTAGTAGAAGGCGTATAGCTAGGAGTAGAATATGTAGGAGTAGAATAGCTATTATAACTAGGCGAAATCGTACCCTGTGAGCCAGTATAAGGATTAACATTCGGGTATGTTGAAAAATTGTCATTAATGGTGCTATTTGGAGCTGTACGGTAATATCCTTCTACATAAGTACCATTACTTCTGGTATGCCCACTTACATAAACGTGATTGGGATTTTGAGCAAATGTGCTTGTTAAGAATGTGAATACTGTAAAAAAGAGTGCGATTAAATTTTTCATAATGTTTGTTTTTGTTTTTAAATAAATGAATTGATACACTTAATACCACAGACTTGAAAAAGGTAACAGGTGAAACTGAAATATTTTAAAATAAAATTCTGGGGGCATTCCTATCCTATATGAAAACAGTCGAAACTAGGGGGATTATAAGTGGGACTATTGTCATTTTCGACTTTTCTTATACTAAGTAAATATTACTTTTGATCTCTATTTCACTCATGACAAAGAAGCTTATATCTTTTTTAGTGTTATTTTTAATTTTAGCTGTTAGCTCTTATTCTCAAGTTAACAACTATAAGTATACTGTTGCGAAAACTGTGTATGAGAACTTAGTTACAGCTTATGGTATCAGCAAAACCCCTCCAACTCTAATAATAAAACCCAAGGGATTAACTGGCCGGCAACAGATTCTAATGTATTACCCAGGCGAACACCCTAAAATTGTTATGGATGAGCAGGTATATGACCTTTGTGTTTCAATGGGTAAAGATTCCATAAATGCTTTGGCAGCTTTATTAGGTCATGAATTAGCACACCATTTTAAAGACCATAATTGGTGCAGTAGCTTCTCTTTTCTATTAGGAGATACTAGTAGACTCATAAAAGAGATAAAAGAGGCAGATAAAAAGCAAAAAATAAGTTTTGAATCACAGGCAGATGATAATGGTATTTTCTATAGTTATATAGCTGGCTATCCTACTAATGATGTGATGCCAAGATTATTAGAATCCATTTACAGCCATTACAAAATGCCTGACAAATTACCTGGTTATCCCTCCAAAAATGAACGTATAGCTATAGCAAAAAAGCGGGCCGAAGAAGTAAGTAAACTCATTCCAATATTTGACGCGTCTGAATTCCTGTTTTGTCTTCGGGAATATTCTCAAGCATATTCTTGCTTAAACTTTTTAGCTGAAAAGTTCCCATCTAGAGAAGTGCATAATGATGCAGGCGTTTGTAAACTTTTAAATGCCGTAAATTATATAGGATCAGACTTACTTCCATTTATGCTACCAATAGAATTTGATCCAAATACCAGACTGAAAAACACAGGGGATAGAGGAGGCAATGAATTAGATGAGAGAGAAAAAGAAAGAATAAAAACGGAAAATATAAAAGCTGCACTTCTTCAGTTTGACAAAGCTATTCAAAGAGACCCTTCCTACACAAATGCAAAAATCAATAAAGGTTGTTGTTATTTACTTCAGAAGAATAACGCTTATGCTATTGGCATTGCTACTGAACTAATAAACAATTCCAATGGATATTTAAACTCCAATGATTTATCGAAAGCCCATACTTTGAGAGCTATTGCCTATTGGCAAGACAATAAAAAAGAAGAGGCGATTCAAGATTTTGAAAAGGCAAAAAAAACAAATGACAATTCAATAACAAGATATAATTCTGAAATACATCAACAGTTAAAAAAAAGTACTTTGGAGGCAGTGTTGTATTTTGTATATAATTACTTCAAAAGTGACGATAAAAAAATATTGAATCCAGAAAAGGCTCTAAATCCTAATCAAGAGAGTATAAATGGACAAAATGCAAAGAACTATTCATCCTCTAGTCCATCAAATTCAATTCGAATTTATTCAGATACTTCTGCCTTAATTAATGCAACTATTGATAAAACATTTGGAAGATTGCAATTTTTGCAAAATAATTATCAAAGCAATTTTCTTTTTACGAAAAAAGGGTATTCATTAAAAACCGCACAAGGTTTACTTCTTGGTTCTTCAAAGAAAACATTAGAAGAGAAATATGGAGAACCATCATATAAACTCAATGTAGTGAATGGAGAATATTATATTTACTTAAAATCCAAAATTTCCTTTTTAATTGATAAGAAAGGAAATATAAGTAAGTGGTTTTTATTTTATAAATATTAAATCATTCCAATGAGAAATATACACAACAAAGTTTCATCCTTTACTTTTATAATATTCATAGTATTTGCTTTTTCATCTTGTACTAACAGAAGTAAGATAAGCAAATCGGATATGCTTGAAAAAGCAATTACTGGGGTAGTTACTATTAAATTAGACGAAACGGCTATCGGCAAATCTGGGTTTGGATTTGCTGATACTACATTGACGAAATTGAGTGCTGCTGATATAGCCTATGCAGATGTTTTAAATCTGACGAACGCAAAGAGCACTGGCTCTGGGTTTGTAATTGAAATGGATGGTAAAAAATATGTGATTACCAATGTGCATGTTATTGAAAAAGCAAAAGACTTAGAGAAAAACATTGTTGCCTATAGTTATGATAGAAAAGAATATCTGCTAAAACTCGTAGGTGCAGATACCTATTATGATATAGCAGTATTAGCGTTTGTAAATAATCCAGATTCGTCTATCAGCCCCTTAAACTTTGGAGAAGAAAATTACAGAATAGGACAAAGTGTATTTGCCATTGGCAATCCTCTGAGTTTTTTCCCTTATACTGTTACCGAAGGAATTATCAGTGCTAAAAATAGATCTGGAATTAATTCTAAGTCAGGTTATTTACAATCTACAGCTATGTTATCGCCAGGCAATAGTGGTGGTCCATTGATTAATGACAAAGGTGAATTGGTTGGCGTAAATACACTTGGCTCTCCAGAAGCACAACAATTAAACTTTTCACTCGAATCGAAAATCCTAAGAAGAATTGTAAAAGATATTGTTGCCATAGGCAGAGTGAAAAGAGCCTACTTCGGAATTGAAGTTACACAGCTCTATCAATATTCGCTAGACAAAAACAATCATCTTATTTCAGAGGTGTTGAATCAAAAGCCAATCCTCTATAATGTATTTCCCAATTCCCCTGCACTCAATGTTTTGACTAATTATAGGGGCTACTCCATTATTAAAGCAAATGGTAAAACGATTAGCTCTAATGAAGATTTATTTGAAATTTTGGAAGCTTTAAAGCCAAAAGAATTTTTAAAACTCTCTTTGGAAAAAGACGATGTAGTAATAGAGCGAGAGCTCAGTGCTGAAGAGCTTACAGATGATAACCTTTCTGAAATTGGTCAATTTTATTTCAAAGAACACTACAACATTACTTTGGAGAAAAACGAATCTGGTGTTGTCTTGAACTATCCTGAGGGTATGCAAAATAATTCATTTCAGGTTTATGATAAAACAAGTGAAAAATTTAGCACGTACATTCCAAGAGGCGAAAAAGCATATCTTGTTGCATGTGGAAATACAAAAGGAATAAACGATGTAGATTTTTGGAGAACTAACGATTTCAAAGATGTAGGAATTGCTTTAAGACTTGCTGCTCCTTCTGGCCAAATATCTTACTTAGATTATGATACGAAGGTGGCAAATATTGTTCGAGTACTTATTTCTGACAGAAAAGATATAATCAGTAAAACAATACTTTACTAACTATTACCTCCCTTTTAGAAATCTAATAGTGAAGCAAATACCCATCCTGTTTTAGTTCCCCCCCCATAATACCCTGAATAATCTGTATAAGTTACTTTTACCCATGAACCACTTTTACTCAAAATATTAAGTGTAGTATATGCTGGTATAGTTGTTATAGCTGCATAACCTGTAGAAGGTCCTGATCTTAAATTTACGGAGGCATTTGTTGTAGCTGTGCCAGAAGTAGGGATTGTTCTAGTTGAATGAGTAGTGCTGTGTTTAGTATTTTCATACCCCCATCTTACTCCACAATGAGGGCATCTCATTCCAATAGTACTGTTACTAGAAACAGCTCCACCACAGCTCCCACAACTTTTGCTAACAGTGGTAGTATGGGTTTCAAATTGACTACTGCTTGATGGGAAAGACTGACTAAATCCAGAAAAAGTAATGGCAAAAAATAAGATAGTAATTAAAGTTTTCATGTTGTGTTTTTTAAGTGTTTAGAATGATTTATACACTTAATACCACAACTTTGAAAAAGGTAACAGATCTTAGATGATTATTTTTTTATAAAAATGGAACAGTCTAATTAAAGTTAACGTAAAGTATCAACACTAGATTTTCCATATTCATATTTCTGAATATATCCCTTTTTTAAATCACCCATAATCATGGCTTCAATGAAATAATAATCAGCTTCCTCTTTTATTATATTTATCGGACTTTGTCGCAAAAGTGTGCCAATTAGTGTTTTTGCTTCAATCAATTCAAATTCTTCCCCTTTCTTTTTATTTACTATAATTCTTTCATCGTCTCTCAACTTACGATTTCGTATAGAAATTGCAAAAATTGGAGCATTGCTAATTTGGTATTTAAAATAATGGTTTCTATTTGAAAAAGAAGATGAAGGTGTTGTATTCTCAGCCACATACGTATAACTATTCCATGCTTTATGTTTTTTTGCTTCCATATAGCCATTTTCGATAGCGATCAACCTTGCATTTCGAGCGGGGTGTGTTTTAGTGCTTTTCATTGAAGCATAAATAAGAACTGCTTTTTGTGCTTCAATTAATGTTGAACCTAATGCATAACTAACAAAACCAGCAAAACGATCAGCTTCAAGTTCTATAGAAGGTCTACTTCCTTCTTCGGTTAAAGTGTGACCAAGCAGATGATGAGCAACTTCATGGGCAACAATTGTATTAATCACAAACCTTCCTTTTCTTAAATTTTCTTTGTAAAATAAGTTAGGATTATAAATAATCATTCTTCTTTTTACCCCATTTTCATTAGTAATAAGCGCTGCGGCAAGGTGAACATTTGTAGCTTTTAATGAAAAATTTTCTTTAAAATTTACAATTTTCAAAACACGAAAAACAAGTTGATTAAAATCCTTATTACCAATAATTTCTTCATATTTCTTAGTATCAAAAGCTTGGGCAAAAGAGCACCCCTTGTCTGGTATAATTACTTTACACTGATTTTCATTTTTTACTTTTATATTGACTTCTACATTCTCAACTCTGTGATTATTACAAGATATTATTATAAATAAACTAGCAATTATTATATAACTATATTTCATCAGAAATTGTATTTTGTTTTGAAGTATTCTACATTATAGAATTAAATGTTTTCATTATTAATTAATGCAACTTTTGTACTTAATAGTCATCTCACCAACACAAATCCAGCCCATTTATAAGGCTCATTTCTGTATTGCAATTTCATTGCAGTTTGAGTTTGCTCAAAGGATGTTTGTATGTCAAAACCCTGTTTTAATTTTGTATAGAAAACTTTCATAAACTCCGAAGTAGCTTCATCAGGAACTTTCCATAAACTCATTAACAGATAATTGACACCTGCAGCTTTAAATGCTCGCTGTAATCCATAGACACCCTCACTTCCTTTTATATCTCCTAAACCTGTCTCACAAGCACTTAATACAACCAATTTGGTGTTATATAGGTTAAGTGCAGCCACTTCTTTAGCAGTAAGTATTCCATCTTCTAATTGTGACGGTATCTCCTCTCCTTTCCATTTTAAGTTTCCTCCTGCCATCAATAACCCAGAGCGTATCATCGGGTCATTGCTATATTCAAACTCTCGTATTTTCCCATCTCTGTCTTTCTTTATTTCTCCTCCCTTAAAGAAAAATCCATGTGTAGCTATATGTAAAACATCTGGAGCTTGTTTTCCTTGTAGTGATTTAAATGCTTCTTCCGTAGCTTTTTCTGAAGTAAATAAATTGGAGCGATGAAACAAGGGTTTTATAAATTCAACTTCATTTAAAGTACCTGGTAAGTATCGCCAAGAAGTTCCCCTATTAGAGGTGTCTGATACAAAACTTCTGCTGGCAAAAGCAATAGGTTGCTCATTTTCTTCTTTATGATAACGAGCTGTTGCTTTCTTTAAATATGTAGTATCCATGTCATAATTAATACCACCAAAGAGAGCGATTGAAGAAGTATCATTTAAATACACAGGTTTAAAGCTTTCCAGAGCTATCTCGCGAGTGCTGTTGAGCTGAACAAGATGATAATTGTCGGAAAGAACAGTACTATCAGAATTAGGAATAGCAGGAAAACATATTTTATAAAGTCCGCCACTTGGAGAAAAATAAATGGTTTTCACTCCTTTCATCTCATGCTCTATCTTGCTCCAGATTAGCTTATAAAGCTGCTTTCCTCCATTTTCCCAGTTATGGAATTTATTGATTTTATTGCTGACACATTCTCGGTTAGTACAATTGCTATAATCTAAATCACTGAGCAAAGAATCTAACTGCCGTTCTTCAAAAAGAATAACCTGCCGTGGAACTGTATCATCGCCTTTTAATATATAAGCGCAATAAAAAATGCTATCTGTCCATTTTTTATCAAAATATGGAAAGCTACTAAACTCAATGACCGATTCACTCTTTTTAAGTTTTCTATTAATATCTTGCCATGTTGTTTTTAAACTTGATTTACTTATCTTAAAATTACTCGATAAACTACTAAGTTTTTTTTCTAAACTATTGGCTTGTCTTTCCATTGTATCGAGGTCCCCTATTCTTTCAAATATTGGCTTTGAATACTGCTTAGCAATAAAAGAGTTCAAAACATTCCATTGATTAAAAATGGTAATTGCTTCTTCATTACTACTAGAAAGAATGGCATTACGCATAGTAGTTGAGTTACTTAAAAATAAACTCTTAGTAAAGAGAACGGCTTCAAGACCAAGAACTCCTCCCTGCTTATATTTCAAAGAAAAAGATTGGTAGCCTTTGAAATTCCCACTTAAATTTAAAAAAAACAGTTCTTGTTCTTTTTCACTCAACAATGAATTTGATTTATAAAGTAAATATTTAGCAATTTTCAGGGATTGAGCATAAAAATATTCCGCATCTCTATATTGATGTATGCTCGAATACAAACCAGCTAGATTACTGAGTAAATGAATATAATGAAGATTCTCAATGCCAAATACCTTTCTGCAAATTTCCATGGATTGTAAAAACAAAGGTTCTGCTTCTGCAAATCGACCTAATTCCCTATACAAATTTGATAGGTTATTAAGGAGCATAGCATAATCTGGATGCCCAACTCCCAAGGTCTTTTTTATAATTTCCATAGATTTTATAAACAATGGTTCTGCATCTTTAAATCGACCAATCTTAATATACAATTCAGCTAAGTTATTAAGAGAAATAGCATAATCTGGATGATCAACACCTAAGACCTTTTTTCTAATTTCTAACGATTGTAAAAACAGGGGTTCTGCTTCTGAAAATTGCCACATTGTACGATATAAACTCGCTAGGTTATTTAGAGAACTAGCATAATCTGGATGTTCTACTCCCAGGACATTTTTTCTAATCTCCATAGATTGTATATACAAAGGTTCAGCCTCTGCATCTCGCCCCATAGCTAAATACAAAGATGCCAGATTATTAAGTGAAGTTGCAAAATCTGGAAGATCTACTCCCGTGACCTTTTTTTTAATTTCTAATGATTGCAAATACAAAGGTTCTGCCTCAGCAAATCGCCCCATTTTACTATAAAAACCTGCAAGATTATTAAGGGAGGTTGCAAAATCTGGATGCTCAACTCCCAATGCCTTTTTTGTAATTTCTAACGATTGTAAATATAGAGGTTCTGCTTCTGCAAATCGCCCCATTTTACTATACAAACTTGCTAGATTATTAAGGGAAGTTGCAAAATCTGGATGCTCAACTCCCAACACCCTTTTTTTAATTTCCATCGATTGTAAATACAAAGGTTCTGCATTTTTATAATATGCTTTATTACTGAACAAATTCGCTGAATTATTAAGACAATTAGCGTAATCAATTCCATTTCCACCAAACTCCTTCTCTGCTTCTATCAAAGCTTTTTTACCCCATTCTATCGCATTATTATAATCTCCCTTATTTAAAGATGAATTCATTAGGTCATAATAAATCTGACCCATTTGGCCGTTTGACAATAATGGCAAAGTGATGAGTAAAAAAAAGCTGAGAAATAATTTCACGATTTTAGGTTACAATTTATTAAAAATCAAGATCTAAGATTAAGTATAAATTTGCGCTTCAATGTTAATGCTTTAAATTATTTTCCAAATAAATCTTTCTATTATTATGTTACCTTTTACTAACCTAGGGTATAAATGAAAGCAGCGTTAAATACTTTTACTGATTCCGATATTATAGAAGGAATAAAGAACAACGAAAATTGGGCTATAGACAAACTCTATAAATTGAACAGAGATAGTTTTTTCAACTATGTACGTATGAATCATGGAAATGATGACGATGCCAGTGATGTGTTACAAGATGCCGTGATAGTGGTATATGAAAAGATTGTACAAAACAAATTAGAGTTGACTAGTAGTTTAAAAACCTATTTAACATCCGTATGCAATCATATTTGGTATAATAAACAGAGAAAAAAGGGTAAAATAGTTAGGATGCCAGATTTTTTTGAGGAGACTATTGCAGATGATTTTTCTGAACAAGAACCTTTGAATGAGATTCAAATTAAACTTATGTCTCATTTTGAAAATTTAGGAGAAAAATGTCGTGACCTACTTACTGAAAGATTTTGGAAAAAGAAGAAGATGAATGAAATAGCGGAAGGTTTAGGAAAAAATCTACAAGCCGTAAAAATGGATAGCTCCAGATGTATTCAAAAATTGTACGACATGTTTGATGGGAAAATGGCAACCATATGAATGAAGATTTAATAGAACGCATACAAAAATATCTTTCTGGTGAATTTTCAGAAGAGGAACGAAGTTTGTTTGAAAGTGAAATAAATAGTAGTGAGGAATTAAAAAAGCAAGTTGATTTTCTTAGAGATTTAAATGTTGTAATAAAGGCTAACTCTAGGACTGATCTTAAAAAAAGAATGCAGGAGATCGAAGCAGAATTGCAGAATGATGAAGCAATTCTAGAACCTGCTGCATCACGACCTGCAAACGCTGCACATGCTTCAAGTGCTAATTCTGGCCCTACTATTTTATCCTATTTTGCAATAGCTGCTAGTGTTTTGTTGGTTTTGGGAATGTTTTTTTTATTTAAAGATTCCATTTTAAAACAGTCAAAAGAAATTGCCAAAACAGAACAAGGAAAAGTAGAAAAGGATAGTACAACTCAAGTGTTTTTTGGGGAAATACCAATCACTTCTATTTCAGATAGTAAGTTTGGTTTTGTAAATGATACATCCAAAACAGTTTTACATTTAATTATTGAGAAGCCTATTGTAATTGATTCGACAACAGTTGGTATTTTTTACAAGCAAAAAAACGATACTCTTTACCTAAGGTCTTCCGAAACAAATATGAAACCTAAATTGTATGAGTTTTACATTGAAGAGGCAAGAGCAGAAAAAGAAGATAAAAATGGGCAAGTAATTGAAGTTATTAAACCTGAACTGAAGGGCTTTTATTTGGAAATCTCAAATGAATTTTACGAAATAAAAAATAGCGCAAACTATGTTCCATTATATAAAGTGGATAGTGCGAAAAAAGAATTATTGCAATTTTATACTAATAGAAAATGAGGTTTTTACTGGTTTTATTCCTTCTTATAGTTTCTAATGCAATGTTTTCTTTAGAAGAAAAAGCCACTTATTCTGTTATTCCATTGATGGAAGCTATAACTCACAAGAAAGTGAAATGTATGGTAACAGGTTCATATAATCCCAATAAGTATCTACCTGTATGTGATAATAGCGGAATGCATTATGGCAAATGTATGGACGTAGTTATTGAAAGTCTCTTAGATACTTTTATTGTATTGAAACTTGATGCTGGCACAAGTCTAGTTCCTGATGACTCTTCACTTCAAACAATGTATGTAACAAAATCTGTAGAATTACCCCTATATGCTAAAAGAACAATTCCATATAATATTTATGCTATGTGCGGACAAATGCATGATCAATCACCTTTTTATGGAGCAGTATACAAGGTTGGCAAATTAGCTGATTCAATTGTATTAAACGCTGTTAGAATTATCGAACAAGAGTATTTGCAAAATATAATTGGACAACATTTTTTATGGTCTATAACGGACAATGCTAGCAAAGAAGAACTTATTAAATATGGAGGTGATTCGGTTAGTCTAAATCGCACATGCAAATTATTAAAATCAAATAATATTAGCAATCGTCTAACCCAAGAACTAGATATTCAAAATACTAACAGTAACGTAAAGCCTGCTTATATGACAATTAAAAAATTGTACTTCTATGCAGGAATTTTGTATTCATTACTTATAACTGGAGGTTTAGTGATTCTTACAATCAGTATTTATAGAAAAAGAATAAGAGTTTAATTCAAAGGGCCAGTGTAGAATTGACTTTTACTTCAAGCTCTGTGTAAAGCTCTACTTTGAGTTTTTAACTCTTAAGTTTAAATTGAACCAGGTTGCTTTTATCTCTTTCCGATTAATAGGTTTGGGATATACTATTTTTCACTATTGAGGGTTTCTCTTAATATAAAATGGAGATATTTACAACAGAATGAAAAACATTTTAACTACTACTTATTTACTATTCTCCTTTTTAAGTGCTTTTGCCAATGTTCCAATTTCAGTATGTTCATGGAATCTTGAAAATTTCGGAAAATCAAAAAGTGATACTACAATTGAGTTTATTGCTAATACATTAAAAGACTACGATGTAGTAGCAATACAAGAAGTAGTTGCAGGTTATGGAGGTTCACAAGCTGTGGCGAAGTTATGTGACGTGCTCAATAGAAAAGGGGCTAAATGGGATTATACGGTTAGCGATCCAACATCCTCCAATAATTCTTATAAAGTGGAACGCTATGCTTTCATTTGGAAGACGAGTAAACTAAAAAAAATAGGTGATGCTTGGCTTGAAAAGCAATATAGTATGGAGATTGACAGAGAACCTTTTTTAGCTACATTTAAATCAAGCGATAAGCTTTTCACATTAGTTAATTTCCATGCAATCACTAAGTCAAAACAACCTGAAACAGAGATTAAGTATTTTAAGTTTTTACCTGCTGAGTACCCTAATTTAAACTTGCTTTTTTGTGGAGATTTTAACTGTCCTCAGTCACACACAGTGTTTAATCCATTAAAAACTATGGGCTACAAACCAATTTTTACTGGACAAAAAACATCATTAAAACAAGAGTGTGTAAACGATGAATGCCTTTCTTCTGAATTTGACAATATGTTTTTCAATACAGCCAAAGTCACTTTTATTAAATCTGGTGTAATTGCTTTTTTTAAAAAGTTTCCAGTTCTTCAAGAGGCGAGAACTATCTCAGACCATATCCCTATATTCTTCACCTTTTCTTTAAATTAAGTAAGCGGGCAGGTTTAATTGTTTAAATCTTAGCATAAATTGATGTTACAATTATTGTAAGTATCCTAAATAAATCTCCATCTATAGTCATCCACTTGCCTAATTGACCTTATAAAGTCCTTAAGCATCAATCAAATATTGGATAAGCTAAATAATAGCTACATTGGAGTTGCTAATTCACAATAAGACAATAATGTTTTTAAATAGGTAATATGAGTATTAAAGTATTAGAAGATAACTGCACCCTGAAAGATTTGGTCGTAGACTTTCAAAGCAGTGTGAGTGATTTATTACCTGAAGAACTTAAGCAAGTGAGTAATAGTGATACTCCTGAAGGAATACTAGCGAGGATAGAGAGGTGTGAAACTTCATTGAAGGAGCTCGAAAACAGACCAATGGATGAACTTGTCAAAGCGGAGATGGCTCGGGTAAATAAGGTGCTAAACTCTCCGCTAAGCAGTTTTGAGCAGAATATAAAAGATAAGTGCGAAAGCATGCTTTCTCAAATTGATGCTTGGAACCCAGGAACAAAAGAAGGGAAGCATATTAAAACCGTTATTCGTGAGCATACTCAAGAGGTATTAGATTATAATGTATATGGCACGTTTAATTTCCCCAAAACGATAACAGCAGAAATAGCGACCAATAAAATTTTAGGGGAGAAAAAAAGACTTCAAAGCGAATTAGTTAAATTAAAAAACGATTATCCACTAGTTGTTGAACGGGAGAAGAAGAAACAACATCTTTTAAATGAGCTGGGGAAAGATATAGATAGACTTTAGATAGATGCTAACTGAAAAAAAATTGAAGGTTTAATAGTGATACATCAATCGCTCATCCTAGTCTGGAAAATCGCTCTTGAATTAAGTTTTTATATGCTGTTTTCAAGTCATTACTCAAGAAACTGATATCAATAAATTCAAACCAACTTGTTTTAGCCTTTTCCATTTTCTTAAAAATATTTTCTTGCTGCTTTTCTTCCAGCCCAATTGTTGTGAATGCCGATATAAAATCATTTCGCTTTATTTTTTTCTTTTTGCCATTCAATGTTAATGCAAGGTCTTCATCATCGGCTGGGTTTACTAGTGCTGTGGCTACTAAATCATATGCTGGCGAAAAAACATAACCTAAGGTTGGTTGAAATATTAATGAAAAATTTTTGAGGTGCATATCTGCATTGCCGGTGAGAAATGAAAACAATACCAATTCAAAAAAATTAATCACATCTAATCCTGGGTTAGCAGAAAATTTCAATATTGCCTTTGCTACTTGTTCATGAGATCCAAGGTATTTGTCTTCCGTTAATCGTTCTGTAAGTTGGCACATGTCCTCCATTTGGAGTTTTTGCTGCTTTACTCTATCTATTCGTTTTGTTATATAGGCCAAATTGCCTGAGTTTAATCTTATAAGACTATGCGGAACCACCTTGATTTTTGCAATGCTTGCCAAATGCATGGTTAGATCTTCCACTTCTGGTAATTCTGGATAATGTGGTGAAGCTGGCTTTAGAATATACTCCCCCCACATGCCTACTATTGTAAATCTTTTTGCCAAGTTGGGTTGCTCTGCCGATGCCAAATGCAAAGATAATTTTGGTTGAACTCCGGTAACAGTAGCTTGTGTTTGAATTACTTGAGCTGCCAACTCCTCCATGTTGTTTTCGGAGTAAGGTAAAACAGGAGGAATGGTTACACCAAATATCTTTTTACTACAGCTTGGATGAAAATCCGTTTGATTTTCATCTAGGAGCTGATAACAATATAGACAACGTTTGCTCATGCTTCATTTTCTTTTAACGGGTGAACACTTATGGCTCCTATGCAGTCTTTACAGCAATTAAGCAGTAAACCCATACGGTCTCTTGGATTTAGTTTCCAGTTTTTTTCGGCTATGTCTAATAGCCATCCTTCGGGAATTAGTCCATCGAAAAAGGGAAACAATACTTTGGCAGTAAATGGATTTGTTTGCAAGGGTAAAGTAAGGCTAACAGGCATTGGATTTTCGCTATTCAAATAAGATTTATTATACATAAATTGATAGCCTTCTTCATTTTGAATTAAAATGCCAGCCGTGATATCATTTATTTTTATTTCTGCTTTTCTCACTTTTTAGTTTCTACTATGTTTAAAAATTGTTTTCAGATTTAACAGCACCTACTTCATAACCAAATAATTTAAGCACTTGGTTTACTTTATCTAAACGTAACGATTCTTTACCTTGCTCCATTTCGCGAAGGAAACGAAGACCAACACCCGCTTTTTCTGCCAATTCTGGCTGTGTAAGCCGTGCAGCATTTCTTTTTTCTTTTACAAACAAGTTTAGTTTCATTATTATACCCTTTAGGGTGCAAATATAGGAAATTACTTTAAATTATACCACATAGGGTATAAGTATTTATTTTTTTATCCTTTTATACCATAAAGGGTATAAACCATATTATTTGAACCAAAATATACCCTAAGGGGTGTATTGCAATGAAATTCGTATGTTTTCGTCTAAAACCACACTCCTTATCCTACAGCTAGTATTTTAAAATAGCCTCACCGATTTTTTATTTGAGCAACATACAACAGCGATAAATCTTATCAAACTATTGATAGAGTGATGCATCAATCGCTCATCCTAATTACACAAGAAACTACACAAACTTTGTTTCCTATGATTGCTCCTTTTTAGTGTAAATTTTAATTTAAGATTTATTGAATGAGCTATCTTTTGTTGCTATTGCTCATATTTACAAGCAATTACACATAAAAATTTTCCTAAAAATCTGTTCTGTTCGGGCAACAATTAAAGGCCTTACTCTTCACGAGTAGGCCTTTTTTGTTTGTATGGATAGAATATAAAATCGATTGAAGCGACTTCAAGCAATAAACACATCCATAAAAAAAGCATCCACAACCTTTTAAAGTTATGGATGCTTTGGTGTAGAGAGGAAGGGATTCGAACCCTCGATACGCTTTCACGTATACACGCTTTCCAGGCGTGCTCCTTCAACCACTCGGACACCTCTCTTCGTGTTTTCGGGCTGCAAGTATAATCAATTCGACTAAATAATTGCTTTGCGCAACAGATTTAGAGCCGTCATAGCCGATGCACGGATGTTCTCCATACGTGACGGGAAAAACTGTAAAGTGTAAGTCTTTATTTCATTTTTCGAACCCACAGCAAAGCATACCGTTCCTACCGGCTTTGCGGCTGTACCTCCATCTGGGCCTGCAATTCCACTGATGGCCACACCGTAATCAGCATCTGAAACGCGCAACAAACCTTCCAGCATTTCATGCACACAGGCTTCACTCACTGCTCCTTGGGTTTCAAGCGTTTCTTTCTTCACACCCAAAATAGCTTCCTTCATAGAATACGAATAGGTAACCAAGCTCCCTTTAAAATACACCGAACTGCCGGGGATGCTCGTTACTAAATGTCCAACATATCCACCGGTGCAGCTTTCAGCCACTGCAAAGGTTTTCCCTTTTGCCTGAAACAATCTTCCTACTGCCTCTTGCAGCGAAATATCTTCCTCCGCAAAAACATAAGCTTGCATAATGCCTTTCATTTCATCATACACATTATCCAACGTTTCTTTTTGTGCTACATCGCTTATTCCATAAGCACTTAAGCGCAGTTTCACCATACCTAAATCGGGTAAATAAGCCAATTGGATATACGAAGGCATACTGTCTTCAATATCGGTTAGCATTTGTGCAATAGAAGATTCACCAATACCAACGCACATTAAATTCCGATGATAAATTTCCGGCAAAGTAAATTGCGCTTTCAATTTCGGAAGTACTTTATTGGTGATGAGGTGCTTCATTTCGTAGGGCACCCCAGGTAAAGAGACAATTACTTTCCCATCTACAGCAAACCACATTCCAGGTGCTGTGCCGCGTTCATTATCGAGCACCTCACAATTATCGGGTACCAAGGCCTGTGTTTCATTTATCGCTAAAAGCGGTCGACCTCGTTTCTCAAAAATTGCTTTAATTCTATCCAATGTAGGCTGATGTAACACCTCGCCTGCTTGAAAATAATTACGCAACGTTTTTTTGGTGATGTCGTCTTTTGTGGGTCCAAGCCCGCCAGTAATCACAATAATCTCGGACTGCGAACGAGCGGTATCAATGGCTTTCACAATTTGTTCAGCAATATCGCCCACTGCAATTCGCTCGTATATCTTAATACCGATTGCATTAAAGGTTTGTCCGATCCAAGCAGAATTGGTATCAATCGTTTGTCCGATTAGCAATTCATCGCCAATGGTAATAATAGTACAGTTCATAAAGCAGGCATTAAAAAGCGTTATCCAAATAAGATTTTCGTCTGGTTAATTTCAAATCTTTCAACATCGAAGATTTCACACGAAGCTCAATCATAAATTGCTGGTAGGCCACAGGATAGGCTGTCCAGTTGAAGTTCAACTCCCAACAGTGCAAATCACGCATAACACGAACAGTGGTTAATGTAGGTTGTTTCAAACGAAAATCGAAACCGGAACTCAACGCCACTTTCCATTTTGGCGTAAGATTTACATCGCCATCAATATAAAGCGATTGTGTGGAAATAAGGGTATCGCGCAAATCGGTTGTTTTGGAAGAAGAAATATTAAACGTATAAGAGGCAGTAACTCGCCAAGGAATATTGAAATCATAATACAAGTATGGATCATACGACACATAATCGCCTTTTTTGAACCCCTTATCGGTATTCTGCGGAGCTGCTTTACTTTTCCCTTGGAATGTGGCATTCAAAGAAATGTTCCCGGTTTGGAATCGCAACAACTGTTTCTTTTCGTTCCATTGAAATTTATTGCTTCGGGCACCCAACGAATCGAGAGCATAAGGATCGAGGGCGATATTAAAAGCACCGCCAATGTTTTCCCAAATCTTCAAGTTTCCATTAATGGTAAATACATTAAGCTTATTGGTTTTAGCGGCAAAATTATAACCGCCCGAAATATTGAAACGCTCGATTGGTGCAATTTTGCGCTCATGCTTGATGGTATCACTTTTCGAAAACACTTTCATTTCGAAGTTATTGGCTAAGGAAAAATTCACAGCGCCAACCATACCCGAAGTTGGAATACCATACAGCGAGTTTACAATATCGTAATGCGAATAAGTAAGTGGATTCTGATTCAACAAATCGGTCTGAACGGTTTGATAATAGCCCCAAAAACTACTGCCAAAATCGGGATGATAAACACCACTTACAGATGGTGTGAAAATGTGTCGAATTCCCTTTATCCACTTCCCCTTAAAATTGTAAATACCAATTACTTTGGTGCTCATGGTAACATTTACATCGAAATCGCGCACACCATGAAACCCAATTGTAGTATCGGTTTTGAGATAACTCCCTAAGTATGGAATTTGGAAATTTGAACCATCGGGGCGAATCACCGTAAGATCTTGTTCTTGCCATTTTTTATTCACCGATTGAAAAAACCATCGCTCGGTATAACGGAATGCAGGAGTAATATTCAGATATTTAGCCACGGTGAAAGGCGCATCAATATTCAAGTTTTGTTGTATACCAAAACGCATACGTTTCAAACTTTCAGAGGTAAACAACAACGAATCGAAGGTGTTTAAAATATTCTTCGCTTCGAAATTATAAGAGATACCAATAGACTCATACCATTTCAATTTGCCGGTAGAGACCTTGGCTTTAAACGGAGTAACGCGCAATACATTTAAGCGGAACACCGGAAACGAAACGCTGAACTGTTTTGTGGCAATGTTCTGCGCATGGCTTAATGAAAGCGATAACGAGAGAAAGGGAATGCGCGGAAAAATCTTTTGGTAATTGACATTCGAATTGAAGGAGGTTTGAAAAATAGTATTATCGGTAACCCGTTGTGCTTTATTAAAGGAGCTCGTTAAGAAGTTTACAGAAGCAGCAAAGGTATTGGTTGGGGCTGCTTTCGGGTCGAGGTTAAATGTCCAAGAAAAACGAAAATCGTTTTGTGCACTCTGTTTGGGCAAATCGGGATCGGCCGGCATAGTTCGGATATAGGCAAACCCTATATTGCCGGAGAACTTATACATTTTGATATAGCTTAATGTGGGGTAAACACCAAAGGTTCCGTTGGTATACACATCGGCCAATACTTTCAATGATAAATTATTGTTGATAGCAAAGAAGTAGCCCCCTTGCTTTATGAAAAAACCATTTCGAGCATCTTCCCCAAATTGCGGGAAAACAATACCTGACCTGCGGCCTTGTTTCACCGGAAAAATCCCGAACGGAATATAAAGAGGCGTTGGAATATCGCCCACACAAAGATTTGCCGGGCCTGTAACAATCAATTTATTGGGTACCAGTTTAATTTTTTTCGCTTTGAAATAATAATGGGGATGTTCTAAATCGCAAGTGGTATATTTGTTAGACAATCCGTACCATTCTTCGTTTTCATTGCGTTTTACGGCTTGACTTTGTAAATAAGCTTCCCCTTCTTGTGTATATACTTCGTAAACTTTCCCCCGTTTTGTTTTAAAATTATAGGCCATTCTACCGGCCATGTATTCCTTATCACTCTCTTTGAAAACAGGTTTCCCCGTTTTTTCCCCTGTACTATCTGGCTTTCCGTTGGCATAAAGCGTGAATGTATTCCAATCAAAATGTACAGAATCGGCTTCCAATTCTGTTTTTTGGTACTTCATGGCCGCTTTTGTAAAGAGGTACATTTTCTTGTTATCGATGTCGTAAACAATCGAATCTTCCGCATCATAAAAGATTTTTTCTTTGATTTCGCCCTCTTCTTCCTTTATAGCCACCGTGTCTACAACCGCCCGAACGCTTGTATCTGCTTGAAAAGGGATGGTGTCGCGTTTTGTTCTAAGACTATCTGACGTTAGGTTTTGCCATCTACTTATAGATTTTTTTACAGTATCGGGCTCGGCCAAGAACTGAATTGGCTCAGTCTTTGCCATATTTCTGGCATTAGCTAAAATAGTGGACATTAACACCATAAGAATGCTAATAAACAATTTTAGACTTACCGGAAGAGTTATATATTTTTGCAACTGAATTATGAAACAAATTAGAAAAACGGGCGAATTTAAGAAAAACAAACGCTTCATCCAGTTCATTATTGTTGGACTACTGAGCCTTTTAACTTCTTTTTCCATAGCAAACCCTCAACAAGGCACTGCCATCAAGACTTTAGTGATTGATCCGGGGCATGGCGGAACCGATCCGGGAGCCATTGGTCCATTGGGTCACCATGAGGCGAAGTTGGCTTTGGCCGTTTCGTTAAAATTTGGCGCTTTAGTGGAAAAATATTTTAAGGATACAAAAGTTGTTTATACCCGAAAAACGGATGTATTTGTTTCATTGAACGATAGAGCAGAAATTGCCAATAAGGCTAAGGCCGATTTGTTTTTTTGCATCCACTTGAATGCCGAACCTAAACATACGGCCTACGGCTCAAGCACTTATGCTCTTGGATTGCACCGTACCGATGAGAACTTAGAAGTAGCTAAACGTGAAAATGCGGTTATTGATTTAGAGCAAGGAGGGTTAAAAAACTACGACTTCAACCCTAATTCACCCGAAGGGCATATCATTATGAGCATGAAGCAAAATGCCTTTTTAGACCAAAGTTTGAAAATTGCTTCGCTTATTGAAGATGAACAAGCAGCTATAGCCAAACGGAAAACAAGAGGCGTAAAACAAGCTGGTTTTTATGTTTTGTACAAAACATCCATGCCGTCTATTCTCACTGAAATTGGCTTTATTTCAAACGCCACAGAGGCGCAATTTCTAGCTTCCGAAAATGGACAAAAACTAGTAGCGGCTTCTCTTTTCAAAGCATTTGTGAAATACAAAAACAGCATCGAAGGAAAAGATATTGAAATTGATTTGTCAGACTATTTACCTACAGGCAGCAAAGAAATACCTATTGAAGACAAAACCGAACCAACGAAAACCGCTCCTGTTGAAAATAAACCAACCGCAGTTACGAAGGACGACAATAAACCCGAAGGAATTGAGTCAACCACCCCTACTCCGGGTGTTCGCGTGGTGAAAGCCGATTTTAAACCGGTTGAAAACACGGTTGATTCTACAACATTACCTAAATACAAAAAGGAACAATTAGGCACCGGGTCTCAAATTAATTTTGGACAATTTAATATTCCAAAAAAGACGGTGAAATCGGATTCAACGAATAGCAAAGGGGCTGTATCGGAAACTGCAGTAAAAGCAAACACAACAGCTCCGCCAACCGAAACAAGAGGCTCTGATCCTAATAAAGTAACACCGATGAAAACAGGTGTAGCGGCTGAACATAAAGGCCCTGTATTTCGAATACAATTATCTGCGGCTATGGTGCTACCCAAAAATGCACCGGAAATCACTGCTAAATTCGGTAAAATTTACACCGAAAAGCTGCCAAATGGTGTGCTGCGTATAATGGTTGGGAATTTTACTTCTGCCGCAGAGGTGCAGTCTGAGTTACCCAAAGTTCGCGCTGCAGGTTTTAAAGACGCCTTTATTGCCGTATATGAAAACGGAAAACGGGCCGATAATAACCGTTTGAATGAGCTGTTAAAGTAGTATTTCAATTGGCAATTGATTTGTTCTGCTCCGGAAGACTTGCATTTCTTAGTTTATTCCCTATTTTTGAAAAAAAGCAACGCTGTGACCAATCAAGCTAAAGTCGGAATTTTTGCATTCGTTACTATTGTAATCTTCGTTTTAGGATTCTACTTTTTAAAGGGGATAAATTTATTCTCTACAAAAAGCAGATACTATGCTATTTACGATAAAGTAGATGGTTTATATAAATCGAATCAAGTAACCATTAATGGATATAAGATTGGTATCGTTAGCGATATGAGCATCGACCAAAAAACGGGCAAAGTGATCATTCAGATTATGACTGAAAGTGACTATCCAATCCCAACCAATTCGATTGCAGAGATTCAGTCCACTGACTTAGTAGGTGGCAAACAAGTAAGTATTGTTCTCGGCAATGCGAAAGAAATTTTGAAAAGTGGAGATACCCTGCAAACCGGATTCAAAAAGGATTTTACATCAACGATTAGCGCTGCTATTGACCCTTTAATGGCCAAAATCAGCCACACCCTAGCAGGATTAGATACTGTACTTCACTCTGTTGCTATTGCGCTAGATAAAAATGACCCTAAAAGCACCATTGGTTCTTTGAATGCTTCATTAGCCAATATTCAAGCTATTACACACGATATTGAAGCATCAGGTTCATTAAATAAAAGCTTGAAAAATATTGAAGGAATTACTACCAACATAAACAACAACAACGCGAACATCGATAAGCTGTTGAAAAACCTTGGTACATTCTCCGACAATTTGAAAGATACCGATTTAAAAACCACCGTTAACAATGCAAAAGAAGCCATTGCTTCGCTTCAATTGGTGTTGAATAAAATCAACAAAGGAGAGGGTACTGTAGGTAAGTTGGTGAAAGACGAGCAAGTATATCAGCACTTAGATTCAGCTATCGTTAATCTCGATAAATTATTGGTAGATGTAAAAGCGCATCCATATCGTTATGTGAATGTTTCGGTATTTGGAGGCGAAAAACGCGATGCCAAATACAAAGAGAAACTAGCGAAAAAAGAAGCTGCCGCTAAAGCAAAAGCAGCAAAATAAAGCTTAGCCTTTTTTAATTTTATCGGCCAAATTTTCTTGCAAGTATAGTTTGACTAGCAAGTTACTATAGCTTTGTATTTACATGATTATAACTTGAGTTAAACAATTAAAAACTGTAAACTTGACACATTAAAACGAATTCAATATGAAGGAGAAAATTTCGAAGGCATTACCCTTTCTTGTCGTAGGAGTTGTAGTTTTTATGTTGTTATCGTTACATTTCGGCTGGTTGAATGCTTTCTTTTTCGACACCGAACATGCCGATGTACAAGGCATTGATTATTTCTCGGCTCCTAAATCATATTTGAATTTATTAGAGAAACGAAGCATGTTCGACACTTGGGGAGGCACTCAATATGGACCACACTCAACTTGGTATTTGGCCCATCCGGCATTTAGTGTTTTTGTAGGATCGTGGTTTTCATTTTTCACACCTTGGACAAGCTATTGGCTCTTTACATTATTTTCTGTTGCATTGATGGCCTTTAGCGGATGGATGATTTCAAGAGCATCCACCGATACCTTTAATCAGCGATTAAGCATTGCCGTTTTGCTTTGTGCATTTCCTACGTATTGGCTTTTATTTGTAGGAAATATACACGCAGTGCTTGTGGTAGCTATCACCTTTATTTTACTCGGCATTTTCGATCTTACTTATGCCGAAAACGAACAACAGGGACAGCAGAAATTATTAGCAGGCTTACTCATCTCTTTCTTTTCTAAACCTGTGGTATTGCTGATGTTACCACTGCTGCTTTTCACAAAAGAAACACGAAAAACAACCATCAAGAGTTTAGTGATTTACGGAATTGTTTCGCTTATTTTCATTGTTGTTCCGATGTTTAATCCGGAGGGTGTTGGACTGCAAAAACTAATGACATTAAACACCGACTTCATTAAGCAGAACATGAACATCTACAAAAACAATTTTGTGCTGAATGCTTTTATGAAAGACAATGCCATGCATTGGTTTAACCTGATTGCCCAGTCGGAATATAAGCTTATGCATGTGGATGTTTATTCTCTTCCGGTGTTCGTGGATACTATTGCAGGACGTGAAACACCTGCAGGCATTTACAAAACACCGATTTACTTGAGTATGCTGTTGTCTTTTTTTGTGCTGTTTATCAACGATAAAAAAATAAGATTAGAAGCCACATTGTTACTGATAATGGCCATCTCGCTTACTTTCTTTTTAAGTTATAACACGGTGTGGGAATATCAATTCACTTCGGCATTACCTGTAATTGCACTGTTGCCCATCTTAAAAGAAAAGGGGGTGTTCTACAAAAAATATATTCCGGTGATGTTTGGCATTGGTTTATTTTTCTGCCTTCCCAGTCTGTATTGCTTGGTGCGCAAATCGGAATTAAACAGCAACGCTATTACGCTCATTCGAGCCGATAGAGTTATTCCGGCCTTACTCCTTTTTGTGATGATGACGGTGCTCCTATTCAATATTATCAAGCAACATATTGATACGGGGATCGAAGAAAATGCAGAAGAGAAAACGCAATAGTATTATTTCTTTAATGCAGCCTTTGCTTTTACATCTTGTGCCCAAGCTAAATTGTTTTTAGCTAATATATTTTCGGGATTTGTTGAAATCGCTTTTTGGAACATGGCTATCGCCTCATCTGTGCTGTTCTTAAGCATATACGCTACGCCTATATTGTTCATTGCATCGGCATTGTTGGGCTCTTTTTCGAATACCTCTTTCCAAATCGAAATACTTTTATCGTATTGACCAATTTTTTGATAATTCAATCCGTAGTTGATATAGAACTTCACATCGCGTTGTGCATCCGGTGTATTCTCTTGTGCTTGAATTACAGCAAGCGTTTTCGCCTTCTCATCACTGGCCCATTTTAAATTATTCTTGGCCAATTGAAAGCCGGTGTCAATTTGTAATGCTTTGGTGCAGGCATCAATGCCATCTTGATATTGCATCAACATGGTATAGGCACAGCCTAAATTATTAAAAGCTACAGCACTCGTAGGATTAAGCAATAAAGCTTGTTTTAAAGGTTCAATACTTTTGCCCGGACGATTTGCACCAATACAAGCAATAGCATATGCCAATAAATTATCGTAAGTAGGTTGAGCGGTAGCCTTACTTTCTAAATCCGATAAATCAACTTGTGGAGCTTGAGTAACCACATCGGCAGTCTGAGGTAAATCGGGCTTCCCGGAAGACTTCACAAACAGATAAACAACAGGAGCAATCAACAAAAGAGCAGCAACTGCAAAAAGTACAATTCGTTTATTCTTCAGCATAGGTGAATTTTTGATAGGAAATATAAGTGCAAAAAATGAAATTGAGAACTAGCTTTCTTTATGTGCTGCAAACCACTCGGATGTAACATTTGATGCATTCAACGGCATATTGAATCCGTATTTTACTTCAGCGATAAAGTGAGCATCCCCTCTCCCATGTCCATAGCCATAGCTTGGAACACCTTTGTTGGCGGCTAAGATCGGTAGTATCTGTTTTGCCTTTTCTTTTCCATAGCAGTTTTCACCGGCTATTTTCCCGGTATAATATTGACCATCGTTTTCAAAAGTTGTGTCGATTATTTTCATGTGCTGTTGTCGGCACCATTCGCCTAACCATAAACGAGAGGAAGCGGTCAATAAATACACTTCATGTCCGCGTTCCTGATGCCAATGTATGAGCTGAAGCGCTTGAGGATAAACCATTTTAGGCAATACTTCGACACAAAACAATCGTCCCTTTTCTTCCAGTTCAGCAACAGAACGACCTTTATAGAAAAAAGTAAAAAAGCGCTCCTTCAATTTTTGATTGGAATATAATTTCAGGAAGTAGAGTAGAACAAATGGACTGTTTAATACAATACATAAATAGAGTTTGAAACTGCCATCAGTATACCGAAGGAATTCCAAAAAAGAATCTTCAAAACTGATGGTACCATCAAAATCGAAAAACGCAATGCCTTTTGCTTGCTCGCTCATAGATTCGTTTTCTTGAATAAGGCTTCAGGAATACTTTTGATGATGAACATTATTAACCACCAAACAGATAATACATATACTACGTCTTTCTTCTTGTTATAGGCTTTCCAAATAGCATCCGCAACCTGCTCTGCACTAGCTGTAATAGGTTTAGGTGTTGGCGGCAAATTGGCCACCATTTTTGTTTTGATAAACCCCGGAATAACCGTTGCCACATGCACATTTGAAGCAAACATTCTTCCGCGTAATCCGCTCAAGAAGGCTGTTAATGCAGCTTTTGAAGCCCCATAAAGATAATTACTTTTTCGTCCGCGCTCTCCGGCCACCGAAGAAACACAAACGATACTACCTTGCTTTTTTGCTTCCATTGCATTAGCAATTATGCCTAAAATCGAAACGTTTCCAGTAAAGTTCGAATCGATAATTAATTGGGCTTCTTCAAAATCAGCTAATCCTTTTTCATGATTACCTAAATAGCCAAACACAGAAACAACAACATCGGGTGCTATTGACAATGATTCGTAAAAAGCTTTATGCGCTTGTGTTTGCAGCGCATCAAAATGCACATTCTCGACTTTTACATTGTGTCGAATAGCAATATCACTCGCAAGTTTTTTTTGATAATCATCGATTGTTCTTGTTGCTAATAGAATGTTATACCCTTCTTTTGCAAATCGATATGCACAAGCCTGACCCACATCAGCATTAGAACCCAGCAATAGTAATGTTCCCATAAATGATTTTATATCGTTAAACGATTCGATTGTAAAGATTGAAATTTTGCGGAATGTGAAAATGCTGTTGTATATGCTTGATGAAATGTAGCACTAGTCATTCGTGCATCTTTTGTAAGATACAAGCGACCGCCATAGTCCAATACGATTTTATCGAGTTCATCCAACAATGCAAAAACTTTTGGACTGACTTTAAAATCGAGTGCCAAAGTATAGCCCTCGATGGGAAAGGAAAGTGGAGAAGAAAACGCATCGCCTTTTCCAAAAGTCTTTAACACCGCCAAAAAAGAACCACATCCCGAATCGGCAATTTTAGTTAAGATCTTGATTAACCCTTCTCTCCCATTTTCAAATGGAATTGCAAATTGATACTGCGTGAATCCATTCTTTCCATATATTCTATTCCAATTGGTGAGTATATCCAATGGATAGAAATATGGGTTGTAATGCACCACATTATTTATTTCTTGTTGCCGTTGCTTGTTATAGTACAAAAAGTTGAAGGCCTTAATCGAGAGTTCATTCAACGCAAAAGCCGGAAACATAAAGGGCACATTAATTTGCTTTGATGAATGCAATTGCAAAGGCTGCTTGTTCTGTTCAGTGTTGAGTTCAGCTACAGTAGCGTGTTCACCTAACATAAGAATAGAACGTCCTAAACTATCGCCCTTCGACAAACAATCTATCCAAGCCACAGAATAGGTGTAGTGCTGATATTGTTCGAAATAATCGAGAATAGCATGTATATTCTTTGCTTTAACAGCCTTTTGTTTGATGAAGCTCGTTTCTATTTTCTTTAAGCGGAGAGTAATCGTAAGTATAACACCGGTTAAACCCATACCGCCTATGGTATTGACAAATAGTTCAACATTTTCGGTTCGAGAACATTGGACAATTGCACCGGTTTCTATCATTAGATCAAAGCATTCGATGTATTGGGAAATGGCTCCATCTTTATGATGATTCTTTCCATGAATATTGGAAGCAACAGCACCGCCCATTGTAATAAATTTTGTGCCGGGAGTAACCGGCAGAAAAAAACCTTTTGGCACTACTACCTCTAAAATTTCGCTCAATAAAACGCCTGCTTCCGTTTTAATAATTCCGTTTACGGTATCAAACGATAAAAACTTATTCAATGCGAGGGTTGAAAGTATTTTTGGCTGTAAGGCACTATCGCCATAGCATCTGCCATTGCCTCGAGAGATAAAGACATCAGTAGTTCTTACATATGCTGCTACTTTATCGATAGCATTTAACGTAGTGCATTCCGCATCGATAGTTGGATAGATTCCCCAATTAAATATTCTTTCCATACAGAATAAATAAGAATGTTAACCCCCAAAGTAAAATAGTGATTTGCAAAAAACGATCTTTCCAAAGTACATCGGTGGGTGAACCCGATTCTTTATCGACCACTGTAATTTGTATGTAACGCATGATGCCCAAAAACACAAAGAGTGAAGTAAAGTAAAGTTTGTCCGACCCAATGCGGGCAATTACTTCAGGCGATATCGAATACAAAACATAAGAAATGAGCGTTATCGAAAACGAGATACTTTTCGCTATGTCGAGAAAAGCAATGGAATAACCTGAAAGTGATTTACGTAAAGCATCTTTCTGCACATCAATCACCAAATCGTCTCTGCGCTTGGCAAATGCCAATGAAATGGTAAGCAGAAATACCATAATGATCATCCAGTTTGACACAAATACTTGCGCCTCTTCGCCACCAGCTATTACACGTAGCACAAAACCAATGCTAATGCAGGATACATCCACTATAGATATTTTCTTTAGCCCAAACGAATACAAAACATTGAGTAAGAAATAACCCAATACATACCAACGTGCATAAGCTATCAAAGTAAGGGTTCCTAGAAAAAGTAAAACTAAAACACATAAAATGATTATAGCCGTACTTTTGCTAAAAAAACCGCTGGCAATGGGTCTGAATTGTTTTTTGGGATGACGTCTGTCTTCTTCTACATCAATAATATCGTTCAATATATATATAGACGAAGCCGCTAAACAAAAGGAAAGAAAAACAAATGCCACGTTGGTACTCAGCACCAAACCAATTTTTCCGGCAAAAAAAACAGGAAGAAAAACAAACGCGTTCTTCATCCAATGTTTAATGCGCAATAGCGATAAAAAATGGCGAATATTTTCCGTCATCCGTCTTTTGAACTTTTTTTGAAGATAGTAAAAAAGTAAAGACTAATAAGTTTTGCCGCAACTACTAATTATCGAATAATCTCAAAGCGCGTATTTACTCTAAAGGTGAGTTTTATAGTTTGGAAATTAATTTCAGGATCCTGCTCATAAGATGCATCTTCAACAGCAGCGGTCTTTTCCATTCGCATATTGGCATACATAGGTTGAGGCATATAATCGCCCATGTCAACTTCTTGAATATAAAGCACTTTCCCTACCTTCTCGTCAATAGCACCGGCCATGGAAACCGCCTTAATTTTAGCCGCTTTTACTGCCGCCTGTTTTACTTCCAATTTGTATTCTTCCATTTTCGTATGATTGGTGCTTGCAATATACATATTCACTGCTTTCAAATCGGTAAGGATATCGAACACTTTGCCTACCGTTTGCGCATCCGAAACTTTCAAACGAAACTCCTTACTTTCTTGGTAACGCTCTTTGCTCTTCCAATAAAAATAATCAGAACCGTTTGTATTGCTCAACTGTAAATTTTTAATATCGATACCTGCTTTTCGCAGTTGCTCCAACATCGTTTTCTCTTGGGCTTCGATGGTAGGCTTATTCTTTTCGTTGCTGTTTTTGCTCAATGTAAAAGCGATGTAAATAATATCCGGTACAATTTCTTTTTCAGCTGAACCGGTTACATCAATATAGGGTTGGTCGATTTTGTTGCTCATCATCGTTTGTGCGTTTGTGGTTATGAATAAAAAAGCAATTCCTGCAATGAGTGCTGTTATTTTGTACATAGCATTAAATTTTATTAGCTAATAAAGTGATTTTGAGACAAACACCATGCCGATTTATCGTTTTTTAGAAAATGTAACGCGATTGAATTTTCATTTCTTTAACCATTCCTTTCCTCGCTATTCAGTATGAATAAATATATTTGAGCTGTAATGAAAGGATTCAAATTTCAGGATTTTAAGCTGCAATGGATTGTATTGTTTTTCGTTCCGTGTTTTTTGTTTGCGCAAGAAGAAAACAAGGATGTAGAAATTCTGAATGCCGACCTATTGAAATTCACTGAAATCAACGGAAAGAAATTCACCAAACTGATTGGTAATGTGCAGCTCAAACAAGACGAGGTGTTCATGTTTTGCGATAGTGCATTGCTCGACAAAGACTCGAACACACTCATAGCGTGGCACCACATTCACATTCAGCAAGATTCAACACATGCATACTCTACCTTTCTTACCTATAATGGCAATACTAAATTGGCGACCCTTACCAATGGAGTGAAACTCACAGACAATAAGGCCTCGATTTACACTGAAGAGCTGTTTTACAATTCGAGAGAGAAAATGGCGTACTACTTGGCGGGTGGAAGAGTATTGCGCGAAAAATCGGTTATTCGAAGTCGAATGGCCTATTATTATTCAACCTCAGGCGATGTCTACTTCAACAAAAATGTAGACATTAAAGACCCTGAATATCGATTAACATCAGATACGCTAAAGTATAATCTGAATACTGACTTCACTACATTTTACGGCAATACCACAATTTATAATCAAGAAAGTAGAATTGAATGCGACAACGGTTGGTTTGATACAAAACAAGATGTAGCTTCGTTTGGATTGAACACCACAATTTATAACGGACAGCAGGTGTTGAACTCCGACAGTTTGTATTACGATCGAAGAATCAAGTACGGAAAAGCCATGAATCGTTTTGTGTGGATTGACTCGTCTATGGCCTTTGAGCTACATGGCCGCAGAGGCGATTATTATGAAGTGGGCAAACAAATTTACGCCTTCGATCATGCTTTCGCTATCTATAAAATGGATAACGATTCTTTGTTTCTTCGAGGCGATACTTTGTTTTCAAAAGAACATTCGGAAATAGACACCTCAAAAGATTTTTCAGCATTCCATCATGTACGTTTCTACATGCGCAATATGCAAGGGGTATGCGATTCATTTTTCTATTCCACTGCCGATTCGCTTTTCCGGTTTTATTACAACCCCGTACTTTGGGCTGATAGTACGCAAATGACGGGCGATAGCATTCATCTTCGTATCAAAAACAAAAAGGCAGATTTCCTTACCTTGTTTGAAAAATCTATCATCATTTCGCCTGAAACAAAATATTACAATCAAATTCAAGGCAAGAATATTTTTGGTTACTTTAACGACAATGAATTGGAGAAAATGTTTGTAGATGCAAACTCGGAAAGCATTTATTATGGTAAAGATGATAAAGGGAAATATATTGGCATGAACAAAGCTACATGTGTAAAAATGTGGATGTACTTCAAAGAAAAGAAAGTAAATAAAGTGGTATTTATCGAAAAACCGGAGGCCGTTTTTACACCGTTGAAAATGATTTCGGAAGAGGAGAAATACCTGAAACTCTTTACATGGCAAATCGATAGAAAACCAACATCCAGAGAAGATATTTACTTGAAATAAATTTCCATCACCACATCAAAAATCGAATCCTATGGCATTACAACTTCCAATATCCAATCAAAAAAGAGTAGTGATAATAGGTTGTGGATTCGGTGGATTGGAGTTGGCCAGGACGCTATCTGGTAAAGGGTTTCAGATTGTACTTTTCGACAAAAACAACTACCATACGTTTCAACCTTTACTGTATCAAGTAGCAACAGCAGGGCTAGAAGCCGATTCCATAGCCTACCCGATTCGAAAAATCTTTCGCGATAACAAAGATGTATTTTTCCGTTGGGCAGAAGTTTTGCAAATCAATACCAATGAGCAAATCATTAGCACATCTATTGGCGAATGCAACTACGACTTTTTAGTTATTGCCACTGGCACAACCACTAACTTCTTCAACAACACCTCCATTGCAGAAAATGCAATGCCTATGAAGACTGTTGTTGAAGCGCTTAACTTGCGCTCGCTGATTTTGCAAAATTTAGAGAAAGCAACCCTCGCTGAAAACGAAGAAGAACGCAAGGCGTTAATGACCTATGCAATTGTTGGCGGTGGACCAACAGGTGTAGAATTAGCCGGTGCGCTATGTGAATTAAAAAAACATGTACTGCCAAACGACTATCCTGAATTGGATTTCACACACATGGAGGTGTTATTGATTGAATCGGGTGGAGAAGTATTGCAAAATTTGTGCAAAGAAAATCAAGCTAAAGCGATTCGCTACTTGAACGACCTGGGGGCAACTGTTTTATTGAATACGCGTGTTGCCACTTATGATGGACATGTAATCAAAACAGCTGATGAAAAAACAATAAGCACCTATTCTTTGATTTGGGCTGCAGGAGTAAAAGGCAATGAAATCAATGGACTTGAAGGAACAACACTTACACCCGGTAGAAGATATTTGGTGAACGAATGTTGCCAAATCAATGGATTTGAAACTATTTTTGCGATTGGAGATATAGCCTGTATTTGCACGGAAGCCTTCCCGAAAGGTCATCCGCAAGTAGCTCCAGTGGCCATTCAACAAGGCACAATTGTGGCGGAAAACATTCAAGCTTTAACCCAAAAAGCAGCTTTAAAAAAATTCGTATACAACGATAAAGGCTCCATGGCTACAGTAGGTCGAAATCGAGCAGTTGTTGAAACAGGTAAAATAAAATTTGGTGGATTTTTTGGATGGTTTGCCTGGATGGCTGTGCATTTAATGCAATTGGTAGGTTTCCGAAACCGAATAGTAGTGTTCATCAATTGGGTGTGGAACTATATCAACTACGACCGAAATATTCGATTGATTATTCGTCCGTTTGAAAAGAAAAATCAAGCCTGATTTAAATCTAACCAGCTCTTACGAAGCAATGTGGCCGACCATTTCAAGATGATTAGCGAAGCTAAAATGCCACATACCGCATCCATCCAAGTAATATTGAAATACTTTGCCGATAATAGTGCAAAGATCGCGAATACACTTAAAATCACATCAGCCAATACATGCAAATAAGCTGCACTTAAGTTCATATCTGCATGGTCGTGTACGTGTCCTTCATGCAAAAGATAGGCCGCAATACCATTCACCACTAGCCCAACTATAGAAGTGATAAGCGCTCCGTTGGTTACATCAATTTCAGGATTCGAAAATTTCATAAGTGATTCTATGAGCATCCAAACAGTTACGCCTAACAGTAACATAGCGCTAAAAAATCCGGAAGCTGAGAGAATTCGATGTTCACTTGTATTGGGAAACAAATTCCAATCGATGATTTTATATGTAAAGTAAGCCAATAACAACACCATCACATGGGTAAGCATATGCCAACCATCCATAACTAAAGCCATAGAATTGATCGTATAGCCAAAATACAACTCCAATAGCATAGCTGCTAAAGAGAGCGCAACGGCAATAATGGTTCGGGTTTCGTTAGAATGAATATGGTGATGATCGTGTGCCATGATGCTGCAAACCTATTTCTTTTTTGAATAAATGATAAACTATAAAATGATTTTCGTAAAATCGAAGTGCAAATCAAATGCAAAAACTGATGAAAAAAATTCTTTCCATACCCTATAGTATTTATGTAGCTGTATCGTTTTTCTTGGTATTGTGCATACTCCTTATCATTTATACGCCACTACTTTTACTTAAAAATGATCGTAAACGAATGCGCATCATCTTTTTCTTGAACAAACTATTCATTTGGAAAATATGGACCAACATTGCCTTCTTGCCTGTGAAAGTTGAAGGGCGAGAAAAGATTAAAGATGATGTGGTGTATGTATTTGTACCCAATCACAGCAACATGTTAGATATTGTCTATACCTCTTCATGTATAGACCAATACTACAAACCACTCGTGAAGAAAGAACTGCTGTCGTTTCCCGTACTTGGACAATTATTGCAAATTGTTTCTCTACCTGTAGATCGAAAATCTCCGGAAAGTCGAAAAGCCAGTACTCAAAAAATGATTGAATGGTTAAAAAGCGGAATTGGCTTATTGATTTTCCCCGAAGGCACACGCAATAGAACACCGGAACCTGTAAAAGAGATGTATGATGGCGCTTTTCGCGTAGCCATTGAAGCACAAGCCAGCATCGCTCCTATCGCATTGATTAATTTACGTGGTTTGCAGCCTGTAGATTCGATTTGGTTTTACCCGGGAAAAGTAACGATGCGTTTTTTAGATCCTATTTCGACTAAAGGAATGACTGAAAACGACATTGATGCATTGCGTGATAAAACGCGGAAGATGATTGGGGATGTGCTACAGGCGGAAGATAGCTTTTACAAGCAATAAACGTTATAATAATCAGTAGTTTAGATGAAAGCAATCTTAGGATTTCGCCTACTTTTTACAATGCTGTTTGTGTTACTATTTTCTTTTTTATCCGCACAAAATATCCCCCCTTTAAAACTACTCAATAGTATTGGACTTGATAAGAGACAAACGTTAGGTTTATTCAAACTCAGTTACAGAACTGAAGACACAATTGCAATAAACTATAAACAAAACAACTGTAAATTGTACTTCAGCGAGTATAAGTTTAAAGGTTTTATTTATACAGAAGAGTTTGACTCAGTAAATATTAAAATGGCTAAAAAGTATTTTGGAGAAATTATATCTAAATTGCAGACTAATTACGATGTTGGTAATTCTAGCTACCATAATAACTATTCAGATACGTCTAGGTTGGCTCAAGGAAAGTATGGGATAATAAAGAAAAACATAGTAGCTTCTGCTAAAGGATTTGACCTCAATCTCTGGTACAATACAATTACAAAAAAATACACACTTCAATTTTTCGCATACCAAAATTTTAATTAGACGCTACTGCTTAGGATAGTAAAATCCCTCCATCGTAAACCTACCTTCTTTCAATTCCAATACAGCACTACCACAAGTAGGAACATTGTCGATACGGGCATTAGTATATTGATTGATAAAATCAGTAATAGCAGGATTATGGCAGACAACAAACAAAGTGTTCAATGTAGGTCTGGGAAGGTGTATCACTCGCCAAAGCTCCTCACAAGTACATTCATATACACTATCAACAAACTCGATGTGTGAAGGACAATAATCAAAGGCTTTTGCCAAAAGCTTTGCTGTTTGCAATGTTCGTTTGGCAGGTGAAGTAATCAATAAACTGGGAGCAATTCCTTTAGCTTTCAACGCATGTGCAATCTTCAGTGCATCAGCCTTACGATCCTCGCGGATAGGACGATCGAAATCGGGCTTCCCACTACTCCAATCTGATTTGATATGGCGGATTAATACAATCTTCATGTTAAATTATTATTGCAACAGTGTTGCAATTAATAAAAATGTTTACTATTGCAACATAATTGCAATAAGATGCAAAATAGAAATACAAAAACAAAAGACGAAGTATTGCGCATAATTAGCAGCTCAAGCTTCGCGCTATCGCACACCGATATTGAAAATACGGCACAAATTGATTTTGACCGTGTAACCCTTTATCGAATTTTATCGGCTTACGAGCAACAAGGCATAGTGCACAAAGTGGTAGGGAACGATGGTAAAGCCCGTTATGCTGCCTGTAAAGAGAATTGCCAGGAACACTTGCACCACAAAGATAATCACCTCCATTTTGGCTGTAATGATTGCGGTAAAATGTACTGCTTCGAAGATCGTGTAATAGACCTAAAAATGCCTAAAGGATTCAAGGCTCAGCAATTTAATTATACGGTATACGGCACTTGTCCGAAATGTAATGCATAAGCAAAAAAAACATATCCTATACATTCAAAAGCACATGCCAAAAGCAATGTTGCTAAGCCTTTTCATTTTATGCTATTGGAATATTTCAGCGCAATGTAACCTCAGTATCTCCGGCACTATCAACGAAGAACATACCAACGAAACATTAGATTTTGCTTCATTACAAATACTAGAACTCAATGTAGTTCGAACCACCGATTCTGCCGGAAACTTTCTGTTCAACAACTTGTGCAAAGGCACATATACATTGGCCTACACGCATCCCGGATGTAAAACTGAATATCAAAAAATAAATTTAGAGAAGAGCGAAATACTTCAATTGCATTTGCATCATAACGAAATTGATTTGAACGAAGTAACGGTAGCCCAACATAAACGCGAAAGTGCACCAACACACCAAGTGGAAACGCTCAAAGATCAAGCATTGTTTGAAACTAGAGGTATGACGTTTGGAGATGCATTGAAAACATTATCAGGAGTAAGCACACTCAAAACAGGAGCTACTATCGCGAAGCCGGTAATTCATGGCATGACAGGTAATCGAATTTTGTTGGTGAGTAATGGCGTTCGATTAGAAAGTCAGCAATGGGGCTCTGAACATGCACCTGAAATTGATGCCTATTTAGCCAAAAAAATAACAGTTATCAAAGGGGCTTCAGCCATTCGCTATGGGAGCGATGCCATTGGTGGTGTAATTCTGATTGACCCAGAGGCTTTACCTTCAAAACCGGGAATTGGCGCAGAATTCAACTATGCTGTAGGAAGTGTAAACGGACAAAATGATTGCTCTTTCTTGTTGCAAGGTAATCACAAAAAACAACCCGCCTTTAGTTGGCGAACACAAGGCACTTACCGCTTTGGCGGCAATGTACACTCGCCAAACTATTATCAAAAAAATACAGGTTTTTATGAAGGGAATGGTTCTGTAGCCTTAGGATGGAAAAAGGAAAAATACGGTTTAGAATTTTTCGGTTCCTATTTCAACACAAAAATCGGAATTCTTTCTGCGGCACATACCGGAAGTTTAGCCGATTTGGAAGCAGCTATTACTGCTTCACAACCAAAAGAATCTGCTGAGTTTTCGTACACAATTGGTAGACCGTACCAAAAAGTACAACACATACTTTCTAAACTCCACTCCTATTTGAACACTAAAAAAGGCGTATTTTCACTCGACATTGCCTATCAATACAATATTCGCGATGAGTATGATAAGTTCCCTCCACGCAACAATGCCCTTGCGGCATTGAACCATCCGGCATTGCGATTAGACATTCAAACAATAACAGGTGAATTGAGTTGGGAGAAAAAAATTAAACAATGGCAAAACTTGGCCGGAGCACAATTTATTACCCAAACCAACAGTTATAAGTATGGATACTTGATTCCTGCATTTTGGAACTTTTCAGGTGGCGTATTTGCAATTGAACGATGGAGTAACGAAAAAATGGAAGTAGAACTGGGTGCACGATTGGATTATCGTTGGACCCAAGCCATATTAGTGGAACGCGGTAAGAAACGAGAGCCTATATATCAATTCATTATTCCAACAGCATCGGTGGGCTTAGATTACCATATCACAGAAAAGTTGAAATACAATTTAAATATAGGTTTGGCATGGCGAGCACCATCGATGAATGAACTCTTTATCGCAGGCTTACATCATAGCACAGCAACCGTTGAAATTGGCGATGAACAATTAAAAGCAGAACAATCGATAAGCATCACCACCGGTATAACTTACCGAAATCAATGGTTGCAAGCTGATGTAAGCTTGTATTCTCATCTTTTCAAGAATTATATCTATGGCAAACCCGATACACAACCTATACTTACAATTCGCGGCTACTTCCCCGTACTACGCTATGTACAAACTGATGCAGCAATTAGTGGCAGCGATATTAATCTAGCCGTTACACCCATCCGCCAACTCGAACTCTCGGCTAAAGCATCCCTTTTATGGGCTGTAAATCTAAAAACAAAAGATTGGCTGGAGCAAATGCCATCACAGCGTTTCAACTATAGTTTACGCTATACTATAAATGGCAATCGAGACTTTTCAAATCTATACTTAGCACTATCGGCTGTTCATGTTTTGCGTCAAAATCTCTTGCCGAATAATTATGCCGATTATCTACCTGCTCCAAAAGCTTATTGGTTGTTGAATTTCGACTGTGGCACAACTATTCCTTTAAAACATCAAAAAATTTCGGTTGGGTTTTCTATCCAAAATATGCTCAACAAAACCTATCGCGAATACATGAATCGGTTCCGTTATTTTACGGATGAGCCTGGTATAAATATTATGGCACGTGTAAAAGCACCTTTGTTCTTCCATTAAAACATTTATTAATTCTCTAAATAATCAAAAATGAAAAACAACACAACACTTAGAAATGGGCTTTTCGCAATAGCCCTAGCTACTGTAGGATTACAATCGTGCAAAAAAGATCCGCCTGTAAATAGTGAAAGTGAAGTGATTACGACTTTACAAATCGTAGCCACAGATTCAGCAACAGGAACTACTGCAGGCGTGTTTACGTTTAAGGATTTAGATGGCGACAAACCCACTCCCCCTTCTGTATTCGACACCATTAAATTAGCACCAAACAAAACTTACAATGTATCGCTTATCGTTTTAGACGAATCAAAAAATCCTATTGATAGTACGTCCAACGAAATTGCTGAAGAAGCTGACGATCATTTGTTTTTCTTTGAATCTACACCTGCCGCTTTGGTAAATGTGGTCATTCAAGACAAAGATTCCAAAAACCTACCACTAGGTTTACTTTCGAAATGGACAACCGGAACTGCGGGTTCAGGTACAACAAAAATTACTTTACGTCATCAACCGGGTGAAAAAAATGGCACTTTTAGCCCTGGAGATACCGATATAGAAGTAACGTTTAATACACTAGTTCAATAGTTACTACTATTAATTTTTCTACAAAGGCCATTCTACTTTCTGAATGGCTTTTGTATTTTTATATATGCAGAAAACACTATTCGCCCTCCTTATTCTAGTCTTCAGCGTACAAAGTTGTATGAAAAAAGACTGTACCATTCGCGATCCGTTTACATCAAATGAAATTGCGAATTACAAATGTAAGTCGGATTGCAAAACAGATGCTGAAATTCTATCTTCTGTACAATGCGTTCGATGTGTTTCTCAATTATTGGATACCGTTGAAACCTGCACCAGAACTGATGGCGACTCGTTGATTCAATTTTACCTGAATAATCCAACGGCAGGGCACTGCGATAAAATAGAGGCAAAATTAGATTGTGGCAATTAACCCGTTACCACCGTTTCCCAAAATGGAAGCCTAAATACAACGCAGGATGTAAAAAAGAATTAGCATCTCTATTTACATAGATGGGGACTTTCTTATAATAAATATCCAACATCACGCCTACTTCTAAGGCTTTTACGAAACGATCTTTACTGCCCCAGTCAAAATTCAATCCGGCTTTTATATGACCACCAAATACAGGAATCATTTGTCCGATTCCCTTGTAAAACGGAGACGCCTCGTAAATCGAATCTTTGTTCATAAACTTGGAATCGGTTGAATTCGAGTACTTTACTGACTCGTGTAAAAATTCACCGGTAATTGAGTCTCTACCAGTCAATAATTCTAAATAGTATGGCTTCTGTAAACCCAATGAGAAGCCAACAAAACCAATAAAACTTAATCTAACTCCATTACGATCCGATTTATCGGCAATCATTCGTTCTAAGCCATAGCTAGCGCGGATAGCATGGAAACGATTCTGTAAACCATAATAGTACTTCTTCCCTTTTTGCCCAAATGCCGGGTTAGTAGCATTCAACTTATCTTTATAATTGAAAAAATATTGATACTCCAATTGCACTAAATTGGTAACGTAAATATTTTTAATCCAGCCTTTGGTTAGGTAAAGAGAAACACCATTGGTTTGGATTTTTAATCCGCCTGAAAATTCGTGCTTATACATGTAGTCGATCACCTTTTTGGGTGCAGGCTTACTTTCAGTTTGGGCTAACAAACTAAGAGGGAGTAAAAGCAATATCAAAAACCAACTACGCATGATTACAATAATAGCAATAAATCATCAATTGGCTATTGAAATTAGGCTGCTTATTTTCTAAATATTAATTATTCCAAAAGAATTCGGCAAACTCCCTTTCCTTCAAAAATTACTTAGTTTTAAGCCTCAAATTAAATACGATGAGACAAAATCATGAAATCGATTATCGCATTTTCGGAGAAGAAATGCAATGTGTAGAAATTGAACTCGACCCCCAAGAAACAGTAATGGCGGAATCCGGAGCTTTTATGTTTATGGAAGAAGGCATCCAAATGCAAACGGTATTTGGCGATGGCTCCACTGGTGGTGGCGGTGGTTTGATGGGAAAATTACTTTCTGCCGGAAAACGTGTATTGACCGGTGAAAGTTTGTTTATGACGGCCTTCACGAATTTAGGTCAAGGCAAATCGAGAGTTAGTTTTGCGTCACCTTATCCGGGGAAAATTATCCCGATGGATTTACAACAATTAGGAGGTAAAATAATTTGTCAGAAAGATGCTTTTTTGTGTGCTGCAAAAGGCGTGTCAATCGGTATTAATTTCCAGAAAAAATTAGGCACCGGTTTATTTGGTGGCGAAGGTTTTATTATGGAAAAACTAGAGGGTGATGGTATGGCGTTTGTGCATGCAGGCGGACATATTTTGGAGCGCGAGTTAAAACCGGGAGAAGTATTACGTATAGATACAGGATGTATTGTTGCCTACACTAAAGATGTTGACTTTGATGTGCAATTTATTGGCGGTATTAAAAATACTTTTTTTGGAGGCGAAGGCGTTTTCTTTGCTGTGCTTCGCGGACCAGGGAAAGTTTGGTTACAGACCTTGCCTATTTCAAGATTAGCCAGCCGTGTAATTGCTTACGCACCGCAAAACGGTGGACGAAGAGAAGAAGGTGGATTGTTGGGTGGATTAGGTAATTTGTTGGACGGAGACGGATTTTAACTGACGCAATGAGCAATTCCCAGCTCTCAATGTTCAATTTTAGGTATTGAAAATTTATTAGACTATGTGCGGTATAGCAGGCTTTATTGACTCCAATTATTCTCGAGATTCTGGTTTGGAATTATTGGAGAATATGCTTGCTTCTATTGCACATCGCGGACCTGATGCTCGCGGAAAGTGGAATGAAGAGCATGTTTTCCTCGGACAAAATCGATTGAGTATTATCGATCTTTCCGAAGCATCGAATCAGCCTTTTTTGTATGAAGATATAGTCATCTCTTTTAACGGAGAGATTTACAACTATATCGAAATCAAAGAAGAGTTAATCAAGAAAGGGCATCGCTTCACTACACAAGGGGACACGGAAGTGATTTGTGCCGCTTACAAAGAATACGGAGAACGATGTGTGGAGCAGTTCATGGGCATGTGGGCATTCGCACTGTGGGATAAAACAAAGAAAAAACTGTTTTGCTCCCGCGATCGCTTTGGCATCAAACCATTTTATTACATCGAGAAAAATGGAGGGTTTTATTTTGGGTCGGAGTATAAGCCCGTTAAATTTTCACCTCTTTTTTCAAATAATCTCAATATTGAACAAGTAAGTCGAGGACTACAGCTCGGGTGGGTTTGCTACGAAGACGAAACTTTTTTTACCGATATTAAGTTACTGCCGGCTGCAAGTAATCTTGTTTTTGAAAACGGGTCATCAAAAATTTTGGAATATTGGAATATTGCAACAGCAAAACCATCTATTCCAAATTCATTTGAGGAACGAGTAGATACATTTAAAAGCTTACTTTATAACAGTACAAGACTTCATATGCGCAGCGATGTGGAAGTAGCTGTTGCCTTAAGTGGTGGAATAGACAGCTCTGCGCTAACCGCCATTATGTGCTCTCTTTTCCCTAATCAAAATGTTTCTTCCTTTTCCATCTACTTTGATGGAAAAAATGATGTAGACGAAAGAGAATACATGTATGAAGTAGTCAACAAATACAAGAATATTCAACCGGCATATATTAAACCGGATGCTAATTATATTGAGGAAAATCTCCTCAATATACTTTCTACCTCAGAGGTTCCAGCTACATCTTCCTCTTTTGCTTCGCATTATGCACTCATGCAAGAAGTAAAAAACAAAAACATAAAGGTGATTTTAGACGGACAAGGTGCAGACGAATTCCTCTTAGGGTATACGCACATGCTTTTTAGATTGGGTGGGAATTATTTGTCAAAAGCTAAACTCATAGAGTATAGTCACTTAATTGGCTCATTAAATGAAATGGGAATTACAGGCAAGACAAAAACGAATTTTGTATTAAGAACCATACTGAGTAGCCTATCGAACGAAGCCGGCATAGTTAAAAAAGAATTTTTACATGCTATCCCGAACGGACTTAAAGTGGATTTATCTAAAACAAATTTTTCTGACCGCTATAACAACTTAGACAAATCACATCAGTCAATAGCCTATCAACTTTTCTATTCAAGCTTACCAACTATTTTACACTATGTAGACAGAATGACGATGGCTCATTCAGTTGAGTCCAGAGTGCCCCTTCTCGACCATCGCATTGTTGAATTTGCATACGGGCTGAACGATTCTGACTATTTTAAAAATGGACTTACGAAATACATCCTTCGAGAATCGGTCAAGGACCTGCTTCCACCAAAAATATACAACAGAAAAGATAAAAAAGGATTTGTAGCTCCGGGAGAAACAAAATGGTTAAGAGGTGCATTCAAACACTTATTAGAGATCGATTATAAACAATACAGTTTTATTGATGAAGCGAAAGTTAAACCAATTATCGAACGATATAAAAACGGAGACAACGCCAACATTAAATTAGTTTGGCGCATTGCCATGTTGAATCAATGGTTAAAATACAACAGGATATGAATGTAATCGTCAAAAGACTTTCACGTGATGAGATGCTTCAAGCCAACCGACTTTACAATGCATCAAATACCAATGAACGTTCCGCAACTCAATTTCAATGGGAGTTTTACAATGCCCCAGCAGGAGAGGCCATTTATGTTGCGGCTGTTGATATTGATAAGCCGCAAGGGGAGCAAGTTATCGGCACACAATGTGCAATCCCTATTCATTTTATAGATGAAAATGGCAACAAAATACTTACAGCAAAATCAGAAGATACATTTCTAGATCCTGCCTATAGAGGTCAGAAATTGTTTGACAAAATGTATGCACTACTTTTTGAAGAATGCAAAAAAGAAGGTGTGCATTTTATTTGGGGATTTACCTACGCTGAAAAGCCATTTGAAAAAGTAAGCTTTGAAATTCCATTTCACGCACATCAAGTTGTCTTGGTTACCAAACCTTGGAAGGCCTATCAATATTTATCATCACTAAACAGTTTAAACAACTGGCAAGAGAAATTTAAAATTGCCGGTCTATGCGTAGTTTCTTATGCTAAGCAATTTATTCGATTTGCTTCACGTTCCAATACAATTAATTTCAGCAACACGCTTCTGAATAAAAACGAGTTAATTAAACCGTTACTTCAATCCATTTTCAAGACCAGTATATTGCAAGACGAAGCCTACACCAATTGGAGATTTATTCAGAATCCGTTTAATAACAATTATAGAGAAATCACATTCACCAATCAAAGTGGTAAAACAATATTTAATCTAACATGTAACATTCGTCCGGAAGGGTTTGCCTACATAGAACAGTTCCTTTTTGATTCGTCTGTTTCAGACAATGAAGCTATAAGCCATCTAAAACAAGCCATCAACTTAATCAAACAAGAACCAGTTTCTGTTATCCGTTTTTGGGGATTTAATCATCACCCTTATCTGAAGCATGAAATTGAACTTCTTGAAAAAGCCGGGTTTTTCTATGTAAAAAAAGGCATTGGTTTTGTTTGGAAAGACATGAAAACGTTTTCGCAAAACCTAAACCCGAAAGCCATTTACGTTTCAAGAACTTTTACGCAAGGCGATAGTTAATCCTGATAAATTTCAGGCTTATAAAATTCCGCTATTAGATTGTCTTGCGTTACACTTTTTATCTTAGCCGCTTTAAAATAGGCTAAGATAGATCTATACAATGCGGGGAATCCTGAATATTTCAAATTAGTGAAGAATGGATTGTGCCAATTGATAGAAAACACACAATTTGTATTGTTTTTATCAAACCAATCAATTAACAATGTCTCCGTATCTTTCATAGATAAAGTACTTCTATAAAATATTCCATCCATTACATTTAAAGGAGCCTCAACAAAATCTAACAGCATATTTTCTTCAATATCAAAAGGCATGAATGGCATCCCATAATTATTTCTGAACCCCCAATGATCTGCGAATCCAAAAGAGGAGTCGAATTTTAATTTGGAGTCAGACATTAAACGTAAACTTTGTGGAACGGTATACTTCAAGAAATGATATCGATTCCCAATAGTTGAAAAGGGTAGCAATGCCAATTCTTCATCAATAGAGAAATCGCTTATTGCCTTGTGCAATCCATTTGCCCAACCTGCTTTTGATAGCGATTGCATATGATTTACAATCTTTGTATTCTGTACATTATAATCCGAGTTCTTTTTATCTTTTAGTACCAACCAGTAAAAAGTCGATTTAAAATCATACTCACTTTCTAATCGCATGATTTTGTCCATGTTCAACCAATCGGGCCTTTGCAATACCACATTTAACAACAAACGAAATACATCATATAGTTGCAAATGCTTTAGTGCATAAAATCCATCTTGATATTCAGAACCGTAAACCGTATCGATATCATGACTTAAAGAAATCCGAGAAGGAATAGTTCTGTTCTTCAGTTGTCGAAAAGCAGGATGCTGACTAAACAATTCATCTATTAACTGCTGAACTATATTGTCAGCAGCACAGTCATAATGCTTCTGTAAACTCTTTTCATAAGTAAATCGACTGTGAATGTCAGTATCTTTAAAGTGGTATTCCTGAACAACATTAGAGAGGTAAAAAATGGTCGATATGTAATCAATTGAACCGAGCTCGTTCAGCACATATGGTTTATCTGAAGCTAAGTTAGTTTCGTATGCATATACACCAGATCTTACATTTTGTAAAAGCTTTTGCGAAACACATAATCCGTTCTCCTGTTGTACAGTATCAATGATAAGCGATGCGTTATGCGCATTGTCCACAAAACTTAACGACAACGATTCAACATTCCTCAAGATGAGACGAAGTGTATAAGGTATATATCTGAACGATTTCAGATGAGGAGCAATATATATCTTCATTTGCGCAGAGTTATTAGCAACTAAATAAATCAAATTTAATTATTTGCGTCAACTAACACAGCAAGTTAACCACAATGCTATATTCAATAAATACGTTATTCATTCATATTAATACGCTAGCGTATTAATGTAACATTACCTACTCTATCCTTTTGTCTTTTTTCAAAAGTGTCATAATAAGAACATGTCCACACAAATGTTCCCATCGGCTGGGGCTCATTTTTGTATGTTCCATTCCATCCAAATAAGGAATCATCGGTTTCAAAGACTTTCTCGCCCCAACGATTAAATACAGACAATCTAAACTTGCTCAAAGCACAGGTAGACAACACTCGAAATAAATCATTCACACCATCTCTGTTTGGAGAAAAGGCTGTTGGTACAGCAAATTTGCATTCGCAACTTTCAGTAATAACATTAATAGTGTCATTGTAATTCCCGCAAGGCGATAAAACCGTTATCCAATATGAACCCGCATCCGTCAATTCTCTACTTTGCAATTTGCTGCCGTTGTCCCAAACAAAGTTCAACCCGATAGGAACATTTAAATACAGCCTTTCATTTTCGCAAATCAGTGTATCTGATGGCAATTTAAAAGTAGGCGATGAAACCTCTGTGACCTTAACGGTATCCCGAAACTTACAGCCATTCTTATATAACTCAAGCCAATAGTCACCACCTCTTACAAAGAATTGGCTTGTACTATTATTTCCATTATTCCATAATAAACTATCATAGGTTTGAGTTGTTCCTATGCTTAAACTATCTCCGATACAAATACTAGAATCACTTCCTAAACTAAAAATCGGTATTGCCTGCTGTGCAATTAGAATTGAATCTCTAAATGAACCACAAGCGTTAGTCTGTTCTGCCCAATATAAACCAGGGGTGGATACAACTATCTGCGTTCCACTCAAGCCAGTTGACCAAGTACTTATGTTTGGAGCAGTATTCAACACCGAAGAAAAAGGACCGCAATAGCTAGTATCTTTTGACAAAACTAATTGAGGGGTATCAACTTGAACAATTTGTATTGAATCGCGGTAATGGCAATTGTTTTGATACAACTCTAACCAATATAAACCGGCACCAACAGTAATCGAATTATTCACAATATTTCCCGTACTCCATTTTAAGCTGTCAGCTAACAGAGGCGACACAAGTGTTGAGGTACTATTCTTACATATCGTAATATCCTGTCCTAATGAAAATGTAGGATTAGCAAACTGAATTAGGTGAATAGAATCTCGGAAATAGCCACAAGCATTAGTTTGTTCTGCCCAATATATACCAGGAGCCGATACTACTATCTGGGTTCCGGTTACACCCGTTGACCACAAACTTGTTGAAGGGAAAGTGGATATAACTTTAGAAAATGCGCCACAATAGCTTGTATCCTTCCCAATCGAAAATACAACTGTGCTTGAGTTAAATCGAACAAAAATAGAATCTACCGAAGTACATGTTCCATTTGTGTAGGTTAGCTTGTACCAACCCATATTTTTCACAAAGATAGAATCAGCATTAGAACCATTCGACCATAGTAATGTTGGCGACTTTATACTCGACTTAAGCAAAACAGAATCTCCAATACAACCTATAGTATCGCCAACAATTTTTAAAAGTGCTGATGAACTGACATTGACCAATACCTGAGCAGAATCGTAACAACCATTTATATTTCTCGCAATTACCCAATATAAACCGGACTGATTCACAATAGTCGGCTGGTTAATTTGTCCTGTACTCCACAGATAGTAGTTGGTTACAGGGGAAATGCTTAGCGTATCTATACCACAGCTCTTATGCTCTACAATTGTTACAGGGGTTTTAGGGGCAACTTCAACAACAACCGTATCAATGTAAATACAACCAGAAGAATTGCTTACCGTGACTTGATAAACTGTAGTTATAGGAGGATAAGCGTTAGGGTTTGCAACCGTTGAATTTGACAAGTAAGTTGTAGGACTCCAAACATAACTCCCACCTGAATGTGGCGCATTCAAATAAGCCGAATCTCCTAGACAAATCGTAGTTTTTGAACGAATGTTATCGTTTACACCACAGCAAATTATAGTAATAGTCTTTTTCACAATAATAGTGTCGCAAGGACTAGCAACTTTTAACTCTACCTGATAACTGCCCGTTTTAGAATAGACATGTGAAGGATTCTGAAGTGATGATGTATTTGATGAGGATAAAGAATCTCCAAATTTCCAAGAGAAAGTCGTTATCCCTTTACAGAAATTCGATGCATCAGCAGTATTGAATTGAATTGGATAATTCACGCAAGAGTCTACAACTGTAAAATCTCGTTTGCAATTTTTTGTTTCGACAAAAAAGCCAGGAAGTCCTAATCTGCATTTAGTTCCATTCTGCAAGTTAAGACCAGAAACAGCAGGAAGCCCACAAGAGGGTGTACTACTTTCACAATATTTGCAAGCTACCCCAGCAGAATTTGGGGAATGTATTACACCTAAAGTTCCATAGCCAATTCTTGATACATAAATTTTGCCGTTTGGCGCCATCTGAAGGGCTCCTAAACCGTATGTTTCACCACTCGCTCTTACCTCATTTATTATTGTAGTTTTTACGCCTGTTATGAAATCATATTGATCCAATCGGGATGCACAGATTGAAGCCAAATATAATTTGGTGCCGTCAAGCGAAAACTCAACACCGTAAGCACAACTACCAGAACTCGGACCAACGTTCAATCCTAAACCACCAGAAACAATTCCTGTTTGTGTATTAAAATCGAAGACCTTGAAGTTGTTAACTGGATGATCCCAATATGCAATTGCTAGCTTGTCTCCACAAGGAGAAAACTTCATTTGCCCCCCCCGTAGCATTAATACTAAAATTATCGCCAGGAATATTACTAATAACAGCTGGTAAAATACCTTGCGATCCTACTTCAATAGCGACATAATCGTTCGTATTACTTTTATGGCATATAACCCAATAATTATTGCCGTTACCATGTCTAATAGCCGCAAGCTTTTCCGAAACTCCTGATTGGAGAAGTATGTTTTTAGATACTACTTCTCCTAAAGGATTAAGTACTGTTCCATTCCCGGGCTTTGTTAAATCAATAATAGAATAGTGTAATCCAGAGGATCCTCCGTTAAAATCAATATAAAACAAATAATATAGTCCATTAGAGTTGGGCACTTCGATAGCAATTGCTGATTGTGTAGATGAAGAGTTTCCCAATAACCCACTTCCATTAAACATAACACCTCCACTCTTATCCCATATTGTTAATCCATCAGAATAAAACTGAAGATTTCCGCAATTATCAGAACGAGTTGTTGTGCCTTCGAATGTATTTAACGACCCAGATTTAACCGTTGGAGGATCTGTTGTAAAAGAGACAGAAGCATTCGCACCAAAAAACCAATTCGCATCACGGAGTGGCAAACAAATATTGGGTAGGGTATCAAACACCGTAAAATACTTTGTCACCGTATCCCTGCAACCCGCCACATTGTCTATCGCTACCAATTGAATTGTATAATTCCCTTTGGTGTTGAATAATTGCGAGAATGAAGGCAATGTAGAAGAAACCACACCATTTAAAATCCATTGATAACTATTGCCAAATCCGGTTGAGGTGAACGGGATGTTACTGTTTACGGCATAATTCAACTGATTGTTCGAGCCTATATTAAACGAGGCTTTCGCCAAACAAGGCAAACATTTCAAAGCGTTAAATGCATTGATTCTACCTGCTCCTAACTGGCCGGTATAAGAAGGATTCTTTGCATCAATATTGTCGGCTGATAACTTCAAACAACTTTCCAATGCATCCGGTGTTAGCGATGGCGAATTAGACAGCATCAATGCGCAAAGCCCTGCTACCATTGGACAGGCCATGGACGTTCCACTCAACATGCCATAGGTATTATCAGCATTCCCAATACAACTGTAAATATTAGATCCTGGAGCTGTAATATCAACCCAAGTTCCATAGTTGGAAAACCCGGATTTCAAATCACCTGTAGTAGATGCCGCAACCGCAATTACATGGTTATAGGCAGAAGGATAATGTGGCGCACTACTCGAACTGTTGCCGGCTGCCGCTACAAAAACGATGCCTTGCGAATGCCCGTAATCAAACAAAAGTTGCCCGGTTTGCGAATAAGCCCCACCACCCCAGCTCATACTTACAACATTCGACTTTGCAGCAATGGCATATTCTACTCCTCCATAGGGATTATCGAGCGAATTACCGGTATTCGCGTCTCGATTCACCTTAACAGGAATCAAGCTCACTCCATATCCAATTGAAGCTATTCCTTTTACATTATTCGTAGCAGCGGCCGCGATACCCGCACAGTGTGTTCCGTGAATCATTGACCCTGCAGGTGCAGAAAGCGGACGATTAGGATTGTTGTCATTATCTCCTGCATCCCAACCATTGCGGTCATCAATGTAGCCATTATTATCATCATCTATTCCGTTGCCGGCAATTTCAGCGGTGTTGGTGTAAATTTTAGGTTGTAAGTCTTCATGTGTAACACGCACCTCATCATCCACAATAGCTAATTTTACAGCGGTTGAACCGCTACTCATATTCCATGCATTGAAGGCATTAATATATGTAGAACCTAAATACCACTGCTGATTAATTAAAGGGTCATTGGGTGTAAATGACAGACTGATTTCAGGTACTCTCTCGGCATATTCAACAATTGCAAAAGATTGTAAAGCCTCAACAAGTGCATTTTCGTTTATCGTAACCGGTGCTTCTATGGTATAAATCAAGCTTAACGTTTCGTCTTCTAAATGCGAAAAAGTTCGATAAACATTTTTCACAGCAAAAGTTGATTTTATGGTATTGAATTTGATTTCATCGTTAAATGTAAGCCGAGTTAAACTCAAATCGGATTTAAGTTTAAAATAGACCAAACCTTCTTTGTACTGTCCAAAAACTATGGCAACAATAAACAAGAAAACAGTAGATAATGTTAGCTTTTTCATACACATAGGATAACTCGACAAAATTAGAAAAAACAGGTACCTTGTTTATAAAATCTCATAACTGTCATCCAATAATTCATAACCGTATGCCCATTGCATTATCATCCCTACTCACTATTGCTGCAAAATCAGTTGCCGTTTACGTATTCATCTTACTTGCTATTAGGCTCTTCGGCAAAAAAGAATTGGCACAACTTTCTGTAATTGATTTAGTGTTTATTTTACTCATAAGCAACGCTGTTCAAAATGCAATGGTGGGCTCAGATAGCACGCTATTAGGAGGTATGGCTGCCGCTACAGCATTATTTTTAGTCAACAGCGTTTTCAAAGTGGCGAGCTATAAATTCCCACAATTCAGTAGGGTGATACAAGGCGAGTCGATGTTGTTGATTTATGAAGGGAAAATCATTCAAAAAAATTTAGAAACAGCTATGATTAGTCAATCGGAGTTAGAAGCTGCTGTTCGTGAACACGGGGTGGAATCGTGCGAAGAAGTGACCATTGCTGTATTGGAAGTAGACGGCAACATAAGCGTTGTATCCGATGAATTCAAAACTAAAACGGTGAAGAAACGAAGAGGACATCGTGGGCTAAACAGACAATCCTAATGCTCCTTAACTGATTTTAGCATCCTAACTTCCTAAAAATCGTAATATAGCACATCAAATTAACAGCACTATGCAAACGAAAACACCGAAAGACTCTATTGTTACTATGACCGAAATCGTTTTACCAAACGATACTAATACCTTAAACAATTTAAGAGGAGGAAAAATCTTGCATTGGATGGATATCGCATCAGCTATTTCAGCAGGAAAACACTCGAATGCTGTTGTTGTAACAGCTTCTGTAGATAATGTATCTTTCGAAAATCCAATAAAATTAGGTGATGTAGTAACCATTACCGCAAAAGTAACTCGTGTTTTCAACACATCTATGGAAACGCATATTGAGGTATGGGCGGAAAACCTGCCTACACAAACACGTTATAAATGCAACGAAGCCTACTACACTTTTGTAGCGCTCGATAGTAACGGAAAACCTAAGAAAGCAACAGCCTTAATACCGGAAACAGAGGAAGACAAGAAGCATTACGATGGTGCCATGCAACGTAGAGAACTGCGTTTGGTGTTGGCTGGTCGCATGAAAGCCCATGAAACTAATGAACTTAAAAACTTCTTCAATAAATAAATAACAGCTGATTACCCTCGTAACAAATGCTCCACAATTTCTGCGGATGCATTTCCTGTTCCATAAAGATTGACAGAAAAGTCGTTTTGCTTATTGAGCATGGTGTTAAATCCTTCTAGAATCTTTTCTTTCACTGCTCCTGTGGTAACGTTAAATCCGTTTTCCACTAACTCAATCCACTCCGTTTGTTCACGCATGGTCACGCAATTTTTTTGAAAGAAAAATGCCTCTTTCTGTAATCCACCACTATCCGTCATCACCAGTTTAGCATTGGCTGTTAATTGCACCATATCGATATAACCTACAGGATCAATAATCGTAAATTCAGGCGTTATACTCTGCTGCTCCAAAATTTTTCGAGTGCGCGGATGTAAAGGAATAACCACACGAACACGTGCATTTATTTCGTTTAACGCAGCTACAATATTCTTCAAATTATTCTCGTCATCGGTGTTTTCCTGGCGGTGAATAGTTGCTAAAATATATTCGTTTTTAGCAACCCCTAAATCGCTCAAAACAGTTGACGAAACCTCCGCCTTCTTCGCATAAAACAATGCGGCATCATACATAACATCGCCCGTTCGCACTACGTCACAAGGAATATTAGCATAGCCTTCATTCTTCAAATTCTTAACAGCAGTATCGGTCGGACAAAATAAATAATCTGAAATCCGATCCGTTAAAATACGATTTACCTCTTCGGGCATACGCATGTTAAATGAACGGAGTCCTGCTTCCACATGCGCCACTTTAATATGCATCTTCTTTGCAGCCAAAGCGCCTGCTAATGTTGAATTGGTATCGCCATACACTAACAAAACATCAGGCTTTTCTATCACTAACACTTTCTCGATTTCTTCTATCATCCGCCCCGTCATTGCGCCATGCGATAAAGAATGAATCTCCAAATTATATTTTGGTGTCGGAATTTCCATTTCCTCAAAGAAAATGTCGCTCATGTTTTTATCGAAGTGTTGTCCGGTATGCACTATCACTTCCTCCACTCCTGCATAACTTTTAACTGCTCTACTGAATGCAGATGCTTTAATAAACTGAGGCCGCGCCCCTACTATCGTTACAATCTTCATGGCTTAGATTTGAATGCAATAATAAAAAAAGGAAACAGAAGCGTTACTTCTTCGTGAGCTCATCTAGTAAAGCAGCCATATTTCCGGTTAGTTCTCGTCTCGAATAACGCGAAATATTAGCCGATGTAGCGACTAGTTTTTTCTGCAAATACAAGCCATACCAATCTTTCAATTGTTGCTTTACCTTTTCCACTTCTTCGTAATCTACCATAATTCCGGATCCGGCATTACTAATAATTTCAGCTGCATCACCATCTTTGGGACCAATGCATAAAATCGGACGATTAGAGGCTAAGTACTCAAATATTTTACCCGTTAGAATAGATTTGTTGTTCCACGTATTATTAATCACCAACAACAAAACCTGCGATTGATTCTGTATGCGCAGTGCCTCAGCATGTTTTACATAACCCACATAATTTACCAATGCTTCTATACCATGCTCCTGAACCGACTGCTGCACGGAAGCCTCAGGTTTTCCCACTAGTTTCACTTTAACATCTGCAATTAGCGGATGCTGCTCTTCTTTCAACGCTTTCAATGCTTTCCACAACACTTTTGGGTCGCGAGCATTGTTCATGGTGCCGATATAAGTGATAGTAAATTTTTCATCTAACGTCAAATTCAAATCGGCTTTATCACTTTCATCAAAACCATTTGTTATTACCTCAGTTCGTGTAGCCGAAATCGCTTTTAGATCTTCAGCCATGGTCTTTCCAATCGGAGTAATTACATCGCAAGTATCGAGCACTTTTTTCTCGAGCGATTTATGTCGCCTATCGGCAAGCCAAGTTAAATTCAGCTCTTTGTAAAAATCGATTTGTGTCCATTGATCTCGATAGTCCACAATCCACGGCAATCCAAACTTTTCTTTTACACCCAAAGCAATTAAGTGACAAGAATGTGGCGGCCCGGTAGACACTATTGCATCAACCGGATGTTGCTTCAAATAATCAGACAAGTAACTTACCGATGGTTTCACCCAAAAGCATCGTGCGTCCGGAATAAAAAAGTTACCGCGAACAAACACACCTATCTTCTCTTTCCAACTCCATTTCTTTCCTTCCGACAAAAAATTCGCATCTATTTTTTCCCCTTTCTTTTTGCCGGTTAGCGTCTTATATAAATCGTATGGCTCCCAAATCGGAGTACGAATCACTTCCACTCCTTCCGGCACTTCGTTCTCTAAAGTAGGGTCTAAAATGGGATAATCGCCATTAGAAACTGTGTACACCACAGGCTCCCAGCCAAATTCGCGGAAATACTTTACAAACTTCACCCATCGCTGCACCCCGCCACCTCCGGCCGGTGTCCAGTAATAAGATATGATGAGCACTCGTTTACGCTGCATCTTCTGTTTTACCCTTTTTGTTTTTGAATTCCACGAACAAAGCGAAAGCAAATAATAACAAAACAAACGAAGAACTCGCCATTGCAATGGTTTCACCTGTGTAATACGATTTTGGTTGGAATTTAAACTCAATCTCGTGCGCACCTGCAGGCACATTCAATGCACGTAAAACGTAGTTCGCTCTTGAAATTGGCGCTTCTTTCCCATCAATTGTAGCTACCCAACCCGGTGAGTAATAAATCTCTGAAAATATAGCTAACGACTGTTTTGTATTATTGGTTTTGTATTTCAAATCGTTCGGCTGGTAAGCCACCAACTGAATAGAAGCCGAAGAATCAAAACCCTCTTGCACACCTTTCAAATTGTCTGCAAAACGTTTATCTACGTATGCCATCTGACGAGGATCAATTTTGTCTAACGACTTCAACTCCTCATCTGCATTAGCTACTACTTTATGTGCCGGTACGAACCAAGCATTGCCGCAAGCACCCGGATTTTGTTGTGCCATAGGCGCACCGCCTTGTCCCTGTACGATAAAATATTTTGTATTCAACATGTCGAATACGCCCATATTGCCTTTCGAAATTTGTGCATCAATCAACTCTTGATATCTTCTCAATTTGGCAGCATGGTATCCTCCTATTGATTTATGATGATAAGATGTAGAGGCATCGTTGAAGCTATTTACAGTTGTATTATATACTCTATAATCTAACGATTGATCGGCCAGAATTTGCTCATCAGCAGGTGATTTTTGGAAACGAGCATTCATTTGATTGTTCTCCACAAAAACATTTTCGTTAATGAATCGCTTGCCCACTCCGGCCATGTCAAACAACACCAAAACCGCAACACCACCTATCACCAAATTTTTGCTCAATTTATCCTGAACGTATGCCCAAATTAAACCGCCCGTTAACGCAATCAATAAAAACGAACGGAATGCATCGCCTCGCATCAACGAAGCTCTGTCTTCGCGAAGTGCGGGTAAGGCCATTTCCCAAAACTGACCTTTCAACTCAGCATCTCCTGCACTGGTAAAACTAAATAAGGACGGACCTAAAATGGCAATCAACAAACTCAAACCTGCAGTAATACCCAACGAAATGTAAAGTCCGTTGATTAATTTTTCTTTATCTATTTTTTCCGATAACACTTTAGAGAGCGCATAAACACCCAAAAGAGGCACTGTTAATTGAGCAATCACCAACACCATGGTTACGGTTCTGAATTTGTTGTAGCCCGGGAAGAAGTTGAAAAACAAATCGGAAAACCATTGCAAGTTATGTCCGAACGATAACAACACCGACAACAATGTTGCCACGCCCAACCACCAACGCATAGGGCCTTCTACAATAAACAAACCCAATACGAACAAGAAACACATAATAGCACCCAAATACACCGGACCAGATGTAAACGGCTGATCGCCCCAATAGGTTGGCATTTGTCTGCGATACTGTTCAACTTGCGCTTGTGGCACACCGCTCGCCTGCATTTTCTCCGCTAATGCGCTGCTTTCGCTTAACTCATATTGTGATGAACCACCATTAAAATTTGGAATCATGAGCGTAAATGCCTCTAGCTTCCCCAAACTCCATTTGTATGCATAATCGCGATCTAATCCGCCATTCGATTCTTTATTGCTAGTCAACTCCGACTTTCCACGAATTGTTGCATTTCCGTATTCATAGGTACTCCAGAGCATCGATAAGTTAGATGCCACACCTATTAATCCTGTAGAAGCCAATAACAATGAGGAGATAATAAAATGCTTCCAGTCTTTTTCTACTACAATAGTGTACACCAATTGCGCAACACCAAAAACAATTAAAGAAATAATGGAGTAATAAGCAATTTGCACGTGGTTAGCATAAATCAACAACGAGAATGCTGCAGCACTTAAAGCTGTTCCTAATAAATATTTGCGTTGCCAAATTAAAAGTGCACCGGCAAATACAAACGGAGCTAAAGAAATAGCGTGCATTTTTGAGTTGTGTCCCGCTTCCACAATAATGAGGTTGTAGGATGAAAGGCCATATGCAATGCCCCCTACAATAGCCAACCAAGGATTGACTCTGCATACCAACAACAAAATAAAAAAGCTGAAACAAGCAATGAATGTGTAAGCTGAATACTCAGGAAAATTCAATGATATCAACTGATTTACATATTGCATCATATTTCCTTTGTAAGCCGTTGAAATTTGAAAAGCCGGCATCCCGCCAAACATAGAGTTCGTCCAAAGCGGCTCAGCATGGTTCTTTTCACGGAAGTCTTTTACTTCGTGTGCCATACCTTCAAACTGCACAATATCACCTTGCTGAATAACCTTCGAATCGGTTATCATAGGCGAAAAGAAAATGAAGGTGATTACAATAAACGATAAGATTGCTACTCCGTAAGGAAGCAAACGCGAAAATGGAGAAGGCGCTGAAGTGGTTTCTGCTTTAACGCTTTTCGTAGTTCCGGTAGCTGCTTTTGTTTTAGACATGCGATTGTGTTTTGGGTAAAAATAGAAAGATTGAAACGAAAAAAAAGAGCCCTTATTGCTCAGGGAATTTTGCAGCGAAAGTCCAAGCCATAGTTTGTGCCCGTTGAATCGCCATATCGGCTGTTTCGCCTGCATAAGAGGCCAAAATGGTTTCGGTGAACAAGAATACCCAACGCTCAAAATCGCGTTTTGTTAGCGCCATGTGCAAGTGCTTCTCCAACACACTTCCTTTATAGCCTTCCTTGCCAAGTAAAATAAAATTCCAGAAAGCATACATGCGCGGTAAGTGTTTCACAAAATCAGTATGCTCAAAAAAATGACCAATCTGCTCATCTTTAGTGGCTCTGGCATAAAATGCCTGAACGAGCTGCTCCACATCTGCTTCTGTAGTTATATCTTTCATTGTTTATGGGTTGAGGGTTACGAGTTGAGGGTTGGAAGTGTATAATAGAGGTTGTGAGATTATTCCTTCAAATTTTATACTGTTCGCATTTATTCGTAAATCATTATCTGCAATCCCAAAAACAGTAAACATTATAAGCATAAATCTTAAATCATTAAAGTTCAAAGCTCATTTCCAAATCTTCTATTAAAAAATCCTCTCTCATCCAAATTATCAAATTCTGAATCTCAATTTCCAAATCCTACATTATCAAATTAGCACATTATCAAATCAACTCATTACCAAATCATCAAATTGACTCCTCAAACTCCCCTTCACTTTTCGCAATCACCACAGCCGCCAAACAATTACCTATAACATTCACCGATGTTCTGGCCATGTCCATAATCGCATCAATACCGAAAATCATATACACCGGCCATTCCGGAATGTGAAACGAAGCCACTGTACCCAATAAAATCACGAAGGAAGCTTTCGCTACACCTGCAACACCTTTACTGGTAAGCATTAAGGTTAGCATAATATAGAGCTGTGCATTAATCGATAAATCTAAGCCGGCAGCTTGTGCCACAAATATGGAAGCCAACGAAAGGTAAAGTGTTGTACCATCCAAATTAAAACTATATCCCAACGGAATCACAAACGAAGACACTTTTTTATGCACACCAAATTCTTCTAGCGCATGCATGGCTTTGGGCAATGCCGCATCCGATGAAGCCGTGGCAAAAGCTACAGAAACAGGTTCTTTGATAGCAGATAGAAATTTCCGAACCGGCACATTGAAATACAATGCAATAGGCAATAACACCAAAAACAAGAAGGCTGCCAATGCAAAAAACAAAGTTAACAGCAACCACCCGAAATTCGTAAAAATGCCAATGCCCATAGTAGCCGTGGTAAAAGCAATAGCTCCGAAAACCGCAATAGGCGAGAAGTACATAATTAAGTTCGTGAACTTAAACATCACCTCGCTCAAAATTTCGCCAAAACGCAACACCGGTTTTTTAATCTCTTCGGCACATAACGAAACGGCAATAGCGAACAAAATCGAAAACACAACCACCTGCAGCACATTGTTTTCGGCAATGGCTTTGGCAATGTTTTCCGGAACAATTTCGTAAATCTGAAAATGCTTGCCCGGATCCGGTAAACCATCCGGTTTTTCGATAGCAGCCGGAGCAACAATGCCAACTCCCGCTTTTGAAACATTTATAGCTACTAATCCAATAAACAAAGCAATAGTGGTTACCAATTCAAAGTAGATAATCGCTTTCACACCCATTCTACCCAATTGCTTTAAATTCGAATGTCCTGCAATGCCCACCAATAGCGTAGCAAAAAGCAATGGCGCAATAATGGTTTTTATAAGTCGAAGGAAAATCTTTCCTAACACGTTTAATTCTTTTGCATACTGCGGAAAATCGTACCCGATAATCACACCGCCAATCATTGCCGTGAAGGTCCAAACAGTAAGCGACTTTTTTTGATATGCATATATGCCTAACAATAATAAACCCGATAAACGGATTAAAGTCAGCATACTTTCCGGCATCGACCAAATGCCCTCAAAATCAATCAGGGAAAGAAAAAGTGCTAATACTAAAACACTGATGGCTAAGGCCAAAATCTTTTTTTGCATACTTTTTCTGTTAACGCTAAAATCAATTTAACGATGAATTAATTGAACAATTTAACAATAAAGTAATGGAATAATTTGCCAATCATTTCCTATGATTATTACTTGTTCAACATTGTTAAATTGCTTCATTATTAAAGTGTTCTATCCTCCAATCCCCGACAACTCTCACACCCTCAACCCTCAACTTCTCTGCTTTGCCGCTTCATATAAAAGAATCCCCGCACTCACCGATACATTCAGCGATTCGGTTTTGCCTTTCATAGGAATAGCCACAAAACCATCGAGATATTTTTTGATTTGCGGTGCAATACCTTCGCCTTCAGCACCCATTACAATGGCAATAGGTTGATTCAAATCTTCTTGCGCAACAGGAACCGCATTCGCTAAATCGGCTCCCACCACACGAATACCATTGGCTTTGATGTATTTAATCACCGTCAAAATACTCTGCTCGCGGCACACCGGAATGTTCATCAATGCTCCGGCAGACACTTTCAGCGCTACAGCGTTAATCTGTGCCGAACCGGTTTGTTGCATCACAATACCATGCGCCCCCATACTTTCAGCCGAACGTGCAATTGCCCCTAAATTATGGACATCTGTGATGCCATCCAGCACGATAATTAATGGATCTTCCTTTCGATCGTGGGCGTATTGAATAATATCGTCAATCGTGCAATAATCAATCAAAGGCATAAAACCGATAATCCCCTGGTGGTTCGCCTCGCGAATTCGATTTTTATATAAAACATCCTCAATTTTCTCTTTGGGAACAGCCTGAAGCACCACTTTTTTCTGGCGCGCCAACTTGCTTATTTCTTCCAGCTCAGGACTTTGCGAGCTTTTCAGCACCATAATCTTGTCAAAGCGCCTATCGCTCTGCAATGCATCTAAAATCGGTTTCCGACCGAAAATTATTGTTTCTTCCATTGCCACAAACGTACATAATTTTGTTCGGTAAGTGGAAGCACCGGTTTGACGAAGGAATTTGACTTGAAAGCGGCTTTGAAGTCTCGATTAAAAGCCTATCTTTGCCGTCCAAATTTTTTTTAACCTTAAATCCGAAGTAAAAGATGGAAACAGTATCAATCGCAGCGCAACCGCGTACCGAATTAGGAAAAAAAGCGGCTAAAGCGTTGAGAAAACAAGGTTTAGTTCCTTGTAATCTTTATGGCGGTAAGGAAACGATTAACTTCTCAGCTCCTTACACTAGCCTTCAACCAATCGTGTTCACACCTGCATTTAAAATTGCAGAAATTGAATTGAACGGTAAAAAAATCAAAGCAATCACTAAAGAATTGCAATTCGACCCGGTAAAAGACACGATTAAACACGTGGATTTCCAAGAGTTGGTTGACGATGTTAAAGTGAAAGTAGAAGTGCCTTTGAAATTAAACGGAGTACCTGCAGAAGTAGCTATGGGTGCGAAATTAGAGCAAACTATGCGTAAATTGAAAATTTTCGCTTTGCCTAAACACTTACCTGAAGTTATCGTTGTTGAAGTGGGCGACTTAACTGTTGGTCAAAACAAACGAATCAAAGACATCCAAATCGAAGGAATTACATTATTACACTCTGCATCTATACCTGTAGCAAGATTAACCTCTTCTCGTGCTTCTAAAGAAGCAGCAGCGGCAGCAGCAGCAACAACGGGCAAAAAATAATTTAACCTGTTATTTACTTTTTGTAAAAAGCTATCCAAATCGGGTAGCTTTTTTACTTTTGAACAACAACAAAAAGCATGTCAAACTTTTTAATTGCCGGATTGGGAAACATTGGGGAAGAGTACGTGGACACACGACACAATATCGGCTTCAAGATTGTGGAAGCATTAGCGGCTCAACACAAAGCCGAATTCCGACTCGATAAATTAGCCTATGTAGCGCAGTTTCGCTTTAAAGGAAAAAACATTACCCTTATTAAACCCACTACCTACATGAATTTGAGCGGCAAGGCGGTGCGTTATTGGATGCAGGAAGCGAATGTTAAACCGGAAAATATGTTGGCTATTTTGGATGATTTGGCGATTCCATTTGGTACTATTCGCTTGCGACCGAAAGGCAGCGATGGAGGACATAACGGATTAAAAGATATAGACGCTACATTGGGCAACAACCTCTATCCTCGTTTGCGCTTTGGTATTGGCAGTAATTATCACAAAGGCCAGCAAGTGAATTATGTGCTAGGCAAATGGTCGGCTGAAGAAAACAAAGACCTGATCGATAAAATTATTCTGGCTACACAAGCTACTGAAAGCTTCCTCTTTGAAGGGCTTGGGAATGCCATGACGAAATTCAATAAATAACTACCCATGAAAATATTCTGCATCGGACGAAATTACAGCGAGCACACGAAAGAGTTGAACAACGAAACTCCGGAAAGTCCGGTGGTGTTCATGAAACCGGCAACGGCTTTGTTGAAAGACAATCAGCCGTTTTTCTATCCGGAATGGACGAAAGATTTGCATTACGAAACCGAGTTGGTATTGCGCGTATGCAAGCAAGGAAAATACATCAAAGAAAAATTCGCTTCCACTTATTACGATCAAATTGGATTGGGCATCGACTTCACCGCCCGCGATTTACAAGCCTATCAAAAATCGAAAGGCTTACCGTGGGAAATCGCCAAAGCCTTCGATAATTCAGCAGTAATAAGCCCTTTGAAAAGTATAGAAGCCTTCAATAAAGAAAATGGAATTTCATTTTCGATGAAAAAAAATGGCACAGAAGTACAACGTGGCAACTCTATACAAATGCTTTATTCATTCGATACCATTATCGTTTACATCTCGCAATTCTTCACCTTACAACAAGGCGATTTAATTTACACCGGAACTCCTGCAGGAGTTGGTGCCGTGCAAATTGGCGATAAATTAGAGGGCTTTTTAGAAGAAGAGAAAGTGTTTGAGTGTGAGATAAAGTAAATTCATAAATTGTATCACTATAAAATATACCCATGAAAAAAACAATTGCAACAGTTATCACAATCTTAACTCTTTCGACTTCATATGCACAAGAATCTAACAAAGATTTTTCATCAGCAAGAGTAAATAAATATTCCGGTTTATATGTTTTCTTTGACTGTAAGCCTGCTTACGATTATGAAGTAATTGCAGTAGCAAAAATGGTGGCAGTCTGTGATGGATTTCAAGAATGTGCAGAAAAGTATGCTGACAAAATCCGCAAGGAGTATCCAAGTGCTGATGGGTTTTTAATAAGTAAATTAAACCCAATGGGAAAAGATAGATTTGAGATTATTAAATTCAAAAAATAAAATTAGAACTCCACACTCCCCTCAAACACCTTTACCGCAGGGCCTGTCAGCCAAACATCCGTATACTTTGTGTCGGCAGTATTAAATTTTACGGATAAATTTCCGCCCTTTGTTTTTACGGCAACTTCATTTAATGCAGTTTGTTGCTTGGCTACGAAAGCCAATACAGACGCCACCACTCCGGTACCACAACTTAATGTTTCATCTTCCACGCCACGCTCATAAGTGCGTACATAAATTTCACTTCCACTTATTATTTGAACGAAGTTTACATTTATTCCATCGGCCTTGAAACGCTCATTATATCTAATCTTTCGCGCTTCTTCAACAATTGCAACAGCATCGGCATTGTCGACAAATACAACATAATGCGGTGAACCGGTTTGCAACACATAATCTGCTCCTACTTGCTCTACACCCAATACATCAATCATCTTCAAACTGATAGTGCCATTGTTGTTCACTAACCCATCGTGTGGGCCATCCACTGCTAAAAACTGCGTGTGCTCCCCAACAATTTTTTGATCGTTCGCGAATCGAATAATACATCGTCCGCCATTACCACACATCGTACTTTGTCGGCCATCGCTATTGAAATACACCATCTTGAAATCAAATCCCTGCAAGGATTCCAACAGCATCAAGCCATCGGCACCAATACCGAAATGCCGATCACACAACCATTGAATTTGGGCTGTAGTAAGCGCTGAATAAGTGTTATAACGGTTATTGAGCACAATAAAATCGTTGCCCGCACCTTGGTATTTATGAAATTTAACGTTCATTAATTTTTCGCTGTTAAATGCAGTTAAAGTACGGTTTTTCTATTGATAGTATCCAAAACTCTTGCAATAAATTTGCAGAACAAATCGTTTAAAACAAAAATTGAGAAATATGAAAACAAAACAATTGCTTATCACCATGCTGCTTTCGTTCGTAAGCGCAATGGGTGCAGTTATGGTATACAATCACTTTCTGCAGGATACACCGCAAGTGGCCACACTCGACAATCAGGCTAAAGCAAGTTTTGCTTATCTGCCTTCGCCTAAAAACACCAGTCAGCCTATCGACTTCCGTTATGCAGCTGCAGCGGCTACACCCTTTGTTGTGCACGTAAAAAGCACCATTAAAGCAGAACCGGTGGCATTCCGTGGTGGAAGAGGTCGTGACCCGCTGCAAGATTTTTTTGGCGATGATTTTTCGCAATTCTTCCACGGACAAAATCCGTATCGCAATCAACCGCAAGTAGCTACAGGCTCTGGAGTGATTGTATCTGAAGACGGTTACATTGTGACCAATAACCACGTGATCAATAATGCGAACGAAATTGAAGTGGTGCTCAGCAACAACAAATCGTATAAAGCAAAATTAATTGGCCAGGATGCCGATGTAGATTTAGCGCTGTTGAAAGTGGAAGCTAAAGATTTACCGGCTGCACAGTTTGCAAATTCCGATTCATTGCTAGTAGGCGAGTGGGTATTGGCGGTTGGAAATCCGTTTAATCTTGCCTCTACTGTTACCGCAGGCATTGTGAGCGCGAAGGGAAGAAACTTAAATCTTTTGAATGAAAATGGCGCACAACAATCGAACACTGCCATTGAATCCTTCATTCAAACCGATGCGGCTGTAAATCCCGGAAACAGTGGAGGTGCGCTGGTAAATGTGAATGGAGAATTAGTGGGCATTAACACGGCTATCGCCTCTCCAACCGGAACCTATGCAGGCTATTCGTTTGCTGTGCCGGTGAACATCGTAAACAAAGTAATCTTGGACTTGAAACAATTCGGTATCACACAACGTGGATTCTTGGGTGTGAGTATACGCTCGGTGGATGATGAATTAGCTAAAAAAGAAGGTCTCGATAAACCACAAGGTGTTTATGTAGATGCCGTAAATGAAGGTTCTGCGGGCGAAGAAGGCGGTCTGAAAAAAGAAGATGTGATCACAAAAATCAATGGAGTAAACGTGAATTCTGCGCCTGAATTACAAGAGCAAATTGCACAGTATCGTCCGGGAGATAAAATCAGTGTGGAATATTTACGCAGCGGAAAAGTAGGCATAGCCAATGTTCAGTTGAAAAACAAATACAACACTACAGCTAAAGTAGACGACTCGAAAGACATTTTGAACGAGCTAGGGGTGCAAGTAGAAAACCTTTCAGCAAAAGAGAAAGCAACATTGGGTTTACAAAGTGGTGTGCGTGTAATTGAGTTGAAAGACGGAAAACTAGCCCAATTTACCGACATCAAAAAAGGATTTATCATCACACAAATTGATGACCAACCAGTGAACGACACCAACGATTTCTTGAATATGATTAAAAGCAAATCGGGTAAAATTTTACTCGAAGGGGTGTACCCGAATAAACCGATGAGTTATTTATATGCTTTTAGAAAGTAAGATTTTCAGTTTTCATTTTAAAAAGGGCAGTGATTTTCATTGCCCTTTTTTTATGTCCAACTTATCCCTAAATGCTAGAATCGGTTGCTCCACAAATCGGTAAAAAGCATAAGCAATAAGCATTACAAGAATAACATAACCTACATAAGTCCCAAGCGTTAACACAATATAAGAAGCAAATACCGGCTTGAAAGGCAAAATTAATGGATAGAGAATAACCGAACGATTGATTAAATATATAGCATAAGATATAACACTTAAAAATGTCACAGCATGAATGATTCGTGGCGATGTGCATGTCAGCGATTCTATTGTTGGAAGCAATAACAGCAATCCAACACCTATAATTGAGAAGTAGAATAACGATAGAAACATAAAACCAAAGGCGTAAAAGTGATAGATTATAGTGGAAGCAAGTAATAACAGCATGCCTAGCGCTTTGTAACTCCGCATCATTTCCCAACGTTTGTTGTTGTAATATTTCAACCATGCCGCCAATACGCCAAAGCCAATCATATCCAACCGATATACCGTAATGTGGCGCAGATATCGGTTCCAATCATCAAGCGATTCAATAGGATGTTGTATGTAAAAAAGAATACGCAAAAGGAAAGGAAGAACAAGCATCACCATCGCGAATAAGAACACAGCCTTTTTGGGTTGTTGGATGAAACGCAGTAAAAACAAAGTACTCAAAGGCATCAATACATAAAACCATTCTTCTACAGATAGACTCCACGCTTCAGGATAGAAATAGTATGGATCCCACTCGGGCACATACATATTCTGAACAAATAAAAAATAGCGCCATGGAAATGTAAATGTTCCGCTCGAAAAATAAAGGCGCACAAGAAACAATAGCGTAACCACAATAAAATAAGGAGGTAGTGTTCGCAGCCAGCGTTTCCAAAAAAAGGTTTTCAAAAGTCCGCTCTCGTTGCGCTCTAGCATATCTATCCAAATGCCTCCCACTAAAAATCCACTCAACACAAAAAAAACATCTACCCCATCAGGCAATGAAATAAAGGAAATAGATTTAGGAACGAGTGGCGCTATAATATGGAAAGCATGCGTCCCCAACACCAACAATATTGCAGTGGCTCGCATTACATCGAGTCCGAAATTTCTATGTTTGCTTTCTGCTGTTGGTATCAACAAATTCGTTTTATTTCGACCAGTTTCCGCGCAAATGATACGCCTTTGGTTTCGTGAACGCTCTCAATCCTGCATGCGACAATGTTGCTCCAAAACCCGAGTGATTTCTTCCACTCCATGGCAATGCCGGTGAAACTCTATCGCAGCAATTCCAATAGCTGGTACCGGAATTAACTTTCGACAATATGCTTTCTGCTCGTGCTTGACTAGCCGTGTACACGCCTGCCGTTAAACCGTAAGCCGTATCATTCATCAGTGCAACTGCTTGTTCATCACCGCTCACTTTCATAATGCCAATAATAGGCCCAAACGATTCTTCTTGCATCACCAACATATCGTTTGTTACATCCACCAACACAGTGGGTTCAAAATAGTTGCCTGCACGGTCAATACGTTTTCCTCCACACAATAATTTCGCCCCTTTTGCCAGCGCATCTTTCACTTGATTGTCTAAAACATGGATTTGAGCTTCTCTCGTCAATGCTGCAATGTAAACACCTTCTTCTGTGGGTGCTCCGGTCTTCCACGATTTTACTTCTTCTACAAAAGCAGCAACATACTCGTCAAATACTTTTTCGTGAACATAGATTCGTTCTACAGAACAACAACTTTGTCCGTTATTGTAAAATGCTCCATCTGCTGTACCAATGGCCGTGTTCTTCACATCAGCTATATCATCAGTAATATACAATGGATCTTTACCTCCTAGTTCTAACTGACAAGGCACCATTTTTTTCGCCACTTGCTGATAAATGTAATTACCGGTAGCATAAGAACCCGTGAAGTAATAGCCATCGAAATCCATATGTAACAAGGCCTCTCCCACTTCTCTTGCTCCGGCAGCTAACGCAAATGCATCTTTAGGCACACCTGCAGCATACAATAGTTCCTGAATCTTCAATCCGGTTAAAGTTGAAAACTCCGAAGGCTTATACATAACAGCATTCCCTGCCAACAAAGCCGGTACAAACACATTCACACCCACTAAATACGGATAATTCCATGCCGAAATATTACAGACTACACCTAGTGGCTCGTATACAATTTTCTCGCCCATGCCATCTTGCTCTACCATCCAATCGTTCGACAAATAGGCCTTTGCATTTTCGCATAACCATTTGATACGATTGCGTGCACCGTTTAATTCGTTGTACGATTGTTGTAATGGCTTACCCACTTCACTGGTCAACGTTTTTGCTAAATCATCTTTGTGTGCATCCAACAAATCGTGAAAACGCAACAAGGTTTGTACACGCTCATCGATAGAAACTTGATTCCATTTCACTTGACCTGCTTTCAGTTGAGCAAACTTTTCACTTAATGTTTCTTTACTATCTGATGCAATATCTGTAATAGTTTCAGCCGTAGCCGGATTGATAATTTTCATAATTTATATGTACTAAATAATTTTAAAATACTTTTCGTTTGTCCCAAGCTGCTGATAAAAACGCCTTTTTTATGTTCATGGAAAACGGACTGTGTAGATCCAACATACGCTCCGGATGCCATTGCACAGCGCATAGAAACTGGTGTTTCGGATCGCGAAGTTCTACCGCTTCTACCACACCATCATCGGAAAACGCAACAGCAACAAGCTCTTTAGCTAATTTGTCTATCGATTGATGATGCGCACTATTTACCATTCCTTGATCAGCTTGAACAATACCATAAAACAACGATTCTCGATCGACAGACACCATGTGTTGTTTATCAATATCATCTTCTTTTTTATGAATCGCATTCTTATCACTTCCATTATCTAGATGTAATGTACCTCGCATATACGAATTAATCAGCTGTAAGCCTCTACAAACCCCTAAAACAGGCACTCTTCGTGATAAGGCTTGCTCCAACAAATTCAATTCAAATTCATCGCGTTTCACATTAAAATCTTCTGGAGCAAAAGGATAATGCAACGAATAATTACAACTGTGAAAACCCGGATGAATATCCACTCCGCCCGTGAATACTATGCCATCACACAAACTCAAATCATGTGCATTCGATTTTGTGTAAGACAACTCAACAATCTCCACTTCCAATGGCAACGTATCTTCCTCTGCATTTAAAACAGCAGACGAACGTATCCAATTCACATAATTGGCGTAGTTCGTAGCAGTTTCTGTAATTCCTATTTTGATGCTCATAAAGCCTCTAAATACAATTGTTTAAAATCTTCGCGGCTTACCGGTTTCGGATTGTTTGGATGCGCGAAATCTGCAAAAGCTAAATCTGCAAGGGTTTCAATATGCTCCGGCTTCACACCTACCGCACTTAATTTATGCGGAATGTTGATGCGCGAATTCAAATCGAACAAATAATTCACTACTGCATCGCCACTCAAATCCTTTAAATTCAAGGTCTGTGCCATGCGTTTGAATTTATCTTCACTTCCCGCAATATTGAACTTCATACCGTAAGGAATGTTCACAGCATTAGCTAAGCCGTGGTGTGTATCCAACAATGACGACATTGGATGTGCCAACGAATGCACCACGCCTAGTCCTTTCTGGAAGGCAATCGCACCCATCATAGAGCCCAACAACATTTTGCTGCGCGATTCTACATCCGGATTTTTTGTAGCTGTTTCCAACGACTCGTTGATTAATCGCATACCTTCTAAAGCAATACCATCGCAAATCGGATGATAGTTTTTCGCTAAGAACGCTTCCATATTGTGCGTTAAAGCATCCATACCGGTTGCTGCCGTAATAAACGCAGGCAATTCCATCGTTAATAATGGATCGGCAAAAACGATTTTCGCTAATAACTTCGGAGAGAATAAAATTTTCTTTTGATGGGTTTCATCATCAGCAATAATAGCACTTCTACCCACTTCACTTCCTGTACCTGCTGTAGTTGGAATGGTGATGAATGGCGGAACATCGTTCGTTACATACACATCGCCACCTATTAAATCATCGTACTTAAATAAATCTTCACGGTGATTGATACGCAACAAAATAGCTCGTGCTACATCAAGCCCGGCTCCTCCACCAATTCCAATAATGCTGTCGCGTTGTGTTTGATCGTAAGCATCAGAACCTTTGTAAACATCAGACTTTACAGGGTTTTTATGAATATCAGAAAACACTTCTACACTGATACCTGCATTTTGCAAATCCGTAACAATGCCTTTAAAGAAAGGCAATTCACGAACTGTTGGGTCGGTAACAATCAACGGTCGAACCCAATTGTTCTTTTTTAAATAATCGCCAAGTTCCTTTACTACGCCTGCGCCAAAACGAATGGTAGTTGGAAAATTAAATTGTGAGATCATGCTTTTACTTTATACTTTTTGTTTAAATAATTTCGAAATAACGTTTCATTTCCCAGTCGGTAACAACACGGCTAAACTGGCGCCACTCCCACTCTCTGGTCTGACTGAAATGCTGCACAAACTGCTCGCCCAACAATTCATTGGCCAATTTGGAATCGCGCATTTTCACTGTAGCATCAATCAAATTTTTAGGGAAACGACCATTGCTTTCATCTTTATAACCATTGCCTAATGTCATTGGTTGTTTCAACGTGAGTTTATTTTTCACCCCATACAAACCGGCTGCAAGACAAGCAGACATGGCTAAATACGGATTCGTATCGGAACCTACAACGCGAGTTTCTAAGCGGCACGATTTACTTCCACCCGGTAATGCACGCAATGCTACCGTACGATTATCAATGCCCCAAGTTACCGTTGTTGGTGCCCAAGCCCCTTCTACCAAACGCTTGTAGGAATTCACTGTTGGCGCTACCATCGGTAAAATGTGCGGCAAGCAATGCAACTGACCGGCAATATAACTCTTCATTACTGCGCTAATTTTGTGCTTGTCTTTATCGTCATGAAATAAATTCTTTGTCGATTTTTTGTCCCACAAACTCTGATGTACGTGCCCGCTACAGCCCGGTAAATTCTCGCTAATCTTCGCCATAAACGTAGGCATAATACCGCGTTTGTAGCCTAACTCCTTAATTGCTGTTTTGAACAACACCGCTCTATCAGCCGTTTCCAGCGTTCTCCCGTATTGAATAGCCGCTTCATATACACCCGGTCCGGTTTCTGTATGCAAACCTTCAATAGGGATACCGAACTTTTTCAGTTCATCAAAAATATCGGAAAAGAAATCGTTGCGTAAGGTGCTACGTAAAATAGAATAGCCAAACATCCCAGGAGTTAAGGGTTTCAAGCCACTGTAATTTTTATCGGCAGAACTTTGCGGTGTTTCTTCAAAATTAAACCACTCGAATTCTTGCGCTACATAAGGCGTGTAACCCGCTTGTTCAGCCTCGTTGGTGATTTTTTTCAACAACTGACGCGGACAAACAGCCAAGGGTTTATTCTTCTCATCAATGAATTCGCCTAAGAAAAACGGAATATCATTTTCCCATGGAATCTTTCGAAACGTAGATAAATCAATGGTTGCCTTTGCATCCGGATAGCCGGTGTGCCAACCGGTATAGCTCGCATTATCGTAGGCCACATCGCCCATATCCCAACCAAAAACAACATCGCAAAATCCGAATGAATCTTCTACAACAGAAAGAAATTTTTCTGCCGACATATATTTCCCTCGCAACACACCATCGATATCTGTGACAGCTAACTTCACTTTGCCTAACGGATGTTTTCGGACGTAATCTAAAATTTGCTTTTTCTCCATGATTAAGACTTATCGGATGAGTTAAAGAGTTTGTATAAAACGAATGCAAATGTAATCACTGCAAAATAAATAATGGCGAGTTTAATATTAAAATAACTCATGGCCACCAACGCTACAGATGCAATGGTTAATGCAATTATTGGCACTACAGGGTAAAAAGGCGTTCGGAACGGACGAGGCATATCGGGCTCGCTTTTGCGCAAACGTATAATCGCTAAACAAGAAAAGATGTACAACGTAATAGCGCCAAACACCGAAAGTGTAATAATATCGCCAGTTCGCTTGGTAAATAATGCAAAAATACCCAACACCATATTAGCAACCAAAGCCCAATGTGGAGTGTTGAATTTTGGATGCACTTCACCCAAAACACGCGGAAATTGGCCAACCTTTCCGAATTCGTAGGTTACTCGCCCTGCTGCCAACAACAGGCCATTGAAGGAGGCCACAAAGCCAAACAACCCAACACTCACCAACATATGATACATCAATCCACTGTTTCCTGTGATTTGTCCTAACGCCATAGGCAGTGGAGAATCCGAAACCTTTCCTGCACTATCGTACACTACTTTCTCCCAACCGCCTACACCTATAGCAGCACAAAAGGTCATAGCTGCCAACAGCCCCAATGTAGCCATCGAATACATAAATGCCTTGGTGATATTTTTTTGAGGGTCGATGGTTTCTTCAGCCACATTGGCTATACCTTCCATGCCCAAAAAGAACCAAATCGCGAAAGGAATAGCCGCAAAAATACCCTCTATCCCATGTGGGAAGGGGTTAGTTTGTAGATTCTGCAACTGAAAATGCGGCAATGTAAGCGATGCAAAGAGGCTCAATTCGGCAACAGCAATAATGGTAATAATCAGCTCGAACGTGGCGGAAATCTTAACACCTATAATATTGATAGCCGTGAAAATAAAATAGGCGACTATGGCAAAAACGAGTTCATCTACAGCTGGATAAAGAATATGAAAATACGCTCCAATCCCTAAAGCAATAGCGGGTGGAGCAAACACAAACTCAATCCACTGCGCCATTCCGGCCACGAAGCCTAAGTCCTTTCCAAAGGCCCGTCCAACATAATCGAACACTCCACCGGCTTTCGGGATAGCACACGCTAGTTCGGAATACGACAGCGAAAACGTTATGTACATGATTAAAATAAATACGGTGGCTATGCCTAACCCGAGCGTTCCGCCCTTGTCTAATCCTATGTTCCAGCCGAAATACATGCCGGAGATAACATAACCTACTCCTAGTCCCCAAAGTAAAATAGGGGAAAGCGATTTTTTAAGATGTGTTGACATGAAAATCAAGATAGGAATAATCCTAAAGAATTATTATTTTTCAAAAAAAATAAGTGATGGAAGCAACTGCAATGGTAATTCCGCCTGTTCAAAAAACAGTACCCATGAGTCCGAATTCTTCTTTGGAAGAAATTTTACGGCTCTACAATCTTCAGCTTAAAAATGCGCAAGTCATAAAAAACGCAACCGCCAAAGAGCGAAAAGAGAAGTTGAGTAAGCTGAAAAATGTGTGCATGGATTATCAGCAAAAAATCCAGGAAGCTTTATTTGCCGATTTACACAAAGCTGCTGTGGAAGCCGATTATACTGAATTGTACAATGTAGTGACTGAAGCGCGATATGCTATTTCAAACCTCGATGAATGGATGACACCTATTGAAGTGGAAACACCGCTTATGTATATTGGTTCTTCATCAAAAATCATTTTTGAACCGAAAGGCGTATGTTTAATTCTATCTCCATGGAACTATCCTTTCCAATTGCCCATGCAGCATTTAGTAAGTTGTGTAGCAGCCGGAAATACCGCTATCATTAAGCCATCTGAGTTTACACCGAACACTTCGGCTTTGTTGAAAGAGATTATCGGCAAAATTTTTAATGAAAACGAAGTAGCTGTTGTGCTTGGCGATTACAGTGTTTCATCGGAGTTGTTGAAACTGAAATTCGACCACATTCACTTTACAGGTTCACCGAATGTAGGCAAAGTAGTGATGCATGCAGCAGCGGAACACCTTACTACCGTTACGCTAGAGCTAGGGGGTAAATCACCGGCTATCATCGATGAAAGTGCGAATATTGATGCGGCAGTGAAAAAAATATCGTGGGGTAAATTTGTGAACTTGGGGCAAACCTGCATTGCACCTGATTATGTATTGATTCACGAATCGAAAAAAGACGAGTTTATTGCGAAGTTCAAAACCAATGCGGAGAAGTTCTTCACCGCTACACCGAAACAAAGTGCCGATTTAGCGCGCATTGTAAATAACAAGCATTTCAACCGTTTGAAAGGATTATTGGAGGATGCCGTTTTGCGTGGCACGAAAGTAGAATACGGGGGCGATTTAGATGAAAGTCAGAATTATATTTCGCCAACTTTATTATCGAATGTTCCATTAGACAGCAAAATTATGGAAGAAGAAATCTTCGGACCATTATTGCCGTTGGTGACGTTCAAAACCATGGACGAAGCATTGAAGATTGTAAACGGAAAAGAAAAACCATTAGCGCTTTATGTATTCAGCGGCAAATCGAAAGTTTCGGATTATGTGGTGAACAACACCAGTGCCGGAGGAACTTGTATCAACGATAACTTAGTACACATTTCGCAACCGAATCTTCCGTTTGGTGGCATCAACAATTCAGGTATAGGTAAATCTACCGGCTATTTCGGATTCAAAGAATTTTCAAATGAACGTGCTGTGCTGAAAGCCTTACACAGTGGAAGTATTGCTACACCACTTTGGTTTCCTTATGGTAAGCTTGCCAGAATGGTAACCAACATTATGCTTAAATATTTTTAATTTGCCTTTTAAAGAACACAATGAAAAAAATAACGCTTTCTCTTCTTACTATATCACTTATTGCTTTTGCTATTTCTTCTTGCAAAAAAGAAACTACTGAAACGATTTTGGAACCGATTACACTTGTCTCACCCGATTCTACTACGGTTTTCATTAAACGCGGAACTACACAAAAAATCGATATTAAATACACCACTGATCGTCCGATTAACTATGTGCAGATTTTGTATGAAGTAGACACAACAGGCGATGCGAACCACGTGTACACTTATCCTGATACATTATTCTACTTGAACTTTGATTCTACCGGTGCAGCACCAAGCAACAAATACAACTATGTTGGGGCTTACACGTTGCCTGATACTATTAAGTTGTTCGACAAAGTACGCTTCAAAACTACTTTCAAAGCACAAAAATTAATCTACCCGAAAGAGTTTAAAATTGTAGCCAACGGCTAATACAATGCAAAAAATAACAACCTTCATTCTTGTTCTGTTCTTTGCCCTGCTTTTATTTCTGACCTATCATTTTGCATTCAACAAAGGAAAATCGGAAGGCACGGAAAGTTTTGTACAGAACTATGAAATGATTAAAGACATTGCAGAAGTTGCGGCTTTGCAAGTGGATGGAAAAACGCAATATCAATTTACAAATAAACAGGATGAAAGCAGTTGGTCCGGTTGGTTAAGCAATGCTGTACTTGAAAAAACGGTACGCCTCGACATTCCCTACACCGCTAAATACGGCATCGATTTAAACAAAGATACCTTTGGTATAACGTCAATGGATACGGTAATTATTGTCACTTTACCCGAGCCCATGTTATTGAGTTTAGAAATGAAATTAGACAAGGTGCAAGGCTTTGCTAAATCGGGTTTGCTGGTTACTGAAGATTCTGAAAACTACCTCAAAGCCCAGAAAGAGTTATACCTGAAAACCAGAGCCGACTTGGAAACTAATTCCAGTCATAAAGAAAAAGCAAAGGAAAGCTTAGCGGCTGTATTCAAAAAATATATGGCACCAAGTGGCAAAAAAGTAATCGTGAAATTTGGCGGAGCACCGGCAAAGAAAGTAGCGGGTTAACGATTTAAATAGAGCAACATGGACTTAAAAGATCAACGCAAAGTATACGAGAAATTCGAGTTGCATGAAGAAAGTGTGAAACACAATCCTTTCGATCAGTTTAAGAATTGGTTTGTCGACACTAAAAATTCCGAAATTTTAGAAGCCAATGCCATGACTTTGGCCACAGCCAGCAAAGACGGCAAACCTTCTGCCCGTATTGTTTTACTGAAAGAAGTGACAGAGACCGGTTTTGTATTTTTCACCAATTATGCTAGCCAAAAAGGAATGGATTTAGCCGAAAATCCGCAAGCAGAAATTCTGTTTTTTTGGGATGCATTGGAACGTCAAGTGCGTATTAGCGGTAATGTGAAAAAAATCAGCCAAGATGAGAGTAGAGCATACTTTGATACTCGTCCGCCCGAAAGCAGAGCAGGCGCAATAGCTTCACCACAAAGTCAAAAGATTGAAAGCCGAGCTGTCATTGAAGAAAAAATCAAAACAGTTTTAGCCGACAATAAACTCGACATGCCCGAACATTGGGGCGGCTATATTCTTGAACCGAATTATTTTGAGTTTTGGCAAGGCCGTCATTCGCGTTTGCACGATAGAATTATTTATGAGTTGATGGAAGGACATTGGAAAGTAGGACGATTAGCTCCTTAATCGCTTACTCAACAGCCACTTGTCTACTTAAGTTGGTTCCGGTTTCCCCTTTCACTTTTAGCCAATAATTTCCTTGTGGCAAATCTGATGTGCTGATGGAAAATTCGTTTACGCCTTTATACCCTTTAGTTTCAAGGAGCATCGACACCAATCTTCCGCTTTGATCCAACAAAGAAAAACTTAGATTTTCGTTTTCCGCTAATGTAAAGGTAGTAACGAATCTTTTTTGCTGCACCGGATTCGGATATAAATCCATTACGTTTTGCTTAGCGAACTCAGGGATTGATGTAGTGGGATCGTTTACATCAATCTTTGCAACCCATGTTTTCATTTTCCGTGTTTGTCCGAACGAACCGGCTAAAACCGCCTGATGCTGTGTGTTGTAGACGCGTTGAATGTTAGTATAGTCGCCCCATCGCTCTATAGAATCGGTGAAATTATCGATAATGGAAAGTCCACTCTTTACCTCCACGATGTCTGAAAAATCGCCATTGGCATCTTTGTACAACATACTCGTACCGGGAAAACTATCGGTGATACAATGCGAAAAAGTGTACAGCACTTTATGATCGGTAGGCACATTACCCATGTAGGTCACCGATGGATAGCCATACTCAGTTGTTACAGAAGAAAACAAAGCTGTAGATACTGTTGGCGTTGCACTACTCACATTTTTTATTGTTCCCAATAAAACGGCAGCATTAATGTAGGAAGGATTAATAGTATTGGAGCCAAAATGAATATAATCGTTTTCATAAATAGCCGCTAAAACTCGTGCATCGTTGGTCATCAGCTGCTGCGTAATACCACCTGCATTCTTGCCTTGTAAGGCATTGGGCGGAAAGCCATACGGTGTAGGCGACTTCAACACACGAGTTATAAGCTGTGCCGCACCCGATGCATGCGAGTTATTGATTTCCAAAAGAAAAATAGAATCATTGGAAGCATCTACATTGCGTACCGATAGGAAATACATATTATCGGTTTGCGTAGTTGTATGTTGTTTAGCCGGACAAATATTTCGCAAATTTCGTCCATCTGTTTTGATATCGCTCCAAAGCGTGTACTGCAGCGTATCTCCATCGTAACCTCGCTGTTTATCAATTTGCCAAATCACTGATTGTTTGAAGCCAACCGTCCAACTCACATTGTCCCTCACTTGATTAAAGGTGATAAATAAATCGCTTCCGGATACAGCTATAATCGGATAATCGCTCCATGTAGAATCCTTAAATGAATTGCCATTCAATTTGTAGAAATTCCATGCACCGGCCGGATCGTTTGTTTGCGAAAAGCCAACTAGAATGGTAGATTCAGTACTCAATGAACCGGAAAAACAAACAAACACAAAACGATCTTTTGCCGGATCATACAATACTCGTGGGTCGGAAGTTTTTGTAAAAGAACCTAATTGAGAAGTAAGCTGTGTAAGCGATCGAGTAAGTAATAACAGCCCTGAATCGGAATACACACGTACATTTGTATTAACAGCACTTAATATTTTCCCGCTATCGGAAACAGCAATATCATTATCACTTGGCGCTCCGTTGGCAACATTTCCTTCGAAGCTGAACACCACTTGCGGATTTACGGCTACATTGGCTCTTGCACTTTTTTTTTGAGGGTTACTGGTTGCGTTTCGCTGTTCTATTCGCTGACGATGTAGCATTTCTTTTTTGTCGCCATACTCAGAACTAGGAATAACTTGTTTATCGATAGGGAGAAGTGCGGGATCAAAATCCTTTTTGCTCGTATCGGAAAAGTTTACCACTTGAGGTGGTGCAGACGAACCTTGCGTTTTGGTTTGTGCAAAACCTACACACGCAATCATCACCATTGCTATAGAGAAAACATATTTTTTCATTACCCCCTTTTTAATATTATTTACAAGAACCTATCGTGTATTGTGTAATAGAAGCACAAGCAGCTTCACTTGGATTGCCATAAGTTTTACCATCACAGCCACAAACAGGGTTATACTCCTTAGTAGAAAAACACCCATCAATAGCTTTCGCTTCACAGGATTTTTTAGCGCATGATTGCATTCCCCAAAAAGAGAAAAACACAATTACTGCATAAATACAAACCCCTGTTTTTTGTTTGATGTTCATCATATCGAAGTTACTAAATTTAGCGGAATTCAATCGCCACACGAAGCCACCACTTTCAATTCAATAGCAATTGGCGATGGCAACGAAATCACCTCTACTGTAGTTCTTGTAGGCTGAACATCTTTAAAATATTCGGCATACAAGCGGTTATAGGTATGAAAATCGCGTTTCATGTTCGTTAGGAAAACAGTTACATCTACCATTTTATCCCAGCTACTGCCGGCTTCTTCTAAAGCAGTTTTCACATTTTTAAACACAGCATGTACTTGTGCTTCAAAATCAAACTCGATGTAATTCCCATACTTATCGAGCTTCAAACCCGGTATATTATCGGTGCCTGCTTCGCGCGGACCAATGCCGCTCACAAACAAAATGGAACCTACTTTTCTTGTCATGGGGTACAAGCCCATCGGCTTCGGTAAATTTTCGCTCATATTGCTAATTGATAAATCGACTAATATTTTACAAATACATTTTTTGCATCCGTGAAGAAACGCATGGCTTCCCAACCACCTTCTCGCCCTACACCTGAGCTTTTCACACCTCCAAAAGGAGTGCGTAAATCGCGCACCATCCACGAGTTAATCCAAACAATACCGCATTCTAATTTATCGGCCACACGATGTGCACGCTTAATATCGTTCGTCCATAAAGAAGCTGCCAAACCGTATTGTACAGAATTTGCCATTTGTAGCACTTCTTCTTCCGAAGAGAAAGGCGTTATCGTTACCACCGGACCAAAAATTTCTTCTTGATTCGTGCGGCAATTAAAGGTTAAGCCTTCAATAACGGTAGGGGCTATGAAGTAACCATCGGCACATCGTCCGGGTACATTTACTTTGTCTCCTCCGCATAATATTGTTCCGCCTTCTTGCTTTGCCAATGTGATATAACTCAACACTTTTTCTTCGTGTTGTTTCGAAACAACCGCTCCTACCCTGCTCTCCGCTTCATTCGGATCGCCTACTTTCAACTCGCGCACTTTTGCAACAAATTTCTCTTTGAATGTGGTATAAATACGTTCGTGAATAAACATGCGTGAACCACATAAACATATTTGTCCTTGATTGCTGAAAGAGGATAATACCGAAGTGTTCACCGCATCATCTATATCCGCATCGTCAAAAATGATATTTGGATTTTTACCTCCGAGTTCCAACGATATTTTCTTAAACATAGGTGCAGCCGTTCGCGCAATATCTTCACCGGCTCGGGTACTTCCTGTAAACGAAATGGCTTTCACGCGTGGGTGTGCTACAATTTCTTTTCCTGTATCTACACCGCCATGAACGATATTCAATACCCCTTTCGGCAAACCAATTTCCACACATACTTTTGAGAGTAAAAAAGCGGTATATGGCGTTATATCTGAAGGCTTGGCTACAACACAGTTCCCGGCCGCCAAAGCAGGTGCTATTTTCCAAGTAAACAAGTACAAAGGCAAGTTCCATGGCGAAATACAACCCACCACCCCTAATGGTTTTCGAATGGTGTAATTGATTCCGGCATTAGGAGTATAGTGTGATTCAGAAGCAAAATGCTGTGCTGCTCCTGCAAAAAATTGGAAATTGGAAATGGAACGTGGAATATCTACTCGAGCCGCAAGCGAAACAGGTTTACCGTTATCCATAGATTCCGCTTGCACAAATTCATCAAAATGTGCTTCCATACCACCGGCAATTTTCAATAACCATTTACAGCGCTCGTCTAATGCTAATCCTGCCCATTTTTCAAATGCAGCATCAGCCGCAATAATCGCATTTTCCAAATCAGCGATAGTACTTAGTGGTGCAGTTGTATAAGGCTTTCCCGTTGCCGGCTGAACAACTTCGAATTGATTTTGTTCTATAGCTTCAACAAGTTCTCCGTTAATATAGTTGAGAATTTTTTCCATAATATATGTGCAAGATAACTAAGTTTGTTTTCTAAATAATTAATCGTAATCAAAAAATAAATAAGTTAAAATGGCCGTAATACTTTCTACCGACAGTGATTTTAAAACCCTCATCGACAGCAACGATAAAGTAATTGTGAAGTACTTTGCCGATTGGTGTGGCTCTTGCAAACTTTTCGGTCCAAAATTCAAACGACTATCGAATGATGAGCGCTTTACCGGAGTTACTTTTATTGAAGTGGATGCCGAAAAAAATGAAGAAGCCCGCAAAATGGCAGGGGTGAATAACCTTCCGTTCATGGCAACTTTCAAAAACGGACAATTGGTGAAAGGAGAAGCTACCTCATTGGAAGACTTTGTAGTGAAATTGATTGAAGAAATTAAATAAGTAAATATGCAATTAGCTGTAATCAAACATTTATCGGAAAACTATTCCTTGGACATATTAAAGAAGGCGGAAGAAGCGCTTTATGAAGAACAATCACCGGAAATAACGGTGGAGGGGAAAGACGAAGGCGAGCGATTGACACATGTATTAGCGGCCATCAATATATTAGAAGATATGGCGGCCAATGGGGTTGACCACAGAACAGCCCTTAGAAACTATACACAGCGGGTTAGAAATTCCATTTCTTAATTATTTCTTCCAATAACTAAAAAAGGCTTCGCAATTGCGAAGCCTTTTTTAGTTATTGGAAGGTGCTTATTTATTAGAACCTGCTTTTAAGCCCGGATGTGGAGCAGGAGGATTACTTTCTCCAGTTTCGCCATCTGCAGCATATTTAAATTCTACTTTACGAGAACGTTTAACTTCCAATGGAGTAGCGTTTTTCGCTTTAGTTCCACCTTCGTATTTAACGATAAATCGATCGCGAGAAACTCCGTATTTCTCTACCAAGTAATCAATTACTCCCGAAGAACGGTTGTACGCCAATTGCTCGTTGTATTTTCTGTCGTTTTTAGACTCATCTTTACCGGTTACCACTAATCTTACATCAGGGCACATTTGTAAACGCTCGGCAATAGTGTGTAATGTTCCTTCGTTATTTGGATCTAAATAGTATTTATCATCATCGAAATAGATACTAGGCAATTCCATTTTGGAACAATCGTATGCTCCTTTTCCTGAGCCATTACCTCCGCCTTTTCCGGCTTCTTGGCAACATGCTGGAGGTGGCACTTGAGCAACGCCAAATTTGTCGATAGGATATCCCGGAGGAGAGAACGGTTCTTTATCTTCACAATCCACGATACCATCTTTATCGCTATCTAACATTACCCCTTTTGCATCAACCGGACAATCTTTTTTACTTGCCGGCTCTTTATCTAAACGATTTGGAACACCATCCTCATCATCGTCTTTATTCAAATCCTCAGCGATTTTCTCAGGATCCATGTCGCTAATCTTTTTGTAGGTGTAATCCATAGGATTTAACCAATATAACGGTTCTGTACGTTTTTTAGAACCCACGAAGAATCCTAACTTAATACTTGTGTATGAAATATTATCGTAATCACGAGTCATACCATTATGCTCATCTTGTTGCCATCTGTAACCATCCAGCACATCATTAGAGGTAAGTGTAACTCGTTCTTCTATACCAATAGACATAAAGTTTGTAGCTCTGAAACTAATTCCTCCTCCAACAGTAAAAGCAGGGATAAATGTCCAAAACTTTATCCCAGGAAGATTGGCATCGTTATCAGCTTGTGTTTCATACTTTCCATCTAATGTTTTCTTTAATGATGCAAAAACCGACTTTCGAACATTTTTATCGTTATTAACATATGGACTTGATTTTCCATTAATCCAAATATCTTGAATTTCAGAAAAATCATATACTTCCCCATTCTTGTCTAAGGCATCATATTTAGTATTAAATAGAAAACCGCTAACACCTGCCAATGCATATATGTTCCATCGTGTTCGTTCTCTGTGAAACAGTAAATTCCCTAAATTAACAACACCTTCCAATGAAAGTTGATGAACTAAAGTGCGATAATTGTATACCCACATTCGGTTCAAATCATAACCCAATTTAGTACGATCTGCTTTTAACTTGGGATTATCGTAGTAATTAGGACCAACAGAGTCAAGAAAAGCTGAGAAATTGGTATTAGGTGATGGATTAAGTGCTCTGTTAAATTGTAAGTTATTATCGCGCTCCCAATTTCTTCCCGTCATCAATTGGAAATTATATCCTAAACGCAAAGAGAAAATATAGCCTAAAGATTTTCTAACTTCTACCCCAACTCCGAAGTTTTGATCAGGACGTTGCCAATACGGCTTAACGTCTCCACTTATCATTGCCATACCAAAATTCAAGCCCAACTCCCACTTGTCTCGAGGTTTGGCAGGATAATGATATTGTTTTGCAAGATAAGCTTTCTGCTGCGCTTCTTTCTTTTTATTTCCCTTTTGGAAAGGCATCGAATCCGTATCATATCGAGGTTGTAGAGGCTGACTAATTTTCTTTCGCTCGTAATAATTATACGTTTTCGACTCCTTATCAGAATTAAAGAATTGGTCTTGGTTCTGATACTTGATTTTATCCCCACTCTTATCTTGGGCGAATCCTATAAAAGGAACTAAAAACAGCGTTAATACGAAGAAGGTAAGTATTTGTTTCATAATTATTGAAAATATAGCTACAAATTTATGATAATTAATCAAAGTTCAAACTACTGTATTTTCGTATTCGGTGAACTATCCACATTTGACAAGGAAATGTCAAATGCTTTTTTAGCTTTGCACCCTTAAATTTGTTATGGAAAAAAGAAATATTGCAATTATTGCTCACGTTGACCACGGAAAGACCACTCTTGTAGACAAAATACTTCATCACTGTTCATTATTCAGAGAAAATCAACAAACAGGCGAGTTGATACTGGATAATAACGATTTAGAAAGAGAACGTGGAATTACGATTCTGGCGAAAAACGTTTCAGTTGAGTATAAAGGAGTTAAGATTAACATCATTGACACTCCGGGTCACGCTGACTTTGGAGGAGAAGTGGAACGAGTATTGAACATGGCCGATGGCGTTTTACTTTTGGTAGATGCTTTTGAAGGCCCAATGCCGCAAACACGTTACGTATTGTCGAAAGCTATCGCACTGAAGAAAAAACCTATTGTTGTGATCAACAAGGTAGATAAGGAGAACTGTCGCCCGGATGAAGTGCATGAGCACGTGTTCGATTTGATGTTTAACTTGGATGCCACAGAGGATCAATTAAACTTCCCTACCGTTTACGGTGCAGCAAAAAAAGGTTGGATGGGACCAGATTGGAAAACACCAACCGAAGATGTAGATTATTTATTGCAAACCATTTTGGAATATATTCCAGCGCCACCGATTGTAGAAGGAACTATTCAAATGCAAATCACATCGTTAGACTTTTCAAGCTTTATTGGTCGAATTGCCATCGGTCGTGTAGCGCGTGGAACAATTATTAACGGCCAACCAATTTCTTTGGTGAAACGAGATGGTACCATCCAAAAATCGAGAATTAAAGAATTATATGTTTTCTCGGGCTTAGGAAAAATGAAAGCGGAAAGCGTAGAATGTGGCGATATTTGTGCAGTTGTAGGAGTAGACGGCTTCGAAATCGGAGATACTATTGCCGATTTTGAAAATCCGGAAGCTTTACCTCCAATCGCTATCGATGAACCTACCATGAGTATGGTGTTCACTGTAAACAACTCGCCTTTCTTCGGTAAAGAAGGAAAATTCGTTACCTCTCAAAAATTGAAAGAAAGATTAGAGAAAGAATTAGAGAAAAACCTGGCATTACGCGTTCATCCAACAGATTCGGCCGACACCTTTGTGGTATTCGGTCGAGGTATCCTCCACTTATCTGTGTTAATTGAAACCATGAGACGTGAAGGGTATGAGTTACAAATCGGTAACCCACGCGTAATTACTAAAATTATTGACGGACAAAAATGTGAACCTATCGAGGTATTAACCATCGATGCGCCTGAAACCGTTGCCGGAAAATGTATCGAATTGATTACACAACGTAAAGGTTCATTAACTGCTATGCAGCCTAAAGGGGATTTGATGCACGTAGAATTTGAAATTCCGTCTAGAGGAATTATCGGTTTGCGCACTCAAATTTTAAATATTAGTGCCGGTGAAGCAATTATGGGCCACCGTTTGAAAGGTTACGAACCATGGAAAGGTGATATCCCTAACCGTATTGCCGGGGTATTGATTTCTATGGAGAACGGAAAATCGGTAACGTATGCAATGGATAAACTACAAGATAGAGGTAAATTCTTCTTGGATGCCGGTGAAGATATCTATGAAGGACAAATTATCGGAGAACACATTCGCCCGGTAGACATGTGTATCAATATCTCTAAAACTAAACAATTAACAAACTTCCGCGCTTCAGGAACTGATGATAAATCATCGTTGGCTCCACCAATCAAAATGAGCTTGGAAGAAACAATGGAATATATCCAGGAAGATGAATACGTAGAGGTTACCCCAAAAAGTATTCGCTTGAGAAAGATATTACTTTCAGAAAACGACAGAAAACGAGCAGCCAAGTAAAATCAACCTTGTGGATAACTATGTGCTGATTTCTAATTAGATATGCAACATTTTTTGGTATTTCACGTTAACTAACTAAAATACCCAACTATGAAATCGGATAATTCAATCAACTACATTCTCGTTATCTTCTGTTTCGTTCTCATTGCGTTCACTGTTGTAGGCTCGAAAATGGCCGACAACTTTTTAGCCATGCAGCAAAAAACGGAAAGCAGTTCTAGTACCTCGGTAAGATAGTTTTGCACAATTTACTACCAATATGAAAAAGGAATGATACGTATCATTCCTTTTTTTAATTTCGCCCAAATCTTCCCTAAACATGCCGAGAGATAATTCTATCCAATCCATTTTAATCATCGGATCCGGACCTATCATTATTGGACAAGCTTGTGAATTCGACTATTCCGGCTCCCAAGCTGCACGTAGCCTTCGCGAAGAAGGTATCATTGTAACGCTACTCAACTCTAATCCGGCAACGATTATGACGGATCCAGTAGTAGCCGATCACGTGTATTTGCTACCTATTACTATAGATTCAGTAGTGAAAATTTTAGAAGAACAGAAAATAGATGCAGTACTGCCAACCATGGGAGGACAAACAGCCCTGAACCTCTGCATGGAGGCCTACGAAATGGGCATTTGGGAGAAGTATGGCGTAAAAGTTATCGGTGCCGATTTTGATGCCATTGAGAAAACGGAAAACAGAGAGTTATTCCGCCAATGGATGATTGAACTTGGGATTGGTGTGGCTCCTGCTATCACGGCCAACTCATTTTTGGAAGGAAAAGAAGCTGCGCAAAAAATCGGATTCCCGCTGGTGATTCGTCCGAGCTACACGCTAGGCGGAACGGGAGGTTCATTCGTACATACCAAAGAAGAATTTGACGAAAAATTGCAGCGTGGATTATCCGCCTCTCCAACACACGAAGTTTTGATTGAAAAAGCGGTATTGGGGTGGAAAGAATTTGAGCTCGAAGTAATGAAAGACCGTTTGGGCAACTTTGCGGTGATTTGTTCAGTAGAGAATTTCGACCCGATGGGTGTACATACCGGAGACTCTATCACTGTTGCACCTGCTCAAACATTGAGCGACACGGCCTATCAACGTATGCGTAATTATGCAAAACGCATGATGCAAGAACTCGGTAACTTTGCAGGTGGTTGTAACGTTCAGTTCGCCATCGATCCGGTTACAGAAGATATTATTTCTATTGAAATGAATCCGCGGGTATCGCGCTCTTCAGCATTGGCATCAAAAGCAACAGGTTACCCCATTGCTAAAATTGCCGCTAAATTAGCGGTAGGTTATACGTTGGATGAATTGAAAAATCAAATCACCAAAACTACTTCTGCCTTTTTTGAACCTTCATTAGATTATGTTATTGTAAAAATTCCGCGTTGGAATTTCGATAAGTTCCAAGGTTGTGACGATACACTTGGCTTACAAATGAAAAGTGTAGGCGAGGTAATGGGCATCGGCAGAAGTTTTCAAGAAGCATTACAGAAAGCTTGTCAGTCGCTCGAAAACAACAGAATTGGCTTAGGAGCCGATGGAAAAACTTGGGTAAGTACCGATGATATGCTGCAAGGTATAAAAACACCTAGTTGGGATCGCTTGTTCCGAATTTATGATGCCCTGAAATTAGGAGTGCCGTTGAAAACCATTCAAGATTTAACGCGCATCGACCCATGGTTCTTATATCAAGTTATGGATTTGGTAGATACCGAAAAACGGATGCGCAAAACCGAATTGGAAAGCTTTGATGTTGACACGATGTTCGACTTGAAACAAAAAGGGTATTCCGATTTGCAATTGGCCTATATGTTCAAAGTGAGTGAAGACGAAGTGTACAGCTACAGACGAAAATTAGGGGTTAATCGAATTTATAAATTGGTAGATACTTGTGCAGCAGAATTTGAAGCGTTAACACCATACTACTATTCATCGTTTGAAAAAGGAGAAAAAGCTTCTGAATCACCAAAAACAGATAAGAAAAAAGTAATTGTATTAGGCTCAGGACCTAACAGAATTGGACAAGGCATAGAATTCGATTATTGTTGTGTGCACGGGATTTTAGCTATTAAAGAAGCCGGATTCGAAGCGATTATGATGAATTGTAATCCTGAAACGGTATCTACGGATTTTGATATTGCCGATAAATTGTACTTTGAACCTGTGTTCTGGGAGCATTTGCGCGAACTCATCGATTATGAAAAACCTGAAGGCGTAATCGTTCAATTGGGCGGACAAACTGCCTTGAAACTGGCGAAAAACCTGAAGGATAACGGCATTAAGATTATCGGGTCATCTTATGATAGCATGGATATTGCTGAAGACCGTGAACGTTTCTCCGACTTATTGAAAGAATTAGGTATTCCTTACCCTGAATATGGCGCTGCACAAACAGCCGAAGATGCCATTGAAATTGCGCATACTATTGGTTATCCGGTGTTGGTACGACCTTCGTATGTATTGGGCGGGCAGCGTATGCGTATTGTGATTGACGATGAGGAGTTGACAAAATCAGTTGTGGGCATTTTGAAACACTTCCCGGATAATAACATCTTAATTGACCACTTCCTCGACCGTGCAGAAGAGGCTGAAATTGACGCTATCTTTGACGGAGAGCAAGTAGAGATTATGGGCATTATGGAACACATCGAGCCTGCCGGAATTCACTCTGGAGATTCGAACTCGGTGTTGCCGCCATACAATCTTTCGGAAAATGTGATTTCGCAAATGAAAGAATTTACTGAAAAAATTGCCAGAGCTTTGAATATCAGAGGGCTTATCAATATTCAGTTTGCGATTAAGAAAGAGAAAGTGTATGTGATTGAAGCTAACCCACGTGCATCAAGAACAACTCCTTTTATTTGCAAAGCGTATAACATTCCGTATTTGAACTATGCGACAAAAGTAATGTTGGGCACTAATAAATTAAAGGATTTCACTTATTACAAACGATTGATTGGTTATGCCATTAAAGAGCCTGTATTCAGCTTTGATAAATTCCCGAATGTAAGTCGTGAATTAGGTCCTGAAATGAAATCAACAGGTGAATCTATTCGTTTCATTAAAGACTTGTACGACCCAACTTTCCGTGAGTTGTATAAGATGAAGAGCATGTATTTAAGTCGATAATAAGTTGCTAGCTGTTAGAAAATAAGCCATTAGAAATTACAGAACATGTATATCCCTAAAGAATTCCAACAGCCCGATCAAACTACTGCAATTGAATACATGAAAAAGTATTCGTTTGCAACATTGATTACAGCATCTGACAATACACCCCGCGCTACACATCTACCTTTTGTTATCGAAGTTGAAAACGATAACATCGTTCTCCATTCACACATGGCTAAAGACAATCCGCAGTGGAATGATTTTGCGAAAGGCCCATGCTTAGTAGTATTCAGCAACCCTAACGCCTACATTTCGCCTTCCCTTTATGAGAAAAACGACAATGTTCCAACTTGGAATTATGTTGCTGTTCATGCATCCGGCAATGCGTTAATATTGGATTCTGAAGCAGAAAAAATCGAACTTTTAGAACGCATGATTCTAGCCTATGAGCCGGCCTATTTCGCACAATGGAAAACAGTAAGCGAACGCTACAAATCCAACTTATTCCCGGATTTGGTAGCCTTTAAAATTCATGTTGCGCAATTAGAATGCAAAGAGAAATTAAGTCAGAATAGGAGTAAAAAAGAAAGAGAGCATATTTCCAATTCGCTTATAGAATCGCAAAACGAATTAGGTACGATTATGCAGAAAAAGAATACTCCATAAAACAAGAAAGGCATCTCTTTGAGATGCCTTTCTTGTTTATCGTTGAATGCAATTACGCATCCTTTCCGTGACACTGTTTAAACTTCTTACCACTGCCGCAAGGACAAGGATCGTTTCGCCCAATTTGTGGCCCTAAACGCACCGGTTCAGGTTTGCGTTGCTCTTGCATAGGAACATCACCCGGGTTACCATTGGCTTCTACTTCGGCTTTGTTAGTTTGTACATTTCTTACATCCGATTTTGGCAATTGTGCCTCACGAACTTGTTGCGGATTCTGCTCTTCAGAAGGTAACTGCCCTTTGAATAAGAAAGCTGCAATCTCTTGATTAATGTGCGACATCAACCCCTTGAATAAATTGAATGATTCAATTTTGTAAATCACCAATGGATCTTTCTGCTCAAAGTGTGCAGTTTGTACTTCATGCTTCAAATCGTCCATTAAACGTAAGTGATGTTTCCAAGCATCATCAATGTAGGCCAACGATACCGAACGCTCGAAATACGTCCACAAGTCTTTTCCGTTGCTTTCAATAATATCGTGCAATGGCACCAACACATTCAATCCTTTTTTATTCTCTGTATAAGGAATCGCAACAGTTTTAATTACCTCGCCTCTTTCCTTATGAATGCTTTTCAAAATCGGGAACGCCTGACTTTGCACCGCTTCTTTTTTCGCATGATAAGCTTCTACAACTTCATCAAATAATTTCTGCGTTAAATCGCCTGCATTGCCTTTCGCAAAATCAGCTTCTGTAATCGATGATTCAAACGAGAAGAATTTAATCACATCCAATTTGAAACCTTCCAAATCCTTCACCGGCAAGTGGTTCAACACTATCTCTTCACACAAATCATAAAACGAGTTCTGAATATCCAAGGCTAAACGCTCTCCAAACAAAGCATGTTTACGTTTGCCGTAAATTACTTCACGTTGTTTGTTCATCACATCATCATACTCCAACAAACGCTTACGAATACCGAAGTTATTTTCTTCCACTTTCTTCTGCGCACGCTCAATCGATTTCGTAATCATACTGTGCTGAATCACCTCGCCATCTTTGTATCCAAGGCTATCCATCACTTTCGAGATTCGCTCTGAACCAAACAAACGCATTAACTCATCTTCCAACGAAACGTAGAATTGCGAAGAACCCGGATCCCCTTGTCGTCCGGCACGACCTCTCAACTGACGGTCAACACGTCTGGAATCGTGACGCTCCGTACCAATAATCGCCAGACCTCCGGCCGCTTTTACTTGGTCGTTGATCTTAATATCCGTACCACGACCCGCCATGTTCGTTGCAATAGTTACAGCCGATGGATTTCCTGCTTCCGCCACAATTTCTGCCTCGCGCTTATGATGTTTCGCATTCAATACATTGTGTTTGATTTTGCGAATCGTAAGCATTCTGCCCAACAATTCCGATACTTCCACGTTGGTAGTACCCACCAACACCGGACGACCAGCATCACTCAATTGCTGAATATCATCAATAATGGCGTTGTATTTTTCGCGCTTCGTTTTGTAAATCAAATCTTCTTTATCGTCACGAATAATCGGACGGTTCGTAGGAATAGTCGACACATCTAACTTATAGATATCCCAGAACTCACCGGCTTCCGTAATAGCCGTTCCCGTCATACCACACAATTTATGGAACATACGGAAGTAGTTCTGCAACGTAATGGTAGCCAAGGTTTGTGAAGCCGCTTCTACTTTCACATTCTCTTTCGATTCAATCGCTTGGTGCAAACCGTCAGAGTATCTACGTCCGTCCAAAATACGACCCGTGTTCTCATCCACAATTTTCACTTTGCCCTCCATCACCACATACTGAATGTCTTTTTCAAACAACGTATAGGCTTTCAACAATTGCTGAATCGAGTGAATACGCTCTGTTTTCAAAGAGAACTCGTTCATCAATGCTTCTTTACGATGTAATTTTTCTTCTGCACTTAAGCCCTGTTTCTCAATTTCTGCAACAGTTGCACCCACATCCGGGATTACAAAGAAATGCGGATCTTCTCCGGCACCCGTAATTAACTCAATTCCTTTATCGGTTAAGTCTACCGAGTTATTTTTTTCGTCAATCGTGAAATACAATTCCTTATCAGCTAAAGGCATATTCTTCTGCTGCTCTGCCAAGAAATAATTTTCAGCATTACGCATCACTTGCATCACACCCGGCTCCGATAAATACTTGATCAATGCCGTATTTTTCGGCAAACCTCTAAAGGCTCGGTACAAGGCCATTCCACCCTCGCCTTCTTTTGTTCCGGTGTTGCCCTCGTTAATTAAGCGTTTCGCTTCCGTTAAAAATTGATTGCACACTTTACGCTGCGTATCGTACAATTTCACAATGCGCGGCTTCAATTCAAAGAACTGTTGTTCGTCATCGCTTTCCACTTGTCCCGAAATAATCAAAGGTGTTCTGGCATCATCCACTAAAACCGAATCCACCTCATCCACCATCGCAAAATGGTGTTTGCGTTGTACCATTTCAGCCGGGTTGCTCACCATGTTATCGCGCAAATAATCGAAACCAAATTCGTTGTTTGTACCGTATGTAATATCGGCATTGTAAGCATTCTTACGCTCTTCCGAATGTGGCTGATACAAGTCGATACAATCCACACGCAAGCCCAAGAAATTAAACAACACGCCATTCCACTCGGCATCACGTCTCGCCAAATAATCATTCACCGTAACTACGTGAACCCCTTCCCCTGCCAAGGCGTTGAGATATGCCGGCAAAGTTGCTACTAACGTTTTTCCTTCACCTGTTGCCATCTCCGAAATCTTTCCGGAGTGCAACACCATACCTCCCACTAACTGTACATCGTAGTGTACCATGTTCCATTTCACCGTTGTTCCGGCCGCTTGCCATTCGTTCGCGTAAATCGCATCATCACCTTCGATTTTGATACTTGGGTTTTTCATGGCAATTAAACGGTCGAAATCCGTAGCTTTCGAACGAATAGTTTCGTTATTGGCGAAACGGAAAGCCGCTTCCTTCACTACTGCAAAAGCCTCCGGTAGCAATTGATCCAAGATTTCTTCAATCTGTTTGTCGCGCTCTTTTTTCAGTCCGTCAATATCTTTGTACAAGGTTTCCTTGGTATGCAAATCCTCTTCCGCTTCTGCTTGCGCGTTACTGTTTGCAATTTGTGCATCCACATCTGCTAAATACGTTTTGATACGCTCGCGGAATTCATTGGTTTTGTTGCGCAGCTCGGTGTGCGAAATCGATTTCAGCTTTTCATATTCTGCATTAATGTCGGTTACACGCGACTCAAGCCCTTTCAATTCGCGGTCGTTTCTCGACCCGAAAACAGAGGTAAGGAATTTTTCAATAAAGTTTGCCATCTCAATTTATTTTGACATTTGGGCGATGATTTAAGTGGGTGGCTTGGTAGGAAGCGAATCGCACGAAGAACAACGCTATGTTTGGTTTTTTAAAAGTCCGCTAAAATAGTTTTTTGTACGGATATTGCAGTTCAAAGCATATACCAAATTCGTTTTTAGTACATTTTGACAGATTCGCGCTGAAAAACGGTACGAAATGGCTGAAATGGGTACTCAAAACCCGAAATGATAGGCTAGTCCGCGACCCACTAGGAAGCGGGTCGGGCTATTCGCTCCAATCTTATCCCGCTCAGAAGCGGGAAAAGGATTTCCGCTACTATCCCTCGCGGGGCATAGTGCACATCTTGACATTACAATTTGCATGAACCTCACAACGCTCACCTCCCAACCCTCACCTCCCAACTTCCCCACGCAACTTATGCGCCCCATCACAAAAAGGAGCTTTATTCGTTCGCTTGCAATTGCACAACGTGCATTTTTGTTGTTTTTCCAACTTAAACAAAAGTGGTTTTTGTTTTGTACCGTGGTGACTGCCATCGCAAAACGGTTGTGTTTTACTTAATCCGCACCGGCACCACAAATAATTTCCTTGTGCTAAATTAAGAATAGTAGGTGCATCAACCTTTGTATCTGTTACAATAAACTCACTCGATAATGGACTATTCCTATTTTCGCTTTTCAATACCGGAAAGAACATTTGCGTGTACCATGCATCATGCGTATCGGTTTGAATACCAAACTTTTCCGGGTATTGACGTGTGAAATAAGCCGAGCCAAAAAGAATATCCCAAAAGGCAAACATATTCCCGAAGTTGCCATTGGGCTCACTTATTTCATCAACTTGAGAAACGCCATGGTGAGCAAAATGAAAAGCAGGAGTAACAATAGTTCGCTCTACAACCCAAGCCAATGGCGAGAGCCATGCAGAACGATACAACCACTGATCCCATTTGGTGGTACTGTGCGAACCAATAATAACCAACTGTTTTAGCACTAAACCAACAACAACCGCACTCCCTCCTCCACAAAACGTGAACAAGGCCAACCACCAAATATTAGGCATCAACACATAATATAATGCTGCATTACGGTAAGATACTAACAATCCCATTTCCGCAGACGCATGGTGCGCGCGATGTAGCTTCCAAAGGAATAAATACGCATGCGCAGATCGATGATACCAATACTGCATCACATCATCCACCAACAAAAAAAGGGGCAATTGAAAATAGAAGGGCATTGCATTCAACAATGTGCTGCCACTTGGAAAGAAATTATTGCCCAAATAAACAACCAACACAACAATGAGTGGCTTTGTGGCTACACTTAACAATAAGAAACTGAAAAACTCTTGAATATAATCGCCCGTTGATCTTTTGTTTTTGGAAAGATGCCCGGCAATAAATTCAATCAAACCGAATACCACTAAAATGCCTAGCACTAAATACTCGTTATACAAACGAAAAAATGAAATTACTGATTCCATCACTTTAGATTATTGATGAAGCTAAATATTAAATTCAAGATTTTAAATCATTCGCATTGCGTATGATTGGAGAAGCAACTATCCCCTATTTTCCCCTAAACTTATATATTTGAAGAGTTACATTCAAAGCATTACATAAAACAAGCGCATTGAACAAGACCTCCCTTTTTTACGAACCCTTTCTATCTAACCAAAAAACGGTGGAAGTAGCTGTGCTTATCGATCCTGAAAAGGCGGATACTGCTTATTTGACTAAACTCATTTCAATTGCCGAAGCACAAAAAGTAGACTGGCTATTTGTAGGAGGAAGTACCGTAACTGTGGAGCAGTTTCATTCCACGATTACGTTCTTAAAAACATTCAGCGCTATTCCGGTGATTATTTTTCCGGGTAGCGAAACGCAACTACACCCTAATGCCGATGCAATACTTTTTTTGAGTTTAATTAGTGGTCGAAACCCGGAATATCTAATCAACAAACAAGTGCAATCTGCTCCCTATATTTTTGAGCATAATATTCCCGTTGTTCCTACCGGCTATATTTTAGTTGATGGTGGTCGTGAAGCAACTACAGCAAAGGTTTCGAATACAACCGCACTAAAAAATGATTCCGAAATCATAGCTACAGCCATGGCCGGAACCCTGTTAGGCATGAAAGCAATTTATCTGGAAGCAGGCAGCGGTGCGAACAATGTGGTAAATATTGATTTGATTCGCAACATAAAAGCGCAACTTCCGGTGAAATTAATTGCAGGCGGAGGAATTCGAAACGCTAAAGACGCAAAACGAATAACTGAAGCAGGTGCTGATGTTATTGTTATTGGCAATGCACTGGAAGAAGATGTGACGATTTTAAACGAAATTATGTTTGAACTTAGGAAATGACAAAGGGACTAGTACTTAAATCTACAGGAAGTTGGTACGAAGTACTTACCGAAAAGAACGAACGCATCAATGCACGTTTGAAAGGTGTATTGCGCTTGGAAGACACCAAAGACACCAACCCTGTTGCAGTGGGCGATAAAGTAATTTTACAGAAAGAAGATGACGGACAGGATTGGATGATTGCTGCTGTGGAAGAGCGCGAGAATTATATTATACGCTCTTCACCAAAACACAAAGGCGCACGCCAAGTGATTGCTGCAAATATAGACCAATGTTTGCTGATTGCCACCATCGATGCACCGCGCACGTCTACCGGTTTTATCGATCGTTTTTTAATGGCCACCGAAGGCTTTCGCATTCCGGTGATTATTGTGTTCAACAAACAAGATGTACTCGATCAAAAAGGATTGAAGAAACAGGAGTTTACAGCCAATCTTTATTCTTCTATTGGTTATAAAACCATATTCACATCAGCAACCGAAAAGCAAGGTATTACTGAATTAGAAGCTTTGCTAAAAGATAAAACCACGCTTATTTTCGGGCATTCCGGAGTTGGAAAATCTTCGTTAATGAATGCCATCGACAGTAACCTGCAATTGAAAACGAATACACTCTCCCGTTTTTCCAATAGGGGTATGCACACTACCACTTTTGCAGAAATGTATTTGCTGAAAAATGGCGATAGGATTATCGACACTCCGGGCGTACGCGAATTCGGGCATTACAACATTTCCCCGGAAGAAGTAAGCCATTATTTTGTTGAAATGCGTGAACGACTCAACGCTTGTAAATTCAACAATTGCACGCACAGCTACGAACCCGATTGTGCTGTGAAAACCGCATGGATGAATCACGAAATTAGCGATGAACGCTACAAAAGCTATTTGAATATTTACGAAGAAATTAAGGCACACTATAAACACTGGGAGCAAAAATGAAAGTAGTCATCCAACGAGTTACAGAGGCCAGTGTTACTATTGACGGACAACTGAAAGGTGCTATCGGTGAAGGATTGCTGTTGCTGATTGGCATCGGACAAGAGGACACGGCAACAGATATTACCTGGGCTGTTCGTAAAATTGCAGCTATGCGCATTTTTAGCGATGCGGACGATAAAATGAACCTTTCGCTGAAAGACATAAACGGTGAAGTATTAGCCATTTCGCAATTCACCTTATATGCCGACACCAAAAAAGGCAACCGACCTTCGTTTGTAAAAGCTGCTCCTCCAACCCAGGCCAATGCATTGTACGAAGATTTTTTAGCACATATGGAACAAGAACTTGGCAAACCAATTCAATCAGGCCGCTTTGGTGCCGATATGAAAGTGCGATTACTCAATGAAGGTCCGGTAACTATACTTCTCGACTCAAAAAACGAAAACTAACCTATATGCGTTCATACCTTATTAAACATGGCATTGTAGCATTTGTAGCCGCATTTCTTCTTGCGTTTTCCATTGCAAAGTTTGAAGCCATGCGCACCATTCAATTTCCTCTTTGGGCTAGCTTTGCATTTCTAAACCTATTGTTCTTGTTTGCTTTCGCCCTCTTGAACCGCAGTTTAACAATGGCATCGCAACAGTATTTCATGACCTTTTTCGGCACCACCTTTGCGATCAAATTTTTTGCCGCATTAGGATGGATGCTGTATTGGGGATTATTGGAAGGCGTTAAAAGCAATGCGTTTATCCTATCCTTTTTTGCGCTTTATTTCGCCTTCCTATTCACGATGATGATTGAAATTTGGTTTTCTACAAAGCGAAAAACAATTTAATCGAGTTCGATTTTTTTAGGGACTGCTTTAAAAAAATATTTCTCGAGATATTTCCATATACGATTTTTTTTATATTTAAGATATAAAACAACGTTATGCAGTTCAAACTCCCTGAAAAACTGTTACTGATTTTACTAATCAGTACGCTAGGTGCATGTAAAAAAGACAAAACACCTGTTACTATACAATCGAATGTTTGGGAGCGCAAAGAAACTTTTGGAAGTAGCTACATTTATTTTTTACCCAACGGAAATGTTAGCCAATTCACCAGCTTCTTGTATAACTTCCATGCAAAATCCTATGGCCATTATTCATCAACAAACGGACAAGTAACGTTAAGTACCTCTCCGGGCAGTAATGTCACCCTCTACAATATTACTATAAGTGGTGACACCCTTTATTTAGAGGATGGAACAAACAGCTTGTATTATTCCAAAGCTATTACTCCACCCGACACCGCAAACTGGGTAAGAAGTATAACCTTATCGGAAAAACATCTTTTAAGCAATATCGGACAGTATGGCTCCATAGAAACGGATGGCACTGATTTGTTTATCCGAACGTATTCCAGTACCAAAAGGCTATATCGCTTTTCCATGGCAACCCATCAAATTGAAGATTCAGTAACATTGGTTCAAAGTGGATCAGGCACAGGGTATGCCGGAGGAGGGTTATGGATAAACGATTTGAGTGCAAGCCCATATCGATTGTTCAAATACAATTATGTTGCAGCATCGGTAGTTAACAACTCGCCCGTGTTAACGAATAACGCAATTGCAATGACCGGAAGTGGTGGCAAAGTGTGGTTACTGAATTCAAATATGGAATTACAAACATTTGATCCGGTTACTAATACGTTTGAAACCAAAGCAAACTTTCCTTACCTACAATACTTTTTATTAGGAGGAGCCTTTATTGACATTGCATTGGATGGCAACACAATCTATTTTTGCACACTTCAAGGCTTAATGGCCATGGACTTAACCACCAATTCGTTTACCTCAACATATTTCAAACCCAACACTTTTGTTACCGGCATAACGAAACTCAATGGTGAATTGTGGGGATCCGTTATTGAAACGCAAAATGGTTCTTCCAGCTTAAATAATGCAACAGTTTCAGTTAGTAAAATCACATTAAACTAATCTAATGAAATTTCGAAATATATGGCTCAGTTGCTCACTATTGTTGGGCATTGTAGCATTGAACGCTTGTAAAAAGGAGAACCCGGCAGCCCCTACTATTCAACAAAATTGGCGTGTCATAAAAAGCGATTACCCGGAGTTGAAATTTGCAGTTTCCTTTGATGGAAGTAGCTTTTGGCTGTTAAATGAAAATCCAACTACACTTAGCCACGAAAAGAAAAAAACATTGTACAAGGAAGATGGCGAATTGTTAACCACCAATATTGATAATAGTTTGTACCATTTTCGAAAAAAATTTTCTGGTGATACTCTTTTCCTTTTAACTGATGAGAACAATGTATCGAGTTTAGATAATATATGGTTATTGAAGGATAATAATGCTCCCAGCGAAAAAGAATGGGTTGTAGAAGTGAGTGGCATAGAACTAATGAACAGCATAACAAAATCTGCCTTATGTTGGACCGATGGAAAATTAACTATCTTAAATCAGCAAAGTGCTCAACTCCTCAATTTCACGACCAAAACAATAACATCAAATACTGATTTGGGGGTAACCTACAGATGTATCGAATATAACGGAAGTAAATGGTGGGTTTCAACAGGTGGCGACTTGAAACTTATAAATACCAGTACAGGAATTGCAAGTGTTGTATCCGGTGCCGCACCGGGCACAATTTATGCCATTGCCTTTAACGGAACAAATAGTGTGTATTGCTATTCCTATTCCGGTTCAACGCCAAAACTCTTTGAATACAACATTCTAACGAACACCTTTGGCCCTGAATTTGACGCTCCGGGTGATCAAATTATGGATATGGCGTTCAAAGGGGGTAAGCTCTATGCAATTGCTCAAAAATATATCTATCGCATTGATCCAACTTCATGGAAAGTAGATAAAACCTACACCATGCCGGATTATTTCACAGAAGGCATCGCCACAGACGGAGTTGATTTTTATGTAGTGGGATGGAATTACTACGGTAGTTCCAAGTACTTCAAAGTAACATTAAACTAACCCTAAAATGTGTAGCAATATGATTAATCGAATATCAATACTCTTCGCAACAGCTTTTCTGCTTTTTGCCGGATGCAAGAAAGAATCCAAAACTACAGTACCTGAAATTGATGGACAATGGCAAGTACTTGATTTTGCAGGTATCTTGTCGAATGAATATTTGCTGTTTAATGCTGCAAACAAAACCGTTTATAATTTAACTAAGGAATCAGGATTTGAATTTCGCGATTTTCGAAAAGGAGTTTTTAATATTAAAGGCAACATTTTAGAAATGAGTTTGTACTCTACTGATCTTTATTCCTTTTCTATTACTAATGATACGCTCACATTAACAAATGCCTATAGCGGAAGTGTAAAGCGAGCTTTACGTAGTAATATTGCTCCAAAGACAATTGATGCATGGATAAAACCGGCCACCATAAAAGCAGAGATAATAGATTCCTTTTCTTCACAAGCAATTACTATCTATAACGGAAAAATCTATTCTTTAATTTCAATGGAAGCGAAACGGATTAAGATTTTTGATGTGTATAGTTTAATGGAAACAGGGAGTCTTAATCTAACAAATGAATATACAGCATGTGAATTTGTTGGACCCTATTTGTTTACCGCTCGAAAAGTGGATGAAAAGTTAGAGCGAATTAGCGAGCTAGACGGTTCAGTTATGGCCACAAGTGGCGCCAGCGGGGCTTTCAACTATATACGCGCAATGGCATTTAATGGATTTGATTTAGTTTTCACTTCCGGTTACGATTTTTTCACTTACGATATCTCGGCAAGTATTTTCTCCAATAAACCGGGACCCGGAGATATAACCGAGATGGCTTACTATGATGGAAAGTTATATACTGTAGACCAAGGTTCTAGTGTTATACATCAAATAAATGCGACTACATTAATTGAAGAAAAATCGTGGCGTTTAGAACATTATCGTTTGGATGCTATTGCCTTTGATGGAAGTACCTGTTGGGTGCACGGAACACCTAGCGGAAGCTCATTTTCCAAATTCCTGAAAATAGAGTTACAGTAAAGAAAGTTGAGTTTGGTTAATGCCCCAAGTGATGATGTTCATCTAAGTGCATTTCTTTGATAGCTGCAACATAATCGAATCGCTCTAACAATCCTGTATCATAAATGCCGGAACGGAATTCTTCGTTTTTCATCAGCGCTAAACTGAATGGTATCGTGGTTTTCACCCCTTCAATAATAAACTCGCTCAACGCACGCTCCATTTTCACAATACATTCTTCGCGGGTTTTCGCACGGCAAATTACTTTGGCCAATAACGAATCGTAGTATGGCGGAACGGTATAGCCTGCATAGATATGTGTATCTACACGCACACCATATCCTTTGGGTGTATGTAAAGCTGTAATTTTACCCGGACTAGGTGCAAAATTATTCAACGGGTCTTCTGCATTTACGCGACATTCAATTGCATGCATTTTATCAGGGAAATATAATTCACCGGAAATAGGCGTGCCCGAAGCAATTAAAATTTGTTCTTTAATCAAATCAAAGTCCATTACTTCCTCCGTTACAGGGTGTTCTACCTGAATACGGGTATTCATTTCCATGAAGTAAAAGTTCTTGTATTTATCGACTAAGAACTCAATCGTACCAACTCCCTCGTAACTGATAGCGGTGACCGCTTTCACAGCAGCATCGCCCATACGTTTTCGCAAATCGGCATCCACAAAGGCAGATGGCGCTTCTTCTACTAACTTTTGATGTCGTCTTTGTACAGAACAATCGCGTTCCGACAAGTGACAACCGGCACCGTATTGATCTCCCGCTACTTGAATTTCGATGTGGTGAGGTTCTTCAATAAACTTTTCGATATACACAGCACTGTTACCAAACGATGCACCGGCTTCAGTTCTGGCGGCATCGTATGCACGCTCCAAACCATCATCATCGCGCACAATGCGCATACCTTTACCTCCGCCTCCGGCAGTGGCTTTCAAAATGATTGGATAGCCAATTTGAGCCGCTATTGTTTTAGCATCAGCAACAGATTCTACCAAACCTTCCGATCCCGGAATACAAGGCACTCCTGCTTTTATCATGGTTTCTTTGGCGGTAATCTTATCGCCCATTTTACGAATCTGAGCCGCAGTTGGTCCGATAAACTTAATACTATATTTCGCACACAGCTCAGCAAAATCGGCATTTTCAGCTAAGAACCCATAGCCCGGATGAATAGCATCCGCACCGGTTAACTCGGCTGCAGCCATAATGTTCTGCATATTCAAATAGGAATCTCTTCCTTTGGGAGGGCCTATACATACTGCTTCATCAGCAAAACGCACATGTAAACTATCGCGGTCTGCAGTAGAATATACAGCTACCGTTTTGATGCCCATTTCTTTGCAGGTTCTAATAATCCGCAAAGCAATTTCGCCTCTGTTGGCGATTAGAATTTTCTTAAACATCCTGTAAATTGAATGGATTAGGCTTTTTCAATCAAAAATAACGGTTGATCGTATTCTACCGGAGATGCATCATCTACTAATATTTTTACGATTTTTCCTGCACCGCCATCAAATTCAATTTCGTTGAACAACTTCATCGCTTCTACGATACAAAGTACATCCCCATTTTTAACAGAGTCGCCTACTTTCACAAAAGCGTCTTTATCTGCACCCGGTTTGCGGTAGAATGTACCAATCATTGGCGAACGGAATGTAAATACATTATCGTTTGCAGGTGCAGCAGTTGCTGCAACGGCAACAACCGTGTCTTCTTTCTTTGCAGTTTCGGCAATAGCTTGCGGAGCAACCTGCTGGTAAGGCATTTGCACCATAGGTGTTCCGTTGGAAACACTTTTGATTGTAATCGAAAAATCGCCTTCTTTTACTTTCAATTCTGCGATGCCGGACTTAGTCACCAACTTCACCAGTTCTTGTACCTGTTTTAAATCCATAATAGTGTATTGATTGTGTAGACGAAAGTAAAAATTTCTGCTATAAAACAAGATATTCCTATTTTGCAGATACATTTCTTAACGACCGATTTATGTTTGATATTGAAACATTAAGAGAATACTGCCTCTCGAAAAAGTGTGCTACTGAAGACTTGCCTTTTGGGCCTGATGTACTTGTGTTTAAAGTGATGAGTAAAATGTTTGCATTGGTGCCATTAGACAGTGAGCGATTGCAAATTAATCTAAAAATGGATGCAGAGCTGGTGCCCGAATATCGTGAAAGGCACAGTGGTGTTCTTCCCGGCTATCACATGAATAAATCGCTGTGGAACACGGTTTTAGTAGAAAACTCCGACCTGAGTGTGAAAGAGATAAAATGGATGATAGACCACTCGTACGCGGAAGTGGTGAAAAAGCTCACCAAAAAATTACAAGCAGAATTGAATTCAATTGACTAACTTCGAAGCATGATAGAACTTGTTTTAATTGTACTTTTTGCGTGGAGAATTTACCACATGGCTTTAGAAAAAGGGCTTTCTGCTTGGCGTTGGGTAACTAATTTCCTTTCGGGTTATTTTGCTTTCGGCATTTTAATTTCGGTGGCATTAGTTGTTGTTTACGGAAAGGATGCATTTCAAGACATCAATAAAATTCAAGATGTACTTCGCAATTGGACGCCTTTTGTACTCCTCTTTTTAGTTTTGTGGTTTATGTTTTTACGTTCTAGAATCTTGAAACAAAAAGATGTAGATAACGATTCGTATAACGACAACGATCAATATTTTCCTGACTTAGACAAGGACAAGGAGCCGAAACCAGAAAAGAAAGACCTCTCCTATTTCCGATAATTACGCATATCATGTAGTTGGTGCAGGTATTGCCGGCTTGCTCACCGCTTGGTTTTTAGACCAAGAAGGCTGTGATGTAACCTTACACAACAATCCTGAAATTCAAGCTGCATCAGGCATAGCAGCAGGCTTGATTAATCCCATTACCGGAAAGCGATTCGCTAAAACATGGATGGCCGATGAAATTTTCCCTTTCGCCAACGATACGTACGAAAGCATTCAAAAAACTATAGGGCAGACGTTTTTTCAACCGATAAACATTATGCGCTTGGCCGATACGATTAGTCAGGTGAACGATTGGGAAGCCCGTGCGCAAAACGATGCATTCAAACCCTACATTGGCGAGCATACTATCTCCACTGAAATGCTTGAAAAGTTAGCGGAAGTAAAAGGTGCATTCAATATTAAAGGTGGAGCAAAAATCAATACGGCTATCCTTTTGAAAGGCATCAAAGGTTATTTTGAGCAGAAAAACAAACTCGTTAATAAGGCATATACTGAAACTTCGCATAAAGAAAACGAGCGCATTATTTATTGCAACGGAACGGCTATTCACAGTGTTGAAGGACTTTCCGGCATTCCTGTAATTCCGGTGAAGGGCCATTATTTAGTGTGTTCCATTCCCGATTTAAATGCAAAAGAAGTAATTCAAGGCGCAGTGAGTATTATCCCGCAAGAAGATGGCTTGTACCGCATTGGCTCTACCTATCAATGGGAATTCGCGCACAACGAATCAGAGCAAATGCAAATTGATATACTGAAACAAAATTTAGAAAAAACAATTCGTATTCCCTATACCGTTGAAGATGTAATGGTAGGCATTCGCCCTACGTCCGATGACCGAAGACCTATACTTGGTGAGCATCCTACGCATTCTAATGTATACATTTTAAATGGCTTGGGAACGAAAGGCTATTCCTTAGCTCCCTACTTTGCAAAGCAATTAGTTGATTTCATTGTACGTGGCACTCCTATAGAAAAAGAAGTAAACATCGCTCGTTTTTTAAATGCAAATTATCATATTCGTTCTCTATAAAACATCGCCTTGGACTTAGCTATTTTATATGAAGACAACCACCTGATTGCAGTGAACAAACCTGCAGGCGTGCTTTCGCAAGGCGATAAGACCGGAGATATCGTATTAGCGGATATAGTGAAAGATTATCTCGTCAAAAAATACAACAAGCCGGGAGAAGCTTTTCTGGGCGTCATCCACCGACTCGACCGACCCGTAAGTGGTGTAGTGCTTTTAGCGAAAACGAGTAAGGCGTTAGCGCGCATGAATGAATTGTTTAAAACACGTGCCGTTCAAAAAACCTATTGGGCAATTGTAGAACAAAAGCCTGCCATCGAAAAAGCAACGCTAGTCCACTGGTTGAAAAAAAATGAAGCGAAAAACATGTCGTTTGCTTCAAAAACCGAAAGTAAAGATGCTTTGAAATGCGAGTTGGAATACGAATACAAAGACAGCAGCGATAAATATCATTTACTTGAAGTGAATCCTCATACGGGTCGACATCACCAAATTCGTGTACAATTGTCAACCATAGGTTGCAAAATAAAAGGCGATTTGAAATATGGCGCAAAACGCAGCAATCCTTATGCTTCTATATCGTTACATGCACGAAAACTCACATTTGTACATCCGGTATCAAAAGAGCCGGTGGAAATTGTAGCGCCTGTTCCGGAGGAAGTGGTGTGGAAATTCTTTGAGAAAAGGCAATAAAAAAGGCCCCGAATTCGGAGCCTTTGTAGGGGTTGGGCACAGGTAATTATTTTGCGGGTGGCAACAATACCGCATCAATCACATAGACCATTCCATTGGAAGCAGGAACAGCCGCCAACACATTAGCATCATTTATTTTGATTTTACCATCGGCACCTTTACTCACTTTCACATTACCACCATTTACCATACCAATGGTCATACCGTCTTTTAGATATTCCTCTTTCAATGAAGAAGTAGTTACATGGTATTCTAGCACATTGCGTAAATCTTTTTTGGCTTCAGGTTTTAATAAACCATCTACAGTTCCTGCTGGCAATTTATCGAAAGCTGCGTTCGTTGGCGCAAACACAGTAAAGGGACCGGAATTCGACAATACATCCACATAATCAGCTGCTTTAACAGCCGCCACAAGCGTTGTGTGATCCTTTGAACCCACTGCTACCTTTACCACATCCTTTTGCGATTGGTCGTCTTGCACAGCCGATTGACCTGCAGCAGGAGTTGAAGCTTCTGCCTCAGTTGAAGTTTGTTCTGTACTTGCATTATTGTTGCACGATGTAAAAGCTGTTGCAACCATCAGCGTAAAAAATAATTTTTTCATATATTTGTTTTATAAAGGACAAAAGTATCTTTTATTCTTTTTTCAAACAAATGAGTAATCTCATAAAACACTACAAATTATGTCATATCACATCCGTCTCTTACCTAACAATACTTTTTTGAAAATTGTATTATTGCCTTTACTTGTCTTTTGTTTCTCTTCTTGTAACCACTCAGAAGCAAGTGAAAATGGGCTTATCACAAAAGAAGAAACATTTTCTTCAACACAAGTAAATGGGAAATGGACTACCGATTTCAAAACTGCTGAAGAATTAAAAGTGATGCGAAACACTATTGAAAACTTCACTTTGCTCAACAAAAAGAAGTTTGAGAATCTAAAAGCTTACCAAGAGTTTGGCGACTTAATGGCCATGCATATTGAAAGAGTTTCGAATAATTGTGGGTTAGACGAAAAAAGCAAAGTAATACTCCAATCGAAACTGGAAAGAATGAATGTTGAAGTGAATATACTTCACGGCAGTGATATGGAAAAATCAAAGCTCTCTATTAAAAAGGTCAACGAAGCACTTGCAGATATCGACTCTACATTTACATACACGAATTAATAAAAAGAAAAAGGCATTTTTTGCAGTTTCTTTTAGCTTATATACTAGATTTGCAACATCATAAACCGCTAAAAGATGATGTTTTCCAAAAGTTGTGAGTATGCGATTAAAGCCGTTATTCATTTATGTATGGAAACACACGAAGGTGGACGTTTAAGCATTAACGATATTGCAGTTGCCATTGATTCACCTGAACCTTTTACGGCAAAGATTCTTCAAACACTCTCGAAACATAAAATCATTTCCTCAGCCAAAGGTCCGGGGGGAGGATTCTATGTAGAGCAAAAGAAGAAGCCCATTTATGTTATGGATATCGTTCACCTTATGGATGGTGAAGATGCCCTCAACCGCTGCGGCCTTGGACTAAAAGAATGTAGCGAAGATCATCCATGCCCTATTCATAACGAATTTAAGAGCTACTCATCGCGATTAAAAAAACTATTGGAAACCAAAACGATACAGCAATTCGCGGCTGAAATTAAGACAGGAAAAGCGTTCCTCAACAATTAAACCTATTTTTTTGCTTCAATAAAAGACTAAAAGGTCTTTTTATTGATTTTAATCATACTTTTGCATAACGAGGCTCATATAATATCCTTTGGGGACTGAGCACTTTTGCATCGTAACAAAAAACAAAATATATGCGTAACAAAATGTTTTCCATTATGGCACTTGCTGCCGTAGTTTTTATGAATAGCTGTGGAAATGGCGATACAAAAAACGAAAATGAAAGTACTGAGGCGGCACCGCAAAGTATGATTAAAGACACCCCAAAAGATGATGGCCAAGGTATTGGGAAATTTAAAGATGTGACTTTAGCAGCCTTAGATAGCAAATTAGCAGCTGAGGGGATGGCGATTTTTGAATCAAAATGTGCAGCTTGTCACAAAACAACCGATCAAAAAGTGGTTGGACCTGGGCTAAAAGGAGTTACTACTAGACGTCAGCCGGCTTGGATTTTGAACATGATAACTAACCCTGTTGAAATGACTCAAAAAGATCCAACTGCGAAAGAATTGCTAGCGGAACATCTAACACAAATGACATTCCAAGATGTTTCCGATGAACAAGCAAAACAAATTTTGGAATACCTACGCCAAAACGATGCAGGAGAAACCGTAGCTGAAGCAAAAAAATAGCATTCAATCATTTAATAAATCACAAACAATGAAAAATATTTCGATTAAACAGGGACTGTTTGTTGCAGTCGGGATACTATCGGCAGGGCTTTTCAATAGCTGTAAGCCACCGAAAGTAGATTCAGCAATGGCAGGAGACGCTGCCAAAAAAGTATATGTAGCTCCTGGCAAGAAGGATGAATTGTATTTATTCACTTCAGGTGGTTTCAGTGGTCAAGTTGGGGTCTATGGATTGCCTTCCGGCAGAATGTTGAAAAACGTACCTGTATTTTCACAAGATGCAGAAACTGGTTATGGCTATAGCGAAGAAACAAAACCCATGCTGATGACTTCACATGGTTTCACGCCTTGGGACGACAGTCACCACCCGCAATTATCGCGCACTGATGGGCAGGATGATGGTCGCTGGTTATTCATTAATGCCAACAATACGCCACGTATCGCAAGAATGGATTTAGGCGTTTTCAAAACAACTGAAATTATTGAATTACCTAACTGCGGAGGAAATCACGCATCACCTTTCACCACCCAAAATACTGAGTATGTTGTAGGTGCATCGCGCTTCTCGGTTCCTTACGATAAAGATGGAGATGCCGCTATTGCAGAATACAAAGACAAATTTAAAGGCACTATTTCGTTTGTAAAAGTGGATAAAGAAACGGGTAACATGAAATTAAATTTCCAATTGCTTGTTCCTGGTGTAGACTACGACTTGGCTAGAGCAGGAAAAGCAGCATCGCACGGTTGGGTATTTTTCAGTTGCTACAACAGTGAAAAAGCACACACGCTTTTAGAAGTAAATGCTTCGCAACGCGACAAAGACTTCATTATGGCAGTGAATTGGAAAAAAGCAGAAGAATATCTATCTCAAGGAAAAGGCATGAAATGGGCAGCTAACTATGCGCATAACGTAATGGATGAAAAAACACATACTGCTACTTCAACTATGGAAAAAGAAGTAACCGTTTTAGATGTGAAAGATTTACCGGGTGTTTGTTATTTTATTCCATGTCCGAAATCTCCACACGGTTGCGATGTTGATCCAACAGGTGAATATATTTGTGCTTCAGGAAAATTGGCCGCTGTTATTCCTGTATACTCATTCAGCAAAATGATTAAGGCTATTGATGCGAAAACATTTGATGGCGATTATGATGGTATTCCGGTAATTAAGTACGAAGCCGCATTAGATGGTGAAGTTGAAAAACCGGGTTTAGGTCCATTACACACTGAATTCGATAACGAAGGCAATGCATACACATCCTTCTTTGTTTCTTCAGAAATTGTAAAATGGAATGTAAAAAGCAAACAAGTCTTAGATAGAGTTCCAACGTATTACTCTATTGGCCACTTGTGTGTGCCAATGGGCGATAACATCAAACCGTATGGCAAATATGTAATTGCATTAAACAAAATTACGAAAGATCGCTACTTACCTACAGGGCCTGAGTTAACGCAATCGGCTCAACTCTATTCCATTGATGGTCCTAAAATGCAATTGTTACTTGACTTCCCTACCATTGGCGAACCGCACTATGCACAAGCTATTCCGGCTGAGTTGGTAACACGTCACGAAGTTAAGTTCTACAAATTAGACAACAACAATCACAAATATGCTGCGAAAAACGAAAAAGAAGCAAAAGTGGTTCGCAACGGAAACGATGTACACGTGTATATGACTGCTATTCGTTCCCACTTTACACCCGATAATATTGAAGGGGTAAAAGTTGGAGATGTAGTATACTTCCACGTAACCAACCTTGAACAAGATTGGGATGTACCGCACGGATTTGCTGTAAAAGGAGCGCTTAACTCTGAGTTATTGGTACTTCCGGGTGAAACATCTACAATCAAATGGGTTCCTGATCATGCAGGGGTTTATCCAATGTATTGCACCGATTTCTGTTCAGCTCTACACCAAGAAATGCAGGGTTATGTGCGGGTTTCGCCTGCCGGCACCAATACTGCTATAAAATTCTCTACAGGCGACTAGGTTCATAATTGACAAGGAGGAGGTCTGTTTAGGCTTCCTCCTTTTTTTCTCCACTTATTGTACGCAAGTTCATGAAACGTACAACGCTCAAACTCTTATATGTCGAAACTTAAAACATATACACGAATCATCATTTTTGTTTGTGCATTAGCGATGATTCCTGCCAACTTTCTTTCTGTGTGGCAGATTCAACTCGAGGCACCACAATATCCGGAAGGATTAAAAATGGAAATCTGGAGTAATAAAATTGCAGGTGATTTCGACAAGATAAATGGCTTGAATCACTATATCGGTATGGCAGAAATAAAGCAAGAAAACTTTCCTGAGTTTAAAGTTATGCCCTGGTTGATTTGGTTGTTTGTTGCATTTGGACTACTTACTGCTTTAGTAGGCAAACGGTTTTTGCTCTGGATATACGTTATTATTCTTTCTGCTAGCGGAGCCTGGGGGATCTACGATTTTTGGAATTGGGAATACCAATACGGACATAATTTAAATCCGCATGCAGCCATCAAAATTCCGGGCATGGCTTATCAACCCCCACTAATTGGTTGGAAACAATTGTTGAACTTTTTAGCCGGATCGTTCCCAGATATAGGCGGTTGGTTGATTATTGGTGCATCGGTAATTATTGTGGGTGTTTTAGTATTCGAACAATTCAGAAAAAAAATAAATTAAACGCAGTGTATAAATTTCTTAAAGCATTACTCTTTATTGTATTTACAGCTATAAGTATTGAATCGTGCAACAACGAAACGCCAAAAATTAATTTCGGGAAAGACATGTGTGCCTTTTGTAAAATGACAGTGATTGATGAAAAATTCGGTGCATTGCTCATCAACAACAAAGGGAAAACATTATGCTTCGATTGCACTGAATGCATGGTAAATTACATGAAGATGGACAAAGATTTTCATCCCGAAAAAATATTAACGATAGACTACTGCAACCCTAGAATACTCATCGATGCTGAAAAAGCGCATTACCTTTATGGTGAAAATATTAAAAGCCCTATGGGAGGAAACATTGCATCGTTCAAAACAAGTGAAGATGCGGAACGCTTTCAAAAAACTTTACAAGGCGATTTAATCCTTTGGAATAAAGTACTCGAAATAAAATTCTGATATTCATGAAACTTCGATGCTTGTTCTATGCTCTTTTTTTTTCATTGTTCTGTAAAGCAACAACAGTAACACTTTGTAAAGATTGTCCGGTTCAAAACTTCAAACAAGCATTACAAGTTATAAAACCCTACGACACCCTTGTTATCAAAAAAGGAACATATACTTGCATCAACGAAACGATATACAAACCCATAACTATTATTGGAGAGAGCCTTCCTATTTTGGACGGGAAACAAATGGATGAAATACTTGTAGTTATGAGTAACGATGTGCATTTGCTTGGATTAGCTATTGCTAACAGCAAATGTGGCAGTATGAAAGATTACGCAGGTTTAAGAGTTTTCAAAGCGCGTAATGTGACTATAGAAAACTGTCAGCTTACCAATACATTTTTTGGTATTTATCTCAGCGATTCGAAATGTATAACCGTAAAAAATTGTTCGGGGAAAGGAGCGCATTATGGTAAAAGCGATACCGGTAACGGAATTCACCTTTGGAAGTGCGATAGTATTAGCATTACAGGCAATCATTTGGAAGGACATCGGGA
>CAYNMP010000003.1:0-204878 GCA_964398475.1 uncultured Chitinophagaceae bacterium | reverse complement strand
TCTTGTTATAAAAATAATAGCATTTCTACTTATTGGAACAAACATAGGATGACGACTGAAGAATAATTTCAATTCCAGCACAATGCCGCGTTAGGGATTGAAGTGGAAATCCTTTTGCGCGAAGCGAGCAAAAGATTGCAACGGAAAGCCCGTACAACGCCCAAAACACAGTATTTTCTCTTAAATCTTACATCCTATTTCCTAAATAAAAAATATCACACGCACATTCTATATCTTTGCGTTTACAAAACAGTTTTAATTTTTAGCATGCAAACAACGAAGGAGTTAATCCAACTTATTGAGCTGGAACAACTAGGTGATACGGTTTTTCAAGGGACGAGCAATTTTATGGGCAGTCCGAATGTATTTGGCGGACAGGTGGTGGCACAGGCGCTGAATGCAGCTACGCGAACGGTGCCGGTGGAGCGATTTTGCCACTCGCTGCATGCGTATTTTATTTTGCCCGGGAATTTAAGTTTGCCGATTGCTTATGAGGTGCAGAACATCCGCGATGGTGGGAGCTTCACTACGCGTTTTATTATTGCAAAGCAAAATGATGTGCCTATTTTTGTGATGGCGGCTTCGTTTCATAAACGCGAGGAGGGTTATGTACATCAAATTCAAATGCCGGATGTTCCGGCCCCGGAATCGTTGACGAATTGGATTGAAATTGATGCGGAAAAATATCCCGACATGGCGAATTTGATGAATGCGTATGTGAGCATTGATCGTCCGTTGGAAATGCGTTCTTGTCGGCCGCGCATCCACTCCGAGGACGCAAAGAATCCGCACAACGAAGTTTGGTTTAAATTTAAGGAATTGCCGGAAAAGCTGGATTGGCCTACCATTCAGCAGTTGATTGCCTATGCTTCGGATTACAATATTTTGACAACAGCTTTACGTCCGCATTCTGAGAAAGCGAATATTGTGAACACGCAGGTGGCAAGTTTGGATCATGCGATTTGGTTCCATAACGAAACCGATTTGAGTGATTGGTTGTTGTTTGATATTACTTCGCCAGTATCGGCTCATGCACGCGGATTGGCTACGGGCAATATTTTCACGCGTTCAGGGAAATTAGTAGTAAGTGTTTCGCAGGAGGGCTTGATGCGACCGAGGTTCTAAGCAAGCATGTTTCTTTATGTCGGGTGGAAACACCCAATAACTTCTACATCTTTAATCGTTCCATTAAATTGTATTCAGAAAAATTGTATTTTTCAGTAATACAGTATTGCAAAGATTAGTGGAATGAAAACACTGGAACTCATAAGCGTATTATCTGCAAAAGAGCTAAAGGCATTGGAAATCGAACTGGAACAGAAATCGAAATCCACTACCCTCAAAGCTTTGCAATTCTGCGCTCAGCAAACTGCCATCGATAAAACGGATTTCTTCCAATGCTTATTCGACAAGCCTTACAGCGCAGCTAAAGATTATTTACTCCGCAACGAAATACGTTTGCTCAATCAAGCCATTGAAGATTTTGTTGTTCGACAAGCCATACAGAAAAAAGAAAACGATTGGTGGAATAAAAAATTATTGTTGCAACATTATCTATCCAAAAACAACACGAAACTGTTTGACGAAGAATGGCAACAAAGCTACAAAAAAGCGACTGCTGAAGGGTTGCATTTTTTCTTGTTTGAATTACTTTGTTTACGTGCGCAATTTGTTTCGCAGCATTTATCGGTAAACGAATCGAACTATACAGCATTGTACAACACATTAGCAGAAGCGGCCACAGCGATGGATAATTTATCGATGGATATTCAATACACCTATCGCGTTTATTTGACCTTCGCACAACGAACGCTTTTTGGCTTAACCGCAAAGAAAATGGCAACACAAGCTTCAGCTGTTCAATACACCGGAGATGTATTTCAACTCGAACGCTCGGCCGTGATCAACTATTGCAAGGGCAGAATCTACGACCTTGATTTAGCCTTCGAAGAAAAGCAGTTTTTCTACCAACAATTGATTAAGCTATATGCTGATGAACCGCAAAATCTGGCAATTGCTTATGGTAACTTAGGCGTAGAATATTTTGTGCGTAGCGATTTTCAGCATGCCTTTCACAACTATAATGCGGCTTACGACATTGTTCAAAAAAACAATATTCCCTTCGATGCGAAATTGAAAGGTGTTTTGTTCAATTTGATTTCTTCCGCAGTATCTATCGGGGAATTGGATAAGGCCATTGCAATCTTCAACGAACACAAAGCGGTTTGGGAAACGCAATCGCATCTCATACATAATTTGCAACGCATTATTGCTATTGCCTATTTAGCGAAAGGGGAATACAACAACGCTTTTGAATTCATGCCGCACAACATCAACGAGCGCGGTAAAAACGAATATTATTATTACCGTGCGGTATATGCGTTGGGCTATTTACTGAGTGGCGATTTTGAGCTCGCTTTGCGCGAAACCGAGAATGCGTATCGTGCGCTTCGCACCAATCCATTTGAAGAAGGCGACTTCGAAAAATTATTTTTAGCCATTAAACATTTCATCAAGTACAAGGCCGATAAAAAAGGGAAAAAGTCGACCATCATCGATTATTTAGACCAAGAAAAACATATCGGCTTCCATCTTAAAGAGTTGATTATCAATAACCTTTAGCGATTTATCACAAACTCGTTTTTTTTCATTGTTATTGGGTAGTGTTTGCAGCAGTTTTGTATCCGATTCATTCACTAAAACATTGGATATGAAAAAAACGGGATTAACATGCATGGCTCTTTTTGTGTTTGCATTTACGTTTGCTGCGTGCAGAATAGATACTGTACTCACCTATAAATACGACCAAGGTCTGAGCATAAAAAAGCTTGAAAGAATAGACGTAAAACATTACAACGCTGCAAATCTTATCGACACGAATGTAAATTTTCAGAAAATCACTTCCGGAGTATGGGTAAAATTTGCTAGATCTGTTTACACCTATAATGCAGCAAATTTAATAACCGAAATACTTAACCAAGGTTTTGATACAACAAGTCAACAATGGAAAAATGGCAATAGAACAAACAGTACTTATGATGGTGCTAATAACTTGTCGCAAAGGGTTGCACAGAATTGGAATGCCGCATTATTGGCATGGGAAAACAATTATCAAGAAGAGTATACGTATAATGCTAACAAAAAACCCGTAACCTATCATTCGAGAATATGGTCATCTAGTGTATGGGTCAACGAATTTTTTGATTCCGCATATTATACGCCTACCAACAAACAATTACTCAAAGTTCGTAGAAATTGGAACACGACTACAAATATATGGGAACCTGATACCAGATATACCTATTATTATGCTATAACCGATAGTTTAACACAGGCTGATTTAGAATACTACAATAAACTAACCGGTCTCTGGAAAAATGGTTTTCAGGATGTTTATACCTATAATACGAATAACACACTCGTTACTTTGGAAAAGAGAAAATGGGAAAATGCCATTTTTGATTACGCAAATTATTTTAAAGAGTTATACGCATATACTGCCCAAAATTGGCTCGAAAACAGAACTCAACTCATATGGAATACCACAACAAACTCCTTTGACAACTATGCTGTGGATAGTTATGAATATTACACTTCTGGTGATTTGTCGGCACAAGAAGAATATAGAAATTGGCTTCCGGCAGGCTCGTATTATCGATATAGAACGCGTTATGAATACAAGTGTATTGCCGGAACAGTGGCTATCGATAATGTTGCGAATGAATCTACATTGAGCATTTATCCAAATCCACTCACTACAGGTATTTTGACCGTTGAGTCGAATGAGATACAACCTATTTTGGTAATGGATATTTCCGGTAAGGTGATGTTGGAAAGCGATTTGCAAAAAGGCGAAAACAAATTAGATGTTCGCCATCTTTCAGCAGGAATGTATCTTGTGAAAACAAAACAACAAACACAGAAGTTAGTGATCGAATAAACACCAAAAGCCAAATCCCCTTTTACTCCCGGCCGGTTTTCGGTCCGGGATTTTTTGTTCGACTCAAAGTTCAAGCTTATCGATCTTCCCCCCTCTCCTTTGGAGAGGGTCGGGGTGAGGTCCATTAAATTTCCTTTAAAAGCATTACTTTACAACTCAATTCCAATACATGCTATGGCGAAAACAAAAGACGATTTAGGACTCGACCGCGGTGCACAAAAAGGTCGTCAGCGTACTATCAACCTCGATGGCACCTATAACATCAAACGCATTGGTGAAGATGCTTCGCCATTTGAAATTTACCACTGGTTGATCAACACGCGTTGGTCGCATTACTGGCTTACAGTGGTTTTGTTTTATGGCGTGATGAATGCACTTTTTGCTATCTGTTATCTGTTTATTGGAGTTGAACATTTCTCGGGTATAACCGATGAGGGTTTAATCAAAAACATTGAACAGTGTTTTTTCTTTTCGGTACAAACCTTTACCACTGTGGGTTATGGCGGCATACACCCAACAAATATGAGTTCGAATCTTGTAGCCTCATTTGAAGCATTCATTGGCTTAATGAGTTTTGCATTGGCCACCGGTACACTCTACGGTAGATTTTCGCGTCCGAACGCAAAAATAAAATACAGCGAGAATGTAATCATCACTCCGTTCGAAGATAAACGCGCTTTGCAATTTATGGTGGCGAACAAACGTAGTTCGAACTTGATGGAAATGGAAGCCACCGTAAATTTGAGCTGGGTGGAAAATAACGTGAGAACATTTGCGCAACTCGAGCTTCAAATTACGAAAGTAGCGATGATGCCCACCAGTTGGACGGTTAACCACATCATCAACGATGAAAGTCCGTTGAAAAATTTCGATTTAAAAGCAATTCTTGAAAAAGAAGTGGAAATTTTTGTGTTGCTCAAAGGCTTTGATGAAACCTTTTCACAAACCATCTACAGCCGCCATTCTTTTGTGGCGAAAGAGTTTGTGTGGGGCGCTAAATTCGTTCGCCCGTTTCATGTAGACGAAAACGGAAAATTGATTATGAATATTGATAAGGTTGGGTTAATCGAAAAGGCAACTATTGCTTAGTTAAAACAAACATCGCTAGTTATTAGCAACGATTCTTCGTTTTATACTATTTCCTTTCTCGTCTATTATAACTAAATTGTATACACCGCTATTTATATCCAAACCAGGTAATGTTAGCTCTCTTCCTGAAAACACAGCCGACTTTACTTCTTTACCAAGCACATCAAAAATTTTCACTACATGTGATTGATGTTCATTTTCAAAGAGAATGGTAATGGATTCAGAAAAGGGATTAGGAAAGACTTGTGCAAAGTCGTAAGATGAGAATTCTTTAACTTCATCCGTTTTAGTAGGGCTTCCATTTCTTACATTAATACTAAAACCTGTGTTGCGTACAATATTTCCTTGTGCATCTTTCCCAATTATACGACAGTATTGACAGGAATCTCCATTTTTAGTATAGACCTTCATACAAACAATATATACACTGTCTTTTGTATAAGTATGTGTTGGCGTTTTCAACGTTGAGGTACTCCCATCACCAAAATCCCAATAATAGGAAGACGCTAAAGTGAGTGTCATAGGATCAATATCTAAATAAAAGGTATTATAAACTGAATCATACGTTGTAGTGTAGTAGGCGTCACAATGAATAATATCGAGTAAAGAATTTTTCCAAAGGCCATTGTTGGTGGAAGCGAATATATTGCCATCGATGATTGAAATCGAATTGACATAACCAGATGCTCCTGTATTGATATCAGAAAATGAACCTGTAATTGGCCAATAGTTGGTTGGCACATCTTCATGAACATATCTTATATATCCGTCCATCCCCACAAATATATACCGCCCGAATAGTTTAACGGAAACTATAGGGTCATACAAAAGACCCATGTAGATTGGGGCACTCCATTGTATACCATCAAACTTTGAAAAAAACAAACCACTTTCTCTAGCGCCTACTATTAGTCTATCGCCTAAGGCATCATAACTCCAAATATTATCTCCAGATCTTAGCGGGAAAATAACATTACTATATGTAAGGCCTTCATCATGCGAAACCTTTAATCGAGTTAAGTCATTAACACAAGAGAGGTTAGCTGAGGACGAAAAAGGTATAAACGAAACGCTATTCCATGTTTTCCCGATATCTGTCGACACATAATATGAACTACCAGTCTCATAAATTTTACCGTTTAGTGCTTTCCACATGTCGTAAAATGGTGCAGGTGTTTTCGTCTTGTAATTCTGCCATGTGGCAGCATTATCATACGATATATGGATGGTATCATCTTGCGGATTGGAGCTCGTAACGGACAGGACAATACTATCGTTATATGGAATTACTTCTGAAGCGAATGGAGCAGTAACGAACCAAGTTTCACCATTATCATTGGAGGCAAACTCTGAACAAAACAATAAACTTTTATTGTTATAAATATTACCTATTGCTTTAGTGATTTTCCAATCGAAATTAATACAATACCAATGAACAGCAGTATCAGGAGACGCTACTAAACCTAAAGTAGTTTGTGGACCTCCATTATACTTTTCATAGCCGTATAACGTGTTATTAATTAGCTTGAACGTTTCAAATGTTGGCGTAAACTGCATATGTTCTGTTTGAACATTTTGCCAACTTAATCCATTATCGTCAGATCTGAATAACCCATTTTGAAATACTGGAGCTTCAATTGCCATTAAAATAATAGCTCCAATACATTCAATATGCTTAACTTGATAATAAAATGTTCCGGCACTTATAGTGTAGGTAGGTAACTGATTACTTCTGTTAACCCAGTTTATTCCTCCATCGGTAGATATAAATACCCCTTGTTTACGTGTCCCTAAAACTATTTTATTGGCATCAATTTTTGCAGCAGTAATATCAGTAGATGGAAGTCCTAAACTATTTGTCAAATCTATCCAATTGCCCCCATTCACCGATTTATATAAACCAATTGAGTTGCCAGTATAAATAGAACTGTCTACAACCGATAAGAAATTCAAATAAGCCATAGCTGTTGCTGGAGCAGCAAGTGTCCAAGAAGCACTTGAATCTATTGATTTAAAAATCTTTCCCTCAACTGAAGCATACAAAGCAGATCCATTTTTATGAAAACATACTATGGGTTTGTCCGCAGGTAAACCCACATTTGAACGGAACCATGTTTTACCTGTATCGACACTTGCCTGTACACCGCTATCGGTAGCAAAAATAATTTTATGTCCCATTACAGCAACATCATTAATTATATTTAATAGCTGAGCTGAACTACTTTGAGTTTTACCACTATCAGTTGAAATGAATACATTCATTGAGTTAGTGTCAAAATTTCCTAAAAGAACAAATAGATTTTTATCGGCATCAAAAACAGTATTATTAGCAACAGAGCTTCCATTAAGATTGCTAGGATTTAAAACTCTCTTCCATTGGGCTTCTAACGATAAATAGGAAAACAGTAGTAAGTATAAAATGTAACCTTTAGGGGAGGTAAATACAGACATAGTACAAAAGAGTTTAAGCGAAATTAGCGAAATTTCTCTTGTCTATTCCAATTTCCTTGCATTGAAGATGAGCCATTAAGAAGTAGTAAATCAAAACAACTTCAATATTCGAATTTTATGCCGGATCTACATCCACCAACACCCGAATACTTTTCAATTCGGCATTGCTTTTCATATCGTCTAAAATACCGCGAATAGCTATTTTCAAAGAGCTTAAGTCTTTCGTTTTTCCATTCGTTTTCACCATCACATCGCGCAAATAATAATTATTCACTTTACTCACTAATGGCGCTGAAGGCCCCAACACCTCACTCTGATTGAGTTTACGAATGGCATTCGCCAAATACAATACGGCCTTATCGGCTTTGATTACATTCTTTTCTTGCACACGCAATTGTATCATTCTACAAAATGGCGGATAATGAAACTGTTGTCGGTTTTGCATTTCCATGGCTTTCACTGCATTGAAATCGTGCGCTACAACAGCATGTAACACATAGTTATCGGGCGAATTGGTTTGAATAATTACTTTACCGCGTTTGTTTTTCCGTCCGGCTCTACCACTCACTTGGGTGAGTAGCTGAAATGCTTTTTCATGCGAACGAAATCCGGGATAATTCAATAACATATCGGCTTGTATCACACCCACTAATCCCACGTCATCAAAATCTAGGCCCTTCGACACCATTTGTGTACCCACCAAAATATCAATTTCATGATTTTCGAAAGAGGAGATGATATGCTCATGTGCATGCTTTCCACGCACCGAATCCAAATCTAATCGACCCACTTTCGCTTTCGGAAATTGTGCTGCAATTTCTTCCTCAATTTTCTCGGTTCCATTGCCTATAATGTCCAAATCGGGCGCACCACAAGCTACACAATGTTGTTCTATTTTCTCTTGATAGCCACAGTAATGACAAACTAATTTATGCTGAAATTTGTGATAGGTTAAACTCACATCGCAGTACTTGCATTTATAAATATGCTGACAGGTTTTGCACATCTGATACGATGAAAAACCTCTTCGATTGTGAAACAAAATAACTTGTTTTTTCTCATTCAGTTGCGCTTGAATTTCATTCAATAAATAGTCGGAAAACACTTTAGGTGTTTCGCCTTTCTTCAAAATGAATTTCATGTTCTCGAGCTTCACCTCCGGCATTTCCATGGCAGCAAAACGTTCTTCCAAACGCACTAAGCCAAACTTCTGTTTCTCGCAATTGTAAAGGGTTTCCAGCGATGGCGTGGCAGAACCCAGCAACACTTTAGCTTGATGAAGGTTCGCCAAAACAATACCTGCATCGCGTGCATGATAACGAGGCGATGGATCGGTTTGCTTGTAGGAAGAGTCGTGTTCTTCATCCACAATCAACAAACCTAATTGTTGGAACGGAAGAAAAATACCGGAACGAGCGGCAACAATAATTTTGTATTCGCCACTCAATACTTTATGCCAAATCTCTACCCGTTCGTGCAAATTGAATTTCGAGTGATACACGCCTAATACCGAACCAAAATAATTTTTCAGTCGGTTGATAATTTGTGCCGTTAATGCAATTTCGGGTAACAAATACAAAATCTGTTTGCCGGCTTCCAATTGCTTTTTAATGAGTTGAATATAAATTTCTGTTTTCCCACTTCCGGTAACGCCATGCAAGAGCACCGTTTGCTTCGATTCAAATTGCTGCTCAATAGCATTCATAGCGGTTTGCTGCGCTTCGGATAAATTGATTTCAACACCACTATCTTCGTAGAAAGTACCCAGACGAGAAACTTCCACACGCACTTGTTCGAATACTTTCTTTTCCAACAAACCATTGAGTATGGTGGCCGAAGCTCCGCTCTTGGCAAGCAGTTCAGCCCTACGCACAAATCGCGTTTGTTTGGAAATTTGCAAAAACGACAACAACAAATCGCACTGTTTTGGTGCTCGATTCAGTTCTCCGAATAAGTCTTCGAGCTTTTTAGCGTCCTCGTATACTGTAGCTAACCGAATATAATTCTCCGTTTTGGTTTTGTACTTCGGAACAAATTCTTCGGCTGTAAAGGCAATACCTAAATTGAAAATAGGCTTGAGCAAACGATATACATGTTTCTTCGCCAGCGCTTTTTGAATTTGAGTGATGGTAATTTCGCGCTGTGCTTTTAGCATTTGCACAATCAGAAATTCATCGCCAGAAAGACTATCGTAATCGCCATTGTATTGTTCGTTGAACACGATTTTTGTTTCGCTGTTCAGTTTCAACCCTTCAGGGAGCGCAGCGCTCATCACTTCGCCTTCGGTGCTCATGTAGTAATCCGACATCCATTTCCAAAACTGCAGTTGCGTTGTGGTGACAATCGGAAATTCATCGGCAATGGAATCGATGAGTTTGGCATCGAATGCCGGTTTGCGGTGATGGATGTCGCAAACAATAGCCGAGTAATACTTGTTCTTCCCGAACTGCACAATTACCCGCTGCCCTATGCGCACAAACTCCACCAAATCAAATGGAATGGCATAGCTATAGCGCTGTGGCAAGGCCAGCGGTAAAAGCACATCGCAATACGTAACTACGGAAGACATAAGCTTCTAAATTAGTATTTCTTCCATAGAAAGGAAGACATGGTTTTGAATAACCAATTTTCAAATCTCAATTATCAAATTCTCCTACCAATAAATTTCCAATCGCCAAATCTCAATTTCCAATTCTTCCATCATCAAATCAACACATTGGCAAAATGTCAAATCTTAATTTTCAAATTCCCACATTGTTAAATCGTTTCATTTCTACATTATCACATTATCAAATTCTAAATTCCTTATATTGAGCCATGGAAAAGAAATTTGATTTTACACCACCATCGAAAACGTTTGCGAAAAATTTCATCAAACCGTTTAAACTCTACTTTGATCCGCAGTTCATTGGTATAGATGAATTGAATGTAAGCAGACCCGCATTGTATGTGACCAACCACTCCGTAATGGGCGTTTTAGACGGCTATCCCTTCGCCATTGAACTATACATTCGCAAAGGGATTGTACTCCGAACCCTAGCCGATCGCATGCATTTTAAAATGCCCTATTGGCGTGATATGATTTCGGAAAAACTGGGCATTGTGGAAGCCTCGCGCGAAAATTGTGAGGAACTGATGCGCAACAAAGAGAGCATTATTGTTTTCCCCGGTGGAGCGCGAGAAACCTTTAAAAAGAAAGGCGAAGAATACACCTTGAAATGGAACGATCGCACGGGTTTTGTGCGTATGGCCATGAAGCACGGTTACGATATTATTCCGGTGGCCGCAGTAGGAGCAGAAGAAGCCTTCACGGTGGTAAAAGATGCGAACGATTTCTTCCACGATAATTTCTTTGGTAAAATTCTGGAGAAAACAGGACTGATGGACACCCTTTTACGCGGTGGAGATTTCGTGCCTCCTTTAGTGAAAGGCATTGGCAATACCATTATTCCGCGACCGGAAAAATTATATTTCAATTTCGGCAAACGTATTTCTACTAAAAAATACAAAGAGCAATTCGAAGATGCAGCCATTCAACAAATTATGAAAGCCAAAGTGGAATTGGAATTACTTAAGCTATTGCAAAAATCGTTGAAGATTAAAAGAGAGCATCAAGACACAAATGTGATACGGAAGTTTTTGTTGAAAAAGTAAGCAGCAAACTTAAATAGAAAACGGCATCCAAAATTGGATGCCGTTTTCTATTTATTGAGAAAGTAATTATCTCGAAACAACTACCTTTTGTGTAATCGAATTTCCATTGGTGGTCAATTTCACGAAATAGATACCATTTGAAAGGCTTTCCGTAACAAAATTAATAGTGTGTATTCCTGCATTCATTTGCTCGTTTTGTAAAACGGCAATTTCTTGTCCCATAATGTTTTCAACTGATGCTTTCACAACCGCATCGGCTTTTAAATCAAATTGAATTCTAGAAATAGAACTACTAGGATTTGGATATACTACCATGTTATTAAAATCGTCATTCGAGATTTTAGCAATTCCATTAGGTAATTCGCCAAGTAATGACGCCTCTTCAGCATTCAAAATTAATCTGAAACGTTCATCAGTACTGTACTCTTGAACAGTTGCTACTAAATAAATATTTTTTTCTTTCCAAGCTGCAGGTAAAGTTGCTGTATACGTTTTAGTATAGCTATTTCCGGCAACGGCTGATGCCGGTATAACACCTGTAGTACCCCAAGCACCTCCCAATCCTTGGCGAAGTACGTGTTGGTGTGCATATCCCGGATTTGAGGCCAGTAAGCTATAAGAATGCGCTGTAGGCTCCGGATTTCCGCAACCTGCACACCAATAATTTTTTTGATCATAACCGGCTCCTGAGCCAATTACTGAATCTTCTACTATGTACAAATTGGTTCTGAAATCGCCTTTTAATGAAGCTAAGAATGATGCATTAACATCAACGGAAAGTTGACGAGTAATTGTATCGTATAATTTGTTGGCAAAACTAACATTAACAGGTGTCAAACGAGCCAACTCAGCTGTTGTTTCGCTTTCCCATCCAGAAGAAGGGGGTGAACCTCCAATACCTGTAGAGAATCCATCAACTTCGCTGTAACGTCTGTTAAACGTTGCTGATGGGAAACCTGAACCAAATGCATTTGAAACATCAAGACCTTCAGGCACCTGCATTTTATCAGCATTAGCACTTCCTTGATTATCGTGAATAGAAATACCGATTAATTTTGGCTGGCTAATCAAAGCTTGATCCATTAAATGGTGTCCTTCAGGACAAAAGCCACACCATGCTCCGGTAAACTCTTCCATCAATACTTTCTTATTGGCATTTGCATTATAGAAAAATACCAATTGAGAAAGGGTATCGTTAGCAGGGTTTGCATCAATATTATTACCATTCAAATCTGAGCACCATACTTTAATCTCATAGCTTCCGGTTGTTGATGTCGTAAATGGTGTTGCACTCGTGAACGATTTTAAAGGAAAATCATTGGAGAAAATATAACTGCTAAAATTAGCCGGTTTCATTTTAGTGGATACAACAGGACCACCATTCACGCTATAATTGAAAGCCAACGAGTCAATATATTTAGCGCCAAGATTTTGGAACTCTGCTTTAATTGGCAAAGTTGCTCCCAATTCATTGTGTTCACTCAAATACATGTCCGTTGCAGCGATATCATAGTTTACTGTTGAATACAATTTGATATCATCAATTCCTAAAATTACACCATCGTATGTTACATTTCTAAATGCAAGACGTACTGATTTACCTGCAAATTTAGTCATGTCAATGGCGTGTGTAGTTCCTGAAGTACTTTCTCCCGAACCTACTGAAGAATAGACCAACAATGAATCAGGAAAAGCAGAAGGAAGTGAATCTGTTAATGAAACTCTTACCTCTAATTCGTCTGGATAATTACCATCGGTACAAAATGAGAAAAAAGAAAGTACCACATTTTGAGAACCGGAAGGAATCGAAATTTTTGGTGTAACCAACCAATCGTCTGCCTGAGCTGCCGGTGCATAGTAAGAAGTACTAATGGCAAACTTGTTGGCGCCTCCGTTAAATATTTTCCATGCGTTTGTTCCAAAGGTTATGTTATAATCTGATGCGATGGTAGGGCTCACTGTTTTTCCATCAACATTCCACTGAATATATCCAGCAGGTAAGGCTGTGCTTGCATTAAAGTTTTGCGAATAATAGGTTTGTGCCTTGGCTATAAAATTTGCTAAGAGCAACAAAATAAGTGTTGAATATTTAACCATTTTGTAATTTTTTCGTAAACTTAATACAAATTCCATTTCTTTTGTAGGAATTTTTTTAGTTACATTGTATTGAATTTTAAGCATATGAAAAAACTACTACTCGGATTAGCCACTTTGTGTTCTCTATCCATGAACGCACAATTGATATCGTTTACGCCTAATGACTCAGCTTCTGTTACGCAAACGATTACAAACGGAAGCGATGTGGTAGAAGTGTTTCTTTCCGCTGAAAATACCACTAATATGTCAAAAAGTTTGAAATGGACTAAATCAGAGTTAACGATTCCTAAAGAGTGGGGTAATTTTCAAGTATGTGACCCAGGCCATTGTTGGGGAAGTGATGCTTTTACTACACCACATAGCTATACACTAGGCGCAAATGCTACCGGAATTTTCAAAATAGACTTAAATACGTATTGTGTACCGGGAAGTGGAAAAGTTAGGCTTAAAACATGGGAAACGGCAGATAGCGCTAATACGTTGCAATACATTACTTTTCTCTTTGACATAACGGCATCTGCTAATTGTGTTAATACAGCTATTAACGATTTCAAAACTGAAAATTTACGTTTTTATCCTAATCCGGTAAAAGATCAATTGAAGATAATGGGACTTACCGATACGAAAAATGCTAGAATAGAACTATACAATGTAATTGGCAGTAAGCTAATGACAAAAACGCTTGAGTTTTCTAGTGCCGATGAAGCAGAACTCAATACAGAAACACTTGACCAAGGTGTTTACTTCGTGAAATTATTCAGCAACAATAAATTGATTGCCACTAAAAAGTTCTCAAAAGAATAAACTAAAAATTCATACAACCTTATAATTGCGAAACTCACCGATTACCAATCCGGTGAGTTTTTCAATTATACGCTTCACCCGATATTTGAATTTTGTTTTTCGCTTCGATAAATCAAAATCAAAAGTCCAGTTAATCTTTCCCATTCGTGTTTGCATTACTGCCGGATGAGAACCGCTAAAAGCACTTAACCATTCAATTTCACCATAGTCGAACTCCGATTCTTTTACCGTAATTTTTTCTTCAATCCATTGATCGTCATGCCAAAGTTTGTGGAAATTCACCAATTTTTCTTGCATGGTTTTAGGCGGACGAACCCATCCGTAATGGTATATAGTAGCGTTTATTGGTTTGGCGCGAAGCTTTTCATTGTTATATTTTCTAAATCCTAGTGCATCTCCATAAGAATAAAATGCTTTGTTGTTTTTTAGTATCCGTACTTCTCTTCGAACCCAATCATACGAGTCAGCAACAAAATCATAAGAACCATAAAACGAAAGAAAATTAAAGAGTAATCCATCTACTTTAGGGTCATCTTTATATTGCTGCATAGCCGCTAGAATAGCCGCATAATCTTTTTCATGCACCACTTCATCGCCTTGGACGTAAAAACACCAATCTGTATCGCTTCCAATAGCTTGAAAGGCTTTGTCGGTTTCCAGTGCCAACACACGCCCCCCTTCGCGTTTGGAATCATCCCAAATAGTTTCCACAATGCGGATTTTGGAGGGATGGATAGATTGAATCAGGGCTAATGTTCCATCGTCTGAATTCCCCACGGCTACAACAAAATCGTCACAAATGGGTAAAATAGAAGTAATGGCCTCCACTACCGGATAGTCGAATTTTATCGCATTTCGAATAAAGGTAAACCCTGTAACTTTCATAGACCTTGGAGCCAAAGGCTCATCTTATTTTAGCTTATTCAAAGGTAGATCGCATGCCTAATTTATATTCGGCATACACTTCCCGCACCATACCATCAGATAATCCGATTTTAGGAATAAAAATTTTAGTTGCTCCGCATAATTTCATAATGGTAAGAAATATATCTCCGGCCGGTACAATTACATCCGCACGATCGGGATTTAAATCAAATATCTTCATTCGATCTTCCAACGAGTATGGCTTGATTTGCGCAATAATTTCAGCTAAAGTCTCTACAGGCATGGCTTTCCCTTGTTTCAATTGCGCTAACTTTGCAATTCGATTAATGTTTCCACCCGATCCTACAACCGAAAAATGGGGGAATTTCCCGATGCTCTTTTTCAGCCAATCGCGCATTTCTTTCCACGCATCTTTGGTTACCAGATCGTTGAGAATACGCAATGTTCCTATATCGAACGACTTAGCCGTTACCACTTCCCCTTTTGAGAAAACGGTAATTTCGGTGCTTCCTCCGCCAACATCAACAAACAAACAATTGTCTTTCAGTTTTGAGGCAAAAATCTGCTGACTGGCAAAAATCATTCGCGCTTCATTTGAGCCTGATATCACTTGAATTTTAACTCCTGTTTCCTTTTCAATACGCTTAACAATGGCATCTCCATTCTTGGCTTCACGCATGGCAGAAGTAGCACCACCTTTATAATGCAATACATCATTTACTTTCATCAAATAGCGAAAGCCGTGCATGGCATCTACTAAACGTTTAACAGTTTTCTCCGGAATTTTATGTTCGCCAAACGCATCTTCGCCCAAACGAACAGGTACTCGAATCAAGGAGTTCTTTTTGAACATTACTTCTTTATCCGTTTCCATTACGTGCTCAATCAGCAAACGAATAGAGTTGGACCCAATGTCAATAGCAGCGAATTTTTTGATTTCCAATGGACTGATTTTTTGTAAATATACTTTTCGTTGAAAAAAACGCGGGAATTACCACTTAGAACTTATACACCTTTCATCTACATCCAACTTTTTCTACCTCGAACCTAATAACAATTTGAAGCGCCACTCAGAACTTTCATAAAATGAAGCATCTCGAATACCTTGAAGCTGCGCCTCTTGCTCATCAAACTCGTTATTGCCATTGGAGCCTGCTTGTTGCATATCCTGAGTTTGCATTGCGCCCGCTCCGGAACCATTATTCATACCGGCATTACCCATTCCACCGCTCATTCCGTTATTCATACCATTTATGGAATTCGGGTTAAGACCACCCTTGCGATCGGTGTTACCCATACCCCCATTTCCTCCAAGTGTTGATATAGGCGCAGGAGGTGCATTCATTTTCAGTGTAATTGTCCAAGGCTTTTTTGAAGAAGCATAACCCACTTGTATATAATTCAAAGGAATAGCCAGCTCCACTATAAATGCATTTTCCTTATCGAAATCAACGGCCGCTTTAATTCCATTAGTATTTGCCAAAGATAAAACCTGATTCGGTAGACCAATAAATCCTTCGGCTAACATAGCGTTCACCTCCGATTTCATGCGCAATTGCATTTGTCGGAAATCGCCAGCAAGCAGTTCATTACGAGCTTCCTCGGGTTTGTGTTCGGGAGCATTGCGCATGGGAAACTGCAAATGCCAGTCCCTTTTCTTTTTACCGGTGGTATCTATTGAAATATCAAAACCTAAACGAAGCATCTTCATTACCGTCATTCGATTATCGGTTTTAAAACAAAAATACAGATACGATTCATCGTTTTTGATATTGTAAACGATTCGGCTGTTATAATCGCTAAACCGAAACGGAATGGGCCATTCATCGGCTTTTCCATCAATTATAATGGAGTCGGAGCGATATCCTGCAGTAAAGGTTTCTTGTCCGAATGCCGGAATGAAAAAAGGGCAAAAAAACAGCAATAAGAGCTTCTTCATATACATATTTTTCCGAATAGATAGAACTATACTTCAAAACAATGTTCGGAATTAATTTCCACGATAAATGCTAAATTATCAGAAACAGAACATTTTATAAAATCGGTTGTTTCTTTCCGCGAGCGTGTGAGGAGTTAAGACGCAATTATTATGACATTTTTTTATTTCTTTGCACCACCTTTGAAAACTACAGAGTAAACATGAGCCGAAGTGTATATATTACCAGATTAGCTAAATTTCTTCCGAATGAGCCTATAGCCAACGAAGAGATCGAGGATGTATTGGGTAAAATCAATGGGAAAGCATCGCGTGCAAAGTCAATTATTTTGCGCAGCAATCAAATCAAAACGCGTTACTACGCTATCGATAGACAAGGAAATTCAACACATACTAATGCACAATTGGCAAAAGAAGCCATTTTAAATCTTACTGATGAGCGTTTCAAAGCAGAAGATATTCAGCTTTTAGCTTGCGGAACATCTTCACCGGATCAGATTTTACCTTCACACACTTCAATGGTACAAGGCGAACTAAAAGCCGCTCCAACCGAGATTGTGGCTACGTCAGGAGCTTGTTGCAACATCATTCAATCGTTGAAATACAGCTTCATGTCGATTCAAGGCGGTTTCACCGATAATGCTGTTTGCGTGGGCTCTGAACGCATGTCGCACTGGATGGTATCGAAATATTTCCAAGAAGAGGCCGAAAAAATCGACCGTTTAGAAACTGAACCGATATTGGCCTTTGAAAAAGATTTCTTGCGTTTCATGTTATCGGATGGCGCAGGGGCTGCATTATTGGAATCAGAACCCAATAAAAACGGACTATCATTAAGAATCGAATGGATTGACCAACGTTCTTACGCCAACGAATTGCCAACCTGTATGTTTGCCGGAGCATTACAAAATCCCGATCATACCATCACAGGTTGGGCGTCTATCGATCAACATCGTTGGGCTTCCGATTCTGTATTCGCTATCAAACAAGATACTCGCCTGTTGGGCAATAACATTGTGAAGTTTGGCGGTAAATTGTTGAAGGATATTGTGGCGAAACGCAATTTCGATGTTTCGTCTGTAAATTATTTCTTACCTCACCTTTCTTCGTATTTCTTCGCTCCTAAAATTGAGGAAGAGTTGCGTGAAATTGGCTTAGCCATTCCTGCCGAAAAATGGTTCACTAACCTATCAAAAGTAGGAAACATAGGCGTTGCAGCACCATTTGTGATGTTGGAAGAATTAATGGGCTCAGGGCGATTGAAAGCCGGAGATAAAATTTTGATGATGGTACCGGAAAGTGCCCGATTCAATTTTGCTTATATTCTTTATACTGTAGTCTAACTATAACTTCTGCATTCCTTGAGAGGAATCAAATGTATATCCTACCATGAAAAAAGAAGAAGTACCGCAAGACACCGATAACCTCAACGAAGGAAAATTAGCCAAACTCTATTATGCCACCGATGAAAAAGGGCACTACGAAAAGCTGAACAGCATTGGCTGGGAGGCAGAAACCGTGGTGATGCGCCAAGCTTGGGATGTAGTACACGAAAATATTGAAGACGCACGAGAAAAAGTGTTGAATGGCGATGCTAGTCCGGTTTTGTTTTACAAAGAACAAAACATCATGACCTACGAGATTATAGCAGGTTATGTGGGCACATTGAGTTTTATTGTTTGGCTACACACCAAACCTTTTTTCTTCAACCGATTGAGTTCAAAAACACTAGATAAATACGCTTTTGCATTTCGCATCACGCGTGAGGAATTAATGGATATCACCAAATTCAAAGATCCGAGAACGGGTGCTACTGAAAATAATAACGCATGAGAATTCCCTTTGAACATAGACAGTCAGCACATTGTGAGAACGGAGTAGTGTCAAACCTATTGCGTTTCCACGGAATGGAATTTGATGAACCTATGGTATTTGGGATTGGTGCAGGATTATTTTTTTCTTATTTCCCTTTTTTGAAAATGGGCGGCATTCCGGTTACATCGTTCCGAACTATGCCTAGCTATATTTTCAAACGCTTCGCAAATAGTCTAGGCATTAAAGTAAAAAGCCAAACCTTTAGCAACGAACAAAAAGGAATGGAAGCGCTGGATGCCCTGCTAGAACAAGGAATTCCGGTGGGTATGCTTACTTCTGTTTTCTATTTAACGTACTTACCCGATGCCTATCGATTTCATTTTAATGCGCATAACATTATTGTATACGGTAAAGAGAATGGCAAGTATTTAGTGAGCGACCCCACATTGGAAGGTGTTACTGAAATTTTGCCGGAAGACTTACAGCGTGCGCGTTTCGCGAAAGGCATACCAGAACCAAAAGGAAAATTATACTATCCGGTGGTGTTCCCAAAATCGTATGATTTAAATAAAGCTATGATTAAAGCCATTAAACATGTGGCCTTCTTTATGGCGAAAACACCTATGCCTATTTTGGGTGCGAATGGCATAAAATATTTAGCGAATCGAATGCGCAACTGGCCAAAGAAACTAGGTCCGAGAAAATCGGTTTTATGGTTAGGCAATGTAGTGCGCATGCAAGAAGAAATTGGCACCGGTGGAGCCGGATTTCGCTTTATTTATGCGGCTTTCTTGGATAAAGCAAGTGTTATATTAAAAGACGAAGAACTGTTCAATATGTCGAAAGAATTGACGGCTATTGGCGATCTATGGCGAGCTTTTGCCTACGAAGCTAGTCGCGTTTGTAAGAACAGAAAATCGGATACGGTTACCTTCGACCAACTCGCTGATATGCTTTATGAAATCGGCAAAAAAGAACAAGTACTTTTTGATAAACTATTCCTTTGGGCGAAAGCCAGATTATGAGCATAGCCATTGCATTGAACAAAGTTGTAAAAACCTACACCGGAGCTAAACAGCCCGCGGTACAAGGACTTTCTTTGCAAGTAAACGAAGGTGAAATCTATGGTTTGCTCGGACCTAATGGTGCCGGAAAATCTACTTCAGTGATGATGATTTGCGGACTTACTCCCTACAGCTCAGGAGAAATCAACGTTTTGGGTTTCGATGCAAAAAGCAAAAGCGCTACCATTCGTTCTTTAATTGGTGTTGCGCCTCAAGAAATCGCCCTTTTTCCAACCCTTACTGCTGCAGAAAACTTGACATACTTTGGAAACATGTATGGTTTGCGCGGAAAAAAATTGCGTGAAACCATTGCGCATTATGTAGAAGCATTCGGACTCACATCAAAATTAAACGAACAGGTAGCTTCATTCTCAGGGGGAATGAAAAGAAGATTAAACCTCATTGCGGCATTATTACATGAACCGAAGTTACTCATCATCGATGAACCAACGGCAGGCGTAGATGTACACTCGCGCAATTTAATCATCGACATCCTGAAAGGCTTAAACCATAAGGGCATGACGATTTTGTATTCTTCGCACTTGATGGAAGAAGCCGAAAAATTATGTACTCGCTTTGGTATTATGGACGAAGGAAAATTAATCGCAGAAGGCACACGTGAAGAGCTTTTGCAACAAAACACGAATTGCAAAGACATAGAAGAATTATTTCTGCATTTAACCGGAAAAAGCATGCGCGATTAATGGCGTGAATTGAACTAATGAAAATATTAGCCACCATACGAAAAGAATTGCTGTTGTTGCTTCGCGACATGGGAGGCTTAGCTATGATTTTTTTGATGCCGCTAATTTTGGTAACTGTAATGGCTTTGGTACAAGATGCACCGTTCAGAGATTATCAAGATTTGAAATTTCAAGTGTTATATGTAAACAACGATAAAGATTCGTTGGGCGAAGTATTTGAACATTCACTTCGAGAAGCCAAGAATTTGGAATTGGTAACCAGCGTTAACGGACAGCCCATTACTAAAGTACAAGCTAGCGAATGGGTGCATAGCGGCAAATACAAGGCAGCCATTATTCTACCACAAAACGCTTCGAAGACCTTAAACAAGAAAGTAAAACATTCGGTAGCGCAACTGATGGCAAATTTTGGATTTGGCGATGAAGTAAAAGATACCGTTGACAACCGTGAAATAGCGATAGAGCTTGTGTTTGATCCGGTAACAAAAGTCAATTTCAAATTAGCCATTAGCAATGCCATTGAAAAAATTGCAGCCAATGCACAATCGAAACTGATTATCGAAAACCTGAAAACACAAATGGCTGCATTGGGTTCGGAACAGAAAAAACAGGTAATTGATTTCAGCAATTCGTTGGTAGTGAAAGAAACCGAACAGCCTTCAACCGCAATCGCCACCACCAATTCGGTGCAACATAACGTACCGGCATGGACCATGTTTGCCATGTTTTTGATTTTGTTTCCATTAGCCGGTAATTTCATTAAAGAGCGCGAAGAGGGAAGTATGTTGCGTTTGCGATTGATCTCCGGCTCTTCGTTTCCGGTGATTGCAGGAAAGTATTTGTTCTATTTCATGATTTGCTTGTTGCAGTTCGCATTAATGATGGCGATAGGTATTTACCTTCTGCCGAAACTAGGGCTAGCACGTCTTTCACTGGGAACCAATTATGAAGGTGTTGTTCTCACCGCTATGGCCGTAGGAATAGCGGCTACAGCTTATGGATTATTAGTTGCCGTGTTCTTTAAAACGCACCATCAGGCATTAGCATTCGGATCGGTTTCAGTGGTATTGCTTGCAGCCCTCGGAGGCGTATGGGTTCCAACATACGTAATGCCGCCAACCTTACAGGCCATTAGCCATTTTTCGCCAATGAGCTGGGGCTTAGAAGCTTGTAACGATTTGTTTTTGAGAAATGCAAACACTGCCGCTATTTTGCCGAACATTTTCCGCTTGGTTTTGTTTGGTGTGGCGTTACTTGTTTTGAGTTTTTGGATTTACAAATCGCGGATGAACAAAGGATAATCGCTAATTTGTGTTTAAGGAATTAACCCAAAAAGGAAATTACCATTCTTTATTATATTTGCACCATGGATGAATTGATATACAACTTAAAGAAAGAAATCATTAGTCGTTTGAACCTAGAAGGCATGACGCCTGAGGAGTTTGATGAAAACACCCCTTTGTTTGGACCTGATTTTGGATTGGACTCTATAGACTCGTTGGAGTTAATTGTGATGTTAGAGAAAAACTACGGCATTAAAATTGAAGATCCGAAAGTGGGACGTCAGGCATTTCAAACCGTGACAACCATGGCTGAATTCATCCGTGAACAACAAGCTTCGAAAACTGCATGAGCCGCAAAGTGTTTATTACCGGAACAGGGATAATTACGTCCATTGGTAAAAACACGAATGAACACCTGGACGCATTGCTCCATAAGCGTTCCGGCATTGGCAAACTAGAACTATTTCCCTCCATTCACAGCGAAACGATTCCGGTTGGTGAAATAAAACTGACCGATGAAGAATTATGTTCGATTGCAGGAGTACAACCTAATAGTGGCTTCACAAGAACAGCATTAATTGCCCTTATTGCTTGTCGGGAGGCATTAGCATCGGCCAATATTGAAAACATAAAAGAAGCTCGTACCGGATTGATATCATCTACCACCGTTGGCGGTATGCGTGAATTCGAAAATATATTAACCGACTTAACCGACCTCTCTAAAGACGGAGATTTCAGAAACTACGCTCACGTTACTGATGCCGGTGAACACACCGAGCGAGTAGCTGATTTATTTGGGTTTAAAGATTATGTGAGCACTACAAGTACGGCCTGTTCTTCTGCATCTAATGCTATAATATTAGGCGCAGAGCTCATTAAACACGGGGTTCTAGACCGAGTAGTTTGTGGGGGAAGTGATGTGCTTTCAAAGTTCACCCTCAATGGATTCAATTCGTTGATGATTTTAGATAAACGTGCGATGCATCCTTTTGATGCCCAGCGCGGTGGCGTTAACCTAGGTGAAGGCGCGGCTTTCGTTGTTTTGGAATCGGAAGAAATGGTTGCCAAATTCAATAAAAAACCACTTGTTGAATTAACCGGTTACAGCAATTCAAATGATGCTTTTCATCAAACAGCATCTTCACCGGATGGCGATGGAGCATTGCTTTCAATGTCGCGCGCTATAGCCATGGCAGGCGTTGAACTGAAAGCAGTAGACTATATCAATTGCCATGGAACGGGTACTGAAAACAACGACTTATCAGAAGCCTTAGCTATTCAAAAATTGTTTCAAGAGCACGTGCCTTTTTTCAGTTCTACCAAACCTTATACCGGCCACACTTTAGCCGCAGCGGGTAGTGTAGAAGCTGTATTCTCGATTTTAAGCATTCAAAATAATGTATTGTTTCCGAATTTGAATTTCGAAAACCAAATGCCGGAAATTAGTATTTCACCATTGAAGGAGTTAATGCAAAACGTGGAAGTGAATCATGTGCTGTCGAATTCTTTCGGTTTTGGCGGCAGTAACACCTCTCTATTATTTTCTAAAGTCTGATTACAAAAGCATGGAAAACACAACCACTTTTTATGTACAGGGTTTGGGAAATATTTCCCCGCAGAAAACATTCGATAACAGCGAATTCCTCAACGAAATCAGCGAATACAACGACAATGTATTGCCTTGTGTTTTGCCGGAATTCAAAAACTATATTCATCCTGTTGCTTTGCGCAGAATGAGTCGCTTGCTGCGCATTGGCTTATCGGCTGCCAAAATTTGTGCGCAAGATGCTCAACTCGACATGCCCGATGCCATTATCACGGCTTCAGGATATGGTGCGATTGGGGATACCAGCAATTTTCTTTGGGAAATTTTAAACAACGGAGAAAAGCAACTTACGCCTACATTCTTCATGCAAAGCACCTACAACACTATTTCGGGAGCTATTGCCATGAACATGAAGTGTAATAACTATAACACTACCTATGCGCATCGTGGTTTTTCGTTTGAAAATGCATTGCAAGATGCGTTGATGCAAATGACCGATACTCCTTCAAAACGAATATTATTGGGAGCTTTCGATGAAACTAACAAAGAACAGCATGCCATTAAACAATTCGATGGCTTACACAAACGCAAAAATATCAATAATTTAACGTTGTTTCAATCAGACGGACAAGGCACCATTGAAGGCGAAGGCGCAGCGTTCTTTACTTTAGGAACAGAAAAAACGTCAAATGCTTATGCCAAATTATTGGGCGTGAAAACGATTTACCGTCCGGAAGATGCGGGCGAATTACAAGCACAAATTCACACCCTTCTAACCGAAAACAATCTCGATGCCAATGCTATTGATGTTGTTATAAACGGTGCCGGTGGTGATACTCAACTTGATACCATGAGCAATATTGCTTTAAATAATGTATTTGACGGAAAGCAATTTCTAGCCTTCAAACACCTATGTGGCGATTATTGCACTGCTGCATCGTTTGGCATGTGGTTGGGTTGCAAAATCCTTCGTCACCAAGCAATTCCGGAGATTACTAAAGTAAACCAAACGGCTCCACTTTCGTCTATCAAAAACGTGTTAATGCTTAATCATTTCTGGGGAAAACGCTACAGTTTGATTTTATTGCAGCAGGCTTAAAAAGCAATTCCTCTTTTTTATCGAGTGGTGAACAATTCAGTTATAGTGTTGTTTCATGACAACAATCAGCCACTATTTTTTATATACAAAATCAGAATTTAACCTACTTTTATACTACTAAATTCACCTTATGGAAAAACAATATGATGTTATCGTTTTGGGGGGCGGTCTTGCTGCGCTCACCTTATCCATTCAACTCAAACGTTCGAACCCAGATATATCCATTCTGATATTGGAAAAACGCGAAGGCGATGCGCCAATGGCAGCACATAAAGTGGGAGAGTCAACCGTAGAGTTGGCAAGCCATTACTTTAGAAATGTGTTGGGCATGAAAGAGTATTTGGAAACACATGAATTGCCCAAACACGGACTGCGTGCCTTTTTCAAATCGAACAACAAAAATGATATTACTACACGTGTGGAATTAGGTCCACGTAGAAAATTAGTTGTGCCAAGTCACCAAATCGATAGAGGAACTTTTGAAAATTACATGATAAAACATGTACAAGCTTTAGGCGTAAAGTTTATCAGTGGTGCTATTGTAAAGGATTTCAATTTAACGAAAGAAGGAAATACAGTTACGTATAAATTGAATGGAGAGGAATATACTATTTCCGGCAAATGGGTGGTAGATGCCGCTTCTAGAGCATCGCTTATAAAGCGAAAATTAGGGTTTCAGAAAGAGTTAGACCATAACATCAACTCGGTGTGGTGGCGAGTGAAAAGCGTTGTGGATGTTGATACGTGGACAGATAACGAAGTATGGAAAAGCAAACTTGAGCCAAAGTTACGTTATTTGAGCACCGTTCACTTTATGGATAAAGGCTACTGGGTTTGGATTATTCCTTTAGGTACAGGCTGCACGAGTATTGGTATTGTAGCCGATCAGGATATTCATCCGCTTACCAGCTACAACACTTATGAAAAAGCAATGGAGTGGTTGAAAGTGAATGAACCACAGGTGTACAGCAAACTAGAACCGGAAACTCCGAACGTACTCGACTTCATGCAATTAAAACATTTTGCGCACAACACCACCCGCATGTACAGTGCTGAAGAACGTTGGGGATTAACCGGTGAATCGGGCGCATTCCTTGATCCGTTGTATTCACCGGGAAGCGATTTTATTGCCTTAGCCAATACATGGTTATCTGATTTAATTTTACGTGATGTGCAAGGCGAAGATATTTCGGTACGTGCAAAGGTTTATGAACAGGCGTTTCTACGTCAGGTTGAGAATTGGGTGCCGATTTATCACAACAAATATCAGTTGTTGGAGAATTCGCAGATTATGGTGATTAAAATCTTCTGGGATTGGGCGGTGTATTGGTCGATTCACTCGTTGATGTTTACCAACAATGGCTTTGTGAATTTGAAATTATTGAAGCGCTTATTTGGAACTGAAAATGGATTGGGCGATAAATTGGCTACGCTGAACATGCGTATGCAAAATATGTTTGTAGCTTGGAAACCCTATCAGACAGAGGTTTTTGAGAATAGATACATCGACCCGTTTGACATTCGCTTTATGCGTGCATTCCAATTAGGTTTGGAAAAAGTACATGAAACCGACCAATTGTTAGAAGTCCAATTGAACGAAAATATGGGAATATTGGAACAAATGGCTACTTGCATTTTCAGGTTAGTGAGTTCGCAAGCGAAAGACACTCCGGTAGATATGGCAATCAACCCATACACATTTGATTTGGAGAGTGTAAATCCAAATATCATACCCACTGGTGCGGTAACACCTGCTCAAAATGTAGTGGATGATGTGAGTTTGCTGTGGTTTTATGAAGTGAAAGAAATGGCCTAATGCAAAAGGCGGTTGCGAATATGGCGCTTATTCAGCAGTTGTTTCAGGCATCGGCTATAACCGCCAGCGAAACAACGGATGACGCGACTTTAATAGCATTATTGGAGCAAAACGATAAAACATTTATTTCGATAGCGTATGAAGCGTCTGCCATGGAGCGTGCGCTTCTTGATTTTAATGCGAATGCTTTCGCATTACCGCACTGGCAAGCCTTTTTGCAACAGGCTCCGGAGCATAGTACACAAATTCATATTGGCTTGGGCTGGGCGATAGCAAAACGCAAGATTGCTATTGAGCAAGTGGAAGTGGTTGTTGAACTACAACAAGTACCGCGTGTATTAGATGGAGTAGGTTATTGTGAAGGCACCTTTAAGCAACGTATAGCTGTGAAGGAAATGAAAACACCGGAATGGCTGAACGGCAACTTTCACAGGGGGTACGACCAAGGCTTAGGGCGTTCGATGTGGTACACCGCTAAAGCAGAACCTGAAACCTTGACTAACGTAATAACGCCATTTTCTGAAGAACGAAAACAGGATTTATGGCGAGGAGTAGGCATAGCACTGGCTTATGTTGGAGGCTGCGATGAAGAAACATTACGGCAACTGAAGACGCTGAGCGGTTCATTTACTGCAGATTTGGCGGTAGGGGTTACTTTGGCTACGCTATCTCGTAAAGCAGCCAATACAATAAATAAGGATACTGAATTGACGTGTAGGGTGATTTGCGATGCCGATTTAGAGAGTGTTTGTGCCGGAGCAGAACATAAGCGCACAACGAATTATTTTGAATGGGTAGAACACATAAAGGAGAGCTAAATGTATTCAATTGAGGCAGTTCTAGGAGACTCGAACTAAGGGAGAAGTGGATATTTGAATCTCGGGAATGCAATACACTTAGAAATACTTAAACTATCCTAAAATGTAGCACTGTAAATTCCAATTCCTTAAATTACACGTAAAATAATAGCTATGAAAACGGTTGCACTTTTTGTATTGTGTTTGTGGAGCGCATTAGGCTTTTCGCAAGAAACGTATTTGCATGAGATTGCTGCTAAAAAAGCTGTTTCATTAAAACGATTAGAGAGTATACAAGATTCGCTCATTAAGCATTCGAAGCTATTTAAATCGGAATCAATTTCGGCTAAAGTAGATGTGCCTCACCACTTGTTAATGCTTGGTCTTAGTCATAAAACACCCGAACATTTTGAAATTTCGATTGTGAATGAGGAGGGTACTGAATTTTTGCATAAGGCCATAGATTTCGATCCTTCTAAGCATGATTATACCTTTGATATACACTCGCTTTCACCGGGTTTTTATTACATGCGAATTTATTCTGAAAAAACATTTTTGATTCGTAAATTCCTACTCCAAAAATAGTCAAGTAGTGCTCTAGGTTTTTGCTTCAAATCGGAGGTTTCCACCAACACAAACTCCACTGTTCTTAGTCGCTCCATATCCCCTAGCATTTGCCCTAAAGACAGATGTGAGGATGTGGAGCAATTTCATAAGATTATTGCCTCTCCGGGAATGACGTTCTGAAGATAAATTTTGATGGTACTACAATGCAGCGTGAGCGATAGGAACGGAAATCCTTTGCCGATGCTTCGAGGCAAAGATTGCAGTGGATAGCGCGTTAACACGCCCAAACTATTTTTTGATTTAAATTTTTTTGATTTAAGAGTTGGAAGATAATGAATTATAGGATTGAGGATAATGGAATTTTAGGCGTATGGAGAGATTTTAACTGTTTGATTTAAGAATCAAGGATTTAGGTTCGGGGTTTGCATTTTATGGATTTTACTTCTACATTGGGATTCTATTAAAACACGATAAACATGTCGGTATTTCGATCGAAGGTAAACGCGAATTCGGAGAGCTACAAACGCAACTACGCGTTGATGCAAGAGAAAATTTTGGAGTTGGACGGGAAGGTGAAGGAGGCTTTGTTTCAGGGCGAGGATAAATACCTGAAACGCACGAAGGCTGCGGGGAAGTTGCTGGCGCGCGAGCGCATTGAGTTGCTGCTCGACCGCGATTCGCCTTTTATGGAATTATGTCCGTTTGCCGGCTGGGGCATGGATGGCTTTGGCACTGGCGGTACTATTGTGTGCGGTATTGGTTTTGTGAGCGGCACGCTGTGTATGATTAATTCGAACGTGGGCACTATAAAGGGCGGAGCGATTGATTATGCTACGTTGCAGAAGGGCTTGCGCATGGGCGAAATTGCGATGGAGAACGGTTTGCCAACCATTGTGATGGTGGAAAGTGCAGGTGCGAATTTGCCGGATCAGGCGAAAATTTTTAATTACGGTGGCGCAAATTTTCGCGATATTATTCAGCGCAGTAAGGCGCGGTTCCCTACCATTTCGATTGTGTTTGGCAACAGTACGGCCGGTGGGGCTTACATTCCGGGCATGAGCGATTACACCATTATGGTGAAAGACGAGGCGAAGGTGTTTTTGGCCGGTCCGCCTTTGGTGAAAATGGCCACCAACGAGGTAACAGACGAGGAGAGTTTGGGCGGTGCGAAAATGCACAGTGCGGTGTCGGGCGTGTCGGATTATTTGGCGGAAGACCAAGAAGATGGCATACGATTGGCGCGCGAGATTATGTCGAATTTATTTCCGGGCAATGCGAATTACGCCAAAGAAAAGATTGAAGAACCGAAGTATGCGGCTGAAGAAATTTTAGGCATTGTTTCGGCTGATATTAAAATTCCGTTCGACCAACGCGAGCTGATAGCGCGCTTTGTAGATGGGTCGGAGTTTTCGGAGTTTAAACCGTTGTACGGAAGTACCTTAATTACAGGCTTTGCGAAAGTGAATGGCTATTCGATTGGTATTTTAGCGAACAACGGAGTGTTGTTTTCGGAGGCTGCCAACAAAGGGGCGCAGTTTATTCAGTTGTGTAATCAAAAAGATATTCCGTTGTTGTTTTTGCAAAACATTACGGGCTTTATGGTGGGTCGCAAATATGAAGAAGAGGGCATTATTAAAAACGGTGCGAAGTTGATTAATGCGGTGAGTAATTCTACGGTGCCGGCTATTACTATTATTACCGGTGCGAGTTACGGTGCCGGCAATTACGCGATGTGCGGGAGGGCGTATAAACCGCGCTTTTTGTTCAGCTATCCGAATTCGAAAATTGCGGTAATGGGACCTGATCAGTTGGCGGGGGTGATGCAAATTATTGGCCGACAAGCGGCTGAGAAATCGGGCATTGCATACGATGAGGAGCAAGGCGCGCAAGTGGCTAAGTTTATGGTGATGGAAGCCGATAAGCAAAGTAATGCCTGGTATGCAAGTGGTCAGTTGTGGGATGATGGTGTAATTGATCCGCGGGAAACGCGCAATTACTTGAAGTTCTGCATGGAGGTGATTCATAACACGGAGGTGAAAGGCGCTGAGGGGTATGGGGTGTTTAGGATGTAGAAATAATGTGCTAATGCGTTAATGTGCTAATGTAGCAATGAAAGGATTTAACAATGGGGGAAGGAATTTGATGATGAGGAGAATGTGATAAAATGCTAATGTGTGAATTTAGGAATGAAATGATTTAGCAATTGAGTGGGAATTTGATGATGGAGGGTTTAAGGATTAAGAATTTGGGAATTGAAAATTGATTTTGGATATGAAAAAGATAACAAAGTTATTGATTGCGAATAGGGGGGAGATTGCGATTCGGGTGATGCGAACGGCACGAACGATGGGTATTAGCACGGTGGCGGTGTATTCGCAAGCGGATCGGGATGCGTTGTTTGTAACTGTGGCAGATGAGGCGATTTGTATTGGAGGATCGCATCCGGCCGAGAGTTATTTGGATCAGGATAAAATTATTGCTGCGGCAAAGCAAACGGGTGCTAATGCGATTCATCCGGGGTATGGGTTTTTATCGGAGAATGCATCGTTTGCGCAGCGTTGTGCAGATGAGGGTATCCTGTTTGTGGGTCCTTCGGCTGCGGCTATACAACAATTAGGTCCGAAAATTGGCGCGAAAGAATTGATGCAAAAAGCCGGTGTACCGGTGGTGCCGGGTTATAATGGCAGCGATCAAAATTTTGAAACCTTTCAAAAAGAAGCGGCTAAGATTGGTTATCCGGTTTTGCTGAAAGCCAGTGCCGGTGGTGGTGGTAAGGGTATGCGTATAGTAAATAGCGAAGCAGAATTGGAAGCCGCTTTCAATACGGCAACCCGTGAAGCCGAGAAGGGCTTTGGCAGTGGAGTGTTGTTGATGGAGAAATATTTCCCGAAAGCAAAGCACATCGAGTTCCAGATTTTTGGCGATACGCATGGCAACTATGTGCATTTGTTTGAGCGCGAGTGTTCGTTGCAAAGACGATATCAGAAAGTGATTGAAGAATCACCATCGCCATCTATCAGCGCTGCAACTCGCCAACAAATGGGCGATGCGGCTGTGGCGGCTGCGCGAGCGGTGCAATACACCAATGCGGGAACGGTGGAGTTTTTGTATTCCCCGGCTGATGCTTCGTTTTACTTTTTGGAAGTGAATACACGTTTGCAAGTGGAGCATCCGGTTACAGAAGAAGTAACAGGATTGGATTTGGTTCGTCTGCAATTAGAAGTAGCGCAAGGTTTGCCCTTGAATATTGGAGATGTAACAACAACCGGTCATGCTATAGAATGCCGTATTTGTGCGGAAGATGCGGAGAATAATTTCTTTCCGGCCACAGGTGAAATTTTGTTGTACAAAGAACCGGCATTGAAAGGTTTACGCTACGACAGTGGTGTGAAAACCGGTTCGAAAGTAGATGTGTTTTACGACAGTATGTTGGCGAAGGTGATTGCTTATGGCAGCACTCGAACAGAGGCGATTCAGAAAATGAATTATGCTTTGCAACACTATACCATATTGGGAATTACGACTAACAAAGATTTCTTGGGTGCATTGTTGAACCATCCGGAATATGTGGATGGCAGCTTCGATACCAAATTAATTGAGCGCGATTTTAGTGCGTATCAAAAACAAGTAAGCGCTACCGATGTGGCTGAAATGGCCATTGCGGCTTTCTTATATGATTGGCAAAGTAGAAAATCTACCGAGCCGGTGAGTGCCACTTTGAATGGATGGCGCAATATTTATTATCAATCGCAGCACTACATTTTGCAATGGAATGGCGCTGAAGTAAAAGTGGAATATCGTCACAAAGGCGATGGTTGCTTTGATGTGGTGGTGGGTGAAAACTGTTTTGCGGTGGAACTCAATAGTGCCGATGCACATGGAGTAGTGGCTACGATAAACAATCATCGTAAAGCTTTTGCTATGGCTACGAAAAACGGAGAAGTGTTTGTGCAACAACAGGGTGTGGGAACGTTGAAGTTTTCGGAAAAACCGCGTTTCACCGAGCCCGGAAGTGCTGTGGCAGAAGGCGATTACATTGCCCCAATGCCGGGCGAAATTGTGAAGGTATTGGTGAAAGCGGGCGATAAAATTGAATCGGGGAAAGCCTTGTTGGTGATGAATTCCATGAAAATGGAAACCACCATTGAAGCGCATAGCGATGGCGAAGTAGAAGAAGTTTTCGTGCAGGAAAAAACCTTTGTAGAGGCCGGCACGGTGATGATTAAAATGAAATAAGAAAAATATCGAAGATGAAGTTGTATACTAAAGAACAGGCTTTAGCCCTCGAACAGCAAACCTTTGCGCATTTGTTGGTGGAGCAAAACGGACATGTGTTGACGATAACACTGAATCGACCGGAGAAGAAAAATGCGATGAATCCGGTGTTATTCCGCGAGATTGCCTATGCCTTACATTACGCGCATTTCAACCACGAAGTGTGGGTGGTGGTGATTCAAGCCAATGGTGATATTTTTTGTGCGGGTGCCGATTTGAAGGCCTTCTTGGCGAGTGGCAGTGAAACGAATTCTACCATTCCTGAACCGACTGGTGAGGTGGTGTTGGCAGATGTGTTTTCGGGATTGCATAAACCGTGTATTGCTAAAGTACATGCGCCTGTGTTGGCGGGTGGCTTTTTGATTGTGTGTGGTTGTACGCATGTGATCGCTACTCCTAATGTCACATTTAGTCTGCCGGAAGTGAAACGCGGATTATATCCTTTCCAAGTGATGCAGAGTATGTTGAACATTATGCCATCGCGGGCGGTGCTCGATTTTTGTATGCGAGCGAAATCTGCTGATGCGCAGGAGGCATTACGATTGGGTTTGGTATCGGAAGTAGTATTAGCAGAAGAACTCGACAGCAAAGTACAAGCATTGGCAGAAGAAATTATGGAGTATTCCCCATCGGCTATTCGATTGGGTTTAGAGGCTTTCGATGCATTGAAAACGGTGCCGGAGAATGATCGTCAGCTCTTCTTGAAAAGCATGCTGGGTAAGGCGGTACAAACCGAAGATGCTGCCGAGGGCATTACTGCTTTCGCTGAAAAACGCAAACCGGTGTGGAAGGGAAAATAAATACATTTTGAATTTTCAAACTATTTATAACTTGGCAATAGCTTATAAAACGCAAAACAATTAACCAACAACAAATACAACCCGAAAAATGGCAAAGAAAATTGTAATCACCGCAGCGCTTACAGGCGTTTTAGCAAGACGAGAACAATGTCCGTATATTCCTTACACACCCGAAGAAATTGCCTTAGAAGGCAAACGTGCTGTTGATGCCGGAGCAAGTGTGTTGCATATTCATGCTCGTCAGGATGATGGCGCACCGGCATATGATATTGAAACCTACAGAAGAATAGGCGAGGAGGTAAGAAAACTTTGTCCGACTGCCATCATTAACTACAGTACAGGCGCCATAGGGCTTTCACGCGAAGAGCGTATTCACCACATCACTGCATTGAAACCGGATATGGCTGCGTTGAATATGGGTTCGATGAACTATGGTATTTATTCCCCAAAGACGAAAGAATTCTATCACGATTTTGTGTTTCAAAATTCGTTCAAAGACATTCAATTCTATTTAGAGAAAATGAAAGAAGCAGGTACAGTGCCGGAAATGGAAGTGTTCGATAATGGGCACATCAATAATGCCATGCCGTTAATTGATATGGGATTGTTGCAAAAGCCCTATGTGTTTAGTTTCGTGATGGGCGTTTTGGGAGGTATTCCTATTTCAACGAAAAACTTATTGCATCAAGCGGCATCAGTTCCTGAAGGTTCGCATTGGCAGGTGATTGGCATCGGACGAAAACAATGGCAAGCTATTGCTGCGGCAATTACGATCGATGGAAACATTCGTGTGGGATTAGAAGATAACTTCTACTTGCCGGAGGGCGAAATGGCAAAAAGCAATGGCGAATTAGTTGAAGCGGCTGCGAAAATGGTACGCATGATTGGTCGCGAAGTAGCCACTATTGAAGAGACACGTGCGATGTTGAATATTCCGTTAAGATAATTTCTAGTCAAAACTAAATTCAGCAAGTATGTTTTTGCCTAATACATTTAAAGATAAAGTAGCCATTGTTACCGGAGGGGGCAGTGGTATTGGTTTTGCGATTACCCAGCAATTATTGTCGTTGGGTGCTAATGTAATTATCACTTCGCGAAAAGAAGAACGTTTGATTGCAGCTATCGAAAAATTCAATGCGTTGCGCACCGAGGATTCTTTCGGGAAAGTACGTTATCAAGTCTGCGATATTCGGGATACGGAACAAGTAGAAGCATTAGCAAAGAATATCAAAGACACAGAAGGTACACTCGATATTTTAGTGAATAATGCCGGTGGGCAGTTTCCTTCTTTAGCGGAAGACATTTCGTTCAAAGGCTGGAATGCTGTTATCAATAACAATTTGAACGGTACATGGTATATGACACAAACCATGGCTAAGCAATTTTTTATTCCGAATCAGTCGGGTCGCATAGTGAATATTATTGCGAATGTGTTTCGCGGTTTTCCGGCTATGGTGCATACCGGTGCAGCGCGTGCCGGGGTAGATAATCTTACGAAAACATTGGCGGTAGAATGGAGTAAATACAATGTTCAAATCAATGCCATTGCTCCGGGGATTATTGCCTCCAGTGGCTTAGAAAACTATCAGCCCGAATTTTTGGAGGGGGTAGAAAAGGCAATTCCGATGCGCAGAATGGGCACTTCAGAGGAGGTGGCGAACTTAACGGTATTTTTAGCGAGTCCGTATGCGAACTATATTACGGGTGAAACTGTTTATATTGATGGAGGGCAGCGTTTATGGGGCGATTTCTTTAAATTATAAATTTTAAAACCAAATAAAATCATGTCAAGTAATCCATTTACCGAAGATCATAATCTTTTAAGAGAGAGTTTCCGCCAATTCGTAGAAACCGAAATTACACCTAACATCGAGCATTGGGAAGCTAACAAAATTTGCGAGAAAGAAATTTTCGCAAAGATGGGAGCCCAAGGCTTTTTTGGTGTTAGCTTTCCTGAAGCTTATGGCGGAAGCGGTTTAGATATATGGTCGGCCGTAGTTATTGCAGAAGAATTAGCTAAATCAAACTGTGGTGGTTTAGCCATGAGTTTATATGCACATACGTACTTACCATTGCCGGTATTATTGGCTTTGGGGACAGAAGAACAAAAACAACAATACCTAACACCTGCTTTGAAAGGTGAAAAAATTGCTGCCTTAGGTATCACAGAACCGGGAGCGGGAAGTGATGTAGGCGGTATTAAAACAACAGCCGAAGACAAAGGCGATCACTATTTGGTGAACGGTTCGAAAATGTTTATTACCAATGGTACTATGGCCGACTTCATTGTATTGGTGGTACGTACAGGCGAAGGGCATAAATTAAGTTTATTGATTTTCGACACTAAAATCGAAGGTTTTTCAGCAGTACCGGTACATAATAAATTAGGTATGCATACGTCTGATACCGGACAGCTATTTTTCGAAAACTGCAAAGTGCCGAAGAGTGCTTTGTTGGGAGAAAAAGATTTCGGGTTCTATTATATCATGAGTAATTTCCAAGAGGAGCGTTTAATTGCATCTATCACCGGAACAGCTACAGCTGAACATGCTATGGAAGTGGCAAAACAATACATGAAAGAGCGTGAGGCATTTGGTCGTCCGATTGGGAAATTCCAGGTATTACGTCATAAGCTAGCTAAAATGGCCATTACAACTGAAGCCTGTAGAAGTATTGCTTACCGTGCAGTAGCCGAGTTTATTGAGCATGGCCCCGGGGCATACAAAATTGTTTCTATGGCGAAAGCTTTTGTGTGTGAAGAGGCATTCAATGTTGTGAACGAAGCACTTCAAATTCACGGAGGATGGGGTTATATGGAAGACTATGGTGTTGCCCGTTCATTGCGTGATGTTCGCTTGATGACCGTTGGTGCAGGAACCACAGAAGTGATGCACGAAATTATCAGTAAAATTGTAATTGACGAAGTGAGTCACACGAAACAAATCAAGAAGCGTTAATTCAAATTGAAATTTTTTCTAAACCTGCTTTATGTTATCATAGAGTAGGTTTTTTATTTTGACTTAAGCAAAGAATGCTTTTGCTTTCACCATTTGATCTTTTGTACACATCAAAATCAATTTCCAGTTTTTTTCTATTCCAATGCTTTCCTCAGGGTTTAGTATATAACTGTTATCTGCCTTTTTAATACCAATGATAGTAGCGCCTGATTTGGAAAGGAATTCGGTTTTGTTTAATGTAAACGATTGTTGTATTTCTAACTCTTGGAATAAAAAGTCGTTGCTCGATTTTGCTGCTATGATATCGATGAACTCATTAATGTCTGGCGAAGACACCAATGTGGCCATGTGAATGCCTCCAATTTTATCGGGCATAATCACATTATTAGCTCCGGCAATCTTTAGCTTTTTTACAGAAGCGTCATTCGATGCACGTGAAATAATAGTAACCGATTTGTTGAGTTCACGTGCCGTAAGTACCGTATATAAATTGGCAGCATCATCAGGAAGTGTTGTGATAATAGCTTTTGCACGGTGAATGCCTGCTTCAATCAACGTTTCATCTTTGGTAGCATCGGCAATCATAAAGTGTTCAACATGTACATTGCGTTTTTCAATCTGCTCTTTAGTTGATTCTATAATCACAAAAGGGATATTGTTCGCTTTAAAAATATTAGATGCGGCTAATCCATTTCTGCCAAAGCCGCATATAATCACATGGTTGCTGAGGGTGTCAATTTTATTTTGCATGGTATATGATTTAAAGTCGTTTACAAACTCTCCATCGGTAAAGTAACGTGTAAGAATGGTGAGGTAAAAGGTAAGCAGCGAAAGGTTAGTGAGAATAATTACAATAGTAAAATAGCGACCTGCATCCGAAAGTGGTTTCACCTCCATATAACCTACAGTGGATAGTGTAACTACAGTCATATATAGCGCTTCCAGGAAGGTGAACTTTTCTATAGCCACATAGCCTACTGTTCCAATACCCATGATGAACAGAAAGAACAAGATGGGTTTGGCTAGTTTAAAGAGTGGATTTTTGAAACGTAAAAATGCCAACATGGGTCTTTATTATTTTGTAAGGATATCCAACACTTGAACAATCATATCGTCTACAATTTTCTTTGGATCTGCACTGAATTCATCGGTGATACGATTCGCTAAAATGGCATTGATAGAAATACAACTATGTCCCAACACTTTCCCTAAACCGTATATGCCGGCTGTTTCCATTTCTAAATTAGTGACGCGATGATGAGGATGTTTAAATGCATTTAACTGTTTTATAAAATCGGGATTGTTGTTGGTGTAACGCAATACCCTTCCTTGCGGAGCGTAAAACCCTTCGGCAGTTATCGTTAATCCTTTGCGGAAATGCGGCTCGAATTTTTTAATCAACGATTCACCGGCTGCAAAGCAATACGGATAAATGTTTTTCAATGGCACTTGCGAAACAAAAGCATCGCGCAAGTTCGTTTCTTGAATGGTGTTTTCAAACGCATAGTGATTTAACAAGCCTTCCAAGCCAATCGCATATTCGCTGAATAAAATAGAATTGATAGGAATATCTGCTTGCACACAACCCGAAGTGCCAACGCGAATTATATCTAACGATTTGATTTCCGTTTTTGGTGCTTTAGTAACGAAATCAATGTTCGCTAATGCATCGAGTTCATTCAATACTATATCGATATTGTCAGTCCCAATTCCGGTTGAAATCACAGTGATGCGTTTGTTGTTCATCACCCCGGTATGGGTAACAAATTCGCGATGTGCAGCTTTATATTCAATCACGTCAAAATGTTGACTCACATCAGCTACACGGTCTTGATCGCCAACAGTAATAATCGTTTCAGCAATTTGCTCGGGTTTCAAGTGTAAGTGGTAAATACTTCCGTCTTCATTTACGATTAGATCGGTTGTTTTTAGTTTCATAATTTTTCATTTGTGTAATTATTGCAGTCGTACTGTTTTCAAATTCAACAAATTCAATGCATTGGGCGTAAGTCCTTGCACATGAAAATGATAAAATCGTAACACCTCATCGTAATACAATGGTATAACAGGTGAAGCTACTTCAATTAGCTTATCTAATTGATGATAAAGTTCATAACGTTTACTGATTTCCGATTCGGCTAAGGCAGCTTCGTAAATTCTATCAAATTCAGTATTGCGAAAACGGGTGTAGTTCGGAGGGGCAGTATTTTTTCCATAAAAAACAGCATAATAACTTTCCGCATCCGGATAATCGGCAATCCACGATCCTCTAAAGAAATTGGCTTTCCCTTTCACCATCCATTCGCGTAAAATCGAAGAAGGATTAATTTCCAATTTCACTTCCATGCCTATTTTTGATAATTGTTTCGCCACCATTAAGCCTACTTCACGATAAGTTTCATTTGTATAAAGTGTAATCTTGGGCATTGGATGATTCGCATTGTAGCCTGCTTCCTGTATTAGTTTCGAAGCTTTATCGCTATTGTAAGTGTAAATTTTGTTGTTAGCATCGAACGATGGTAGTCCATAAGGTACAAACCCATTCTCAGCCGGTTTTCCGATACCATTTCTTAAGTAGCGTAGAATTTCTTTCCGATCGATACCGCAGTTAATCGCTTGCCGTATTTTTGGATTAGACAATGGGTTAGCGGTATTGCTATCACTCAGATTGATGCCTAAATATTCCGTGTTTAAATTAGGTGTTTTACTTAATACAAATTGCTTGGTATACTCTTCACGTAATGCCCCTTTTTCATCGAGCATAGTTTTGATGTTACTCGCATCCAAGTCAGTCATAAAATCAAGTTGCTTGCGCTGAAAGGCCATGATTTCCGATTTTTTATCGGCTATAAACGAAACGCGAATCCCATCCATAAATGGCAACCGCTCATTACCCAACATTTCAAAGTAATGTTCGTTTTTCGTTAAAATCAAAGCCACGCCTTCTTTCCATTTTTTGAGTTGGAATGGGCCAGTACCCACCGGATTCGCCCGAAAATCTAATCCGTAAAACGCCACAGCTTCCTTTGGAACTACTGAACAATAAGGCATGGTTAAAATACCCATCAGCGGAAGAAAAGGTTGCTTCAATTTAATTTGAAATGTAAACGAATCCAAGGCAGTAAAAGGTTGCAGGCTGTCGACTTTCCCGTTAAAAATCCATGCCCCGGGTGATGCCGTTTTAGGGTCGATGATTCTGTGTAAAGAATAAACAAAGTCGTAAGCGGTTACTGTTCGTGTGCTTTGCGGGAAGCACTTATTATTGTGGAATGATACATCATTGCGTAAATGAAACGTATAAGTTTTGCCACTATCGGTGATCTCCCATGTGTTTGCAATGGATGGTTTAATGTTGAGCGAATCGTCTAATTGCACTAAGCCATTATACAATTGGTTACAGGCCCAAATAATCGACTGGTCTTTCGAAAATGCCGGATCTAAAGTGGGTATGCCGCTCGCTTGATTGTAATGAAAAATGTTGCTGCTGCTCACAATTTCGTTGTGGCACGAATGCAAAGCCAATAGAAGCAGTACTACCCATACACTATTCCCAAAATTATATCGGACAAAAAGGTTCATGTTCAAACCTACATAAAATTTCTATTCAGCTATTTAGATGCCGATTTGTGTTATCCACGCATTCAAAAAAGCGTGTGTTTTCCGTTACAGTTATTCATGTTTTGCTTCTACCACAAAAGCTATTTGGTCGTGGTATTTATTGGGTATAGGTTCTAGCAAAATATCCTTAGCGGTGAGTCGAACAATTTTATACGTTTTTGTTTCGTTTATTGTCTCCGCAACATTTCCTTTTTGAAAATCCTTTTTTTGTGTGTACCGAAAAGTAATGGTGCCTTTTTTCTTGTTGATGCACCATTTACCCGATTTAGAAGAGCCAAAACCACACATAAAACCGGTATTGAATGTGACTGTGTGATTGGCATTAAGCTGCAAATTATCCCAGCCTCCGCGACCTTGATCGGCATGCGCAATGGATCCATCCTCTTCTATTTTGCCTTGCACCCAATTGTTTACTATACAGTTGAAGTCAACAGCCTTTTGTGCAACTGAATTCAATGAGCCAAACACAACAATGCCAATAAAAAGTAGGTAGCGCATAATTAAATTATTCGTCTTTCAACGGTGGTAAATCCGATTTGTCTTTAATCTTTAAATCCCCATTTTTTGCCGCTTTGTATAACGAATACCAAGCAAAGGGGTTCAACAAGTTGTTGGGTGCAGATTGTCCGTAATACGATTTGCGCACTGAACCTGAACGCAATGAATAGGAAGCCGCCTCGGCTCCACTGGGCTGAAGTTGTTGCGCTAAGGCCGCCAACATTTGCGGATCCATATTCTCTTCGGCACGTTGTAGGTCGTCTTTAGGCAATTTCAAATCGCGAAAAGCACGTTTAAACCCATCCTTATCGCCCCAAGGGTAAATGATCACCCCTCCAATGTAGTATTCGGTTCTCGACATCAACTGAATCACCGAGTATTTATCCTTATCCAACACGTTGGGTAAAATGTATACCGAGGGTTTAAAACCTATACAAGTAAAATATAAGGTGTCTCCTTCTTGAGCTGCAAAAGAAAAATAACCTTCGGCACTGGCTGTAGCAACTCGTCCTCGATTCCTTATTGTTACATGCGCATAAGGCACTCCCTGTAATGAATCGGAGGTCATGGCAAAGCCCGAAAACTGAACCACTTTTGGTTCACGGTCTTGCGCATAAGCAAACACGGAAAGCAGACATAAGAGTCCTAGATAAATGAATTTAACTTTCATACTTCTCAAATCTAAACGGAATCTTTGGTTAAAAATCATTTTTTTCAACCCTTTTGAATGATTTAACAACAGCAACTATCCACAATCTTTGCACACATTGATGATTATCATCCAATATCTTTTAAACTTTATATCATAAACAACAGTTATTTATAACTTCGCACACACAAAAAATAGAATATGAGTTTGAATCTACGCTCCACCGATAATTTTACTAGCCGTCATATTGGTATTGATGCAACTGCCGAGCAGGAAATGCTCAAAGTAATGGGTTTGAAAAGTGTAGATGAACTGATTCAAAAGACAGTACCTGCAGCCATTTTACGCGATCGTCCATTAAATCTACCGGAAGGGCTAAGCGAGTTTGAGTATTTGCAAAAATTGAAAGCGGTAGCTTCGAAAAACAAACTTTACAAAAGTTATATTGGTCTTGGGTATTACAATACTGTTACGCCTGCTGCCATCCGCAGAAATATATTCGAGAATCCGGGTTGGTACACGCAGTACACGCCCTATCAGGCCGAGATTGCTCAGGGGCGTTTGGAAGCCTTGTTGAATTTCCAAACTATGGTTTCGGATTTAACGGCTTTGCCAATTGCAAATGCCTCGTTGTTGGATGAAGGAACCGCTGCGGCTGAGGCCATGAGCATGTTCTTGGGCGTGAAAAATAAAAAGCATTTCGAACACACTAAATTTTTTGTATCGAATTTGTGTTTTCCGCAAACGATAGATGTGGTGAAAACACGTGCTACCGTTTTAGGTATCGAAGTGGTTGTAGGCGATTACAACACTGTTGATATTACTAACGATTATTTTGGAGCGTTGTTGCAATATCCTGCTTATGACGGAAGTGTAAACGAGTACAAAGCCTTTATCAATAAATGCCATACGGTGGAATGTTATGTAACAGTGGCTACTGATTTATTATCGCTTACCTTGCTTACGCCTCCGGGTGAATTTGGAGCAGATTGCGCCATCGGTAACTCGCAGCGATTTGGGGTGCCAATGGGTTTTGGAGGTCCACACGCAGCGTTCTTCGCTACAAAAGACGATTTTAAACGTATTATTCCGGGTAGAATTATTGGTGTATCCATCGATGCACAAAACAAACCGGCTTTGCGTATGGCATTGCAAACACGTGAGCAGCATATTCGAAGAGAAAAAGCTACTTCAAATATTTGTACTGCGCAAGCCTTATTGTCGATTATGGCCGGTATGTATGGCGTGTATCACGGTCCGAAAGGCTTGAAAGACATAGCTTCTCGCGTACATACTTTAACGAATATCTTAGCAAAAGAGTTAGTAAGTTTAGGATATACATTACATAATGCCCATTATTTTGACACGCTAACCATCGATGTTAAAGGCGATAAAAAATTGTTGGAAACCATCAACGAAACGGCATTAAAAAATGAAGTAAACTTCTTTTACAGTTGCAATAATTTTATTTCTATTTCAATCGATGAAACTACTTTACCTGAAGACATAGAAGCTATTGTACGTATTTTTGCTTCAGCTGCAGGTAAATCAACAACTTTTGTTTGCCCGCAAGAAGTAAACGGCTCAAACCTAGCATTGCCAAGTACTTTGGTGCGAAGCTCAAGTTATTTAACGCATCCGGTGTTCAACACACATCACACTGAAAGTCAGTTGATGCGTTACATCAAATCGTTAGAAAATAAAGATTTGTCCTTAACCAAATCCATGATTGCTTTGGGTTCATGTACTATGAAACTCAATGCTGCAGCAGAATTGGAGCCGGTAAGTTGGGCCGAGTTTGCACATATTCACCCTTTTGTGCCATTGAATCAGGCCGAGGGCTATTTAGAAATTATCAACGAATTGGAAGCTGCATTGGCCGAAATCACTGGTTTTCATGCCACTTCATTGCAACCAAACTCAGGTGCACAAGGCGAATATGCCGGTATTCAGGTTATTCGTGCGTATCAAAAAGATATCGGACAAGGACATAGAAATGTGGCGTTGATTCCTGCTTCTGCGCATGGTACAAACCCTGCAACAGCCGTTATGGTTGGATTGCATGTAGTTGTAGTAAATACAGATGAAAAAGGAAATATTGAATTCGATGACTTAGTGAAAAAAGCAGAAGAACACAAAGATGATTTGTGCTGCTTGATGGTAACCTATCCTTCTACACACGGAGTATTCGAAACGAATATTAAAGATGTATGTCAATTGATTCACGCGAATGGTGGGCAAGTTTATATGGATGGTGCTAACTTGAATGCACAAGTAGGCTTAACCGGTCCGGGATTTATTGGTGCCGATGTGAATCACATCAACTTACATAAAACATTTGCTATCCCTCACGGAGGTGGAGGTCCGGGCATGGGACCAATTTGTGTAGCAAAACATTTAGCGCCTTATTTGCCTTCAAACCCAATTACGAAAACGGGTGGCGAAAAAGCGATTTCAGCTATCTCTTCAGCACCTTGGGGAAGTGCGAGTATCTTGCTCATTTCCTATGGTTACATAAAAATGTTGGGCGCAAGGGGTTTAACAGATGCTACTAAATACGCTATTTTCAATGCCAATTATATGCGTGCTCGATTTGAGAACGAGTTCCAAGTGCTATACACCGGAGAAAACGGAAATGTAGCGCATGAGTTGATTTTAGATTTCCGTCACTATAAACATACCGTTGGTATTGAGGTTGAAGATATTGCTAAACGTTTGATGGATTATGGTTTCCACGCACCAACAGTTTCTTTCCCTGTGGCGGGAACGTTGATGATTGAACCTACCGAGAGTGAAGATAAAGCAGAGTTAGATCGTTTCTGTGATGCCTTGATTCAAATTCAAAATGAAATCAAACAAGTGCAAAACAAAACAATGGATGCCACTGATAATCCATTAAAGAATGCACCACACACCGTTGAAGTTGTCACAGCCGAAAATTGGGAACATGCCTATTCGCGTGAAGTGGCTGCATTCCCACTCCCTTTCACGCGTTTCAATAAATTCTGGCCAAGTGTTGGACGTGTGAACAACTCACATGGCGATAGAAACTTGGTATGTACTTGTCCTAGCGTTGAGGAATACAGATAATCGATTTCCGTTAATAGATTTTAAAACTTGAAATTGCAAGGACGAAATATTGTTTCGTCCTTTGCTTTTTGTATATAGCAACTTAATTTAACCCTTGTTTATGTTGTTTGATCGTTGCTACCCGAAAATTACAGATTGGCTTTATTTAGTTTCCAACGAAACCATCGATTTACGTTTCCTTCCTATTTTCAGTTATGGATTTTGGGTTGCTGCAGGTTTCATGGCAGCTGCTTATGTTATTGGGAAAGAGCTAAAGCGAAGAGAAGCTTTGGGTTTGTTTGCTTATACCGAGAAAACAGTAACGCATCATTCGGGTGTAGACTATCTGTCTTTATTGCTTTATGCCGGCATCGGCTATGTTATTGGTTGGAAAGGGGGCGAAATGGTAACCCTGAATATCGATACGAAGTTCATTGGGCTTGCCGTTGCTGCTGTTTTTGCGTTACCCAAATTGTGGATGGAGTTGCGAAAGGAAAAGAAAGAGGCCTATACAGAAGTGGTGCGTATTTTCCCGTCTGATTTGATTGGCGATTTCGTTGTTATATGTGCAATTTTTGGCGTATTAGGCTCTAACTTTTTTAACTTTTTGGAAAGTCCTGAAGATTATGCAAACTTCTGGAAAGATCCCGTGGGGTCTATTTTTAGTGGTTTGTCGGTATACGGAGGAATGATTTGTGCCGGAATTGCCCTACTTGTTTATTCGTATGTGAAGAAAATTAACGTACCTAACCTATTTGATGCATTAGCGTATTGTTTCATATTAGCAAATGGCATTGGGCGAATTGGTTGCCAAGTTTCGGGCGATGGCGACTGGGGTGTTGTAAACACGGCAACAAAACCTGATTTCATTCCACAATTCCTGTGGTCATCTACATATGCTCATAATATTGCAGATATGGGGGTAATGATGAATGGTTGTACAGAGGCACATTGTTTTGTACTTTCAGAGGCGGTTTACCCTACGCCTATCTACGAATTTTTAATGTGTACAGCCATCTTTTTTATACTACATGCTTTAAGAAAGCGTATGACCGCTACTCCGGGTATGCTGTTCTTCCTTTTCTTTATTCTGATTGGAATACAGCGATATACCATTGAACAGATTCGAGATTTGAGTGGAAGAGGTTTGTATTATGTTTTTGGAATCGGCCTCAAGCAATCAGAACTAATTTCAATTGTATTAGTGCTAGCTGGGGTATTAGGTATGGCATGGACTTGGTTTTACTACAATAGAATAAAGAAGCCTGCTGTTTAAGGCGAATTACCCTTTCGTTATTCAACTGTGGATAAAATTTATATTTACGAAAATTTCCACAATTGCTAATAATTGCTAACTTTAACTAAACTATAATCCAAGCCTATGGCAATTTATACCATCCGAAAAGCAATTGGAACATTTGTAGCGGCACTTAGCGTTGTTACTCTCCATGCGCAAGATCCCCATTTTACTCAATTTTATACTTTTGCATCGCACTTAAACCCCGGTTTAGTAGGTAATTATGATGGTAGCTTTCGTGCTGCTGTTACCTATAGAAATCAATGGGCACAAGCATTGCAGAAATCTGCCTACCAAACGGTAGGAGCTGATGTAGATGTCTCTTTCTTGGAAGGGTATCTTCGTAAATCGAAACTGGCTGCAGGGGTAGCCGTGTTTAACGACAGAAGCGGTCAGGCCGGTTTGTCCTATTTGAATGCTACCGTTACATTGGCATACCACCAAGGTTTCGGGAAAGATGGAAACCACCGTTTATCTCTTGGACTCCAAGGCGGGTTTATCCAAAAAAGAATTGACGATCCTTTATTTGGCGATCAATTTGTAGATCACAGCCAAACGCCTAAAACGTCTACCGAAGAGAATTTGAAACGTGGTATTTACAATGGTGACCTCAATGTAGGTTTATATTGGAAATCCAATTTCAAAGATGTTGTAAGATTAGGATTAGGTGTTGGAGCATATCATTTATTAGAACCTAAAGAAAATTTTATTACTGAAGCTAATTTAGCGAAAGCTGTTAATGGCTTAGATTACAGAAGAATTACTGCCGATTTCAATTTAGAGGCATTTTTCGGAAAGAAGAAAAATATCTCTATCTCCCCTGAGTTCGTATTTTTAATGCAAGGCCCTGCCCGTGAAATTAATCCGGCATTATTCTTCAGTTACTATTTCCAAACCGGTTTCCGCAAAAATAATAGTATACATGCAGGTGTACGCTACCGTGTGGGAGATGCTGTTATTCCAATGATTCAGGTGGAGTTCCGAAACATTCGCTTAGGTGCTGCATATGATGTAAATATTTCTCCTTTGAAAACAACTACAAGAAATCAAGGCGCGTTTGAAATTTCGTTGTCTTATGTTGGTGAAAGTATCCGATACTTTAAAGGCAGTAAATCATTACCTAGCAGAAGATTTTAAGAGAACAATGCACTGAGCTTGTCGAAGTGCAGATTATAGGAAACCACTTTCATATTTAGACAAGCCAATATGATAGTGGTTTTTTACTTTGTAAAACAGAAAAACAAACCAAACCGTATTTTATGGTGAAGAAAATAGTAGGGCTTTTTGTGGTGATTTTGACATTTTCAACTTCGTTTGCGAATGGTTCGAATCATACCCCCTCCCAATTGGGAACCCATGCACGATTGAAATTAGCCGATAGATATTTTGCAGAATCCTTATTCTATTCCGCTGCTGAAAATTATCGCAATCATTTAGCAAAAAAGCCAAACTGTCGTTATGCCAGTTATTGGTTAGCCATGTCGCTTTACTTTGCTAAAGATTATGAAAAGGCCGAAAATGCTTTTGCCCGTTTTTATGCCATGCAGCCCGGCAAAAAAGACAAAAAAAAGAACTGGGAGTACGATAATCAGAACGAATATAAAATGGGTAATCTTTATTATGGAATGACCCTACACCGCAACGGAAAATATGAAGAGGCTAAAGCAGCTTTGGGGAAATTTCGCACCGATTATCACAGTACTGATCCACAAGAAGAGGCCAACACCATTTTATTGGCAAAACGTATCGCGCAAGCTTGTGATTCTGTCCAGTATTTGAAAAAGGCAAAAATTAAAGTTACAGTTTTACCTAAGGGCATTAATCATGCGTATTCTGAAACTGCTCCTTTTTCTCCTACTGAAGCAGAATTGTATTACACATCAACTGGATCGGATACTTTAGTAACTTTTGAAGGGTATAAAAACAAATTATATACTTCAATATATAAAGTAAGCAAATCCAATAGAGACTGGAACAGCCCAAAACTTGTAGAAGAGGTTATCAATGGTGGAACTTATCACGGAGATCGCTACAATACAGCAAATGGAACATTTAATCGCGATGGGTCTCGTTTCTATTTTACAAAATGTTTAGAGCGTGATGACGACCGGCCTTTGTGTAATATCTTTGTATCGGATGTCAAAAACGGAAAGTTTAGCGAGCCACAACGTTTACCGAACAATGTGAATTTCGAAGAAAAATATACCAGTACTGAACCTGCGGTTAGAGCAACGGATAACAAAAAAGTGGAATATATTTATTTTTCAAGTAACCGTCCTGGCGGCAAAGGGGGTATGGATGTATGGTACACCAAACGCACAGCTGATGGCGAATATGAAGAACCGCAATTAGTAAAAGGAAACGTAAATACCGTGGGCGATGAAATCTCCCCGTTCTTTGCCGATAGTTCCCAAACGCTTTATTTTTCATCCGATGCACATCCTGGTTTTGGTGGATTTGATGTGTTCAAAACAGCACAAGTACCCGATGGCGAAAGAAAAGTATGGACAGCCGTACAAAACCTTGGAAAACCAGTAAACTCTGGCGCAGATGATATGTTCTTTACCGTATCTAAAGATTTGTCTTATGGTTATCTTACTTCCAATCGCCAAGGCAGTATTCCGTTAAATGGAATTGCTACAGCCAGCGATGATGTTTTCGGTTGGGAGAATTTCAATTATGGGTTGGAAGGAACTATGAAAGTTATAGGAAACGATGTGACACAATTGGATCAAAAAGTGCCTACACGTTATAATCTTTATTTGAAAAAGGAGGATGGAACTAAAGTGCTTGTAGGAATTGATTCTACATCAAAAGGAGGAAATTATTTCTTCAAACTCAATCCGGATGCCGATTATGAAGTGGAGGTAAATCGAGAAGGATTTATTCCTATTAGTGAATCGGTTACTACAAAAGGTTTGGAGGATGAGGATACGCTATCAAAGGTCTTCAATGTTAATAAGGATGCTTATATTCTTCATGGTAATGTAGCAGAACTAGATAAACCGGATACTAAAATCAACGGAGCTAATATTTTAGTGTATGAAATTCTTACCGGAGGGCAAGAACGATTAATGAGCGAGTTGACCGTGCCGAGTACAGAGTCGCATTATTTTATTAAAGTACCTACCGGTAAAGATTATAAAGTAATGGCCCGAAAAGAAGGTTACTTTGCCGGAAAAACATTGGCAAGTACAAAAGGCTTAGGCAACGGTTTAGATTCTGTTACTGCTGATGTTTTCTTGAAGAAATTGGAGCTCAACAAGGAGTATAAGTTGCAGAACATCTTGTATGAATTCGGGAAAGCTACTTTAACTAAATCATCGGAATTGGTTTTGGATACATTGTATATGTTGATGACTGAGAACCCAACCTTTGTGATTGAGTTGAGTTCACATACAGACTCTGTTGGTACCGGACCGAATAACATGAAATTATCTCAAGCGCGTGCGCAAAGTTGTGTTACCTACCTAATTAAGAAGGGAATCGACAAGAAGCGTATGTTTCCAATGGGTTATGGTAAAACGAAATACATAGCGCCTAACACAAACCCTGACGGTACCGATAACCCTGAAGGACGAGCACTAAACAGAAGAACAGAGTTTAAGATTCTGAAAATGTAACTTTTTCAAATGCGGTTTTTTTACAGGAGCGTGTTATGTCTGTTGCTTTTGTTTGCAATTCTGCGAACAAAAGCTCAGCAAATATGTAGCAAAGGAGGTATTGACTCTTCTCAAATTTCGACAAATGTATTAGCCACAACGTCAGAAAGTGAAGCGAAGTTGGATTCTACTTCTTTTACGGCTGGTTTGGAGTGGCTTGTGCCTAAGAATGCAAGTGATTCTGTAAGTGTACACCTTTACCAGCAATACTTGAAGATTCATCCGAACAATAGTCGAGCAAAGTTTATGTTAGGTATAACATACATTCATCTTCAAAATTACACAAGTGCAATTGATGTGCTAGCGGGGATCATATCTGACTCGTTGTATAATACTGATGCCCTATTGGGGACAGCCTATGCTTATGATATGCTTGATCAAAGCCAATATACAAAGGAATATTATTTAAGAGCCTTGGAGTCTGTAAATCTCCATATCTCAACCGATTCTACTATCGCAAGAAGTTATCTTTTACGTGGATACATTAATACCCGCCTTAATAATTACCGCACTGTTCTCCAAGACTATGATAGATGCATTGCTTTGAATATGACGGATAAGGATGTCTATTTCTGGCGCGGATTAGCACGGATTGCATTAAATCAGAATGCCATAGGCTGCGATGATTTGTATCGTGCCGTAAAAATGGGGTATGACGAGCGGGCATACAATCAGTTGTGTTATCGGTGCACTGAATTGTGCAAACGTTATAAAGCTGAAAACAATATTCCATCTTCTTCCAAAAAGGATAGGCGTAAATAGGTGTTGGTTTTCGGTTTCCTTTAGTGTCAACGAAAGCGATAAAAGATTACATTTGAACATGCAATCCGGTCTAACAATAGAATCCTATCCAACAATGGAGGAAAGCCTGTCTGAACAGGTGTTGTTTTACTATTTTACAGAAAAGAACAACCCCACTGAAGATATTCAATTTCGAAGCTTCCCGAATATTTATACGGCCATTAGTATCTTCAAAGACTGTGAAGTGAAAATTAATGGTAACGATATCTGCATTACTGAATCGAAAGGCACTGGGTATATCGCCCTTACCATTACACCGGACATTAAGCCTTATTTGATTTCAATAAAAGGAGCTTTTGAGGAGATAAGTATTGTGTTGAAACCCTTAGGTGAAAACTATTTCAAGCCGGTTACCGCAAATGGAACAATTTTCGAAAGAGCATTCATTGAAAAGTTGTTTGCCGAGAATGGTGAGCATGAAAAGGTGCAACAACTCGATACTTACCTGAAAAATCACTATTCACGCGATACTGAGTTGGATGAGTTCAGTAATATGTTAGACGCTTTTAGTGCCATTGAAGAAAATGTTTCTTTAACTGATTTTGCGAAAGCGCATTTCATTCATCCTAAAACACTCCACCGCAAGTTCATGAAGTACTTGCAAATTACACCGCATCATTATAGGCAAATTGTGCAATTTCGAAAGGCATTGACTAACCTGTTGTCGAGCGATACACAAATCGGTGAGGTGGCTTATTTACATCATTATTTTGATCAATCGCATTTTAATAAAACATTCAAAAGTTTAACGAATCTCTCTCCTAAGCGTGCACCTCGCGATATACAAAAATTGGCGAACGGCAGATTGTGCTTCCAGTTTTTGTGAGATACATTTTGTCCGTTTTTTACAAGTTTAGTCCAAATCATATTGGCATCTTTGTGGTATAAAATTCAAATTAATAGATTAGTATATGCTTAACCCATTATTGACCCCTTTCGATTTAGTGCCATTTTCAGCAATAAAAAACGAGCACTATTTACCTGCCATTAAAGCAGCCATAGAACAAGCTAAGAATGAGATTGAAGATATCTATATTAGTGAGGAAGAGCCTACTTTTGAGAATACGATTGCCGCTTTAGATTATTCGGGTAACCAGTTAAGTCGCTTGTCGGTTTTGTTTTTCAATATCTATTCTTCCAATGCCGATGATGAAATTCAACAAATAGCTATGGAGGTTTCTCCTTTGTTATCGGAGTTCGGAAACGATGTAAATTTAAACGAAAAACTATTTCACCGCATCAAAGCTGTTTATGAGAAAAAAGACAGTTTGTCTTTAACCACCGAGCAACAAACTTTATTAGAAAATACGTACAAGAATTTTGCGCGAAACGGTGCTTTATTGAACGATTTGCAAAAAGACGAATTACGCGAATTAGATAAAGAATTGAGTCAACTTTCGTTGGTGTTTGGCGCAAAAGTATTAAATGATACCAATGCGTATGAACTGCTGATAGACAATGAAAGCGATTTAGTCGGTCTGCCCAAAGATAATGTTGCTGAAGCACGAGAAGCGGCTAAGACTAAAGGTAAAGAGGGGTGGCTTTTCACACTCGACTATCCGGTGTATTTGCCATTTGTGACCTATATTCAAGATCGTGAGTTGCGCAAAAAAATGGTGTTGGCTAAAAATGCATTAGGTTTTCAAGACAATGAAAATAATACGGAGGAAACATTGTTGACTATCGCTAAACTTAAAATCAAAAAAGCGAATTTATTGGGGTATAAAACCTATGCCGATTATGTGTTGGAAGAGCGTATGGCCAAAACACCTGGCACGGTTAAAAATTTCTTGAATGAATTGTTAGAGAAGTCAACACCTTTCGCCAATAAAGAATTTGCAGAATTGGAACAATTCGCGATGGAAAAAGATGGCATCGGAAAACTCGAGCGATGGGATGGTGCTTACTACTCCGAGCAGTTGAAAAAATCAAAATTCAATTTGGATGAAGAAGAACTACGTCCGTATTTTTCTTTGGAAAATGTATTGAATGGTGTGTTCGACATTGCCGGTGAGTTATATAATATCAAATTCACTAAGGCACCGGAGGTGGAAGTGTATCATCCGGAGGTAACAGTTTATAAAGTAACATCATCACAAACCAATCAATTGGTGGCCTACGTATACACCGATTTTTTTCCACGCACCACCAAACGCGCAGGGGCATGGATGAGTTCGTTCAAATCGCAATGCAAAAAGAATGTTGTTGATGAACGTCCGCAAGTATCTGTAACTTGTAATTTTACCAAACCAACGGCTACCAAACCATCGTTATTAACTTTCGGTGAAGTTACTACGCTGTTTCACGAATTCGGACATGCATTACACGGAATGCTTTCCGATACTACTTACCCGAGCCTTTCAGGACCTCATGTATATTGGGATTTTGTGGAATTGCCAAGTCAGATTTTCGAGAACTGGTGCTACGAAAAAGAAGCCTTATCGCTTTTTGCAAAGCACTACGAAACAGGCGAAATAATTCCCGATGCATTGATAGAAAAAATCAAAGCTGCTGCGTCTTTCGAAGCAGGCATGCAGATGTTGCGCCAAGTTGGTTTAGCCTCCATTGATTTTGGATGGCACGCGGTAGAAAGTTTAGAGCATGTGAAGCAGGTAAAGGAATACGAAGCAGAACTCACAGCCAAAACAAGTTTATACCCTGAAACAGCCGGTGTATGTACCAGTACGGCCTTCTCCCATATTTTTCAAGGCGGTTACAGTGCCGGTTATTACAGCTACAAGTGGGCAGAAGTGTTGGATGCTGATGCTTTTGAATACTTTAAAGAGCGCGGTATTTTCAACAAAGAAGTGGCCACAAAATTTAAGCAAAACATTTTGGCCGCAGGCGGTTCAGCGCATCCTATGGAATTGTACAAAGCCTTCCGCGGTGCAGAACCCAGCATTGAACCTTTATTGAAAAGAGGGAATTTGAATTAAAATTATCGTTGAATAACAAACGTTTTCTTTCCAACTATTGTCTCCTCTTTCATCAACGAAATAATATACAAACCATCAGTCCAATCCTTTGTGCTGATGGTTTTGTTGTGTAAGGTTGAGCTTGTAACCAATTCGCCCAAACTATTGTAAACGCTATAACTCAGACCGTAAGGCAAATCCCCTTGAAAAGTAAGTTGCCCTTGTGTTGGATTGGGATAAATCGAAAATTCAATTGTGTTTTCGTTTGAAATTCCAACGGTAGCTTGATCCAGTTTAGCCAGATAAATATCTTCTGCTTCAGGCAAAGGTAAAAGCGTGGTGCCAAAAATGCAGCGATATAAATAATAACCGGTGTTATATACATTTCCTTGCGCATCCACATTAATGCCTAATCCACAGTCGGTGCCGCTTTCGCCAGCATTCTGCAACCAACGGATGTTGCCGTTATTGTCGTAACTCACCATAAAAATATTGCGGTCGGGGCCGCTAATACTTCTACCTGAAAAAGTAATGTTGTACTCATAAAAACCCGTGGCATACACATTTCCATATTGGTCGCAACAAATGCCATTGCCAATATCTAATTTTGTGCCTTCGCCTCGGTTTGCCCATTGGCAAATGCCCTGTTCATTGAACTTAGCCACAAACGGATCGTTGTACCCTGAGTTGCTAATGTTAAATGCCCCAAAATTCGCACTTCCCGAAGAATATCCGCAAATGAACACATTCGTTCCATCTGTGCATATCGAATTGGCCACATCATCATAGCCTCCTCCTGCGCTTTTCAGCCATCTCAAATTTCCGTTTTCATCTAAGCGCGCTATGAATACCTGATAATTTGTGCTCGAAGCATTTACAGTTGTTGTGTCGAATGTGTAGCTGAGCGAGAAGTACCCTGTGACGGCAATATCTCCATTGTTCAATAAGCACAGTGAATTCGCAGTATTGGTGTACGCTGCTTTTGACGATTTCGCCCAAATCACCGAACCATTATTATCTAGTTTTACAATAAAACTTTCCGGAAAGCCATTGGTGCTGTTGAGCGTAAAACTTCCCAATTGTATTGCAGTTGTGTAGGTTCCACAGAGATACACATTTCCACTGTTATCGGTGATAATGGAATAGGCTTGATCGGTTTTTGCTCCGCCAAACGTTTTCAGCCAAACAGGATTTCCTCCTGCATCTATTTTCGCTACATAAATATCGCTTAAGCCTTTGCTTTTAGCCCCTTTATTGCCCACCGACATCGAATCTTCAAAATAGCCAGTTACAAAAACGGCATTGTTGTTATCAGCCGCACAATCGCTTGCCTTGTCCACTTTTATGCCGCCTAACAATTGTACCCACTGTAAACTGCCGTTTGTATTGTATTTTGCCACAAATCCGTCTGACAACCCATGGCCTTTGCGCAACATTCCTCGGAACTTGGCATCACCGGCAATATCGCCACACAATAAAACATTTCCTGCTTTATCGAAGCGTATATTTTTCCCAATATCGGAACCCACTCCACCTTCACCTATAGCCCAAGGGTATTGTTGAGCCATTACGAAAGCCGGAAAAAGCAGAAACAGTAAAATTGATTTCATTTCACAATATACATAAAGAAGCTTTGCGCACCTAACGATTTGAGCTTAGATTTTCCTTGTGTGGTCCTCATTCCAAAATGTTTAACAATTTATACCGATAAACAGCTAGTGGCGATTTTAAAATCCATCTTCGTATTCAAAAAAAATCGTTTATCTTTGCACGACCAAAGAAAGTTTTGGAACGTTGCTTGAACGGATTTCTAAACAGGCACCCATTTCCCTTTTGTCGCTTATTTCATAACCATCTTTTCATCATGGCAAAGTATATTTTTGTAACAGGGGGAGTTACATCTTCTTTAGGTAAAGGCATTTTTGCCGCTTCATTAGCTAAGCTATTGCAAGCACGTGGATTTCGAGTAACGATTCAAAAGTTCGACCCGTATATCAACGTAGATCCGGGTACTTTGAATCCTTATGAGCATGGTGAGTGTTATGTAACCGAAGATGGTGCCGAAACCGACTTGGATTTGGGGCACTACGAGCGTTTCTTGAATGTGCCTACTTCACAAGCCAATAATGTAACTACAGGACGAGTATATCAGCATGTCATTAACAAAGAACGCGAAGGGGCTTACTTGGGTAAAACTGTTCAAGTGATTCCGCACATTACGGATGAAATTAAACGTAGAATGTTGTTGCTGGGACAAACCGGCAATTTCGATATTGTAATTACCGAAATCGGTGGAACAGTGGGTGACATTGAGGCGCAGCCTTATGTAGAAACCGTTCGTCAAATTGTGTGGGAGCAAGGTCACGAAAATGCAATGGTATGTCATTTGACTTTATTACCGTATTTGAAAGCCGCCAAAGAATTGAAAACAAAGCCTACACAGCACTCCGTAAAAGAGTTGCAGATGTATGGTTTGCAACCCGATATTTTAGTGTGCAGAACTGAAATGCCATTGACACATGATATCAGAAGGAAATTGGCTTTATTCTGCAACGTAAACATTGAAGCGGTAATTCAGGCATCGGACGTAGATACCATCTATGATGTGCCGTTGGAAATGCAAAACGAAAAATTGGACGTAACGGTGTTGAACAAGTTACAATTGCCAACGAATAATGTTTGTCAGCTTGACGCTTGGAAAACCTTTGTCGATCATCTAAAAAATCCTACAGAGACTGTTACAATTGGTTTAGTGGGTAAATACATCGAATTGCAAGATGCGTATAAATCGATTTACGAATCCTTTATTCATGCAGGGGTATCGAATCGTTGTAAAGTCATTGTACGAAACATTCACTCGGAATATTTAACCAAAGAGAATGCAGCCGATGAATTGCAAGGTTTGGATGGAGTGTTGGTGGCGCCCGGTTTTGGAAGCCGCGGTATTGAAGGGAAAATTGAAGCCATACGTTATGTGCGCGAAAATGGCATTCCGTTTTTCGGTATCTGTTTAGGGATGCAAATGGCTGTAATTGAGTGGGCTAGAAATGTGTTAGGCTGGGCCGATGCGCATTCTGTGGAAATGGACGAACATACTACACATCCGGTTATTGATATGATGGCCGAGCAAAAGAAAATCACTGCAAAAGGCGGAACCATGCGTTTAGGAGCATATCGTTGTGCAATTGAAAAAGGAACGTTGGCCGAGAAAATCTATGGTAAAGCGGAAGTATCTGAACGCCATCGACACCGCTACGAATTCAACAATGCCTATTTCAACGATTTCGAAAATTCAGGATTGAAAGCATCAGGAAAAAATCCGGAAAGCAACTTGGTGGAGATTGTAGAGATCCCAACACATCCGTTTTTCATTGGTGTACAATTCCACCCGGAATTGAAATCAACAGTGGAAAGTCCGCAACCCATTTTTGTGGCCTTCATCAAAGCGGCATTGGAGAAAAAGAAAGCAACGCATTTGATAGCGAGCGCAACAGCATAATGCACATTTATTTGTCTAATTATTGTTGGTTGGGTTTATGAAAAGAACAATTGTTTCATTCATTCTTTCACTCTCTGTTTCATTCATTCTAGCTCAAGTAAAAAAGGATACCACTTACACTTTTGTGTCTGATGCGATGCCAGTTGCTGAAAATGTATTAGGGTATGACGCTGATGCAGGGTGGCCATTTTCATTGAATTACTATGGAATAGGTGCGCGAATAATAGAAATTGGAGAAGACATTGCCAATAAAGTACATACGGATAAAGTAGCTGAAGAGATTCATAAAGCAATGGATACTCTTGCAAGTATTAAGATCAAGCATCAAAGTTACTCGCAATACCCATCGACAATCATTGATGGATGGCACTTAGCCGTAGTTACAGACAATGCAAACTTCTGTTCCAAAATGAAAATTCTTGTGCACAACAACACGGATAAAAGAATTATAGTAAACGATTATTTTCCTGTCAACTTCGATGCTCCTCGGCAAATTAGAAATGCCAAGAATACACTTACACTTAAAAAATTTTGTCGGCAACAGTTGACAACTGTTGATGTTTATTTCATGAACGATATTGAACAACAAACAATAGTTGAAGCTCCGCAAAAATGCGGGTATGTTTGTTTCTGGTCCGATTTAAAAAATGCAGAAGACATTGTTGTAAAAATTCAGGATAAGAAGATCGGAAAGGTTCCTTCGCAAATTATTAGCGAACCCGAATGTTTCAATAATGGAATGCTATGCAAAATATTGCGTCCCGGTCAATATAGTCTGATTGCACTCGGAAGAGGAGCGATTGTTTGGAGAGGTGAATTTCTGGTAAAAGAAAATGCCTGTCTTAAATATTATTTAGGGAAATCGAACAAAGCTTGGGAATAAATGGGTTAAACCCTTGTTAATCTTCTATCTTCGGTACGCGTTTCGTTCCATCATACAACTCGTATTCCAACAATCTACAATCAATTTTACCATTGTAGAATTCAATTCTGCGTGTGGTTTTCAAACCGATTTTTTTGGCGAGTTCCAAGTTGCCCGTAAAAATATAGCCTTTATACCCTTTGCACGATTTTTTCATGAAATCGCCAATCTCTTTATAGATTTCTTCCAACTCGGTTTCTTCACCTAAACGCTCGCCATACTCGGGGTTGAAGAAAACCGTTCCGCCCCCTTCCGGAATTTCAGTATCCCGGAAATCGCATACTTCAAATTCCATCAACTCTTCCACACCGGCCATGCGCGCATTGATTTTCGAAACATTGATGGCGTCTTCGCTAATGTCGCTGGCAATAACACGCATCTTCGGCACCTCGCGCACCATGTGTTGAATGTTCGCCAATTCTGCTTCGTACACACTTTCTTCGTATCCAATAAAGTGCATAAACGAATAATTGTTGCGATACAAGCCCGGCATACGTTTCGTAGCCAACATCAATGCCTCAATGGCCAATGTTCCAGAACCGCACATGGGATTCACAAAAGCCGATTGTCGGTCCCACTTCGAAGCCAAAATCGTAGCTGCTGCCAACGATTCCAACATAGGCGCCTTTCCCGGAATCTTGCGGTAGCCGTGCTTCGACAATGTTTCTCCTGAAGTATCGATAAACAAAGCTGCTTCCTCATTTTTCCAAAATAAATTAATCACCGCTTTATCATAATCTGAACCCGAATTCGGACGTTTCCCATATTTATCGCGGAAATGATCTACAATCGCATCTTTCACCTTCACATTCGCAAAGAGGGGTGTTGTGATGCTCGGGTGATCCACATGGCTTGTTACCGAAAAATATCCATCCTTTTCTATCAAACTCTCCCACGGCAGTTGATACACTTTGTTGTACAAATCATCCGGGTCGGTGCATTGAAATTCCTTCAACGTATACAGCACCTGACTGGCGCAACGCAAATGAAGATTTAGTTTGATACAGTCATTTAGTGAGCCAATCAATTCCACACCTGTGGCAAATATCTTCTTTGGTTCAAAGCCTAATTGTTCGATTTCGAGCGCCAAAAAAGGGGCAATGCGTTTGCTGCAAGTAACAATAATGCGACTTCGTCTTTGATAAAATTTCATACTTGGCAAAGCTACAGAAAAAAGGCGAAGAAGGAGAGGCGTTTGAATTGGGGCTTTAGAAATGGATTTAGATTTACTACATCACCATCTATAGGTGTTGAAGAATTACTTAGAGCCGTTATGCATGATGGTTTTACTTGAACAAACTCGACTACAACCGATATATATTACTCCACTTTCACATAGGGCAATAATTTTTTGTAGATACTATCAGTCATGTTTGGCACACGCGCTATTTGCTCTACTGATTTAAATAACGAATTACTTTTCCTGTATTTGACAATATAACCCGCCAGTGGCCTTGTGTAGGGATGTTCTTTGAAATCTTCATAAGTAGCTGTGTTGATGTTTATCTTCTTTACTTCCATTTTACTCATCACCAGGTTAGCTCTGAATTTGTTGAAGGTAGAATCGGCAATGCCATACACTTCTTTTACTTGTTCTACATGCGTAAATCCGCCTAACCATTCTCTATATCTCACAATACGAGCAGCCAACTTCGGCCCTATGCCATACAGCTTTTCAAAGCCTGCAGAATCGGCCTTATTCACATCAATAAAAAATGGTTTGTAACTGAACTTCGGAAATACTTTCGGCATATCTTCTTTCACTGTGGTTGCGGTTTCTGTAGTATTCGCGATAGTATGCGTATCTGTTTCAATTCGTACATACGGTAAAAGTTCTTGTTTCTTTTGGTCGCTCAACACAAAGATTTTAAGTATGTCTTCCGGCTTGCGAAACTTTCCACCTTTCGCTTTATAGTGTTCAATTACTGTGGCCTGTTTTTCGCTCAAGCCTAAGTCCATCCATTCGTTGATGCTAATCTTATTCGGGTCGAATGGAAAGAGTTGATATGCTTTTGTATCTGCTTTTGCTTTGGATGCATAGGACGTATAACGAGGTGAAGAGTAGTTGTATTTTTCCGAAAAAGCGTTAGTGTCAAGTTTTTGTTCCAGTTCCGTTTTAAATGCTGCTACTTCTCTTTCTAAAGCTGTATCCACTTTTGGATTTTCATCCTTATGCAATAGGCTGTAAATGAAAGGGAGAATGATTAGTAGCATAGTAATTGTACCCAAGGCAATAACGGCTCTGCGTTCACCCGGGGAGAAGATGAAATATTGGCGTACCTGCTTTCGCATCATACACGAACATAAATAAAAACAAACGTTTCAAAGCGAAGTAAACATTTACTATCGGAACAAAATACAAAAACGCAGAAGTTACCTTCTGCGTTTTTGTCTAGCAGCTAATAGCTAACCCCCAGCAGCTTTTTAATGTTCTTCAACTTCTTTTTTCTCTTCCAAAGGAGCAGTATTCTTAGGAATATATTTCGGGTCAATATCGTGCTTGATAAAATCTTCAATATTCTCTACGCCAATCCGTTTCGCTTTAATCAATTTGTCTTTATCCAAAATAAATAATTGCGGTGTACTTTGAATATCCCATTCAAAGCGGAAATTGTTTTGGTGATAGGGGTCAGCTACATTTATCCAATCGAGCTTATTTTCTTTGATGAAATCTGTCCATTTTTTAATTTCAGCAATATCAAAAATACCCGGAGAATAAACTTCTACATCAATCTTTTCCGATTTCATTTTATGGTATATCTCCGCCAATTTCGGAATTTCTTTTTTGCAATGGCCGCAATCCGGATCCCAGAACGCCAAAATGGTATATCTGCTTTTCACATCATAGAGTGAACGCATTTGTTTCAAGGTAGAATCGGCTAGTACAATATTCCTCGCTTTTTTGCCAATCAAAAGCGGGTCCAAAATTCTACCGCGTTCCACAATTTTATATAACTGCGTTGAATCAACCCAAGGCGTATATCCTTTGGCATAATACTTATTTACGATATGGACATATACAGCATCAAAACCCATGATTTTTGATTTTGCCATTTCGTTGAGCATATACACTAACGAGTAACGGAATAAGTCGTTTTTTGGGTTCATCTTCGATAACAATTCATCTCCATCTTTGATTAATGTATCCGGATTTTGAATGATGACTTTGGTATAGTAGTACGAAAGTTTGTTATGGAAAATTGGCGTTCGAATCAATCGATCATCGGTTAGGTCTACATTGTCCCAATATTTTGCTTTGTATTCTCTCCATTGCCATGCTGAATCTAGAAGCACGCCTTTCGAATTCCGCGGTCCGTCTTTGCTGAGTTCCGGTTCACGCATAGAACGTAATAGTTTAGCATAAAGTGTAGTAGGATGGTCTTTTTCTACACTCAATCGCTTTGCTTTTACATCATCATCAATTTTTTGAAGATTAGCTTTTGCTTCGCTCTTTGTTTTTTCGTCTTTCGCTTCTCTAAGCAAGGCATTTTGTTTTTCTAATGCTTTGCGCTTTTCGCTCAAGAAAAACATGTCGTCATAAAATACTTTGTTCTCTGCAGAACCTTCTACCTTCATGTGTCCGGCCAAATCAAAAGTATCTGTAGCTAAAGTAATTTTCGGCTCACTCACCACAAATTCAAAGTACTTGTTGTTCAATTGCGGAAAAACTGCTAGGTAAATTCCCGGAGGAAGAAGGGTATCCATTTTGATAATACAAACGTCTGATTTGTCTATCAAAAAGGTGTCCTTGATGTACTGTTTGTCGCCATAATAATTGGCTAATATTAATTGCGTGTTGCCAAGACCTTTAACAGTGATTTTGATTTCTGTTCCTTTACCGGCAAATGTTTTTGCCGACAATAACAAGAGCATTGTAGCGAAGAAAAACGACATCGAAAAACGATTTACTAAGTTTCTTCCACGGTTCATTTCTTTCATTTTCGGATTTTAGTTTTTTGCTATATCAAATTTAAGTTGCCCAAAAATAGTGGACTTATTCAATAGTCGTCAATTTTCGTGCAAAAGGTTGCAAAACGGATTGCTAAAATTAGTTAACCAACAAAACCAAGCCTTTGAGGTAGTTCCCTTCAGGGTGGAAAATGTTGATGGGATGGTCGGGTGGTTGTGTCAACTGATGCAAAATGCGAATGTTTTTTCCGGCTTCAATGGCAGCAGCGGTAACTGCTCCACGGAATAAATCGTAGTTTACCACCTGTGAGCAAGAGAAGGTGAACAAGATGCCTCCCTGCTCTAACTTTTGCATGGCTTCTAAATTGATGCGTTTATAGGCTTGAATGGCATGGTGACGAGCTGCAACGTTCTTCGCAAAGGCCGGTGGGTCGAGTACAATCACATCGAAGTCGCCTTTCTTTACCGTTTTAAGGTAATCGAAAACATCGCTGGTGACCGATTCATGAATAGTTTCGCAATTGTTTATCGCAATGTTTTGTTCGGTTAAAATCATCGCCTTTTCAGATGAATCAACCGATACAACTTTCTGAGCATTGGCTTTTGCAGCATACACCGAAAATCCTCCGGTATAACAAAAGGTATTCAATACTTTTTTGCCTTTGGAATAGGTCGCTAACAATTTTCTGTTTTCGCGTTGGTCGATAAAAAAACCGGTTTTTTGTCCGGTAACAAAATCGACACGAAATAGATTTTCATTCTCTTTCACTGTAAGCGTTTCTGCTTTGCCGAAAACAAATTCATCTTTACCGTATTCGTTATGTTTGGGCAGTGTGTTATTACTTTTATTATATACTGCAACGAGTTGTTCTCCATAAACCTTCTGGAGGCATTCAGCAATCAATGCCATTTGTTTAGCGATAAAAACACTGTGCGCTTGAACTACACATACTCCATCGTAAAAATCGATAATGAGCCCGGGAATACCATCGCCTTCAGCATGAATTAATCGATAGGTGTTCGTGTTCGCATTACTTGTAAGACCAATGGTTTTTCGCGATTCAAATGCATTGCATATCTTTTCCTGAAAGAGGTTCTGCAGCGATTCTATAGGCGAAAACGAAAGAATACGAACAGCAATATTGCTCTGTGTGAAATAGCCAATGGCTAAAAACTTACCACGCTCGTTTACTACCTCTACAAGGGTGTCGTTTTTAATGGAGTCGTCTTTGCTTTTTACTGCACCGGAAAAAATCCATGGATGAAAGCGAAGTATAGCATCTGTCTTGGAGTTATGAATAATAACTTTAGGTAATTGAAGTGTGTTCATTATAAGAGATAAAGAGCGGTTAGCGGCAAAATTATTCGCAGTATTTTTTGATGGCCTTAGCGGCATCCGTATATTTTAATTGCAATGCCATATTAAAATCATTACAACCTTCTATAATTTTTCCGGTATACACTTTGGCAACACCACGTTTATACAAAACTTCTCCTGACGGATCTTCCATTTCCATATAAGCATTGAAGTCTTCCACAGCACCGGCATAATCTCTATCCATCATGCGTAATGCACCACGTTCTTTATGCGCTAATGAAAAGTTCTTGTTTACATCTAATAATGTTGAGTAATCATCAATTGCAGATTTTAAGTCGCCTAGACGCAACGATAGATTCGCTCTGTTTAGATAGGCTTTATAGAATGAACTGTCTGATTCAATGGCAAAAGCATAGTATTCGTAGGCCTTTTCAACGTTGTTAGAGTTTTCGTACAATAGCGCCATTTTGTAATACGGTCTGGCAAATGCCGCATCAATCGCAGTTGCAATTAAATATTCTTTTTGCGCTTCTTGTGCATCACCTGCTGCTGAAAGCATTTCTGCATGATAGGTCCACGATTCGGCTGAGTTTGGATTGGTTTCAATGGCCTTGCGTAGATACAATTCGGCTTTTTTGAAATCCTTAATTTTCATTTCTTCCTTAAATTTCTCAATCCAAATTTTTGCTTTTAGTGCAGTAATCGGATCAACCGGAGTAAGGTATTTTGGCCCGTTTTTACCTTTGCCTACCGAAATGCTTTGGAAGTTCAACCCTTTGAAAGCAAAATCAGGACTATCGGAATATTCATCTAACGGATCAATTTCTTTAGCCAAAACTTTATTGGCAATCGCTTTTTTAATTTCTTCTTTCATCGATAAATCTCGCTCCGAAAGAGGCTTTACGGCATTTTCTTGAGGAATTTGAACGGATGAAGTAGTGTTTCGTTCCGGTGTTACTTCTTCTACTTTTTGCTCGATTGCAGGGGTTGGAACGGGTTCCTCTTTTTGCGTAGGCTTTTCTGTAATAACTGTTTGTGTTACCTGTTGTTCAACGGGTGTAGTCTCTTGTGGTTTAATCGGTTCGGTAGTTGATTCAGCTTTAGGCTCTTCCTTAACAGGTATTGTTTGAGGTGCAGCTTCAATTGTTGAATTAGTTTCAGCAACAGCTGCGGTTTCTTTTACAACGGGATCAACCACCTTGGCAGGTTCTTCTTTTGGAAGTTCCTTTGTTTCTATTGGGAGAGAGGGGCTTGTATTTTGTACCGTTTCACTCGCAACAGCCGGTGTTGGTTCAGGCTGCGCATTAGGTTTCATAACGGCAGTGTTATTAGAATTCAGCGTTAATTTTGTAGTTAATAGCTTGTCGTCTTTGGCAGGTTCTGTAGTGTTTTTTTCAGTAACTACACGTGCTTCTGTTTTTTGCTCAACAGGTGTATTCGCTTTTTTTTCTGTGCTGCTGTTTTGTGCTACAGGTGTTGTTTCTTCTTTTTTAATTTCAGTAACCGTTGGTGTAGGTTTTTGTTCCACTTTAGCCGGTTCTGTTTCAATAACTTGTTTTTCTGTATTGTCGTTTGGATGGTTTTCTGCAGCTACCGTTGGCCTAGCCTTGTTCGATGTCGATGTGTCAACCGGCACAATATCTCTTACAAGAAGCTGTTCCGTTTCCACCGGTGCAGGTGCCTGATTTTTTTTCTTTTTAACTCTGTTTTTACGCTTTGCTTTCTTTAAATCGTTATCCGCTTTTTTAACGTAATTGCTCTCTGCTATCAGTTGTTCGCCCGGGCGGTTGTTAATCCGTTCTAACATATCTGCTTCTCCTTCTCTGTTTTTTTCGAAGTAATAAGCATTCTCGTTTAAGTAATCGTACTCGCTTAATTTATTGCGTAAGCGATTAATCTCCTCGTTCAATTTAGTTTTTACATCATTCAAACTATCTACTTCTTTACCTAGTGGACTTTGCGCATAGTAACGCTGCCGAGCCTTTTCCATTCTTTTTAACACGGCATTCATGTCTTTCTCGTCATATTGAAAAGAGAACTCAGTGTTTTTAATCGAATCTATTTGGTGGGTTAATGCTGCAATTTGTTTGTCGATTTTACCGATGTGTTTATTCATCTTTTCGGTTTGAATCGAATCGCCTTTAATTTCAGAAATAAGGATGTAATCATCTTTTAAAAGCGGGTCGAGAGCATCATTGTCCCATTCAAAATCCAATTGCGGCCGAGCATCTTCTCCACTCAAAAAGGGCTTATTAGGGTTGAATTTAGTGGGGTCCCATGTAGCCGGACGAACTTTTACCGGAATCACAATTACTTTACCGGGATATACAGTTTTGCCTTTTAGGTCGCTATTTTTTTTGATATCTGCTTCCGTTACTTGAAACCGATAGGCAATTTCTTGCAAACGCGCAGTGTTGCGCACCATAAACGCCCAATATTGAATTTCGGGTTTATTTTCGCTTTGAGCAGATATTTGGGCGAGGCATCCAACTATCAAAAACAGGACTAGTAAAAATCTTTTCATTCAAATCTCAATATATAAAAACTTCCGTAATAATCTCATCCTTCAACTCTCTATTCAGCATTTCCTTGATTTTAGCACGAGAAAAATGCAATTCGTTTTTCAAAGCCGGATTATCTACTGTTATAAATAGTTTTCTGTCTTTTAATACAATTGTTTTTGTGTGTTTCGAAATCAGTCCGCCCATTAGGGTGTCCCAAAGTGATGCTATTTTGGACTGGGCAATGGATTCTTCTAAACCACTTTCTCTAATCCACATTTTTATGGCATCCCCTAAGCTAATGTCGTTATACCGTATCATTCGACTCTAAATCTATGGTAAAAATCTCAATTTGTTCTCTATTTCCATCAAAAGCTTTCTCCAGTCGCAAAATATCGGTATCCGACATAAATACCTGTCCAAACTCATCTCCCTGTAATATACGTATCAATTGCTTCATTCGTTTCGTGTCGAGTTTATCGAACAAATCATCTATCAATAAAATAGGCAATACACCTTTCATTTCATGCAAATAGCGATAAAGTGATAGTTTTAATGCAATGGTGAACGATTTTTGCTGGCCTTGAGAGCCAAATTTCTTAATCTTTTCATTGTGAATGGTGAACTCGAAATCATCGCGGTGAATCCCTGCGGATGTGCGTTGTAACACTAAATCCTTTTGTAAATGCTGTTCAAAAAGGGTATTCCAATCTTTGGTTAATAATTGCGAGGCATAGTGCCATTTTACGTGCTCCTTTTCTTCGCTGATGATGGAGTAAAACTGCTGAAATACAGCTTCAAAACGCTGAAAAATATCTTTGCGTTTCCCAAAAATATAGCTACCCGAGTGTGCTAACCGCGAATTGTAAAACTCAAGCATACTAATATCTGTAGCCGGTTTTTCTGCTTTGATTTTCAGTAATGAATTGCGTTGTTCAAGAATTTTGTTGTAGTCCATCAGCGCTTCTAAATAGGCACCATCTACTTGTGCTAAAATATTATCAAACAATTTTCTGCGTTCCTCACTGCCACCTTGAATAATGTCGCTGTCTTCGGGCGAAATAATCACCAAAGGTATTGTTCCAATATATTCAGCAGCCTTTTGGTAAACCGCACCATTTACATTAATCTCTTTACGCTTGTTGAGTGGGATTTTAACCACTAATTCCAGCGTTTCACCGTTTTTATCGATTTCAGCCTCTATTCTTGCAAATGCCTCGTTCCATTTAATCAGTTGTTGATCGGTGAGGTTGAAAAAGCTTTTCGTCAGGCTCAAAAAGTAGATTAAATCCAACAAATTCGTTTTGCCCACACCATTTTGTCCCACAAAAGCGGTGAACTTTTTGGTGAGGTGAAAATCACGTTTTGTGTGATTTTTGAAGTTGGTGAGCGTCAATTTTCGTAAAAAAACGCTATTTTCATTGGATGGCATGCATTCCCCGAATTATGGCCCCGAAACCTATGTAAAATTTTCATTGTAGGGGATAAAACTTAAAATAAAAAAAAATACTTAGGTTTGTCCGCTTTATTAAAAAGTTATGGCCACAAAATTAACTAAAGAAACATATCTCTATTGGTATGAACTGATGCTTCTTCTTCGCAAGTTCGAGGAGCGTGCGGGTATGCTTTATGGTCAACAGAAAATTCGTGGCTTTTGTCACTTATATATAGGTCAGGAAGCAGTTGCTGCAGGAATGATGTCGGCTTTAAAATCCGATGATCGGGTAATTACTGCTTATCGCGATCATGCTTTAGCTATTGCCAAAGGAATTAGCTGTAATGCCGCTATGGCTGAGTTATATGGAAAGGAAACCGGTTGCACCAAGGGAAAAGGAGGCTCAATGCACTTTTTCTCGAAAGAACACAACTTTTTTGGCGGGCACGGAATTGTAGGAGCACAAATTGGCTTAGGCGCAGGCATTGCTTTTGCCGATAAATATCTCGATAAATCAAACGTTACCATTTGCTTTTTTGGCGATGGAGCTGCTCGTCAGGGTATTTTGCACGAAACATTTAACATGGCCATGATGTGGAAATTACCGGTAATTTTTGTTTGCGAAAACAATGGTTACGCCATGGGAACTTCGGTAAAGCGTTCTTCAAACGTTACCAAAATTGCAACATTGGGTGAAGCTTACGATATGCCTTCAGAATCTGTAGATGGTATGCAGTGCGAAACCGTTCATGACGCCATTGCCAAAGCGGCCGATAGAGCCAGAAGCGGAGAAGGACCTACATTTTTGGAGATTTGCACCTATCGATACAAAGGGCATTCCATGTCGGACCCACAAAAGTACAGAACCAAGGAGGAAGTTGAAGAATACAAGAAACTCGACCCCATTGAAACCACTTTGGATACAATAGTGAAGAAAAAGTATGCAACACAAGCGGAGATTGAAGTTATTCAACAGCGCGTTGATCAACAAGTGGAAGATTGCGTGAAGTTTGCAGAAGAATCGCCTTACCCTAGCGATGATGAATTGTATAAGGATATTTATGCAGAAGCCGATTACCCTTTTTTAACTGAATAAACGATAAATAAAAACAACAACAATTATGGCAGAGACAGAAGAAATACAAGCAGTACAGCATTTCGCGGAGCGTGTAGAAAATTTCGTAGAAGAGAATAAACAAGCTGTGGCTATTGGCGCTGGCGCTTTAGTGGTGATTATTGCTGCATCTCTTTTCATTTTCTTGAAATGGCTTCCGGAGCGCAATCTTAAAGCGCAACGCGAAATATTTATGGCCGAAATCGCTTTCCAAAAAGACTCTTTCAACTTAGCGTTGAATGGAAATGGTGTAAACAAAGGATTTTTAGAAGTACAGAAAAAATACGGTTGGACAAAAGCCGCTAACCTTTGTAATTACTACATCGGTATTTGTTATTTGAATACCGGTAAATATGCTGATGCGGTTACCTATTTGGATAAATTCAGCACGTCTGACGCTGTATTAGGCGCGGCTAAGTTGAATGCGATTGGCGATGCTTATGCAGAACAAAATAAATCTGCCGATGCTGAAAAATATTACGCTAAAGCAGCCGGTTTTTCTGAAAACGACCAATTCACACCTTATTACTTAGTTAAATTGGGTATGTATTTGGAAACGCAGAAGAAATTTAAAGAAGCAATCGAACAATACACTAAAGTGAAAGAAAAATATCCAATGTCTGATGAAGGCCGGGATATCGAAAAATACATCTCTCGTGCTACTGCACAACTTTAATCCTAAAATATAGTAATGAAAGAGACCTGTGGGTCTCTTTTTTTTGCCCTGACCTTAAATTAATAGGGTTATTCATCATCATTTGTGAACTCTGTTAAAGAACATTAAAGGAGGGGGCTTCATATTAAAAAAATGCGCCAAGATTGAACTAAACGAAAATTATTGTGTTACCTTAGGGCAAACATTATTAAACAAAACCATAATTTATCATGAAAAAAATTCTCCTTACCCTCAGTCTTGCTGTGTTGGGTGCCACTTTCGCAAGTGCACAAGGCAGCCTACTTGTTGTCCATAACAGTCCGGATCCGGCATTAGCCAACGTGGATGTATGGGTGGAAGTGCCTATTGCATCTCAATACTTGAAAGCCGTTGATAACTTAACGTATCAATCGGGTTACTTTTATACTATTCCGGCAGTGCCAATTCCGGGTGCTACGTTAGTTGTTCACTTAAAGTCTTCTACTAGTACAGCATCTTCTGATCCGGATTTATTCTCTAAAACGTTTTCAGTAATCCCTACAGGAAACAACATTATGATTGCTACAGGATTAGCAACGCCATCATTATTGGCAGCTAAAACGAACCCATCAGGTGTTAGCAATGCAGCTGATTTGATTCTTGTTAACAGTGGTGTTCAGTTTTCATCATCTAACCCAAATCAAGCACAGATTGCCCTACATCATGGTATTATTGATGCTGATTCGGTTTATGTTCAAAGTTTTGTAACTACTATCCAAGCTCCGGCTCGTGATGTATTAGTGGGTAAAGCATTGTATAAAGATGTTACAGCGCACACAGGTGTTGCCGCTAGTGCAAGACGTATTCACATTATCCCTAACGGACAAGCGCAAACCAATCCTTTCTACAAAGCCAATGGCGATGCCCTTAGAACACTAGGCGGTAAAGCTGCTTTTGTAGTTGCATCGGGTTTTGCAGATACAACAGGAACAGGTACGACCAATACTGCAAAAGTATTGGCTTTTGTTACGGATGCTTCTACTCCGGGAAATTCTGCAATTACTCCAGTAGAGTTGCCTGCAGAGAAATTGGGAGGTTTAACAGAAATCATTCATGCTTCTGCTGATCCATTATTGAAAAAAATCGAGTTGTATGTGAACGGTGTAAAACAATTCTTGAAATTGGATTATTTGCAACGTTTCCAATCAGGTGCCTTTATCCAAGATTTCCACTACGATATCGATATTCATGCTAACGATAGTTTAACTAAATCATTATCGGTTAACTTGTTCTTGAACGATACTGCACGTGTTGGTGTTATTGCAGGTGTTAGCAGCACTTCGGGCTTTACAGCTAATCCTGATGGAAAAAGCATTTTAGCAAATGCTTATATCGACAAACCTTTTGTAACAACTTCTCCTGCAGGAACAGGTGTTGTGAATGTATTTCACGCAGCTACTGACGCTCCTACAGTGAGTGTTACCGTTCCTTCTGCAGGTGGTTTGAGTTTGATTTCAGGTTTGTCTTATGGTCAATATCAGAAAGCAAACATCAGTGGTAACACAGCTTTACCAACTTCTTTAGGTACTGTAATTGTTGATTTGAAATTACCGGGTGGAGCAATTTACAAGTCGTATTTAGTGCCACTAGGGGCTATTGACGGTGTTGGTATCACTTTAGTAGCTACTGGTTTTGTTGATTCGGCAGCAAACAAAAACGGAAAGAAATTTGGGTTATACTTAGCTATTCCTAACGGACCGTTGAGCTTTATGTCTCCATTGCAAGATACTGTAGTTTCAACGTCAACCAGCATCAACGATCCTTCATTGGCTGATATGCAATTCCGTATGTTCCCTAATCCGGCTTCATCTGAAATTGTAATGGCTTTCGATGTGAAAGAAACAAGTAATGTTGCTATCGACATTTTGGATATGAACGGACGCGTAGTTAAAAATGTAGTGAACTCTACTTTTGGCAACAAAACAGTTGCATTAACTGAAGATATCCGCGATCTTCAAAATGGATTGTACATTGCCCGTGTGGTAAGCGAAACAAAAACTTCGTTGTACAAATTCAACGTGTTGAAATAATAGAAATAACAATTAATTTAAACGGTTGCTTCGAAAGAGGCAACCGTTTTTTTTTGCCCATTACGATGGAATAGAGGTCTGATTTTAAAGCTATTCTTATGGATTAGCAGTTGCGAATGCCAGCGCAAAACATTGCAGTTGTGTTTGATGTCGGAAGTTTACGTAGGAATGAAAGTCTTGCAGACATAATATTTGGCTACATACAGAAGCTTAAACTATGGACAAACTGCATGTAGAGCATGTGTTTTCTGAGGTAATATTTTCCTTAGGGATCTGCTAAACACTAACTACATCGTCATGTTTAACTACACGTACGTAATATTTCTTTCCATCATAGCTATAGCGTATTTCTGTAACATAGTATCCCCTTATATTGCAAGAGGGTTTAATGCACATTTCAACCACCCATAAGAACTATTTACCGACACTATTTAGCATACGGCTTTGGATTAGCTGTACTAAGTATTCTCGTGTTTTAGACATAAAAAAAGGAGAGCAATTGCTCTCCTTTTTTTATTAGTTAGTTGTTTTTTAATGTTGTACTATCACTTTTTTCACCGATTGAATGCCATCTGCCGTTTTAATTTCTACGGCATACATTCCATTCGCCAAATCTTCAACCGGCAATACAGCAAAATAGCTTTTGTTGTTTTCAATAGAACGAACGATTCTGCCATTAAAATCGATTAATGTTGCAGAAGTAATGGCTGTTGCTACAGAAGAACTAAAGATAGTAATAGTGCTGCTTGATGGATTCGGAACAGTGGTAAAGCCTACTTTTGTTTCCGATTGGTTATCGTCAATACCTGCTGTAATCTGACAAGCAGAAGTGTTTTTGATAATTTCGAAGAAACGAGGCGCGGTGTAACTCATAATGGTATCGATATACAACAAACCTTTTGTTTGCGAAGCACCAACGTTCAAGCTTGGATCGCCAATAGGTTGAGCACCATCGTACCAACTCCATGGTTCAAATTTAGCCCCGTATAATGGATACAATCCTTCTATGGATTGTGTTACTGTTCCGGCTCCATTTTTGTTTGGTGGGCCTTGTGGTAAAGATGCTGCTTTAAACACATCATTATTGCCTAAACGCTCGGTTCGTGGCATAAAATCGCCTGCACCGCTCACAACAATAATGGCTGTTCCGCTACCTGTAATTACAATGGCCGTGTTATAAGGTGTTGTAGTTTCCTCTACGCCCGATAAAGCTACCACCGGAATTTCTCCTGCTTCAACCCATGTAGAATCTCCGGTTGCAGCTCCAAGTGCTAAAACTGCACTGGCTTCAGAGCTATAGCCCGGATGGTTGTATATATTTTGAGTTCCGCCAAAACCGCTGAAATCACCGGTTTTAGTTTGGTCGATATACGGATCTCCGTTTGAATCAAGGAATTTAACTCCATACAACTCAGAAGTTTTATTCAAGTTGGCCACCGCCAAAGCCGAGTAACCACCGGAGTTAGTACCTCCAACAAAGATTTTACAAGGATTTGTTTTCCATGTGTTGGTTGTACTTGCATCCTTTCTAAAATAACGAATACATGTTTTGAAATCTTGCATAGCGCGATATACCGCATTGATAATCGTCTTTTCACGCGTTTCTGCATCGGTTGAACCGGCAGACCAACCTAATCGGTAATCGATTGAAACGGCCACGTAACCTAGTTTTGCAAAGCGGTTGCATAATTCTACAACACTATATTGATCTTTGTTTCCCCATGCATAGAGTGATAAATAAGAACCTGCATGGCCGAGGATAATAACCGGACGGTTTGTTGCGGTGTCGCCATCCGGTTCATACACATCCATTAATAAATCTTCGGATGAAAGAAAGGAAGAGTTGTAGCCTAAGTTAGCTCCGTATTTTACGTTTTTAGTTACTTTCACCGTGCTGAATTGCGGTGTAAGATAGCGCTGCCCGAATAGGGTAGACGTACAAGCTATCATTAGAATAACGAGTAGAAAGTTTTTATTCATGTTATTTAGTTTTGGTTCTTAAATCTACAATAGAATTCTAAGCCGACAAAACTTTCACACTATTTATAACATTTGGAATAACGTTTTTATCCTATTCCGTTGGTTTATCTTTTCCTTTTTTTGTCCAACTTTTAAAGGTGTCGCAACTGATATTTAAAAGTACCGAACCGTAAATCATACGTCCGATTCCCGGACCACCATAGGCCTGGAAATTGCGGTTAGAAATTAAGTTGCTTCCGCCTAATTTAAACGTGGTGAAGATTTTTTGTACGTCCCAGCTGATTTGCGCATCCAACAAAGAATACGTTGGGATGTCGCCTGTAAACTGTGGCGAGCCTTCAAATTTAAAGCCTTGAATCCATTTGTAATTGATATTAAAGCCAAAGCCTTTTTGATTCCCGATTTTAATATCGTAACCGCTAATCCCTACATTGAATTTATGCTCAGGCGTATTGAATGCCGGAATAATAGAATCGTTGGAACCCATTCTGTTCAATACGTTCCACGAGTAGTTTCCGGTTAAAGCATAGTTTTTTATGAAGTAATAACTTACGCCTACTGAAACCCCATAAGTCATCACTAAGTCTTTTGCATTGGCCGCTATACGATATACTTGAAACGGGCGAATAGTGCCTTCTTCAAACACTTTATCATCGGAGAATGTAGCCCCTAATTTATAGCCCAAGAAATTTTTGTATAAGCTTACATAGGCACTAGCATCGATATACACTTTTTTGGCAAACAAGCCACGATAGCCAATTTCAAAGGTTTGTACGCGCTCCGGACGAACTCCGTCTACATTAAAGAATTTCAACGAGTCGATGGCAGCGCGATTTCCGTTTTTATCGATATACGATGTGAGGTCTGGAATGGAAACCACTGAATCAACACCATTCAAGTTACCCACTAATATGGCTCGACCAACATTGTAATACAAATACTGATCTTGAAGTGTTGGATTTCTTACCCCTGACGAATAGGATAGGCGAACAGAGTGATTGCCTTTGTAGGAATACACCAACGAAAATGCCGGTGTAATAATCGGGTCCCAAGTACCGTCTTTTCGCTTCCAAGCAAAGTTTTGATTGCGGTCGAAACGCACAGTAAGTGTTGGTGTAATAGAATGTCCTTCGCCAAAACTGAATTTGCGAGTAGCGCTGAAATAGGCGCCAATTTCCCAATTTCTAATTTTGTTATAAGTACTATCGAGCACAATATTGTTGCCGTTAATGTCTTGCACAGGTTTACCTAAAGAATCCAATTGATATCTACGGGTAAAGGTATCTTGAAAAATAGTGCCTAATGAATACGGGAAATACATTCTGAAACTTGCACCCGTGGTTAAATCAAACCAATTTTTTTCTTGTCCTTTTTTCTTGATATCCCATTTGTACTCCGCTTGTACATGCATCATTTTACTCTTGTCGAAAAAGCGAGTACCCCCTTGATTTAAATTGGTGTTTGTAATAATGTTTTTTACTGAATCGAAGGCTGAAGTTCCTGGCACTAAGCGTTGTTTGTAAGAGCCACCATTTGTAAATGTATCAGCAAATGTTTGAGCTTGTTTATGCCAAAGCATTAATGAATCTTGGTATTTAGCCATTACATCTTTTGCTAAACCATATGTGCTATCGAAAGCTGATCCAAACCAAATAGGGCCATTTTGATAAACACTCTCCGGCATACCTGGTAGTTTAAAAAGAGGACCATTACCTACATTCACAATTTTATTCGACCAAAACGATTGATAATCTTGTGTCCACCGTACATCGCTTTTACTGTACTCTTGCATTCTTAACGCAGTAAACACTGCATCGTAAGAGTTTCCAGCATCTTCAGCAGTCATATAGGCACGCACATAAAATTTGTCGGGCTGACTTACTTCTAACCGAACTTGGTGAATTTGTAATCCTCTTAAACTATAACGATTATCGCCTTGGTAAACAGTTGTACCATAGCCAAAATTGTAACCCAATTTAGCTTCAATTTTATTGGTAATTTTATAATGAAGAGAGGTGTTTGCTTTGATGTTAGAGATATTGTAATCTACCATGTCTTTCTCTAGATAACCTGTTCTGTGGAATTGTCCAAGTCCCAAATTTTCACGAACAATTTTTGAGCTACCTAGGAAACTATTGCCATTTTTTGATTGTAACTCGTCTCCATATCGATTTACTGCATCATAACCACCCGGATTATTTTCATTTTGAATTGCATTTATACTAGCAGACTTACTGTAATTATCCGCCTCCCAGTCGTAAGCTCTTAAATAAGATAGCCCGATTTTAAACGCAAATTTATCTTCACCGGCTTTATTTTTAAATGCTTTTGCCCAACGCAGTGCACCGTCAAATAGATTGCGTTCTGCACCTTTTAAGTATACGGTAAGTCCTTGGTAATAGAACGGACTTTTTGTTTGCATTGCTAAAACTCCGTTAAAGGCATTCGGTCCGTATAATGGTGAACTGGCTCCAACAATCAAGTCTACCTTCTGGATGTCGATTTCAGATGCTCCTGCAAAATTTCCTACACTAAAATTCAAACCCGGAGCTTGATTATCGCAACCATCTAACAATTGTAGCGAACGTACAGGCGATGTGCTGTTGAAACCACGGGTGTTAATTACTACAAATCCCAATGATGCGGTGGTCATATCCACACCTTTCAAGGTGCTCAGCCCTTCGTAGAACGTAGACGAAGCCGTTTGTTTGATTTGTTGTAAGCCCATACTTTCGATGGTCAACGGATTTTCCTTTTGTTTTTCCGTGATTCGGGAATCCACAATTTCTACGTCTTTCAACACCTTTGTACTTTCACTTAAGCGCACCACAAAAGGTTTTTTGGCTTGTTCTACACTAGTAATATTCACTTCGTATGGTTCGTAGCCGATGTACGAAAACACAAGCGTATAAGGCGGATTTTGCGTTGCCTTGAAACTGAATTTTCCATCTATATCGGTTTGTACTCCAGTAGTGGTTCCTTTGATGGATACCGATGCCGCAATCAGCGTTTCACCTGTTCTTTTATCGAACAATACTCCGGAAATTTCCTGTGCTTGGATAGCCACAGACAACAAGGCTAGAAATGTGAGTAGTAGTTGTTTCATATTCGTGAATATATATAAAAAAATGGTTCTGAAATAATAGCCTAAATATTAACAGAATATTGCCCCGAAAGGTTTACTAGCGTTCGAGCAGTGGAATCCTTGTGGGGCGAAGTTAAGGGGCTGTTAACTGCATAGTTTTTTATGGTATGGAAATTTCAATGTCTACTAACTTTCGATGTTCTTTTACCGTTAAAACAAGGGTGTTGTTTTTACTGTCTTTATCCATCTCGAAAGGCGATTCGCTGGTGATTTTTACAACAGGAAAAGCGCTGTATTTTTGAAGAGGTATAGCGATAATTGTAGGTGCATGAATAGAGGTATCGCTCATCATGTGCATGGTAAACTTATGCGCTGAAGGTTCATAGGTGTAGCTCAACAATTCACCGGCAACTGCCTGTGGGTAGATGCGTAATAATTCGTTAAGAATAGGAGAGGGCGAACGATCACCATTGAGCGGCCCCCAACCACCTAGGTCGCTCGACCAATAGGTCCACGAACCTTGCGCTTCATCAAGTCGCGAAAAAATATCATTCAAATATTTGTCGAAATCTTTTTTGCCCGGAGACAAGCCAAACTCTCCAAGCAACAAGCCGGATTGATGTTTAGCGGTTTCTTTTTGTCGATACTTGAACCATTTTTTCAAACTGTTTTTGTGTTTCTTTTTATAGTCGCCACCTACATCCACAAAAGTGAGATAACAGTGTGGCGCATAAACCAATTTGTTGACAATGGTATCTTTCACTATCGGTAAATGGGATTTCATGCCGAAGTTTACACCAAACGATCTGGGTTCAAAAAAGATATAGCGCGATGTGTCTTCCTTTCGAATGGCCGGAATTAATCGTTTGTACATTGCCGACAACCATTTACGTTCAAATCCACCGGCTAAGGTTTTCCCTAATTTGCCACCGTGTGGTTCGTTCATTAAATCGTAGCCAATCACGTAGGGATTGTCTTTAAACATATTTACCACTTTCAGCCAAGCCTTTATGTAATGGTCTTGTAGTTCTTTTTTCTTTTTGTATTTGAAAAATTGCACATACGATTTCACAACAGTAGGTTCCATGTTTTGCATCCACCAAGGCCATTTATCGGGTACTAAGTTTTTTGTTTTAGAATAACTGGAAGCCCAAACAGGTGCCCCATTTCCACCTACACCATAGCCGTACACATCTTGATGCATGTCGAAGATAACATACATTTTTCGACTGGTGTACCACTCCACTCGCTCTTTCACTTTGGCTAAATAAGCTTCATCATATTTATCTTTTTCCGGTTCAATAGCGCCCCAAAAAATCAAATAACGAACAGCATTGAAGCCAAACAAATGATACTCGCGCTCTACATCCGATGCTTTAATCCAAGGTTGATGATCGGAATGTTCTGTTCCTTCACCTTTCGCACTGCTGCTGGTATTCAAGCCATGTAGTATAACTGTTCTGCCATAGGCATCTTTTATATTCGATACATTTTGTGCGAATGAAAAAGTGCAGGTGAGTGTAATCCAAATAAACAAGCGGATGTGTAAATTCTTACCCATGTTAATGTGATGTTGGTTGATGGTTTAGTTAGCGTTAAACTAAGAAATAAAACGGGATCACACTATTTTGGCATTGGCATTTAAAAGGGCAAATAAGGACGTTGATAGATAATTTAGTTCGGTTTCGTTCTTGCGTGAAAAGACCTTACATTCGTTAAAATTTATCCTATGCGTCTATTCATAATGGCTTTGTTTTGCGGAGGTGTAATGGTGTCGTGCGACAGATTTGCAAAACATTATTCTGCTGATGAAATTACAGCAAACTCCCAAAAAGTAAATACATTTTTAGATAAACGATTCGATGAAAGCGTGGCTCGAAACCCTGAGTTTGCAGCTAATTTAGGGTTAAAGACAGGTTACGACAGTTGGTCGGAGCGTACCGATTCGGCTTATTTTGCCGAGTTGGCTTTTTCGCGTGCTACTTTAGATTCGCTAAAGCAATTTGATGTACAAGGGTTGGACGAGCAAACGAAGCTGAGTATTCGTTTGTTTGAAGAGTCGGTGAAATTATCGGAAGAAGATTCGGTGTGGCGCAAGCATTATTATTCCATTACACAAATGGGTGGAGAGCATAACGATATTCCTTCGTTTTTAATTAATATTCATCGGGTAGATAGCCTATCGGATGCTAGAGCGTATTTAAGTCGTTTGTCGAAAATTGAACGCGTTTTTGCACAGGTAATTGCGCAGTTGAAATCGCGTGAAGCCATTGGCGTGTTGCCGCCTAAATTTACCTTTCCGTATGTGTCTGATGATTTGAAAGCCTTTATTGCCGGCCTAAGTAAAACCGATGATGCCAATATCTTGTTAGCCGATTTTTCAGCAAAAATCAATACAGATTTTATTCCGAAAGAGGAGCAGGCAAAAATGAAAGCTGAAGCGCAACAGATACTGTCTACGTCAGTTAAAAAAGCCTATGAAGATTTATTAGCGTATTGGACTGCATTGGAGAAAAAGCAAACAGCCGATAATGGTGTATGGAGTTTACCCGATGGGGCTGATTATTACAATTATTGTTTGAAACGTACAACAACAACCGATAAGAAAGCCGATGAAATTTATGAGACCGGTATAAAAGAAGTGGCGCGTATTCAAAATGAGATGCGACTGATAATGAAAAAGGTGAATTTCAAATCGGATTCATTGCAAGAATTTTTCGCGTTTGTGCGCACCGATCCTCAATTCAAGTACAGCAACGATGCGAAAGGGCGAGAAGAAATTTTAGCCGAGTCGAACAGTTACATTCATTCTTTCAAGAAGAACTATCTCGATAAGCTTTTCGATAACGAACCCCATGCACCTATTGTGGTAATGGCTGTAGAAAAATTCCGTGAAAAATCGGCCGGTGGAGCTTTTTACGAAAATCCGGCAGAGGATGGATCTCGTCCGGGACGGTTTTATGTGAACTTATATAACATGAATGATGAGCCACGCTATCAAATGGAAGCTTTGTGTTATCACGAAGGCATTCCGGGGCATCACATGCAAATTGCATTGGCGCAAGAACTGAATGCAATTCCGAAATTCAGGAGATATGACGGCAATACCGCTTATATTGAAGGATGGGCATTGTACTCAGAATTGATTCCAAAAGAAGTTGGGTTGTATCAAGATCCGTATTCTGATTTTGGAAGATTGAGCATGGAGATTTTCCGCGCGGCACGTTTGGTTGTGGATGTGGGAATTCATTCCAAAAAATGGACACGCCAACAAGCCATTGATTATTTCTTGCAGAATACGGCCAATGCTCCGGGCGATATTCAAAAAGAGATTGAACGTTATTTCTTGTGGCCCGGTCAGGCTACCGGCTACAAAGTGGGTATGTTGAAAATATTGGAACTGCGCGAAAAAGCGAAAAAAGAGTTAGGCGATAAGTTTGATATCCGAAGGTTTCATAATGTTGTGCTGATGAACGGTGCAGTGCCATTACTTGTTTTGGAAGAGTTGGTCGACAAATGGATAGCCGATACCAAAAAAGCGAAATAAAATTAGAGGTCTAGATTCAAATAGTTTGAACTGAATAAGTTGGTTACACCGGCTTGATTAGGATTCACAAAGTTGGTGCCGAAATAGGTTTGTTTTAACTCTTTGGGTAAAGAAGGGTAGTAGCCAAACGATAAATCGATAAAACCCATACCTACGTTTACATTTCTTAGGCGAAGCCCAAAACCCACAATCTGCGCGGTTTCTACTTTTGTAAAAGGACGAATGTCGTTTTTGCTGATAATACCCATATTGGCAAATATGTACACACAAGAGCTAAAGCCCAAAACTTTGAAGTTGGCGTAAAAATCTTCCTCAATTCTAAACGAAAAGGAATGATTCCCTCTGTATTTTGTAGTGCTGAGTCCAATCACCTGGCCATTCAAATCCAATAAATTTTGTGCCGGCCTGTTGAACGACATGATTGAAGAGAAGTTGAAAAACTGTCTGAAAAACGCCTTACCAACTTTATAGGAATTAGTGAAATAATGTGCGCGTACTCGCCATGAAAATTGATCGTAAATATCATTATGCAGATAACCACCATACGTTGTATTTAAATTTACAAAGCCTGCTTTTTTGAGTGGTAAACCATAGTTGAAATAAATGCCGGAATAAAACCGTTGGTCGAAATCTTCATCGCTGGTAGTGCCTGCAATCAATGCAACACTTAAGCCTTTGGGCATATATTCATTGATGTCCAAATAGTATAGGTTTTTTTCTTGCTGAAAACTCCACTGAGAGAAGCCAATACTCCCTAACGATTTATATCCATTTAGAAAGGTTTCCGTATAATTTTCGTTGCGAATAAATGGTCGTTTTAAAAAACTGCTGATGGTGGCGCGAGCGCTCAACACCAATCGTAAACCGGCCAAACGCGGGTTATTGGTTTTAACCGGAACCGATGACGAAATCCAATAATCGTGGTTTAGTGAGGTGATATTGCCAATGGGGTTGTTTTGTTTATCCGGTAAGCCGGATTTGTAATCCGACACATTAAAATCGGCAAAGCCGGCCCATTTTGCTTCCGATGAGAAGTAGTTTCTTCGGAGCGTGGGACGAATTTGACGGGTGTTTTTTTCGTAGGTATAATCGAGCGAAAAATCTACTCGCGATTTAAGAATGTTACGATAGCGGTAACTGCCGAAAATGGTATAAAGATTACCGGCATTATAATTCAACGCCACATATGTTTTTAACTCCTGTGGTGTGCCAAATAAATTACTAAAGCGAAGTCCAACTTTTAAGCGATTAAATTCCACTGCCGATTCGATACTGAAACCCCAACGATCTTGCACCAATACAAGAATATCCACTTCTGTTTCGCCAATAGGAGTAAGAATGAATTTTATGTTTTTGTAATTACTTTCTTCCCAAAGAAGTCGTTCACTATCGAATAGTAATTGCGGATTTAATATTTCTCCTTCATGCACCAGCAAGTCCATTTTTACTACCCATTGCCGGGTTTTGAAATGGATACCATTCCCAAGTTTTTGTGCCGGTGTATTGGGCTTTTTTTCCGGGTTATCTACATCGGTTCCAAACGGACTAAGTACTCTGGCTTCTATTTTTCGGATGAGTCGTCCTTCAAAGCAGTTGTAATCGATACATACAGAATCGTTTCTTTTTTTTCTGCTATCAGAGTAGTTGAGGTAATTCAGAAACCAAAGTCCTTTTTGAAAGCCTTTCGAAAACTTTTCGCCTCTAGCTTTTGCTTTTATCCTGCTTGAGTCTGTTTCATAGTTTATGGGATCAGCATAAACTTGCTGAATAGAAAACGAACAAAAAACCATAAAAGCCAAAAGCTTTTTCAACCCGAATTGATTATTTACGGAAGATATCAAAAGTTACAGAAACAAAAAAAGCCACTTGCGTGACTTTAAGTTTTGTGCCCAGAACAAGATTCGAACTTGCACACCATTGCTGGCGCTACCACCTCAAGGTAGTGCGTCTACCAATTTCGCCATCTGGGCAGCATTACCATGGCGCAAACATAAAAAACCCCTCGACACTGTCAAAGGGTTTTTATTTAATTGTAAATTAAGTAAGTCTTTAAGCGCCAAGGAACATTTTTAATATAACATAAGCAATTGCTCCCATAGCAGCTGAAACCGGAATAGTAAGTATCCATGCCCACAACAGACTGATAGTAACGCCCCATTTAACGGCAGAAAGGCCTTTGGTGACACCTACACCAATAATTGAACCGGTGATGGTGTGCGTAGTACTTACCGGAATGCCTAACAACTGTGTTCCGTAAAGCGTAATGGCACCGGCTGTTTCAGCAGCAACACCTTCTAGTGGAGTAACCTTTGTAATTTTCGTCCCCATGGTTTTAATAATTCTCCATCCTCCACTTAAAGTGCCTAAACCAATGGCTGTAAAACAGGCAATCTGTACCCAATCCGGAATGTGACTGATTTTATTAATCATTTTTCCGTTCTTCATTTCTTGCAAAATATCTACTTGTGCCCAAGCCGGAATCATACTCGCATCAACGGTGTGTGCATATACCATTAGGGCAGCAGCAATAATTCCCATTACTTTTTGCGCATCATTGGCTCCGTGTCCTAAGCTGAATGCTGCAGAAGATACCAATTGCAATTTTTTGAAAATACGCTCAGCGCGATGCGGATTGGAGCGTTTAAATAAGTGCAAAATCAGTACGGCTATAAAGTAGCCAAGTATCATACCTATTAGAGGTGCTAAGAAAATGAAAGCTACCGTAGTGTATATTTTGCCTACATCGGCCAATACACCAAATCCCGCTTTGGCAATAGCTGCACCGGCAAATCCACCCATCAAGGTATGCGAAGAACTACTTGGAATGCCATAATACCAAGTAAGTAAGTTCCAGAAAATAGCCGCTAGTAATCCGGCTACAATTACCACAAGCGTTATGGCTTCTGTTTTTACAATTTTCGAAACCGAGTCGGCCACTTTTAATTCGAAACCAAACAAATGGTGCTTACACAAAAAGAATACCACGGCATTAAAGAAAGCCGCCCACACCACGGCCTGGAAAGGAGAAAGTACTTTAGTGGATACTACAGTAGCAATAGAGTTTGCTGCATCGTGGAATCCATTAATGTAGTCGAACGCGAGTGCCAAAAAAATAACAAACAATAATAAGGTCATGCTGTATTCGTTTAGCTGTTTTTAATTAAAATCGTTTCAATTACATTGGCAACATCCTCGCATTTATCGGTGGCTGTTTCCATGTTCGAAAGAATCTCTTTTAGTTTAATGATTTTTATAGCGTCTTTCTCTTCTTCAAAAAGGTTGGCGATAGCTCCATCAAAAATATCATCGGCATGGTTTTCTAAACTATTGATACGCACCAATGCCTCGCGAATACGGAGTTTGTTTTCCAAACTTTTCAGTTCGCCAACTGCAGCTTTAATTTCTACAGCCGACTTAAAAATGATTTCGGCCATTTGGCGCATAGGTTGCGAATACTCATCAATTTTATACAGCACCAAACGCTTAGCCGAACCATCAATATAATCGGCAATATCATCGAGCGATGAAGCTAAATACTGAATATCTTCTCTATCGAATGGGGTAATAAAATTAGTGCTAAGCGCTGTAAAAATTTCATGCGTTACCGAATCGCCAACGTGCTCTAAATCCTCGATTTTTTTTACCAAATCCATGCGTTTATCAGCAGCCGGTGTGTTTACTAATTCGTTAAATACAGTTGAAATGTCAACCAGGTTGTTTGCCGCTTTTTCAAAAAGCGTAAAGAAAATTTTGTCTTTTGGAATAAAGAACGCTAGTAGTTTTTCTAGTTTCATTTTATATAGATTATTTATTGGTGCAATGTTAGGATATTTTGTGCTGAGTAATGTTATGCCAATGTTAAGTCTCGTGAGGGATATCCACACATTACGCACTTTGTTAAGAAATCTTCAAGAATTAATATTGAGTTAACATTAGGGAAATACTTTCGCGCTTTCTCTAAAATTATAAACAGTCAATTTATATGTTGAAATTCCGCATTCGTAACATTTACTTATTGTTATTTTCATTTTTAATACTGATAGGCTTAACACAGCCAATGTTAGCACAAAGTGTTGAGCGCCATACCGATCAGCAGTTTAATAATTGGTTTGTGCCGTCACTTAATCTTAGAGTACACAAGTATGTTGGGTTTTATCTCGAGGGGCAATTGCGTTTCAATCAGTTCACGCATAGTCAACAACACCAAGCTCGTGGTTGTATGGATATTTTTGTGAATGATAAAATTACAATTAGTCCGATTGGGTATGTATATACATGGAATTACAAGTATGGTAAGCAACCTGCATCTGTCATTGAAAACGAACATCGAATTTTTGAGCAAGTCAATATTAAACATAACACCGGGCGATTGTTTTTCGAGCAAAGACTTCGTTTGGAACAACGTTGGCAAGAGCATAAAGTGAAGCAAAGTGATGGATCGTATCAGCTGCAAAATTACATTTACAAGAATCGGTTGCGTTATCGTATAATGGTGAATGTCCCGATTAACCACAAGATAATGGATGCGCATACTGTTTTCTTTTCTGCTTGGGATGAAGTGTTCATCAGCTTTGGAAAGAATGTTACGTATCGATTACCTGATCAGAATCGAGCATATGCAGGCTTTGGGTATAAGTTTAGCAAATATGGAACGATTCAGTTAGGGTACCTACATCAGTTGATTATTAAAAAGGAGGGAATGTTAGCGGAATCAAACCATACGTTGTTTGTTGGTTTTAATTATGTTGTGGATTTCACGAAAATGAAAAAGCATAAATAATGGGTATCGCTTGTAAATTTGGTATCTTTGAGCAATAAGATGTTTCTGAAAAATGCGGTAACAGTTACTTAATATTTTCATCAGATGCCGATAATATACATGCCTGATATTTGCCTTAAACTCTACTAAGCGATTTTACACTTAAATTATATATATGGAAACGATAAACTATCCTTTACTTTTTGCACTTGGGTTATTAGTGCTAGCCATTTTAGTATGGGCTATTTACCGAAACTTCAAAGACGAGAAAAAATTCGAGAAGAATTTGGATGACACTAAACGTGAATTCGATATTCATCACGATAGAAAGAAAACTTAGTCTTATACGACAGTATTAAAAGCAAAAAAGCCTGAATGGATTTCCATTCAGGCTTTTTTATTGTGATCTGCTTAAAGACTATTTAGCAACAGATTTTGAGAAGTGTGTACCGTCTTTAAAGTCAACGCGTACAATCAATACCCCTGTGTTTGTGTTTTCTAAAGGCTTAACAAAAAGTCCGTTGGTAGCATTCGAAGTAAATTCTGTTTGTCCTAAAACATTGAAAGCTGTAATAGCTTTCACTTCATTATTAAGCGATTTAGTATTCACGAACAACTGATGATTACTGATGTATATTTCAGGTGTGTTCTCCGTAGTTTTGTCGATGCTTGTAGGCACAGCTTCTTCAGTAAAGAGTAATGTGAATCTATTTTTGGGGTCTTGCGTGGTTGCTGTAAAAGCATATTTAGAGCTAGCAGTAATTGGCGTAAATGTGTTTAGCTGTTTGTCTTCTAAAACTACTTTAATATTCGCAGGTAAATTGCTCATATCGTTAAACGATAAAGTAAAGTTGCCATTTGTTCCAGGTTGGAAATAAACATCCACACCTGGCGTTTCTGTGATGTTATTCAAAATGTTGTACTCTGCTTTCACATCATCAATCATGGTATAGATGGTAGGTTGTCCACCACGGCTTAAGAATTTAACAGCATCAAATCCGTTGTCGTAGTTTGCAGTTGCAGCTGTTTCAAAAGCAATATTTGTTTTATCGGCAAATCCATTTCCTTCTACTACAAGCTGTACTACTTGCTCTCCATTTTTATTAAATGTAGCTGCAGTATTCACACACTCTGCTTTGTCTATGGTGTAAGTCCCTGCACCTGCTGCAGAGTTTCTTACATAGAATCCTTGATACGGTGCAATGAATGCTGTTCCTGACCCTGCAAATAATGTAGAGTAGGTCCCTTGGTATGGACCGGTAGTGTTATATACTTTTACATCGTTATCAATACCTGCTTTTGTAGCCAAGTTCACAGTAGATAAGAACGGATTACCTACTAAGTTCCAACCCGATTGATAACTGTTTCCTTGTAGGGTTGTGGTTGAAGTCCAAGTGCCACGTGTTGTTGAGGTGCTGTAACTTGCGCCTTGATTCGGAGTTCCGGTTAATGTAAAAGTGGAATTGCCATTTAGATAAGCGGAATAGCCTTTCGCATCAGAAAGCGTTCCCGCTGATTTTACTTTCCATCCGTTTAAAATACAAGCGCCTCCAACGTTCGATTCAACCCATTCGAAGAAATTACCGTAATTGGAACCAACCGCTAAGTTATTCTCATCGCAGCTTGCGCTTGGTGTAATAAAAACATTGTCGGTACCTGTAACTGCCCCAATAGCAGAGAAGTTAGTATTTGCGATTGGGGAAGCAATAAAATGCTGATTAAATCCGGCATCCGGAACAAAGCGTTGTGAAGTGATTGTGCCTACAGTTCCTGTATAGCCCGAAGAATAGTTGTCAATATAAGCACATTGGTTATCTGCCGTAGAATGTAAGATAACTTGACCACTAGGGTTAAATGCGCCTGATCTCAAGTGAAGAGCGTTATAAACGTTTAATGTTGCGCCCGATTGAATGTCAAATACAAATGGAGATGATCCTATGGCTAAATCGGTATATATAGTTTTGGCATTAATTATACCTCCATTGGTTACCGTTATTCCAGAAGTAGGAGCGCTGTTATCGGATTGCGCACGCAGTATATTAGAAACGGTAAGTGTTCCATTTACAGTAACTAAACCACGCGAAGTTGTTCCTGAAAGGCCACCAGTGCCATCAATAGCAAAATCGCCATCGGCACCATTCGAACCAATAACATTAAGTGTTTTTCCACTGTTGATATTCAAATTGAATTGCGCAGCGGCACCATTATAAAAAGCTGTTCCAGAAAATCTCAAATTCACATCTTTAGCAATGGTTAATGTTGAATTTAAAACAGTTGCCGTATTCTTTCTAATTCTTGCCAAATCAGTAACCCCACTACCGCTAATCGTTGTATTTGCTGCTTCAATGTTTAAGCAAAGGCCATCATTCGCAGCACCATCTCCAATAATACCATTGTTAAGAATATCTCCGTAAAGATTAATATATCGATTAGTTCCACTGGTATTCGTGAAGAATTTTCCTCCATTGTCTACTGTCAAATTTTTCATGTTTACGCCCGAAGCGTTTAGTGTAACGGTATTCCCGGTTTGAACTACAAAACTGTTTAAATTGTTGAATACTGCTGTGCCCGGAACTCCTACCGGTGTAGTTGCCCAGATGGCTGCGGTATGTAAACCGTTAGATTGCGAATAATAGGTGAAACCATCGTTATCGTCAATCGACAAATTTTGTGTAGCGCCACTAAGAATAATTCCGGATGATGGATTTGAAAGTGCAATTGTAGCTGTTTCAGTCCCTTCAACGGCTGCGTCATCAACCACTGTAAACGTTGTTGTTCCGGTTGTTTGTCCGTTAAGAATAGTGATGCTTGTGGCTCCAAGTGTGTAATCTCCTGCTGTTATTCCGGTTCCGCTGATGGTTACATCTACGGTTTCATCGGCTGTAACAGCCGATGAAGATGTTGCAGTAAGCGTTACAACAGTTGCTCCTGCTTCCGATCCACTGCTAGGGCTAAGCGACAATGAAACCGATGGAAGTGGAGTACCAGCAGTTGCAGTAAACGACCAGTCGTCAATGCCTAGTCCGTCATCCGACCCTGTATCATTTGCATCATCCCAACGAAGGCCTAAAACAGTTCCGTCAGCCCATGAAATACCTGTAACTGTAACCGATACGTTCCCACGGTTTGCGGCAAGATTACCATCAAGCGCTGAAGCTGTTGCTGATGTTTTTACAGACGAGAAATTTCCAGCAGTATTAGCCGTATATCCCGAAGCATCGTCAATATTCGTTGCCCCAATTTTATATGCAAATGCGAGTGTATTCACATTGTTACTGCCCCCATTTCTCCATTGTTCACCGGTAAAAGTTATCGTAAAAGTTGTAAGTGTAGAACCTGTATTATTGGTAAGAAGAACTCCTAAGCGTGGAATATTTCCACTTGCCAAAGCGCCTAAACATCGATCAGTTGAAGAAGTTGACCCAAAATTATAAGCTCCCCCGGTGTTGCCAGAGCCGGTCCCTCCAATTAAATTAGCAATAGTTCCACCCACCTTACTAACATACCATCCGCCCATACCGGTTGCACTTACCGGTGAAGCACTTAAATCAAACGGTGTAGTTATCGCTTGTGTTCCGGAAGTGGGCAATGTATTAAAGTCTTGTGTTGCAGGGGTTCCGGCAGTTGCATAGCTTATCGTTTGGGCTTTGACCTCAAAAAGCAACGAACTAATAAATAGTAGACCGAGTAGAGTCTTGCGCATAGGTGTATTTTTAGTTGTAAATGAACGGGAAAGCTGTAAAGGTAACATTACTTAGATGTTAAAAGGTGGCCAGTAAACGTAATTATTCAAAATTTCAACGAAACACAGCACATAATAGCTAGTTTGTTAAGATAAAAGACACTAAGATTATGTTTTAGGGAAATACAGGAAATAAAAAACCCGTACCAAGTTGGATACGGGTTTTTCTATTGAAAAAGCTAAAAAATTACTTTTTGTATTTTTTGTTGAATTTATCGATACGACCTGCAGTATCAACGAATTTCATTTTTCCGGTGAAGAAAGGGTGAGATTCGTTAGAAATCTCCACTTTAATCAATGGATACGTATTGCCATCTTCCCAAACGGTGGTCTCTTTCGAGTTAGCACACGATTTTGTTAAGAAAGATTTATCGCACGAAATATCTTTAAAAACTACTGTTCTATAAGACGATGGATGAATTTCAGGTTTCATTTTTATCAATTTTTGGAGTGCAAATCTAAACATTTTTTGAAATAAACAAACATTCCTATTTAAATAATCCTTCAATTACTTTTCCTACACAACCACTCGGTTGCTGAATGTTGAGCAGTGCGGCCAAAGTTCTGGAAATATCGGTCATTTCAATTGTACCGTAGTCTTTTCCCTTTTTAACCTTCCAGCCATACCAAATCAAAGGAATATGCGTGTCGTAGGCATAGGCGGTACCATGGGTAGTGCCTTTAAGAAATTCATCTAGTTGAGCCGATTGGGGAATTACTTCCAAATCGCCCGACCTAGCCGGCATATACATATTAGTCATGCGCGTTTTAAGTGCATCCGGTAAATTGGCGGAACCCAGATGTTTTAAATCAACAACTCGGTTAACATTGCTGAATTGAAGCAAAAAGCGAGTAATTTCGGTTTTCAATTCATCGTCTTTCACGCCTATTTTTTGCATTTCTTCTTCGTTAAAAAAGATTTGGTGGTTGATAAGCGATTGCGTAAGTGCTTTTGAATTGTATTTGGCCAATAAAAAGGAATCGAGTTTTTTAGTGATATTTTCTTCAAACATACTTTCCGAAGGAATCTTATGGAACTTGCTGAAATCAGCCGCATGTGCCGCCCCATGATCGGCTGTTAAGAAAAGTAAGTAATTCCCTTTTCCAACTTTCGTATCAAGATATTGGATAAAATCGGCCATTTCTTTATCGAAACGCAGGTACATGTCTTCTACTTCCACTGAATTCGGCCCGAATTGATGTCCAACCCCATCCGTTGGCGAAAAGCTCACCGCCAAGAAATCGGTTACGCCACGGTTGCCCAGTGTATCGCCTTCAATCGCAGCTTTGGCAAATTCAAAAGTTAAGCTGTTGCCGAAGGGAGTGTTGCGCATCAACTTGAACTGTTTTGGTTTGAAACCGCTAATAGCATGCGTGAATACGGGCTTTTCTTCTTCATCGTAATGGTTCTCCCAACTTGCATCGTCTTCGCTGCTCTCTTCATATTTCGAATAATCGAGCGTTAACTTCCAATCGTTTTTCAGGTATTGCTCCGGAAAATGTTGATTGTTGAAGGCCGTAACCCATTGGGGTAAATCCTTTCTGTAAAAAGAGCTGGTGATAAAATTGCCGGTGCTGTCATCATACCAAAATGTGCCTGATGAACTATGTCCGCCCGGTAAAATCGAAGAGCGATCTTTAATCGCCAAAGCAATCACTTTTGATTTAAAGTTGGTGGCTAAACGCAATTCATCAGTAATGGTAGTTACTTTTAAATTGTGAGGCGATTGTTGTCCGCCTTTAAATGAGCCGCCAATGGGTTGCACTGTTTTATCGGTGGTGCAATATACCTCTTTCTTTACAATTCTATCGTACCAATTGTTGCCGGTAATGCCATGCAATGCCGGAACAGAACCTGTGTAAATACACGTGTGGCCGGGTGCTGTAAATGTTAAACTATAAGGGATGTGCGTGTTTTCACAGCTATAACCTTCGCGTTGTAATCGTTTGAATCCGTCATTCCCATATTTTGCGGAATACCGATAAAGAAAATCCCAACGCATTTGATCAACCACAATACCTACAACAAGTTTTGGTTTGTTTGAAGTTGGATTTTTGGCGAAGGCAGAAGTGCACACTAAGAGAAGTATGCAGCAAAAGTGTTTCAATGTCATTTGTTACTATTTTTTTGGATGAAATCGAGATAAAACTGACGATACAAAATTAAGTTATCTGTGTTAACCCAATCTACATTATTCTTTAATAAAACGTCCCAAACGGCTGCATTGTCGGGAATATGATAGAAGCGAATTTCTTTCTTCAAGCGATGCACTTGTGTGACTAAACTTTTTAAACGTTCTTCTTCCGGCTTGCTCATTTTTCCTTTGCCTTTCCATTTGAAATAATTCCCCCAAGCGCTTGAAAATCGCGTAGTATAAGGTAAAATGCTCGCATCGTTTCTGTAGTCGATGTCTTCATCAAAAGTAAAGTAAGTGGTATCTTCCAGCATTTTTACGTTCGGTTTATTGCCCGATAAAAGAATCTGTACCGGTGCCCAATGCAAAGCTTTTGTTTTACGATAAGGAGTAACTAAGTGTTTGTATTTCAGCAACAATTCGTTCAAATAATCATATGCATCATCGCCACTGCTTTTGATGTCAATCATTAAAATTAAGCGAGTGCTGTCGCTGGTATTGCCATTGGCTCTGTTTAATTGAATAAGCGAATCAATTGGGCGCAAGTACAACTCTTCCAATGTTTTTTTAGTGTCGAGTTGTTTAGCGGTATGCGCAACTACAAGTTGCTTTTTATACAGGAAAATATCTGCTTCAATCGATGTGAATCCGTTCACCAGTGCATCCAATAAAGGTTTCTCGTGCAAGTAATCGTTGTGTGCGTGCCCATGTGCAATAGGTTGTGCAAACAATGAAACACATACAGAAAATGTAATTAGCGAAAAGAAGAATTTTAAAGCCGACATAAGTTGGAATTGAACGGCAAAGTAAGATTTCTTGAGCTTTCTTCCTCGAAAGATTACTTAAAAATTGAATTCGCTACACTTTTCACAAAGCGCTGCCATCCGGTAGGTTTCTTTCCAAAACGTTTATTCATTCTTTTTTGGTAAGGTTTTTCTTTGAAGATGTTCGATCCTCCTTTCGTTGAATGGAGGATTTTCATCTTAGCTATTGGCTTTCCGTCTTCATCTACAATACTCATGCATACATTGTCGCTGCCATTTACTTCAATTTTTCCGAATTGATTTTTGAAGTTCTTGTTGTGAATACCTCCCCCGCCATGATTCCACAAGTATTTTTTGATATCCGGGTAGCCGCATAATTTGCTGATGAGATTCATGTAATAGCCCAAATGAGTTCCGGCCACGGCCAATCCGCTCACATTCATTTCCGGCAGTCCGGCATTTTGCCCGTTGTCGAGTTCATTGTGGTGCGTATCGCCTGAAACCACCAACACATCATTAATTTTGTTTTGATGAATGAAGTCCAATAATTCTTGTTGATCGTTCGGGAAGCCCGCCCAATAACTCGCCCACGACACTGCTAAGCGAAATCCTGTGCCTTTTTCACCTCCACCGGCTACAATAATGTCTTGCATTTTTACACCTAAGTCAATCAAATGTTTAAGTCCTTTGTTGAATGGAAGTCCACACACCAAAAATTTCCAATCGGCTTTAGAATTCAATAATCGCTCCTTTGTCCACTGCATCTGTTTGGCTGAAATGAGGTGTAGATTAGGGTTTGGGGTAAATAACCATTTTTTGCTAATACTGTCGAACGTAAATTGATCGCCTTCGCAATCAGCCGTAGAGCGAGTATCCATAAAAATGAATTCACAATTCCCCATCACAAACGAATGATAGAGCCCTTCGCTGGTATCTACCATATTATATCCCGGAAAATATTCCACATACCCTCGAATGCAATTATATCGAACTGAATCAGGGTAGTTTTCAAATGAGATAGAATTGATTACTTTTTTGGTTGTGCTGTCGATGGCATACGAACATCTGTTTACCGCTTTTGTACGTGCTGAACCCCAGCAATCATCATCATCATACACATAATCAATCGGTACGTGCCATAACATATCTTTCATTCTGATTTCCTCATAACGTCTTCTGTACGATTCTTGGATAGCCGTGTATTTCGATGGATAATCGTCATTCATTTGGTATGAAGGGTAAGTGAAATCGCCCACATGGATAAATAAATCGGGATTGATTTCGCTCATACGATCAAAGGTTTTCATGTTTTTAGATTCTTGGCAAGAGCCTGATGTAAACACATAATGCCCCCGTTCGCCAACAGAAGGAAATGTTTTAAAAGATCCTTTTCGCTCATCTGCTTTACCCTCAAACGCTACTTTGTAGAAATAGCGCGTGGAAGGGTTTAGATTATTCAAAAGGGTAATAATGGAATGGTCGAGCTGAGCAGAAGTTGCGTTATTGAATTCTAAAATATTAGAATGGAACAAACTATCGGTGGAGAGTATAATGGTGAATGCTTTCGGACTGTTACATCTCAAATAGAATCGGGCAGATGTGGGCGTGAGTGCACCTATCACCGGACCATGCGAAATGAATTGTGCATTAGCCGTCCATAGGCTTAATGAAAAGAGAATACAAAGAATTTTTCTTGTCATACAGTTTTTTCTTGAATAAAGCTAAATTTGAACGGCTTCTAAATCGTAAATAAACAATATTCTATGCGACAAATATTTGCTGTTTTGTTCATTCTGTTCTTTCTTTCAACGAACGCACAAACATTACCGGTGGAGAGTACAACGGCACAAACACAGCCATTACTGATTTCGCAAAATCAATATGCACAAGAGGTAAACGCAGCCCAATATCCGGCCGTACCACAATCTCCAGCTCAAAAAGAACTAAAGCTTGTAATTGTTACGCTCGATGGTTACCGATGGCAAGAACAATTTGGCGGTGTTTCAAAGATGTTGCAAAAGCGATTGTTCAAAGATTCAAAATTCGACAAAGCGTTTGCCTCAAAAATAACGCAAGGTACACGAGAAGAAAAGCGAAAAATATTGATGCCTTTTATGTGGTCTACTGTAACTGAAAAGGGCGCAATTATTGGCAATAGACGACAGGGGAATAAACTGACAGTGCGTAATCCGTATTTCTTTTCCTATCCGGGTTATAGCGAATTGTTTTGTGGTTATGTAGACAAAAAGGTGAATTCTAACAGTCACCCCGATAATCAAAATTTAAATCTCTTTGATTTTCTATTGCAAGACGATTATTACAAAAATAGCATTGCTGCATTCGGGAATTGGGATGCTTTTCCAAAAATATTAAATGCAAATAGAAATCATATTCCGGTATTTTATAATTATTCATCAAAACCTGATGTAACAAGCGTTCCGCCACTTTCAAACTACGAAAAATTTCAAACGAAAGTGCCATTAGTGAGTACTTATGCCGAGAAGGATACTGTTGTGTACCAACACGCAAAGGAATATTTGGTGCGTAATCATCCGAAAGCTTTATTTATTGGCTTTGACGAAACGGATCACTTCGGACATACCGGCAATTATCCTGCCTATGTGATGGCTGCCTATCAGAGTGATGTTTGGATAAACGATTTGTGGAATACATTGCAGGCTGATCCGTTTTATAAAGATCAAACGATTCTTATTGTTACCTGCGATCATGGTCGTGGTCCAGCAGCACTTGAGTTATGGCGAACACACGGACAAGGTCTTCCTGCATCAGGACAAACATGGTTGGCTTTATTAGGTCCGGGTGTGAAAGCGCTTGGCGAATCAAAACAACGGAAACATTATCATCACGATCAAATTGCTGCAACAATTAGTCAATTGTTGGGTAAAGATTTTAATAGCACCAATCCACGAATTGGAAAACCTATTGAGGACGTGATTGAAAAATAAGAACACAAAACTTACAGTATGATTAAGTTTTTTGCAGACATTTTTAAGTATGATTTTTCTTCCGGGAATGTAAAAGCAATTCGCGTTTGGAGCCTTTTAGCTATTGTGTTTTTATTTGTTTTTGGGGTGTACGATTTGCTCTACGACACCGGTGGAGGGCTTTATCATCATCTTACTCATTTGATGGAACAACAAAAAAATCCGTTCAGTGCGTATATCTCGCAAACACAATTTAAATGGTTGTGCTACGGAGCCTTTGCTGTGTTGGCTTTCTATATCTCAACCTTTGCTGTGGTAAGTTTTTTTCTTACGGAAAAGCAGTATGGTCGCGATAAATTTTACAAAATATTCTTAGCGCATTTATTGTCGAATGTGGTATCATTAGGACTTACCTTTTTGTTTTTCGCCACATTGGGTGTAATCGCATGGATGTCGGGTTTCGATTACCAAATGGGTGTAGATGCTATTGGACATGCCTATGGCGCATTGAATACGTGGATACAAAAATATATTCCTACAATAACTGTGTTGCCATATCCTTTGGCATTATTGGGCGGAATGATTATTGGTGGATTGCCCGGCTATTTATCGCATTGGTTGGGGCATCAGTCGCGCTTTGTTTGGTATATGAATCATCGCTGTCATCACACCGCTGAAATTATGCATCCGGCCGGAATAGGCCCTTTTATGTTTTTGCCCGAATTTTTCAGCAACCTGCCATCTGCCTTATTGGGAGCGGTATGTACGAAATTGTTTTCCTACGAGCCCTTAATTTTCGATACTATCTTTTTATCCTTTATCGGGATTTTTATAGAGAAGTTTAATCATTCCACAGTGTTTTACGATTTCGCTTATAGCTTTAAACCTGTGCGCTGGCTATCTGCATATTTTGGAGGAGGTGTTTATCATTATGTACATCACAGTGCTGCTCCGGGTGATGAGGTGGTGAATGTAGGCGGAGGCCCGTTTTTGTTTTGGGACAGAGTTTTTGGTACCTACAGAGTTCCACCTGCTGTAAAACCACCGGTGGGCTTAACGAACAATCCTGAAATTCGGTTGAATCCTTTTGCGATTGTGATTAGCGGTTGGCAACAAATTGTGTATGAATTGCGCATGAATAAGGATTGGCTTACTCGTCTCAAAATTATTTTTGGCGGTATTTATTACAAACCACCCGTAACGAAAGACTTTTTGATTTTGGGCTACAAAGGCCAAAAAGAGTGATTGTTTAGAACCACTTGTTCTTTACAAATACCCAAGTCATACCCACCGATATTAAAATGGATATACTGAACACAATCACAAACGAATAAGGATGATGTGCATAGGGTAAATGATCCACGTTCATTCCATAAAAACTTGCGATTAAGGTAGGGACCATTAACACAATGGTTACGGAGGTCAATCGTTTCATCACATGATTCAGGTTGTTCGAAATAATCGAAGCAAAAGTATCCATGGTACCGTTCAATATGTTAGAGTACATGTCTGAAACCTCCAATGCCTGCGAGTTTTCAATAATGATATCATCGAGCCAATAATTTTTCTCTTCATCAGTGATGCGCAGAAAATTGGTTCGCTTCATTTTCATTTTCAATAATTCGTTGGAGCGTAGGTTAGTAACGAAATAAATCAAACTCTTTTGAATATTGAGCAAGTGCGTTAAATCTTCATTCTTTGAAGAATTGTAAAGCGACTTTTCGTAGGAATAACGCTTGTAGTTAATCTGTTTTAAAAACTGTTGGAATACCACTACATTTTTATCAAAAATCGACAGAATAAATCCATCAACATCAGCAGGATTGAAATTTTTTGGCGGAGTATGTACAAAAAAATCAATTACATCGTTTTGATAGGCACTAACCGTAATAATGTGTTCAGGTGTTCGAATAATGCCAATAGGAATAGTAATATATAATGCTTCTGAATCCGAAATCCCCGTGTTTTCAACCGGTGTTTTTAAAACGATCAAATCGGTATCCTCGTCATTTTCGTAACGCGAACGTTCATCAATATCAAGGGAGTCAGTAATAAAATCAATATCAATTTTAAGCTTATCCGAAAACTGTTGTGTTTCACCGGGTGCAAAAGGACCGTAGAAGTTAATCCAGCAGCCTACTTCCGGTTGTTCAAGTTCTTTTAAAGAACCATTTTCTCTTTTGTAGTATTTGATCATCGTCCATGGCTTGAAAAATGGTTAAACAATTGCCGAAGCGGTGCAAACGTAGGGAAAATATTCGGAAAAAAGGGGGCAAAAATTTACAAAATAGTTAGACGGAAATAAAAAGCCGTTAAAGGGTTTGGATAATATACCACAACTTTTTAGCAGATTGGGTCCAACTAAATCGTTTGCAGTTTTCAAATCCTTTCTGAATTAACGTTTCACGCAGTAATGGTTCTTCAAAAATCCGCTGCATAGCATTGGCAATGGCTTGTGTATCGTTTGGATCTACTAATAAGGCACCTTCACCTGCTGCTTCCGGCATGGATGATAGATTGGATGTAATTACTGCTGTACCTGCTTGTTGGGCTTCTACAATGGGAATGCCAAAGCCTTCGAACAACGAAACATAACACATGGCCAACGATGAAGCAACAATCGAAGCTGTTTCTTCTGAACTCAAATGACCTAAAAACAGAATGTCGTTTTTCGATGAAAGTTTATCTAGTGTAATCGCTACATCATCGTGTTGCCAGGCTTTTCTGCCGACAATGATGAGTTTTACATCCGATTTAGTTTGCGTTTTAAATGCATCAAAAGCTTCCAATAAGCGCACGATATTCTTTCTCGGATGTATCGATCCCACATAAACAAAATAGGGTTTACCATCGCTTACTTTTATACGAATGCTTTTTTGTTCACTTATTGCAATAGGCTGATACACTTCTTTTGCAGCGTTATACACTACATCAATTTTAGATTCCGATGTATGGTAATGGGCAACAATATCTGATTTCGTAAATTCAGAAACAGTAACTATTTTTCGTGAATGGAGAATGAACTTCGGTACAAAATATTGGTAATACCAACGCACTAATTTTCCTACATGGTTAGGGAAATGCTCGTAGGCTATGTCGTGAATAACAGTGATAGTGGGCGTTTTCGCTCGGAGGGAACAAAATCCGTCTGTGGATATAAATAACGAAGGTTGATGTTTGTTTAACCATTTCGCAACACTCCATTCAAACCAAAGGTACCATAAAAAGGGATGTCGGGCAGGTGGAAAAAGCACTACAGGGTATACGTTCGGTCCGAAAATAAAACTTTGGTCGTAAGCGCGATCAAACAAAAAATAAAAATCAATTTCCGGATGTTGTTGCACAAAGGCTTTCATCACCTCTTGCGTAAATAAACCAATGCCTTCTAACTTTCCTTTAATCAGAAAGCGCGTATTAACGGCTATGGCGGTACGTTTATTCATTCAAACAATAATAAAAATATTACTTGGAATAGTCTATTTTGAAACTGTTTCTGCTCTAATTTCTAATAGCTAGCTGCTAAAGGCTATTTTTATTTCCTGAATACTTATTCTCCGAACTAAAAACCATTAGCTTAGCACCGTTCCGAAGCAAAATACCATGCGGAAAAAATTTGTAAAAAACTTTGCCTTTCTTTTGTTGGCCAACTTTGTGGTTAAGCCGCTCTGGATATTCGGGGTGGATAGAAGCATTCAAGTGAGTACAGGAGCTATTGAATACGGACATTATTTCACGGCCACTAATTTTTCATTTTTGTTTTCTGTAATTCTGGATTTAGGAATTAATAATTTTACAAACCGAGCCGTTTCCCGCAATGCAAAAAGGGCAGGAGAGTACATGTATAATCTCCTTCGGTTAAAAATGCTATTGGCCTTCATTTACATAGTAGTTACGCTGTTTTTTGCATTATTGACCGGAGTTCGAGGCTGGTTGTTGCTTTTAGTATTAGGGTCAGCAGTAAATATGTTATTGCTATCGTTCATCCTACATTTTAGGGCCTATGTTGCTGCCTTGCATATTTTTAAAGTAGATGCTTTTATCTCGGTACTCGACAAGCTTTTAGCCATTATTCTGATGTTCTCAGTGTTGTTTTTACTGCCGGAATTTTCATCGCGAACCACTATTGCGTTTTTAGTTGGAGCCCAAACGATAGCCTTACTCAGCACCACAATTTTTGCCTTTCTGTTTTTAAAGCAACGCATTCATTTACAAACCGCACAATGGAATCTTAAGTTTTACCGCTTAATGATTTTAAAATCACTTCCCTTTGCATTGCTTGTGCTACAGATGACTATCTACGGAAGAATCGATGGCATTTTACTCAATACATTGTTACCCGAAGGCTCTGATGAAACGGGCGTTTATGCCTCCGGTTTTCGTTTGTTGGATGCGGCAACTCAGTTTGGTTTTTTGGTTGCTACTTTATTGTTGCCTCTTTTTTCGAAAGCCATTAAACAAAGAGTTTCTGTTGCTCCGTTAGTCAAATTAGGCACTTTGTTGGTGTTAGTGGCTTCCATTTCACTTGCATTATTTACGTTTTACTTCAGAATAGATATAACCAATATCATGTATCATACCTTTGATGAACGGTATTCAAATGTGCTCTCTATATTAATGTTTGCCTTTATACCTTTAGCCAGTATTTATGTTTATGGTACATTACTCACCGCAAATGGGAACCTTAAACAGTTAAATCAAATAGCCATCTTAGGCATTGTAACAAATCTAATTTGCAATTTTTGGCTCATTCCAAGAGAAGGAGCCATAGGTGCAGCAAAGAGTGCACTTATCACGCAAGTGGTTGTTGCCATTGCACATTTGGTAGTCTGCTATCGTGTGTTTTCACAACACACAGATTTAGTTGATAATAAGGCATAAAATCCCCGTCACTTCTCGCTCATATTATCGTATACCATTATAAGTGTGAAAATTCTGTTAATGAAACTTTCACATAAAATGATTTGGTTTTCAGATTAAAACCTATTATTTCGTTCTACCAAAATTTCAAACTAAAAACAATTGTATGGCAAAAAAGGAAACAGAAAAGGTTGATTTGAAAGAGTTGTCTTTCTCGCAATCTGTATCTTACTACTTCGATAAAGCAGCCCCATTTACAAAGGCTCCAAATGGGTTGCTAGAACAAATCAAGGCATGTAACTCTATTTATAAAATGAATTTCCCGGTTAAATTCGGAAATGATGTAAAGGTAATTGAGGCCTATCGCGTTCAGCACTCACATCACCGTATGCCTACTAAAGGAGGTATTCGTTACTCGTTGCATGTAGATCAAGACGAGGTAATGGCATTGGCTGCGTTGATGACGTATAAATGTGCTATTGTAGATGTACCTTTCGGAGGTGCAAAAGGGGGAATTAAAATTTCTCCACGTAATACGCCACCTGAAGTATTGGAGGCGGTTACCAGAAGATATACCACTGAGTTGATTAAGAAAAACTTTATAGGACCGGGATTGGACGTACCTGCTCCGGATTATGGAACAGGAGAGAAAGAAATGGCGATTATCATGGATACATACATGACCATGAAACCGGGTGATGTAGATGGCTATGCTTGTGTTACCGGTAAGCCTGTATCGCAAAATGGTATTCACGGTAGAACGGAAGCTACAGGACGAGGAGTTGTTTATGCTTTAGCTCAAGTTTGTTCATACAAAGATGATATGAAGAAATTGGGATTAGAAGTGGGGCTGGATGGCAAACGTGTGATCATTCAAGGTCTTGGTAACGTTGGATTCCACACGGCTAATATCATTAAAGAATATGGTGCAAAAGTAATTGCCATTGCCGAAATGGAAGGGGCTATCTATAATGAAAAGGGATTAGATGCTACCGAAGTATTAGCGCATCGCAAAGCAACAGGTTCTATTTTGAATTTCCCTGGTGCAAAGAATATTAAAAATAGTGCCCACGCTTTGGAATTAGATTGCGATATCTTAATTCCGGCAGCATTGGAGAAACAAATTACAGAATTAAATGCACCAAATATTAAAGCTAAAATTGTAGCAGAAGCAGCCAATGGCCCTGTTACACCTGCCGCTGAAGCAATTTTGTTGAAAAAGGGAGTAGTAATTGTTCCGGATATTTACATTAATGCCGGTGGGGTTACTGTTTCTTATTTCGAATGGTTGAAAAACTTATCACACGTTCGTTTCGGAAGAATGCAAAAACGTTTTGAAGAGAAAGCTCAACGCAATATGATTGATTTGGTAGAGTCTATCACCGGTCAAAAAGCATCACGTGCACAAATCGAAAAAGTAATTCACGGTGCCGATGAGATTGACTTAGTAAATTCAGGATTAGAAGACACAATGATTAAAGCGTATCACGATATTCGTGAGTTCTACAAGTCGGAGAAGAATTTGAAAGACTTAAGAACTGCTGCTTTTGCTGTATCCATCAATAAAATTAAGGATGCTTACTATGCAATGGGTATCTTCCCATAAGTAACTAACAACTGTTAAATTTAACAGACCTTAGAACATTATTTATCGTATAGCGTTCGAAACCATATAACTTAGTTTATATGGTTTTTTTTATAAATAACGACACAATGAAAGCGAATTTAAATCTACTGATTATTGTGGTTTTGGGACTTATGTTGAACTCATGTGCCTTGCATGGCGTATTGGATAACCAATATAAAAAAGTGGCGCATGGAAATACCTATGATGCCATTATTGTTCCCGGAACACCTATTGGAGAAAAAGGATTGGAATCGATTTTTATCGCTCGAATGCGATGGGCTAAGTATCTATACGACAATAAAATTGCAAAGAATATCATTTTTTCCGGTGGTGCTGTACACACTCCTTATGTAGAGGCATTGGCAATGAAAATCTATGCCGATTCTATGGGCATACCGGCTAACCATACTTTCGCTGAAACAAAAGCGCAACACAGTACGGAAAATGTGTACTTCGGCATGAAAATGGCGCAAAAGCTCGGGTTCAGAAAAATTGCATTATCTACTGATATTTTTCAAACTATATTTTTGCACAGTTTTATACAAAGAAAATGTAAAGGTGTAGTGTCTATTCCAATTGTTTTTAAAACCGTTTTCAAAGGAAAAAATCAAATTGATCCGTTACCTGAAGCTGATTTGTCTGCGGCTCAAATCAATGAAAATGAATTTATTCCTTTGAAAGAAAAAGAAAATTTCAGTCAGCGTATGAATGGAACGTTAGGCTTAAAAATTAATTATATAGAAACCGAGAATATTATTGATCCTACATCTCAGGCCTGTGATAGTGTTGGAAATAGCTCATATTGATTATATTTAACCCATGAGTTCAAAATTGTTTTTCATTGCCTCTGTTTTTGCAGGTATATTGGTTTCCTCTTGTACGAGTACCCGATTTTCCGAGAAAAAATTTCAAGAAGCCAAGCGGGTTGAGCCCTATGATGTAGTGATAGTTCCCGGTGTGCCATATTTAGATAATGGTTTCGGTTCTGTTTTTGCGGCACGTATTCTTTGGGCAAAATATTTGATGGATAGTGGCATTACAAAAAATGTGATTTTTTCCGGTGCTGCAGTTGCAACGCCTTACATCGAAGGAATTGCCATGAAGGTTATTGCCGATAGTCTAGGTACAGACCCCAAACATACCTTCTCCGAAACCAGAGCCGAACACAGCACTGAAAATGCCTATTACGGTATGAAGATGGCGCAGAAAATGGGGTTTAAGCGTATTGCACTAGCCTCAGATCCGTTTCAAACGAAATCGTTGCGAAAAATGCTTAAGAAACGTTGTAATAATATGCCTTATGTGCCTGTTGTTTTTGTGCGCATTGATCCAACCAAAAAGCGTGAATTATTTCTTCCTACCATAGACCCGAAAGATGCGTTTGTGCCGAATTTTGTTCCGTTAGCCGATAGAGAGGGCTTTTTTGAACGACTTCGTGGTACATACGGAAAGCATATCAATTTTAACGAGTAGTCGCTTCAGCTTTGCGATTTCTAAAAGCAATGTTAACTTGCGAGCATGGCAGGAAATTCGTTCGGACAAATTTTTAAAATCACCACCTTTGGCGAATCGCATGGTCTTGGCATGGGTGTGGTGATTGATGGTTGTCCGGCAGGACTAACCATCGATTTCGAAAAAATTCAGCACGATTTAAACCGAAGAAAACCCGGACAGTCGAGCATTACCACGCAACGGAATGAAGAAGATACTGTTGAAATTATCAGTGGTGTGTTTGATGGGAAAACGCTTGGCTCACCCATTGCCATGTTGATGAAGAATAATGATCATCGTTCCGCTGATTATGAAACAATAAAAAATACGTATCGCCCTTCTCATGCCGATTTCACTACCGAAGCAAAATACGGCATTCGCGATTACCGTGGCGGTGGACGATCATCGGCTCGTGAAACAATTGCCCGGGTAGCTTCCGGAGCCATTGCAAAACAATTATTGGCAACTGAAAATATTTCGATTCAAGCTTACGTGTCACAAGTGGGTGATGTGAAATGTACAACTCCATACGAATTATTAAATCTTGAAGTAGCAGAAAAAAATATTGTTCGTTGTCCGGATGAAGCCACTGCAGTAAAGATGATAGCCTTAATTGAAGAAGTTCGACAAGATGGGGATTCTATTGGCGGTGTTATTACTTGTGTGATAAAAAACTGTCCGGCCGGATTAGGCGAGCCTGTATTCGATAAATTACATGCCGATTTAGCGAAGGCTATGATGAGTATCAATGCCACACGTGCTTTTGAGATTGGCGATGGATTTGATGCTGTTACGATGCGAGGTTCAGCGCATAATGATGCCTTTACCACTCATGATGGAAGAGTGATAACAACTACCAATCATTCCGCTGGAATTCAAGGTGGCATTTCAAATGGAATGGATATTTATTTTCGAGTTGCTTTTAAACCTGTTGCAACTATTTCCAAGCAACAACAAACAGTTTCAATCGATAATGAAGCAACAACTTTAGAAGTTACCGGACGACACGATCCGTGTGTAGTTCCTCGTGCAGTTCCTATTGTAGAAGCTATGGCCGCATTGGTGTTAGCCGATCATTGGCTTCGCCAGCGTTGTGCAAAACTATAGCCATAAGAGTATTCCGAAAACACTCAGCTCAAAAGAGAAAATGCCCATCACAAAATAATTGGTGATGATAAAGGCGAAAAAGAAAAGCAGCAAAAGTTTGTCCCATTTCTTTGTGAAAAAACCGATCAAGAACGTTAATTCCAATACAATCGCTAACCAATAAACACTTTGCGCTATTGTGTTGTTCTGTATCAAGTATTGATAAAAAGAAGTTAACCCGGATGGCCCATGTTCCGCAAAATATTGCGCATGCTGCGCTTTCAATATATTAACCATTTGGTCGGGTTGGAAAGCTGCACCACGGAAGAGTTTCCAAAGCGCTGCGGATACCATTACAAATAGAAAATAGTAACGCGCCCCTTCCCATAGTCTTTGATGACGAACTTCATCAGCTGTCCAAAACGTAATGCTTACAATAATCAAACCCATCAGCGAATGAAAATGATGTGCCGAATAGGTAGCAAAAACGATGTTATAAATAGCCATGAGAATCGAAAAGGCTACGGCATGCCATTTATATTGTGTTTTGATAAATAGAATAGGAAAAAAGAATAGGAGTAAATCAAAAATAGTGGCTATGAATTGATGTTGGGTAAAAAATGCCGGAATATTCAATCCATGAAAAAGCCAGAATGTATTGTCGATACTAGGGTATACTAAAACCGGTTCTGCAAGTTGAGAAAATAGGGCGTGCCCCCAAAAGCGATACGCTACCCAAATCATGGCAAAGTAGAAGAACCATTTACTGCGTTGCTCAATTTTATTGTTCTGCATATTCGCCAATGGTTACAGGTGAAGAAATGGTTACTTTTCCTTTACTATCGTAGGAGAGTGTTGCTTTTGAAAGATTGAGTGTGGCACTATTCACCATACGCATATCCGCTAAATATTTCATCAGCCATTTAGGATATCGTTCAATGGCACTAGGGCTATTCAATAACTTAGCTTTTATTTCTTTTAATGTAGTATCACCTACTTTCCCCTTAAAGCGATGGTCAATTACCTCTTCTGTTTTTTCCTTGCCATTACTCTGTTTCAAGTGGTCGTAGTGTTGAATGCTATTCAATACCATATCTTTTTCACAATCAGTAAGCGAAGTGAGTGGAATACGCTGTCCGCATATCGTTAACTGATAAATAGTTTGTGCATCAGATGTATGCAATGGTTCAGAGTACATGCCGTAATTCAAAAAGGGAAAAGTTTCTACGCCTTTAAAAGTGAAATAGAGTTGGCCAAGAATAAAAAGAACGACTACCCCTAAGAGTGGTTTATCGTATTCCAACAGTTTGCCTAAATATGTTTTGTTCATGATGTTGTAGATGAATGTTCTCCAAAGCTATCATACATTAAATTACAACCGCGAATATCTGCAGTTTCCATTCGGCCGATAATTTCAAAGGTGTCGTCAGCAAATACTTTTCCAACATCTGAAGTAGCTATAAAGGCGCACGAATAGAGATTGGCCAAATCAATAATATTAATTCCACCCGACTGATGTGTAACATAACTTCCCGGATCATACATATCTCTTGTTAATACTTTCATCCATGGAGCAGCTTTGAAAATGCCATTTCCTATAGAATAGGCTTGCGATAAGAGTTCTGTCATGCCATATTCTGAGTGAACGGTATCAACCCGAAAAGCCGATGAAAGTTCACGATGAATTTCCATACGTGTCATCTCTGCTCTTCGTCCTTTCATACCACCGGTTTCCATGATGGTTATGCCGTTTAAATCCATTGGAAATTGTTCCGCAAAATCAAGCAATGCATAAGTTACGCCTAAAAGGATAATCTTTTCGCGGGGCACTTTTGTGGATTGCAATGTGTTTTTTAGTTGCTCGAAATCGTGCAGAATGAAACCACTCTCTTGATGTTCAGAAAGAGCAATGAATTGATTTGCCATGTATACAAGCGAAGAATTTCCACGTTCTAAGTAGGAGGGAAGTAAGGCCAAAAATAGATAGTCTTTTGGGTTTCCGTAAGCGGCCTCAAAGCCTTTCAGAAAGGATGTTTCATAGATAGATAAATCTGCAACAAAATGTTTGCAAGGCGTGGCTCCCGTGGTAGTGCTGCTCTCGAAAATGGCTTGTGCTTGTTTTCCTTCGGCAATAATTTGCTGCGTTTTGAAAAACTCAATGGGCAGAAAAGGGATGTCGTTAATTGTACAAACATTTTCAGGCTGCTTGTGCATGAGTTTGCAATAGGTTTGATAGAAAGGGACATGCACAAATTGATAGGCAAAAACAGCTAATGCTTTTTCTTCAAAGTTGTTGGACGTTACCGAAAAAATGGAAGCTATGTTCACTTGCCTAAAAATTCTTTGTGCGAAAATGCAATAAATCGCTTAATTTCGACTTAATTAGACCTATGCGATACATTTTTTTTATTTCTCTGCTATTGTTTTTTGCCGGTTGTAAGGTGAGTAATGAACAATTTCCAATTGAACCGCGCTTAACATTTAAGTCGTTTAGCCGCGATATGGTTACAGATATGGATACGGTTACTATTATTGCTGAGTTTACTGATGGCGATGGCGATATTGGTATTCCCGCTGGAACAACGCCAAGAAATGATACGGTTTGTGTTACACCAGAAGCGAGAATTCTTACCAATCCGGGCTTCAATTTTTTCTACAAAGATTTGCGCGACTCGTGCACCCTATTTGCTGCAACTGAATATTATCAGCCCGATAAAGGCAAAGAATCTATTCGTGGTGAGGTGGTAATTCGCCTTGGCGCTTTTTGCAAAAAAGTGTGTGGCACTCCGGGTTGTGCCGATACTGCCCAGTTTGAGCTTACATTGCGAGATCGCGCAGGGCATTTAAGCAACAAAGTGGTTACTTCAAAGTTAATGATTACGGGTTGTCAATAGCAACTAGGTTCTATTCTTCACCCAATTCGACACACCGTTTTTATTTCCTGAAGTAACAGCCGCTGTTGTGTTTTTCTTTTCGCTGAACAAGAAATTGGCAAAGATAGCTGCAGCTTCTTCTTCACCGGGGTTACTGGGTTGTAGTAATTCAGGCTTGAAATTTTTGTTCACAAAATTGGTATCGAATTTTCCGCTCACAAAATCGGGATGCGTAAGTACAAATCGTCCAAATATAAGCGTATTACGAACGCCTACAATAGTATAACTATCAATGGCTCGAAGCATTCTGTTAATAGCTTCGGTGCGGTCTTTTCCGTAAGTAACTAATTTGGCAATCATGGGGTCGTAATAAATCGGAATGGTCATGCCTTCTTCAAAACCATCATCCACACGTACTCCGGGGCCTTCCGGTTTTTTATATTGCTTCAATTGGCCAATATCCGGCAAGAAATTATTCATCGGATCTTCCGCATACACTCGCAGTTCCATCGCATGGCCAATCAATGGAATATCTTCTTGTGCAAAACTAAGTTTCTCTCCACGCGCAATATTAATTTGTTCACGAACCAAGTCAATACCTGTAATCATCTCTGTCACCGGATGCTCCACTTGTAAACGTGTATTCATTTCTAAGAAATAAAAGTTTAAGGCTTCATCCACCAAAAACTCAACCGTACCGGCACCAATATAAGCGCAAGATTTACCTACACGCACAGCCGCTTCACCAATGGCTTTTCTTTTCTCGGGTGTTAAGCAAGAGCTCGGTGCCTCTTCCACTACTTTTTGATGTCTGCGCTGAATAGAACATTCACGTTCGTGCAAGTACACGATGTTGCCATAATTATCGCCCAAAATCTGTACTTCAATGTGTTTTGGCGAGCCTACATATTTTTCAATAAAAACACTTCCATCGCCAAAGGCTGATAGGGCTTCACTTTGCGCACGGTGCATCTGTTCTTCAATTTCGCCTTCGTTCTCAACCACACGCATTCCTTTTCCGCCTCCGCCTGCACTAGCTTTAATCAATACCGGATAGCCGATAACTGCACATAATTTTTTCGCTTCTTCTACTTCAGTAATAGCGCCTTCGCTTCCCGGAACCATTGGTATATCAAACTTTTTAGCGGCTTCTTTAGCCGAAAGTTTATCGCCCATAATCTCTATAGCTTCGGGGGTTGGACCAATGAACGTGATGCCGTTTTCTTCTACCAGTTTAGCAAATGCCGCGTTTTCCGATAAAAATCCATAACCCGGGTGGATGCCATCTACGCCCAATGTTTTTGCTACTTCTACAATTTTTTCGCCACGCAAGTACGAATCTTTAGAAGCCGGAGGACCAATGCAAACAGCCTCATCGGCAAAACGCACATGTGGCGAGTTTCGGTCGGCTTCTGAAAATACAGCTACCGTTTTTATTCCCATGTCCCGTGCAGTTCGCATTACACGCAAAGCAATTTCTCCTCGGTTGGCTACTAAGATTTTCTTCATGATGCTATTTCTATGCTCCAAACCTACATAAATTTTTCACCCTTCCCAATCCACTTTCTATCTCGTTTTTTTAATTAATATTGCCTAACAATTAATATGAAACCTTCTGTTAAATGGGCATTGATAGGCAGCATGGCTTCGTTGCTATGGCTAGCATTGGAATATGTGGTTGGATTGCACGATAAATATATCGAGTATCATCCAATGGTAACCAATTTTGCATTGCTCATTCCCATTCTTACACTCCGGCAAACGGTAGAAGATACCAAAGCGCTGTATCCAGAATTAACCTTCCAAAAAGCCTTTTCTGAATGTGCTATTGGTGTTCTGCTTTCTACTTTTCTTGCCCCAATAAGTGTGTATGTTTTTTTTAAGTACGTCAACCCTGATTTTTTTAATTCCTTTATTCAATATACTGTAGCACATGCCGATCAAATGCATGTAACCAAAGAAAAGGCATTGCAGCGTGCCAGTAGCTATTTTAATTTTCAAATGTATATGATACAAATCGTGTTGTCTACTTTGTTTGGCGGACTGCTGATTAGCGTTATTGTTGCTTATCTCCAAACCCGAAATCAACGTGCAAAACAATAATCCATCCTTTTTGTCGCAAGTATTTGCGCTTTTTCAAAAAGATATTTTGATAGAGCGTAGAAACAAATATGTACTCGGAGGTCTGTTTTTGTTTTCTTCCAGCACCGTAATGATGATTTACTTTTCGTTGCTCTATAATGGCGATTCGTTGCAGAATTTGCCCGCTTCCACATGGGGTATTTTGTTTTGGATGGTGGTGCTATTCTCTTCAGTGAATGCGGTGTCGAATTCTTTCTTTCGCGAAAAGGAAGAAAATATGATGTACTTCCACTTTCTGTTTTCGCCCTATGTCTACATCACAGCAAAATTAATTTACAACGTAATTTTTACGCTATTGCTCTCAGTTGCGGCTTCCATCATTTTTATGGTGGTGATTCCAACACATATTCATTCGTTTGTGGTTTTCACCGAAGTGATGGCTCTGGGTTCGATTAGTTATGCCGTATTGTTCACAACCATGAGTGCTATTGCGCTGAAAGCCAAGAGTAACAATACCCTTGTGGCAGTGTTGGGTTTCCCGATTTTGATTCCTATGTTGATTTTCATTACCAAAGTCACCTCGGCTGCATTAGGCGATATAACCATGCAAGAGCTGGTAACGAAAAATCTGTTATTATTGATTGCGCTCGATATCGTGCAAATAATTTTGGCGATTGTCTTGTTTCCCTATATTTGGCGCGAATAGCCTTTTAAACCTTGTCAAAAGTAGAAAATATGTTGCCCGGATGGACAAAACAAATGTGGTGGAAATACTTGTCGATTGTGCTATTGGTCTATGTATTGATTGGCGGATTAACCGTTCCGTTAGGGCCGGGCTTGGTGTCGATAAGCCCGATTTCATTCACTCCAGCTGTTGCGAATACGTTTACAGTTGAAGCAGCCAATTCGCATTTCCAATCTGGTAAAAATGTACAAGTATTCCTTAAATCTGGCGGTAAATATTTGTGTGTTGAAAATACTAACGCCACATCAGAAACCTCGCTCAGCTTCATGCTTCCTATTGCGCAATTAGCTAATGCCGATAAGGAAGACAATACCTTTGATGTAGTTGTAAATGATGATGAAGATGGAACTATTGCCTTGCGCGATGCATTGGTGATGAATGGTTTGGTGCCTGATTCACTGCAAACTAACGCGTGTGTTGTGGCAGTAACCAATAATTTGCATACCGGCTTTGCTTTTCCGTATCGCGAGATATTGTACGAATCGATTCGTAACACGTTTTATCATGTACCGATGTGGTTCAGTATGTTACTGGTGCTAATTGTTTCCTTAGTCTACAGTATCAAATATTTAAGCAGTAATAACAAACTATACGATATAATTGCTGCTGAATCGGTAAACGTATCGCTACTTTGCGGTGCGTTGGGTATTGTAACCGGAATGATGTGGGCTAATTACACTTGGGGTTCACCATGGCCGAACGACCCAAAACTGAACGGAGCTGCAGTAGGTATTTTAATCTACTTGGCATATATTATCTTGCGTGGAGCTATTCAGGATGAAGTAAAACGAGCACGAATCAGTGCCGTGTACAACATCTTTGCCATCGTTATTTATGTACTGTTTATTTTCATCATCCCTCGTATCACCGATTCTTTACACCCGGGCAATGGGGGGAATCCGGCATTCAGTAAATATGACCTAGACAGTCACCTGCGCTTATTCTTTTATCCGGCAGTTATCGGTTGGGTATTATTGTTTATGTGGTTGGTGTCGATACGGGTTCGCATTCGATTTTTAGAAGAAAAAAAGCTTGATAATGAATAAATTAAGATTTGCTTTGGCAGGTATGGTGTTGCCTTTTTGGGCGAATGCACAGGAAAGTGGTGCCGATTCGATTTTTCGTTCGCATCAGAAATATTATGTGGTTGCGGCAGTTTTAACGTTGATTTTTATCGGTATTGCTGTTTTTTTGCTTTCAGTGGAAAAGCGATTGAAGCAATTGGAGCAATAAGGAAAACAGGGAGGAGCATGTTGGAGGCTCGCTGAAAATAGGAAAGGTGTTTTTGGCTTAATCGAGGTGTAAAAGGGCAGAAATTACCCACAAATCCCCAATTAGCTAAAAAAATTTGAAAATTTAGTACAAATAGTTATGTTTGCGTCCCGTTTTAAGTAGGCGGGACATAGAAACGGGAATAGTTCAATGGTAGAATAGAGGTCTCCAAAACCTTTGATCAGGGTTCGAATCCTTGTTCCCGTGCTAGTTTTGGAGAGTTTTTAACTATAAAAAAATGGAAAAAGTAAAATTGTTTTTCATAGAGGCTTACGATGAGCTTTTAAATAAAGTAACCTGGCCAACTTGGCCGGAACTGCAACAAAGTGCTATGATTGTACTTGTTGCGGCTATCGTTATTTCATTTTTGGTAGTCGGCATGGATTTAGTAAGCAAATACTCTATCCAAGAAGGTATTTATAAGTTAATCCGCTAATGGCAAACACAATGGCAGAAGAAAAAAAATGGTATGTAATGCGCGTGATTAGCGGTCAAGAACGCAAAATCCGTGAGCATCTTTTATTGGAGATAAACCGATCGAACATGGATCACATTATCACCAATATACTTGTGCCTACAGAAAAAGTTTATACCATTAAAAACGGTAAAAAAACGATAAAAGAGAAAACCTTATTTGCAGGATACATTTACATGGAGGTTGAGCCGAAAGGAATGACAGCCGAAGTAATTCAGCATTTGCGTCAGGTACAAGGTAACTTAGGTTTCTTAGGCGGGAAAACACCTCAAGTGTTGAATCCTTCTGAAGTATTGAAATTGCTTGGAAAAGCCGATGAGATGTTGGAAGCAGGCGAAACAATGGCTGAACCGTTTATCGTAAACGAAGAAGTGAAAATTATAGACGGACCTTTCAACGATTTCAACGGTACTATCGAAGAAATCAACATGGAGAAGAAGAAGTTGAAAGTAACCGTAAAAATCTTTGGAAGGAAAACACCTGTGGAAGTTGGTTTCATGCAGGTAGAAAAATTAGTATAAAACAAATTTCTTTGGCTGAAGCAATTCAAACAGAGACGTAAACGAAAATATAAAACACAAAAAAATGGCAAAGGAAATTCAAGCATTTGTGAAATTGCAAGTTAAAGGAGGTCAAGCAAACCCAGCTCCACCGGTAGGTCCTGCATTAGGTTCTAAAGGGGTTAACATTATGGAGTTCTGCAAGCAATTCAATGCAAGAACACAAGATAAAATGGGCAAAACTTGTCCGGTTATCATCACTGTGTATTCAGATAAGTCGTTCGACTTCGTTATCAAAACGGCTCCTGCTCACAACATGTTGATGGAGTTGACTAAGAAAACTGCAGGTTCAGCTGAGCCTAACCGTAAAAAAATCGGTAATGTTTCTTGGGATATCATCCGTAAAGTAGCTGAAGAAAAAATGCCCGATTTGAACTGCTTTACAGTAGAGGCGGGAATGAGCATGGTAGCAGGTTCTGCTAAAAGTGCAGGATTCACGTTCGAAGGAGCAGCTCCTTGGGAAAAATAAATTAAGCATTAAAACGTAAAAGATTGTTGTTTACTCAGCAATCTTTTTGTCAATATATTCATAAACCGTGGAAGAGCCTTCATTGCTCGTTTGACCACAAAAATTCAAAACAATGAAACTAACAAAAAAAAGAAAAGCTGTTGCAGGCTTAGTAGACAAAAACAAGCTCTACACGCTAACAGAAGCGTCTTCACTTTTGAAAAAGGTGAACACCACAAAATTTGATGCCTCTGTCGATCTTCACATCGTGTTGGGTGTTGACCCTAAGAAAGCAGATCAAGCTATTCGTGGTACTGCTGCACTTCCTCACGGAACCGGTAAAACCAAAAAAGTATTGGTATTAACAACGCCTGATAAAGAAGAAGAGGCTAAAAAAGCCGGAGCTGACTTCGTAGGTCTAGATGACTATGTTGCTAAAGTTGAAGGTGGCTGGATGGATTTCGATGTAGTTATTGCTACACCGAACGTAATGGCGAAAATCGCGAAATTGGGTAAAGTATTAGGACCAAGAAACTTAATGCCGAATCCAAAATCAGGAACAGTTGCTGTTGAAGTTGGAAGAGCTATCGAAGAGGTGAAAAAAGGTAAAATTGCTTTTAAAGTGGATAAATTCGGAATCGTGCACGCATCTATTGGTCGTGTTTCGTTTACACCGGAGCAAATCCACGAAAATGCTACATCGCTATTGCAAGTGCTTTCTAAAATGAAGCCGGCTACTGCGAAAGGAGTATATTTCAAAGGTATTGCTTTGGCAACGACCATGAGTCCGGGAATAGCTGTGGACTATAAAACAGTAGCAGGTCTATAATTTTAATCACTTATTTAAATAATAAGAAATGAACAAGAAGCAAAAAAATAACGAAATCGTTGAATTGAAAGAGAAATTAGAATCATCTCAATTCTTCTATATATGTGACTCATCTACTTTGTCTGTTGAAAAAATCAACGCATTCCGTAGATTGTGTTTCGCAAAAGGTATCGAATACCGTGTAGCTAAAAATACACTTATTCAAAAAGCATTAGAACAATTGGAAGGCGATTACAAAGCCTTGTATCCGGTATTAAACGGACCAACAGGTATCATGTTTTCAAAAGAAAGCTCAACACCTGCGAAGTTGTTGAAAGAGTTCCGTACAAAACACGAAAAGCCAACCTTGAAAGGTGCCTATATTGATTCTGATATTTTCATCGGTGACGACCAAATCATTGTTTTGGCGGCATTGAAATCGAAAGCAGAGTTGATTGGCGATGTTATCGGATTGTTGCAATCTCCTATGCAAAGCGTTATGGGCGCATTGCAAAATGGTGGTGGTCAAACAATCGCTGGATTGCTTAAAACATTGGAAGAGAAAGCAAAATAATCTTTTACCATATCATTCAAGAGCCGATGGAATTTCCATCGGCTTTTTTGTTTCTGTTCAAATCGGAAAATAGCGTAGCTTCAAACATTAATTGAGTGTTATGGAATGGTGTTCTGAGGATATAATAAAATTAGCTGTTGCTTTATTAGCCGGAGCTATGATTGGTGCAGAACGCGAATACAGAAGTAAATCTGCGGGTTTTCGTACATTGATGCTTATCTCTCTTGGCTCAGCCTTGTTTACCATGCTATCAGCCAAAATTGGACAGTCAGATGAAGCGAGAATTGCTGCAAATATTGTTACCGGTATTGGCTTCTTAGGTGCAGGGGCTATTTTCCGTGACGAAAATAAAGTAAGCGGATTAACCACAGCTGCAACGGTGTGGGCTGCTGCAGCACTAGGCATGGCTTCGGGGAGCGGATATTATCTGTGGGCCATTATGGGTGCAATATTTGTTTTGTTTATTTTGTGGGGAATGTTGCCTTTGGAAAACTTTATCGATCGCACACATCGCGTCCGTAACTATAGAATTGTTACGGCCTATAACCAACAAACTTTGCTGCATTATGAAGAAATTTTTTCGGCACTCGGTCTGCAATCCGAGCGTGGTAAGCAGAGTAGGATAGACGATGAAATTATTGGTCATTGGACAGTGTTTGGAGCCGATGAAAAACACCAATTACTCATTGATCAATTATTGGCAGATAAGAGTATAAAGGAATTTGATTTTTGAATACTTCACTATTGGATTACCGCAATTTCGTTACCATCCGGGTCTTTCATTTCAAAAGCGAGTTTGCCTAAAATCATTTTCAATGGCGAAACTTCGGTGTTGTTTTCCTGAAGTTGTTTTCTGAAAGCCTTTACATCCTCTGTTGTAAACGTGATTCTGATTTTATTTTGGACATCGCGTATACTTTTTTGAATCACCAATTTTGTTGCGCCACAATCCAATTCCAAATAATCATTCTCTGCACTTTCATAAGTTGTTTTAAGTGCTAATACTCCGGTGTAATAGTCTTTGAGTACAAAATAGTTTTTACTGTATAGGTGAATAGCAGCTATAGCTAACATGTGTTTAATTTAGATTAAACCTATGAAATACTTTCCATTCTGTTGTGGATTGCTTTCTACAATTTGCTTTCGCGGATTCACCACTAAATCCATTGCTTCCAATGCAATAGAACCAAGTAGCGGAGGTACGCCATCCGGTATTTCCATAATATTTAATTCTACTTCTCGGTCTAAAATGGTTATGGTTACAGGGCTGTAGAGCGAACTTAAAACATGTCCACCTGTTGTAGCAATTTGCTTTTCACTTTTTTTCTCTAGCCCCAATTCACTAATCATTCGCGATGGAAGGCATACCATAGCTGCACCACTATCCACCCACATGTTAATCACAAGGCTTTTGATGTCTTTCTTTTTAATCCATCCTTTATCTGCGGCAAACAAGTGGAAGGAATTCGTGAGCTTTACTTTTTGTATAATTTTTGCCATGCTTAGCCTTTATTACATATACGAATTTTTGCTTTTTTTAGTATATGCGTAGCTGAATATCAGTATTGACAGGTGCTTTGAGGAAAGAACGATACTAGCACATAGCGAACTGCATTAGATAGCAGAATGTATTTCTTTAGCTAAATGACTTAAAATTCCTTCTGCTTGATTTGGATTGAACCATTGTAAATGTTCCGTTTTATTGAACCACGTAATTTGCCGTTTGGCATAATGACGCGTATTCTGCTTAATCAACTCAATTGTTTTTTCGCGACTTTGTTTCCCTTCAATAAAATCAAACCATTCTCTGTAGCCTACGGTCTGCAAGGGTTGTAGTGTTCGGAATGGGTAGAGCGAAGTTGCTTCAGCTTCCAATCCTTCTGCAATCATTTGATCTACACGTTGATTGATTTGATGATAGAGTATATCGCGAGGGAGTTCTGTTCCTATGATGTGCGTACTAAACGGACGATTTTTTTTAGCTCCTGTATGTTGCGCACTCATTTTTTGTCCACTGCTTAAAATTACTTCTAATGCCCGGGTTAATCTTCTTGGATTTTGAATATCAACTGAGGCGTAAAATTCAGGATCGAGTTCCAAAAGCTTCGCTTGCATTTCTTCTAATGACAATTCTCGTACTGCTTGACGAATGGTCTCAGGAATTTCAGTTTTGTCTTCCAAACCTTCGCAAACCGCACGAATAAATAGTCCTGAGCCACCGCATAAAACAGCCACCGATTTTGTTTGGAAATAAACTTCCAATTGTTCCATTACTTCTTGCTCAAATTTACCTGCAGTGTATTCATCATGAATGCTCAAATTGTTGATGAAGTGATGTTGTACTTCGCCTAATTCTTCTGCCGTTGGTTTGGCGGTACCGATGTTCATTTCACAGTAAAACTGCCGCGCATCTGCTGAGAAAATTTCCGCATTGAAATGTTTTGCAATGGTAATGGCCAATCTCGTTTTGCCGGAAGCGGTGGGGCCGCAAACTACAATCAAATGTTTTTCAGCTGCACTCATTGTTCAACAACCGTTAATCCTAATGTTTTTCCCATCTCCAACATCATGGCATAAGCTTCGTTGTAATCGTTTCTAATTTTGCCGTCAAGAATGGCTTCTTTAATCGCTTCTTTTATGGTGCCAATAGCTGCAGAAGGCTTGATGCCAAAGGTTTGCATAATTAACTCTCCGCTCACCGGAGGTTGGAAATTACGCACTTGGTCTTTCTCCTCTACCTCTTTCAGTTTTTGTTTTACAGTCTCGAAACGCTGTAAGTAACGTGCAACTTTTACCTTGTTTTTTGAAGTGATATCTGCTTCGCATAATTTCATCAAACTATCAATATCGTCACCGGCTTCAAATAATAATCTGCGCAAAGCTGAGTCAGTTATTTCTTCCTTCGTAAGGGCTATTGGGCGTAAATGCAAATACACCATTTTCTGCACAAATTTCATTTCAGCACCCAATGGCAATTTCATCGATTTGAATAATCGGTATACCATCTTCGAGCCTAAAACCTCATGTCCGTGAAAGGTCCAGCCGTTTCTTACATCAAAGCGTTTGGTTTGTGGTTTAGCAATATCGTGCATTACAGCTGCCCAACGTAACCATAAATCTTTTGTGCTCTGACAAATATTATCTAATACCTGAAGCGTGTGATAAAAATTGTCTTTATGACTTTTATCATCCACTGTTTCTGTCCCTTTCAGCAAGCAAAATTCCGGGAAAATCAATTCCAGCAAACCACATTGATCGAGCAAAATAAAACCAACCGAAGGTTTTTGCGAAAGAATGATTTTATTCAATTCATCCATGATTCGCTCGCGCGAAATGATGCTGATACGTTCTCTGTTTCTGGCTATGGCTTCAAAGGTTTTGGCTTCGATATAGAAATTGAGTTGTGTTGCAAAACGAATAGCGCGCATCATGCGCAACGGATCATCCGAGAACGTTATATCAGGATCCAATGGTGTTCGAATGATGCCGCTTTCCAAATCTTCAACTCCGTTAAATGGATCGACTAAAGTTCCAAAATCATTTTTGTTTAAGGAGATGGCTAATGCATTTATGGTGAAATCTCTTCTGTTTTGATCATCTTGCAATGACCCATCTTCCACAATTGGTTTTCTGGAATCGCGCTGATAGGATTCTTTTCGAGCCCCAACAAATTCAAAATCCCAATCACCCGAACGGAATTGTGCAGTGCCGAAATTTTTGAAATAGTTGACATGCACATGGGATCCGATTCGTTTTGCCGTTGCTTTGGCTAAGTCCATACCACTCCCCACACATACAAAGTCGATATCTTTTGACGCTCTGTTAAGCAGTAGGTCGCGCACAAACCCTCCTACTACATAGGTTTCAAGTTGCTCTGTGGCAGCTACTTCACCAATGGTGCTAAAGATAGGATGAGTAAGTCGGTCGGAAAGATTCATTTCGTGTTATTAAGGGACGGCAAATATATCAGTACAAATCAGAGTTTATACAGCTACGTTATTTTCGCGCAGTGCGTCATTCAAAGATGTCTTTAAATCGGTAGATGCTTTTCGTTTGCCGATAATCAATGCACAAGGCACCTGAAATTCACCGGCAGGAAATTGTTTCGTGTACGATCCAGGAATAACAACAGAGCGTTCCGGAACATAACCTTTGTATTCAATTGGCTCGGGGCCCGTTACATCAATAATTTTGGTGCTCATCGTTAAAACCACATTCGCACCTAAAACAGCTTCTTTGCCTACACGTACACCTTCAACCACAATACATCTCGACCCAACAAAGCAATTGTCTTCAATAATCACAGGAGCTGCTTGTACAGGCTCTAGAACACCTCCAATGCCAACACCTCCACTCAAGTGTACGTGTTTTCCGATTTGAGCACAAGAACCCACTGTGGCCCAAGTATCTACCATTGTCCCTTCATCAACATAGGCTCCAATGTTTACATAGGAGGGCATCATAATCACTCCTTTGGCGAGGTAAGCGCCATATCGTGCAATGGCGTGTGGCACTACTCGAACCCCTAATTCACTATAGTTGCGCTTTAGCGCCATCTTGTCGTGGAACTCCATAGGACCTGCTTCCATCGTTTCCATCTTACGCGTAGGGAAATAGAGGATTACCGCTTTCTTCACCCAGTCGTTGACTTGCCATCCATTTGAAGTAGGTTCAGCCACTCTTAGTTGCCCTTTATCGAGTTGATTAATAACACTTTCTATTGCTGAAATGCTATCTTTTGAAGTGAGGAGGGTACGGTCCTCCCACGTTTTTTCAATTAAGTTTCTTATATCCATTATATTACAATTTGTTTTATGTGTTCATTTGCTAAAAAAATGTAGTTTTGGCGCAAATTAAAATTAATAAAATGAGAAAAGTAGCCATAACTCTAACCTTAGTTACCGGTGCGATGATTTCTGCCAATGCTCAGATTTTCATTAATACCGGAAATCCGAACATGGATAAGTATAAACAAGATAATCCGAATGCTGTAATTTGGCAGGGTGAAAAAGACGCTAAGACTGTTGAGCCAGCTAAAACAACAACAACTACTACCACAACCACTGTTACAACGCCAAAAGCAACTGTAACAACACCGGCAGTAAAAGCAACAACACCTGCAGTAAAGGTGACAACACCAACTGTAAAAACAACAACTAAAGTTGCTGCACCGGTTGCACCTGCTGTAGTAGATAACAACTCATATACAACGAACTATACCGGTTCTTTGTCTGATGCAAACAATAATCTTCCTCCAAATGCTGAAGCCGGAAAATGTTATGCACGTTGCTTTATCTCTGATCAATATGAGTTCAAAGAAGAAATGGTGGTTGATAAACCTGTAACCTACAGAACTCAATCTATTCCTGCTCAATACAAAACAGTTTTCGATACTGTTCAAACACGTGCTGCTTCTATCCGTTATCAGGAAGTACCTGCAGTTTACGAAACTGTAACTGAAGATATTATGGTTTCTCCGGCTACCCAAAAATGGACTAAATCTACTGCTGACGCTGGTTGTCTTTCTGCAAATCCTGCTGATTGTCAAGTGATGTGTTTAACTGAGGTGCCTGCGGTATACAAAAGAGTGGCTAAACGTGTAATGAAATCACCTGCTTTGAAAAACGAAATTCCGGTTCCGGCTGAATTCAAAATTGTATCTCGTCAGGTAGTAGATGTACCGGCTCAACAAGTGCAAATTGAAATTCCTGCTACCTACAAAAAAGTAACCCGTAAAGAATTAGTGAAAAAAGGAGGTTACTCTGATTGGAGAGAAATTCTTTGTTCTCAAAACTTAACAACTCAAAGAATCGTTGCAATTCAACGTGCATTGAAAGCTGCAGGATACAATCCTGGTCCTTTAGATAACGTTTTCGGTGCTGAAACTAAAGCAGCATTAGTAAAATATCAAACAGACAAAAACTTACCTGTAGGTAATTTGAATATGGAAACATTAAGAGCTCTTGGTGTTGAATAATCAATAAACAAATAAATAGAGAAGGCTGTTTCATTTTTTGAGACAGCCTTTTTTTTCGAACAGAACGTAAAATCATCGGTCTTTATGAGTACAAAAGTATTGGCATGGCTTCACGCATTTCGATTGCGAACACTTCCTTTGGCATTGTCTTCCATTATTACCGGTTCGTTTGCAGCCTATACCAAATCCTTTAATGGACTTGTGTTTGGCTTGGCAATACTTACCACTTTGTTGTTGCAGATACTATCGAATTTGGCTAACGATTTTGGCGATAGCGAAAAGGGAACCGATAATGATGATCGCATTGGTCCAAAACGTGCTATTCAGGCCGGTTTATTGTCGTTCAGCGAAATGAAAATGGCTATCATCGTAAATGTGATATTGTGCTTATTTTCGGGCATTGCGTTGATTTATATAGCTTTAGGTGTAAAGCCTGTAACCCTATTTTTCTTTATACTCGGATTAGCCGCTATTGCAGCCGCCATTAAGTATACTGTAGGTAAAGGAGCATATGGGTATTCGGGACTAGGCGATGTGTTTGTTTTTCTTTTTTTTGGAGTAGTGGGCGTGAATGGGAGCTATTACCTGCAAACGCAACAGTTCAACCCTCTTGTGTTTTTTCTGGGAATAACCATCGGTTGTTTTTCGGCAGGGGTGTTGAACTTAAATAACATGCGCGACAGAGAAAGCGATGCCAAAGCCAATAAAAATACCTTAGTTGTTAAAATAGGATTACGTTTTGCCAAGTATTATCAAAGTGCATTAATCCTTTTTGGTTTGGGAGCTGCATTCTATTATGTGTTTTATACTGCAACAGCTTGGATGGCTTATCTTCCGGTGCTTGTGTTTCCTTTTTTTTTATTGCTGAATGCGCAAATATCCAAAGTGGAAAATCCGAAAGACTTCGATCCGTTTCTGAAAAAACTGGCACTAAGCACGTTTGCCTTTTCCATCTTATTCGCACTTGGACAGTTATTTTTATAACAGCCTTATTGTTGCGGAATCGTTTGGTTACATTGGTCAATGAAAGCCAATATTTCTGCTCTTCCTAAGTTGGATGCAGAAGAAGTAAGAAACATATTCGGCAACTCCTCCCACGATTTCAGTAACTCGATTTCAAATGCTTTGCGGTTATTCAAATTGGTTAAGCTTTTGGGCTTATCGTTTTTCGTAAATACAATTGAAAACGGAATCTGATGCTCGCCCAGCCATTCAATAAATTCCAAATCTATCTTTTGTGGTGGGATGCGGGTATCTACAAGTACAAAGAGATTGATAAGCTGAACACGTTTTCTCAAATACGTTCGGATGAATTTATCCCAATCTTCACGGGTAGATTTGGATGTTCGGGCATAACCATAACCCGGTAAATCCACTAAATACCATTTGTTCGTATTAATGGCGAAGTAGTTAATGGTTCTGGTTTTCCCCGGAGAGCCTGAAACTTTAGCATCGGCTTTTTTCTCGGTCAAATAATTGATCAGAGAGGATTTTCCTACATTAGAGCGTCCAATAAAAGCATACTCAGGAACAATCGCTGTCGGACATTTCTCTACATCTACAAAGGACCCAAAATAGGAAGCGGTTTCTATTTTCATGCCACGAAACTACATAAATATGTAAACTAATCTTGATAGGGCTTACTTCGCTAATGCAATTTTGCCATTGGAACAAATAAAAGCGACTGAATGTTTGTATCTAAAATCAATTCCCTTTCCTTTGCAACCTGAAAATAGTATGCTCGAAAAAGTAACACCATATAACGATTCATCGGCCTCCAAAAAAGAGCAGGTGAAAGAAATGTTCGACAATATAGCCGGACGATACGATTTTTTGAATCGCTTACTATCGCTTGGGATTGATCAGTTATGGCGGAAAAAGGCGGTGAAATACATTGGTGAAACACAGCCCAAGAAGATTTTAGATTTAGCCACAGGCACCGGTGACTTTGCGATTGAGGCACTGAAATTGAAGCCGGAGCAAATTATCGGACTCGATTTATCGAACGAAATGATGGATGTAGGCAGAAAAAAGGCTATTGCACACAATGCGGAAGCTGTTTTGACGTTCATACAGGGAGATTCTGAGCATATGCCTTTTGCAGATAATACTTTTGATGCCATCACTGTAGGTTTTGGCGTACGCAACTTCGAAACGCTCGAAAAGGGCTTAGGCGAAATGTTGCGTGTGTTAAAGCCGGGTGGGAGAGTGGCTATTCTTGAACCATCAAAACCTGTTAATGCACCATTTCGTCAAATTTTCTCAATCTACTTTTTGTATATCCTTCCTGGGGTAGGACGGTTGTTTTCAAAAGATGCGCGTGCTTATTCTTATTTGCCCGAATCGGTGAACGCTTTTCCGGAAGGCATGAAATTTGTTGACGTTTTAAATAAGGTCGGATTCCGCAATGCAAAATGGCATCCGTTAACCCTTGGCATCTGTGCTTTCTATACATGCGAAAAATAGTTTTCATATTATTCTTGTTGCCGGTGTTGGCAAAGGCTCAATTCAATATTCACGAGTTGGGCAGAAAGCAAATTTATTTTGGCATCACGCTTGGCGCGAATGTGTCGGATTACAAAATCATCAAGAAGCCGTATGTGCCGGAAAACGATTCCATCAAATCGTTCTCCTCTAAAATAGGTCCTGGTTTTAATTTAGGAATTATCAGTAACTGGCAGTTTCATCGCAACTTCGATTTGCGTTTTATTCCAACGCTATCTTTTGCTGAACGAAAAATTGAATATGCCGTAAGACAGAAGCGCCAATCGGTAGTGATGATTCCGCAATCGGTATCTTCTATCTACTTGGACTTTCCGTTGTTGTTACGTTTTAAGTCGGAACCCATTAAAGATTTTCGTTTGTATGCTCTTGCAGGCATTCGCTTCGATGTAGACTTAGCTTCCAATTCAAGTGTGCGAGATAAGTTGCTTTTAAAGGTGAAGAAGTACGATATAGCCGCTGAATATGGCGTAGGCATTATGATTTATTTCCCTTATTTTATTATGTCGCCAGAGTTCAAAATGAGTCACGGTATTATTGATATCAACTCGCCCACCAATAACTATATGTATTCAAGGGTAATAGACAAACTTTACTCTCGTACATTTACATTCTCCTTACATCTCGAAGGGTAATTAAAGCAATTTCTCCATATAGACATGCGGAATATTTACTTCCGTAAATTCGTCACCAATGATTGTATATCCGTGCTTAAGATAGAAGGGTACTGCTGTTTTTCGTGCATGGCAATGTATGGATGCATATCCTTTAAGTTGTGCAAACGTTTCACTGAATTGAAGTAAAGCCGAACCAATACCTTTGCCCTGCTTAGTATCATCCACGGCAACTTGCCTCATTTTTAGGGTGTTATTTTTGTCTACCGATAAAATTAAACTGCCAAGTAATTGTTCGTTTTCAAAAGCACCTATATGAAAGTCGGATTGGTCGCTTTCCAGGTCTTTAGCGCTATAGGTTAATCCTAAAGGAATGCGAAGAATTTTATACCGAAGAATAAGGGATAACAAGTAGTCGGGGCTTCCATAAGTGAATAATCTAATACTAGGATGCATATGAATGTGAATATTTGATACGGTATAATTAATGAATATTCTCCGATTTTAATTCAAAAAAATCTTGTAGAATATGTAATATCGCAACGTATGAATATCACAAAAACCGAATTCCCGGGATTAGTCGTTATAGAACCTAAAGTGTTTGCAGATAGCCGCGGATATTTCTTCGAAACTTACAATCGTAATGTTTTTGAACAACATGGATTAAATTATCATTGGCTTCAAGATAATGAGTCAATGTCGAATTATGGCGTATTGCGCGGATTGCATTATCAGTTGAATCCCTATTCTCAGGCAAAATTGGTAAGAGTTATTGCAGGGGAAGTTTTAGATGTTGTTGTTGATATTCGAAAGGGTTCGCCAACATTTGGGAAGAAGTTTGAAATCATGCTTTCTTCGGAAAATAAACGTCAGTTGCTTATTCCACGAGGTTTTGCACATGGTTTTTCGGTGCTCAAAGACGGCACTATTTTTAGTTATAAGTGCGATAATGTTTACAATAAAGAAGGCGAACGAGGCATTAATATTTTTGATGAAACACTGCAAATCGATTGGCGTATTCCAAAAGAAAAAGCGATTGTCTCAGATAAAGATAAATTGAGTCCTGGTTTTTCAGCGGCTGAAATGAATTTTGAATTTTAATGATAGGTTGTGAAAAAAGTACTGGTCACCGGAGCTAACGGACAACTCGGAAGAGAAATCGCTTGTCTTGCACTAGAATCCGGTGTGGACTTTGTTTTCGCGGATCGACAGTTGTTGGATATCACAGATGCTGTAAATGTTCAGCGATTTTTTGCCGACCAACATTTTGATATTGTGGTGAATTGTGCTGCATACACAGCCGTAGATAAAGCGGAATCGGAGCAAACGGAATGCTATGCGATTAATGAAACCGGTGCTAAAAATTTAGCCGAAGCTTGTGCACTATCCAATACTTTTCTCATTCATATTTCAACAGATTTTGTGTTTGATGGAAACACGCCTATGCTTTTGAACGAAGACCTTGCAGTGAATCCGCTAAGTGTGTATGGTGCTTCAAAGTTAGCTGGGGAAAGGGCTATAGCCGCTTCAACTAATGCGTATATTATAATTAGAACGTCTTGGTTATATTCTTCGTTTGGCGCAAATTTTGTGAAAACAATACTTCGTTTATGCGCGGAAAAGTCTTCTTTAGGTATAATTGCCGATCAAATAGGAACACCCACTTATGCTGCCGATTTAGCGCAGTTGATTAATCAGCTCATAAAAACAGATAATCTTCAACAGTATGCAGGTGTATATCACTTCAGTAATGAAGGTGTTGCTTCATGGTACGATTTTGCCATAAGTATTCGCGATTTGGCCGGATTGGAAACGCCAATATTACCAATAGAAACGTATCAGTATCCAACACCGGCAACTCGCCCTCGATTCAGTGTAATGAATAAAAAGAAAGTGAAGGACACCTTTGGGTTTTCAATTCCTTATTGGAGAGATAGTTTAGCCAATTGCATACAAAAAATAAAACAATAACATGTCGAAACCATTGATATTAGTAGTGAATGATGATGGCGTAACTGCACCCGGAATTCGAGCATTAGTGAATGCGGTTAAAGATTTAGGCGAAGTTGTAGTGGTGGCTCCTGATTCACCTCAATCGGGGATGGGGCATGCCATTACCATAAACAAGCCATTACGTATCGATGAGGTCCATTTGTTTGATGGCATTAAGTCTTATCAATGCAGCGGAACTCCTGCTGATTGTGTAAAAATTGCCAAGGATAAAATATTACACCGAAAGCCCGATTTATGTGTTTCGGGTATTAATCACGGATCGAATTCTTCTATCAATATCATTTATTCCGGAACAATGTCGGCAGCAATGGAAGCCTGTTTGGAAGGTATTCCTGCTGTTGGTTTTTCATTGTTGGACTACAAATTAGATGCTGACTTTACAGCTGCAACTGTTTTTGCAAAAGTGGTGGCAAAACAGATACTAGAGAATGGTTTACCCAAAGCAACACTGTTGAATGTCAATATACCTAATTTGAAAACAGAGCAAATCAAAGGTGTTCGTATTTGTCGTCAAGCGGTGGCGAAATGGGAGGAAGAGTATATGGAACGTCAAGATCCTTTCGGCAGAAATTACTATTGGTTAACGGGAAAATTTGTGAACCATGATAAGGGCGAAGATACTGATGAATGGGCTTTGGCCAATGGCTTTGTGAGTGTAGTTCCTGTACAATACGATTTAACGGCTCATCACGCGATACCGTTCATCAATGAAGTGTGGAAATTTTAAATCTACTTACCTCGTTTTTTTAGTTCATCTCTGATACGTGCGGCTCTTTCGTAGTCTTCGTTCTCAATGGCTGCATCCAATTCTTCATTAAGTTCCTCTAAACTCATGTTTCCAAAATTCGAGGCAGCGCTTGGTGGTGTTGGAACGTGGGCTGTAAGTTCTTCTATTTTTTCTTCTAATTCGGTTTCGTTTTGTTCTTCTCCCAATTCAGCATCTACTCCTGCTTCTTGTAAGATGGTTTCTGCCACAAAAATGGGGCATTCGAAACGTACAGCTAATGCCAACGCATCGGAGGTTCTGGAATCTAATTCGTAGCTCTGTTCTCCATTGGTAAAAATAAGCGTGCTGAAGAATATACCGTCTTTTAATTTTGAGATAAAAACATGGTCTAATTCAACTGAAAATGTATCGCAAATCGTCTTCATCAAATCATGAGTCAATGGCCGCGAAGGTTTCATGTTATCCAAAGCAACAGCGATAGCTTGTGCTTCAAACCCACCAATAACTATAGGAAGTCTTCTAGTGCCATCAACCTCTCCAAGCACAACAGCGAATGAATGTGACTGTGTTACACTGTGCGATAGAGCAATAATTTCGAGAGGAATTTTTTTCATTGTGCGAAAGTTAAAAACATTTTTTTATCTCCAAACATCATTTTAAAATTTCGCAAACAAAAAATGCCTGCAACAACTTGCAGGCATTTTTTGAATATCAAGAAATAGATTAGAACTGATAAGACATTTGAAGCGTGTAATTTCTTGGCGCCTCATATCTTCCCGGTCTAGGCATCCATTCTGTGTTCAACACATTTTTTACAATGAATTGTAGTTTTAGTTTTTGTACTGGCTTATAAGCAATACCCAGATTTACGATATGGTCGCCTTTGCTTCCATTAGCAATTTTATCATCACGAAAACCTTTAACCCCTTTAAATGCCGTTGCTGCACCTGTTAACAGAGAACTAACAAATGCATAATCAATATTCTCTTGGAAACTGATATATTGATAGTCTAGATTAACTTCAAATTTTTTGGTTTCTAAATTGAAGATTAATTTAAACTGATGTTTAGGGCGATATTTCAAGACATTTGTATTAGAAGATGACGTCATTCCATATGTATATTGATCTCTGGCGTTAGTGTCAATAGTGGAAGGCGCGTTTGCATTATTATATGCACTAGCAAAATTCGGACGTAAGGTATCTCCTTTGCTATCGAAAAGTATTAGTCTATCATTCCAATTTAATGATTTAGCATCGATAAATGTGTATCCAGCCGCGAAATTTAAAGTAACATCACCTACTTTACCTTGCAAGCCGAGAAGGATTTCAGTCCCCAAAATTCTAGTGTTTCCAATATTCTGAGAAGAAAATCCTGCTCCAAAAGTAGGTACTTTTGGATCAGTTGGATCACCGAAAGATCCAAAAGTGAACTCCATCATATTCTCATATTGATTCCAAAATCCAGCAAGATCGACAAATCCACCCCAATTCGATTTTTTGCCAAATTGGAATCCTTGCTTAATGCCTAATTCAGCACTGTATCCTTTTTCAGGTTTTAGTTTCTCATTCGGATAAATACCCAATGGGCCTACTGCAGTAGTAACGAATAATTCTGCTACCGATGGATATCTAAACCCTTGCCCAAATGAACCTCGAATATATGTAGCAGTAGCAGCTTGGTAATTAATTCCAAGTCTTAAAAGAGGATAAGATAAGTCCTTCAAGCTGTTCTTTTTGTCAATCTCAAAGTATTCCCATCTTGCTCCTAAAGCAACATTCAGCCTGTCAAAGAATTTAAAATCGGTTTGAGCGAAAATAGATGCATTGTAAGCTCTGTGTGAAATATTCCCATATAAGTATGTTGGATCCGTTTTTGAAGGGTTATCAATTTTATCAATTCTTCCGGCTGCACCTGCAAGAAAATTTAATTTGATTTTTTTGCCTAATTCAAATGGACGTTGATAGGTGAAGTCAATGATGTGACGTTGTCCAATGGAACCTTGACCGGTACTATTAATGTTAGATGAATTGAGGTAGCGATATTTCAAAGCAAACTTATCGTTGTGTTTGTCGAAATAATTGGCAAATCCATCCACCAAATATCTATTATTATCGTAACGGGTAACTGTTCCTGGATAAGGGCGGTATCCCTTGTATCCCAAGCTGTCCCACATGAAGAACGTTGTTCCCCAACTCCAATAGCCAATTACATTGGCACCAATATTTAATCCTTCAATCTTCTTGAAACGGTAACGCACTTTGGCATTAATTCTACCATCTTGGCTATTGGCAGAATCCAAATACGATTTATCGTTATTGTATGCACCGCCTACAATTAAATCCCATTGTCCGATTTTTCTTCTATCGGCAAAGTTAATACCGGCAAAGTAGCGAGGAGTGCCACTCCAAAATTTCAATTCTCTTGTTTTGGTTGGTCCTTCATAGAATCCTGCATAAGTAGTTACTTTAGTATAAGGTTTGTCTGTAGGGTAAGCCATACGTGCGTTGATTACACCATTCAATGCCCCTGAGCCGTATAAGGCTGAAGCTGCACCTTTAATAATTTCTACTTGGTCGATATTTTCCATTGGAATCATACTCCATTTTGCATCATCTGCATCAGCCGTAGTGATGGGTAGATCATCATACAAAATAGCAACCCGAGTACCTGCACCGTAAGACCAACCAGAACCTCCACGAATGTTGGCTTGACCATCAGCAATAGTTACCCCCGGAACTTTCTGAACTCCATTATCCAATGAAGTAATGTTTTGATTAGTGAGCGTAGTGTTGTTCAAAACGTCCATGGATACAGTCTCTTCCGATAATTTCTTCTCATATTTACTACCTGTAACCACGACCTGGTCCATGATTTTTTCTTTGTCGGTGAGTGTTATATTCTGTACTTTTTTCTCGCCAGCTGCAAGTGTTATTTTTAGTTTTTGTTCTTCCTTTCCAACATAACGGTAGGTAACAGTGTATGTTCCTTCTTCTAATGCGAGTTCATAATTTCCGTCAAAGTCGGTAACGGTAGCCAAGCCTTTTGATGCATCAATGACTACATTGGCTTGAATCAAACCTTCTCCTTTTTCATCCACAATTTTGCCCGAAAGCTTGGCTGATTGAGAAAAAGAGGTTAGTGTCATAAAAACACCGCAAAGCAGCGTGAAAAAATGTTTCATAATTCTTAGTTTGTTTTTGTAGGCTACTAAACAAGTAGTTTTTTTTCAAAAAACAAATTTTTGTTAATTCACAGTCCTTTCAGATTGTCATGATATTGTCATTTTAAAAATGTATCATGCAACTTGTTTTATATGTTATAATATCTTTAATTTGAACAAAACAAAAACCAAAACAACTTCAATGCGTAATTTTTTACTTTCATTTCTTTTGTTGTGTATAGCACAATATTCTGTAGCACAGTGTACATCATGTACTCCTAATAACTTTGGATGTAAGCCAATAGGTGGACTTTGTAATAAGCCTGACACGGGTATGGCAAATCATCCTTACACTACAGTTATCCATTTTAATCTACCTAAGCGTTTGACAGACCCTGCAACGCTTTCACAATGTTCAGGTTGTAGTTATGTACAGTTGAATCGTGTCAAGATTACTTCATTAACCGGATTACCTGCAGGTGCAGATAATTATAACTTTAGTAAATCGCAAGCTCCTTATAAAGGATATTATGATGTTCAGAATAATGACACGCTTGGTTGTGTAACTATCTGTGGAACACCACTGGCTGCAGGCATTTATACCATTCAGGTGAATATTGATGCAGATGTAGTGGCCATTGGAACTCCCATTGGTAATGTTTCACAAAATGATGTGCCACAAAAATATTCAGATACAATTGTGATTCTTCCCGATACTTCGGGAAGTGTTTCTTCGTTTACTTATGGAGGCGTTCGCGAAGATTGCGATTCAGTAGTGCTAAACTTAAATGCTATTCTATCTGCAGCTTCACCTAACCCAACGCGTTATTTTTGGGATTTAGGCAATGGACAAACATCTAGTTTGAAATCTCCCGGTATTGTCAAATTCTCTCAGCCCGGAGTTTATAAAGTAGCATTGAAAACAGTTTATTACAACTATTACATTTCACAACTTCACATCAATAACATGACCAATGCCGGTTCTTGTTGGAGAGGGGATGTAGAGGAATTAGCTGCAGGCGATCCAGAGGTTTATGCTAAAGTAGGTTTACTTGGCGTAAATACGCGCAGCAATTCTGTTTCTAATACCAGCAATTTTAATATACCAATTCCAATTGCACAGGCTGCCTTACCTATAGGAACGACTTCTTTCTCTTTTGAACTTTGGGATGAAGATAATGGACCTCCTTTTGGATCAGCAGATGATAATATGGGAACATACAACATCAATATCAATTCTTTCCCATTTTTACCTTACGATGTTAACTTTAGTGGTTCGTGTGCACAAGGTTATGTTCGTTTAGATACTGTTGTAGCTACCGTAATTATAGACACGCTTACAGTAACCATCAAAGGTCGACCTACAAAACCATTTGCATTTGCTGTAAAAGATAGTCTTTGTAATGGCGATTCAGTACGTTTAGTGGCTACTCCATATTGCGCTGATTGTACTTACGAGTGGTATAAAAACGATTCTGTTTATTTAGTAGGTGCAACTGATTCTTTCTACTACGCGAAAGTTTCAGGAGCATACAAAATTAAGGTTACAAATACGTTAACCGGTTGTACGAATTTGAGCGATTCCGCTAAGCGTGTTTATTTCGGAGCAACACCTACTGTTGCGCCTACTGTAGCTTATTATTCTCCAACAGGACAAGTATTCTTAAATCCCGGAATTTCATCAAGCTTTAAGGCAAAGTGGTTTAAAGATGGACTGGAAATTAGCGGACAAACAGGTTCTACTATTCCTTTTGTTGGCGATGGTGATTACCAAGTACTTATTTACAATCCTAATTTCCCTTTCTGTAATGTAACAACTGATTTAACAACAATAAGTACTGTTGGAATCGAGGATGATAATAGTCTACTTCAAGGTCTTTCAGTACATCCTAATCCTTCAACAGGTAAGTTTACGTTGACACTTCAAACATTGGCAACACAAGTAAATATTTCAGTGAACGATATGGTAGGTAGAACAGTTTATTCATCTGCTTTGGCCATTCAGAATAACGTTGCCGAAAAGACTATTGATTTAAACGAGTCTGCCAAAGGTGTTTACATGTTGAATATAGAAATTGCTGGTAAACGTGTTGTGCGCAAACTCGTTGTAGAATAACGTTGATTTTTTATCAACAGCATTTCCTTTTTATCGATAACTATGCTATTTTTGAATAACTTTTTAAAATAAAACAAAAAAAACATGAAAAAATTAATTTCTACACTTTCTTTAGTTGGAGTACTAGCTACTAGTATTTATGCAGGAAACTGCGGTACTACAAGTACTGTTTCTCCTAAACCTCAATCTGGTATTGCCGGATTATCTCCTTTGTCTGATTCACTTCCAGTAGTTATCAATGACGGACGTACAATCAATCAAGTGATCTACTTCGAAAACTATGATACTACAAGAACAGCAGGTCAGTTGGTTACAGTTCAAACTTTGAAAATTGATAGTATTGAAAACTTACCTTCAGGTCTTTGCTGGAAAACAAACAAAGCAAACAATACATTCAACGGAAAAGAAACAGGTGTTATTCAAGTTACCGGTTCTACAACAGCTCTTCCAGGACAATACAAATTGAGAATTAAAGTTACAGCAGTAACTGATATCGTTACACTTCCTAAAGTGGATGCTGAAGCCGTTACTGGTCTTCGCTATTTTGTACGTGTAGCTTGTGTTGATAACGAAGCTACTCCAGTTAAAGTAGATACAGCTTCTCCATATCCTTCATTCAAAGCGGATAACAGACCTTGTCCTTCATCTATCGAAAATGTTGAGGCTAACATCTCTGATTTGTCTATCAACCCGAATCCATTCTCTACAGTTACTAAAGTGACTTTCACTTCTGAAAACGAAGAGAAATATTCAGTTCGTTTAACTAACATCTTAGGTTCTACTGTATTTGCTCAAGATATCGTTTCTAAAAACGGTGGTAATAACGTAGTAGCTATCGAAAACAAAAACTATGCAAATGGTGTTTATTTCGTAACTATCACAAACGGAAAATCTTCTGTAACAAGAAGAGTTGTAATTGAATAATCATTCTAACTTTTGATAAAAGTGGCTGTCTTTTTAGACGGCCATTTTTTTTGCCCTGTTGATATTTGATTGAAAAAAAATAGCCGTTTATGCTAAAATAATGTAGCTTTGAACCTTAAATAAAAATAAACCATGAAAAAAATCTTTACTATTTTATCCCTTACTTGTATTGTAAGTCTTTCTTCTAATGCACAATGTGTTGGAGGTGTAAGTAATTGCAATCCTGATCCTACTACACCATCTGCTACTTTCAAACCTACACCGGCTAACTTAGCTTGTGCTGTGAAAGGTTCTGTTTATAACGAGTCTATTTCATTCAAAATTCCTGCAAGTGTAACACAGCCTCAAGCGGTTGATTTAGATTCAGTTCAGGTTGTGTCTATGTCGAATTTGCCATGTGGTCTTTGCTATTCTTTCAATAAAGCAGGCAAAAAATACAACGCAAACGAAGTAGGTTGTTTTACGATTTCAGGAACCACTAACGATGCTGTAGGTCAGTATACTGTTGATATTCAAATGTTGGCTTGGTTGAAAGGAGCAACTCTACCACAAGGCCCGGTTTCTACTCAATTGGCTAATTTAGATTTCTTTTTACGCGTTGCAACTTCATCAGCTTCTTGTACAGCTTTGAATGTTAACGATCCGGGTCTTACTGCAGCTTGCGGAGTTGGTATAAACGAAGTAGCTAAAGATATTCACGCAGTGGCTATTGTTCCAAATCCTATGCACTCTTCTGCAACGCTTAATTTCGAAAGCGATAACGCAGGTGTTTATACTGTAAACGTAGTTAATGTTTTGGGTAATGTAGTTTCTTCTAAAGAAGTGAAAGTGGCTACCGGAAACAACCAAGTTGTAATCGAAAGAAACACTTTAACTGAAGGTGTTTACTTCGTTCAAATTGCTAACGGTAAATCAACAGCAACGACTAAATTTGTTATTGCCGACTAATTTAATTTCAAAATTTTCTTAACAAGAAGTCACGCAACTGCGTGACTTTTGTTTTTTTGGATGTATGCATTACATTTAAGGAAAATAACTGATTATGAGAACAATAAACGAGTGGTTGGATGAATATGCCATCAGTCATCAAAATCCAACGAATAAGTTAATCCATTGGATATGTGTACCTACAATATTTTTTACTGTTGTAGGTTTACTCTACAGTATTCCATTAGGTACAGATAATACATTTTCTGAAGGGATAGTGGCAAAGGTAATAATGGTGTTGGTATTGGGGTATTATTTTATGCTCTCTAAGTCGTTATCAGTGGGTATGTTTTTCTTTTCATTTATTTGTATCGTACTTTGCCATTGGATTAAAATTCATCTTGGCTTGAATCTTGCTTTAGTGTCGTTTATATTATTTGTAGTTGCGTGGATATTTCAATTTTGGGGACACAACATCGAAGGGAAAAAACCTTCTTTCTTGAAAGACTTGCAATTTCTTTTAATTGGCCCGGCTTGGGTGATCAGTTTTATTTTTAAAAAAATCGGAATCAGTTTATAAATCTAAATAGAAGAATGAAAAAAATACTTGCTTTTGCCCTTGTTTTAATGCTCGCTAGAGCCAATGCTGCTGACAATCAAGCCAGAGCTATTTTAGAAAAATCTGTAGCCATTACTGGCTCTTTGAGAGGAAGTTCCTATGTAATGAAAGGCTTCGAACGCCAGCGTGGAAAGTTGATTATTCTGGAGGTGTTGACCAAAGTAAATGTAGCACCAAATAAGATTTACACGAAGGTGTTATCTGATCCGAATAAAGGAACTGAACTTCTTTTTGTGAAAGGCCAAAACAGCGATAAAGTACGTGTGAACCCAGGAAAATTTTTACCTACTTTATCACTTTCACCATACAGCAGTATGCTGACGAAAGATCAACACCATACCTTATTGAGTTCAGGGTTTAATTTGTATACACGTTTGATAAAAGATGCCATGAAAAGAGCCGATGATCAAAAGCGTTTTGATGACGTGGTTAAGTTAGAAGGCGAAGTGGTGTTTAATGGCCGCAAGTGTTATAAAATTGTATTAGAAGATCCAACATTTAGTTATATAACTGTAACCGGAAAAGCAGGAGAAAGTTTGTATACCTTGAATCAGCGCCTTTTAGTGCCGGAGTGTATTGTTGTAGAAAAAAATACATTCGTGAAAAACTTTGAGTCGGACTTAAGTGGCAAGCAAATTAAAGTGCCTTCGGCTTATGCTAAAAAATCGACTATTTATATCGATAAAGATACGTACATGCCTATCTTTCAAGAGATGAGTGATGATATTGGTGTGTTTGAACGCTATGAGTACTCTTCGTTGAAAATTAATCCTGCATTCAAAGAAGATGAATTCACTGAGAAATTCTCAGAATACAGTTTCTAAAATCAGCTTAATATAACTTTAAAACCTTTTTGCTTTAAAAATGCAAAAAGGTTTTTTTTTGTATGTTTTGTGCAAAATTGTATTTTCGTGTTGTAATCGAATTCAACGATAACAAATGGCGTGTGTATGCAAGCAGAACAGTATTACATTTTAATGGCGGATATTATCGGCAGCAGTGGCTTTGAAGGGCAGCAGTTGATGACGGAATTTAAGCAGATGATAGCATTGCATAACAAACGCTTTGCGGATAAAATTCTATCTCCACTTACCATTACACTTGGTGATGAGTTTCAAGGAGTAGTAGCTGATTTGCCAACCTGTGTTCAAATTATTATAGCACTCGATGAATATGCCTATGTGAAAAATGTTGGGTTTAAACTTCGTTATTCCTTGTATTATGGAACCATCGACACCCCAATTAATCACAAAGTAGCGCATGGTATGGTAGGAGCAGGGCTTACACAAGCGCGAGAAAACATAACAGTATTAAAGAAAGATCGAAATAGTCGGTTTTTAATTGCTATCGCATCACCAACTTTGGATAAGGTGCTTAATAATTTATTTATTGTTTATCAAACCATGATTGATGGCTGGAAAGCAGATGACATTGCCTTGGTAGGTGCGTTTTTGAAGTATGTAGATTATAAGGAAGTAGCCAAACGAACGAAGAAAGATGTATCGCTTGTATGGCGAAGGAAAAAAAGTTTACAGATTCATGAGTATTTGTCTTTAAAGGAAGCTATATTAGAATCAACATTGCTGAAATGACGAACATCCCTTTCTATATACTTATCTTTTTTTTGCAAGAGCTTTTTGCATTAGTTGTTTTTCATTTTATCAGACGATACTTCCAAAAACAGAATAGCACCATCACTGCGCATTCATGGTTTTATTCCATTACTAAGGGCATATTAGAGCGGCTTTTTATTTTCATGGGATTACTGAACGAGATGCCCATGATGATTGGTTTCTTTGGTGCATTAAAGCTGGGAACACGTTTGGATGCCGATAAAAATAACCGTGTTACCAATGATTATTTTTTAATTGGGAACATTGTGTCGATGTTGATTGTTATTTCGTCTTATCTAATTATTAAACAAGTTATCGATTGAGAAGGTTTGGATATATAGGATTTGCTTTTTTATTGATTACGTTATTGAATGGATGTAGCAGTGGTCAATTTATTTTAACCGGTGAAAAAGCCTACGAACTAAAGCAGTATGCAAATGCTCCGGCATTGTTGCAAAAAGATTTTGAGGTTGAAAAAGACCCTGCAAAGAAGCAAGAGATAGCTTGGCAGATTGCGGATGCATACAGCCGATTTAATCAGTATAGCAACGCAGAAAAGTGGTACAAAACAACGGTAGACTTAGGTCGCCAAGAAGCTTTGTTACAATTAGGACGAATGCAGATGGGGCAAAATCGATATACGGATGCAATTGCAACTTTTACACAACTTTCGAAGTTGGATGCCACTAACAAAAATTTAGCCGATAAGGAGATGAAGAAATGTCAGAATGCATTAGAATGGATAAAACCGAACGAACGATTTGTTGTGGATAATGTAAAAGGAATCAATACACCTACAAATGATTTCTCGCCTTTACTCAATAATGGAAAATTATATTTTTCTTCTTCTCGCGCTGAAGCAAAAGGAAATGTTGTGAATGCATGGACGAATGAAAAGAATGCCGATATTTTTTTTGCTGATAAAACACATACAACCATTAAGGATTTTGATGGAGTGAATTCAGATGCTTTTGAAGGCACATGTGCATTGAGTAAAGACGGCAATGAAATTTATTTCACCCGTTGCCAAACCGTAGACTTAAGTACGAAAGAAAAAATCAAAACAGCGAAGAACGAGTTTTGTCATGTTTACTATTCTAAGTTTGTGAATAAAAGTTGGACGGAGCCTGAGCCATTAAATCTTTTTGCGGATACCATCAATGTAGGTCAACCGGCACTTTCAAAGGATGGTAAATATTTATTCGTTTCATCTGATATTCCTGCCGGTTTTGGGGGCAAGGATTTGTATTACTTTGTGAAAACAGATTCCGGGTGGGGTGCTCCTTATAATGCAGGAACGGCCGTGAATACAAGCGGTGACGAAATGTTTCCGTGGCTAGACGATCGGAGTAATTTGTATTTCTCTTCGAATGGTTTGTCGGGCATGGGCGGCTTAGATATTTTCAAAGCGGTAAAAGGAAAAACAGTTTGGCGCGATGCTCAAAATTTAAAGTCGCCTATCAATAGCGGGGCCGATGATTTTGGAATGGTCATTGAGAAATATAAACCGGTAGATAACAATGATTCTATTCTTTTTGCGGGTTATTTTTCGTCTAATCGTGTTGGAGGTAAAGGCGGAGACGATATCTATCGCTTCGAAGAAAAATGGGTGAATTATTTTGTATTGAACGGAAAAGTAGAAGAGAAGAAATTTGAACAACCCGAGAATCCGGATAGTAAACTGTTGGGCATGTCGCCTTTGGATAAAGTAATGGTGATTGTAAAATCGGCAACCGATAGTTTTACTTTACTTAGTAATGCAGCCGGTTTATATTCCACTCCATTGAAATCTGAAACGGATTACAAACTTACGTTTTACAAGCCGGGTTATTTTTCTAAAAACACACTGGTAACCACAGTAGGTAAACGCAATCAAGATTCTACGCTCATCAGCATTCCTGCTTATGCAGAACTTGAGAAGATTTTCCCGCAAAAGGAAATTGTGATTCCGAATATCTATTACGATTACAACAAAGCAACACTTCGTCCGGAATCCAAAACAGTGCTTGATTCTATTCTGGTCTTCTTCTCCGATAATAAAGATTTAACGATTGAGATTGGTTCACATACCGATTCGAGAGGTAGCGACAGTTACAACGAGAAATTATCGCAAGCGCGTGCGCAATCAGTTGTTGATTATTTGATAGAAAAGGGTGTAGCTACAGAACGTCTGGTAGCGAAAGGTTACGGAGAGACAAAGATTACCAACAAGTGTGTGAATGGCATTGAATGTACGGAAGAAGAACATCAGCAAAACAGACGTACCACTTTCCGCATCATTGGTTCAACCCAAACTATCGAATCTGTTCAACCAGAAGAGATTCGGACAGTACCAAAAGAAGAAGAAAAGAAATAGGCAATGCTTATTGCGTTATTCTGTTTCTGATTTCTCGAATAATATTCAAAGGGGTATACACTTTCCAAAATGGCTTATCTAAAGCACCGGGTTGGTCGTATACCGGAGCTGTTTCAGCAACCGAAATGGTTTCTTGTACAGGAGCAACCTCTTCTACTTTAGATTCAGTGTTTTTTTGCGTTCCATCAAGATTATAGCCAAAGGCATCTGCCAATTTCTGGCAAAGCGGCAAATTGAATTCATTTCCGGTAGCGGTCATCATATTAACCATTTCTTCTGCAGTGTAGGTAGGATAGATGTAGTCTATTTCTTCCATTAAAGGATAATCAGTAATTACCTCACCTGCTTCGTACATGGCTGAAAGACGAGCATTGTCGTACTTTTTAAAAAAATCACGATCAATGGCGTATTTCAATAATTTGTTTTTATTGCCATCGGGTTTCAAATAGTAATGTACCGTTTTGGCCTCGCGTTGTGCGAATCCTAAGCCAATGGCCACACGTTGTTCATTTGAATTATTCGGAGGTGAAGCATGAAAGGTTTTATTGTTGAATACAATGGCTTCTCCAGCTTTCATATTCACCATTTTGATGTAAGGGAAAGTTGTGAAATAGTGATCTGCCAACGCGTGCGGTGTTTGTGGTGAAGGCGAAGCTCGGATAACATCATAATAATTGTTGCTCCCTGTAACAATGCCTAATGCTCCATTTTCTTCATTTACATCCATAAGCGGAATCCAACATGTTGTCGAGCAATATTCTCCTTCATCATCTACAAAAGACCAATCTTGATGCACCGGTACAACACTCAATGGATTAGGCTCTTTCACCACGTAACTGGCCGTGAATACCTGTGCATCATACATGTGTTGTTGCATTTTGGGTAAAGCTACCGAGATAACTTTCTCCATCATTTCGTTTACCAAGTTTTTATCCTTGTTATCCATGCCCACTTTAAATCCATTGCCATAACTTCCATAATCGCCTTCTTTCAGTGAAGTACTGTAGTAATAATCGTATAATTCTTTTACTTCATCTGCATTGAGTGCAGGTAAAACAACGTATCCTTCTTCTTCGAATTGTTTCTGTTTTTGCGGATCTAAGAATAATGGTTTCATTTTTTTACGATTTAGTTGACGGTTATAAAAATCAATTTTCTGTTTAATAGAAGTAGCGCTTTCTTTTTTTACTTCATAATCAAATTCAGCCACTTTCTCACCAAACAATGGGCGCTGACCTATATTGGTGTAGCGTTGAAACATACTGAGAGGCATATCCCATTTTTCTAACTTGCCATTTTCACTTCTATGATATAAACACAATGTTGCAGCTTCTGGAATTAGTCCATAAGTTACAGCCACGCGTTCTTGGTTGGTGTAATTTGGCAAGTTAGAAAAATGGGATATGCCTCTCAGTATGTTTCAACGCTACACCAATATAGGTCAGCGCCCATTGTTTGGTGAGAAAGTGGCTGAATTTGATTATGAAGTAAAAAAAGAAAGCGCTTGGTAGTGTTGGGGCTCTTAATGCATCCGAAAATTTATGACTACCAGGCAACACTTGAATGGCTCCATTTTCTTCATTGGTGTCAATCAATGGCACCCAAATGGTTACGGAGCAATACTTTGACTCATCTACAACTGTCCAATCGGCATGGATAGGAAGTTCACCTCTTTCCCCTGACGATTTCGTTAAAAAGCTACTGCCTAATTTTTGAATGGGGGCAAATAGCGCTTCAATCTTCTGCGCGTAAACGCCTTCAACTTTTGAAGAAATGGTTTGTTTTAATGCTTCATCTTCGAAAAAAGAAGTTGAATGAAAGTCGTTTGGAGCCTGGCTGAATACCTCGCTGTATAAACCTTTCAGAGCGTTAACTTCTTCCTGATTCAAGAATGGCATGGTAATAAATCCATCGCGTTCAAACTGAACTTGCGTAACATCATCCTTAAATATTCTTGCTGTCATTTTTTGGCTACAACTTTCAAGATTAAACTTAGTACAATTTTCCTGCTAATAGAATAAAGAATTGGTATTTTGGGTAAATGATTTACGTCATTTTTTAACAGGAAAGACGGTTGAGCCTTTTTATTTATCGCTAACTTCGCAAGATGAAACAATGGACGCGTATTTTTTTTCTACTATGTTCTGTTTCTTCAGTGTGGCCCGCTTTTTCGCAAGTTAGTTACAAACTATCCGGCATCATTTGGGACAAAAAAGAGCAAGTGCCGATTCAACAAGCCGTTGTTTTTTTGCCGAATCAATCTTCGGGAACGTTATCCGATTCTTCCGGGAAATTTTCTTTACTCCTCTCAGCCGGTGTACATCCAATGACCATTAGTTATCTCGGGTATTTGAGGCAAAATATAACACTTCATATTTCGGCTGATACTGTGCTTCTTATCGAAATGGAAAGCAATCACTTGATGAAAGATGTTGTGGTGTTGGAACGAAAAAAGGAAGCCACTGCGCAACATGATGCCAATGGCTTGATTACGCTTCGAAGAGAAGACATTAATGCATTACCTGCTTTGATGGGGGAACATGATCCTATCCGCGCTGTGCAAATGCAACCCGGTGTGCAGAGTGGAAATGAAGGTACCCGTGGTGTTTTTGTGCGCGGTGGTAGTCCGGATCAGAATTTAATGCTCATCGATGGAAGTACAGTGTATAACCCTTCGCATTTGTATGGTTTTATCTCTGTTTTTAATAGCGATGCCATTGAACGAATAGATGTACACAAAAACAGTTTTCCTGCAAGTTTTGGCGGACGCTTGGGTTCAGTGATGAACATTGAAACAGCCAATGGATATGAAGATAAAATTCAGGGTTCATTTTCATTAGGGCTGATTGCCTCTAAATTCAATATTGGCGGCCCGTTAGATAAAAAGAAAAACACACATTTTGCTTTATCGCTACGCGGTTGTTATGTTGGAGCATACACAGGTCCTATTTCTAGGCGACAATTTAAAGCGGCCGGCTATAATGGAAGTATCGCCTATTATTTTGGCGATGTTAATTTCAAGCTTGTGCATCAATTCAGTGCAAAAGATCGTTTGGAATTGAATTATTTTACGAATTATGATTTTTATACGTTTACCAAAATTGTAGCGGCAACGTCAAAGTCACCCGGAGAGTCCACGGTTTTGCAAAAGGTCCAATGGGCGAATTATGTAACTTCAGTACATTGGTTACACACGTTCAATAGTCGAGTAACGCTACGTACTGCCTTCTCGTTTAGCGATTATGAGTTGAATTCGGAAAACAAGTATCATTACACAGCTCCTGAAACACCATATAGTAGTGCGTTTAATAACTATTATAACTTAAGATCCACCGCATATATTCGCGATTATACACTGCGTAGTATGTTGCGTTTTGCAATTACGAGAAAGCAAACGTTTAAGGCTGGTGTTGAAATAAAAGGCTTGTTTTTTGAGACCGGAAAAGGGAAAGAGGAAATAGATAATACATGGAATGGACAAAAGACGAATACGATAAAAGGTCAAGAAACAAAGGCGTTGGAGACATCATGTTTTGTGGAAGACGAATATATTCCCAACCGTCATTGGGTAATCAATGCAGGATTTCACTTTCGAACGTATACTGTACAGCAAAAAACATTCACCAATTTATTGCCGCGGATAAATCTTGTTTACAGTCCTATAAAGTCTTTTTCATTGCGCGCTTCAGCTTCGGGTTTATCGCAAAATATTCATCTATTAGTAGCGTCAACTTCCAATATTCTTAACGATTATTGGGTGCCTGCCACTGCTGCAGCCAAACCTGAAATTGGTTGGAATTTTTCGGGCGGAATGATACATAAGCTACCTCTGTTTTTCGAATGGAGTATAGATGGTTTTTACAGAACCATGAATCATTTAATCGAATACAAGGAAGGGGCGAATTATTTTAGTCGGTCTTGGGAAAACCAAGTAACCACAAATGGGAAAGGAGTGGCCTATGGCATGGAAGTTTATTTAGCCAGAACCTATGGAAGAATCACTGGATCTGTTGCGTATACCTTATCGTGGAGTAATCGTAAATTCAGTACATTAAATGGTGGTGCGTACTTCCCATACAAGTACGATAGGCGACATAACATAGCGTTTCAAATGAACTATACCATCTCAAAGCACATAGCATTAGGTGTTTCGTGGGTATATGGAAGTGGGAATATGATTTCTGTTTCTAATCAGTCGTATAATACCTGGAGTGGTGTGGTTCAGTACGATAATTATGTAAAACGCGGTAATCCCTATCCGGGGTCAGGGGAAGAAATTGCACTTTATTCCGGAAAAAATAATTATCGCTTACCGGCCTATCATCATTTGGATGTTTCTTTTACATATAAAAAGCGCGTGAAGCGAAATGAGCACGAGTTTAATTTCAGTATTTATAATCTTTACAATCGGCTCAATGTGTTTACTGTTTATCAAGATTATCGAAACGATTCGAATGGTAATCGGGTATTGGTGTATAAGCAGTTGAGTTTGTTTCCGATACTACCTTCCTTAACGTATATTATTCACTTTGGATTATGATAAAACAGGCTTGGATTGTTGTGCCTCTACTATTCTTGCTTAACGCTTGTGAGAAAGATTTTGTGATTAAAGATCAAGCCTCTAGCTCCAAGATGGTTGTCAATAGTTTGTTTTCCAATAGCGGAAAAATGAATGTATATGTTACCGGTAGTTATGCTTCTAATGGTGCAAACACAATTCATAGTTTAGAAGATGCAACTGTTGAATTGTATGAAGAGAATGTTTTTAAAGAGCAGTTGAAGTATGTGCTTTCTGATACCGCAGGTACTTTCGGAAAGTTTCAATCTTCATTTAATCCTGTGAAAGGCAAAAAGTATAGTATAAGTGTAACGCAAGCGCAATACGGGCAGGTAAGCGCAACAGATGAACAAGTTATTCCGGTTCAAATTTTGAATTATTATGTGGCGCATTATCCTGCAGATTCTACCGAAAATTCACGTGCCAAAATGGTTATCAATATGCATGATAATGGCGATAAAGAAAACTATTACAGAATAACAATGTGGGCTGAAGAGAAGTTGTCGCAAGTGATCAACGCACAAGGAGATACAATGATTTATACTCGAACTCAAAGCTATAAACTAATGCCTGCAATATATTTGGCTGATACCGCTAGAGAATGGGGATGGAATTTATTTTTTAGTGACAATGGTTTCAATGGACAAAACAAAACGTTGGAGTTTGAGTTTCAAGATGCAACAACAAAAGATAAGTTGATTTCCTCAAAGCTTTGGTATGAGATTCGTACCATTTCTAAGGCTTATTATTTATATAACAAAACATTGGAGCTATATCGGCAAACGAATAATACGAACTCTTCTGAGCCTTCTTATGTGTATACGAATATTGCCAATGGTTACGGTATTTTTGCTTCTTATAATGCACAATCTAAGAGCACAATCATAAAGTAAAAGCCACCCGAATATACTTCGGATGGCTTTTTCTGTTGGATTAAACAGTAATTACTTCAATACTTTTCTTGCAATAAGTTCTTTCATGATTTCGTTTGTGCCGGCATAGATGCGTTGTACACGCGCGTCAGCAAAGGCACGTCCTGCAAGGTACTCCCACATGTAGCCATAACCACCGTGAAGTTGCAAGCACTCATCGGCAACTTTTGCTTGTAGGTCGGTAAGCCAATATTTACAAGCAGAAGCACTTGCTTGGTCTAGTTTTTTATCGAGGTGTAATTCCACACAGCGATCGGCAAAGATTCTTCCTATCGAAACTTCTGTTTCCATTTCCGCTAATTTGAAACGCGTGTTTTGTAATTCTGAAATAGGTTTTCCGAACGCCACACGATCTTTTGTGTATTGAATGGTGGCGGCTAGAACACCTTCTGCTGCTGCAATTGCACCAAGACCAACCACTAAGCGTTCTTGTGATAATTCGGTCATTAAATATTTAAACCCGTCATTGATTTCTCCTAATAAATTTTCTTTCGGCACTTCTACATTTTCGAAAAACAATTCGCAAGTATCTTGTGCATGTAAACCCACTTTTTCAAATGGCTTGCCTTTGGTGTAGCCTTTCATTCCTGTTTCAATTACCACCAAACTGATTCCTTTTGCACCTTTTGTTACATCGGTTTTAACGGCAACTACACATAGGTCGCTCAAATAGCCGTTTGTAATAAATGTTTTTGAACCGTTCACAACAAAATGGTCGCCTTTATCTACTGCTGTTGTGCGCATGCCTTGCAAGTCGCTACCTGCACCCGGCTCTGTCATCGCAATCGCTGCAATGGCTTCACCGGAAACCATTTTAGGTAGCCATTTCATTTTTAATGCTTCTGTTCCATAGTGCTCAATGTAAGGACAAACAATATCTGAATGTAAAGGATACCCAACTGCCTCAGAAGCTAATCCCAGTTTTGCAATTTCTTCCGTAATGATGGCATTGTAACGAAAGTCGTTAATACCTAGTCCACCGTATTTTTCTTCTACTTGCGGACATAAATAACCGCTTTCCCCAAACTGTAACCAACTTTCGCGTGATACCATTTTTTCTTTTTCCCATTTTGCATGATTCGGTTCAATTTCTTTTTTCAAAAAGTCGCGAAGCGATTGTGCAAACATGGTGTGTTCTTCGTTGTAAATATTTCTTGGCGTAAGCATATTGTTGGTGTTTATTGAGTTTTCAAATGAACTGTAATTTTAATGAAAAAGCATGAAATAGCGAATTGGCGATGAATACACAAAATGCAGTTGTTTTAGAAGTTAATAGGTGAATATTACATCAATAGCCTCCGCTCCATTTCCGGATAAACCATTCCAAGGAAAGTAATGCAATGAGCAATGCAAAAATCCATTTCAAATTAATAGCGCTTTCGGTGCTGAATTTATCGTAGAGAATTGGTTTGAGTTCTTTTTTTGCTAAGAGTTCCTCGGCAATTTTATCGGTTTCATCCAACGATACCATTTTGCCATTGTGCGCCAACGCCAAGCTATTCAATAGTTTGAAATCGGCAACGGTATTGATTTCTTCCAATTGTAAAGAAGATACGCTGAACTGTCCATCTACTTTGTATGCATTAGCGCCTAACTTAGTTGATGCAGAATATTTGTAACTTCCTGAAGGTAAAAATCCTGCATTTAAAGTGTAATAGTTGTCGTTTTTGTTGAATTTGAAGTCGTATATTTTGCCCGCTTCATCTTTGATTTTCATGTCAACATCAGTGCCATTGACCATTTCGAAATTGGCGTTATACAACTGCGCATCAAACTGAATGGCTTCGTTATCAGAAAAAATTGTTTTTGCTGCATTGACGCGGAACGGTCGTTTATCGGTTTCAACAGAAAGATATTGAATGGTTTTATTGACAATTTCTTGGAATGCCTCGTTATTTTTGTTTTGCATAAAATCGTACAACTTCCATCGCCAAAGACCTTCACCGCAGAGTATAGCATTTTTTTGTTCACCATTTTCACCAAAACTTAGCAAAGGGTAATCGGTATTTACCGCATTGATTTTCTGGTTGAACAACGTTTTTGCCGTAGGGTTACTTTTATAATCGCCATAAAAAACACTTAGCGGAGGGAATTTTACAATAGCATTTTGTGTGTTTTCCGAAAGAGTGAATAAGGTGAAATCCTTATTTATAGTAGGGGTTACATTATTGTATTTATTGATGTTTCCGGAAATGGTAATCGTGTTTTGAAGTTTGTTTAACTCACCCAAATTGCTCAATGTACCTGCAATAAACCAAGCCGATTTCTTGGCGGCATTAACATCCGCAATTACTCGCTGTGCGTTGTTCGTGTTGCTCGGTAATTGGTGCAAAATAACGAGGCTGTACGCTGCAACTTTTGCTGTGTAATCATCGATAAATTGTACGTCAACACTATAGTTTTTATTGGCTTCTACAGCAGTTTTAATAGCGGCAATATCCGGATGTGGTGAGTTGGCTAACAATAGAATTTTTTGTCGGCCGTCCAATACTTCAATAAAGATATCGCGTGTGTTATTTTTGTAAGTGATTTCGCCATTCAAGTTCGTAACCGAAATTACGTAATGCGCAATACCTGTTTTAGTTACAGGAACAATAAAATCGGCAGTAGTATAGAAAGCATTTGAATTGACAAGCATTGATTTTGAACCAAGCGGTCGAGCTTTTCCTTCACTCACTTCACTTAAGGAAACGGTAACAGTGTTGCCTGAAAGGTTAGTAGCGCCAATATCGGCTTTCAAGGCAAATTGGTCGTTGAGATAAGCGATTTTGTTGTAGAAAACGTTTTCGATTTTCAAGTCTTTGGGAATAGTAGTGTCGCCTACCGCTATGGTATATATGTTGTATGAGGCATTGGTGGTAGCGTATACAGGATTAATACCTTGATTGAAAATGCCATCGGATGCGAGAACAACGGCTCCAATATTTTGATTGTAAAACTGATCGTTGATTTGCTCAAATGCGCCTGAAATATTACTGGCTTTAGCGTTGAGCGTGTTGTTTACTAACGCTTCTGTTTTATCGCCAACTGTAAATGTAACTACTTCAAATTTGTCTTCTAACTTTTTTCGCAGCGCATTGAGTTTGTCGAAATAAGCGATTGTATCCGTTTTATTTTTGAATGCATTGCGAATCGATTCGGATTTATCAATCAATAGCGCAACAATAGGTTTTTGCGATTCAGTGTTTCTTGATTTTATAAAGGGGGAAAGTAATAGTAGTAAAATACCTAACACAGTAAGAAATCGAAGAGCAGTTAGGTATTTGCGATATTTAAAGAAGGGTGCATCCTCTTGTTTGAAATCGTTTCGGTAGAGCACAAATGCGTATAAGCCTGCAACAATTAAGCAGGGAAGAATCAGCCAAAGCGAATGTTCAAAGGTGATGGATGTGTTCAATTTTTTCTTTTGAATCGGTTAAAATGAAAACTAGCGCGACATAGCTCCGCAAACACTGAGCACTTGTCCGCTTATATATTTGCTCAAATCGCTAGCTAAAAATAGAACAGCATTGGCCACTTCTTCCGGTTTGCCCATACGCTGCATTGGAATTTGACGAAGGATATCTTTTTTTACTTCTTCCGGAAGTACTTCTGTCATATCTGTTTCAATGAATCCGGGCGAAACAGCGTTACATCGTATGCTTCGCGAACCAAATTCATCAGCTATAGATTTGGTAAAACCAATAATGCCTGATTTCGATGCCGCATAATTCGATTGACCTGCTTGTCCACGGATGCCAATAATGGATGTGATATTAATAATGGATCCGCTCTTTTGGCGTAGCATTGATTTTGAAATGCTCTTTGTGAAGTTGAAAACAGATTTCAAGTTGTTCGCAATTACTTCATCGAAATGCTCTTCACTCATACGCAGTAGTAAATTATCGCGGGTAATACCTGCATTATTGACTAGAATATCGATACTGCCGAAGTCTTCTAATACTTTCTCAATCAATGTTTCAGAACCGGTATAATCAGCCGCATCAGATTTGTAAGCGCAAATTTTATTATCGGTAGAAGTGAGTCGTTCACAAATTTCGTTGGCCTTGGCTTCACTGCTAATATAAGTAAAGGCCACATTAGCCCCTTCTTTTGCAAATAATTCTACAATGGCTAATCCAATTCCTCGTGTTCCTCCTGTAACCAATGCATTTTTTCCTTTCAAAAGCATACTCGTCCTTTTGCCACAAAATAAAGAGAATTATGGATATAGGAAGAACTCAATTTTTCTCCGGTGTTATTCTTAATGCTTTTCCTCAATTCACAAGGAGGAATACTTAACTTTTCTTTTGAAAATATGTGATGGGATTGTGCAACACGGCACGATATTGTTATATTTAGATGCAAAATGAATGTATATGCTAAAGCCTTTTTTTACAATGCTTTTTGTAGTGGAAAGTATTCTGCTCATTGCACAAACCGACAACAAGGGAACTCCTCAGCATGCGAAGCGAACAATTGTAAAAGAGGGAGTGAAAATGTATGAACTAAAAGCAGACAGTAATTCAGGCGTAATAATAGTTGATCCTAACGCTAATGGTACCGATAAAAAACAGCATCATTCCATGTCGCCTGCATCGAACGATACAACTTACCACAAACCATAGGCTTATTTTAGATTTAGCAAATAGATTTTTATCGATATACTCGTTTCGGGAATCATTTATCACACTTAACATCAAAGCAATGAAAACAACAAAAATGATAGGATTATTGATTATCCTTTGTTTAGGATTGAACAATTCCTATGCTCAAACTACAAAGCCTAAAGGCAAAGGCGAAAAGAAAGAAACGGTAAAAAAAGAAACATCAAAAAGGGAGACTGAAAAAAGAGAATCTGGCAAAAAGCCCTCAGCGGAAAAGGAATCAGAAAAGAAGAATATGAAAAAGACGGAGACAAAAGGAGACGAAAAAAGAGGAGAGAAGAAGACTGAAAAAAATACCGAAACTAAAGAAGGAAAGCATAAAGGGGAAAAGTCTGTGGATAAACACAAAGCTTCGAAAACAGAACAGCGAAAAGACTCAAGTGATGTAGATAACCCGAAAGAAGCTAAGGAGGGCGTTAAAAAGGAAACAGGTAAACCGCGACCTGCACCCGCAAACGTGAAAATAGAAGACCCAATTGATCGCACTATGAAAGGGCCAAGTGGTCAAACGATTTATTCAGCACCCCGTGGTGGTAAATATTATATTAATAGCAGTGGAACCAAAACCTATGTACGTGCTGAAGGGAAATAATACAAAGCATTAGTTGAGCAGCGAGTTGTATTTTTGCGACTCGCTTTTTTATTTGACTTACAACATAATTTTGGGTATATAGAGAAATAAAAAAGCCATCTACATTTAGATGGCTTTTTTGTTAGTGATATGTTTCAGCTTAGGCTAATGCTCCTTCAACCAAAACAATTACTTTATTATTCTGACATTCAGCAAAACCTCCGGTAATTTCAATCTCGCTAACGCCTGTTGAAGATTTATACACTACTTTACCTTTGCCTAGGGCAGAGATAATAGGAGCGTGTTTCTCCAACAATTGAAATTTCCCGTCAATTCCCGGAAGTGTTACAGAAGAAGCATCTCCTGAATATATTTTTTTCTCCGGTGTTAAGATTTCTAAGGTCATTTTTAATGTCGTTTTTTGTTACGATTATTATTTTACTTCAGCCAACATTTTTTCGCCTTTAGCAATTGCATCTTCGATAGAACCTACCAAGTTAAATGCTGCTTCAGGATATTTGTCTACTTCTCCGTTCAAAATCATGTTGAAGCCTTTGATAGTATCTTCGATAGGTACCAATACACCTGCCAAACCTGTGAATTGCTCAGCAACGTGGAAAGGTTGAGATAAGAAACGTTGAACACGTCTAGCGCGGTGAACTACCAATTTATCTTCTTCACTTAACTCGTCCATACCCAAGATAGCGATGATATCTTGCAATTCTTTATAACGCTGTAAGATTTCTTTCACACGCATAGCGCAACCATAATGCTCTTTACCTAGAACGGCTTCGTTAAGGATACGAGACGTTGAATCCAATGGGTCCACAGCAGGGTAGATACCTTGCTCAGCAATTTTACGGTTCAATACCGTTGTTGCATCCAAGTGGGCAAATGTTGTAGCCGGAGCAGGGTCAGTTAAGTCATCCGCAGGAACGTAAACCGCTTGTACGGAAGTAATTGAACCTCTTTTAGTAGAAGTGATACGCTCTTGCATCAATCCCATTTCAGTAGCCAATGTAGGTTGGTAACCTACCGCTGAAGGCATACGACCTAATAGAGCCGAAACCTCAGAGCCTGCTTGGGTGAAACGGAAGATATTGTCGATGAAGAACAAGATATCACGTCCGCCTTTCGCATCATTTTTATCTCCGTCACGGAAATATTCCGCAATGGTCAAACCTGAAAGGGCAACACGCGCACGTGCTCCAGGAGGTTCGTTCATTTGTCCGAATACCAATGTAGCTTGTGATTGTTTCAATTCGTTGGCGTCAACTTTCGATAAGTCCCAACCGCCTTTTTCCATGCTGTGTTTGAACTCTTCACCATATTTAATAACGTTAGACTCAATCATCTCACGTAACAAGTCGTTTCCTTCACGTGTACGCTCACCCACACCTGCAAATACAGAGAGACCTGCATAAGCTTTGGCAATGTTGTTAATCAATTCCATGATCAATACGGTTTTACCTACTCCGGCACCCCCGAAAAGACCAATTTTTCCTCCTTTAGAGTATGGCTCTAATAAGTCGATAACTTTAATTCCGGTGAAAAGTACGTCTGCATCAGTCGATAAATCTTCGTATGCAGGTGGCATTCTGTGAATTGGGTAACCGCCTTCTTTGCTAACGGCAACTGAAATTCCATCAATAGCTTCTCCGATTACGTTGAATAGACGTCCTTTGATACTTTCGCCAACCGGCATTGTAATTGGTTGACCTAAGTCTACTACGTTCATTCCTCTTCTCAAACCATCGGTAGCATCCATCGCTACTGTACGAACACCATCTTCTCCGAGGTGTTGCTGAACTTCCAAAATAATTTTCTGACCGTTCTCTTTAGTGATTTCTAATGCGTTCATAATCTGAGGCAATACTGAGCCTTCAGCTTCGAACGATACGTCCACTACAGGACCGATAATTTGTTTGATTTTACCAATGTTTGCCATCTTAAAAAAAGGTTAATTGTTTTTTGCGGTGCAAAGGTAATTTTTTGTAAGAAAGGACAAAATGAATGTGGACAAATAAACTTTTTCAAGCTTCCCACCTAAAATTGCGCTCATTTGTCTATATTTGGCAAAAATATTCTTAAACATGACGAAAAATTACTCCTTAAAATGCATAGCGCTTTTTGCAGTTGTGCTTTTGAATCTGACGGTTTTTGCCTCGGGTTCATTAACGCCAAAAGGCTCTAATGGCTTAAAAGCCAACATCAGCAAATCGCTGAAACCTTTAATTGTAAATCCAAACTTAGATAGAGCTCCTGGTGTTTTACCTAGTAGTGGATATACACCTAATCCTAACCGAGCGTTGTGGGATATTCAGTTTGATCACGATATTTATGGTGCATCGGGTGCCGGAGCATTAGTAAGTGTGGTATGGACAGGAACTGAATTCTGGTCAACACAATGGAGTGTTAACGATAGTGTTTATCAATTTGACATTAACGGTAACAATACCGGTCGTTTTAGAGTTGCTGGTTTAGGTGGCGTAAGATCTTTAACTATTAAAGGTGACACAGTTTATGCCGGAATTAATACAACAACAATTCGAAGAATTAAAGTTTCGACAAAAACATTGCTTACAGGTATTGTAGTTCCTGGCTTAACTACAGGAGGAACTGCGGGTGCAAGATGGGTTACTTATAGTCCTACTGCTAATAGTGGTGCTGGAGGATTATATTATGGAAACTTTTCTTCAGAGATTAATTTAGTAACTACTGGAGGAACATTAATTAGTTCTATTCCTGCTGCAACACATACACTTACGGGCATGTATGGTGCCGCTTATGATAACTTAACTCCCGGTGGTCCATATTTGTGGGCATTCAATCAAGCTGATCCGAATGGAGGAGCATCTGCATCCGTTCTTGTAGGTATAAATCCAACTACCGGTGTATTAACAGGCGTTACTCATGACGTTGATGCTGATTATGGAAGTCCGGGTGGTATTGCCGGTGGAGCAACAGTTGTTCAATTGCCAGGGTTTGCTAAACCAACCTTAGCTTGTATTAATCAAGGTATAGGCTTAATTGGTTATGAATTGGACGCTGTTCCTATTGCTCCTGATGTTAATAATCAACAAGTTTATCCTAGTAATGGTTTATCGTTTTGGCCATTGTTCCAAAATGCACCATTTAATGTAAACAGTAAGTTAAAAAATATTGGTACATCTACTGCAACAGGTACAGTTACCCAATCTTTTGTTTTAGATGGCGCAAATGCACCGATTTATGTAAATGCTGCTGCTCCGGTTAACATTAATGCCGGTGCTTCCTATTTAAATTCTGCCGGACCGGTGAGCACTGTTACTGCTGAAGATGTTTACACGGTTGGAAGTATAGCTGGTACTACAGGTGATGTAACAACATCTAACGATACCAATGCTACCATTTTTGTTGTTGATGCATCCACATTTGCTCGCGACTATGCTTCATTTGGTGAACAAGTGAGCCCTGTTGGAATTGGAGCCGGATCTGCAACTAATGGCGCAATTGGACAAGTATACACTTTAGTTAAACCTGCACGTTTAGATACAGTATTGTTTTATTTGGCGGGATGTTCTAAAAATCAACCTGTTTCTGCATCAGTATATCCGGTAACTGCTGGTGTACCGGGCTTAACTCCACTAGCATCTACAAATATTTACACAACTACTCAATTAGATGAAGATAGCGGTGTTGTATTGACGTTGGCTATCAGTGGTGGTCCATTAACATTACCTGCCGGAGACTTTTTGGTTTCTGTAAATGAATTAGGTGATTCAGTTTTAGGTTTAGCAACAACGGCTAACTTGTTTACTACAGGTAAGCACTTTGTAAAATGGTCTTCTTATAAAGGCGGTAATTGGGAGCGGTTAGATACATTTGGCGCTGGTTTTATGCGAGCTGCAGTTATTCGTCCATCTTTGAAAGAAATTGTTTGTAACCTAACAGCTACAGCAACGCCTACTAACCCAACTTGTGGTTTAAGTAATGGTAAAGTTAAAACAACTGTAACCGGTAATGTTGGTGCTGTAACGTATTTATGGTCAACAGGCGCTTCAACCGATTCAATTTTTAATCGTGCTCCCGGAACATATACATTAACAATTACAAACAATGGTTGTGCTGATACTGTAAGTGTGACCCTTACTAATAGTGGAACGGTACCAACTGTTACCATGGTGAATACACCTGCAACTTGCGGTGGATCAAATGGAACAGCCACAGCTAATGGAACTCCGGGCACCTATGTTTGGAATACTTCACCAGCACAAACAACGCAAACAGCAACTGGATTAGCTCCTGGAGCATATAGCGTAACTGTAACCGCAGGAGGATGTTCAGCTTCTGGTTCAACAACAATAACAAACTCAGGTATTGCTCCAACTGTTTCGGTTGTTACTGCTCCTTCAACATGTGGCGGTGCAACCGGAAGTGCTACGGCAAATGGAACTTCTGGAACATATGTATGGAGTACATCTCCAGCGCAAACTACTCAAACAGCTACAGGTTTGGCTGCCGGAACTTACACAGTTACAGTTACAGCTGCAGGCTGTACAGCTTCTGCATCGGGTGTTGTAACAAACCCAGGAGCACCTTCGGTTACAGTATCTGCTGTTAATCCTACATGTGCAGGAAAATCGGATGGTACAGCTACAGCTTCTGCAACTGGTGGAACTGGTGCTTATACCTATACTTGGAGTACTTCTCCGGCTCAAACTACGGCTACAGCTACAGGTTTAGCTGCTGGAACGTATAACGTAACCGTATTAGCTACAGGTTGTGCAGGTATTGGTTCTGTAACGGTTACAGCTCCTGCTGCAATTGCACTTTCTGCATCTGCAACTACTCAGCCTACATGTTCATATTCTGCAAACGGAGCAGCAACAGCTTCAGCAACAGGTGGAACAGGAACACTTACTTATACATGGTCTAACGGCACCTCAGGTGCTTCGCTTTCAAATGGGGCAAATGGAACGGTTAAAGTTTATGTTGTAGATACAAAAGGTTGTAAAGATTCAGCTTCTGTTGTATTCAACACACCTTTAATAACTGCTTCTGCATCTTCAACTGCAGTAAAATGTTTTGGAGGAAATGATGGAACAGCTACAGTAACTGCTGCGGGAGGAACAGGCGTTTTAAACTATGCTTGGAGTTCTACACCTACGCAAACAACAGTTACAGCAACAGGCTTAGTTGCCGGTCCTTATTCAGTAACGGTTAAAGATGCCAACTTGTGTTCTGCTACTGCAAGCACATCAGTATCTCAACCTGCTGCAGCATTAACTGCAACAACAACAACAACAGCTACTGCTGCTACTGTGTCTGCTGCTGGAGGAACTAATCCTTACACTTACACTTGGAGTACTACACCGGTTCAAACAACAGCTACTGCATCAGGTTTAACACCTGGTTCATATTCTGTAACCGTTAAAGATGCGAACAATTGTACAGTGTCTAAAACTATAGTTATCTCATCAATTATCGATGCAGAAGCTGCCGGATTCTCTTTAGTACGTGTTTATCCAAACCCTTCTAACGGAGCGTTTACATTAAACATCGAAATGAGCGATGCTTCAACAGTATCTATAGCCATTATGGATATTGCAGGTAAAGTAGTTTATAACGATAACTTAGGTGTTGTTTCTAAATTGACAAAAACAATTAATATTCAGGGTATGGCTGCCGGTGTTTACACTATCCGTTATGCTACTGCAAAAGGAATTGCTACACAGAAATTGATTATTGAATAATCGATTATCGATACATGCAAAAAGCCCTTCAACATTGTTGAAGGGCTTTTTTTATTGGCAAAATTTTTAAATAGAAAACGTTTATTGAAAAACTACTTGGATAAGTTTTCTCGACTCTCTCGGACGTAGGGCATCCAACTCTGATTTTGTAGCATGGATGATTACAGGTTTCACGCGTAAACGGTTTTGGAGTTGTTGAATCATTAACTCGTAGTTAACTGCCTTTGAAGATGTAATCAAAATTTTTACTTCATCTGTTTGAACGGCAGATTTTTCAACGACTACAAGGAAATCATCCAGGTCGTATTCTTTCAATGTTTGGATAATAGCATTCGGATAAAGTGTAGTGCCATTGAGTTTTATCAATTGATTTTTTCTTCCAATCACCGGCCCGATTTTCAAGGCGTTTCGTCCGCTTTTACTTTGTGATGAAAGTTTTCTGCAGATATCACCTGTTCTGTATCGAACTAATGGTGTACCTTCTAGCTCGAAATGTGTAATGGTAAGTTCTCCGGTTTCGCCTTCGGCAACTTCATTGTTGTTGTCATCCAATATTTCAGCATACAATAACTCTGGTTGTAAGAAGTATCCATCGCCATGTTCATCTTCCGTAAAGGCAGTTTGCATTTCCGTAGAGGCAAATGTGCCAAACAGTTGTACATGCCAATGTTCAGTAATTTTAGTTGCTAATATGTTTGGTGTTAAATCATCGTTTCGCACGGCTTCGCCAATGCAAATAATTTTTTCAACGCCAAGACTATTTAAGTCAATGTTATTGGCTTGTGCAAAGGAAATTAGCTTTAACAAAAAAGAAGGGACAGCCACCAACACATTCACTTTATGGCGTTTGATGATATCGATTTGAGCTGCAGGGGTTCCCGGACCTGAGCGAACAACACCGCAACCAATTTTCCGTAAACCCAAATAATAGGCCATTCCGGCCATGAATTGTTTATCGAGTGTAAGCATCAATTGCACACAATCGTTTTGTGTTAGTTCAGCGGTAAGAAATGATAAATATTCGTTGTGGGCTAATCGTTGCAAATCGTTTTCTGTAAGTCCTACCATTACCGGGTTTCCGGTGGTGCCTGAGGTGGTGCACCAATCAATGATTTGCTTCAGTGGCACAGCCAAAAAAGAGTCATTGACATTGGCAAAATCGTCTTTTGACGTAGTGGGTATGCTTTTTAAATCCTCCAGTGATTGAATGGATTGAGGATCGATATGATTATCGCTGAATACTTTTTTATAGAAAGGGGAATGCGTTGCCACAAACTCAATTTGCTTTCGAAGTAAGCGTTCCTGCTCGTTTCGAATCGCTTCAGGGCTATGAAAAGCTAAAGAAGGGTTCATGTACCAAAGATAATTTTATTCTGAAAGTAGACAGTTTTCATCGCAACTTGCCGGAATGAGCTTTCGTTTTAAGGCAATCTCGTCATAGGCTTTTTCCCCAATTCGCGTCCATTTCAGTATAAAAAATGCGGGAACGAAAATCCACAATAGCGGCAAAGTGCGCACGATACGAAGAACTGATGCAAAGCCGTAAACGATTTCGTTGTTGTATGAAGAGGCCATTCTTTGTAGGGCTTGGGCCTCATCTAGGTTAGTGTAAGTGTTGAATATTTCTTTATTACGAATACCTATAAATTCTATTTGTCGGCCAAAATCGATTCGCTCCAGCACAGCTTTGGTGCGCAGGCAAATGGGGCAACGGTTATCGTAAAAGAGGATCAACATAATGCTTATTTAAATATCGCCTAAAATGGGTCTGATTACAAGTTCCTCTACCACAGCACTTGCGGAAATGTTGTGGGTGTCAAACAATAATTTTGCAATATCGTTCGCTTGTACAAATCGCGATTCCGGTAAATTAGCGCCCGCCCACGAATCGGTGTAAGTAGCCCCCGGAGCCACATTTGTTACTTTCACCCCTTCATTTTTCAATTCTTCGCGAAGTGCTTTTGAAAGACCGGTCATAGCAAATTTAGAAATGCTGTACGATCCACCATTAGGGTATGCCTGTAATCCGGCAATGGATGAAATATTAAAAATATGACCACTTTTTTGCGCCATCATTTTTTCAACAAAGGCCCTTGAAAAGTAATAGGCCGAATAAAGATTAGTTTCAATAAGTTGTTCCAGATGGCCTTGCGGTTCATCAATAACACGGCCCGAAAGATATTGCCCGGCATTGTTCACCAACACATCAATGCCGCCCCATTGTTTTTCTACTTCGGCTGCAAATTGTAGGATTTGCTGTTGGTTTGTAACATCGCAAACACTGCTAATTACAAGAGCACCCGTAGCGCGAAGTTCAGCTGCAACTGCTTCAAGTTTTTTGGCATCGCGGGCGCAAATGGCTACATCGAATCCCTGTGCCCCAAAATAGAGCGCAATGGCTTTTCCTATGCCTTTGGATGCTCCGGTGACTACAATTTTCTTTTTCATGATGTAAAGTTAAGAATTGCAGGATTGGAAGTCAAAAATTATAAATGTTTGGCAATATGCTCAGCCGAAATTCAAAATCTGTTTATTTCTTCTATATTCGCTTTTCATCTATGGGAAAGATTTTTCACGATTTTGGCGAGTATTTGATTCTCCTTGGAAGAATGTTCTCCAAGCCCGAGAAACCTCGGATGTATTGGAAGGAAACATTCCGACAGATGCATGATATTGGTATTGGGTCGTTGACTGTAATTGCCATTGTGGCTACCTTTATTGGCGCTGTTACAGCCGTTCAGTTTTCCTATCAGTTACGCGGAATTGGTTTAGTGCCTATGTGGTGGGTTGGAGCGATTGTGCGTAAATCACTCATTCTTGAGATGGCGCCCACCTTAACCGCCTTACTTTTGGCCGGTAAAGTAGGTTCTAATATTGCTTCCGAATTAGGTTCCATGCGCACGAGCGAGCAAATTGATGCGTATGAGATTATGGGCGTAAACACCTCATCGTATTTGATTGCTCCTAAAATTCTTGCTTCAATTGTGGTGATTCCGATGTTAGTTGTTATTTCCGTTTTCTTGGGGATAATAGGCGGATGGGCAGCCGGTGTACTTGGACATTTTTATTCCACAGCAGAGTATGTGCGTGGTGTTCAGGATTACATGAAAAACTGGGATTTAGTAGTGATGTTGATTAAAGCATTGTTATTCTCCTTTGCCATTGCCTCTGTTTCATGTTTCAAAGGATATACGGTGAAAGGTGGTGCTTTAGAAATTGGGAAAGCCAGTACACAAGCAGTAGTATTGAGCAGTATTGTGGTGATTATCATTAATTTTTTCGTTGCATTTTTATTGTTGGATTAAGCATGATAGAGGTCATCGACATACATAAGCAATTTGGCGAACAGAAAGTGTTGAAAGGCATTTCCTCTGTGTTCGAAGCCGGGAAATGTAATCTGGTTATCGGGAAATCGGGTAGCGGTAAAACGGTGCTCATTAAAACGATGGTTGGCTTAGTAGAGCCTGATAGTGGAGATGTGAAATATGATGGCCGTTCGTTCACACAAATGAACAAGAAAGATCGTACCATTTTGCGAAGAGAGATTGGTATGCTTTTCCAAGGCTCGGCATTGTTTGACTCTATGACAGTGGAGGAGAATATTCGTTTTCCGCTAGATATGTTTTCTGATATGACGGAAGCAGAAAAGTTGGACCAAGTGAACTTTTGTTTAGCTCGTGTGAACATGCCGAATACCAACAAAAAATTCCCAGATGAGTTGAGTGGTGGTATGAAAAAAAGAGTAGGTATTGCGCGTGCGATTGTTCAAAATCCAAAATATTTGTTTTGCGATGAACCCAACTCTGGCTTAGATCCCAAAACATCGATTGTTATTGATGAATTGATTAAGGAAATCACCATTGAGTACAATATGACAACACTTATCAATACACACGATATGAACTCGGTGATGGGGATTGGCGATAACGTTTTGTTCTTGCACGAAGGCTTAAAGTATTGGGAGGGCGATTCCAAAGAAATTATGAATATTACAGACGGAGAGCTTTTTGATTTTATATTTGCCTCCGACTTTTTAAAGAACCTCCGCAAGAATGCGAGAGTATAAACACATTTTAAAAACAAAATAATCAACAAATAAAATGAGCGTACTAGTAGACAAAAACAGCCGAGTGATTGTACAAGGCTTTACAGGCAAAGAAGGAACTTTCCATGCCACGCAAATGATTGAATATGGAACGAATGTAGTAGGCGGTGTTACTCCGGGTAAAGGGGGCGAGCAGCATTTAGAAAAACCGGTATTTAATTCGGTTTCTGATGCACGGAAAGCAACAGGTTGTAATGTATCTATCATTTTTGTTCCACCTGCATTTGCTGCAGATGCAATTATGGAAGCTGCAGATGCTGGAGTAGAATTAGTAGTATGTATCACAGAGGGAATTCCGGTACAAGATATGGTGAGTGTGAAAGAATATTTGAACGGAAGAAACACACGCTTGATTGGACCAAACTGCCCGGGTGTTATTACGCCTGATGGTGCAAAGGTGGGTATTATGCCGGGATTCGTTTTCAAGCCGGGAAGAATTGGTATTGTTTCTAAATCGGGAACATTGACCTACGAAGCTGCTGACCAAGTAGCAAAAGCAGGTTTAGGTGTTTCTACCGCTATTGGTATTGGAGGCGATCCTATTATCGGCACTACTACAAAGGAAGCTGTTGAATTATTCATGAACGATCCGGAAACCGATGCTATTATTATGATTGGTGAAATTGGTGGTGGTTTGGAAGCAGAAGCAGCTCGTTGGATTAAAGCAAACGGAAATAAAAAACCGGTTGTAGGATTTATTGCCGGTCAAACTGCTCCGGCCGGTAGAAGAATGGGTCATGCGGGTGCTATCATCGGTGGTGCTGAAGATACTGCAGCAGCTAAAATGGCGATTATGCGCGAATGCGGATTACACGTTGTAGATTCTCCTGCAGGCATTGGAGAAACCATGAAAACGGTATTGGGAAAATAAATCAATAAAGGTTCATTATTAAAGGGAGTTCTTTTGAACTCCCTTTTTTTGCGCAATATACTTGTAATCGGTTGTTTAGCGTTTTAATCATTTAATGGCACTTTAAGATATATCTGATATTGCCTATATTTCGCAAGGGATAAACAATTTTTGATGCAGCAATACTATCAACGTTTGGGGTTATCATCGAATGCCGATATAGCTGAAATAAAAAAGGCATATAGGCGCTTAGCACTGCAATACCATCCCGATAGAAATAAAAGTGCCGATGCTGAAATTCAATTTCGATTAGTTGCGGAGGCCTATCAAATTTTAACAGCTTATAAAGACGGATCTTATTTATTCGAGGAAATGACTTTTCAGGAACCCACTCCTGATTATACAGAGCAGATAAGAGAAGAGGCGAGAAGAAAGCAGGAAGAAGCGTTTCGGGCTTATATGCAAACCGATGATTTTAAGTTTTGGTATTATTTGGAAGTGTTAGGTCAGATGGCGATGTTCCTCATTTTAGTGTCTTTTATTATTGGTCTGGTTACAGTAATGGCAATACTTGGCGGAGGTTATGGTTTTATAATTGGAATACTTCCTGTTATCGTGTGTTCATATATCATCTATCAGGCTGTTGTATCAACTTTTCACCCATTGGCAGATTATGTAAAGGCGGTTCAGTTTTTTCTGAATATAACGTATGTACTTGTTTTCGTTTTGATTGTTTTTAATACGGTTGTTTTTTTTAAAATTGGAATGAATACATTTTTCCATTCAAGCTCTTTTATTGCCAGTTTTGTAGCGAGTTTGCTCTTTTTTGTTTACTGGGGTAGAACCCGTTCATTATTTGTTGTAAAGGATTGTTTAATCGCTTCAATTCCTTTGTTAGCACTGAATGTATTACTGCTTCTAAACTATGTGCTTTCTTCTCCTGAAAAGGCGTATTTTTTCAGATGGGAGCCGCATGTTGAAGTAAGTAGGAGCACAACACGTTTCGATCTAGAAAATAACAGTTTTGAGCATGAATGGCATGTACGTACCCTAATGGATTTTTCGCCAATGGATAACGCATTAAAAGTGAGCGCTTCAGTATTGAATGCGGCTTCAGCATCAAACCGACTAACCTACTTTAATGGGAACGATAAGGTTGTTGAAATGCATATCGCGAAGGGGTTTTTAGGATTCCCTGTACTGAAAAGTTATTCGTTTATAAATGTTGTATCTGATTAACGAGTAAGTTAGCGACATACGAAATGAACTATTTTTTTACGCGCTGAAATACATTTGATGATGCACAAACAACACTACTCCTTCTTCATTAGCATTCAATAAGCAAAATATTCAAACAAACTTTCGCATTTCGTTCTACCTTTAGGCGATGATAGCAATAGGGAAATTTAATGTACTCACCGTGTGTGAGGAATTGGCAGAAGGGCTTTTGTTGACAGATAGAACCGATACCGTTTTGTTGCCCAGAAAGGCGGTGTCACCTGAAATGCAGCTAGGTGCAGAAGTAAATGTGTTTGTTTACAAGGATAATGAAACACGTTTGGTAGCTACAACACAAGTGCCCAATGCAGTTGTGGGCGAGTTTGCCTATATGGAAGTAAAAGCAGTTAACACCGCAGGCGCCTTTTTAGATTGGGGGCTAGAGAAAGATATTTTGGTGCCATTTCGCGAACAAACCATTGCTATGCAAGAAGGCAATTGGTATGTTGTTTATGTTTACTTGGATGTGGTCTCATCGCGTGTAACTGCATCAGCAAGGCTTTCCAAGTTTTTACAGCAAGCCGATGACACGTTAAAGGAAAACGATGCGGTTGATATTCTTATTACAAAGCGAACCAATTTAGGTTTTGATGCAATTATCAATAATGCATATCGAGGGTTATTATATGAAAATGAAATTTTCGAAATTGTAAACGTTGGGGAAAAGCGAAAGGCGTATATCAAAAAAATTAGAGATGATTTTAAGATTGACTTAAAGTTGCAAGCGCGTGATTTTGGGATTTCTGACGATGCGAAAGAGAAAATTATCGCTGCGTTGCAAAACAACAATGGTTTCTTACCGCTTAATGACAATAGTGAACCCGATGCCATTCGCGATCAATTGCAAATGAGTAAGAAGTCGTTCAAAAAGGCTGTTGGTGGACTTTTTAAAGAAAAGAAAATCATACTCCGACCCGATGGAATAGAATGGGTGCCTTAACTCTTTCTATGTTAAGCGAATATTTTGTCGCAAATTTATTTTTTAGGGAATTAAACTTTTTCTTCAAAATCGGGTATATTTAGTAAAACGAGTGTTTTATGTCGAATAATCTCCTTTTTGGGGCTGCTGATGCCACTGTTCACCCAAAATCTTCTCGATCTACGTCCGGACTTGCGCCCTATACCGGAGCATGGACTACTAAAGAAGTAGTTCATTTGCTGAAACGGACCATGTTTGGGGCCACCTTTGACGATATCAATTATTTTTTGAGTCAGGGTATGAACGACAGTGTGAATGAGTTACTCAACGCTTCAGTTTCGCCACCGGCACCACCATTAAAGAATTACACCAACACCGATGATGATGCCTATGCCACATTTGGGCAAACATGGGTGAATTCACCGCCTGTACCCGGAGTAACAGGCTTAAGAGGGGCTTCGCTCAAAGCGTGGTGGATGGGTTTGATGATTAATCAAAGCCGAAGCATTGAGCAGAAAATGACCTTGTGTTGGCAAAACCATTTTGCAACACAAATTCAAAACTATGCTGAACCTCGTTATGGGTATCGTTATCTAGAAACTATTCGGGCAAACGCATTGGGTAATTTTAAAGCGTTAACGAAGTCCGTAACCTTAGAGCCCGCTATGTTGGTGTATTTGAATGGTAACAAAAACAAAAAAGGGGTACCTGATGAAAATTATGCGCGTGAATTGCAAGAGCTTTTTTGTATCGGGAAGGGTCCCAATTCCTTGTATACCGAGGATGATGTAAAAGCAGCGGCACGTGTACTCACCGGGTATAGAGATGATAGTTTAAATAATTCGTCATACTTTGACCCTGCTCGGCATGATGCAACAGATAAACAGTTCTCCACTTTTTATAACAACACTGTAATTCTCGGACAAAGCGGCCCCAATGGGCAGAATGAGCTAGATGATTTATTGGATATGCTCTTTTTGAATGAAGAGTGTGCTTTGTTTGTGTGCAGAAAGCTATATCGATTTTTTGTGTACTACACTATAGATGCCGATATCGAAACAAATGTAATTGTTCCGTTAGCACAAGTTTTCCGCGCTAATAATTACGATATCAAACCGGTGCTTTCAATACTATTTAAAAGTGAACACTTTTTTGATATGGCGAATAGGAGTTGCCTGATTAAATCGTCTGTTGATTTTACAGTAGGATTTTGCAGAGAGAATAAATTGGTTTTTCCAGATGCCACTGCGCTACAAAATCAATATTATTTCTGGCTATTAGGGGAACAATTTTCAGCCACCATGGCGCAAGATTTATTAGATCAGCCAAGTGTTGCCGGATGGCCTGCATACTATCAAGAACCCGCCTTTCACGAGCTATGGATTAATAGCGATACCATGCCTAAACGGAAAAATTTCACCGATGGTTTGTTGTATGCCGGTGTAACTAAGTCCGGTTATAAATTGATTATGGATCCTATTGCATTAACAGCAACTTTTTCTGACCCATCTAATCCGAATACATTAATTGACGATGTATTAACTATGATGTATACCATGGAGGTTTCTGCAGCGTGGAAGGCTTACCTTAAAACCTATACATTGCTTTCCGGACAAGCATCTGATTATTATTGGACGAATGCTTGGAACGATTATGTTGCTGATCCAACCAATGCATCCAAGAAGCAAATTGTATTGACACGCCTTCAATACATGTATGCATTTATTATGGAAATGCCCGAATATCAATTGAGTTAATTGAACTTTTAATAGACGTTATAAACGAATAGGATGAAACGTAGAACATTTTTAAAAGCCACACCTGTAGCTGTTTTACCGGCTTTGTTAAGTGGAATGACTATCAAAGCTTTTGGCGCTTCGCCATTAATTTCAGCGTTAACAGCTAATGATTCGGATACCGACCATGTGTTGGTGTTGATTCAAATGACTGGAGGGAACGATGGTTTGAATACCGTTATCCCTTTAGATCAATACAGTGCCTTGTCGGGTTTGCGAAGTAATATTTTGATAAACAGCTCCAAAGTATTACCGCTAAACGGAACTTCAGCAACAGGTTTGCATCCGGCCATGCCCGAAATGCAGCAAATGTATAATGATGGTAAGTTGCGTATAGTTCAATCAGTAGGTTATCCAAACCCAAATTTTTCGCATTTCAGAGCAACAGATATTTGGGTAACCGGAGCCGATTCCAATCAAAATTTACCTACGGGTGTAATGGGCAGATACTTAAATTATGAGTATCCGAATTTTCCTTCCGGCTATCCAAATGCAACAATGACCGATCCTTTAGCGATTCAAATAGGCTCTTTTGTATCGCCATTGTTTCAGGGACCAACCGTAAATATGGCTATGGCTATTTCGGATCCTACCAGTTTGTATAATTTGTTGAATGGTGTTCAAGACCCTGTTCCTGCAACCAATGCGGGGAAAGAATTAGCTTATGTGCGAACCATTGCAGGTCAAACGCAAACGTATACACAAGTAATTAAAGATGCTGCAACAAGTGTAACATCACAAGGTGCGTATCCGGCCAATAACGATTTAGCCGATCAGTTAAAAATCGTAGCACGTTTGATTGGCGGTGGTTTAAAAACACGAGTGTATTTAGTGAATATAGGCGGCTTCGATACCCACTCCGGACAAGTGGTTGCAGGGGCAACGGATACAGGCGATCATGCTACTTTGTTAGCGAAGTTATCATCGGCAATCAAAGCATTCCAAGACGATTTACAAGGATTAGGTGTAGCCGATCGGGTTACGGGAATGACGTTTTCAGAGTTCGGACGAAGAATTGTTTCTAACTATTCAGAAGGAACCGATCATGGAGCCGCAGCACCATTGTTTGTGTTTGGGAACAAAGTAATACCGGGTATTTTAGGGAATAATCCAACAATTTCAACGGCTACAACAGTGAACGATAATTTGCCGATGCAGTACGATTTTCGTTCGGTGTATGCCTCGTTGCTACAAGATTGGTTTTGTGTACCGAAAACGGTGATTGACAACACAATGTTATTGCAAAACTTCCAAGCATTGCCATTAGTGGATCCAAGCGGTTGTACATCTACAGCAGTTCATGATATCAATTCAAAAGCGGGCATTAATCTTATTCGCAATTATCCTAATCCGTTTGTGGAAAAAACAAAGATTGAATTTACTACCGGAGGCGGCCAAACCCTTGTGCAAGTATTTGACGGTGAAGGAAAGCTGATTAAAGTGTTAATCGATCAAGATATGGCGCAAGGCAGATATGTAGTTGATTTTTACAATGAGAATCTATTGCCCGGGCTTTATTACGCTCGTTTGCAGAATGGTGTTGTAGCTCAAGTAGCGAGTATGATTATTGCGAAATAATGTCATGAAAAAGTCTTTTTTACACTACTGCGCATAACGATATAATATTCTTTCCATTTTATCGTTACTTTTCCACTTTATATTGTGTAATGAAAAGAATAGCTTTTTTACTATCCCTCTTGATTGTGGTTACTTCATTTTGGAGTTGCAACAAAATGCCTAACGGGGGAATTCCTGTTTATTTAGTCATTGACTCAGTAGGTTTTGCATCTGCATTTGGCAAAGGTACTGCATCGCATAAAATTACCGATGTATGGGTAAGCGTTAATGGAAAAAGTATTGGAACATTTCAAATTCCGGCCAAAATTCCTGTATTGCAAAGTGGCGATATACGTGTTGAATTGGGTGCAGGAATAAAGGATAACGGTATTGCTAACACTCGAGTTGAATATCCTTTCTATGCAGTAGACACGTTTAGCATCAGTAATGCGCAATCTGGAAATACCTATCGACATGTTCCAGTTTTTCAGTATATGCCGGCTGCTAAGTTTGCATTAATTGAAGATTTTGATGCTACCAATAGCTTTTCCGGCTTAACACTGAATACAGATCGAACCGACTCTAATGTATTTGAAGGTACACGAAGTGCAAAGATTTATTTGGGCCCCAATGATACTGCAGCTTTTGCATATCACACCGCCAGTTTTCCAATAACCGGTGCCGGGCAGAATGTTTATGTGGAGCTGAATTATAAATGCGATGGCTATTTTGAATGTGGAATGTTGTCTTACAAGAATGGATCAGTTTCCGATTTATATAAGATTACATTTAATCCGAAAAGCACCTGGAATAAAACGTATCTGAATTTTGGTAATGAAGTTGGGGCAACAGCAGGAGATTCATATCGATTGTATTTTAAAGTATCGAAAGTGGCTGATGGAAGTACTGTAACGGTTTTATTGGATAATATTAAAGTGGTTCAGTTTTAATTCATGCATCGAAGAAAGAGGTTTATCTTTTTTTATCTTGTACTCGATATCCTAGCTGCTTTATTAGCATGGATGACGCTCTATTATTTCCGAAAATTCTATATCGAACATTTTAAAGCGGATATTGAAACACCATTTCGAGATACCAACTTTTATATCGGTTTAATTGTAATTCCGCAAATCTGGGTATTGTTGCATTACTTCACCGGCACGTATGTAGATGTTTTCCGTAAGTCACGATTGCAGGAGTTCCTGAAGACATTGGTGGTTACCTTAGTAGGCTGTGTTATTATCTTTTTTGCATTTTTATTGGATGATTTGGTGAAAGAATATAAAGATTACTACCTCACCTTTTTAGCTTTGTTTTTTGCGCAATTATTGTTCTCTATCAGTTTGCGTTTTTCTTATTTGAATTACACTAAATTTCTTATCCGTTCAGGTAGGATTGGGTTTAATACTTTAATCGTTGGAACACAAGCGAAGGTAGAAGAAGTAATGAAATCTCTTGCCATCGATAAACGCTTTGGCTTGGTGTTGAAAGGACTTTCATTTACGGATAATGGAGACGTCATCAACGGTGTACCATCTGTTTCCCTTTCAGCAATTGATTCTTTTATTGTGAATGCGCGCATTGAAGAGGTGATTTTAGCGGTGAATACAGAACAACATGCCGAGCTCACGAATTTGATGCATAGTGTTGGCGATCGAAATGTGTTCATTAAAATTATACCCGACATGTATGATATTCTTTCACGTACTGTGAAGATGAATCATGTAGTTGGAGAAGCATTTATTGAAATTCCTCCGGTATTAATTGATGAGTGGGAACGAATTGGTAAACGCTGGTTTGATGTGATTGCTTCAGTGTTAGCTATGCTAATTACCTTCCCGGTGTGGGTGGTGGTTATGGTATTGATTAAATTAGATTCTGAAGGTGGAGTGTTTTATTTACAGGAACGACTTGGACAATACGGGAAGCCTTTCTTTATTATGAAGTTTCGCTCAATGCGCAATGATGCAGAGGCGCAGGGTCCTAAGCTAACCAGCAATGCCGATCCTCGTATTACAAAAGTTGGGCTGTGGATGCGTAAATTCCGTGTAGATGAATTACCGCAATTTATTAATGTCATTAAGGGAGATATGTCGATTGTTGGGCCAAGAGCCGAGCGAAAATATTTTGCAGAGCAAATCGAGAAAGTAGTACCACAATACACACATGTATTTAAAGTAAAGCCCGGAATTACCTCGTTGGGAATGGTAAAGTATGGCTATGCTTCTACCGTTGAAGAAATGGTGAAACGTTTGAAGTATGATTTGATTTATATCGAAAATATGAGCATCGTTATGGATCTCAAAATTTTGATTTACACCGTAAAAACTGTGGTGTACGGAAAGGGAAAATAGTTTATTGCTGTTGAATTAATTGTTCAATAAATTTCCCGTGTTTGATTTGCCCGATGTTACTGTAATGCCCATTGCCGGCTACATAGTCTTGTTCAGAAACAGGCGGGTCGTAATATTTCATGTTTTCAAAAAGATATTTTTCGTCTTTCGCTCGATACAGTTTTCCATTTCTTAAATCGGGAATGGCAAGTAACAAAAACTGTGCATTGTATTTTTGCGAAAGGGAGTCAATAGCTGCAACTTGGCGGTTATTAGCCGGTTTTTTTTCAAGTAGTTTTTCTTCTTGATCATGAATGTTTTTGTCACAAGCATGATTGAGATTATATAATCCCAATCGATTCGCCACCATCCAAATGGCTGTGCCCGTGGCTGTTTTAGCGCAAAGGCGAGAAAATAAATCGATTTGCGGAATTGTAAGTCCGCGATACGAATAAGCATAGCAACTATCCATATTGTTGAAGTACACGCCACGCGGACAAGCAATTAAATTTGTTGAATTCGATGAATAGAAAATAGGAATAAAAGGTTTGGGTTTTCGTTCAAAATAGAAAATATCGTTGCCCATAAAGAAGTTTACTACTACAACATCAGGTTGCAATAACGGAATGTATTTCTCCGCAATGGCTTTGTATTGTGCAGGGTCAGAGCCGCTAATGCCTGTGTTAAAAACGATATAACCTTGTGCGAGTAAGTAGTCGGCAAAGCAGTTGGTGATAGGCTCTGCATTATGTCCCCACGTGAACGAATCGCCAATAAGCAGAATCTTTTTTCGTTTAGTATTATATGATTTGAATGCAATACTTTTAAAACCATCAGTGTTGATGGGGCATTTGCAATAATCTATTATAGCAGAGTCTACATCGTCTAATTGTTTTTTCTTTAATAACGCTGCATATAGTTTGCCTAAAATGGTTGGTTGGGTATCGAGTCCTTTAAACTGATACTCCATACCATACACTTCTAGATTTACATCTTGCAATGTGAAGGGCTCGAATGCTTTGGTTTTCAGATGTTCTTGGTAAAATGATCTAGCATTATCTTCTACTTTGAAAATTCCCGTACTATCGGCAATAAAACCACGATGAAAAACAATGGTATCAACCGGAGTAAACCATTGCGAGTAGGTGTGAAAGCCAGGAGTAATATGTTTGAATTTTCTTAATACCCACTCGCAAGCTAATAAGGAAAGGCTTCCTACAATAACGAAAAGAAATATTTCAGCCTTGTGCTTTTTCAAAATTCTGTTTTAGTGTTTTTGAATTGGATGTGAATTTGCTTGAATTTTTCAAGAACAAAAAGTTCCCATAAAAATGGGGCGATGGATGTATAGGCCAATTCCCCATCTCTGTAACTTACGTCTTTGTTGTTGATGCAGTTTTCAATGTTTTGTCTAACTGTATTCGCTTCTATGAAAGTGGATTGATTAAATCGGTCGCTGTGTATTAATTCAAGAAAATAATGCTTCCAAGGACCTTTTAGCCAATCTACAATAGGCGTTTGGAATCCCATTTTTGATCTTCGATTATAAATGGCTTTCGGTATGTAGGGCTGCATGGCATCGCGTAAAATAGTTTTGGTCAACCCTTTGCTCAGCTTCGATTGCCAAGGCAAAGAAAAAGTGTAACTCACCAATCGGTGGTCTAAAAAAGGTGAGCGGACTTCTACTCCATTCGCCATTGAATAATGATCGTAATTACGAAGTAGTGTTGGAAGATTATCTGTATGGAATAGTTTATACAGATTTTCAGTTAACGTATCCATTTTTTCTTTCTGGATTTTCGGAGCAGCAAAAGCTTTTCGGATTTCCTCCCTTGCAATAGGTAACAATGCGCTTATATTTTCGCTGCCTGTATTCCACTTTGTATACTCGCTGAATGTTTTTTGTTTTTTCTGAAATTGCGATTTGTTTCCACCTAATGCATTATATGTATTTAGGATCGACTTTATAGTGAAAGGATTTAATCCGCAATCTTTCAAAGCCGCCAACATAAATGTATCGTAGCCGCAAAATAATTCATCGGCACCATGTCCGTCTAAGGTTACCACTACACCATGTTCGCGCATCGCTGCATACGTTTGTAGCATTGGGAAAGGTGAAGTGATATATAATTCTTCAAACGTATAATAGTCTTCTTCGAATTGTGCTAATGCTTTTGTGGCATCAATCTCTACTTCAAATGCATTTATGTTTAATTGAGCAGTAACACTTTTGATGTATTCCGTTTCGTCTACATCGGAATTTGGATAAACAGCAGAGAACACATTTTGCCAATTGTGATTAAAGTGAGATTCTACTTTTCCTGCAATGGCATGCATGGCTACTGCTACACACGAGGAATCAATGCCTCCACTCAATGCTGTTCCAATTGGAACATCAGAGCGCATTCTAATTTTTACAGCATCTAAAAATAGAGAACGAAATTCATCAGTTTGTTTTTTGTAATTGGATGAAATATGTTGCAAATGTTCTTTCGTATTCCAGTATTGATGTAATACTAATTCCCCATTTTTATAGGTTCCCCAATGTGATGCAGGGAATCGTTTGATGTCTTTAACGAGACAATCTTCGGTGGCTTCGTAGGCAAATGGATTGTTGCAAAAGCTTTTGAAGTTAGCGTGAACTTCAACTTTTTCCAAAAAGGGAATAAGTGCTTTCATTTCCGATGCAAAGGCAAAGCCGTTATTGAGGTTTATATAATACAAAGGCTTTTCACCGTATCGATCTCGGGATAGCAATAACGTATTGTCCATATCATTCCATATCGCTAAAGCCCACATGCCGTTGAAACGGGTAAAGCATTTTTCCTTCCATGCTTTGTAAGCGTTAAGGATAACTTCTGTGTCGGATGTTGATGTGAACCGAAATCCAAGGGCCATCAGTTCTTCACGCAATTCAACAAAGTTGAAAATTTCACCGTTGTATACTATATGTAAATGTTCACGGTGCATGGGCTGAATACCTGACTCCGTTTTATCGATAATGGTTAACCGATTATGACCTAAAGAAATGCTTTGTGCTTGATTGTGCCAAGTATAACTTCCGTCCGGACCTCTGTGTTTCAATAACGACAATGCTTCGCTAAAGTAGCCTTGTGGTGTTGCCGGTATTGTTCCTAAAATGCCGCACATGATTATTGCTTTTGAATCTTATCGTTAATCACAGCCCAAAGTTTGTCGATATATTGTTGCATTGTGAAATGGGTATGCACTCTACCGCTTGCATTTTTTCCTATGCGTTGGTTGAGGGCTTTATCCGTAGCGACATTCAACATCAGACGTGCCATTTCGTTAATATCAAATTCACTGCACAATAACCCTGATTCATTTTCTAAAATAACATCAGGGATGCCGGCATGACGTGTTGCAACAACGGGCAGACCAGAGGCCATAGCTTCTATGATAGATACAGGGGTGCCTTCTTTTTCGCCTTCCATTGTAGTGGCTGAATGTTGAACAAAGGCGATGGCTTTATGCATTTCTGTTGCAACTTCTTCGGGTGTTTTTATGCCAAGAAAGTTAACGTGTTGTTCAATGTTTAAACTCTTCACCAATTGCATGCAGCTATTCAATAAGGTTTCATCGCCCCCAATCATATTAAGTTTCGCAGCAGGTAATGATTGTAATACTTGATGAAAAGCTAAGATGGTAAGATGTGGATTTTTAGTGTCGCAAAATCTTCCAACCGATAGAAAGTTTGAATTGTTTTCAGAGTGATCGCTATAAGCAAACAAATCGCTATCAAATCCATAATAGATAAGCGATAACTTTTCCTTCGGACAACCCAACTTTTGAAGTTGCTCATACATGTCATTGGAGACAGCAATCACCGCTGAGGCAATGGTGAACATGCGCATGTAGTCTTCTTTATGTTTTACAAGAAGACTTTTTCGATATGCGGTCCAACCGTGAAAGTGAACAATGAGTGGAATGTTATTGCGTTCACAAATATCCATAATTGGGAAAGCGGTAATCGCATAGTTTGCAACAACTGCTTTGATCTTGTTCTTGATAAGATACTGTTCAATATTATGTTGATGTTGCTCTGTTTTTGATCTGCCTTTACACTGACGAAGTAAAATTGTTTTAAGCGTGTTTTCGTTTTCTACAAAGCAAGTTTCATTTGGTCCATATTTAGGTAGTACTCCATCGTATAGGCAATGCACATGCGCAGGTAAATACTTGATTTGATTGTGGATGAAGGTTTCTGAATACTTATTGGCATTCAGCGATATAACGGCAATATGGTCTTTGTTTGTGTGCATTCGAATATCAAAAGTTTAGTTTTAATAAACGTTTGAAGCAATTTCTGAAAAGTAATACGTGGAGCACTAGCGGCACAATATAGCGTATGTCAATGGTTAATAACCACAAGAGAAAAAAAATCGGCAGCCATTCGATGTAGAAATCGTCTAGAAAAAAGTAACAGAACTTGCGGTATACCGGATGAGTGCTAGAGTGGTACCCCTTTCTTTGGTAGAAAAGATATAGTATATAGATGGCTAAAAGAGTGAGCGACATTAAAAAATAGGTTAATGATAGGATAAGGCAAAAAAGGGAAAAACTAATCACCTCAAGCGGTATGAAAAGTTTCTTCAGCAATAGTTCTGTTTTAGGAATTGAAGTGCTTGTTACAAATGTTTTAATTCCGCTTTTGATATCGTTCTTAGAGTCTGCAATTTGATGAAAGAGGATGTTTCTTATACCTAGAAAAAATTGCCAAAGAAGAAGAGTTATCGATAATCCCCTAATCGTGTTGAAGGGCAGTTCTCCATTTTGATCGAAAGCAGTTAGTGCCAACAGAGCCGGAATGGCATGCGCATAAAGGGAATCAGTAATCACGCCTAGAAAGCCTCTTTCTTTGAAGCGAAATGGAGAAACGGAATACAGCACAAAAAGCAATAGTTCAATGCTGAGTAGCGATAATGTATAAACTGTTTTTGGGAAGTAATACCAAGGCGCTAAGGCAATACTCAGAAATAGCAATAGTATACCCATCGAAAACCAAATGGGCTTATGGATATGTAGGTTTTCTTTTCTGGCCGCTTCGTCCTTTTTTCTATCGGTAAAGTCGTTTAACGTGTAGGCAAATCCTGCTATACCAATGATTGTTATATAAGATAAGAAGACTTTAAAAATGAAATTTTGTGCACCAAAAGAATAATAAAAAGAACTATGGAAAGCATATAAGTATGGAATAGCAATTAGAAATGGAATTTTATAGTTCCAAGGGTCGCTAATTCTGATTTTTCTCAGGAAGGATTTCACGTATTTTATAGACTAATTGTTAGCTTTAGACCGTAATATATTTCATATATTTAAGTAAACTAAATTTCGGGTATGATAAGTAGTAAAACAACATGGCAACCCGTTGCACACCACTATATTTCCGATTCAGCGCTCCGCGAACGAATTGATACAGATGGATTTTCGGTTCATGGTCGTTTAAGTGAATCATCATTAGAAGCATTGCAATCACTTTTTGCCGCCACACATCATTTTGAAAATGGTGAAGGGGGTATGTTTTATAGTGTCTATTCGCAAGATCTTGTGTACCGAAGAAAAATGCATGACGAAATAGGAGCAATTCTAAAACCATATCTCGATCAATGGTTAGGGGATTACAAGATGATGTTGAATTCATACATAGTAAAAGCATCAGGACCACGAAGTGAGTTTTATGTACATCAAGATACAACAGGCTTGGATGAATTTAAGTATTCTCCTTTAAGTTTGTGGATTCCGTTAGAGGATATTACGGCAGATAATGGAGCCATGTGTGTCATGCCCGGAAGTCATAAAATGTTTTCACCATATCGTAGTATTTCATTCCCTGCGCCATACGATGATATTCACTTCGCTGTTCGTAGATATTTACAGCCATTGTTTATGAAAGCAGGAGATATATTGGTTTTCGACAATCGTATTGTACATAACTCTATGCAAAATCTTTCCGGTAAAGAGCGCGTAGTGGTTATTTCTGGTTTATTTCCAACTGAAGCAAAATTGCAAACCTGTTGGAAGGATCCGGCAATACCGAATGCAAAAATTGAAGTAATACAACATGATGACGATTACTTGCTCACAAATCCGAATTTTTTGGTTGATTGTCATGCTCGTCCGAAAACAGGTGAAACTGTTGCATTAGTTGAAGATGAATGGTCGAAAATAACGGAAGCTGAGTTTACGGCATTGTGTGCTGAGCATGGAATTAAACCAGTTAACTATTTAAGCGAAGATGGGCATACTGACTGTAATATGATTGTAGAACCACTGAGTGCACATAATGTTGCTATGGAAATTCCATCTGTTGAAGCCCCTCAGCCGGAAAGAGCGGTTGGGTTTTTGGAGAAATTGAAAAAAATATTTGCGGCATAACGCGATGCCGAATAAATTGATTGTATAAAATTCGAAATAAAATGAAAAGCAGCTTACTGAAAGATTCTGCACTCGAAGCCCAAATGCAGCAAGAAGGAGTGGTGCGCATTCCATTTTTAACCCCTGAAGAGTTGAATGAAGTACAAACATTTTATAAAGATTTGCATGGAGGCCAAAATCCCCCTGCGTTGTACGATGGAATCCACATGACAATTTGGTCGCCTGATTTGAATTATAAGTTAACGATAAAGGAAAACCTAGAACGTATCTTATCCGCAGCTTGTGAGCGAAATTTCAAAAACTATAGAGCCGTAAATCAACAATTCATTGTAAAGCTCAAGGGTGAGGAAACAACATTTCCTGTGCATCAAGATTGGAGTATTGTTGATGAGTCAAAATATACCTCCTTTAATATTTGGGTGCCGCTGCAAGATGTGGATGAAACCAATGGTGCTATGTGGATATTGAAAAAAAGCCATAATATTAATCGCCCTGTGCGCGGAGCAGGCTATTTGTTCCCGAATTACAACCCAATTTTGGAAGAGTTGAAAATGCGCTCAACTGTTTTTTCTATGAAAGCAGGCGAAGCATTGCTTTTCTTTTTGAATACTATTCACGGCTCACCCGCTAACCAAAGTAATATGGAGCGCATTGTTATTCAATCGGCTATTTTACCTCAAGAGGCATCGTTCCAAATCTATCATCAGCCCGAACCGGGATTAGCGTTGGAAGTTCATCATCCTGACGATGATTTCACCTACCGGTATGAACGTCTTCGTGAAGATTCAATGGTGAAAGCGCCTACTGATAAAGGATATGAAGTCTTAGAATCATATGTCAATAATCCTGTAACCATAGAAGAGGTTTTGGAAGCCATCAGTCATTAAATGCAACGCTAATCAAAGATTCATGGCAATTCAATACATTCAAGCTAAAGAAGATTCGCTTTTCACTTATTTAAAAAAAGTATGGAGCTATCGTTATTTAGTAATTGTGTTGGCATCACGTGAATTGAAAGTAAAATACGCACAAGCTAAATTTGGTATTCTGTGGTCGGCTTTGCAACCATTGGCCGGAATGTTAGTATTTACTTTGTTTTTCGATAAACTTATTCAAATTAAGGGGATGCATTCTCCTTATCCGCTCTTCGCTTTTTCCGGTATGCTCGGATGGAATTATTTTTCGTTTATTTTAAATGGAGCAAGCACATCTCTCATTCAAAATCAAACCCTGATTCAAAAAATCTATTTCCCCAAATTTATTTTGCCTTTGTCTAAAGTGGTAGTAGGGCTTATCGAATTCTTAATATCGTTAGCTGTAATGCTATTGCTAATGCTCGTTTTTGCCCATCCATTATCTTGGTCAATTGTGTTTTTGCCGGTAGTAATTGTTATGAATATTCTTGTTGGGTTATGTATTACTATATGGATAAATGCACTTACCATTCGAAATCGTGATCTGCATCACATTGTGCCTTACATGATTAATTTCAGTATCTGGCTTACACCGGTTTTTTATCCGGGTTCAATTATTCCGGAACGTTATTTTTGGTTAACCTATTTAAATCCTATGGCAGGTGTTTTAGATGGTTACCGCTATGTGTTGTTAGGTGAAGCTTGTCCTTCTATTCAATATATTTATATCTTTTTGTTTATGCTTTTGTTGTTTGTGACCGGTTTGATGTATTTCAAAAAGGTGGAACGATATGTAGCAGAACTTATTTAAAGGAAATAATAGAACGTGACAAAACCGGCAATCAAAATTGAGCACCTAAGCAAATCATACGAACTGCGTCATGTGAAAAGTGGCAGCATTCAAAGCAGTATTATGCTTGCATTAAAAGATGTGTTCGGGTCTCGGAAAGTGGATATGCATCATGTTTTGACAGATATTTCGCTTGAAATACAGAAAGGAGAAGTATTGGGAATAATTGGCAGGAACGGTTCAGGGAAAAGTACTTTATTACAGATATTAAGCAATATTATTCCACCTACCTCAGGCTCCATTGCAATAGATGGAACGATTTGTTCGATTCTTGGTATTGGCGCAGGTTTTCACCCCGATTTGACGGGTAAAGAGAATGTGTATTTAAATGGCAGCTTATTAGGGATGTCTAAACAGAAAATTGATGCTGTATTTGCTGAAATTCTTGATTTTAGTGGCATTGGCGAGTTTATAGATGAGCCGGTAAAAAATTATTCAAACGGAATGTATTTGCGTTTGGCTTTTTCTGTATTCAGCCACTTAGATGCCGATATATTATTGCTAGATGAAGTTTTGGCTGTTGGAGATGCTGCCTTTCATGAAAAAGCAAAGCAGAAAATTTCTGCATTGGCTCGAAGCGGGAAAACGGTTGTTATTGTAAGTCACAATCCATCTGAAGTCATCGAATTTTGTACCAGATGTGTATTGATACGCGAAGGGAAAATTGCTGCACAAGGAGATCCGAAATTGGTTTTTGCTGATTATCTTATAGCGCTGAATAAACAAAACGCTACAATAGAATTGTCGTCATTTACTGCTAAAGACGAAGCCGGTAGAATTCAGTTTGATTTAAACAATAGTCTTACTCCGCAGAATGATTTCTTTCGATTAATTTCTGTTCGCGTGAAAGCAAGTAACAAAGCTCATAATGCGGCCATTTACATTAGTGATCCTATCGAAATCGAGTATGTAATTGAAAAGAAATGTGATGAAGGTTATCTGCAATTAGGTTCGAAAATATTGGATTTATTCGGGATATGGATTACAACCGATGCACCTGCATTTCGCGAAGGTGAAGTACATCAACCTCAGCCATCGGGTACTTATGTGTATACAAGTTTTTACGAGCCCTATTTTTTCAATAGCGGAACATACAAGCATACCCTGGTTATCGGGCGCGATGGAAAGGAAGTGCCAATCCCGTTTCAGTTTTATACGTTCGAAATAGTAAAAGACGAATGGATAGCCAAAGCCGTTTGGGGTGGACTTCCATCTCCTTTGCTTAAGCGGTTGGAGTGGAAGGTAGAACAAGAAAATGGATTATAGTTTTCCGTAGTCTAACTCGTTTTGTTGCTTTTTGTGCACTTGCATCCAATACATGTTTTGAAGGAAGTATTTGTCAAGCCCATATTGAAGTTCGTGTTGTGGTTTATAGCATTTGATTTCAAAGAAGTCAACTGGAAAAATGTATTCTTCCCAATTCTCGATTTTTGCAATACCGGTGAGCTCTTGAAAATCGTTAGAGATGGTAAGGTTTTCAAAATCTTCTAACTTCAAATCAATAGTTTTTACAAAGCATATCGCAAAACCCTTTCTACGCATGGAATCCAATACTTTGTATAAATCAGCAACATTGTATTTATAAGCATCATTGATTCTGCCAATTTCGTAATCAATTTTTTGTTGGTGCTCCTCAATCACAGCAATTTTTCGGAACAAATCTTTGATATATAATGTTCCCCCAGGTTTCAAAACGTCCCAAGCTGCATCAATAGCTTTACTGTGATTGTTGGAATGTCCGAAAGATTCCAAAAAGTAGACTACATCAAAAGTGTCTTTTGCAAAAAGTGATGGAAGTTGGTGATAGTCACCCAAATGAACATTTACTTTGTTGTTGAGTCCTTTTTTAGTTATTCTTTTTTTTGCTTCTTCCAATTGAACTTCTGAAATGGTAACTGCACTCACAGTAACATCACATTGCTCAGCAAAATATAGAGCGGGTCCGCATACTCCACAACCTGCATCACAAATGTTCATGCCGGGTTTCAACTCCATGCTGGCAATTTCGTAATCCAGTAATTTACTTACATCTGTTGTACGGAATGCCTGAATAACGTCACCATACACTTCTAAAAATTTATCATTGTATTGATTGTAAAAAGCCTTAACTTTTTCTGGAGAGGTAGTGTTAACAAGCTCTGTTTTTTCAATATTTGCGGTGTTTGTATTTCTTGTTTTCTGCAACAATAGGAATGTAACAACGGCAACACCAATAAAAAAAACTGTAATCAGTATATATATCATAAAGCAATATCAAAAGAAAAGTCGAATTACGAAAATAGTCGTTTTAACTTCCCCCAAAGGCCTTCTGTTGAAGGGGTGAGGGGTTGTGCTACAGGTGCTTCAATAGGCGTTGATTTTTTCTTTTCAATACCCAAATAAAGATAATCGAAGTCTTCTTCTGTTAAAGGATTTACTGTGTATTCTAAGTCTCTTAATTTTTTTAATCCTTGTGGTCCTTTAAGAATATCGAAGTTGAAGAAGAAATCTAAGTTGCTTTCGTATTCTGAAATTACACCGTTCTCTATGAAGTGATAACGCATTTCAGCCTTTTCCGGAATAATGCCAAACACTACTGCTAATCGAGGCTGTTCCGTTTGATTAATGCCTGATGCATGCAGCAACCTATGGTCGTAGAGCAATGCTTCACCTGCCTTCATGTTCAACGTTTGGTGATACTTCCAAGTATAATCACTGATTTTATAAAAAGGATCAGGCACATTCACTCCTCTAAAACTCTTTAATAGTGTATGGCTGTGTGGTAAAACACAAATAGCTCCATTCTCCTCTGTTGTATCAACCAATGGAATCCAAATATTAAAAGAGCGGAATTGTTCTTCATCTACTATCGACCAATCTTGATGTGGAAGTAAAGATCCGTTTTGACCTTTATATTTCGTTATGTAAGATCCACCCAGGGGACGGCAGTTCAAAAAATAGTGTTCGATAGCTCGTTCAAATTGTTTTAGAATTTCAACATTCAACTTCATTTTGAAATCGCGATCCGATGAATGCGCTGTAGCATACAAGCCTTCTTTCGAATCGGTATGATGCGTGTTATATAAGTCTACCAGATATGCCACTTCAGTTTCATTCAAAAATGGTAATACCACAAATCCTTCTTTGGCCAACTGTGCTTCTAGTTCGGAATCTTTTAAAACAGGAATCATATCTGTGCTTAATGTGTTTGGAAAAATGAAGCGATGCGTTGAATTAACGTTGGCTCGACTTTAGGAGTAGGTTCTAAGTTTATTTTTTCTTCAACTACAATATTGTTTTTAACCGGTGTTGACTCCACTAAAATAGGTGGTAGTCCAGCACGTTCTTTCATTTTTATAAGCATCTCGTGCAGTTCCGATTCGTTTAGGAGTGGGATGTTGTAAGGTTTCATTCCTAAACTTTTTCCCATGAGCGGACGTTTTAAAATCGCTTCGTAAAAATTTTCAAAGCTGATTAAAAAATCATCTTCCATTTCAAATACCTCGACTTCATTTTTCGAACGATCGGGACAGTAATGAAAATTCATCTTAGGTGTAGCACTCATCACCCCTGAGGTAATGGCAATTCTAATTTTATCACTTTTGTTTGGCGGAGAATAATGCACAATACTTTGATTCAATACAACAGCCTCACCTGCTTTCACTTCCATTGGAATGGAATTGGCGATCATCAGTTGTTCATAACCGTCAAAGAACATCGGCAACGTAGGACAGCGCAAGGGTTTCAAAACACCATAATGACTTCCGGGCATTACATGTAATGCTCCATTAAAAGAAGTTACATCAATAAGTGGTACCCATATATTTAAAGCAACATATTGTTCTTCGTCTACAATTGTCCAGTCTTGATGCACAGGTAACTCTGAATAGGTGTCGGGTTGTTTGTATAAGTATGCTGAACCAAATGCTCTGTAATTTTTGAAAATCTTTTCGTAATGTGGTTTGAAAACTGCTGTAACTAAATCGCTAGCCTTTTTTTTATAGGAATAATCGTTCGAATAGCTGCTCGATTGAAACCCTTTGGTGTCAAGGGTTGGATGTAATTCCCAAAACAAATTTACGAGGTGCGCAACTTCGTCTTGCGTTAAAAATGGAATTTTTACATAGCCTTGCGATTCGAATTTCGCTTGCAGTTCAGGGTCTTGAAAAATTGGTTCTACCATTAGTTCGCTATTGTTTCGAAAAGTCGTTTGAGAAAGGATTTTTTTTCTGATTTCTGTTCTGGTTGTGGATCGAATACTGTAGTTAATGCCTCTTGTTTTGCTTTTAGTTCTTTTGCTTTTTCAGGATAAAGATTCGCAAGCCAAACCGCATCTAACTTTGGGAAATTGTAATCGAATAATCCTATACTTTTCCCAATTTTTGGTTTGTCGAAAATGTTGTCGCCAAACTGTTCGAAGTCGGTCATGAAAGAATCATCTTCTTTAAACAGTTCTACTTTGTCGCCATGCGCATCTTTGTTGTAGTAGGCAATTCTAAAATCAGCATCTTTATGTGTGAAATAAATGTTTGTAGTAATTCTAATTTTATCGGAAAGATTAGCGGCCGAATAATGAATAATACTCTGGTCGAAAATTACAGCTTGTCCGGCTTTTAAATACACTGGCGCTAAATAGGGAACAATATCTTCGTCTTTCATGCTACCATACAAACAAGGAACAGTTGCACCTCGGTAAGTAGGTATAATTCTGTGACTTCCTTTGAGTACTTGAATCACTCCGTTTTCATCCGATAAATCTATCAATGGGCACCAAATATTGATTCCCGTAAATTTAGTTTCATCCACCAATGTCATATCTTGGTGTACACACATTGTGCTATCCGGTCCTGGATACTTTACAATAAAGCTTCCACACATTGTTTTAAAATCTTGCAGATTTTCATTCATCCATCTAGACCCTACACGTCTTACTTCTTCATCTGCCGTTTGTCTGTATTTTTTGTCTTTCGAAAAAGTACTCGGATAAAATCCTTTTTCTTCAACCGGGTGCAAATCATAATACAGTTGCTCTAATTCCGCAACTTCTGCTTTCGTGTAGAAGTCTACAATCACAAAGCCATCACGTTCGAAAGCTGCTTGCATTTGCTCATCTTTAAAAACGCGCATCATTTGTGCTGGAAACTGAAACATAGTATTGTGATTTATAGATTAAGCTTCCGCCAAAAATAGTTTTTTGATTTTAGCGAACAGTCCTGTGGTTTCGTCAATTTTAGGTTCTTTCATTCTTGCTTCAAATTCGGAAGTTGATATGGGTTTAAATTCAAACTTCTCTTTTCGAATTGTTTTCACATTGCTCGGTTCCATCCAAGGATTGAACTTCATGTAAAAGTCATGATCTACTTCCAAAACACTTACCTCGCCATCGTTAGAAGATTTTAAATCGTAATGTAGTGAATAGGTATCTGCCGGAATCAAAATCAATTGAATTGTTAATCGCAAACCTGGCGTTTTGTTGATGGCTGTATAATGCACAATACTATCATCTAAAATTACACAATCTCCTGCTTTCGTTTCTAACGGAACAAGATAATCGTTGATGATTTCATTTTTTATGCCTTCTAACTCCCAAGGCACTTTGGGCCCGCGTTGTAGTCCAAATCGCTTGTGACTTCCAGGAACAACTTGTAGTGTGCCGTTTTCAATGGTACTGTCTACCAATGGACACCAAATAGAAACGGAGGTATATTTCGTTTCTTCCACAAATGCCCAATTTTGATGCAATGGCACTTCGCCACCGTCTGTTTTTTTGCGAATAAAATTGGCAATAATTGGTTTATAATCAGCTAATACGTTATTGTATTCTTGTTCAAATTGTTTTACGATAATGTCGAATACTAACTTTTTGTATTCCGGATTTTTATCGATAAAGGTAAAATCGTAGGTGATAGTATGTCCGTTTTTAACATCGTCAGCACCTAACTGACCACCACTTTTCGGTAAGGTATCGAAGAAAGCCTGTTTCAGTAATTCTACTTTCTCTTGTGAAATAAAAGGCAGGCTAACATAACCATCCTTGTCAAATTGTTTCTGTAAAGCAGGGTCGTGAAAAACCTTTCTCATATTGTATTCTTTATGTAGTTCGAAAATAACATTCCGAATTTAGTAATTCTACAATTTATAAGCTGATAAAAGTCATTTTTTTACTAAATCAAAAAATGGCTGACTATTATAAACTTTACGCAGTTTAATTACTTTTAATCGATTATTGTAAAAAAGCGAATATGAGCAAAAGGGCATTGGTATGTGGGGCAGGAGGGTTTATTGGTGCACATCTCGTAAAAAGACTAAAGCAAGAAGGTTACTGGGTACGCGGAGTGGATTTGAAATTTCCGGAATATTGTAACTCTGTTGCCAACGAATTTGTAATTGGAGATTTGCGCAATCCACTTTTTTGTAGTGATGTGCTCAACGAAAAATTTGATTGTATTTATCAATTAGCAGCCGATATGGGCGGTGCAGGATATATCTTTACAGGCGATAACGATGCCGATTTAATGACCAATTCTGCATTAATCAATCTCAATATTTTATCGTTAGTGAAACAATTTGGGGTTGGTAAAATATTTTATTCGTCTTCGGCATGTATATATCCTGAGCATAACCAGCTTGATCCTGCAAACCCTAACTGCGAAGAGTCTTCGGCTTATCCTGCTAATCCGGATAGCGAATATGGTTGGGAAAAACTATTCAGCGAACGACTTTACCTCAGTTATGCAAAGAACTTTGGCATAAATGTTAGAATAGCTCGTTTTCATAATGTTTTCGGCCCGGAGGGAACTTGGACAGGTGGGAAAGAAAAAGCACCGGCTGCGATTTGTCGAAAGGTGGCACAAGCCAACTCCGGTTCTTCTATTGAGATTTGGGGCGATGGGCTTCAAACTCGCTCATTCCTGTATATTGATGAGTGTTTAGAAGGAATACAACGACTTATGGATAATGATTTTGCTGGACCTATAAACATTGGGTCCGATGAAATGGTATCAATAAATGAACTCGCTAAACTTGTAATTTCAATTTCGGGTAAGCAATTAACACTTAATAATATTCCCGGTCCAATGGGTGTTCGTGGAAGAAACTCCGATAATCGTTTAATTAAAGAAAAGCTGAAATGGGCGCCATCGTCAATGCTAGTAGATGGTATGGCGCAAACCTACAAGTGGATTGAAGCCAAAAATCAAAAAAAGTAAAAACATTTTTTTGCGGAAAGTTGGCAAAAAAGAAATTGCTGTTATATTTGCACTCCCAACGGAAAGGAACGGTAGTTCAGTTGGTTAGAATGCCGCCCTGTCACGGCGGAGGTCGCGGGTTCGAGTCCCGTCCGTTCCGCAACAAAAGGTCTTGATTGTATCAAGGCCTTTTTTGTTTTATTCAATCACCTCTTCTCTTTTTTTAAACAAAAAAACTATTTTTCGTAAGTAAAACCTGATTTACTAACCCACAAAAATGTAATATGAAAAGAACACTATTTGCAATGTTATTTCTCTCATTGGCTATTGGTTTAACAGACTGCCAAACGAATAATACTTCAACATCTAAATGGGAGGCCATTATTGGCGGTTCAAAAAAAACTGGACAGTACTATACCTGCTTTTATGAAGCATCTGGAGATATGGGGTTAATCATTTCATTACATGAATCATCTTCAGCTTCAATTCCATATATTCAGTTGACTTTGGAAGGGAATTACCCGAACGATTTAACAGCTGGGAACTATCCTCTTTCTTCAGGTGTTGATGAAGGCAGTTACATAAACACTACACAAACATTTACAACCGATAACGGAGGAACAGGATCGCTTACGCTCTCCAAATTTAATCTAAGCACCAAGAAAATAAGTGGTACGTTTTCCTTTACCGGAAAAGATTCAAATGGTGGTTCTGGGTCTTTAACGGTAACAAACGGATCGTTTACGGATCTTGATATTACCGTTTTCTAAAAAAGACAAACGGAATTAAAGCCCGTCTCTCAAGTTTTCCAGGAGTTTTTTTACCGATTTTAAAGAGTCAATTAGTTTTGCTTTGTCGGTATGTGTTGAACTGTTTTTGAGTTGCACTTTAGCGCCTTCAATGGTATATCCTTTCTCTTTTACCAAATGGTAAATGCTTTTAACCGTCTCTATATCTTGTTTTGTAAACAAACGTACTCCATTACGGTCTTTGCGCACCTGAAGTTCAGGGAATTCACTTTCCCAATAGCGCAACAAAGAGGCATTTACGCCTAACATATCTGCCACTTCTCCAATAGAGTAGTACAGTTTTTCTATGTCTTTTTCTTTGTAAGCCACGTTAATTGAAGTCTTTAGATGAGATTAATCGAGCGTTTGTCCGGCATTTTTCGTTTGCTCAATAATTTTAGCAAACATAGCATCATTCAAATCGTTGTAGAAGAAATAAATCGGATTAATTGGATTATCGTCTTTCAATACTTCATAATGTAAGTGTGGTCCTGTAGATTTTCCTGTACTTCCAACAAAGCCTACTTTTTCGCCACGTTTAATCTTTTGTCCCTTACGTACAGCAAATCGTGACATGTGGCCATAGCGTGTTCTATAACCATAGCCATGATTAATGATGACTTGATTACCATATCCTCCATAATTGAATTCAACAAGTTCCACAACGCCATCTCCGGTGGCATAAATTTCAGTTCCTGTAGGTGCCGTGAAATCCAATCCTGCATGGAATTTTGGCACTTTATACACCGGGTCGATACGCACTCCAAATCCTGATGCTACCCGATTTAAATCTTTATTCGAAACGGGTTGAATGGATGGAATGGAAGCCAACATTTGCTCTTTACCTTTTACCAATTCAGTAATATTATCATACGATGCAGATTGAATCGTCATCTGCTTTTTAAGCTTATCTACGCGCTTAGAAATATCTATCATTAACTCGGAGTTATCATACTTTTCCAAGTTCTTGTACTTATTAACGCCCCCTGAACCCGCCTGCCACTCGTCATTTGATATAGGTTCCGATTCGAAAATTACACGGTAAATGCTATTGTCGCGGTAGTGTAAGCCTTCCAAAACATCGTTTAATCGACTCACTTCATTGTCTAACACATTGTATTGTTGTTTCAACCCATTTAACTCGCTGCGTAAGATACGTTCTTTCGGAGAGTCAATAAACATATAAGCTATAGAAGAGATAATCAAGGAAAATACCAACGAAGCAATGATAAAACCGAGCACACGCAATAAACGCGAACCAAAGCTCACTACCGCTTTTTCGTATTTCAGCGTTTGGGCGTTGAAGACAAACTTCTCGTTTTTATTCCTTTTAAACATCTTTTCAGATAAAAAATAGTACAATTCTGCTAAATTCACCCCTCCTTTTAGGATACAGGCGAAAAGCCAAATTAATATAAAAACTCAGACGAACGAAACTATCATGACATCAACCGAAATTCGAAAAGCTTTTTTAGATTTTTTTGAAAGTAAAGGCCATAAAATTGTGCCTTCTGCTCCCATTGTGGTGAAAAATGACCCCACTTTACTGTTCATCAATTCGGGTATGGCGCCTTTCAAAGAATATTTTTTGGGTAACGGAATGCCACCATCTAAACGCATTGCCGATACACAAAAGTGTTTGCGTGTATCCGGAAAACACAACGATTTAGAAGAGGTAGGTGTAGATACCTACCACCACACTATGTTTGAAATGCTTGGTAATTGGAGCTTTGGTGACTACTTCAAAAAAGAAGCCATTGAGTGGGCATGGGAATTATTGACTTCTGTATACTCATTGGATAAAACTCGTTTGTACGTTACGGTTTTTGAAGGGGATGCGAAAGAAAATTTGCCTTTCGATCAAGAAGCGTATGACGAGTGGAAAAAATGGATTGCTGAAGAACGCATTTTGCGTGGCAATAAGAAAGATAATTTCTGGGAAATGGGTGATACAGGCCCTTGTGGACCATGTTCAGAAATTCATATCGATTTGCGGAGCGATGAAGAACGCCAACAAATTCCCGGAGCCGATTTAGTGAACAACGATCATCCTCAGGTGATAGAAATTTGGAATAACGTGTTCATGCAGTTTGAGCGAAAAGCTGATAAATCGTTAGTTCCACTGCCCGATAAACACGTGGATACCGGAATGGGGTTTGAACGTTTAGTGCGCGCTATTCACGGTAAAACATCGAACTATGATACCGATATCTTTATGCCGACCATTGAATTCATTTCAAAAAAATCGGGTATTGAATATCATTTCACAGAATCTACCAATGCTTCAATTTGTGGTAATTGTGTGAAACAAGATATTGCTATGCGGGTAATTGCCGATCATATTCGAACCATTTCGTTTACGATTGCCGATGGACAGCTACCTTCCAATACCGGTGCGGGTTATGTGATTCGCAGAATTTTGAGAAGAGCCGTTCGGTATGGCTATTCTGCATTGCATTTCGAAACTCCATTCTTACACGAGTTAGTGGGTTTAGTGGCCAATCAATTCGCATCTATTTTCCCTGAGTTGAAAGCGCAGGAAGCCTTTGTGGCAAAAGTGATTTTGGAAGAGGAAACATCTTTCTTGCGAACACTAAGTCAGGGTATTAAACGTTTTGAAGCTATAGAAAAGGAAATGAATGGCTCTACAATTGTTCCGGGGAAAGTTGCTTTTGAATTGTTTGACACCTACGGATTTCCTTTGGATCTAACTAAACTGTTAGCAGCTGAAAAAGGATTTACGGTAGATGAAGTTGAATTCGAAACAGAATTGCAAATCCAGAAAAACAGATCCCGAAAAGCGGCTGAAACGGAGCAGTCGGACTGGGTGCAAGTGGCTGATGATGTGAAAACGGAATTCTTAGGCTACGATTCGTTTGAAGTAAAATCACATTTAGTGAAGTATCGTAAAACGAAAGTGAAAGACACCGATATATATCAGTTGGTGTTAGATAAAACACCTTTCTATGCTGAAAGTGGCGGACAGATTGGTGATTCAGGCTATTTGGATTTTGCCGGAGAAAAAGTTGATGTGTTTGATACTAAGAAGGAAAACGATTTGATTATTCACTTCGCAAAAAAACTTCCTGCAAAAACGGATGCAGCAGTAGATGCAAAAATTAATTTACAAAAGCGTACAGATACTACACGTAATCACTCGGCTACTCACTTATTACAAGCTGCATTGCGTGAGGTGTTGGGAACACATGTACAACAAAAAGGTTCTTTGGTAACACCCGATACATTGCGTTTTGATTTCTCGCATTTTGCAAAAGTTACCGATGAGGAAATTGCAAAAGTAGAACAAATTGTGAACGAAAAGATCATGCAAAACATTGTGCTAGATGAACGCAGAAACGTTGCTATTGCTGATGCAGAGAAACTAGGGGCTACCATGTTGTTCGGTGAAAAGTATGGTGACTTTGTTCGCGTGATAACTTTTGATGAACACTTTTCGCGCGAGTTATGTGGAGGTTGTCATGTGCCTGCAACAGGTGTTATTGGTTTGTTTAAAATTACATCTGAAGGCTCTGTAGCAGCAGGGGTACGCAGGATTGAAGCGGTAACCGGTAGAAAAGCATTACAATTGGCAAACGATGCTATTAGCGAATTGGCTAATGTGAAGGTAGCGCTTAATAACTCAAAAAATATTTTGAAATCTATTGATGATTTAGTCAATGAGAATAAAGCACTCAAGAAAGAAGCTGAAGAAATTGCTGCTAAGCAAGTAGTTGAATTGAAAAATCAATTGCTTCAGAAAATTCAAGTGGTGAATGGCGTGAATGTAATTGCAGAATTGGTTGAAATAGGCAATAACGATGCATTGAAAAATTTAGTGTACATGCTGAAAAACGAAGTGAAAAATTTCGTGTTAGTACTTGGAGCAAGTATCAATGGCAAAGCCAATGTGCATATTATGATCGAAGAAGAATTATCGAAAGCAAAAGGCTTAAGTGCCGGTGCATGGATAAAAGAATTATCGCCAATTATTAAAGGTGGAGGGGGAGGACAGCCATTTTACGCTAGTGCCGGAGGTACGAATGTAGACGGCTTAACACAATTTTTGAATGCTGTTAAAGAAAAGATTTAATTTAGAGATATAATGAGTGACGATAGATACAGTAAATATGAATTAGTAATTGGGCTTGAGGTTCACGCTCAATTATCGACTAAGAGTAAAATGTATTGTGGCGATTCTACTGAATTTGGCGCATCTCCTAATACACAAGTGAGTCCACTTTCATTGGGCCATCCCGGCACATTACCGCGTGTAAATAAAGCTGCTGTTGCTGCTGCTGTTAAAATAGGATTAGCTATGGATAGCGAAATTCGAGAGTTAAACGAGTTTGCACGTAAGAATTATTTCTATGCCGATTTACCGAAAGGTTATCAAATTACACAAGACAAAACGCCTATTTGTACGAATGGATTTTTGAAATTCGAAGTGAATGGCGAAGAAAAAACAGTGCGTATTCATCGCATTCACATGGAGGAAGATGCCGGAAAATCAACACACGATTTAGACCCGTTTTTTACTTTGGTGGATTTGAATAGAGCAGGAGTGCCATTAGTTGAAATTGTTACAGAGCCCGATATTCGCAGTAGTGATGAGGCGTATCAATATCTTACTGAGGTACGTAAGCTGGTTCGATTTTTAGAAATTTGCGATGGAAATCTAGAAGAAGGGAGTATGCGTTGCGATGCGAATATTTCTATTCGTAAAGTTGGTGAAACGATTTTGAATACACGGGTTGAGGTGAAGAATATGAACTCTATTCGAAACGTGAAACGTGCCATTGAAGCGGAGTTTATTCGTCAGGTGGATTTAGTGGAAGAAGGAGGCGTTGTGGTGCAAGAAACACGTGGGTTTGATGCGAACACAGGAAAAACACTCGGACAACGTTCAAAGGAATTTGCGCACGATTATCGTTATTTCCCGGAACCGGATTTACCACCGGTTGTTATTACTGAAGCTTATATTCAGAACGTTCGAGCGAATATGCCTAAGCTTCCGAAACAGTTGATTTCAGAGTATGTTAATCATTTTGGATTGCCTTTGTATGATGCTACTGTAATTACGGATGATAAAGATTTAGCCTTTTATTTTAATGACTTATTGAAGCTAACTTCCAATTACAAAGCCGCTTCCAATTGGGTTTTAGGTCCTGTGAAATCATTTTTAAATGAAAACGGATTGGAAATTGCACAGTTTGTTTTAAAGCCACAAGCTTTGGCTGATTTGATTACATTGATTGATAGTGGGAAAACTAACTTTTCGGTGGCTTCACAAAAGATTTTTCCGGAGATGATTATTGCACCTGCAAAGTCGCCTCTTCAAATTGCGGAAGAATTGAATTTGTTACAAAATTCTGACGAGGGTATGATTAAGGAATTAGTAGCACAAGTTTTAGCTTCAATGCCTGCAAAAGTCGAAGAATATAAAGCCGGGAAGAAAGGATTGATGGGACTTTTTGTAGGTGAAGTAATGAAAGCCTCTAAAGGTAAGGCCGATCCGAAAGTGACCAATAAATTATTGAACGAGTTATTAGAAAATTAACACGACATTTTAAAAATATAAAAACTATACATGAAGAACATTTTGTTTGTCATATTATTCTCAGCATTTTTTTCTTGCACTTCTTCCGGTGGAGGCTCTAAATATGTTGTTGACGGAAAAATTGAAAATCTTAGCGGGAAGAAAGTAATTCTAGAAAAATTATCGCTGCAACAAATTATTGCCATTGATTCTGCTACTTTGGATAAAGACGGAAAATTTAAGTTGAGTAATTATGCCGATAAGGGATTTTATCGTCTACGCGTAGATAACTATGCTTGGATACTCCTTTTGGAAAACGCAAATTTTACGTTTTCAGCAAATCCTAAAGACCCAATCGCTTATTCAGTTTCGGGAACTGATGCCAGCAAAGAAATGTTGGAGGCCGTTAAATATGTGAGTGGGCGTCAGATGGAGTTGCAAGCAGCAAATGAAGAATTTTATCGCAGACAAAATGCAGGTCAGTCCCAAGATTCGTTACAGCAGTTTGCTATGCAAATTCAAATGGCCGGGCAAACCTTTGAGAATACTTTGAAATCAAGAGTGACCGGTTCGAAAGAGCCATTTGTTTCACTTTATTATGTGAGTTTTTTGCCAATGAATAAGTATCCAAAAGAAAATGGTGAGGTCATAAAATTAATGGAAAAAAATTACCCGAATTCAGATTACACCAAAGAAATGAAATCGGCTTATGCACAAATTGAGATGCAAATGAAGGCGGCCGAAATGAAACATAAGGCTGAATCTGCTACTGCTATTGGATCTACTGCTATCGATTTAGATTATCCGTCTCCGAGTGGGAAAAACATTAAGCTGTCTTCTTTGCGTGGTAAAGTAGTGCTGGTTGATTTCTGGGCTTCATGGTGTGGACCTTGCCGAAGAGAAAACCCAAGTGTTGTTGCGGCTTATAACAAATATAAAGGGAAAGGTTTTACCGTTTATAGTGTTTCGTTAGATCAAGATAAAGCACGGTGGGTAAGCGCTATTGCTCAAGATGGTTTGCTATGGGAAAACCACGTAAGCGATTTAAAAGGTTGGAGCGCAGAACCTGCTGCTAAATATGGTGTTCAGAGTATTCCTGCACAATTTTTGTTGGATAAAGACGGAAAAATTATTGCAAAGAATTTAAGAGGGGAGGAGTTAGATAGAAAGTTGGAAGAAATTCTAAAATAGTCAAGAATTGAAAATGAGAAACGTGCTGTTAGAGAAATCTGACAGCACGTTTTTTTTGTAGTTACTTGTTTTGAATTTGCTCTATCCCTCCAATAACTTCAAATTCTGTTCTTCTATTTTGCGCTCTGCCTTCAGGGTAATCATCACCATTGGGTAATGTGTTTGGCGCTATGGGTTTGCTTTCTCCGTACCCTTTGTATTTCAAACGTTCAGGAGCAATGCCTTTCACTTGTGTTAAATACTCAACTACTTTTTTTGCGCGTTGCTCCGATAGTTTTTGATTGTAATTGGCATCTCCTTTACTGTCGGTATGCGAGTTGAGCTGGAATGTCAACGTTGGATTTTCCACCAACAATGGATAAATGTATTCATCAATTTTTCGTATTGATTCCGGAATCAAACGGCTACTGTCGAATTCGTAATTAATACCCGGAATGATGATTGGTTTACGCGGGATTAATTTTGGCGTAACGATTTGTGTATCTGTAGTTGATGGCTTCCATTTTTCAAGATTAATATCGGTGGTTTCCGTTAAGTGATGTTTACTGGTTACACTAATCTTGTATTGTTTATCGGCTGTAAAACGTAATCCTGTATCTGTGGAAGAAATGAAAGTAGTATACAATGGAATTCTATTTCCATTTTTCATTTCATACACGGTAAGCTTAGCTGAATCATTGGCAGTGAAGCCATTTTCAAACATAATTTTCAGTGGCACTAGAACATCTTTGGGCAACGATGCAGCGATACTGTCTTTGATTTTTTGTTCATCTACAGGATGTAAGTAAAAGGCATAAATATCATCGCAGCATGTCTTTATTGCTGTTGAGCTCTCACTACTTCTGTTAGATGCAAAGAAGCCTTTTTCTCGCGTATTGTCAATGGAGAAATAATCGTCATCAGCAGCCGAATTAATGGGTTTGGGTAATGCTTCTGCGTCTGTCCAAACGTTTAACTTCCCTTTTGTTTTAAAGATATCTTGTCCGCCAAATCCACCTTTCCCATTGCTCGAGAAATAGAGCAACGAATCTTTAATGGAATAGAATGGTGTATACTCATCGCCTGCGCTATTTACTTTAGGTCCGCATTTACTTACTGTAGCAAATTGTCGTCTGCTTTTATCGTATATCGCATAGTATATATCAAACCCTTTAGCTCCGGGCATGTTCGATGAGAAATAAAGGACATCCGCTTTTTTATCTATATCGTAGCCAAGACTGGGCTGGGCACTGGAGTAACCATTCGTATTTATCTTGCCTTCTAATAGGATCGGCTTACTCCAACCCGCAGTTGTTTTTTTTGTTTGATAGATATGGCATTCTAACGCATTGAATTTTCGTTCGCATTGTGTGAAATAGAAAACTGTTTTATCGCCATTAAAGCACGCTCCGCCATAATTAAGCGAACTATCGCTATTGTTTATGCTCCAAGGTGAAATGCGCTCTACTTCTCCGTTTTCGCCTATTTGACCGGTAAAGTATTTACGCACAGGAATATTGCTTTGTGCAGAATCCGTTTTCAAGAAAAATGCGGCTTCATCGGGTGTTGTTTTGCCGAAAAAAAATGAAGTATCGGTAAGATAGAAAGGCGTAAACTCAGATAATTTACCATTTACTTTAGTGTTGAGCCGAACAATCTTTGGGGTAATACTGCTGTCTTTTTTGTTGTATGCTCCTGTTTTTAAAATCGTTTGGACGCTTTTATATAGAGGTTCTTCATCTACTTCCGTTTTTCCCTTCGAACTTTTTCGAAAGGCTTCAAAATTCTTTTTTGCCTCGGTGTATTTGCCTTGCGTAATTTGAGTGTAGGCCAAATAAAGAGCAGTGGTTTTATCGTACGCTATGAGCTTTTGGAAAATGTTTTCGGCAGGTGCGTATAACTTATTTTTAAGGTAAGTTTTAGCAAGTCGGAGTTGGTATTTTTCCGTTGGTTTTTTTTGATTTAGCGCTTCGTAATACAATTGGGCCAAAAGGAAATCGCCATCGCTGAAGGCCTTGTTGCCTTTGCTTTTTAAGGCAGAAGCACTTTTGCTGTAAAACAAGATATCATCCGGCTTTACTTGCGCAGAAGCTATCGATACTATTGCCAACAAACAACTGCCTAAACACAAGCGCTTAATATATTCCGCACGGAACACCATAATAGTATACTTTTTTGCTGGAGATAGTGTAGAGAAGCGTTAGTTCCACACTCGAGCTGGTTCCGAAATCTGTTCTAAATTTTCCTATGTGTACATCGTAGCTGAGGAGTGCAGAGAACTGTTGATATTTATATCCCACTAAAGGACTGATGGCATCATATGTTCGTTTGAAGCCTGCACGTCCTAACACACCTATAATGATTGCATTTTGTGCTTTTTCTGGCGATGAAGGTTGAAGATAAATGTTGCCTTCGAGTCCGAAATTCATTTCAGAGGCTTTGTCGAGATATTGATAACGAAGCTTAGGTTCGATGGAATATTTTCTGTTTTTCAAGAATAGTTTATAGGCAATATGCGCATTATAAAGAACCCCTAAACGACTGTTGTCGCGGGCGATTCCATCTTTAGGGCGATTAGCATGAAAAACGCCTAGACCCAAATTTAAATCGCCACTTTTAAATGTTGATTTCCATGAAATTCCGGCTCCTAAATCAAACATTATTTTTTGCGTATTTCCATAGTTTTCGTTATTGCTTGTTTTTGTATCGAAATCACCTGCTGCTAAATTCCATTGCGAAGGGAAGCTTCTATTACTCATATCAATTTTTCTGTAAATCAATCCCAGGTTAATACCTAAGGCCAATGCATGGTTTTTGAAAGTAATCGGATACGCACCACCAATATTGAAACCTAAGTTGCTCAAACCGGTTTTAGTTACCATATCATGCGAAAAATAAATGCTGGTTGTGAAATTTTTTAAAGCTCCCTCCTGTACTTTATAGGCTCCTTCTAGTTGAACTGTAGAAAACTTATTCGGCAGATTAAACCATTGCATGCGATAATTTAATCCGAATCGAAATGTAGATTCAATGTGTGCATTGGTTGCAGGATTGTATCGGCTCAATAGTTTATCGTATTGCGTGTAGTGTAAGTCTTGCGCAAAAGAGGATGGGATACAAAACAAAATCAGAAAAAAATAAAGCAATCTCATGTTTCAATTTTTCTGTTTACCAATGGGTTTTCGGAGCAATCATATAGGTATTGTACATGCGAACATATTGGTCATGCGTAAATCGGCAGGCACATATATAATACGACATATAATTCTCAACATCCGGTAGATAATAATCTCCATTGGCATCTTTTTGTGAAGATTGAAATTCGCAGAGCAAGTTGGCTGTTCCATTGGGATAGGGATCCGCAGGTGTATCACAAATGCCATCACCGGCTGTTGCACAATTGCTGCCATTCACTAATTCTGCACCATTACTAATATCGAATGTATGTTCTAATCCAAAATAATGGCCAAATTCATGAATCCATACACCTGAACCTGAACCTTTAGTTAGCACAACAAGTGAGTTGGGTATACTGATTCCACCTAATGTTGCATAACCGGCTGCTCCGCCAGGTTCTTTTATCTCGTCTACTAAATAAACGTCAATCAGCCTGTCTTCAGCATATAATGATAATGCTTCCGCTTGCATGCTGTCGCTATACCAAACATTGAAATTGTAATTGATAATGTCTCGTTTTTCACAAAGCTTAAACGAAACGCAAATAGGTGCAAAAGCATTATTAAGTGCTGCTATATCTGCATTAAGCGATGCGAGGGTTACAGAAGGAATTCTTGTGGTGTCTAAGAATTCGTGGGCTAAAATAATGAATGTTCTGTTGGCACAAGGAAGGCTATTTACAGAATCTTTCTGCGCTACAGCTAACTGTACGATGAGCGTAAAAAACAGAATGGAAAAGTATTTCAGCATATTTACCGGGGTAAAAATAAATAACTCCTTGTTAGCTAAGTTAACAACTTTTTTATACTTTCACGAATACACACCTCAAATACATGCTGTCTAAATACAAATTTCTTTTATTGTTCTTATGCTACAGTATGTTTTCGAATGCACAAACTGCTGATGTAAACAGCGGGTGTGTTCCACTCAAAGTGAATTTTACAGCACCGGCTGGAGCGTCAACATTTTATTGGGATTTTAAGGATGGGGCAAGTTCGGTGCTTCAAAATCCAAGCAACGTATTTATCAATCCAGGCACTTACAATGTTGAGTTCAGGGCTACAGCAACCGGACCAGTAGTTGGGACAGTTCAAATTAAGGTGTATCCCAAACCTGTACCCCAAATTGTTACAGATACTTCTGTTAATATAGGATGTGTTCAGTATACAGTAAATTTTAGCGGGATCTCCAATGCTCAATCCGGGGTAACTATCAGCGGTTATAATTGGACTTTCGGAGATGGATACGCAGGCTCCGGCATAAATGCTTCGCATACCTATACACAGCCCGGATTTTATGCTGTGGGTTTAGAACTTTCCTCTCCTACACCAAGTTGCAATGTTACATTATTAAAAGATTCATTTATTGTGGTCTCCGGTTTCAAAGGACAAGTCATCGGTTCTCCATTATTAGGTTGTACTAAACCCCACACGGTTACGTTTACAAACACGTTAACCAATTTGTTTCCAATCAAGAGTTACAGTTGGAGTTTTGGCGATGGAACAACTTCATCGGTTAAAACACCACCCGCAAAAACCTATGCCGATACAGGGACTTACCGTTTGCAATGTATAGCAGTAGATACTTTTGGATGTACCTATAAACTGGATACTGTTGCTCGCGTTGCTAACTTTCAGTCGGATTTTATTATGAAAGATACAGTTTGTGTTGGTGCAGATTTAATATTGGATGCTAAACTTGTAACAGGAGCCAATTATGTTTGGAACTTAAGTGGAGCTTCAGCTATTGGGCAACTCAATTTGCCGTCTACTTATGCCCAATACAACACAACGGGGTTGTATAATGTTACCTTATTTACCATCGCTAATGGATGTTTGAAGTCAAAAACAAAGCAGGTTCGCGTCATTAACCCCATCATTCGTTTTGACATAATTCCCGATTCAGTTTGTAGTAAGCCATTCACAATTAAATTAGTGGTTCAAGATTCCATGTTACTAGATTCGGTGAAATGGTCGTTCGCCAAAAAGGATTCTGTTGTAATCAGTAAAAAATATAGCGATAATGTAACGGCATCCATTGGTTTTGATACAATTACATGGAGCGCGAATGAAAGTGTTTGTGTTAGATTATATACTCGCTTTGGTTGTATGTTGAAGTATTGCCAACCTGTTTATTATCCTTCCATTGCACATTTCGAACCCACTGCTACACAAGGTTGTGCTCCACTCACTACAAAGGTGATTAATAAATCGTATACCGTTTTCTTGTTGCAGCAATGGACAGTTGATTATGGCGATGGCACTCCACCCGTAACATTACCTCCAACACAAGATGATGTAACGCATACCTATGTTAACCCCGGAAAGTATGCCATGCGCATATGGATAAAAAACCAAAACGGATGCTTTGATACTTCTTATGTTACCATGATCACCGTTGGCGCTAAACCACATCCTAATTTTAGTTTGAGTAAAACGAGTGTATGTCCCGGTGAACCTATCACCCTTACCAATCTTACCCCTGCTGCAGATTCTGTAGATCAATGGCATTATTGGGGCGATGGACTTTCTAACTTCAGTTGTTTTCAAGACAAAGATGATGTAATCACCTATGCACATACTTCCGGTATTCAAACCATACAATTGGAAGTTGGCAGTTTTGGTTGCTTTAGCGATACAACATTACAATTGTTTGTCAATGGGCCAATTGCTGATTTTCGGTATAAGCAATATTGCGATTCTCCATATGTAGTTGACTTTATAGATAAATCACAAATAGCAACACGTTGGTTATATAACTTTGGAGATAACACTACAAGTACACTCCGAAACCCACGGCATCGCTATCTTGCCGATGGAATATATACGGTTACGCAAACAGCCTATAACGACACAAACACTTGTTCTCCGGATACATTTGTTCAAACCGTAATAGTGAGTAAACCGGTTGCTCGATTTAATATGGCTGATAATTTATGTAAGTCCAGTTCAGTTACATTAGATGCATCATCGTCTTCCGGTTTAATTGGTACAGGCTGTAAGTTGAATTATACTTGGATAACCATACCTCCTCAGCGGACCTTGTATCCAACGTATACCTTGTCGGATGCTGACACCGGTGCTTACCATGTAGGTGTTATTGTTGAAAATGCAATTGGTTGCAAAGACACAGCCTACAAGAGTTTTAATGTGAATCAGATTTTTGCAAATGTAAAGGTGAGCGACTCGTTCATTTGTTTACCGCAAAAAGTAGTGTTTGATGCTAATGTAATCTCTCATGCTCCATTCGATTCTCTTTCATGGGATTTTGGCGATGGTGTAATACAAGTGGGTACCGATTCGCTTTCCCATACCTATACCGCCATGGCGCCAAACAGCGATTCAGTAATTGTGCGATTTTTTGCTCGCGATACCTTTGGGTGTTCTTATGCATATGAAATCATTATTCGCTCTTTCCAGTTGAGCAATGGTATTAATTCCTCTAAAGCGGTTGTTTGCCAAGGCGATACGGTTGTACTTACAGCAACGAATTCCTCAAATGTAAATCTGGTATGGAATTTTGGAAATGGAAATACAAGCACTTTACCTTCCAATAAAGTAGTGTATAAAGATACATCGGGTGTAATTTTTGTTCGGTTGGATTATACCGATGTAGATAACCCGGGTTGTGTAGGCGCTGTACAAGTACCGGTAACAGTGAACAAAAAACCTGTTTTGTCGATATTGTCGGATGCCGATGCAACACAAGAATTTTGTTTTCCACTGAATGCAAATTTAAAATATGTAGATTCGAACAGTACAGGTGCTCCACGTGTTACTTGGACGCTCAACAACACCACGAATTATTTTCTAGACTCGATTGCCCTTACTTTTCCAAGAGGCTTAAATACAGTTACACTTAAGATAACAGACGATTTCGGCTGTGCCGATACCGTTACACGCGTATTTAATGTGATTGGTCCCAAAGGTGATTTTGAAATTGATACGAACAATATTTGCGTGAATGATCGTATTCAATTTACGATTAAAGATACTATAGACGTGCAGCATTATGTGTGGGATTTTGGCGATGGAAGCGTAATAGCAGATGTTTCACCGGTTACGCATACCTATACGTATGTGCCAAACGGTGGTTCAACACAAGCAAAATTAACGGTTTCTGGTTCGGGGGGATACTGCCCCTATTCTGTAGAGAAAACCATCAATCTAAAAGATGTGTTTGCCGATTTCTTGCGTAACCAAGGCGATACATCTATTTGTTTTGGAGAACAATATCTGCTCGAAAATAAATCGGTTGGAGCAGATTCCTACTTCTGGGATTTTGGAAACGGAACTACCTCGACTGCGAAAGATGTCAGCGAATATGGCTATTCTGCACCGGGTACATACACTGTATCACTCTCTATTAAAAACATTCAGTTCGGTTGTAAAGACACGGTGGCAAAAGATATCATTGTTCATCCTACCCCTACAGCTTTCGCCATTGGCGATACCATTTGTTTGGGCAGTGACGCCTTTGTGTATGCTGTTCCTTCCGATACCGGCTTGTCGTATCAGTGGAGTCCTGAATCTATTTTGAATCCGGATACAGGTTTATTCAGTAGTGGAAAGTTTTCATCCACTACACCGGTATTATTAACGGTCTCTAATCGCTATAATTGCATCGATACATCTTGGACCACAGTGTTTGTTATTCTTCCTCCAAATGAAATCATTTTCGATACTATTGTTCCGCTGGGAAGCACTGTAATCTTGCCATTCCAGCCGCAATTCGGCTATCAGTATGTTTGGCAACCCGATACAGGTTTAAATTGTTACAGTTGTCCGTTCCCACAAGTAGAGCATGTGTTAATGAAACAAACCTATATGGTGAGTTTTAACGACACCATTTTAGGTTGTTTTTCCGGTGTTTCTCGTTACGATTTGGATGTGTATCCCGAAACCTTTATTAAAATGCCGAATACGTTCACCCCCAATGGTGATGGGGCAAACGATATTGTTTATGCTGAAGGATGGGGGGTGAAAAAATTATTGTATTTCCGTATTTATAACCGATGGAGCGAGTTGGTTTTTGAAACTAATGACATGAATGTTGGGTGGGACGGAAACTATAAGAATCAACTTCAAAACGATGATATTTACCAATACAAGGTGGAAGGATTGGATTACTTCGATCGTCATCTGAAGTTGGAAGGATTTATTCATTTGATGCATTAATGGATATTAACAAACACTAACGAATACTTGTACAATAATAGAATTCGTGTTACGTTTACTCCACAAACATAAAAACATGAAAAAGTATTTCGCCATTCTGGCTATTATCGTACTTCCTTTCTTTGCTAAGGCGCAGCTTGGGAAATATGAAGAAGTTGTTTACCTGAAAAACGGTAATGTATACCACGGAGTTATTATTGAACAAATTCCCGGAGTATCGTTAAAGATAAAATCATCCGACAGAAATGTGTTCAATGTGAAAATTGAAGAGGTAGAAAAAATTACTCGAGAAGAGTTAAGACCTCAATTGCCACCTGCTCGCCCAGAGCCAATGGCACCACAAGGACCACCAAGCGACCATAAATATGGTGATAAAGGAAAAGTTTGTGAGCCCGGAAGTTGTACGCATGGACGTAGAGGTTTGGATTCTGTTTCATTACGTACACGTGCAAGCGGTATTTACTTAACTCTAGGACCTAATGCAAGTGCACATAACAGTTTTGCGGGTGTTGGTATTGAATTGACATTAGGGGGTAAAATTTTCCCTAAAAAACCTTGGCGCAAACCGGTTAAAGTAGGTGCCGATATTTTTGCATTTGGAACAGCATTAACCGGCTTTTCTCGTGGTCCAAGCTTCCAGGCAGGTTTAGGGGTAGGGCCAACATTTGCGTTTAATTTAAAGCGAAAAAAGCTAATCTACATTACCCCTTATTTGGGTTTAAATGGCTTAGTTACAAGAGACAATAACCGCTTTGTTTACGATCAATACGGTAACTATGTACAAACAAGTGGTACAGATTTTGGGATGGCTTCAGCAGTTGGCTTAAAGTTTGAGTTAGTGGTAAAACGCTTTTATTTCGGAACCAATGGAAGTATCGGTCAGTCGTTTTCGTTGAATGGTCGTCAATTTCAGAACGGTGGTCCGGGATCACGTGGTATGAACAATGGCCCATATGCTCGTTTCGGCTTTAATTTTGGGGTGAAGTTCTAATTACAGCTTATACTTTTGAAAAGGCTATTCTTCGGGATAGCCTTTTTGTTTTGTATGGCACGGTTGTTGGAGTTTTTCTTCAAATCAAACCCTATGCCTAAGAAAATTACTCCCCAAAAACAATTAGACGAAATTAATCAGGTTATTCTAGCCGATAATAAAATCCATCCGGCTGAAGATAAATTGCTCAAAATATTCACCGAAATGTTTTGCAGTAACGAAGTAGTGAATAACCTCAAAGAACAATCGCACAACCCTGAAGCGCGCGATATTATGTATCGTTTCATTCATTTAGATAATATCCTCTCTGTAGCGCTTATTGATGGCGAATTTCACGAATTGGAAGTGAAAAAATGTATGCAAATAGCAGTAACCATGGGCTTCCTAGAGTCGGAAATGGAATTGCTCATGCAAAAAATTAAACTAGCCATGGAAACCAATGGCGATGGTAAAAATGCTCGCAGTATTGTAAAGTCAGAAATCTGCAATTTGATTAATCAAACGCATTTTCATTCTTGAAAAGTGTGACTTAGTAGCCTAAAATTTTCATCATACTTTCAGCCGTTTGCTCTTCCGCAAAAGTGGTGTACACCAATTTTCCTTTCACTTCGTCAATTAAAATGTGCGGAGGAGAAGGGAGTAAACAATGTTTGATTCCTCCATAACCACTCAAGGTATCTTGGTAGGCTCCGGTATGGAAAAATCCGATATACAATTTTTCGCCCTCTTTGATATTCGGCAAATACACCTGGTTGATGTGCGCATCTGAATTGTAGTAATCGCCTACATCGCAGGTGATACCTCCCAAATTCACTTGCTTGTATTCTTCGTTCCATTTGTTGATGGGCAACATGATGAAACGCTGTGATAGTCCCCAAATATCAGGCAAGTTGTTCATCAACGAACCATCGAGCATATACCACGATTCTCTATCGTTTTGTTGTTTTTGTCCCAACACCGAAAAAATCACAGCACCGGTTTCTCCCACCGTGTAACTTCCAAATTCAGTGTAGATATGCGGCTCTTCTACATTCACTTCGCTACACACATTTTTGATTTGTGTAACAATTTCATTGATCATGTATTCGTAATCGAAATCGAAGGCCAACGATTGTTTAATCGGCATTCCACCGCCAAGGTTAATGGAATTCAAGGTCGGACAAATACGTTTCAACTCCACATAAATTTTCAGCGCCTTGTGGAATTCCGTCCAATAATAGTTCACGTCTTTAATGCCGGTATCGATAAAGAAGTGCAACATTTTCAAAACGTATTTCGGGTTGTTTTGAATCTTTTGCTGATAGTAAGAAACCACATCATTCGCGCGAATCCCTAAACGCGAAGTGTAAAATTCATACTTCGGTTCTTCTTCCGCTGCAATACGCATACCTATTTGTAATGGCTCATCCAGCGGTTGATATTTATCTAATTCTTGCACATTATCTAAAACGGTAATAATGTTTTTGTACCCGTTCTGAATGGCTTCAATAATGTTATTTTGGTAACTCTGCGTTTTATATCCGTTGCAAATTATCTGAATGTCCTTAGTCAGTTTTTTCTTCGCCTCTAATTTCTTAATCAACTCGAAATCGAATGCCGATGAGGTTTCCAAAAACACATTGCTTTTCAAAGCTTCTTCTACTACAAACGAAAAGTGCGATGACTTTGTGCAGTAACAATAATAGTAATTGCCTTTGTAGTCGAGGTTGGCTATAGACGAATTGAATAACCTTCTGGCCCGTTGTATCTGCTGCCCGATTTTCGGTAAATAGGTAAGGCGCAAAGGCGTACCGTATTTTTCGATAATGTCCATCAACGGCAGGTTGTTGAACTGTAGGCTGTTGTTCTCCACTTTGAATTCCTTTTGCGGGAAATCGAAGGTTTGCTCAATCAATTCTTTGTATTTCGGGTTCTTGTGCATGGATACAATTTCAATTTGAAGCTACAAATAACGCAAAAAGCGAAAATAAATGCGCGTAAAAAATTATAAGTTTGTGGCATGGAGTTCAAGAAAGAAATACAAGAGTCGCTGAAAGACTATTTTAAGGCCAATTTTGGGGTGGATATCCCCAACATTAGTATCAGTCAGATTAACCCCGATTTTCGTCATTTAGGGGATTATGCGTTCAATTTTAATGCCTTGCGCAAGATCGCCAAGGAGAATAATGCCGATTTAAAAGAAATCGTATTAACAGTTGCGTCAACTATTTTGGCTAAACAGGAAGGCGAAGCTGTGGAATCCATTCGTGCTCAATTCGCAGCCACCGATTTAGATAAAGGCTTCATCAACCTAAAATTCTCCGATCAATTTTGGGCGAAGCAATTACAAAGTAAAATCGCTTCCGGAAAGGTAACGACCATTGCGCCAAAAGCAGGAAAAGTAGTATTAGAATATTGCGGACCAAATACCAACAAACCCTTGCACATTGGGCATTTGCGAAACATGATGCTTGGTTTTTCGATGAGTGAAGTGTTGAAAGCTGATGGCTACGATGTTACGAAAGTGAATATCTACAACGATCGTGGGATTGCTATTTGCAAATCCATTGCCGCTTATTTGCATGCCGGTAATGGCGCTACTCCGCAAAGTACCGGTATTAAAGGCGATCACTTTGTGGGCGATTATTATGTAGAATTTGGAAAGATTGTAGATGCACAGTTGCGCGAAAAATATGCACTAGGAGCGGAGGTGGAAAATGTTGCCAAACACTTGGGAAAAGAACGCGAAGTCATCGAACAAGAGACGCCAATTTTTGATGTAGCGAAGGATTTGTTGTTAAAGTGGGAAGCCGGAGATGCCGAAACCATTGCCTTGTGGCAGAAAATGAACAGTTGGGTATATGAAGGATTCAACGAAACATTCAATACCTTAGGCGTTGATTTCGAGAAAGATTATTTCGAAAGCGATACTTATAAATTAGGTAAAGAAATCATCGAACTCGGTCTGCAGAAAAATGTCTTCAAACGCAGAGCCGATGGGGCGGTGATTATTGATTTAACACCTGATGGTTTAGATGAAAAGGTAGTCTTGCGAAGCGATGGAACTTCCGTTTATATCACACAAGATTTAGGCACTGCCGAACTCCGACACAAAGAATTCAACATGGATCGCATGATTTATGTGGTGGGCAACGAGCAAGATTATCACTTCAAAGTATTGAAGTTGACGCTCCAGAAGTTAGGCTATCAGTGGGCCGATGGAATTTATCACTTGTCGTATGGCATGGTGGAATCGCCAACCGGGCGTTTCAAATCGCGCGAAGGCAAAACAGCAGATGCCGATGATTTGATTGCTGAGGTGTTGCGTATTGCCGAAGAACGAACTAAAGAGCAAGGTAAAATTGACGATTTCACTAACGATGAAGCGAAGGCGTTGTACAAAACCATTGGCCTCGGGGCATTGAAGTTTTTCTTGTTACGTGTAAATCCGTACAAGAAAATTATTTTCAATCCGGAAGAGTCGATTGATTTCCACGGACAAACAGGTCCGTTCGTGCAATACACTTATGCCCGAATTTGTTCTATCATTCGTAAGGCCGCTATTACGCCTGATAGCATTGATGTGCAAACGAGTTTGCAAGGCGTAGAGCGACAAATAATTCAGCAGTTATGCGAATACGAAAATGTAGTTGCCGATGCGTCTAACAAGTACGATCCATCGGAGATTGCGAACTATGCGTATAACTTGGCCAAGCTCTACAATAAGTTTTACGGAGAGTTGAAAATTCTATCTGCCGATACCGATGCTGAAAAGCATTTGCGATTAACCATTTCACAGGCAACAGCCAATACCATTAAACATGCCATGAAGTTGTTGGGTATTGATGTGCCGGAAAAAATGTAATAGGAATTTAAGATGTAAGAATTATGCTGTTTGATTTTATTCAAACAGCATTTTTTTTATGGGCGTGCCCTTCGGTCAGGCTGCTACAGGGTTCGCTGCGCTACCGTGCTCCACTGCGTTGCGCACCAAGCCTTCCGCATCCTTCACGCGGCATTGTACTACATTCTAAATTATCTTTTTACCATTGCTCGCATCTTGCGAGTAGTTTCATTTTTGCCTCTGGCATCATAAAAAGATGCCGGAGGCATTTTGTTAGTTCACTCGCTGGAAGCGAACGAGGGCGGAGTTAATCATAGATTAACGAACACTATGACGTAGTCAGAGCCTACGCCAACAAAGGTGACTATTTACCTAATGTACATTGCTCAGTGGCTGTGGACTGCGATTCGCAGGCTTTTAAGGCTTCCCAATAATCTGTTTCGGGAACCGTAAAATTGCGTGTTCTTGCGCCATTGATGCCATTGCAATGGCAATAACTATGGCTACACGATTGAATTGAAACCAAACCAATAGTTAGGGCAAATAAGATTTTTTTCATTTCATTATTTATTAAAGGGGTAAGATATTAACAAAAAAGGTTAATGTTTACGAAGTGGAAAAGTTGCATTATTTAATCCAACAAGTTACACTTCGCTAAACTTGCGGTAGCGGGCGTTATATTGGAATTATACTTTGAAATATAAATCTTAACAAAAATCCAAATACTAAAAGCAGCATTAGCATTACCAGATCTTGAATTATATTAAAGTTATGAAACAAAGCTACTGAAAATGAATCGGAATCCTCAATAGGTAAATGTGTAAAATAGGCGTTTTCAACGTTGTTAAGTTTTATATCCATTAGCGTTATTTCGTTATATGTCAAGCTGTATCCTTTCCCGCTATAAATCAAATCAACATCATGTTTTACAATAACTAAAATTTTGCTGTTGAATATTTTATTGCTCCTTTTGATAATAAGCCTTGCATGTTTTTTCACGCTCATTCTATCAAAAAAAGGAAATACCTTAATCACAACAAAGAAAATTACAAGATAGCTATATGTCTCTCCAAAATTATTGCCATTTAGTTGAGCATTAAAATTGCCTAGTCCATTGTTAAGCTCGGTTGAGTACCATATTCCAATTGTATTGCCAAGTATTGCGAATATTATTAAAATCGAAAAAATAAAGACAATGTCCTTACGCATTTTGTAAAAGTATATCTCGAGTTTTCGTACGTAAGGTGTAGGATTTGGATTTAACTGGTTTCGTCTTACTCAAACGAAATATTTCCCTCTTTCAGTTTCTCCGTTTGTTCACCCATCGCTAATCCATCAATCATACTGCCAATATCGCCATTCATAAAGGCATCTAGGTTATATATCGACATGCCAATGCGGTGGTCGGTGATTCGTCCTTGCGGATAATTGTAGGTTCTGATTTTAGCAGAACGGTCACCGGTAGATACCAATGTTTTTCTACGCGATGCAATTTCATCTTCGTGTTTACGCACTGCTACTTCATAAATACGCGTCTTTAACATTTTCATCGCTGTTTCGCGGTTCTTGTGCTGCGAGCGCTCTGCCTGACAAGCCACTACCGTTCCGGTGGGTAAGTGCGTTAATCGCACAGCTGATTCCGTTCGGTTAACGTGCTGTCCACCCGCTCCCTGTGCGCGATACACGTCCATTTTTATATCGGCTTCGTTGATATCTACTTCCACTTCATCGGCTTCCGGTAAAACCGCAACCGATGCGGCTGAGGTGTGTACACGTCCTTTTGTTTCCGTTTCCGGAATACGCTGCACACGATGCACACCGGATTCGAATTTCATTCTACCATAAACATTATCGCCTTTCACTTCCAAAATAATTTCTTTGAAACCACCGGCTGTTCCTTCGTTCGAATCTACAATATTGATTTGCCAACCTTGCAATTCGCAGTAGCGCGTGTACATTCTACACAAATCACCTACAAAGATAGATGCCTCATCACCACCCGTTCCTGCTCGAATCTCCAATAAAATATCGCGCTCATCTTCCTCTTCTTTCGGTACTAAAAGCGATTTTAATTCCTCTTCGTATTTTACTTTTTCTTCTTCCAAAAACAATAAATCCGCTTTCGCTAAATCGCGGAATTCTTCATCTTTTTCAGTCTCTAAAATGTTTTTGTTATTGGCGATATTGGCTAACACATTTTGATAGCTGTCGTACACTTTCAAAATGGTATCCAACTCTTTGTATTCTTTGTTGAGTTGCTTATATCGTTTCATATCCGACACAATCGATGGATCGGAAATCATCTTTCCTACCTCAATGTATCGTCCTCTTAAATTGTCGAATTGTGCAAACATGTTTCTTTTTTGAACGGTGCAAAGCTAATAAAAACAATGTTTTATAGGAATTTCGGCTGAAGCCCTAGAAATTAAAGATGCTCACGGAATCCCCGGCTAGTGATACCAGCTTGTTGTTGAACAAGCAAACATCTTTAGCATTCGGGTTAGGTAGTTGCATTTCTTTTGCGGATAAGCTTTGCAAATTATAGTTGACCAAGGTTTTATGTTGCATGAAAATAAGTTGGTCTTGCACCACATTAAACGACTGTATGCCTTTGATAGGAATCAGTTTTGAAAAGGACCCGAACAAGTCAAATACTGCAATACCTTCATTTTCATCGCAAAGGTATACATAGCCGTTGCGTTCGAGCATAGAGGAAACGTGCAGTACTTTGTTCATCGACTGACGGGTAGACACACTTTGTTTGATGATTTCACCTTGGTCGTTGATGCGTTTCAGGATGGCTGTATTTTCGTCATATATCCAAATCCCGTTGGTGTTGGATGCGCATACGGCATTCACTTGCATATCGCCATATTCATCGAGTTTCAATACACGCAACTCGGTCATGTTATTGTCGAGAATATCAATGCTTCTAAAATCAGGAAAATAGACCAATATTTTCATTGGATTTGAAACATCTACTCGTCCAATTTTCCCCAAGTTTTTGCGTTGATGAAATTGCAGTAAACTATCAAATCGGTTCACTTTCTGCACCTTGTAATCGCTCACCAAATAGTAGTTGCCAATATGGTCGGCCAACATTTTATCCGCTTTAAACGGGAAAGATTTATTGAGCGTAAACACACTCTTATCTTGCTCGAAACTCATTAAGCAGAGCGCAAACAAAGCAAATGCGAGAAATCGATATGTATTGGTTTTACTCATGAATCTTTTCCGTAGGTTTTTAATTCAAGAGTTGTGCCATCAAACACGGCATACGTGTAATAGCTCAGCCAATCTCCGGTGTTGATGTAACGGCAATCATCGTTAAACTTAAAGTCGATAGGTAAATGGCGATGACCAAAGATGAAATAATGGTAAGCTTTGCTTTGCAGTTTTCGTTTGCAATACTGAATCAACCATTCTTTGTCTTCGCCCTGAAAAGACTCCATGGGAATAGTACCGTTCGCATATCTACTTTTATAGGAGAAGTAGCCGGCCAGTTGCATCCCTAAATCAGGGTGAAGCCATCTGAACAGCCACTGGCAAAGTGGGTTAGTAAACACCTTTTTCATGAACTTATAGCCATGATCTCCGGGGCCTAATCCATCGCCATGTCCGATAAGGAATTGCTTTCCGTTCCAAGTTCTTTCAATGGGTTCGCGATATAGGGTAACGCCCAATTCTTTTTCGAAATAATCGTTTTGCCACAAATCGTGATTGCCGGTGAAAAGCGACACTTTAATACCTGCATCCACCGCTTTGGCAATAGCCGCTTGCACCCGTACAAAACCTTTGGGAACAACGGTTCCGTATTCGTGCCAAAAATCAAACAAGTCGCCAACAATAAAAATTTCTGCTGCATCTACCGATACCTCTTCCATCCATTGTACAAACTTCAATTCCCGCGCACGACTTGAATGGGCATCAGGTGTGCCGAAGTGTAAATCAGAAATGAAGTATATTTTTTTCAGTTGTTGCAATGGTCTTGATTAGATATTCAAAAGCCCGACAAAGCTAAGCTTAAATCGGGCTTTTGGAAAATGATAGGCTAAATTCTAGTTTTTAGGTGCCAAAATCGATGGATTGGCGAATGGAATACTTTTGTCGTCTTCCGGTTTAATCACTTCTCCTTTAATAGTAAGGACTTTACTGCCACCATCAGCGTTCGATTCGATGGTAATGGTTTTGGTAAAAGGACCTACACGACCTTGTGTATTATATGTAGCTGTAATTACAGATTCTTTGCCCGGTAAAATTGGCTCTTTAGGCCATGTTGGAACAGTACATCCACAACTGGCTTTAACGTTAGAAAGAATTAATGGTTCTTTCCCTTCGTTTTTGAATTTAAATTCGTGGGTAGCTTGCGGTCCCTCAACAACCGTTCCGAAATCAAAAGATTCTTGTACGAATTTAATTTTAGGCGCATTTGGATTTGGCTTTACTTCTGCAGGTTTATCTTGCGCAAAAGCAGTAACTCCAATCGTTACACATAGCATAAGGAATAACTGTTTCATATTTATAATTTATTTATTGTTTTAAAAACTACACAAAGTTAATACCACTTTCTGGATTCTTTCATTAAAAAAATATAAAACTTAGAATACGTACTCTTTAAAGGCAATATTCATTCGCAATCCTACACTAAATACAGTTGTAGAATTACTGTAGGGTTTATACGTAGAGTTTTTGCTG
>CAYNMP010000002.1:0-238568 GCA_964398475.1 uncultured Chitinophagaceae bacterium | reverse complement strand
CGATAGGTTGTCCGACTTTAAAAAAACCTAAACTACTTTTTAACGATTCCGGTTGATTCGAAAAACTGGTAGCCATTTTTTCACCTGAATTTTTGCCATGTGCTACATAAGTATAGGCTAAGATTTTCTTTTGCGCTAGATCAATAACAAAAAATCGTTTTTGATCAGACGGTTTTGAAAAGTCGCAAATTGCAATAATTGGCTTGGCCGGTTTATACTTATTAAAGCCTTCTACGCATTTTTGAAATGCATCAAAACTCAATCGACCATTCAATCCACACGCTTCATAAAGGTCTTGAATGGGAGAAACGGAGAGCTTAGTTGGCAATACATGTGTTGCATCGCTTGAACCAGCACTCATAAAGATACCTAGAAGAGATAACAAGAACAGTATTCTTACCATTTTACAAAACTAAGCTATTTCCAACACATTAAATGTTAAGGATAAAAAAAAGGCACCGCAAGTAAATTGCGATGCCCTCAGTTTTGGTTATTCGTTTTTACTGCATTACAGTAATTGTTCCTGCTTTATTTTCTGTTGTACCATCAAAATAGGTTACAACAATTTGATAAGTATATGTATCAAATTGAACTTTCTTTCCTCTGAAAGTTCCATCCCAAGCCCCGTTTGCTGCAGACTGTGTAATTCCGTTTTTCTGATTTGGATTACTGAATACTTTCTCACCCCATCTATTCCAGATGTTTACATCAAAAGAAACAGCACCTAATACATCAAATTCGAAAAAGTCGTTCAATCCATCTGCGTTCGGTGTAAATGCTGTTGGCATGAAATATGACTTATCATTACTTACTTCAATTTGAAGCGTATCTGTTGCAGAACAACCTCTCTCGTCTATTGCTGTTACAACAAAAGTCGTTGTTTGTCGTGGACTAGCTGTTGGATTATTGCAGTTTGTTGAATCTGCACATCCACTGAAATCAAAATTACCACTTAGAGGTGTCCAAATATATTGCTTAATAAATGTATCCGATACGGCAGTAGCCAAAAGTTGAACGGGTTGTGTTGCTAAAATCACTTCTTTATCAGAAGTAAGATCAACTGTAACCTGACCAAGAGCAGCGATAGTAGATACTGCAGTGGCTTCGCAGCCATTCGCATCGCGGGCTAGAACAGAATAAACACCCGGACCAATGCCACGGAAGGTATCAGAAGACTGAACAAAGCCGTTATATTGATAAATGAATGGAGCCTTTCCGCCAACAACATTAACTACAACAACCCCATCACTTGTATTGGCACAACTCGCTTGATTCAATCCATTTGCTGTAACCACTAATGCAGCAGGATCTGTTAATGTTGTAGTATCGTTTATTGAACAGCCCGACTTGTCGGTAATGGCAACAATATATGTTCCTGAAGCTAACGATGTTGCTACATTTCCACTTTGTGCAGGTGAAGTATTCCAATTGTAAACATAAGGCTGTGCACCACCGGTTACAGCCAATGAAACAAAGCCATTATCTGCACCAAAACATTTTGGATTACTTACCGACTTAGTAACCGACATAATAGTAGGTTGACCATTAACGGTAGCCGTTGCACTTGCTTTACATTGGTTTGAGTCTGTAACAACTACGCTGTAAGTTCCACCAGGAATATTATTCTGAATAGAATCGAAAGAGAAATTACTCCACAAATAATTGTATTGCAATGTTCCTCCTGTAGCAATTGCATAAACAGAACCCGTATTGGCACCTTGACAAGTTGCATCCGTTTTAGTAATGGATACTCGCAAGGAATCTGGTTCTTTAACATTGAAGAAACCTTGTGCGGTACATCCATTTTTATCGGTAATATCAACAGTATAGTTACCGCCAGGTAAACCACCAACATCTTCGGTTAAATTACCATTAGACCAAACAAAAGAATACGGCTGGGTACCACCATAAGCAGTAATATCTAAGAATCCGTCTTTGTTATCCTTGCAACTTACATTCTTAGTAAACACATTATACACAATTGGATCAGGTTCTACTACTACAGCAGAATCAACTTTTGTACATAATCTTGAGTCAGAAATGGTAACAACATAAACTCCTCCTGTCAAATTTGATAAAGAAGCCGTTGATCCACCATTTGACCATTGATAGGTATATCCAGGAGTTCCTCCGGAAACACCAACACTAACTCCACCCCCATTATTGTTGCCGTTCGCAACATTACATAATGGATCTGTGATAACAACAAATGAGTTAATAGCAGGAGGATTCACAATTAGTGCACTCGCAGTTGCAGAACATAGGTTAGCATCACGAACGGTAACAGCATAAGTAGCTTGCGCCAAACCAGTTACATCCTCTGTAGTTGGCCCATGTGACCAAGCGTAAGTATAACTTGGACTTCCAGGTAATGGAGTTCCACCGGTTACCGTTAAATCAATCGTACCATCGTTTGCATTAAAACAAGAAATGTTCGTTGACACTAAGGATAATTTAACTTGTGTAGGCTCGTTAATCGTAACGCTATCACGTTTCTCGCAACCATTTGCATCTGTAATCACAACAAAATACATGCCACCACTTAGCTGGCCGATATTCTGAGAGCCTTGGAAGTTAGACCATAAATAAGTATAAGGGGCTTTGCCTCCTGAAACGGTCAATGTTGCTGTTCCGCTCTGATCTCCAAAACAACTCAAGTCTGTTTTCACAATAGAGGATGTAATTGGAATAGGATTACTGATGTTTTGGGTTAACTGCGCTGTACAACCCTTACTATCAGTAACTGTAACAGCATAGCTACCAGTAGAAAGATTGGATAAGTCCTCAGTAGTAGCAAATGCTGAACCGTTCTTATTCCATGCATATGTATAGGATGGAGTACCTCCATTAGCAGTAATATCAATGTATCCGGTGTTGCTTCCTGCACACTTCACAGAATCAAACCCTGCAATATTTAAAGTAAGCGTTGCAACAGGTTCGGCTATTGTAAACGTTTCCGCTACAGTACATCCCGGATTAGAAGTTAAATTCACTGTTACAGTATATGTCCCGGCAGCAAGACCTGCAGGATTTTGCCCTATTGCACTTGGAGAAGACCAAGTGTAGGTATACACTCCAACAGGTGCAACAGTAACATTAATGGCACCGGTTGATTGACCTTTACAATCCACGTCAGTAACGGTTCCGGAAATAACAAAAGGATTTGGCTGGGTTAAACTTATACTTTGAACAATGCTACAGCCATTTGCGTCTTGTACAGTCACAAAATAAGCCCCTGCAACCAATCCGGAAATACTGTTAGTAGTAGCATTATTGCTCCACAAATAAGTGTAAGGAGATGTTCCTCCATTTACTGTTGCTGTTGCTGTTCCATCGGCAGCGCCATTACAAGTTGCATCGGTTTTTGATAATACAACCGTCAATGCCTGAGCCGGTTCAGTTATTGTATGAGACAAGAATTTCTGACAACCGTTAGCATCGGTTACAGTAACGGCATAACTACCACCAACTAAATTGGATAAATCTTCTGAAGTGTCTGACGTATTCCAAACAAATGTGTATTGAGGTACACCTCCACTCACTGTGATATCTATATAGCCTGAAGAATCTCCCTTACACAATACATTACTTGATTGTGCTAATGTAACAAACAAAGGAAGTGGCTGAGTAATTGTAGCACCGGCATTACCAGTACAACCTTTACTGTCTGTAATCGCTACATTATATGTACCTGCATTTACACTAGTTAAGTCTTCATTGGTTGAACCGTTAGTCCATACATATGTATATGGAGCTGTACCGCCAGTAGTTGTAATATATATTCCTCCAGTACCTGTGCCTGCACAAGATACATTTGTAATAGAATCCAATATAACTGAAACTTGTGCCGGCTGTGTAATTGTAACAGGCAAGTATTCTGTACAACCTTTTGAATCACGAAGCGTGATCGTGTAATTTCCAGATGTTAATCCGGTGAAAGAAGATAAAGGTTGGAAAATAAAGCCATCAATAGAATAAGAGTATGGCGCGATTCCTCCTGTAAGGCTAACATAAATGGCACCATCGTTTCCTCCAAAGCAACTTACATTTCTTGATGAATCGAGATTAGCAGAAACAATATAGGAGTTGCCAATGGTAATTGTAGATGTTGCCTTACAGCCTTTACTATCTGTTACTTCAACAGTATAAGTTCCTGCAGAAAGCCCTGAGAAAACATTGTTAGGCTGAGAAGGTCCATTATTTAAAGTATAAGTATAGTTTGCCGTTCCGCCTGTTGGGGTAGCTGTAATGCTACCATCAAAAACACTTGCACAACTCGCATCTTGCTTAACAGTTGCCAACGTTAATAAAGGTGGCTCTGAAATTACAACAGGATTACCTACGTATGGTCTGGAGCATAAACTATCGTCTTGTACAACAACATTATAATTGCCTGCAGTTAAACCGGAAAATGTTCCGCTTACCTGATAGGTGCCTCCATTATTATTAGAGAAAGTAACATTCCCATTTGTGCTGCTGGCCGACACATTGATAGAACCATCATTACCACCAAAACAAGAAACATTGGATGATGTTACTGATGATATGGTTGGAAGGGAGAGTATCAATACTCTGGCATAGGTTGTCATCTCCAAAGCACAAACACCTGATGTTACTCTTCTTCTATATTCCGTTGTAACAGTAGTAACACCCGGATCATAATCTATACCATTGTTCACACCCGGAGCCGGAGTCCATGTAGCTCCATTATTGGTACTGATTTCCCAAGCATAGGTGTAAGTTCCCGTTCCACCTGCAGGAGTACTGGCTGTTATCACTGCCGGGTCACCGGATTGACAAAAACGCTGATAGATATTCGTTACAATTACGTTATTGGTAATTGCAGGTGTAACCAACACTGAAACCACATTACTGGTACTCGAACATGGAGGTGAAGTAATAATACGTCTATAATATACTGATGTACCTGTTGGAGGTGGATCAAAATTCTGACTGTTAGCGCCAAATATATCCGTCCATGAGCCTAAGCCATCCGGACTGCTTTGCCATTGATATACATTCAAGGCACCACCCGTTGGAACTGTCCCTGACAATAATGTAGGATCACCATAATCGCATAGGTTTTGATCTCCGGATATTACATTATTGGTTATTGGTGTAACCGATCTTACTGTAACAATATTACTGTAACTAGCACAACCAGCAGGATTACCCGAACCGCAGCTAATATCAGCTCTTCTTCTATAATATCGCGTAGCTCCGGAAATTACCGGTGGATCATAAGTTAAAGCCGCAGAGTTGGCTACTGCTGTACCCCAAATAATACCATCAGCACTTTCTTCCCAAGTATAAACGATACATGCCGTTCCTGTTGAAGCTGGACCACCAATCAATACCGGATCAAATGTTCCACAAAACGACTGATCTGCAGCAACAGGAGGAGTGACAAGTGGTGAACTAATTGTAACTACTACATTATTAGAGAAGGCTACAGCCCCACTTGTACAAGCAGTTGCTCTTCTGCGGAAAAACGTTGTAGTTGTTACTGCCGGTGGATCGTAGTCCTTACTGTTTGCGCCCGGAATATTTGCAAATGTTACTCCATCAGGTGATGATTGCCACTGATAAGTGGTATAAGGATCACCTGTTGCTAAAGATGTACTATTTAAAGTTGACGGATCTCCGGATCCGCAGAAACTTTGGTTAGACCCAATATTTCCACCTAAAATTCCTTCGTACCACCATCTAATTCTTACACCATAAGAAAACGTACCACAACTTTGAACAGGATAATCGGTCCAAACACAGGGTGGCGAACTTCTAAAGTTTATACTGTAATTGTTACATTGGGCACGATCATCATCTTCTAATGAGCCTAAGAAACCACATGAAGCAACATAAAAACAGTTATTGCTGCAATCCTTTTCAAATGCTTCAAAACGAATCAAGGCAGTTGTTGTAGAGTTAGGAACGTTAACCTCATTTCTGATGTTTACGCCAGAACCAAACAATGTACCACCCGGGGCACAAGACACGAATCCATTGCTAGTTGCCGGACCATAATCGTCTCCAGTATATATACACTGACCGCCTGTTTCTGTTGCTCCCACTTGGTTATCGGTTGCCCACACATGGTAAGTGTATTCAGGGTCACCGCTTTGGTCGCCTCGACCCTCCCATCCGAGTTGATAAATCTCTACTTGGTAACTAATAGTTTGCGCATACGAAAAGCATGTTGCTAATGCGGCAAAAAACGAAAAGAGTATTTTTTTTGTCATAAATGAAACTTTTTTTTCAGGGTAACGTATTTAGTAAATTTAAGAGTTTTTTGCAAAATGTCAAATTTGGCAGATACACATTATTAAAACCGTGAATACAAAGCCCCCTAATCGAGCTTATTCTTGCAAATAAACTCGCTTTACTCTCCCTCCAACTCCTGTAAGTATTTCGTAAGGTATAGTACCTATAGCTTTTGCTAAATTTTGAACCGTTGGATCAGCGCCAAAAACAATTACCTCATCCCCTTCTTCTGCATTACTTATGTCTGACACATCTAACATGGTCATATCCATACAAATATTGCCAATTACAGGCGCTAATTTGCCGTTCACGCGCATGAAACCTGCTCCATTACTTAATCTTCTGCTCAATCCATCAGCATACCCAATACCAATGGTGGCAATCGTTTTAGGCTGATTCACTACGCCTATTCTGCCGTAACCCACACTTTCTCCGGCTTCCACTTTTTTGATTTGTGAAATCGTTGTTTTGAGCGTACTTACGGGCAACAGTTTATTTTGAATAACAAGCGATGAATCTACCCCATACAAACCAACCCCTAACCGCACCATATCGTACTGATATTTTGCATGGCGTGTGATGCCTGTTGAGTTCAAACAATGGCGGATAATTTTATAATCAAACTGGCGAATTACTTTACTCGAAGCACGTTCAAAAATCTCCACTTGTTGATCGGTAAAGGCATCCAACGACTGATCTTCACTAGCGGCTAAATGTGTAAAAACCGATGCAATCTTTATGGCAGGATAAAGTGCAATTTTCTCCAATGCAATTTCTAATTCTGCTTCGGTGAAACCTAATCGATTCATCCCGGTTTCAATCTCCAAATGAATGCGAACGTCTTCCACCCCATTCTCCTTCACAGCTAAAATAAATTCATCCAACAAGCGCAACGAATAAATATCGGGCTCTAACTTAAAACTGAAAATTTGATCGAATGCCGCCTCTTCCGGATTCATTACCATAATGGGCAACACTATTCCATTTTTACGAAGTTCAACCCCCTCATCGGCATAAGCTACTGCCAAATAATCTACATTGTTAAATTGCAAAATATTCGCAATCTCAAAACTGCCACTGCCATACGAAAAAGCCTTCACCATGGCCATCACGCGAGTTTGTGGTTTGAGAAATTCTTGATACACTTTTAAGTTCTGAATCAATGCATTCAGATTAATTTCCATTACCGTGCGATGCGATTTACGCTCTAAAATTTTTAAGATACGTTCGAACTCGAATATTCTCGCACCTTTCAATAATATTGTTTCGTTTTTGAACCAATCTCCGGATGTTGCCTTAAGTAAATCATCTGTGCTCTCAAAGAAAAAGATTTCCTTTACCCCTGCTTCTTCAAAATATTTTTTCTGACGAACAATGTTTCTCCCCACGCCTATCAGTCTATCTATATGATGCTCCTTAAGCATAGCCGCCACTAACTGATACAAATCCGGATCATTTCTACCGCTCTGATGTACATCGGAAAGAATAATGGTTCGTTTCGCGTGTTGATGCTGCTGACTTAAAAAATCCAAGGCAATGCGTATCGACTCTAAATCGGAATTATATGCATCATTAATCACCGTGCAATTATTCACCGCCTCTTTCATTTCCAAGCGCATCGCCACACCCACCAAGCGATCCATGCGCGCTCGAATCACATCCATGTCTACCCCCAACACCAACATTACACACACGCAATGAATGGCGTTTTCTACTGAAGCTTTATCGGAAAATGGAATCTCAAAATCAAATTCTTTTTCTTGATACAGGGCCGATATAAACGACTTGTTATTCTTCTGCAAAATCGACACCACCCGAAAATCGGAATCGGCATGGCTCGACCACGAAAAGGTTTTCAATTTCTGCGAATCGTCTATGGCTTTGTTGAACGAATTGATTTCTCCAATGGCATTATTAATATCGCCATGATCTTTGCAATACACTATAATTTCCGCGTCCGCAAAGAGTTTCAGCTTTTCTTTCGTTTTGTGTTTGGCATTCAAAAACCCTTCCGAATGCGCCTCACCAATATTTGTAATCAACCCAATTGTTGGCTGAATTACTTTTTGTAAACGCAACATTTCATCGGACTCGGAAATCCCTGCTTCAAACAAACCGAGTGTATTATCGGCCGTCATATTCCATACCGAAACCGGCACACCAATTTGCGAATTAAAACTTTTCGGGTTGCGGACAATATTGAAATCCTCATTCAGCAACTGATACAACCACTCTTTGCAAATGGTTTTGCCGTTACTTCCCGTAATGCCTACTACAGGGTAGCTGAATTGCTTACGGTGCAACGTGGCCATTTTTTGCAGCGCCAAAATGGTATCTTTCACCACAATAAAATTGGCCTGCGCGTATTTCGCCACAACAGTTTCATCCGCCACTACAAAATTGCGAACACCCTGTTCAATCAAATACGGAATGAATGTATGTCCGTCTTGCCGCTTACTTTTTATAGCAAAGAACAGCGCCTCGTTGGCATGCCGAAGTTTACGGCTATCAGTAAGCAGGTACGAAACAATGGCATCAGCATCAAAGCGGGGGTAAAATTCTCCTCCACACATCTGCGCCAACTTCGAAATAGGGTATTGCGTATGCACGCTACAAAGTAAGCAAAAAAAACAAAAAAGCATAACATTAACACTTGCCGGCCGTGTGCCGCTAAGAAGCCGCACCGGGTGTTGCGTTGCAATCTCCGCCATTGGGAATTGGCGGAGGATTTTCACTTCACCCCCTCACGGGAAGTAGTGCTTCTTAACTTCATTCCGTTTACTTTTGAAAAACCTCTACCAAGATGATTTTTTGAGCCTCTAGCTGCTAGCTTTTAGGTGTTAGAGGCTAAAGCAGACAATACTTTAATCATTTTATCGTAGTCTACTTCAGGTTATCGGAAGATAATTTTCCCGTCTTTTCGACCGAGTCCGCGAGCGGAGAAATCTCAGCAAAAAAGTGGAGACTTCCCTCCGCATCTGGCGGATCGAAGTGACGGATTCAATTGTATACATTTAGCTTCATACATGGTCATGACGATGAATGAATGTTTTTCCAATGAACCGAAATGCCGCGTGCGGATGGAAGTGGAAATCCTTTGCCAATTCCTATTGGGAAAGATTGCAACGGACAGCCGATAACACGCCCAAAAAAATCAATGGTTCGGCAAGGATAGCGAATTGAGTTCGTTGGTCAGGCGACCAACAAATGCGAGTAGCTAAAAGCTTCTTCACCCATCCACCCCCTGGTATTCCGTAGGTGTATTCGGTTTGGCGTAGATGTTTTCTTTGTCTTTATAATGAAAATAAATTTCATCTAAAATTGATTCAATTTCTTTCGGGTCCATGCTTTCCACCAAGCGCATACGGTAGGCTTTAATATTTTCCAAGCCTTTAAAATAAGGACCGTAATGTCTGCGCATTTCTAAAATGCCTAAGGTCTGGTTTTTCCATTGAATGGAGCGCTGTAAATGCTCCTTGGCCACAGCAACACGTTCTCCTAAGGTAGGTGGAGCTAATTTTTGTCCGGTTTTCAAATAGTGTTTCACTTCTCTAAAAATCCACGGATAGCCAATAGCCGCGCGGCCAATCATCACTCCATCAGCACCGTATTGCTCGAGCATGGTTTTCGCATCTTCTCCATTCATCACATCACCATTCCCAAAAACAGGAATACGCAGACGCGGATTTTCTTTCACTTTGGCAATCCAGGTCCAATCGGCTTTGCCGGTGTACATTTGGTGTTTGGTGCGGCAGTGAATAGAAATGGCATGTATGCCCACATCCTGCAAACGCTCCGCCACTTCCACAATTTTAATAGAGTTGGCATCCCAGCCAATACGTGTTTTTACCGTAACCGGTAACTTGGTGGATTTTACGATGGCTTCGGTGAGTTTCACCATTTTATCGATATCGCGCAAAACACCTGAACCTGCATTTTTGCACACTACATTTTTTACCGGACAACCATAATTGATATCCAACAATTCGGGTTTTGCGGCTTCTACAATTTCGGCCGAGCGGGTCATAGCCTCTATCTCACCGCCAAAAATTTGGATACCCACAGGACGTTCATCCTCAAAAATATCGAGCTTTTTCAAGCTTTTATCGGCATCGCGAATCAACCCATCTGAGGAAATGAATTCCGTGTAGAGCATATCAGCCCCATTCTTCTTACATAAGTGACGGAAAGGCGGATCGCTCACATCCTCCATGGGCGCCAACAATAAAGGGTTCTCCCCCAAATCGATATGTGCTATTTTAGCCATTGGCGCAAAAGTAATCCATCTGTTGATATATTTTTCAGAAAATCAAGTCACTAAATTTGTGTTTCGAATAATTTTGTAGGTTTGTAAGGCATGAATTCAACCGGCCATAACAGACCACATCCATTTTTGCAGTTGGGCATATTGTTTGGTTTGGTAACCATGTGCCTCTTTCTTTGTCTTTATATCGTTAAATTTTCTTTGCCGCCCCTTTTTGGCATTACTGATCCCGATGTTTTTATTACTTCACTCACCCTTCAAAAACAACACACGTATGCTGCGCTCTTTATGCAATCGTTAGCATCCACTTGGGGGATGTTTTTGTTGCCTGCCATCATTTTCACGCTATTAATGCGCTACGATTTGGGCGATTTTTTCAAAGTAAATCGTTTGCCTTCCCTAGTCAACATCCTTTTAGCTGCTGTAGTTATTGCCTGCGGTATTGTTTTCGTTAACTTTATTGTAGAACTCAACAAGCAAATCCCATTACCCGACCGGCTATCCTATTTACGCGACACACAAGGCAATGCCGATGCTTTGATTGTTTCCTTTTTTTCCGAAAATTCGAACACGCATTTTTTTGTTTTGGTGCTAGCTTTAGCCATACTTCCTGCTATTGCAGAGGAATTGTTTTTCAGGGGAGTAATTCAAAACATGTTACAAAAATCGGGTATGACGGCCATGGCAGCGATTGTGGTTACCGGATTTTCGTTTAGTGTTATGCATTTGGAATTCGACAATTTTGTGGCCATATGGATGATGGGCATTGTGCTGGGTTGGCTCTATTACTATTCGCAAAACTTATGGGTGAGCATCATTGCACATTTTCTGAACAATTTCAGCATGATTGCATTGAAATTTGCCTTTTTCAATGGGGTAACGACAACCGATATGAGCGAAACAACAAGCCCTCCTATACTTTTATCTTTAGTATGTGGAATTATCATGGTGCTTTTATTACTTTGGTTTCGCAAACGAAATCAAAGTGCCGTTTTGGTTTCCGATGCTATTGATTCATAACCTATTGTTCGATTAACAACATACTATGAAAACTTTTGCTGTCAGAGCCGCTTCAGGATTATCGTTAGGCATCCTTATTATTTTCGGAATCCTTTGGAGTAAGTGGTTTTATTTGCCTTTAATTCTAATTATCACTGTTGGGGGATTGTGGGAATTCTATACGCTTTCTTCCATTGCGCACAAAGACGATGGAAAATACGCTAAACGCTATAAATACTTAGCCATTAGTTTTGCCGTTGTTATTCAATTGCTTTCGTTTTTGATGAACCATCGCTATAGTTTTATCGATATTTCGTATGTGTTTCCGGTGTTTCTATTTACGTTTTTCATCATCGAATTGTACGCTAAATCGGAGAATCCATTTGAGAACATTGCATGGAATGTAGTTGGCCTTGTGTACATACTCTTACCTGTATTGATTTTGAACAAATTGTACTTCGACAAAGGGAAGTTATTTGTGCTAGCTATTTTATTCATTTCGTGGTTCTACGACTCGTGGTGTTATATTTTCGGATCGTTGATTGGACGCACGAAACTATTTGAACGTGTATCTCCCAAAAAAACCATTGAAGGTTTAGCCGGGGGATTAATTGTAACGCTTACCCTTGCCTATTTTTATCCGGTTATTCTTTCATGGGTAGCAAAAGAACTTCCATCGTTTATCATCTTTGCGCCTACCTATACCAGTTGGCAATGGGTATTTATTGCCTTGGTGGCTACAATAGCCTGCACCTATGGAGATTTAGCTGAATCGCTTTTGAAAAGAAGCGTAAATGTGAAAGACTCGGGTAACGTAATGCCGGGACATGGCGGCTTTTTAGATCGTTTGGACGCTATCATTTTGAGTGTACCTTTTATTGCCCTTGCGGCATGGTTAGCCGATCAGTTCCAACAAATCAAGCTTTTGCTCGATTTCCTTCAAAGTTGATTGCTTTAGGAATAAAGTATATCTTTGCAGACTGACTTATAATATATGAATGTAAAAAAGGTATATATCCACAAAGAAGGGCATACGTTTATTCTTGCCGTGGGACTCCTCTTGTTACTCATCAATCTTCCTATTGCTTGGATTGCGCATAGCGCTTTTTTCTCGGTGATTTTAGCGTTAGTTTCCTCGTTTTTCCTCTTTATTGTTGTTTACTTTTTCCGTATTCCCGAGCGAGAAATGTATATCCATGACGGAAAAATTATTGCTCCGGCTGATGGTAAAGTGGTGGTGATTGAGCAAGTACATGAAAACGAATACTTTAAAGACAATCGAATACAAGTATCTATTTTCATGTCGCCCACGAATGTGCACGTGAATCGAAGCCCGATTGCCGGAGTAGTGAAATACCAAAAGTATCACCCCGGACAATACTTGGTGGCTTGGCATCCGAAATCTTCGGAGAAAAACGAACGCAATACGGTGGTTATTGAAAATGATAACGTGGAAATTTTAGTGCGTCAGATTGCCGGAAAATTGGCGCGCAAGATTCGCTACTACGTAGAAGAAGGCGATCAGTTATTACAAGCCAATGAATTTGGATTTATTAAATTCGGTTCGCGCGTAGATTTATTTTTGCCCATTGGCACAGAAATCAACGTTGATTTGAAACAGAAAGTAAAAGGAGGTATTACGGTTATCGGCACCTTACCAAAATCATAATGCTTAAATTTGTGAAATGCTATATTCGCCCCAAGTTATTCCATAACTTTGGCTTAGGATTTGATATATCTAAATAAAAAACAAACACACAATGAAAAAAGGAATCAGCGCTATTGTTGCATCATTATTAATTTTAACTATTGCATTTGCCAAGCAAGAAACAGCTAAACCGGCTTGTTGCAAAGACAAAACAACGGCTCAATGCCAGAAAGAGCACGGAAAAGATTGCTGTAAAGGCAAACCGGCTGCAGAATGTAAACATTCAGATGGAAAAGCTTGTGCTAAATCTGCCGATGGAAAAGCTTGTTGCAAAGAAGGACAAAAAGCACAAACAAGTGCTGATGCAAAACCGGCTTGTTGCCAAGGAAAACCGGCTTCGGAATGCAAACACAGCGAAGGAAAAGCTTGCGCTAAATCTGCCGATGGCAAACCTTGTTGCAAAGCTGGCGAACACAAAGAAGAACCGAAGAAATAATTCATCGATAACCACAAAAAAGGCTGCTCTTTCGAGCAGCCTTTTTTATTGCAATGCATTTAGATTAACTGATTTCAATTTGGCGAACCACTTTCTGTAAAATTTCGAATACCGTTTCCGCCATTACATTTTCAGAGTCGAGAGTAGGATTCACCTCCGTAAATTCTAAACAACACACTCGCTCATTCTGCACAAAATCAAGGATAATATCGGCTGCTTCCCGTTCGTTTAGTCCACCTTTTACCGGGGTTCCGGTGCCTCTTGAAACCGATGGATCTAAGCAATCTACATCGAAAGAAATATAGATTTTATCGCAATGCGACAGGTATTTCATCGCCTCGCGGCATATTTTCGTAATACCCGTTTTTCGAATTTCGGTCGTTGAAAGCACCTTTACTTTATGCTTCTTAATCAAATAGGCTTCTTGTTCTTCAAAGTCGCGCAACGTCATAAACAACAAATCGCGATACTCCACTTTAGGAGCAATACCACCCACATTTTTCAGCATTTCCCACAAGTCGATGGTTTCGTAATCGAGATCGTTTACTTTATTCTCGATATTATCTTCCGCCAACGAGACAGCCAAAGGCATGCCATGCATGTTCCCCGATGGCGTTGTGAAAGGGGTATGCAAATCGGCATGTGCATCAATCCAAATTACACCTAATGTTGAATCGGGATAAGCCATGCGTATACCGGCAATAGTTCCGGCCGCGTTGGAGTGATCTCCGGAGAGTACAATAGGGAATTTACCGTCTTTAAGTACCTCTTTAACACCTGCACCAATGCGCTCGTACATTTTCAGCACACTTTTGATACGCTTTGCGTAACGGTTTCCCACTTCGCCATAGAGCGCAGCATTATCATCGGGCACCACCATAGCGCGATTATTTTTGAAAAACTGCGAACGAAAATCCAAAGCCGCAATCTTAATCGCATCTACCCCTAAGCTTGCGCCCCGTGTACCAGCGCCCACCTCCGATTTAACCTCAACCAGTTTTACTGATTTAGACTTTTTAACCGCCATAAATTGTTATTTTTAAACTGCAACAGTTTGATTCACAGATTTTTGTACGAATAAAAACGCTCTAAATTGAGTGGAGCGAAAAATCTGTGGATAACCGAAGTCGTTGTTTCATTATCTTTAGTAAAAGTAAACTTTTAAAACTAAAAACCTAGTCCCCGAAAAAGCATCGAAAAGGACAATACGCAATTCAAAAACCACCTAAACCAAAGTCCATGAAACCACATTATATATTAGCGCTAGACCAAGGCACCACAAGTTCGCGCTCGATTTTATTTGATAAAGACGGACAAGTTGTTGCTAGCTCTCAAAAAGAGTTTTCGCAGATTTTTCCGCAAGCCGGATGGGTGGAGCACGACCCGATGGAAATATGGGATTCGCAAATTTATACCGCTCGTGAAGTAATGAAGAAGGCGGGTATCGATGCCACCCAAATTTCGGGTATTGGGATTACCAACCAGCGTGAAACCACATTGATTTGGGATAAAAAAACCGGACGGCCGGTGCACAATGCTATTGTTTGGCAAGACAGACGAACAGCCGGCATTTGCGATGAAATCAAAAAGAAAAAGGAGCTCGCCAAATACATTTGCGACTCCACCGGCTTGGTGATTGATGCCTATTTTTCGGCAACTAAAATCAAATGGCTGCTCGATAATGATAAAAGCTTACGAAAAAGAGCTGAAGACGGTGAGTTATATTTCGGAACCGTTGATACCTGGTTGGTGTACAACCTTACAGGCGGACAGTTACACATCACCGATTACAGCAATGCATCGCGCACCTTATTGTTCAATATTAAAACCAAAAAATGGGACGATAAAATTTTGGATGCACTTAAAATTCCACGGTTGTTATTGCCGGAAGTGGTTGATTCCAGTAAGTTTTACGGACTCACCGACCGCAATGTGTTTCCTGAAAAACAAATCCCTATTGCTGGGATTGCCGGAGACCAACAAGCAGCATTGTTCGGGCAAGGTTGTTTTGCAGAAGGCACTGCCAAAAACACATACGGCACAGGTTGTTTTATGTTGATGAACACCGGACAAAAAATGGTGAAATCGAAACACGGATTGCTGACGACCATTGCTTGGGGTCTAAACGGAAAGGTAGAATATGCACTTGAAGGCAGTGTGTTTATTGCCGGTGCGGCTATTCAGTGGTTGCGCGATGGGTTGAAAATTTTGGATCATGCCAGCGACTCGGAATATCACGCCACCCAAGTGGACGATTCGGAAGGCGTAATTGTAGTACCTGCCTTTGCGGGTTTGGGTGCACCGTATTGGGATATGTATGCACGTGGAGCGATCTTCGGGTTAACAAGAGGCACCAATAAATCACATATTGTAAGAGCTACATTGGAAGCCCTTGCTTATCAAACACGCGATGTGTTGAATGCGATGGAAGCCGATTCGAAACTAAAACTCAAAACACTTCGGGTAGATGGAGGTGCCAGTGCCAATAATTTTCTGATGCAGTTTCAGGCAGATATTTTGAATGTGCCCGTAGACCGACCAAAAGTTACAGAAACCACTGCATTGGGCGCGGCCTATTTAGCCGGTTTAGCCATTGGTTACTATAAAAAGGCCGAAATTCAAAAAAACTGGCAAATCGACAGAAAGTTCAAACCTGAAATGAAAGAGCCGCAGCGCAAACAAATGTATGACAGCTGGAAGAAAGCGGTAGAGAAAACGATGGAGAAAAAGAAATAAATACATAATGGGTTAGCCTTTTTGCTGCATTTTTCACAAAAAACCTTTTGTGTTTGCTTGTTTTTCCCTAAAATAGCTAAAACTATAATAAGCTTTAAAAACCCAAAAACATGAGAAGACCGTTATTATTTATAGTGCTTTTTGCACTATCACAAGCGCTTGTAGCAAACACTTATCAAGATGCGCTCACAGCTTTAAATACGAATAAAACTGAAGATGCATTGCGCTTATTTAGGCAATCGCTTTCCAGCAAAGAAAACGTAAAGAATGCAAAGCTAGGTGAAATGTTCACGTTATGGTGCCTTGGTAGAGATGGTGAGGCATTTAAGTCGTTTTCGGAATTTTATACCGAAAAGGTAGATCCAAATCCATACCCAACCATTTATGCGCTTTGGTCGATGCCGTTTGGTTTTGCAAGTTCATCGAACATGGCAGATATTAAAGTTGATTTTCTTGAAAAATTAATTGCCGATCCCAAAACACCGGGCACATTGAAAGCCATGGCTCATCATACTTTAGGGCTAAATGATCAAAGCATTCAAAAATTTAAAGATGCCAACAAAGAATTCAATCAGATTGGATCGATAGACAATTGGCAATTACTTGGCGAGTTTGACAATATTGTAGGAAGCGGATTCGACAAGGATTTCGGAGCACTTGCGCATCCTGAGGCCGACCACGTGTTTAAAAACAAAGCAAATGCCGATGTTAGATGGTTCACACCACCTGCTTCAAAATCAGATAAATGGTACTACTTTGATTATTACTTTATAGCTGATAATTCAATTATGTATGCTCAGTCTTTTGTGCAAAGCGAAACCGATCAAGAAGTAGTTTTGCGTTCGGGTTGTAGCGGTTCTCTAAAAATTTGGGTGAATGATGCCTTAATTGTGAACGAGTCTAAGGAACGTAATTGCGACATGGATATCTACAATCAAAAAATCAAACTCAATAAAGGATATAACAGAATATTGGTTCAGATTGGAGAAAGTGAAGTAGGTAGAGCTAATTTTCTTATCCGACTAACAGATGAAGATGGGAATCCTGTAAACGGCATCACTGCAACAGATCAATTACAAGCGTACAAAAAAGCGGCAGGCTATACCAGTCAACCGTTTAAACTCTTTGCGGAAACCTATTTCGAAAACGAAATTGCGAAACAACCGAACGATTTCTTCACTCGACTGCTTTATGCAGAAACATTGATGCGCAACGATAAAACTTATGAAGCGCGAAAAAGCTTCAAACTCTTGAAAGATCAAGAACCGAAAAGCACAATGATATCGCATAGAATGATTGAAGCGTATTCAAGAGACAATAATCAAACAGACCTAACGAAGGAACAAGAGTTTGTGAAAAAAAACGATCCAACATCTATATTGTCGCATCAGTTAAACATCAACAGTTTTATTCAAAAAGAAGACTATGATGGCTACGAAAGAGAATTGAACAAACTTACGGAGCGATATGGCACAAGCAGTTACACAGAACCTTTAAAACTCTCATTATTAGCCTATCGAAAAGACATCACCGGCTTATACAAAATGGCGGAAGAACTGTACGAAAAATATCCGGAGAGCTATGTTTACATGAACTTACAATATGCCATTGTAATGGAAAAAACGAAGAATCTTGGCAAGGGAAATCAATTGTTAGAGTCTTTCTTGAAGAAACATTATAATGCAGAAGCTGAACTTAAACTCATATCTAACCTATTCAAACTTGGAGAAAGCTCAAAAGCAATTTCTCTTTACAACAAACGGCTTGAAAACTTTCCGTATGCAGTAGGTTATTTCTCTCAACTCTCCGATATTTACTTCAGCTTGCAGCAATACAAGAATGCTTTAGATTATGTTGAAACAACGTTGAAATTCGCGCCTTATATCGGAAAATACCACAACGATAAGGCCCAAATTTTAGAGGCTATGAACAAGAAAGATGAAGCTGCTACTTGTTATACCAATGCCATCAAATATTCGCCAACAGACTATGAATCAAGAAAATTGTTACGCAAACTCAATGGTAAGAAAGAACTATTCGAGAATTTTTCACAAGAAGACATCTATGAGTTATTTAAGAAATCGCCTGAAGCATCAACATATCCAAACGATAACTGTGTGGTATTGCTAAACGATGAACAAGAAGTAATTTACCCTGAAGGGGCTTCTGAGAAAAAAGTACGATTAGCAGTAAAAGTGTTTAACCAAAGCGGAGTTGATAACTGGAAACAATATCAAGTTTATTACAACTCATATACGCAACGAATCATTCTTGATAAAGCCGAAGTGCTAAAAAAAGACGGCAGCAAGTTACAAGCAGAGAATGATAATAATACTTTCGTTTTTACCAATCTTGAACCGGGAGACGCCATTTATATTTCCTATAAAATTCAAAATTACACAGCAGGTCGATTAGCACAACATTTCTGGGGGCAATTTAACTTTCAGTATTCAGTTCCAAGTTTAATTAATCGCTATCGATTGTTGGTTCCGGAAGAGAAAAAATTCAAATACGAAGTAATGAACGGCAATGTAACGTTCAAACAAGAAACATTTGAAAATTACAAATTGTACTCGTGGGAAGCCTTAGATCAAAAAGCAATTAAAAACGAGCCGTTCAACCTAAACTTGTGCGATATTGCTCCAACACTTGATTTCTCTAGTATTCCTGATTGGAACTATGTGTCGACTTGGTATAGTGATTTATCTTCAAACAAAGCCAAACAAGACTTTGAATTAAAAGAGGCGGTAGAAAATTTATTTAAAAACAGCACTGCAAAAACACCTTTAGAGAAAGCACAAAAAATTCACGATTTTATAGTTTCTACCATATCGTACAGCAATGTTCCGTTCTTACACGGTCCGCTTGTTCCCCAAACGGCATCAAGAACACTTGCCACAAAACAAGGCGATTGTAAAGATGTTGCTACGTTGTTTGTGGCGATGTGTAAGGAAGTTAAACTCGATGCATCACTGGTGTTGGTTGATTCAAAATCTAATGGGAAGAAAAACCTCAACTTGCCTTCAACAAATTTCGATCATTGTATTGCGAAATTTAATGACGGCACTAAGAGCTATTTTGTTGAACTTACTGACCCTTACTTGAGTTTCAATGCACTACCCGCCTCGAATATTAACGCTAATTGTTTACTCATCCCGGGCAAAGAAGAAAACGTGAAAATTGAAGGACTTACTCCGCTAATCAATCCGCAAACTATTCGTCCGGGTGTTAAGCGAATAACAGCAATAACTTTTGACAATAAAGACATGAATGTGAATCGAACGAATATCCGTTTTGGCAGCGAAGCCTCTATTACGCGAGCAGCCAATATTGATTTGAGCAAAGAAGATCAAGAAAAATCACTTTCCGAGTCTATTTCTTCTGACTTTACAACACCGGTAAAGATAACGGCAAGTAACTTTGGCGACTTGACTAAACTTACCGATACAGTAGTTACTTCTTACGCTTACAATGTAAAGAAAGCGCTTACGGATATAGCAGGGTTAAAAATATTTTCGATGCCATGGGGAGATAAGTTTGACAACGTGAATTTTACGACATTAGAAACAAGAGAGTATCCATTTAGCTTTTGGGAACTGCAACGCACAGAGGTAGAATATGAGCAAATTACGGTTACATTGCCTACCGGTAGTGTTTTGGTAGAAATGCCTAAAGATGTTCAACTCAGCTGCCCTGTTGGTGAATACAGTATAAAATACGAAAAGGGAAAATTGCCGAATGAATTTGTTGCTACGCGAACATTTAAACGAACAAAAGATGTATTGGATGCCAGTGACTATCAAAAATTCAAACAATTCTTTTCAGAGTTAGCCGAATCAGATGTGCTGAAAATAGCCATTAAGTAAACATTGCATTAGCGTATTAGACGTGTTGTTAATTACCTTTAAGGCCAATTGACAACACGTTTTTTTTGTACTATCATTTGACTTCGAAAAGAGAACAAGATGTGCTTACATCACCATGTTGAAAAAGAGAGTGAAGACACATGAATTGTACATTTTTCATATTTGACTAATTAAGATGTGATGTGATTATGACAAGAATCTCCTTTGAAATGCGAAAAAAATATGCAATATCGCATAGCGTTTTAAAATAAGGCAAACATTGAAAACAGGAGTAATTATGAAAACCGAACCAAGTGCAGAGCTGCTCACTAAAGCAGATCGACCGGAAGTTCCCGATACAAAGTATTTTTTAACGACTGAAGAATTTGATAAAGCCGTTGGGAAAGATTTCATTAAACATGCTAATCGCACCTTAGAAAAAGGGCAAATGTTTATGGTTGGGCTTTCGCACGGAAAATCACCATCGGGTGCTTACCGCTATATTTTTGAGCATTACAGCGAACTGAAAAATCAGCAAAACATACGTTATACATTTGTGAATTCGCCCACGCTTCGCCAAAGAAACACAGATGGCGTAATGGATGCCCGCGAATTTGTAAAGAAACTATTTCGTACAGGATTGGTAACTCGACAACAGATTATTGGCTACAACTTTAATCGAGAGAGTTTAGAAGCCTACGCGGCAGACTTCAATCAATCGGTGTCAAGTTTTTTAAAAGAACACGATAAAGAAGGATTTGACTACGTTTTTCTAGCCAGTAACCCAAGTGGGCGGGTAGCTGCCATTGACAGAAACTCTAAAGCCTTTGATTCGACTGATATTGCAGTAATTGTGAATGATAGACGTGAAAAAGAACTAACAGGAACACCTTATTTTCTTAAGTTATCAAAACGCATTGCCTTTTTAGCAACTAAAGCCGATAAAAGACGACCGCTTGCTTGGCTTTATGCAGCGGATGCAAAGCGCAACGAAAGTCCGGGTTTCTTGCGTTACATACCGAACATTCAAAAACGGATGACCGTTTTTATTGATGACACTGCGTTAACATGGCCACAAATTGAAGTTGTACGCGAAACACCTTACGGAAACTCTGTAATTCGGGTAGACACGGCCAATCCTTATAATGAGAATGCAAAAGAAAAATTGCCGGTAATTATTCTGATTCATGGCTTTTTGGGATTGAATTCGTTTGACGGCCTATTGGCTACTATACCATCGCACCAATATATTGCTGCGGCTATGCACTACGGTTCTATTCCAAACGACTTACCTCCTTCAGAATATTCACATCATATTGCCAGAAACATCAATGCAGTGGTAGACCATTTCGGCTCGAATGGCCACCCTGTGTATATTTTCGACCATTCGATGGGCAACATTTATTTTATGATGATTGACCGCGAACTGGATAAGTACCCTGCGGTTAAAAAATATTTGAAAGGTAGAATTGGCGCAAATCCATTTTTTGGTGAAGAATCTAAGCACGCCATATTAGGCTTTTTGGATAATGTAATTTTGCCTGCACTATCTTTCGCTAAAGGCATAGCTGCAAAAACGCTTATTGTTACACTGCGTAGGATGATTCCACTCGACACTAAATCGGGTGTTAGAAGAAGAGGAATTAATCTTTCTGATTGGCTCATCAGCAAAGAAAGTTCAATGCGGGATAGGATTTGGGGAGCAGCGAAAGAACGTATTTTGTATTTGATGACTAATATGGATTCGTTACCGCATTTGAATCGTATTCCCATTGAGCGTGCGCTGAATCGACTACCGGCTAAGGTTTTCGCCATTCAAACACATTCGGCTCTAGAGCAAAGTATTGTTTTCGATAAACAAATTGGATTATTAAACATACCGAAACGCAATATTCCGGTGTTGATCTTGAAAAGCGAACGCGATGGTGTAGCTCGTTTTGTTCCGCGTATGTATCAAGGAAAAAACATCGAGATTGTTGATGTGACGAACGAACAAGAACACGATTTGTTTAGAGAGCACTTATACCACATGGTAAATCCGGAACGCACTTCCGAGATTATTGACAATTTTATCCAACGCACATTGAGCCAGGAGTCGGAACAATAGGACGGCCTATTGCATTGATTTATTTGTGTTCATTTATTTTTCTGAAGATAATTGGTTAACCTTAGTGTAACCAAAATTTCGGAACATGAAATACGTTTTGCTTTATGCAGCCATTATTGCCAATATATTAACCAATGTAGGATTCAACTTCTCTGCCATTTACGATAAAGATCCAGTAAAAAAATGGGGGTTCCTTGCTATTGGCTTAGTGTTTGGTTTAATCAATTCTGTTTTATTCACCGAAAGTTTAAAAAGCATTCCTCTGCAAGTGGCGAGTGCCATTTTCTTTTCGGTAACCATTGTTGGTTTGTTTTTGGTTTCCTATTTCTACTTCAACGAACATGTAACACCCATGCGTATTGCGGGTGTTTTTGTGATTACATTGGGTGTAATAATGGTATCGTTGGAAAGAATTTGAACACAAAAAAACCAATTCTTTGCAGAATTGGTTGAGAAATTTTGAGCGATTAAGTACCTTTTAGCCTATAGCTTTGAACTGATAAAACGCCACAACAATAGAATTATAATAGAGCCAAGAACGGCTCCAATAAGTCCATTAAATAGGGTTATGCCTAGTAACCCCGAAACATAATCACCTAAAAAGGATCCTCCTATTCCAATAAGCATGGTAACTAGTATACCTCCGGGATCTTTACCCGGCAATAACATTTTCCCTAATCCTCCGGCTATTAAGCCAACAATTGCTGTCCATAAGTAATGCATAGTTATACGTTTTGGTTTATTGAATATAAGGAATAAAATACACTATTCATTTTTCAAAAACTGTTTAACATACTTATTTTCAGCGGTTTCTACAGCAATGGTGTAAGTTCCACTTGGCCAATCTGAAACGTATATTGTTTTGTTATTGGACGAATTCGACATCCTTTTTTCTGAATAGATGACTTGACCAAACATATTGGTCACTTGGATACTTGCTTGTTGATTTTGGATAGCAGAAAGGTCAATATTCAATTTATCGGATGAAGGATTCGGATAGATTTTCAATGCATCATTCGCGGCAATTTCATTTACCCCTGTTGTTGTAACGCTATCCACTCCCCATGCATATTCAATGGTGGTAGTATCGAAATTGATTTTCGAATAATACACAAATTGATTCGGTTGAGCCACAGTATCCAAATACCAACGTTCTTGATATGTTGCTTGATCCACTTTGGCTTGAAACTGCGTAAATGTGCCATACATAGCCGAGTCACCCACAATAATCACCCATGTCTGACCTTTATCCATATAACATGCTGCAACATTATTAATGCTATCTAAACAATGTCTACGAACAGCCACATACTGATTGGCTTGGCGACCTAACAACCACATACTGTCTTGTTTAACTTCATCAAAATCGGCTGTATTAAAATGTAATGCTACCTCCGGGTTTTTGGAAGGAAGGATGGGAGATTTAAATTCAGGACGATACATAAGTAAAGCCACATTGTGTTCTTGTCCAACATAAGGCAGATTATCGTTTAAGTTTGAAGAAGAACGCGTATCCCAATCTTGCTTCACCTGACCACTGGCAGTGTATACAGCAGTGGTCCCGAGATTTGCAACGCAAGGGAATTGCTGATAACCTAATTTCCCTTTCCAGAAATCTTTAACCGAGGAGAGTGTAATCGATTTATGTTTAAAAATTTTTGCATCCTGCTTACAAATTACTGTACTTTTAGATGCTACTGTTAGCTGTTGCGCTAAAGCAACAATTGTAGAGGAGTCGAATAACGAAAAAGAAACAAAGGGCTCAAAATCGACATGTTTCCACAAGTTAGAATCGATGAGTAGCTGACCGGTTGTGCCTGCAAAGCGTGGATCAAAATAACCGCCAAAGCTCCATTGGAACATAGTTCTATCGAGTTGAGACTGTCCGCTATTCAAAATTAAACTGGTATCTAAGGTATGGCCGATAGGATAAGTGATATCTAACGATGAAGTCCAAGAAGCAGTGATAGAATCAACGGGTAATGATGATGATGCTAAAAAGCCACCAGCGTGAGAAGCAGAAGTTGGTGCATCTCCAAAACCGGTTAACAAATAAATAAGGTTGTTGTGATTTTGATCGTATGCTCCATCATATTTTCCGAAATAGTTTCGTCCGGCTGTTGGAAACAACACCCCTTGATCGTTGGTAATCATTAAAAGCTCCTTTAACAAGCGCTGAGATGCCAATGTTGCTAATGTTTTTATCTCCACATCTTGGGCAAAATCAGCCAAATTCAATAACCCACTTAGGCTGTAGGGTGCATATGTTGTACTAAAAAACTCATAAAATCCGTATTTTACTTTGAGTCGTAGATAGTGACGTAAGCGGTTATCGAGATTTGCGTCAACGGATTTTCCAAAACGTTCGTGCAATAACCAATTGGATGACATCCATTGGATCATATGGTTTTCCGACCAATAGCCACGCAAAGTATCTCCTTTTGTTAGCCAAAAGGGTATAGAGTCCAATGCCGGTAAAATGATGCTATCGTATTGTCCTGAACTCAAGCACAGAATGCGCACAAGCTGCACGATATCGAAATCAGCCGTTGACTTTTGGGCAATATTTCCAACCATTTGATGCAACGTTGCGGAATCTACTGGAACGCCCATATAGGCTTGAATAGTTATAGTATGGCGTGAAAAGTTAGCTAGCGAATGATTGATATAATCTGTTCTGCGCTGTTCGTATACCGGATCGTTTGCAAAAGAAGAATTTGCAAACATAGAGAGGAGCAAAAACATAAACAGAGAATGTTGCTTAGTTGACTTACGCATGGTAATAGTTGGTTTTGAATTCAATATAAATAATAATACGTACTGGTATCCTTTGTTAGACGACAAATTGGTTAACGTCCATTTGTTTTCAATAAAAATTGTAAGTTCGGTTGTACGCTCCCATATTTGCAAACACAATCATTGTTATGAAACATCATTTCCTTTTCGGTATTTGTTTATTTTTTACTGCGTTGTGCTTCGGGCAAAATGATTATGCAAAGTATGTCAATCCATTCATTGGAACTGGCGGACATGGTCATACTTTCCCCGGGCCAACCGTTCCTTTTGGTATGGTACAGTTGAGTCCGGATACACGATTAAAAGGCTGGGATGGCTGTTCGGGATATCATTATTCGGACAATGTGATTTACGGATTCTCCCATACCCATTTAAGTGGAACAGGTTGTAGCGACTATGGCGATATTTTGTTAATGCCAACGGTGGGTAAGCCCAAATTCGGGAACAAGCAATACGCCTCAGCCTTCAAAAAAGAAAACGAAAAGGCAAGTGCAGGCTATTACACTGTTTTTTTGGAAAAGCCAAAAGTTAAAGTAGAACTTACTGCTACTACACGCTCTGGATTGCATAAATACACCTTTCCAAAATCAACATCTGCCAACATTATTCTTGATCTTACCCATCGGGATAGAGTTAAACAAGGCGAAATCAATTTTGTGGGCAATACCGAAATTACCGGTAAACGAGTTAGTGCAGCATGGGCGAATAATCAAATGCTCTTTTATGTAATTCAGTTTTCGAAACCTTTTACAAAATCGGGGATTGTAAAAGCGAATGTGATCAATGAAAGTTTGAAACACGATACAGGCAGTTTACTCAAAGCTTTTGTAAGTTTCAATACCGAAGAAGAAGAAGTGATTTATGCGCGGGTTGGTATATCGGCAGTGAGTATTGAAAATGCAAGAAAAAACCTGGCAGAGGAACAACCTGAATTCGATTTTGAAAAAGTAAAAAACAATGCTGCTTTTCTTTGGAATAATGAACTCAATAAAATTAATGTTGAATCTACTGACGAAGAGTCGAAACAGAAATTTTATACAGCATTATACCACTGTATGATTTCTCCCAATATGTACATGGATGTAGATGGAAGTTACCGTGGACGTGATTTTCAGATACATCAAACACCTTCGTTTAATTACTATACCGTGTTTTCGTTGTGGGATACGTATAGAGCTTTACATCCATTACTAACGCTAATTGATAAAGAACGAACCTCAGATTTCATTAACACGTTTATAAAGCAATATGAAGAAGGTGGCCGGTTACCGGTTTGGGAGCTTTCGAGTTGTGAAACCGACTGTATGATAGGCTACCATGCCATTCCTGTAATTGCGGAGGCCTTCATGAAAGACGTAAAAAACTTCAATCAGGAAAAGGCATACGCGGCCATGAAAAATAGTGCCATGGAAGACCGAAACGGTTTGCGTAGTTATAAAGAAAATGGATATATCAAGTTTATGGGTGAAGGGCAGAACGTTTCGCGCACATTAGAATATGCTTATGACGATTGGTGTATAGCCATGGTGGCAAAACAAATGGGCAAAACAGAAGACTATCTTTACTTCACTAAACGAGCCTTGAATTATAAAAACCTGTTCGACCCTTCCACAGGGTTTATGCGCCCGAAGCAAGATGTATTTATGTCGCCTTTCGACCCCTACCGCGTAGATCACAATTACACTGAAGGCAATGCTTGGCAATATTCATTTTATGTGCCGCACGATTTGAGCGGCCAAATGAACTTGTTAGGAGGTAAAGAAAAACTGGCAGCATTTTTAGATTCCCTATTTACTACATCATCGAAACTTACCGGACATTCACCTCCCGATATCACCGGCATGATTGGACAATATGTGCATGGTAACGAACCTAGTCACCAAATTGCCTATGAATATAACTATGCAGGTCAACCCTGGAAAACACAAGCCATGACGCGTAGAATTATGAATGAAATGTATCATGCAGCACCGGATGGTTTAGCCGGAAACGAAGATTGCGGACAAATGAGCGCTTGGTATGTGATGAGCGCATTGGGGTTTTATGCCGTTTGTCCGGGTGGAAGTCAATATGCCATTGGTTCTCCGATTTTTTCGACTGCAACTATTCGATTGGAAAACCAGAAACAGTTCACTGTGAAAACCAATGGTAGTGGAGCTTATATCCAATCGGCCCAATTGAATGGGAAGCCCTATAATAAAAGTTACCTAGAATATAGCGATATCAATAATGGAGGAGTAATTGAATTTAAGATGGGAAACGAACCTAATAGAAACTGGGGAAGCGGTGTTTCGGAAGTTCCGGTAACAAAAATTGGGGAATAATTATCCCAGCCTTTGCTTACATTCTGAATCATATTCTTGTCTTTTAGTTTTTTAGATAAAAAAGATATATTTAATTTATTGTATACATTCAACAGTTTAAATAATATGAAAAACTTAAAATACACCTTATCGGTACTTTTATCGTTTGGCCTTTCTGCTTTAGCAATTGCTCAATCTTCTTTATCTGGCGGTGGTTCTTCAACTAGTGGCGGTGGTGGAGCTCCTATCGATGGAGGCATTACCCTTTTAGTTGGTGGTATTGCAGGTTATGGTGTGAAGAAACTAAGAGATAATCACAAAAAAGTGACTGCGCAAAAAGAAGTTTAACACTTACTCGTCCTCTTATTTTTCCCGTTTTATGACTGCAAGAAAACATCTGTTTTCCTTTGAGGAAGTGTCTTTTTTTTTAAAGGTGATTTTCGTATATGGCTGTTGGAAGGCGCTACATGCCTACCTCTGGAGAACCCCTGAAAGCATGTATGCATGGCAAGCCAAACTGGAAGACTATAGCGGACTTTATGCCAACCTCACTTGCCGCATACTGAGGCTGTTAGGGTTTCCCTCCTATGCCGATGGAACTACTATAAACATTACTCCACAACATTATACTTGGGTTGCAGAACATTGTTTAGCGATACCGGCAATGTTTGTTTTCGGATTTTCGATGTTGTTGTTTAAGGGCAAAGCAAAAGATAAGGCTTGGTTTATTCCCTTAGGCATTTTCGTTATTTTTCTACTTAATCTTTTTCGGTTGGTTTCCCTCTCCATATTGATGACTCAATTATCAGAAACCACATATCAAGTTTATCATCGGTACGTATTCTTAGTCTTAACTTATGGTGCTATTTTATGGATGGTTTTCTGGTGGATGGATAGAGTAATGAAAGAGCCCGAGGTAGGCCATTACGCCACTCAATAGTTTCGATGCAAGGCTAAATATTCCTTCATTTCCTTTCGTAATAACGCTACATAATCCGCATCTGTTTCCGCAAATAAATTGTGTTGTTCGTGTACATCTTTCCGTATGTCAAACAACTCTTCTTTTCTACTCACCGCATTAAAGTAATAGGTAAAAAGCTTATCGCCATTACGGTGTATCATTGCATAATCATTACTTACTGAATGAAACGTAAATTCCGGAAACGAATCACGTAGCAATGATGTTCCCTCCCAGGTACTTGGTATCGGCAACCCTAAGCGATCAACAATTGTGGGCGCAATGTCAGGCTGTTCTGCGTAGTCGCGCTTGTCATAATGTACAGAAGTATCGATGTCGTAAATTAAAATCGGAATATGAATTTCCTCATTATATACATTTTGTATATGCCCATATACACCCCGCTCCCCAAGAGATTCTCCATGATCGGCCGTTATCACAACAATACTATTATTTAAATATCCTTTTGCCTTCAACTCCATAAACACCTTTTCTAATGTATGATCAGCTGCAAGAACACCATTGTCGTAGTTGTTGCGATATGGGACAGGCTCCCATTCAACAGAGGCTGGCGTCCACCGAACAAATTCAGGATGCTTTGTTCCGGCATAATGCACCGACATTAAATGCAAATAGAAAAATGCAGGTTTGTCTTTAAATGGTTCCACTTTACTCAATCCTTCGAATAACAAGTTATCATCGCACACATAGCGATCAGAATATCTTCCATCGAAATACAAATCGATATCCTTTCCATAAAAATACTGCATGTCGTACCAATTGGCATGATCTCCAGAAAGAATGTAGTTGACTTGATAGCCCTGATCTTTCAGCACTTCGGAAAGCGAATAATTGTGATAGGCTAAATTGTAAGCAGGCTTTCCACGCAGAATACTCAATATACCTGGAAACGAAGCAGAAGAGGTAGAAAAGGCATAATCTATCTTTTGTAATTTCTTTTCATCGTAGAGTTGCTGCAAAAACGGAGAGGTATTACGAGAATAACCATATAGACTCAACTCGTCTGCCCGCAAGGCATCCACAATAATCAGAATAACATTCTTTTTGTTGAACTGTACCTGTTTGGGGTAATTCGCTCGAACAGAAGCAGGCTCTTTATAATTGGCAAAGTGAAACATGCCCATGTATTGTGTTTCGCCAAATATCATTGTTGCAATGGGTTCGTGGGCCCCTTGCAAGCGCTGTAATGGTGTTGCCCGGATATACATCACAACGAGCGCTACTAAAAAAACAGCAAACAATAGGAGGTCTGTTCTTTTACTTTCTTTATCTGTTTCGCGATATATGCTTATTGATTTTCGTATATATTCTTTCAGTGCAGCATTGCTGTGTGGCAATAGGGTATAGATAAAGCGGGCCAATACCAGCATAAGTATTAATAAGCAAATACCTACAACCCAAGCAACATTTTGATGAATGCCTGCGAGTGCTAAAACAGCATTAAAGCTTTTTAAATGGCTATACAATACTTTAAAAGGCAAGACTCCCACACCTTGTTTCTTTCCCATTAGCACTATGCAATAAAAGATACTCAAGAAGAAAACGAAAAACGACCAAAGTAAAGCATAGAGTGTATTTAAAACAGCTTTAAGTTGGTTGGAAGAAAGATAAGTGGTTGCCAAACCGAGCACCAATAAAACAAACATCCCCGATGAGATTACCATCAAATGATAGATGATAATTTTATAGTAGAACCAATACCTGAATTTGTAATAGAGGATAAACAAGAAAGCCAACAAGTAAACAGATATTATAAAGCGTAAAAATCTCATATTGTTAGTGTTGGTACGTAATAGTAGGGAAATTTAGGCAAAGCTATTGGGCTTTTTGTGATACACAAGTCGCCAACTTTCTTGAATCTATTTTACCCAATTTTCTTTACCGGCATACTCTTTTTTATAAATCTCCAATAGAATCAAAAAGTATGAAATTAAAAGCGGACCGAAAATAATTCCGATAAAGCCAAACAGATCCAGCCCTACTATCACTCCAAAAAAAGTAATAAGTGGATGAGTATCTCCTAATTTCTTCTGTACCATAAAACGAAATACATTATCGACATTCGTGATTACAAATGCCCCATACAGAAAAAGACCAATACCCTGCCAATGCAAACCATTGAAATATAAATACACACTCAACGGCACCCATATAATAAGTGTTCCTACCAATGGCAAAATCGAAAACAACCCGGTGATCACCGCCCAAAACAAAACTTGATCCATCCCAAAAATCAAATAGCCGATACACGCAAAAATGGCTTGTAGTGTAGCCAACACAGGAATACCTACTGCATTAGAAACTGTTTGTGTATTTAGCTCTTTGGCAAGAAGAAGCGTATTGTCGTTATGAAAAGGAGAATTCTCCATCACTATTTTCTCCATCACCTTGCCTTCCATCAACATAAAATACAACACAAAATAAAGAACAGCCACTTGTGTTACCGAATTCAATGCGCCTGATAAAATGGTTGGAATAATTCGTGCACCGGTTTCTGTAAGTTTTTGAATGGTATCGTTCGACAATATATCTATTCCAAAACGTTGACTTATCTCAGCACTATATTGCTGTAGAATAGTTAGAAATTCTTTATAGTGTTCTACCAAATAACCCACTTTGGAAGACAGCATCATTGTGGTAAGTCCAACAGGTAAAATCAACAACAGTATAGATGCCAACATCAACAGAATAACCACCAATGTTTTATTCCAGCGCTTTTGTTCTTGTAGAAACAGCATGGGCTTACGCAGTAAAATATACATGGTAAGCGCACCTAAAAACGAGCTGATAAAATCCTTCATCCAATAAAACAGCAATGCACCCATGAGGGTAAGGAAAAACAAAAAGTAGGCTTGTTTAATTTTTTGGTTTGGGATTTGGTGCATAGTTGTAATATGGGTAGTTTCACTAAAAGTACTAAATTCTATAAATCAAATAGAAGAAGAAACTTTATGAATATCATAGCTCCGGAATCTTCGTTTCCAATCGTAATTGCAAATCATCAATTACGTTTTTACGCCAAGCTTCGCTGCCAACGGTTTCGTTGAAAGAAGCTTTGTAGGCTTCAATATCAAAGGTCTCTAAATTCATTTTCACGGTTTTGAAAATGTGATACGCTTTCTCTCCGGGAACATGAATATGATGCAATCCACCACTGTATGCCAGCACCATTTGTCCGTGATGCAAGCCTTGCAACACATCTGCAATACCACCACGAACGGTCATCTTTTGTCCGTTCACATCTAAGCCATTCGCACGTTTCATTCGGCCCTCAGGAATTATGGCAATTACCGAATCTTCATAAATTGAATCCATAAATTGTTGCCAACTGTCGTCCCGCTTGCGCGTTATAGCTACCATACCCGGACTGAATAACTTATACAATGCCCCTACAAACGGACGGTCGAGGGTTTTATCGGCACCGGGTGCCACCATTCTTCGCGATAATTTTCTCAAGAATTTTATCGGTAAAAAACCTAAGTATAAAGGTTCAAGCAAGGAGGTGTGGTTCAGCAAAACAATCAAACGAATTTCTTTCCAGTTCACATCTTTATCTCCGTTCGGCCAACCAATTTCAAATCGAAACAATAGGCGCGAAACCCCTTTGATTAAAAGGAGTGCTAAAAAACTGATGTAGCTTCTAAAGGTATCCACGGCTTTGTTTTGAAGAGGAAAGAAAACGATTAATTCGGGAAAAATCCAAATTATTCATCGCTGAATTAGAAATCACATTATCCATTTTTCTTTTTCCATAAAAAACCAATGTAAAACGACACCAAGAAGAACACAAAATGCATTCCCCCTCTGATGTATAAAAAACTTGGCGACATAGCTGTGTTCAGAAATGGAACCGTTACATTATACCAAGCGAAATACCAACTGGCACCGGCTGTTACAAAAAATGCACCGGATAAAAACTTACATACTTCTTTCCAAAAATCGATTCTGCTCATAGTAGTAGATTTACATTTGTTTCACTCTTGCCGACCATTTCACAAAACATCTATCCATTTTTTTACCATTCACTGATTGTATAATCCATTTGGTTTTGGGAGCACACAAATTATAATTCAAAACGTCTCCGTTAGTATAAACAAACGTTTTGCTTTGCTTTTGCCTTTTGTTTTGCTCAATGGTTTGCTGTAAGCGCATTTGTGCAGAAAGATTATCATTATCTATTACATAGATTAATCCGGCTTTCGTGGTTGAATATACCACTACATGAAAGGATGAATCCGAAGTATAGGGTTCAAAAATTTTCCAATGTCCGCTACTATCTTTTGCTGAATATTGTTCTGGAATTGAAACGGCATGTCCTGCAACACCAAAATTACGATACACCCCCGTCATCTTCCAATTCGGACGTTTCCCTTTTCCATCGATATGAAAACAACTGTCGATATGTCGTACGCCATGGTTTAAAAACAAGGTAATCGGTCGTGGCGCCTGTTGCGAAAGCATAGTGTACATAGACCCACCGGCTCCAATCAAGAATTTTTTGCCACCGCTATACACCTCTCCGGGTGCACGTTTTCCATGTCCGTATTGCACCATATAATTTTCATTTTTATGCAACATCAAACTAGCTGTTGTATCCGGAATGCGATAATCACTCAACAAAGCAATTAAACAATGATGATAATGATGTCTAGTAGGTAGCATTGATGCATCTATTTGCTTTTCTTTCGACAGCAACATCACTGCAATATCTGTAATAGGATCTGATGTAAATGTTCGCCTTTTCACACGTTCATAGCGTCTTCTGTAAGGCGGATAGCGTTTGAGTTCCAAGCTTCCATAGGCATATTTCAACATCACTTCATCCAACACAGCAGTACATTTGGCTTTCACTTGTGCAGCATGACAAAAAGTATGAAACGTAAGTAAAGCCGTTATAGAATAACCTGAATATGGATCGGCATTAAACTCAAAGAACCCTTTTTCTAATTTCTGATTCAACAAAGCCATCCACCAAGCATTCAGACCGTTTCGCTCGTTATCGTATAGCCAAGAAGTGTCGCCATGTTCGTGTAACCATTGATTTTTCAGGTAACGCGAGGTTTCACCCATCAAAATATGATTTTCCGTTTCGCGCATCATGCCTAAACTGCCTGGGGTTACTTGATGAGGCTTGTTTCCGGAATGGGTCAATAAATGATTTAATAAATTGTCGTAAGCCGGAGCAGTTAACTTGTCTCTGTTATTGCCATACAGCTGCAGGATCCATTGCAAAGGAACTTCCGAAAAATCGTAATCGCCATGCTTATTCAAAGCCCAATCCGTTCCATTTTTGCCCCATGGTGTTTTACCCAATAAATATTCATTCACTTCATTATTCGCATTCCCCTTCATCAATTTGGCCATCATCACACGAGGAGCAGAAACTTTCCCTTCGGAATGCCAATCAGGAATGGGTTGATTCGCCCAATGATTAATGATAAAATGATTCGAATAATCGGGTATCTGTCTCTCTTTACTCACTACTCCATCCGACCTATAATGCTTGTCGGGTCGAACTTTCCAAGTGTTGCTGAAATAATATCCGCACGATTGTAGCGTTAGTGTCGCTATAAGTACAATCAAAAACCGAAAAGAATACTTTGTCATTTTTATTTAAAATAGTGATTCCCTATAAATACTCTTTGTAAATTATTTATTTTTCGGACATGAATAGCACAATCGTTTTAAAATTTGGCGGCACCTCTGTGGGTTCCGCAGCGCGTATCAAGGCATTGCCTGAGATTATCAAACCTTATACAAAAAGCTACAAGCAAGTAATTATAGTATGTTCAGCCATGTCGAAAGTAACCGACTTGCTGATTAAAGCCGGAGAAGAGGCCTCTGTACACAATCCATCATACAAAAAAACAGTATCAGATATCAAAGCCAAGCACAACGAAGCTATCCGCGAACTCTTCAAACAAAGCAAAAGCATCAGCAAAAAAGTGGATGATATGCTTGCTGAATTAGAGAAAATCTATGAAGGCATTTTCCTCATCAATGAATTTTCGCTGCGTTCCCGCGATTTAGTGACCAGCTTTGGCGAGCGACTTTCCTGCACTATTGTCAACGAATATTTCAACACAAGTAAAATCAGCGCTACATTCTGTGATGCCCGTCAAATCATCAAGACAGACTCATCTTTCAGTGAAGCGAAGGTTGATTTCCCGGCTACAAACAAAGCCATTCGCGAGTATTACAGCAAACAAGGTGCAGTGGTTGTGACTACCGGCTTCATTGCATCCGACAAACAAGGCATTACCACTACATTAGGTCGTGGTGGAAGTGATTATACCGCAGCTATTGTAGGAGCGGCTATTGGAGCTGATGAAATTCAAATTTGGACGGATGTAAATGGCGTAATGAGTGCCGATCCGAACAAAGTGAAAAATGCCATCACCCTCGATAGTATGACCTACAACGAGGCGATGGAAATGTGCTACTTTGGCGCAAAGGTGATTCACCCGCCAACGATTGTACCTGCACTAGAGAAAAATATTCCATTACGGATTAAAAACTCGTTTCACCCTGAACAAGCCGGTACCTTTATTTCGAAAAAAGCGGCAAAAAGCGACCATACTGTAAAAGGAATTACATCCATTGAGCAAGTACATTTGTTGACACTGCAAGGCTCTGGAATGGTAGGTGTTGCAGGTATTTCAGCACGCCTATTTTCGGCTTTAGCGATTGAGAAAGTGAATGTCATTCTTATCACGCAAGCCTCTTCGGAGCACAATATTTCATTTGCAGTAAAACCAAACGATTCCCTTCGTTCTAAACAAGCTATTGAAAATGCTTTTGCATTAGAAATCAAAACAAAACTCATTGAACCGGTGGCTATCCAAACCGATTTGTCGATTCTGGCGGTAATTGGCGAGAATATGAAAAATACTGCAGGTGTTTCCGGACGTTTATTCCAAACGCTTGGCAAGAATGGTGTGAGCGTAATTGCTGCAGCACAAGGCTCATCAGAGTTGAACATTTCAGTAGTGGTAAAACAACCACAATTAGCTAAGGCATTGAATTCTGTGCATGATGCATTTTTCTTATCGCAATACAAAACAGTGAACGTGTTTGTTGCCGGTGTTGGTTTAATTGGTTCAAAACTGATTGAGCAAATGAACGCCAGCAATGATTTCTTGAAAAAACAACACGGCATTGCATTGAACATTGCGGGTTTTGCAGACAGTAAGAGCATGTTGGTCTCCGACAAAAAAATAAGCGTTCAAAACGCTAAGAAGATTTTGAGCGAGCAAGGTGAAAAGCTAAATGAGCAAAAGTTTGCAGAAAAAATGTTTGCCATGTCGCTCTCCAACAGCGTGTTTGTGGACTGCACCGGAAACGACACTTGGTCGAAACATTACGCTACTATTTTAGCGAATAGTATCAGTATTGTAACACCCAACAAAACCGCTAATTCATCTACTCAAGCTTATTATAACTTATTGAAACAAACAGCTACGAAACACAATGTGAAATTTCTTTATGAAACCAACGTGGGTGCGGGTTTGCCGGTGATTAACACGCTCAACAATTTGTTAGTGAGTGGCGATAAAATCATTAAGATAGAAGCTATACTTTCGGGAACCTTGTCGTTTATTTTCAACTCGTTTAATTCGAAAACACCATTCAGCGATATCGTGAAAATGGCAAAAGAAAAAGGGTACACTGAACCTGATCCGCGTGACGATTTAAGTGGCAAAGATTTTGCGAGAAAACTATTGATACTTGCCCGGGAATGTGGTGCCAATACAGAGTTAAAGAACATCACCATCGAATCTATTTTACCGACACCTTGTGTGAAAGCAAAATCAGTAGACGACTTTTTCAAAGTATTGAAAACGTTTGATACCCATTTTGCCGACATGGTTTCGAAAGCTGAAAAAGCAGACAAAGTATTGCGAATGGTAGGGGTATACGAAAACGGGAAAGGCGCTATTAAGTTATTAGCCGTTGATGCTTCTCACCCGTTCTATAATTTATCGGGCAGCGATAATATTGTTTCGTTTACAACGGAGCGATATAAAGAAAGACCACTTGTGATCAAAGGTCCTGGAGCAGGGGCAGAAGTAACAGCAGCAGGAGTTTTAGCCGATATTATTACAGTATCAAACTACTTAGTATAATGCAATCAATTACTGTAAAAGCGCCTGCTACGGTAGCTAATTTAGGCAGCGGATTCGACCTGATGGGCTTAGCGATTCATCAAACTGCTGATGAGGTAACGGTTACAGAGCGCTCCGATAATCAAGTGATTTTGCAAGAAATTATTGGCGATGGTGGTTTACTTCCAAGAGAAACAGCAGAAAACACTTGTACTGTAGCTATAGTTTCGTTACTCAAACATTTAGACAGTAACAAAGGGTTTGATGTAATATTGAAAAAACATATCGCTTTCAATAGTGGCTTAGGCTCTAGCGCCTCAAGTGCCGTTGCCGGTGTATTTGCGGTGAATGCATTACTCGGAAATCCATTATCGAAAAAAGAACTTATTCCATTTGCTGTAGATGGCGAATATGTGGCCAGCAAAGGCTTTCATGGCGACAATGTAGCTCCGTGTATGTTGGGCGGCATCACGTATATTCAAAGCTTGAATCCGCTTTGTATTGAACAATTGGCCTATCCAGAAAACACGTTTATTGTTGTGCTATATCAGTATGTAAAAGTATCTACAGCCGAAGCACGTGCAATTTTGCCGAAGCAATACGACAAAGCCGTTGTGATCCAGCAAACCGCAAGAACGGCAGCCTTGCTCACCGGCTTAAACACAAGCAACAACAAGCTCATTCAATTTGGTTTGGGCGATGAAATTGCTACACCTTACCGAAAACAATTGATTCCTCACTTCGATGCTTTGGAAGATGAAGCTATGAAAAACGGAGCCGTTGGATTTAATATTTCGGGCTCAGGACCTTCTGTTTTTGCCTGGTGTAACGGTGAAGAAAAGGCTAACCAAGTGAAACAAGCATGGCAAACATTCATGCAAGCTAAAGCTCAACCCTTTGAAATTTATTGTTCGCCTATTAATAATGAAGGTGTTTCCATTTGTTGATTAAACTAATTTCATGCAATTCTATTCTACCCGAAATTCAAATCACATCGTCAATATTGACGAGGCTATCCTAAACGGCATTGCTAATGATGGCGGGCTTTACATGCCTTCAGCGTTTACCAATGTGTATGAACAATTGGGGGAAAACGACTTACATAGTGTAGCCGAAAACATGCTGACTCCATTTATTGGCGGCTATTTCAGCGCTGGAGAAATTAAAGCCATAGTGCATGAATCGTTTGCCTTTGAGGTACCCTTGGTACAACTGAACGAACAACTTTATATAGCAGAACTATTTCATGGACCAACATTGGCTTTCAAAGATTTTGGCGGCATGTTTATGGCTAATGTCATGAGTAAAATCTTGCAAAAGCAAGGCCGAAAACTCACCATTCTTGTGGCTACCTCAGGAGATACCGGTGGTGCTGTTGCGAATGGATTTTTTGATAAAGAAAATATCGATGTAGTTATTCTATACCCAAAAGGAAAGGTGAGCGATTTACAAGAATTACAACTCACCACTTTCGGCAAAAATATTACAGCTATTGCCGTTGACGGCACCTTTGATGATTGTCAGCATTTGGTGAAAACTGCATTTGCCGACCAGGAATTGAAAGCATCAGCAAATCTGTCTTCCGCAAATTCCATCAATATTGGGCGATTAATTCCGCAAATGATTTATTACGGTTATGTGGCGAATAAACTGTTTAAAGAAAAAAACATTAAGCCTACAATTGTTGTACCGAGCGGGAACTTTGGAAATATTTCTGCCGGCTTATTTGCCAAAAGAATTGGTTACCCAATTTCACGGTTCATCGCAGCAACAAACGCCAACGATGTAGTGCCGGAATATTTCAATACCGGAACGTATACGCCTCGCCCTTCTGTTCAAACCCTTTCCAATGCAATGGATGTTGGCGCACCAAGCAATATGGAACGCATCAACAACTTGTTCGGAAACGATGTCTCGAAAATAAAAGACGAAATTTCAGCCTATACTGTTTCTGATGAAGAGACCAAAGCCACAATGCAATCAATCTACGAAAAGTACAATTACATTGCTGATCCGCACACTGCTGTAGGTATTCGCGTAGCAGAAGAAAAAGCAAACAATGAAACCTGTGTTGTAATGGCTACCGCACACCCTGCAAAATTCAAAGCTGATGTTGAGCTGATTTTAGGTGTCAGTATACCACTGCCGAAACAACTCAGCGACTTATTGAACAAGCCGCAACAAAAATTGAATATCCCGAATTCATTTTCTGTATTAAAAGATTTTTTACTCACAGCGCAAAAAAAATAACATGCAATTAACCATTATTGGAGCCGGAAACTTAGGTTCATCTATTGCAAAAGGAATAGTATCAAAAGATATATTCTCTGAAATTTGTGTGACACGAAGAAACACAGAATCGGTGAAATATCTGAGAGACAAAGGCATTAAAGTTTTATCAGACAATAAGGAAGCTGCCCGCAATAGCGATGTTATTCTTTTAGCGGTGAAGCCGCATCAGGTAAAGGCCATTGCTGAAGAAATTGCAAATGAAGTGGGCAATGCCTTAATTATTTCAGTGATTACTGGCGTAAGCCTTTCCGAACTCAACAGTTACTTCGGCTCTGCTAAACGCATAATCCGTGCCATGCCTAACACCGCCATTGCGCAATCGGAATCGTTGACATGTATAGCCGTTAATGAAAACGTAACTGCAGAGGATAAGCAATTGACCAATACTATTTTTTCCTCGTTAGGCGAATTAGTGTTTATCGAAGAGAAATTAATGGATGCCGCTACAGTACTAGGTGCTTGCGGAATCGCATACGTAATGCGCTTTATGCGAGCCATGATGCAAGGTGGAATTCAAATCGGATTCGATTCGAAAACATCTTTACATATTGTTACACAAGTGTTAAAAGGTGCGGCAGTAATGTTGCAAAATGAACATACCCATCCGGAGAGTGAAATCGATAAAGTAACAACCCCTCAAGGCTGCACTATTGCCGGGTTAAACGAAATGGAACATCAAGGCTTCAGTTCAGCGTTGATTAAAGGCATCAACACATCATTTCAGGCCATTGACGGAATAAAAAAATAAGATTACTTCATGTTGTGGAACACGAACGTTACATCATCGTCTTCCTCCAATTTATCAATCAGTTTAATTACTTCTTCAGCTTGCTCATCGGTTAGTCCTTCTTTGAAGAAATCAGGAATTTTTTCGTAGGTTGACTCAACAATTTCAATCCCTTTCTGTTCAAGGGCTTTAGCCAAGTTTCCATAATTCACGAAATCTGCATAGGCCAAAATCAAATCCTCTTCCACTTGTAATTCGCTCAAACCTGCATCAATCAACTCGAATTCCAACTCTTCAATATCGTGCGCAGCCTTATTGAATTTAAAGAGCGCTTTCTTCTGAAAGGCATATTCCACAGAACCGCTGGTACCCATTGCACCTCCTAGTTTATTGAAATACGAACGTACATTCGCTACTGTTCGTGTAGGATTATTGGTTGCAGTATCCACTACAATAGCCACACCGTGTGCTGCATAACCTTCGTAGGTTACCTCTTCAAAGTTTTCAGCATCTTTTGATGAAGCTTTCTTAATTGCATTCTCCACACGATCTTTTGGCATATTGGCGCTCTTCGCGTTCTGAATTGCTTGGCGCAAACGAAAGTTGGTATCGATATTCGGTCCGCCTTCTTTAACAGCAATAGCGATATCTTTCCCAATTCGGGTAAAGGCTTTTGCCATTGCACCCCAACGTTTCATTTTTCTTTCTTTGCGATATTCAAATGCGCGACCCATAGTTCAGTATTTAATTGTTTGCCAATATAAGACGAAACTAGAAAATAATAAATCTCAATGGTTTTCGTTATTGGTTTATCGTCCACAAAATGGCATATAGCCTCTTTTTGGCCGAAAAATTGTTTATGTTTAGCTATAATGAAGAAGAGCATTGTTATTCCCGTAATTGTTGTTTCCTGCTTAGGTATTGGATTTGCATCTGCAAATCTGATTGAAAACCTAAAACCTAAGCCGATTAACGTTTTCCCGAAGATAGCAGAAGAAAACAAGAACATTCGCTTTGTAAAAACGGCTGATAGTGTTACAGCGGTATTTCCGCTCACTATTGCAGGCGATATGAGTTTTGCCGGTGAAGCAGTTCCGCTGAACGATCCTGAAGTTCGTGAACGATTAGACCGGGAATTGCAAATCAACGCCTATTGGCAGAGCAACACCCTTTTATCGATGAAACTAGCGAATCGGTATTTTGATCAAATTGAGAAGATACTTTTGGAAGAAGGCGTGCCATCTGACTTTAAGTACTTACCGCTCATAGAAAGTGGATTTCGAGATGTAACTTCACCTGCAGGTGCTTCCGGCTTTTGGCAATTTTTAAGCGGAACAGGTAAAAGATATGGTTTAGAAATAAATGAAGATGTAGATGAACGCTATAACATAGAGAAATCAACACGAGCGGCTTGTGCCTATTTAAAAGAAGCAAAAGAAAAACTGGGCAGTTGGACTTTGGCTGCAGCCAGCTATAATATGGGAATAGAGGGCATAAATTCTAAATTGCAGAAACAGCACGTAAAAAACTATTACGACTTATTTCTGACCCAGGAAACCTCACGGTATGTTTTCCGTATGCTGGCGATGAAAGCTATTTTCGCCAATCCGCGGAAAGCTGGATATATGCTAGAAGATAAAGATTTGTATCAACCTTTTAGCTATAAAACGATAACTGTAGACTCTTCCATTACAGATATAGCAACTTTTGCAGAGGCAAACGGACTACTGTATAAACATATCAAATTGCTGAACACATGGATGCGTTCTACCTCGGTTCCCAATAAGGAGAAAAAGCCTTATGAAATTAAGATTTTGCAATAGATTTTGAGAAATAAAAGGAAAACATATATTTGCAGTCCCAAAAGCGATGGTGCGGTAGCTCAGTCGGTAGAGCAATAGACTGAAAATCTATGTGTCGGGGGTTCGATTCCCTCCCACACCACAACTTTCAAACATACACCTTGTAATCAAATTGGTTGCAAGGTGTTTTTGTTTTTTGGATATTACTTATGAATATTTTTTGCATTTCAGCTATACACAGGCATTAAAGTTAACAGTAAACTATCCAAAGCAATACTCTATGTTCTAAATATATCGACAAAACCCAATATCAATTGAAAAATAAAACGTGTTCAGTTTATTTTAAAACGCAATTTACTAACCTCTATTCGCTTCTTCACAGGCATATTTTGCACGATGAACGTATGAATCGACTATCCGATGAAATACTTGCTATTTTACCTCCAGCAAACAATGTTCTAGATATTGGATGTGGCGATGGAAAATTGGTAGAATTATGCAAACAAAAAACCAATAACAAAACCTTTTTTAAAGGCATTGAAGTTGCTAACCGTACCAACAACCCGGCAATTGATACCTATGATGGACATCTATTACCGTATGCCGACAACTCTTTTGACGTATCGATGATATGTGATGTTCTCCATCATTTAAACACTCCTTCTGAATTGCTTAGAGAAGCTATGCGCGTTTCAACAGAATATATTATCATTAAAGACCACCTTTATGATAACCGCCTTGACTTTGCCAAGCTTATGTTGATGGATTACCTAGGCAATAATGTATATGATGTAAAGTCCATTTACAATTATATGGACGCTCAAAAATGGCTTACGCTATTTAAGGAACTAGACCTTTCTTTAATGTGCTTTAAGCGTACAGTTTCGCTTTACTCTTACCCAATAAGTATTTTCTTCCCAGCTAAGCTCCACTGCCTAATCTTAGTAAAAATCAATAAAGGCATTTAATAAAAAGCACTCTCTGTATTGATACGGAGAGTGCTTTACTTTAGGTCTTTCTAAAATCTATTTATTTCAACACATTCAATCGTTTGCTGATGCGTTGATCATCCATTTTAAATGAAACTACATATGTTGCTGCAGACATGTCCTCCGTTTGGATAAAGTAGGTATTAAAGCCTTTCTTCATATCCAACTTCTCCGACTTGATGTATTTTCCGGTTATTTCGTACACATCTACAACCACAGTTTGATCGGCTCCGATAAACAAGTCGATACTTGCTTTATCTTTTGCAGGATTTGGAACGAAATCGCCAACGGCCGTTTTACCTTCGCTTATAAACATTGCAGTAACGATGTTGCTGTATTCAAAGGCAACATTACCATTATCGATTTGTTTCAATCGGTAGTAGTAACGGATATTCGGTTGAGCTGTTTTATCGTCAAACGAATAGGCAATTGTTGAGGTAGAATTATCATTTCCTTTCACCCATCCAATTTTTGCGAAATCGGCTCCATTTGTACTTCTTTCAATCTCAAAGCCGGCATTGTTTATTTCTAATGCAGTAGACCAATCCAAACGAATATAACTGTTCTCTACTGCTGTAGCAGTAAAGTCTATCAACTTCACAGGAAGTCCTGCAGGAGCACCTGAAAATCCATAGCCGCCTGTTCCGCCCGAGAACGAAGTAATACCGTTGAATTGTGCGTAGGTAACACCATTATCGGTGCCTGATGCACTCTCCGTAAGCGTTATGTTTGAGAATGCATTGAAACTGTTTCCATCAATTGCATTAATCTGCGTGGAGCCAAATGAAGTGCCTACCGTTTTAAACCAACGGAAAGCGGTTTTTGTTGTAGAAGTATATGAAGCCCATGCAGCATCACGTGCGCTTTCTGCATCTGTTTTTTCTGCAGGATCATAATAAAACTTCACGTCCACTGGAGTAGATATACTACCGGTAAGTACTGTAGCATTCCAATAACGTGTCATCAAATATGAACCATGCTCCCAACCCGCTTTAGTGGTATTAATATTGTCAACTGTTGCTCTGCTGCCTAAAACAGTAATGTCAACCTCTGCTGTGAATGTATTGCCATTCTTACGGATTGCAAAAATCCAATCGTCTGGGGTAGAAGCATTTGCATAGTATGTCCAACCGCCATCTGAACATTGTTCAACAGCCGTTGTAACTGTGCTTGGAGGCAACACTACATAAGCTGCACCTGTTTTAATAGTAACAGTAGCAGATGCATCATTAGTACACGAATAACTGTTGGTTACAGTAACCGTGTAGGTAGTAGTAGACGTTGGGTTGACAGTTCCACTTGCCACAGCACCTAAACCGGAACTCCATGCATAAGCAGTAATAGTACCGCTACCGGCAGTTGCATTTGCATCTAATAGAACAGCATCACCTGAGCAAGCTGTATTTGGCGTTGCTGTTGGCGAAATTACTGGAACAGCTCGAATCGTAAGCGTTACGGCTACTCTGGATGTACTTGGACAGTTAGTGGTTGTATTTCTACCTTCAGCATAATAAGTATATGTGCCTGGAATTGGATTTGGACCTGAACCATCTATTGCCTCATTAAATGTAAGCGAACCGGTTTTTACCAATGTTCCGCCTGAAGCAGCATCATACCAATCTGCCGTTTCTCCTCCTCCAACAGTTACTGTTAAATCAGGAACTGATTGACGATAACACGCCTCTTGATCGCCACCTGAAGTTGGAACTGCAGCAGGTGCATTATAAACAACTGTAATGTCTGCTGTTGTTGCTGTACAAGGTCCGTTACTGATGGTCCAACGATAAACATATGTACCATATGTAGTGGCCGTAGCAGTGGACGATCCACTTCCACTTGCACTAAAGGTTGATGTACCCGGACCTGAAACTTGACTCCAAGTACCAGTGCCATATGTAGGTGTATTACCTCCTAAAGATGAGCTGGTTAATCCACATACATTTTGAGTAGACCCTACAGTAGCTGTGGAAGGTGTTCGCCAAACTGTAATGTTCTGAGTTGCAGAACAAGGCGCTCCAGAAACAGTGTAAACAATATCTATCACTTGAGAATTTCCAGACGGAACAGGTGCAGTAAATGTAGTCCCCACTACACAACTTGGACATGCCACAGAAGTAAATGCACCCGGACCAGGAGTTGCGGTAAGTGCTCTTGTGTTACCCTGACACATATCAACGGAAGAAGATGTAATGTTGGATACTTTATAAACAGTTATGATTTGTTGATCTTGACAAGAGGTAGGACCGTTAGTGGCCGTTAGAATAAAACTTTGTAAAGTTCCCGCAATTGTTGGGGCGGTGAAAACACCTGCAGAAACACCCGTTCCACTGAAAGTTGTTCCTGTTACATCAGCTGTTAGTGTAACACTTTGCCCTTCACATAAACTAGCGAAACTATTGGTAAATGTTGTTTTGTTATAAATGGTAACTGCTCTATTGGCAGAACAAGAACCTCCAGTTGCTGTAACAGTACCTGAAACAGATTGTGTTGGCGTTGCGATATTGGTAACTGTTAAATCACCAGTAGTGCTATTTATTGACGCGCCTGAACCTGTGTAGCTCCATACAATACTACTACCTCCAGTTTGCGTATAGCTTACCGTTCCATCTACATCACATAGCGAAGACGCTCCAGAGATAACCGGTTGACCATCGTTACGCGTATTTACATCATCAAAATTAGAACAAACTCCATTTACTACTGTCCAACGAGAAGTTGTAGTTGTATTTGCAGGAACTGAACTCATTGAGGTGTTAAATGTACTTGCAGATACGTAACTAATACCTGCACAATTGGCTTGACACGTCCATGTTCCTGTACTACCGGTAACTGATAATGATGGATCATTTCCAGCAAGTGTAAAGTTACCATTATTACATTGCGCTTGATCTAAACCAGCTGTTGCTGTTGTATTATTATCCACACGAATGGATGCTGTAGGTACACAAGCACCATTGGTTGCTGTGATAGTTACGTTTTGATTTTGTGTTGTTCCTGTAACATTTGGAGGGGTGAACGTATTGCTTGCCCAAGATCCAGAACTCACTGAAATAGTAGCACCTGTAATATTTTGAGTAACTGTAGCAGTACTATTGTCGCAGACCGCAGTTGGATTGGTAATAGTAGGCAAATTATCGGCTCTGATAACCGCGGTTTGAACACATGTTCCATTGGTTGCAGTAATCGTTACGTTTTGATTTTGAGTAGGCACACCTATGTTTGGAGGGGTAAATGTGGTAGTGGTTGCCGGACCTGCCACAACACTACCGGCACTTGTACTCCAAGTTACAGAAATGTTCGCGCCAAAACCCGCTGTGCTATTATCACAAACTGAAGTTGGTGAAGTTGATATAGTTGGTTGTTGGTAAAAATTATAAGTTGTAGAAGTAGCAGCAGCCGTACATCCACCGTTATTAATGGTCCAAGTAAATGTATATGCGCCATATGCGCTAACCGTTACAGTAGATGATGCTGAATTGGCATTACTGAATGTTGCTGTACCAGGACCTGTTGCTTTTGTCCAGGTTCCAATTCCATTTACGGGTGCACTTCCACCTAAGGAGCCCGAAGTTAAACCGCAAATGTTGGCACCTGCCCCTACAGTAGGTGTACTCGGAGTAGAAAGCCGATATTGAAGTACAGCTGAATTGGATGCCCATGAACCACAAGCAATCGCAGGATTTCTCCCAACCCCAATAACTCTCGATGTAATTCCTGTTACACCACTTCCCATACCAATTGTTCCCGAAGGATTTTGTCCACCGGAAGAATATTGAAAATCATAGTAATAAGTACTTGTTAAACCTGTGAGCGTAACATCCTCACCCGTACCACTACCCGGTGAAATGCTTTGATAAGTACATGTTGGAGATACAGCTCTTGTACTAAAGCCTAAGCCGTTACCGGTTGCGCTTCCTGTTGTACATTGTGCATTTCCAATTGTGTAGGAGAAAAGTCCGAGCACAACTAAGGCATACCGAAGTGATGTTTTAGTAAAATTTTTATTCATAAACTTATGGTTTGAAAGTTTTGGTAGAGAGCAAGATATGCAAATTCATTATCAAATAAAAAATTATAGCCATATTAATTTATATCGCTATTCAAGTGGAAAACTGACAAAAGTCATGCCCAAAGGAATTGTCAATCAAATCCAGCTTATAAATAATTGATTATCATCAAAATACAAAACTCCTTTTTTAATACATGGATACTACTTTGTATGCACCTGTTCAGTAAATGCGACAGCAAACGTTTTACAAACAATACAATTTCATTTACTTGAAAGGGATGTATCTCAAACTTTCCTTACTGTAAAGAGGAATAGTGAATATACCGCAGTTGTTCCGAAGATGAGAAATTGCGCATGAATTAAATAACGGAAACAGCCCCTCCTACTTTTAGAGGAGATTTCTCCTCGAAGACTCGTTCGAAAAGACGGCAGCTATTTCTTTCGCACAGTTTATGGTATTACACCGATTTGGAGAAGAAAAACAATATTTTTTTTCTAAAATTTAAAAAAGATAACTTGGCCGTTGAAATGATGAGGACAACACCTGACATAAAAAAACCAACTAAAATAATAAAAGCCGGAAGCAGTCCAGTATGGGAATATTTGAACGAAGTTTGGCTGTATCGAAATCTAATTTGGATTTTTGCGTATCAAGAATTTAGAGCGCAATATGTGCAAACGCGTTTAACCCTATTTTGGATTATCCTTAGACCGCTAATTATTTTGAGCATTTTTACGTTTGTTTTTGATCACATGATTCACATCACAGGATTGTCTTACCCCTATCCGCTTTTTGCTATATCGGGTCTCCTCCTTTGGAATAATTTTAGTTACATGGTCAACAATACAGGTTCTGTAATTGTGAGTAGCCAAAGTTTAATAAAGAAATATTACTTCCCGAGAGTTATTTTGATTCTTTCAAAATCATTGATTGGGCTAATTGAATTTGGCATTACCTTTCTGCTTTTGCTTTTGTTTATGATTGTTTGGCGATTCCCATTTGGCACTCAGTTAATTTTGTTCCCTTTTTTTATATTGATTACCATAGTGATTGGAGGAGCTGTTTCGATTTGGGTAAATGCGCTTACCATAAAACACAGAGATTTACACCAGCTCGTTCCTACTTTGGCAGGGTTTATGATTTGGCTTACCCCAGTATTTTACCCGGTCACCTTACTTCCTAAGCAATTTGCCTTTCTCATTTATTTCAATCCGATGGCAGGTGCTATTCAAGGATTTAGATGGGCAGTATTAGGCGACCCGCATTTAAGTATTTGGTATTTACCATCGTTTCTAGTGTCGATATTTATGTTTGTGCTCGGTTTTTTTGTTTTTATTAGAGCTGAAGCCGAACTCGCTGACTATATTTAAAATCACTTTTTATAGATAGAACTTTATCTCAACAACATGTCCTTTACTAAGCCACATATTTTTCAAGATGCTGCTATTCAAGCTAAATTCGATCGCGATGGATATGTTGTTATTGACTTGATTTCTACTACAGCAGCAGCCGACATTGCTTCCATTTTTTACAAGCATTACGAACAAGTACCTGCAGGTTTTTTTTCAGTAGCTTTTAACCCTGACGACACCGTAAAAAAAGAAATTTTTGACTTTACTGATCAAATTTTGGAGCCGGCACTTAATTCCAATCTAAAGGATTTCAAAAAACTAGGCAGTACTTTTTTGAGCAAAGCAAAAGGAGAAGATGGAAAGGTTGGGGTACACCAAGATTGGTATGTTGTAGATGAATTGAAGTATTACTCGGCTACCATTTGGGTACCAACGGAAGATGCCAATGAGCAAAATGGCACACTAAAAGTATTACCGGGAAGCCATTTGTTTTTTGACACTTACAGAAGCAACCATATTCCTGTTCGCTATAGGGGGCATGAGCAGTTCATTTGGGATAACATGATTACTGTGCCTATAAAAGCAGGTCAGGCTTTCGTTTTAAATCATGCTGTAATCCATGCTTCGGCTCCAAACCAAACCGATAAAGAGCGATTAGTTATTGCCTATGGAGTAGCCCCTATAGATGCAGCGCTTTCCTATTTCCATCAAAATGAAAAAGGCCTTGTAGAGCAATATGCTATGCCAGATGATTTTTTCCAGCGCTATTATAATATAGGTGAACGGCCACTTATTGGCCAGCTTGTAAATGAGTTAGTGTATCCTGTTCCAAGTGTTACGGAGCCTGAAATTCGGTTCTTACTCCATCAAGCTAAAAAGATGGAACAAGGTTCGCTTCCCGGAAGTGCCGATATCCCTTTAACAGAAAAAGGTTATTTAGCAATACCAGACCAAATAAATGAACCGCGAACTCCATGGTTAACCATCAGCATTCCGGCTTATAATGATGAAAAATCGTTATTAAAACTGGTAGAAGACGTTCGGGTTCAATGCGAAAAACAGGCTATTCCCTTCAACATTTTAATCATTAATGACGGGAGTACCGATAGTACTGCCGAGGTGGCCAATTCGTTATCGGGCAAGTATAATAACATCTCTGTTTTTCAGCATAATCGAAATTTAGGTTTCGGACCAACACTAAAAGAAGTATTCACCACGCCCAAAACGGAATGGGTTTTATTTCTTCCGGGAGACAATCAGTTTCCGGCAAAAAATTTGGACACTTTTCTTCGCTTTAAAAACGACTTTGATTATATTTTAGGTAAAAGAAGCATTCGAAAAGATAGCGTACTTCGCCTTTTATATGCCGGTTTTTACAATCGCTTGGTAAGTTTTTTATCGGGCTATAAGGTGGATGATGTGAACGGAATTGTGTTTTTTAAATCGGCAGTATTTGAGCAAGTAAAACTACAATCTGTCTCCTCCTTTATTCATGCAGAGTTTTTTTTGGAAACAAAACGCAATGGATATAAAGTTGCTGAAATTGCCATCGAACACCGAGAGCGTGAGTTTGGCAGAGGCTCTGGAGGGAAATGGTCGGTGATAGTACCAAGTGTGATTGATCTTTTTTTCTATGTTTTTAAAAACAAAAAAAATGCAAGTTGATTTTGAAAAATGCGAAACCTTTCATGACAATAGAGGGGATTTAATTCAATTTGTTACCGCTTCTTTTTTGAAAGAAAAAGGAGTACCATTTGGACAGATTTACCTCTTAACGTTTAGTAAAAAAGGAGTGATACGTGGCAATCATTACCATAACCAATCATCAGAAGTGTTTTGTTTAATTTCAGGATCTGTAGAAATCATTTGCGAGCAAGTCGATACCAAAGAGCGAATAACACAAGTACTAACATCGGAGGACAATCTATTTTATAAAGTTTTTATAGGCCCAAGAATTTCGCATGCTATTCGGAGCTTATCCGATTTTGCTGTAATGGTGAGCTATAGTTCTGAAGAGTACAACAAAAATGATGATGACAAAATTGAGTATTCATTATCAACGCCTGACATATGAGCAGGGCTTATAGAAATAACATATTCCGAGTGTTGCTTGCCATTTTTGTTCTACTATCAATAGAACTAATAGGCTACATGGCCATGTATATGAACAGTCGGAGTTTTGATTTTTTATCGAATAAAAACTATTTTCAAATCAGAGCAATGTTAATGGGCTGTATGGATTCAGAAACGTCACCACGCTACCTATCTGCCCCTTTTTTAGGCTATATTCCTTATCCCGGCTATAAAAAGTGCGGGGTAACACAACACAACAAAGATGGATATAGAGGAGAAAGAATAGCATTAGAAAAGCAAGGAAAATTCAGAATCCTCTGTTTAGGTGGTTCTACCACTTATGGTTTTGGAGTTGATTTACCCTATCAAACTTACCCCGCACAGCTTGAAAAAATAATTGATCAATATATCGTTAATGATGCTTTGTTACATACGAAATATATTGGCGCAGAAGTTTTGAATGCCGGCATTGAAGCGGGAACATCTGCCGAAGAACTGCAACAATATTTATTTAAGTATCGCTACTATAAACCGGATGCAGTAATAGTGAATAGTGGCATTAACGATGCACAAGTTGCCTGTAGTTTTTCCGACAATTATCAACTCGATTACACACATTATAGAAGACTCAATTTCCACCATGAACCTCTTGTAAAACCAGCCTCCTATTTACTTCATTCGTACTTTTTTAGCTATTTGACCATTCGGCTTTTTTTTAGTGACTTTTCAAATCAACAAGACCAATTCGCACATCAATATCCACAAACTTTTTGCAAGTGGACAACAAAAAGTATAGATAGTATTATGGCTAATAACGAAATGGAGTACTACCCTTTCTACATGAATTCTGAATCACTTTACAGTGAGATTATTCGACAAAAATCGAAACTATACTTTTTGCCATGCTTATTGAATAATGCAGCTCAAGAAGTGAAATCTAATCCAAGATATAAAAAAGCAACAGCGTTAAATAACGCAATCGGAATCAAACTTTGTACAACCTTAGGTGGCGTTGTGTTGAACTTTGACTCAGTAAGTGATTCAAAACTGTGGATTGATGATTGCCATTTGAATGCTCAAGGAGAACATGAAAAAGCAAGTATAATTGCTAAACAACTTATTGATAGGCTAAACGAACATTAAAACTTAAAGATTTCAGAAACAGAATAGCCTATGCCATATTTAGCTTCAACACAGTACACATTCCCTTTTACTGGTTGAATTTCGTTGCCGGTAGCCACAAAGGTTGCTCTTACATTATTTACACCAGAAAGTTTATACCAAGAAAACTCTGTAAACCCACCGGTTGCAACAAGTTTGCCGTTGCGCAAACTAATTTCTGGCCGTGGAGGACGTTGAAACCCTTCAAGTTTGTGTGCCTTGTATACACGATTGAAATTGGGTAGTTGAAAAGCCCCGGTTAATCCTTTTTTGACATTTCCATACTCAAAAGCATAACACACTTTAGTAGGCGGAACATCTTCCTCTTCAAAGTTTCCATACCCTAATACATAATCACCATTAGGTTTAAAATCAATATTACCTTGTCCTTTAGCTTGGTAAGTCCAACTAGGATTTATTTCATTCACTAATCGCATAGCTCCTGTTTTTTTATTTCGTTCAAAAACAATGCCTTTTGCAGTCGCAATATTTTCTTCCCCATTAGAATATAACGAGTAGAATGCACTGGAATCGGTGTCGTACAAATAATTAAAATCGTGCTGATTGTACCACTCTAATTTTTCTTTCCCGCTTACAAAAGGTATTTGGTTATGATTAATTTGCCACATCACCTCTCCGGAAGTTCTGGAAATTTTTCCTATCCCAATATTCTTCATACTGTACAAAATATTGCCATCGTAATCCCATGTTGCAGAGGTAAGTCTTGTCCATTCAATTAAATCGGAGTTGCCGGCTGCATATCCTTTTTCACGAATTACTTTTTTGAATTCAAAAAGCTCAGGGTTTATGTGATAAATAGGGTTCCACGTAAACTTAACATTGTTATTGCTATCCAGTATTTGAATGACATCAATATTGCAATGAATAGCACTATCTTTTTGTTCATCGGTATAGTCGCGTAAATCCAGATAGGTATCTTTCCGCAAGTCTACGATTCGCTCCTTATTTCTGTTTTCGCGAAAATCATGATAATATAGGTTTCTGTGTGCAATGTTACTTTTTACAGTATCTATTGCTTCCATTTTTTCGTTCAAGAGTATATAGCCTGCCAAATCAGGTTTTATTAACTGACCAACTCCTTTTCGTTGTTTTGACAGGATTTTATAAAAAGCAAATTGTCCTGCTTCAATTTTTACATCAAAAAGGTAAGAGAAGTTCCAAACATCAGCTTTGTTATCTGCGTTAAACATTTCATCGGTATATAATGGACAAGTGGTGTACCAGCGAGGAGGCCATGATTGATGGGCATCTACAATTTGTATAGAGTTTAAATATGGAACTTCTTCTTTCATCCCTATAGCACAGGAATCATCACCGGTAGATAAAATGAAACTTATATCGGAGTTTTTATGACTATCGGAAGTAACGGCAGGTAAAAAGCCCAAACTATGTTGCCCAAATAGAACATTGTTGTAACAAATGTTCACTATAACGGTTAAGCAAAAAAGCATTTTGTTCACGGTAATTATTTTGCTCACTAAAATAATAAAATATAACTTTACTCAGGATAAATTTACACTCGGTTCGCTTAATTTTGTTAAAACCATAATGTATGGAAACGGTTCTTCACTTTACAAAAGAAGAATATAAAAATAGTATTGGCAGTGGGTTTGTTGAACAAGATTTAAGCGAAGATTGTTTTCAAAATTCAAATCACTACAGCATACCTAATTCAGATTTTGACAGGGAAGGTTATATCGTGCAGTCGCTATTGAATGTTGATGAGTTTCGTACACTGCATAAAACTATTGAAGCTATCATTTTTAAGGACTTGTCAGCATATCAAACGGTAGATAAAGACTTTACTTTATCACAATATCATAATTACGTTTTAGACGATCAAATACATAAATCAGTTTCGAAGTGGGGAATTCCTTCTTCAAAACTAAGTTCACTCTACGAAGTGGTTAAAGAAAGAGTTGAAACGATTTTAAACACACGATTAGCCTCAAAGAAAATTGTTCATAATGGAACAGAAGACGTTTTTGTTGGCTGTAGAATTGTTCGGCCAAATAAGCACGATTATAATCCGTTTCACAGAGATACATGGATTGATTATTGGAAAGACACTATTAATATTTGGATTCCGTTAAGTGCATTCCATCAAGACAGTGGTCTGCAATTTGTGAAAGGAAGTCACTTGTTTAAAAACGATGAGGTTTATAAAACCAAAAGTGGTTACAGCGAAGGCGATAAAAAATATCATGTTCCTGCTGCAGTGGCCTTTAAACATACATTTGAAATAGTCAAGCCATCGTTAACAGCTGGTCAGGGTATTGTGTTTTCACCTTTTTTGGTCCACGGAAATGGAGTTAATCTCTCTATCAACGAAACAAGGGTATCGTTAGAATTTAGGTTTAGTAAAGACTATGTAAATTTTTGAAGATGAAGAATAGTGTAGAAATTGAAGAAGCATTGTTCTTCCTAAAAGAAGAAAGTTATGAAGGTACACATCCCTATTTTTACAATTCGACTGATTATCCTGCAATTATTGAATTAGAGAACAATTGGAAAATTGTACGAGACGAGATTTTAGGTTCAATTACAACCGCTGAAATTGACGCTATCAAAAACATTAATCCGCCATATCTCTCAGATCCTAATGCATGGAAAAATATTTATTTCTACAATTTTGGTTGGAAGAAACATAAAAACTGCCATCGATTTCCAAAAACACATGCTCTACTACAGAACATTCCGAACTGTGTCTTTGGTGGAATTACCGTTTTGAAGCCACATTCTCGAGTTCTCCCACATAATGGCGAAACCAACACTACCATTCGTTGTCACTTGGGATTAAAAATTCCGGCTCCACTTCCAACATGTGGTGTTCAAGTAGGTGATGAACAACAAAGCTGGCAAGAGGGAAAGGTAATGATGTTCTCGGATGCACATAGACACAATACATGGAACGAAAGTGAGGAAGATCGTTATGTACTCGTTTTTGATATCGTACGAGAAGAGTATGCATCTCAAAAGCACTGGATTTGTGCAAAAGCCCTTGGAGCATTGTCGCTAAAGTATTTTTATAATGACAAACCGTATCTAAAAAAAATTCCGATGCCTATTCTTCAAGGAATTCACTTTTTATTTTCGTTTATTTGGTATCTATACTTACCTTTACAAAACAAATTCTCTTTTTTACCATAGTTTTGAATGGTAACTAAATTTTTAATATTCCACTTTGCGTCAACTAAAAGTAACATTCGTAGCCTTAGGAACAGAGCAGTTAGGTGTAAGCCAATTAAGTGCTATCGCTAAAAGAGACGGGCATCAGGTAAATTTGGCATTTAGTGCTTCCCTTTTCCACGACCGATTTAATTTAGAATTCCCCGCCATAGCTCCTTTTTTTGACGACACTAAAAATGTGCTGGAAACTATTAAGAATACAAAACCTGATGTGCTTTGCTTTTCGGCATTAACATCAACTTATCAGTGGATGTTAACTATAGCCCAACAAGCAAAAGCAGAAAATCCTACCATTAAAACTATTTTTGGGGGAGTCCATCCTTCTGCTGTTCCCGAACTTGTATTAGCAAAACCCGAAGTAGATTATGTTGTTGTGGGAGAAGGGGACGAAGCTTTACCTGCCATTTTGAAAAACATTACAAAGGAAGATTTCACTTCTGCTATTTATAACACACGATTTAAAACAAAGGACGGCCGCATTATTACGGGAATACAAAAAGGGTTTATGCAAGATCTGGATACCCTCCCTTTCTATGATAAGCCGCTATGGGAAGAACATGTACGCATTGGCGACCTTTATTTAACAATGGCCTCTAGAGGATGCCCATACCGTTGCACTTTTTGTTTTAATAATTTTTTCGCCAAGCTCCCGGAGGAAAAAAGCGGAAAGTATGTTCGCCTAAGAAGTGTTGAACATATGATTGCTGAATTGAAAATTGCGAAACGCAGATACCACCTCCATAAAATTGACTTTCAAGATGATGTATTTGCTACCAGCAAAAAATGGTTGCAAGATTTTGCATATGCATACAAACAAGAAATCAATATACCCTACAACATTCTTACACATCCTCGATACATGGATAATGAAGTGGCTGAATGGCTGAAAGAGTCGGGGTGCGAATGGGTACAAATGGGCGTTCAGAGCATGGATGAAAACTTTAAAAAAGACAACTTGATGCGTTACGAGAAATCGGACCATGTAAGTCGCGCATTGGAAGTGATGCACCGTTATGGGCTTAAAGCAAAGGTAGATCACATGTTTGGTTTACCCAACGAACCTGTTGAATCGCAAGAGGTAGCAAGAGTTCTTTATGCTACACATCATCCCAAACGAATTCAAACTTTTTGGACATGCTTTTTACCGGGCACAGATATGATGAAAGAGGCTGCACAAAATGGCACTTTAACACAGGAACAAGTAACAAAAATAAACGAAGGAGAAGATTTTTATTTTTTCAGAAATACAGATAATGTAAAAGATAAAGACTTGATGGAAAAGTATAAAGCATATGAGGTCATATTCAGAATACTCCCTGCTTTACCTGAAAGTTGGAAATTAAAACTGAACATTAATCATGTTCAGCGCATACCTAAATTTCTAGTAAGGCCTTTAGCGATGGTGGCTGATGTTGTAACAGGCTTCAAGCAAAAAAACCCTGAATTTTCTGCATACGCATTGCATAACTTATATCATATCTACAAGTTCATCATGCGTAAAATGGGTGTAACAGTAAAGCCCGCAACGCGCGTGGTGGAAGACGTTTCTTTTGAAAGTTACATTATCAATGACCCTTCAACATCTGAACAAACGCTTTAAACGAGAGTATCTTGCTTTGAAAAGCGAAATAGAATATTGCGCTCTTTGTTCAGATAAAACAAACCAAGTAAAACTTCCGGTATAAAATAGGACAGATGAAGAAGTATGCCAAAAAGACCATAGCTTTTTAGTGCGTCTTGATTCAGCTCAACATTATATTGGCCGCTTAAAAAAAGCAATACAGTGTATACCCCATAATGTATTACCCCCACACTGCTTGGAGCGGAAGGAATAAAGGCAATAATCATCATACTTAGTGCAAGCACAAAGGAGCTGTATATTCCGGCAATTGGTGCGGGCACAGCACTTGCTAATAGCAACAAATAAAACTGAAGCATATTTGTGCACAGCATCACTATTCCTAATCCTACATAAAAGCGATGCAACCTATTTGTTCGCATAGCTTTTATCAATATTGTTGTTCGGAAGTAGAGTTTTACTATTACTATACCCACCTTATTAAAGAGCATCAAAAGAGAAAGTATTTGTTTTTGAAATCGCTTACTCGTAAATAATGCAACCTGTAGGAGCGATAAAACAAGAATAATGATAGCGGTAGCATATAAAGCGTACAGCACTATATTCGATGAAGAAGGAGTACTACAGGCCACTATCAAAACAAGGAAAAAGAATACTTGAGCGTCTACCCACTTTTCAACGATGAGTGCCGCTATTGTTCGTGAAAAAGGAACGTTCATGTGCTGGCCTAAGTGCCACATTCTTATCCCATCGCCTATATTACCCGGAAGAATAGCATTATAAAAATTACCGATGATCAAGCTCGAAAACGACTTTATTTTTGGCAGTTCTGAAACACTTTTTACCCACATTAATTTGACTCTTATGGAATGTATCCATAAGGAAGTAAGAAAGGCAATAATCGCTAATAAGAAGTAAGCCCACTGTGTTAAACTTAAATGCATGTCGCTTAAAGTAATACCACTTTTATTTATCGTAATTATTAAGAAAACCAGGCTTAGTGATATTCCAATATACGACTTAACATCTCCTCTTTTTTGCTTAACCATTTCTTTAGCTTTGTTCTATCAAAGGGTCGATACAACAAATCCTTCATTCAATATAAGTGAAAATATTTTTGTATTAACACACAATACGGACTACATGTTTTGTGATTTCTTTTTGTAATTATAGGTATCTGGTCGCCATGGTAAAAACGTCTCTATCAGCCATGGTTTTGTTGCCAAAAAGAAACAAGTTGCTAGCATCTTTGATGATGTAAAACCAGATGGAATTGAAGCGAACTTGTAGGCAACACCTATTGTATCGGTAACGTTCTCTACTTGATGCCATACAAAAGATGGAAAATATAAAACATCGCCTGCATTTAGCTCCACAACATGAGGATGTGCGTATTTAAGTAGTGGAAATTTAGGGTCATTTAAGTTATGCGGGTCTGCTTCGCTATAAAAATAATTATACCTACGTGGACGAGCTCCAATAAACAATCGCTCGTTGGTTGGGTAAAAAATCCAACGTTTTGTTCCTTCTACTTGTACAAAAACTGTAGTAGCATACCCATCATGTATTGGAGTAACGGTGTTCTTACCTCCCATAAAAAAATAAAAAATATCGTTTTGGGCAAAACGGGTTCGGAATTTGCTTAACCATTTATAGTCAAAATCATTTTTCAGTGAAGACTCCTCCTCGACTATTCTTGAAAATTTTAGATACTCTTGCGATCCCTCTTTTAGTCGACTAATATACTCTCTAAATTTTACTACATCATAAGCCTGATTGGTATCTTTTACCAAACCAGCATTATTTATAAGCGTAATATCAACATCTCCGAACTTTTCAGCAAAAAAGTCTAAATCCCAATTTTTTGTGCATTCCCAATTTTTTGCAATACCTCTATAAACAATGGGGTAGTAATCATGAGCGACAGGCTCCGGATAATTGCCATCGTAATGTTCAATTATTTTAAAATCAACATCTACTTTGTTTTTTTCCGCATATTCCGCTATTTCATTATAAAGCCGTTCCTCTGTTTTGGCAAAAAATTTTCGATAATTATTTTCCCCCAATATATGCTCGAGAAAAAAAAAGCACATTATACTTTATCCATTTACCCGTCTTTACATTTGCTGGTTTCATAACTCATATTGATTAATAAGACACAAAATATGGTTTTTTGTATTATAGTAAGAATTAAACTGCCTTTTCCAGCTTGTTAGTCTTTAGCCAATCCGAAAAAGTCATTTCTAAACGAGATTCATATTTCCTGCTCAGTATGTTTTTTACAGTAGTAATGATTCGTAAAGGACGAAACAAATAGTTTGTCCCATAAAACACCAACAAAATCATTATTTGGTAAAATCGTATCCATTTTATTCCCATATTATCATTGTATGCGTAGTTTCTTGTGATTGAATCTGTAAAAATTAATCGCTCCATGTATACATCGTCCTCTAAATTAATCTTATTAGTTTTTCTTAAATCATCAAATATTTTACTGCCAGGATATGGATAAAATAAACCAGGACTAGTGTCGTGAACTCCTACCCAACTACATTTTATTAGAAAATATAGTGTTTGAAGGATATGTTTATGTGTTTCTCCAGGTAGGCCAATAATAATATTTACTTTAACATTAAGGTTATGAATTACTGAGCTTCTTGCAGATGACAATAAGTTTTTAAGTTTTACTTTCTTCTTGATTATGCGAAGTAATTCTTCTGACCCAGACTCAGGGGCATAAGTAACATTTCTACAACCTGAGGCATACATTTTTGTCACTACTTCAGTATCAATTGCTTCGGACCTAGTTCCGGATGGTAATTGCCAAGTTAAATTTAAATTTCGCGCAATGAGTTCATCACACATTTCAATTATCCATCGCCTTTTTACTATTGCCGTTAAATCATAAAAATCAATATTTGTAACACCGTAAGTCTCTTTTAATGATTCCATTTCATCCACAACATCTTTTGCATCCCGAAGAGAGTATCGTGTACCCCACATGTCAGGACTACTGCAAAATGTACAAAGGTAGGGACAGCCTCTACTGGCCATTATCGGTAAACAAGGACCTCTATCAACACCAAACACCATACCATGTTCGAAGTATTTATTTACAGGTAGTAAATGCCAACTTGGCCAAGGTAATTCAGTAATGTTTAACTGCCGTTTCCGTGGTAGTGTTCTAATTATTTTAGTCTTCTCTTTAAAGACCAACCCCTGTACTTCATTCAAAGGTTCTCCATTCCGAATGGTATTCAACAAATCCACAATTGTTAATTCACCTTCTCCCAATACACACACATCTAAGCCCGATTGCTGAATTGAATACTCAGGCAGTGCAGTAATATGCTCTCCTCCAGCAATAATCAAAGCCTTTGGAAAAACATCTTTGAGATGTTTTATGAGCGTTCGATCGTGCAACCAATTCATTGTGAACATTAGGCTTAACCCAATAACATCAACATCACTTGGAATACGTTTTGCAATTTGATCATTAGAAAGACCGTTAACAAATACACCTTCCATGAATGGCTCAAGGCTTTCGGGATCCTCTGCTATTGCATCAATTAAAGAAACAGAAATACATTCCTTTTCTAATACTGCACCCAAAAAAGCAATTCCTATTGGTGCGGCTGCCTTGTTTCCAATACTGCCTTTTGTAACTAATTGTGGCGGACGAATCAAACAGACTTTCATACTTATCTCTTTTTAAAACAATAGCAAATTCAACTAAATCACATTGCTCTATTTAAATGGATTACTTAGAGCGACTAATAACCCTCCTAGTTTTCTTTGAATAGGAATATAAAGCAACCAAACTATGGTAAAAAGGTTGCAAACTAAAGACACTAATTGCTTTGGCATTTTTTTTAAAATTGGTATTCTATTTTCGAAATACACAAATGATTGCGCACCTAACACCAATGAACACATGTAAAGCTTATTTTTTCTCCATTTTGGATGAACAATATCAAAAACCAATAAGTATCTTCTATCGTCTGAATTATTCCAAGTAGAATGGAGATGTGCTTCTGAAAAGATAGTAAGTTCACCGTCCTTCCATCCTCTTTCTTCTGAGGCTACTTTGATACCACAAGTTGGATAAGGCTTAGGAATGGACAATCCTAAATGGACACGAATTATCCCATTGGTGTCTCCATAATGTGGCTTAATTATACTTTTAGGGGAGAGTATGCTGATGGCAGCCAATGTACAATCTGGAATAGCATTTAACAAATTGCATGTTTTCGGAAAGTACTTTCGATTATTCCAAAATCGCCACATGAAATTTTCTAAATAAATATTACTCCAGGCAATCTCGCTACTAGTGCTTGGAGGCAAATAAGTATCAAGACCTCTAACTTTACCGAAATTTCTCTCATAATCAACAATTTCTTCCAGAATGAGCTGCCAATTATTTGAAATAATTTCCAACGCTGGGAAGTCCTTGGGGTCATAAAAAAAAGGCAACTTCCCAGAATACTCTTGACTATGGGTGTTTATCAATAATTTTTCATCAATATCAAAAATGGAATTCATACTTATTTTTGCAAAACCAGTTTTACTACGTAAGGTATCATTGTTTTTAAATTAGAGAGACTTATCAAGTTTTGCTTAGGAACACGTTGAAGAAAATTAAACGAAAAATAGAATTTCCGGTAAAACTCGCTTCGTCTATCATCAGCTAATTTTTGAAATTTCTCATCTTTAAAATTATTTTGATAAGGCATTAAAGAAAATGAGATTTCACTCGAGAATTTTTCAAACAATGGCGTTCCTGGATATATCTTAAGTGTATCAACAGCAATATAGTCGAAATGTTTTTTTGCAAACTCAATACTTGCATTTATATCTTCTGTGGTTTCTCCCGGAACACCGGTTAGAAAAAAACCCATCATTTGTATGCCAATTTTGCGAACCAAATTTAAATTGAATTCAGCTAATTGAATTTCCATTCCTTTATCTAAAATATCCAATACTTTTTGGCTACCACTTTCCATTCCAATATTTAGCCGAATACACCCTGCTTTTTTCAGCCAAAAAAGCATCTCTTCATTTAGTGTATCTGCTCTACTTAAACAAGTCCATTTTAAATCAATGTTATTTTCAATCATCAACTTACAGATTTTAATAACTCGCGAAGGGATGGCTGTGAAAGTATCGTCAATAAAACGCAAAGCTTGAATGTTATGAACCCTTTTTAAGTATAGGATATGCTCTATCACATTTTCGGGAGAAAGAACCGTTAATTTTGTACCAAAGGAGTGAACACAATAGTTGCATTTGTATGGACAACCTCTTGCCGTCTGAATAAGTCCAATCGGATGAGGTAAAAAAGGCTCTTTATAATATTTTTGTTTAGCTAATTCATATGCCGGCATTGGGAGAAGGTTGGGGTTCGGCACTCTTCTATCCTCAGCGTTACTTACAATTTCATTTTCTTTAGTTCTAACCACTGTGCCCTCAATTTCATAAGGTAAACTTGTATCACTATACTTCTTCAAAAAGTTTTCAAAAATATGGTCGGGCTCTCCCAGCATAATAAAATCAGCCAAGCTGTATTGAAGCGTTTCTTTAGGAAAATGTGTAGGATAATGCCCAAATAAACCATATACAATATTTGGATATTTAGATTTGATTTGTTTAACCAAATCAACATCCTGATCGTATAGTTCAAAACTTAAAATACTTATGATTATATCTGGATTTTTTTCGCTGATTTCATTAATCACATCTATAATACTTAATTTTTCCGCAACTGCATCTGTAAAACTACAATCGAAACCAGCCTGTTTTGTAATACCTGCTAATGCTATTAAATCGTGGGGTGGGAACAAATAACGCTCTGCAAAAGAAGAGCACATATATCGCCTTACTATAGGAATTGAAGATGGTAGATTAAGAAAATAAATGTTCACCTTTAATGTCTATATTTTTGCAAAATAAACCCCAAAGTTGCATTATTTATCTGATTAAAATGGTATTTTTAAAGTTGTATTCTGAAATACCGTTACTTTTTTCCCAAAAACGATTTTTCAGTAAATCAAGTTCTCCCTTACAATAAAAAAACAACACCATTAAAATACAAAATGCCTAGGAATATCAAAAAACGACTACGCTTATTTTTCTTTGCTATTCTTCTGGTTTTTGGATTTGCACAACTGGCAGTTTTTGAATCTACAGAGTATATGGGCCCCTTGTTTTTATCAACTGCACTTGGCTCTACTATTGATATCTTTTATTTCACCTCTCATGTTTTACTCTCAAACACTTATATTTATATATATAAGAGCTTCCCTTTAGTTAGCTGGTATGAAGTTGTTTTGTATTTCTATGTAAGTCTTTCTGTTTTCACATTACTTTATGTAATTCTCGAACAGAAAAACACATCTAGTTTTGTTAACGTTATCCGTTTTTCGTTATTGCTACTCTTTACTATAAACAGTATAGTGTTCCTTCAATATACCCGAGTCGCGTTTATGCTGGGGACAGCCTCCACCCTTTTGTTTCTAGGTATAGATAGGCAAAAGACACCGTTTTATATTTGGTCGGTATTGCTATATGGATTGTGTATTCTAACTCGCCCGGAAGTTGGCATATTTGTTCTACTCTTGCAATTGTTAATTTATTTTGTATTAACGCAAAAAGAGGCCAGTAAGATAATGCTTGGTTTGCACACAACAATATGCGTTGCTATGCTACTTTGCGTTGTATATGACCGATTAACAACAACAAGTTTTATAAAACAATATGAACCGGAACTGTGCTATCAACTTTTCGAACGAGGCAATATAGTTCCACTTGCGAGTATGTCTAATAAAGTTGATTCTGCCAAATACCTTGCAGTAGTTAACACTGTTACTGACCCCAACTTTATTACAATTCCTTTTCTTCAACGTCTTGTTAAGGAAAATGCCATTTCAGGGGTGAGCCTGGAATTGGTTGAACGCACTATCGATATTACTAAGGCTAGCTTAAAAGATGCGAAAGGGTTTGTATTGCTTTATTTTGCTGCAATGGTGTTTTTGTATTTTTCACTTCTGAATAAGAACGAAATGCAACGCATAAAAAGACTACTCTTTTTTAATTTACTTTTTTGGTGCATTCTTATTGTAACCATTTTTGAGATTAAAATGGAGAAGTGGGTGTTCGAGTCTATGTTAATGTTGCTAACACTTACACAACTCTATTTTATTTCAGCTAAAAGCTCGTTAAATAAAAAACAAATATTTTCCATCCTCCTGCTTTGTATAACGGGATCTATCTATGCTATCAACTCCATGTTTGCATATCATTCTGACATTACGAACAGACTGAACGACAATAAAGCCTTTTTCTTCTCCTTAAAAGAAAGGTATGCCGGAAAAGTTATAATGCCCGGTCAAAATATTGTAGATAAGGTTCTTTATCATTTCGAACCATTTAGTCAGCCCAATTTTAAGCCACTTGAACAGGTATATTTATTCGACTGTGATGTATTGCATTTAGTTCCAGATTACAACGCATTTATTAGTAAAACATGCCATTGCGATGCTAACGACTATGCTGCACTTTTGTCGTTTTTAGCCAATAAAGGAGATAACTTGCGATTCATTTCTACTCCACAAAAGGTGAGTGCCATAACCTCATATTGTGAGGTTGTTCGACACAAAACATTTATTTTCACTCCTATTGACACGTTGATGCATAACGATGAATTGAACATTGCATATACCATAAAATACAAACAGTTTTCCGAATAATTTCAATACCTTCATATTTGTTTGAAAATTATGAGTGGCGTAACCAATTACAGTTTAAAACCGATCAGTGGTGCCTTAAACCAAAATCAGCTATATCACCTCTTACGTAGGTCATTATGTGGTGTTGGCGAGCAATCGCTTATCCAGTTAAACAACAAAACGATTGAAGAGTGCTTGGGGATCTTGTTAAAACCATCTCAAATCCCAAAAATGCTTCCACAAGAGGATCCGGACATTGTAGACCCTTTAGTTCAGAAGGGTGAAATGTGGGTAACCGCCCCTTTCGAGAACGAAGAAATTGACAAAAAAAGAAGAATATATTGGAAGGGATGGTGGGTTGGTCAAATGTTAGAACAAGACCTTTCGATTACCGAAAAAATGATACTCTTTTGGCACAATCATCTTCCAACAGAAGCTGAAATAGTGAAGGATGCGAGATACAGTTACCAATATCATCTATTAATCAGAGAACATTGTTTAGGCAATGTGAAAGATTTGGTTAAAGCCATGATTACAAATCCAGCAATGCTGGTGTATTTGAATGGCAACACCAATTCAAATGTAGCCCCTAATGAAAATTTTGCGCGAGAATTATTAGAACTATTCACTATCGGAAAAGAACGCAGCGATAATTATACAGAAAGCGATGTGAGGGAAGTAGCAAAAGTTTTAACCGGATGGAAAGACAATAAAACAGATATAAAACCGGAGTTCGTTCCTGCACTCCACGATAGAAGTAATAAGCAATTTTCTGCTTGTTTCAACAACTATACAATTCCATATGCTGCTAATGGATCAGATGAAATTGAATCCCTTGTGGATATGATTTTTAAACGTAAAGACACTGCATTCTTTATTTGCAAAAACTTATATCGATGGTTTGTTTCTGATATTATAGACTCGAAAATTGAGACCGAAATAATTACTCCGTTAGCCGAAGTGTTCGTTGCCGCTAACTTTGAAGTTAAGCCGGTGTTACATCTTTTGCTCGCCAGCGAACATTTTTTCGACCCTATGCAAAAAGGATGTCTTATCAAATCGCCTGTTGATTTTCTTTTGGGACTGATTAAAACCTTTAATATTCCGCTCCCTTCAACACCGGAGGATAGGCATATGTGTTGGATACATTTTTACTATTATCTTGAAGCGTTAGGCATGAATTTAGGCGACCCTCCATCTGTGGCAGGATGGCCTGCTTATCACCAATCGCCAAAGTTTGGCATGTGGTGGATTAACTCTGCAACGTTAAGCTTAAGAGCTAAACTTGTTGAAGAATTGTCTACTCAACAAGGCTTAAATTGTAACGGTCCAAAACTAAGAATAGACTACACACGTTTGGCGGCACAAGTCAAAAACAATGCTGATGTAGACCATTTTTTGAGCGAAACTATACTTCGTTTTTTCGCCATTGAACTTGATACTGATTCCAAAAACAGCTTAAAACATCAACTTTTACAAAAGGTTGCTAAAGCAAATTTTACTTGGGCTTTCATGTGGCAGAATTACAATGCGCAACACCCTGACAAAAAGTGTAGTCAATCCCTAGAACTTACCTTATCCTCGTTTTATAAGGCTCTCATTTCTATGCCTGAATTTCAAATCACATAACAGCAATGAAAAGAAGAGCTTTTATTCAAAAAACGGCATCCCTTGCTTTACTTCCATTTGCATTAAACGCATTGAAGGCATGCGCTACACACCGCCAAAACAACAAAATCTTAGTGATTATTCAGTTGATAGGCGGGAATGACGGTTTAAACACATTGATTCCACTTGACAATTATAGCCTACTCAAAGCAGCAAGGCCAAAGATAATTATACCTGAAGATAAAATTCTTCCGCTAAAAGGATGTAACACGTTGGGACTGCACCCAAGTATGAATGCAATACAAGATTTATTTGCTCATGGTCAAGCATCTTTTGTTCAAGGCGTAGGGTATGAAAATCCAAGCTATTCACACTTCCGATCAACCGATATTTGGACCAGTGGCTCTGATGCTTCAAAACTATTGGATAGCGGCTGGATTGCACGATACTTAGAAACAATATACAGCGGCTATCCTGTACATTTTCCTAACAATAATTTTCCTGCACCCCCTGCAATTAAGATAGGCGATACCGGCACAGGACTCTTTCAATCAAAAGTTATGGACATGGGTATTATTGTTAATCCTTATGAAGGAATTGGTGAATCTTTCCTAGACACAACAGCACGCGAAGCTAATTCACCCGCTGGAAACAAAGTGGGAGAAATAAGAAAAATTTTAAATCAAACAAAATTATATGCGCCACTGATTCGCAAAGCATTTGCTTCCAACTTGAAACACTCTGATTTGTATCCGAAAACAGGAGTTAACTCGCTTGCCGATCAATTAAAGATGGTAGCAAGATCTATTCATTCAGGTATAGAGACACCTGTTTATGTTGTTAGTTTAAAGGGCTTCGATACACATAACGATCAAGTAGACTCGGCCAACGCAACGAAAGGTGCACATGCTCTACTACTTAAAGACTTATCTAATGCTATTGCAGCTTTTTGGGACGATATGATTCACATCGGCCGAGAAAACGATGTATTGGGAATGACGTTTTCTGAATTCGGAAGAAGAATTAAATCGAATGGAAGTTTCGGTACCGATCACGGTTCTGCCCAACCCATACTCCTTTTCGGAAATCGATTAAAGAAAAGAATAACCGGAAGCAACCCAACCATTAGTAAGCATGTTACCAGCGAAACTAATTTGGATTTTGAATTCGACTTTAGACAACTTTACGTTTCAATTCTACAAGACTGGTTTAATGTAACAGAAAGTAACATCGCAAAAATTATGTACTCAACACAACACCGTATAGATTTGTTCTAACAATTTCTGTTAGTTTCGTTTGTATCATTGAATTCAAAGAAAATGACCTTGCCCAAGAGATATAGTGATTACATACAAGCCCTTTTACTGGCCCTTCTTTCCATGGTGTTTTGTTATTTTATTTTTGGATTTTACTATGTAGAGTATGAAGGCCTATTCGATAGTTTTTACAGCGGGAAACTAACTCCAGGATTTCAATTCCGTTCCATTTATTTTCTTGGGAATGTTGGCATCTCGTATGCATACTCCATACTCTATCAGTATTTCAATACTATAGAGTGGTTGTCGTGGATTTATGCATTTTACCTTCTCATCGCTTGTAGTCTTTTTTTTAATATCATTCTCCATCTTTTACACAAACAGTTGAACGGATGGGTAAAACTTGTCTTTCTCCTGTGCATCTATAGTTTAATAATACTAGACAACAACATGCACTTTATCTATACACGTGTATCGTATATGATGTGTGCATCAGCATTAGCTACTTTGATTGTTTTCTTTCAGACTAAGGAGACTGTGCAAAAAAGACCTTTATTTTTTTTTGTACTTCAAGTGTTCTTTGTTTTAGGCACCCTCACGCGAGTGGAGACTTCAATTGCAACACTTTTACTTATGCTGACTTTTGCCTTTCTCTATCTGAATAGTATAAAACAAGTCATTATACTCTTTGCTTTCCCAGTGTTGTTTGTGTTAGTGGTAAGTACAGCCATAACTATAGAGTTGAACACCTCCGCTGAATTCCACATACAAGTTGAACCTGAAATAGAAGCACAATTTGCAGAAAGAAACAATATCATTCCTCTTTCCACTCAATTAACGCGAAAAGACAGTGTTATCTATATGGCGGCTAAAACGTTTATGTGGTCCGATCCCAAAGTGATATCGCCTAGCTACCTTAGGTCTTTAATCAACAAATCGAGCAGCTATTACACCGACATTGAACAATGGAAGCGAGCATGTACGGAAGTAGTAGAGATTGCACTCAGTTACAAAATTTACCTCTTACTGATAGTATTCTTTTTCTGTATTGCTTTGTTATCTCGAACAACGAAAAAATATTCAATTCCTCGGATACTCTTTTTTGAATTTTCATTTTGGTTCTTGATTATATTTCAGGCGTATACCATTAAAGTGAATGACCGTTCATTCGGACCTTATATTGCTATTTTCTTGTTCGCTCATATTATCTACTTTCTTCAATTTTGTTTCAACGAAGGATATGTAAAGGCCTTGGTTGCCTTTGTAATATTGCTTGCCGGATTCCAACTTAAAAACATTCAAACAGAAAGCGACAATCTCAAAGCAGAACTAAATCGGTATCAATATGCTTCAGATAAAATAAGAGTAACTGGTAAAAACAAAGTACTCATTTTAAACTCTACTTCTTGCGATTATCTGTTTTTAGGCAATACCCCTTTCCATCCTTTCAATTACTCCGATTTCCATCGAATATATATTACCGATGGGTTCAATATGCCCTTTCTACCCTATTACCGCCCATACCTCGAAAAAGAATGTCAATGCAACCTTTACAACTTCCCAAGCTTTTGGAAATTCCTGCTTTCGCACAAAGAAAATGTTATTGTCGTTTCTACAGATGAGCGGGTCCAAATCATTGAAGACTATGTGCATGAAGTTTATGCATTCAATCTTCATTTCAAGAAAACAAGCACAGATGGTTTTCTAAAAATGAATAGAAGCGATAGCCGACAGAATTGGTTTGAAGTTAATGTATTCCACATAACAGAATAGCTATTCTTCTACAAGAATTCGAAAACCAAAATCAAAAGCACTTACATTAGGAATCTCTTTACCGGTAAAGGTAATCATACATTGCTTTAATGTTTCTTCGCGGTATCCACTTAATATGCATCCCCCTTTACAAACCTTTTCAGGCATACCGCTTCTTTGCTCTTCTATATAATCATCGGCACACCATTGCCAAACATTTCCAGTCATGTCTTGAAGTCCGATGCAATTCGGTTTCTTTAGCCCGAAAGGATGTACTGTAAGATTTGCGTTTTTCCCGTACCAAGCTATTTCATCAAGACTATCGCTTCCACTGTATTTAAAGGTGCAACAAGTTGCATTGCCTGTTCTAGCAGCATACTCCCACTCCACTTGGGTAGGCAATCTAACTTTTTTACCAACTACAGAACTAAGCCACTTACAATAAGCATCCGCATCATTCCAACTTATATGTAATACAGGGAATGAATCAAGCCCGAATTCACGCTTAACGCCTCGCTCATCACATTGCCAATTTACTGATCTCAAAAAAAACATATTGTCGCTATTGTTAATCACATAGGACCCCTGCATACTATCGGCTGCGGTTCTAAAACCCGTTGCGTTTATAAATATTTTAAATTCTGCAAGACTAACTGTATTGCGAAGCAAATAAAAGGACTTTGATGGAACATCACCACAGTTCTGAATTGTAGGTGTTTGGTTAGGCACACTTATAAAGACCAATTTATTTGTGAGATGTTTTCTAAAATTTGTTGTATCTACTCTTTGTAACTCTTTATTTTCGGGCTTAACAGTTAACCTATTCATTCGATAGCCACAATACAATATAGCTGAGCCAAAAAGCAATGTGGCAATAAGAATACTTTTAAAAGAATTGGGACGCTGTATTTTCAAGGGACAAAAGATAATGTTTTAACGAACTCATCATTGATTTTCATCTGTAGGATAAAAGAATAGCCTGTTTTTAGCCCTGCCTTCTTGGCTTGTGTAACAGAAGAAAAAACCGGAAGAGACAATTGCTCTTCGTTTTGCAACAACTTAACAAAGCGAGCAGTATCACCTGTTCGATTTAGCTCCATCACCCGACTAGTACCTGCTTTATCACTACCAAGCATAAAATAAACCGGTCTGCCACCATTTGCGTATTTGTGATAAATCAAACCATCGCGCGCAAATTGATATTCTGCTCCCCCTTCACTATCGTTTTGAAGAGTAGTGTGTATAGAGACTTTTTGTGGAGTTACTTTCAAAACATTGTTTGTGTTTCCACTACAATCAACAATACCAACAATAGCAGCAAGGGAATCATAGTCTGGAGATACTTGTTTTATATTCTCCAACGAAACAATACCATGTAAATGCTGGGGATTTCCTTGAAACATAGCTACATGAGGAAAGTCATAGTCGGTTCCTGGAATTGTATCTGAAAAATCGAGTTGATAAACTACTCCATCTTTACCGATTTTTAAAAGAGTATTGTTGTTTTTGTTTACCGGATAGCCTGATGAAACATGTTCGCCCTTGGCAGCAAGCGAACTAACAACTAACTTAAAATCAATTATAATTCGCACAAGCACTACAATTACACAAACCAAAGTGCATATGAGTAGTATACGGCAAATATTTTTAAACATACTTTCTGTCATAGTTTATTGCTTGTAATTATTTAACGTCAAAAACTTAAATTTAACAACAAAAGGGCCAAAATTGCAATTCTTTTTTGTCTGTAAAGAGCACCTCAGTCAAGAAGGACTGAAGAAGTCATGCATCTAGTAAACATTAGCAATATACATATCGAAACATTAACTATTGTAAAATCAAAAAGTCTCTTCAAAAAACAATAGCACCTTGCAAACTTCACTTAAATAAAATAACTTTCCATAACATTAAATTCAAGAACAAATGAAAAGGGTTGCCCTTTATACTTTCTTTCTCTTTTCAGTCGTACACTTGCTTTCTTGTAACCCAGATAAAAAACGAAGGTATATAGAGAAAGAAGTTGATTCTATTATATTACCTGACACCTCTATCATTCCTAAAAACAAAACAGGAGATGAAATACGCTATGGTCGCGAATTGTTTGATAAAACAGCATCCTATCTTGGACCAAATGGAAGTGTAATGCAATTATGTGGAAACAAGATGAATTGCAGAAATTGCCATTTAGATGTTGGAACAAGACCTTATAGTAATAACTTCTTAGAAACCTATCTTAAATATCCGCAATATCGGCCTAGAGAAGGTATGGTACTTACCATAGAAGACCGTATCAACAACTGTTTCGAACGGCCAATGAATGGTAAACAATTGCCTTATGACTCTAGAGAGATGCGAGCTATGGTGGCCTATATTCGATGGCTTTGCGAAGGGAAAAAGGTAAGTTATGACGAAGACACGCTTCATCTTGGGAAAATAAAACCTATAGACCGTGCCGCCAATATTCATAAAGGCAGCATCATCTTTAAAAACAAATGCAGTAAATGCCATGGTAAAGATGGACAAGGAGCCATGAAATTAGACTCATCTTCTTATGAATATCCTCCCTTGTGGGGGCCCAATAGCTACGCACAAGGCAGTAGTATGCATAGGCTTATCACTGCATCACGCTTTGTTAAGTGGAGTATGCCCTATTTGGAGTATAGAACCGAACCGCAACTATCAGACGAAGATGTTTTTGATGTAGTGGCGTTTATCAATTGCGACTCTATACACCCTAGGCCATATCGTCCATTACTAAAGGACTGTCCTGATTTGGAAAACAAACCTATTGATTTCCCTTCAGGTCCTTTTTTAGATAGCTTTTCAGAATACCAACATAAATATGGTCCATACCCACCCATTCGAGAATTTTATCAAAAAAGAAAAGCAAAGGCACATTGATTTCGGCAAGCAAATAATATGGTAATTGACGCACAAATTCAGGCAAAACTAGATAAGGATGGATTCGCTGTTGTAGGGGCACTAAGTGACGAAGCAATGTCTGCGTTAAGTGTGTTAATTCCCCAAGTACCTTTAGCTGCTGGATCGCCCTTCTATTATAGTTTGTTGAATAATGATTTCCAAACGAATCAACGTATTCAACATCAAATTCAAACTGCATTAGTTGCTTTTTTCGAAAGTCATTTCAACAACTATAGAACCGTTACTGAATCCTATCTTATAAAACCAGCGCAGACCGCAGATGAGTTGTTTCTTCATCAAGACTGGTGCTATACCGATGAGCAACTATTCAAGGCTTATAATGTTTGGATACCGATGCAGGATGTGAATGAAGAAAATGGAGCGCTTTTCTTTCTACCTGGAAGTCATGCTTGGTTTGACACTAAACGATCGGGCTCACTTCCAACAGGCAGAATAGCTTCAACAGGAGCATTCATCCATAAATCGTTGGTTAAGTGTTTGGCAAAAAAAGGGGAGGTGATCCTCTTTAACCCGGCAACATTTCATGGTTCTTTCCCTAATAACAGCAATACAGATAGACTTATTATTACCACAACAGTGATAGATAGCTTTGCTCCTTTTTTATATTACCAAAAAGAAAGCAACGAAACAGTTACCGTACATGAATTAGCTGATAACTTCTTCTTAAAAGACCTAAAAACACTAGCAGTTGGACAAACACCTGATGTGCCAGCGCTAAAACAAATCAATTATTGTCATCAAATTGTTTCAGAACATATGCTGGAAACAAGACTAAAGCGTATCCTTTAAGACCAGTAATACAATTCCTTTTCATCTTTTGAAAAATTCAAAAAGCCGCCAAAAGTCATTCGTGGAGATTGTCCTTTTATGTCTTCTACTCGATGCCAAATAGGGCCACCTGAAAACACAAGAATATCGCCAGGCTTAGGCTTCACAGCAAAACTTTTTAACGTATCAACGTAAATTGAACGACCCTGATCATCGATTACAAACTCATTGTTTTCGGGACTTTCCTTGCGTTTAACTTTGTCCCAAAGCATATCATAAATGGTCAACTCTCCACCCTCTTCTGATTGTTGAAGTACGATAAAATAGCTTAACTGCCCATCCATGTCGATATTGTTCTTGATGAGCGAATAAAAAAACATAGACTGTGCTTGAAAAAGATTGCCACAGTGTACATGCAGCCCTCCCATTCCGGGATAAAAAAACCGGAAGGTTCCGGGAGCCACCGCTTTGTCTTTTACACGATTGTAGGGAATGCTTACCTCGTAATTTGCCCCAACACTCACAAAAAAACGATGCAGGCGATCTACCAGTATACCTACACTTGTATTGGCAGCTTTGAATGCATCAAACTGCGCTAAACTAGAATAGTAGCTATCTAGTCGTTCCCCTTCATTGGTAATAATGGCAAAAGGAGAAGGGAAAATTTTTCCTGAAGGCGTTGGCATTAGTTCAACATCCGTTAACATGTTTAAATTCGACTTCACGGTATTTATCTCTTCCTCACTAAATACATTTTTCATGATAAATCCATCTAACGTCTGCCTCTTTATTTGCTGAACCAAATCGCCATGTAAATGAATATCTGCATACTCATATTCTTTAAAATTGAAGAATATTTCTTTCCCAAAAATTCTATCGGTTGATTCCATTGGTGTGTTTGTTGCCGTGTTGGCTTAAAGATGAATGATTTTTGTCAGTTTGATAAAACGAAAATTAGTTATTTTTTTTTCTGAACGGTTAAAATTATAACTTGTGCGAAGATAAGATTGTCCGTTTATGAATCCAAAGAAACCATTATTTAGAGATCCGCTTACACAAGCTGCTTTTGACAAAAATGGATTTGTGAAGATTTCGTTACTTAATCAACAACAAGTGGATGCTCTAGTAAGTTGCTATGCGCAAAATAAGACGGCACATGAGACCTCAAATACATTACATCACACCACTACCGATACCAAAAACACAGAGGTGATCTTGAAGGTAGACAGTATAATTAAAGAAATATTTGTTCCGGCATTGAACAAGCAAATGCAAAACATTAAACCATTAGCCGGATGCTTTCATATAAAAGAAACCGGAAGCAGTTCTGCTACTGGAATACATCAAGACCCAACTTTCGTTGACGAGAAAAAATATAGCAGCGTTAACGTTTGGGTAGCCCTACATGATATAACGTCAAACAATGGCAATTTATACTTTATAAACGGTTCACATCGGGTTTCCCAAAGCCTAAGAACCATCCCCGATTGTCCGGTCTATTTTCAAAGCTATGTAAACGAGCTTCAAAAAAACAGAGTTGAGGTTCCATTGAAAACCGGTGAGGCTGTGGTCTTTAGTAATGCAACGATTCACGGAGCCACCAATAATTTATCTGACCAAAGAAGACTAGCTGCCACTTTATTGGTTTGTTCCGAAGAAGCACAATGGGAAATATATGTCAACGATACGTCTAGAAAAAATCAACCCATCGAGCGGTATGTACTCGACTTGAATGCGTTCATCCATATGTCAAAAAATGGAAAACCGGACATAGCGTCAATGAAAGAACAATTTGACTATACTTTCCCTTCCATTTCGGAACAGGAATTTTTAAAAAAAACTGGACACTCAAATACGCTTATAGACATCACATCCAATTGGATTTCACAATTATTAAACAAACTGTTGCGTCATGACTCCCCTGTTTAAACAAGCTGCATATCAAGCCTCGTTTGAAACGGATGGCTTTGTTCAGATCCCTTTGTTGAATGAAGAACAGGTTAATGCTTTAGTAAGCGCTTATGCACCATTCAGAACGGCTCATGAAAGCATTAACTTGCCCTATATTACAACAAGCCATTCTAACAATCCCAATCTCATCACTGCTGTTGACGAAACATTACAAGCAATCATAGCTCCGGCTTTAACCGAACATCTAATTAATTACAAATTACTTTTTGGCAATTATTTAGTAAAAATGCCTGTCTTAAATTCCGAAACAGATCCGCATCAAGATATTACGTTTGTAGATGAAACAAAATACGTATCTGCAAACATTTGGATAGCGCTAGAAGATATTACACCAGCAAATGGAGGGATGTATTTTCTCAAAGGTAGCCATAAGTTTATGCCTACCATTAGACCTACACATCATTATCCTTGGCCCTATGAAAATGTGAAGCCCGAAATCATCAAAAATGCTGTTTCTTTTTCTGCCAAAGCAGGGGATGCGTTTATTTTTAACCATGCTGTTATTCATGGTTCATATGCCAATACCACTCAAAAATATAGACTAGCCGCAGTTGTAGCGGCCTATAGTGAAGCGGCCCCATTAGTGCATTATTACTTGCCCGATATTACCACTGGCCGGTTAGAAAAATATAGCATGAACAAGGAAGCCTATTTGTATTTCGAAAAAGAAAAGCCGCCTATGAAAGGTGTTTTTGAAGAAGCTATACATTTTAATTTCAACCGCTTAACAGCAAATGAATTTAGCGTTTTCACTAAACCGCCTCGACTATCATTGTTTAAACGATTGCAAAAACAATTTTTCTCGTGATGACAATCCATAAACCAAAAATATTTAAAGATGATGCTTTACAAAAAAAGTTTGATGAGGATGGCTTTGTAAAATTTCGGATGTTTAGCGAAGCGCAGATAAAACGGATCCACAACTTCTATCTACAAACACAAGAAGCCCATGAAACAATCATTGCATCTAAAAAATTTCATGCTACAAACGAAACAAATAATGCAAAACTGATTGCAGACAGCGACACGTTTATCAAAGAGGTGATGATGGAAGAAGTAGATAAGCATTTTATCGACTATAAAGTAATTGCAGCCAATTATTTAATCAAACAGCCTGCACAGGAGTCGGAGTTGGGGCCACATCAAGACCTCCGTTTCGTTGATGAGGAAAAATTTTATTCACTGAATATTTGGGTAGCCACTGAATCTACCAATAAGCAGAATGGTTGTTTGCGATTTGTTAAAGGGAGTCATCTTTGGGCTGAAACGGTGAGAACTTTACCTTCATATCCATGGAAATACAATGATGTATACCAAGAACTGTTTAACTATTTTACAGACATTGAAACAACGATTGGCGAATGTGTGATACTGAACCATGCCTGTATTCATAGCTCCTACCCAAATTTATCCGGCAAAATCAGAGTGGCAGCTATTATGGCCCTCATTCCTTCCAAAGCTGAAATTAGACATTACTACTTACCCGATGGAAACCCTGATAATGCAGTAGAAGAATATGCTATGACACTCCAAGATTTTATAACATTGAAAGTAGGTCATCGTCCTGAAAATGCAACCCTATTAAGGCAATTCAACTATGACTTTTCGCCTATGCGTAAGGCGGCTTTTTATAGTATTGTTGGAGAGCCGAAAACATTAATTCCTAAGACAGAAAATTTATATGAGCAATTTAGAAGAAAACTATCAACCCTTTTTGGAGTCGCTTGACAAACTGGGGTTTTGTACATTTAGAGTATTTGAAGACGAAACTATAACCCTTCTTAAGCAGTTGTACGAAAAAAATTTCAACCCGCAAAACATAGACGGGCTGTATGCTACCCATAATTCGAACCCCGCTGAAACGGCCATTCAAATCAGCAAAGCCATAGAAGAAGTTGTTAGTGCCCAACTCCAAAAAGTTTTTCCGGATTACAATTACTTTTTGGGTCATTTTATGGTAAAGGGTGCTCATGTCCAAAAAGAATTTTCGCTGCATCAAGATTGGAATATCGTTGATGAATCAAAGTACAAAAGCTATCAAGTATGGATTCCGCTTCAACTCACCTATCCAACCAATGGTGGCTTATTTGTAGTTCCGGGCAGTCACCGCTTTTTCAACAATCACCGTTCGGGTAGTTACGGTATTCCTGTTGTACCTTACAGCCCGGCAATTGAACCCATTGTAACAAGTGTAATAGTACCTAGTGGTAATGTGATGATATACCACAACGGTTTGTTTCATGCCTCACACCCAAATCATACAGATGAAAATAGAGTAGCAGTTATTGCAAACTTCGTTCAAAAGATTGCACCAACGTATTATTTCCACAAATCAGACGTCAAACAAAAAACAGAGCAGTATGCCGTTACTGGCAACACCTTAATTGCCCATCTTCCCGACCTAGAAAAAGGCATAGTGTCAAACCGATTAACGTTGACAGAAGAAAGCGCATTTGACAGCACTGAAAACAACAAAATTACCAGTACCGATTTGATTGAAGCTTACCACCAACATTTCCCAACAACACAGGCAAAACAACTGAAGCAACTGCATATAACGCAACACGAAACATTAGAAAACGAAATAAACAAGAATGGATTTGTAGTGCTAGATGTAATGGACGAAGCCTTAGTTGCTCTTTTCAAAAATGAATACACCTTTCGATTTAGTGCTATAGACAGAACTCCCGGAAGGTTCACTACACTGCAAGATGCCGATACAATTACAAAAAAAGAAGTGCATCAATTTATTGTAAACAATATTCAAGACGCCCTTGGTAAATACTTCAAAGACTATATTATTCCTGTTTCGCAATTTTATACAAAAAAGGCGTTTACCGCTGGAGATATTGATTTACATGCAGATAGTACACTTTTGCTTAACCATCAATTAGAACCGCATTATGCGATTTGGATTCCATTGGTAGATGTGGATGAACAAAACGGCTGTATGACAGTAATACCTAAAAGCCATCTTAACCAACAAATGTTTTATGGTGGTTCTTTTGTGGGCCGACAACAAGAACATCGAGAATGGTTGCGGCAGTTTGAAATTCCGGTTCCACTCAAAGCAGGCCAGGCTTTAGTTTTCGACAATAACCTACTTCACAATTCCACCGCAAATACTACTTCCTCAGATAGAATTTCATTTACTTTTCGGATGACCCATTTTGCTTCTGAATATTATAGTTTCATAAACCAAGAAGCTACGTCAAAAACAATTTCGCTTTTTCTTGAAACACACGGATATTATATGGATGAAAAATGGGATGGGGAAGGTCAGTTTATTTCTGGTAAGCCAGTAGGTAATCTTCATGAAATGCTAATCGATTTTAAAAAAGAAGATTTTGTAAATTTACCGGCCTAGACAAACCAATAATGACAAACGACCTTTTAATTCGCGTATCCAATATTAGTAAAGAATTTACTGTTTCGAACAATCAAACAAATTCTAAAAGCACGTTTAGTGCATTAAAGAATGTTTCTTTCGATGTATGTAAAGGTGATGTAATTAGCATAATAGGCAACAATGGGTCAGGCAAAACAACACTGCTAAAAATTTTAAGTAATATCACCAAACCAACTTCAGGGGAAGTATTACTCTATGGAAAGTCCACCTCTATTCTCGATATTGGCAATAATTTCCACCCCGATTTAACCGGTAGGGAGAACATTCTTCTTCAACTTAAAATCAACAGAATAAAGAAAGAAGATTTTGAAGGTTATGTACAACAGATTTTAGCGTTTAGCGAAATTGATGCATTTTTTGATCAGCCCATTAAGTACTATTCGAGTGGCATGTTTCTTCGACTCGCCTTCTCCCTAGCGTTTCATTTGGCTGCAGATATTCTTATACTTGATGAAGTACTTTCTGTTGGAGATGAAGGGTTTAGACTGAAGTGCCAAGAACTACTAAAACGAATTACAGATGCTGGTAAAACAATTGTATTTGTATCGCACAACCGCTTAGAAATATTAGAATTAAGTAATAAATGTATTTGGTTAGATCGCGGGTGCATTATCAAAACAGGAAAACCGGACTTGCTTTTAAGAGAATATTTTGCACGGCATAAAGATAATTTTGACGGAAAAAAAGAAATCATTGAAACAGATACCTCAACACTTAATAACGATTTCAACTCCGATCGAATAGATTTCAAATGGGAAGAAGGGGCTGCACCGGAAAATGAATTTATTAAAATTAGAGCATTGTCGATGCTTCCAGCTTCAACTGAAGAAAAGATATATAATACCGATAACATAGTACTTACCCTTTCGTTAGAAAAAAAGCTTAAGCATTTTAAAGTGGGTGTTTTTTTCTTCTTGCAGGATGTATTTTACCAATCGGTATTAGTTGGTCATTTTTTAAACAGTTCAAGCGAAAAAGACATCAGCAAAGATACTGAAGACTATGTAGGTGCTATGCAAATTAGTTGTACCATTCCGGGGAACCTTTTAATGCCCGGGAAATATCATCTTCAACTTCGCTTCGGAAAAGAAGTTGGCGAATGGAATGCAGAATCAGAAGAACTGTTCCGCTTTTCTGAGAAACTTTCTTTTACAATTCATCCTGTTCCAAATTATGTCGACTTAATTGGAGACTTAAGTAAAGGGTCGGTTAGGCCAAAGCTTGACTGGAGTTTATTTAAAAATAAATAACCTTTATTTTGAATTTGTATTATTTTATTCATTACCTTGGAGAAAACAAGCTCTACTATGAAGAAAATCATACCCTTCATTTGGCTCGTTTCTATATCGTTTTTAGCCTTTTCTCAAGGTTTGTGGGAACAAAAAGCGAATTTTCCAGCTTCAGTTAATGCAAGTGTAACTTTTAGTATCAATGGGAAAGGATTCGTATATATTGGTAGAACTACAAATAACTTCTATATGTATGACCCCTCTACAAATGTTTGGAGTCAGAAAGCAAACTATCCAGGATTGGGTATAGATGGCGCTACTGGATTCAGCATAGACAGCTTTGGCTATATTGGGGGAGGAAGTAGCTCTTCTAATTTTGCATTGGAATCTTTCTACCAATATAATCCATCAACAGATACCTGGACTGCAAAAGCTAGCTTGCCCGATAGTATACAAGGAGCATTTGGTTTTAGCCTAAATAGTATCGGTTTTATTGCAGGCGGTTCTGAAAATGGACAAAACAAAAAAACAACTTTCGCTTATGATCCATCGACCAACACCTGGTCTTTAAAAGACAGTATGCCATTTGCTATGGCTTATGGAGTTGCCAATATTGCGAATGGGAAAGGGTATTGTGGTTTTGGCAAATCTGTTGGATTCAATCTTGATTCTTTTTATGAATACAACCCTATGCTCAACAAGTGGCAAAAAATGGCAGATTATCGTTTAACAAATTCTAATTTATACGGAAACCTTTGCTCATTTTCAATAAATAATAAGATTTATGTTGGCGACCCAAGATTAAACACTGGATTTCATGGTGCAGTTGCTGTTTATGACCCAACAACAAATATTTGGTCGAAAATCAACACTTTCCCGTTTCCGAATGTGAGTGCGTGCAACCCAATGCTTCAATTTGTAGGACTCACTATTGGGAACAGGGGGTTTCTAGGAGGGGTTGTTCCTTGCTCCGGTTCCATGTTTTGGGAATATACTCCGAATAAGCAATTTTCGATCACCACTTTAAACCCGGATACACTTTGTGAACAAGAGGTTATGAATGTTACGCTATCATCGAGCACAGCCTTCAACAGCGGAAATTATTTTAAGTTAAAACTTAACTCTACAAATTCCTATTTCAACAACGGTGGATTCACCGATTCTGTTCCCGGAACTTCACCTGGGGTTTATAGATTCAAAATACCCAACCTGATTCATTCAGGCACAACAAGTTTAAATGAATTGGTTGTATACAGCACAAACCCTCCAAGCCAAACTAGTTATTCCGGACAAACTGTTTACGTTAAAAAATCACCTACAGTTCAAAACCTTGCTCCTTCTTATATGTACTGTGCCACCAACAGTTCCATGTTGTTATATCGTTCTAACGTTCCAAACGATACCCATTTTTGGACCAGTTCGCCTTGGGGAGTTATCGATTCAAGTCAAAACCTTACATTTATACCAACTCAAAACACCACTCTTTATGTCAAGGATGTAAACACTTCAACTGGTTGTGCTGTGTATGATACAACAGTAGTTTTATGGAATGCATTACCTCAACTACACATTATTGATTCGGTTTTTAATATATGCCCTAACAGCAGCGTAACTCTAGGGGGAAGTCTGACCCCAAATGTACGATACACCTGGACAGGCAGCGGACTTAATTCAACCATGGTTAACCCAATCGTAACCCCAACCGCCAATAGTGTTTATAATGTCCTACTAACCGATACGCTAACCACTTGCTCCAATCAAGGAAATTCAACAGTTAACATAAAAGTTCCAGGCAATCAAACTATTTGTTTCGTTACTGTCGACTCGACATCTACACATAATGTTCTCATTTGGGAAAAATCGAACAAATTTGCAGTTGACAGTTTTCTTGTTTACCGCGAAAATTCCACAAATAACTATCAACGGGTTGCCGCAATACACAGAGACTCATTAAGTGAACTACACGACTTTTCAGCCAATCCGAATGTAACTGCTTACCGGTACAAGATATCTGCAAAGGACACTTGTGGCAATGAAAGTGAATTAAGCGCATATCACAACTCGATTCATTTGCAATATTTGGGCAATGGAAACCTCATTTGGAATGTTTATAGTATTGAGAATAGTACAACGCCTGTTAATTCGTTTGATGTGTACAGAGACTCTTTGAATAATGGAAATTGGCATATTATGTTGAATGTACCTGGAACACAATCTACAGCTACAGATATAAACTTTAGTCAACACCCCAATGCAAAATACCGCGTTGTTGCAAATTGGGCTTATAGCTGTATCCCAAGTCGATTGGGTTCTTCAAGCGTTCTATCAAATGTGATTTCCATTCGAAGTACAGATATGAATAATGTTAAAAATGTAAACAACATACAAATATTTCCTTCGCCCGCCATTGAGGTTTTACAAATTGTGCCAGAGGATGGAGTTGTGCTGGAAGTTTCAGTTTTAAGTATTGATGGAAAGACTCTACTTTATAGCCGAGGTCAGGGAAACTTTATCCAAGTGAATAAACTTGCTCCAGGAACTTACTTTGTCGATATTACTACAAATAAAGGGAAGGTGATAAAGCGATTTATAAAACAGTAACAACAATTTTGCTTATTATTCAACTAAAGTACTCTTTCTTTAAAGTAACTTAAAAGACGTTGCAATGGCGTTAAGTAAGTCTTACCATATTGCTCTACTCTTTCATCAATAAAATTAATTTCTTCCTTTGCTATGTATGCAATAGGAGTTCCCCTTTGCGGGCGTTGCCAATTCACATAATCAAGAAAAAAAGTTTCATCATTAACGATATATTTTTCAATTACTTGCTCTCCTTCAGGAATGCAATAGTGAACAAGCGGAACCTCTCTAGGAACTAATGATAAATTCAATGCAGGGCGGGATAAAGTGGTTCGATTGGCAAGTGAAAAATGTAGAAGTGCATGATCGAAAATTATAGCATCACCTGCTTTAACAGGGACTAATTTGCCATACTTTTTCACCCAAATTCGATCGCGTTTAAAATTATTTTGCTGAATTCCTGGGCCGCGAATCGCATTCATAAATTGGTGCGAATGTTCAATTACACCAAAACATCCATTCGCAGCAGTTGTATCTATAAAAGGAATCCAAACAGAAACGGAGCGAAACTTTGTTTCATCTACATAAGTCCAATCGGCATGCATTTGAAGAAAATTTTCCGAATTTGCTTGCTTTATCATTAGGTTGGCAAATACTGGAATATAGTCGTTAAAAAAATGTTTTACATGAGGATAAACCGTGGCATAAATGGCTTGTTGAACTGTTGCTTTATAATCAACATCAGCACTGAAATGAGAGGTGTGGAAAGGCTGGCTAATTTCTTTCTCAAAAGGCATATAGGCATCCTTCAACATAGTCAATTCGGCTACCGAAACTACGTTTGGAAGCACCACATATCCCTTGCTGACAAATGATTCCTGTAAAGCAGCATCGTTAAATACGATTTGTGTCATCTTTAACTATTGTATTGCTTAATTAACGCTTCTAACTCTTCAGTAGTCAAATCAAAAGGCTCAAATTTGACCACTTCCTTTCTCCACTTGGTTTCATCGGGCTTAGACACAAAATCATATTGATAATAGAAATTTTCGTCTACATAATATTTTTCAATCAAATCGTCTGCAATATCCTCGTTTCTGAAATAATACACCAACTGGTAATCTTTTCTAAGCACCGTCATGGTAATGGCATGGCGTATCTTTTGCGATAAATTAGGTGCACTTGCATGTATGGTAGCCGGATCGAACACCAACACATCGCCTTTCTTCAATTTTACAGGAACCACATGTTTATACAAGGTTTCAACATGCTTCAAAAACTGCCATGGCACACCGAGACTTCTATGAATATTACCCCACAAGTGGCTGCCATTCAAGAATGAAATAATGCCATTATCACTGGTCACATCGCAAAATGGAATCCAAATAAAAAGACAATAATCGTTGTCCTCGTCAATAACTGTACTATCTTGATGAATGAGCAAATCGCTCTCGCGGTGGGGTGGCTTTACCTGATAGGCGCCTCCGGTATGCGGATCTGTTTTCGACATATCAAACACACGAGGCAATATTGTTTGTGCATTTAAATTGATAACTGCTTGTGTCTTTTTTCGAATTTCTGGATTGAATAATCTGCCACTGTTCAAGAGATGTTTATCCAACTCGAATCCTTCCATTTTAGAAATTTCGTTGAAGGTGTCCATGAACAAATCAATCTCCTTTTGGGTGACCACATTTTCTACTTTGCACCAACCATAACGTAAAAAATGTTCGTGCTTCTTCTTGTTCAAGAAGAATGAGTCTTTCCGTATCTGATAATACTTATTATCCTCAAAACTTACTCTTTGCTTAAAAAAATCAAACCAGCTCATTGTTTACTTATGAAAACATTAATAAAACCTCCTCCACTTTTTTCTGTTTTTGGTCATCCATATTTGCATACATAGGCAAAGAAATTATTTGTTCCTTATAACCATAAGCGTTAGGATAAACCTCACCATCCTTAAAGCCGTCCACCTCATTGAGCAAAAAAGGATAATGAATGGCATATCCTATATTGTGCTCTACAAACTTATTAATTACAGCCTCTCTTTGTTGGGTTTTCACAACAAAAAGGTGATAAACATGATGGAAATCATTTCCTAAAAAAGGAGGCGCTATCGATGTGCAAGACAAAGCACGAATATATCGTTCTGCTAATGCCCTTCTTGAATTATTCCAGTCGTCTAGGTACTTTAGTTTTACATCAAGAATTGCAGCTTGAAGTGTATCAAGTCTGCTGTTCCTTCCAATATAGTTAATCTTGTTTTTGGAGGCTTGGCCGCAATGGGCTACCATACGAATCTTCTCTGTTAGTTCAAAACTATCAGATAATACAGCTCCTCCATCACCAATGGCGCCTAAATTTTTACTTGGGTAAAAACTAAAGCAACTCAATAAGCCGAAAGAACCAACTTTCTTGCCTTTGAATGAAGCCCCGTGTGCTTGTGCACAATCTTCGATTACAACAACATTATGTTCCGCTGCTATACGCATAATCTCATCCATTCTACACGGACAACCATATAAATGCACAACAATTATTGCTTTTGTTCTTTCTGCAATTTTACTCAAAATACTTTGCGGATCAATGGTATACTCATGTGCTAACGTATCCGCAAAAACAACCTTTGCTCCAGCTCTATACACCGCACTTGCAGTTGAGATCCAAGAATGTATAGGCACTATAACCTCATCATCAGGCTTAAGGTTTAATACTTCGATGGCTAATTCAAGAGCATCTGTTCCGTTAGCACAGCCAACAGCATAGTTCACACCAGTATAATTTGCGAAATTTTGTTCGAAACGCTCTACTACTTCACTACGAATAAAGTTATTGCTTTTCAACACCTTTGAAATTGCTCCATTCATTTCATCGGCAATAGGTTCATGAATCGCATTTATATCAACAAACGGAACCGCCATAATCTAGTAGTTGTTGTGGCTTAAAACCAACAATATAGTAATATTAAGAAAAAGAAGATTCAAATATTAGTGATGTATAAATTTTCTTAACTTACCTTTACTAAACAAATGAAAAAAAACGCATTTCGGGGTATCCTTCTTGGGCTGATTTATGTGGCCATTTCTTTGGTTATAGGAGAACAACATCCATTCACGCTAGTCCCTATGTATAATGGGTTTCAGAACTACGCTTATTCCTTTTATATGACCACAGCAGATGGGAAGTTATTGCCATTCCATGTGTATTTTGATTGTAAGGATGATTTCCCTTCTCACCTCTATGGCTCAATCTGTGATAAGATTGGAGTAAATGCTGGAAACGAAACGGAAACAGATATACAATTAAATCGTGTAGGTGAAGATATGTTATTAACCTTAAAAAAACGACACCTTCTTCCTTTGCCAAAAGGCGAAATTCAAATCCACAGAATCTGCTACTATTCTGAAAACGGGTTAATAAAAAGTAGATCTAAAAAAATGTATAGTGGATATCAAAGGTGAAAAATATAGTCAAGAGGAAATAGCCTGGTTTTGCATTAAAATTGCACTTCTTTTCTTTTGGGTGAGCAACATGTTTATTATGCTAGCTGACCTTTCTCCAATATGCTTTCTCCCTGTTGGTGTCTGTAAACTTTTTTGCTTTTCAACCTTATTCACCTCTTTTGGTAAACTAATTCTTTCAGGAGCTATTGTGCTCTTTAGCCTCCTTTATCTATTAGAAAAACAAATGTTTTTCGTAACTTTTGCTCAATTTTTAATCTCAACCATCATTATAAGTCATCATGAATCCAATGGGATGTTTCATCATGCTACCATCTTTTCTCCACTATTTGCGGCTCAATCACTGGCATACTGGCAATACCATCGAAATAAAGATTTTGCTATTGCGCATTACAGAACACAATATAGCATCCAAATGATTGCAGCTAGCTATACTTTGGCAGGCATTTCTAAAATAAACGCCTCGGGTTTAGAATGGATAAACAGTGGTCATTATTTCGCACTACAAATCGTCAAAAACTACTCTTTTATCTATTTCGCTACTGGCATAAAAAGTACAATAACAGAAGGGTACCAAATAGCGAACTACCTACAACACCATACTTATTTCATCAAACTTTTCTTATCTATTTCCCTTTTTTTAGAGCTGTTCTGCTTCCTGGCATTAATCTCAAAATCAACAAGAATTGCATTTGGAATTGGGCTATTATTCATGCACATAGGTATTTGGTTAATTATGGGAATCCCTTTGGGTGTAATTGCTCCTGTAATGCTGATTTTATTTTTAAATCCTCTTCACCTTTTCTACCAATTATCTATTAGATTCATCTCCATTTTCAAAACAAGTACATGAATTTTTGGGCTCAATATAAGCGCAGTCTATTGCTCCTGCTATTTGTTCCCGGAACACTAATTTGGTTGGTCTTACTTTTATGGGGCGAACGATTTTCTTTTGACTTTTATTTTGATGGATCTTTCCATCAACATCAAAGTTGGTTTCCGAGATTATTTTTTTTTAGTTATTTGTTTTGCAGACTTCTTTTGCCATTGATTTATTGTGCTTGGCTAATAGGTTTTCTGTTAAACAGAAATATCAAATCGCTGACTAAATGGCCATTATTCCTTAGCCTTTTGTTTGTCCTGAGCTTTATAATACAATACTACTTTAGCATTAAAGTAGCACTCTATATTGGTGTTCCTTTGATTTGCATTTGCATGGGGGCATTGCTTAGTCCATATACTATTTTAAAACATATACCTAAACCAGCCCTACCATGGTTTATTGTTGAAAAAACTGGCATATTTTTCTTGTATATGATACTCTGTATCATCCTTCCTCGATTTCATCCTTTTGCTAAATATACTATGTTCGATAAGTTTTCAGATACAACTTTTGTATACTTACTACGAGACGATAATGAGCTACTGATACCCATCAATAAATACTCATCTCTTACTTATGATGAATTTTTTACAATTGGAGAATCTATTGTTCAATGCCATAATAAAGGTGCTATAAAGGATTCTGAGCTAGGAACTATACTACTTAATGAGTTTAAGAAAAACAGAAATACTGAAAAAATATTAACGGATTCAATATCATTGAATAAACTTGAATTCTTTTTAAAAGACAATCGGATTATATCAAATGAAAAAAAGCTTGGTGTTTATGATACAAAACAACTCGTTTTTTGACTACAACAATAAACTTGGATGGCTAACTGTGAAAATAGGGCTTGCTTTTTGCTTAGCACCCTATCTCATCAATTGCCTTTTTAAATATACTTCACAACCATTCCCTGTTGGCATTTGTACAGTTGTGAATTGTGCCACATTTACGGCATCCCCTACTCGGTTGCTTACTATTATTGCTTTATCCATCGCATTGATGCTGTATGTTTTAGAAATTGCCATGACGTTAAACCTCTTCTTTCTTTCTACCATTAGCATAGTGATTCTTTCACTAGAAGAATCAAATGGAATGTCTGTTGAAAATGGAGTGCTTTCTTTGCTATTTTTCACACAGTTTTTAGCGTATCTTATTAATGTATTCAATGCGGATAGTTCGTTAAACAAAAATAGAATACAATATCCACTTCAAATAATTGCAGCCGTTTACGTATTAGCAGGTATATCAAAAGTATGGGCTAGTGGGTCAAATTGGTTTTGGGATGATGCCCCAAAATTCACACTTGAGATTCAAAGAGTGTTTTTTGCGAAGTTTGCTACAAATGGAGAGCATTATTACCAACAAATGGGCATATGTACTACTGATTTTTTTTTGAAAAACATTTTTATGCTAAAGGGCATGCTCTTTTTTGCTCTCCTTTTTGAACTTTTCGCATTTATCATGCTTTTTAATAGAAAGCTATCCTTTATTTATGGATTTGTTCTGCTAGCTATGCATTTAGGTATTTACCTAATTATGAACATCACATTTCCTACTATTATGGTTCCAATGCTAGTAATTACTATCAATCCATTATATTGGGTTGTTCTGCTTTTGAGGTATAACACTCAAAATCGATATTTGCTTAAGATTTAAATTGTTCATTTTTTGAAACAACAATCATGATTGTAGTTAGTGGCTTCAGCAAAAACATCGCCCATCAACAATGCACTCGTTGTATTTGTGACAATACTATACCTGGAATCGCATTTGACAGAAGTGGAGTATGTAGTTTATGCTCCATGCACGACAAATTTGACGCCACCTTTCCAAATGATGAGCGTGGAACTAAAGAATTGGAAAAAAAATTCATATCCATAAAAAAAGATGGAGAAGGGAAAAAATACGATTGCATTATCGGCATAAGCGGAGGAAGAGACAGTATCTACCTTTTGTACTTAGCCGTTACAAAATGGAATTTAAGACCGCTTGCCGTGCATTTCAATGATGGGTTCGACAATCCAGTTGCTGGAGAAAACATGCTAAAAGCCGTCAGAAAATTAAATGTAGAATTACGCACTATTACTTCAGATTTTAGAGAATGTAAAGATTTGAAAATTACTGATTTAAAAGCCTCTACTCCGCTCTTAAATAATGGAACCGATGTGGGTATTGGTGCTGCGCTCTATTCTGTAGCCTATAAAGAAAAAGTAAAACACATCCTATTCGGACAAAGCTTTCGTACCGAAGGTATACGCCCGCTTGCTTGGGCCTATTTTGATGGAGACCATTTACGTGCAATTCAAAAACAATTCGGCTCTGTTCCTTTAAGAAAATGGAAACCAGATGATGCCGGTTTTAATTTAGGTATAAAAGAGATGTTTTTTTACACGGTTCTCCATGGAATTCGAGTACACTCTCCGTTGTACAATTACCCATATTCGCGCGAAGCATCAGGTGAAATTTTATCGCGTGAATTGGATTGGGTTTACCCAGGAGCACATTATTTTGATGATTTGTATTGGGCGCTGATTACTTATATTCATCGCACAAAATTTAATATTAATTTCCGACTCATTGAATATTCCGCACTGATTAGAAGCGGGCAATTACAACGTGATGTAGCACTACAAAAATCGTTGCAGCCATACCAAATCGAAGACCCAAAAATAATATCTCTTTGCATCAAGCGTCTTGGCATAACGCAGGACGAATTCAACAATTACCTTCAATTATCCCCGAAAAACTGGTGGGATTATCCAAATAGTTATCGTTGGATGAAATTAGCTCAATTTCCTGTTTGGATTTTGACCAAGCTGGGTATCTTTACACAAGTGGTCTACGATAAGTATTTCACCTTAAAATTTCGTTGAAAATGCGTATAGGAATGGCGCAACTTTTAGTAGAAGGCGGAGAACCGGAACGCAATCTTGAACGAGCTGAAAAGCTAATCCTCCAAGGTAAGCGGGAAGGGTGCGATTTATTACTATTGCCTGAAACACTTGACTTTGCATGGACCCATCCCTCTGCACTAAAAGAAGCAGCACCTATTCCTGGACCATATTCCGATTTTTTTTGCCAATTAGCAGCTCATCTTAATGTTTGGCTCTGCCTTGGATTAACAGAGAAATTAGGCAACAAGAATTTTAATACTGCATTACTTATTGACGCCACAGGTAAAATTGTTTTGAAATATGCCAAAATAAACCTACTGGAAGTTGAATTTCCCTATTATGAAGTAGGCCAGAAACTAGAAGTAGTAAACACTCCGTTTGGTAAAATAGGATTAAATATATGTGCAGATAACTATATTGATTCTATTTATAATGGCCATATGTTGGCCAGAATGGGAGCACAAATTATACTTTCTCCATCATCGTGGACTGTTGATCACTTTGTAACAGAAGAGATGGACCCTTATAAAACGAAATGGATTGAACCCCTTTCTATCATCGCAAAAAAATATCAAATACCAGTACTCAGCACAACGAGTGTAGGTTATATTGTAGGCGGGCCTTATGAAGGGAAAAAAATGGTTGGTTGCTCTTTAGCTATTAATGAAACAGGCATTTTAGCGCAAGGAGAATTCAATGAATTTGCAGGAGACTTAAAAGTTGTAGATATTACCATTCCATCACTAACCAAAAAAGGAACTCAGTTTTCAGGATTGTAACAATGTATATTTTAGGCATAAATGGAGGATTTAGACAAGGCTATCAGGATGTAAGCGCATGTTTAATTCACAATGGTAAAGTAATTGCAGCCATTGAAGAAGAGCGAATAAGTAGAGTTAAGTTTTCCGCTGGTAAACTTCCTTATTCGGCTATTGTTGAAGTATTGAAAATAGGCAATATATCTATACAGGATGTTGGAACAGTTGCTTTTCACGGATCAACCTGGGGGAAAGACTTTGACCAGAAAATCGAAACCTATTTCAAAAATTTTTTCGGCTACTCACCCCCAGTTAAAAGATATCATCACCACGATTGTCACGCTGCGGGGAGCTTTTTTAGTTCAGGATTTAATGAAGCCCTCCTTGTTACTTTGGATAATTCCGGTGATGGTGTTTCAGTTCAAATCGCTATCGGCAAAAAAAATAAAATTGAAGTCATTAAACGTTATGAGCGACCGCAAAGTCTTGGACTTTTTTATTCCTTAATCACTCAATATTGTGGATTCACTAAAGATAGTGAAGAATATAAACTTATGGGATTAGCTGCCTTTGGCGATAAAACCAAGTTTGATTTTTCGTGGTTATTGCATTACGCCAATGGCGAATTTCAACTGAACACTGCATATATAGAAGTACCAGCTCCACTAGCGCCTTCATTGCATCGAGATGAAATGAATTTCAACAAACTGTTTATTGATAAAATAGGAAAAGAAAAACGTATACCGGGAACAACCATCACTCAGTTTTACAAGGATGTAGCAGCATCAGCTCAATTTCATTTAGAAGCAACCGTATTACATCTAATACAACACTACATTCAACACACCAGAATTCGTAAAGTTTGTTTGAGTGGCGGTGTTAGTTTGAACTGTTTAATGAATCAAAAAATAATGAATTCGGACATTGTAGAAGCTATTTTTGTTCAACCTGCTTCATCAGATGCGGGTATATCAATTGGTGCTGCTTGGTTAGCGGGATTAGATTATCAGTTAAATCCGGTAGTGCTTACTTCCTCATTTTTGGGGAACGCATTTACAGAAGAAACGATAGAAGAGACACTTCAACTTTGCCAAGTCAACTATTCAAAAAGTGAAAACATTGTTGAATCTGCAGCAAAAAACTTAGCAGAAGGAAAGGTTATTGCTTGGTTTCAAGGTAGAATGGAATTTGGACCAAGAGCCTTAGGCAATAGAAGCATTTTAGCTAATCCAAGTTTCCCTGATATGCAGAAAATAGTTAATCAAAAAATAAAATTCAGAGAATCATTTCGTCCATTTGGGGCATCTGTTTTGGAGGAAGACATGGCTGTTTTTTTTGATGGGAAATCGAAAAGTGCACCTTATATGAATCTTGTTTTCGATGTAAATAAAAATGTAATTACAACCATCTCAGCTGTAGTTCATGCCGATAAAACGTGTAGAATTCAAACTGTTTCTGCATCAGACAATCCGCTTTATTTTGATTTGCTAAATGCCTTTAAACAAATTACCGGATTTGGCGTACTCCTAAACACTAGCTTCAACCTAAACCATGAGCCGATTGTAAATACACCACGTGAGGCAATAGCTTCTTTTTACGCCAGTGGCTTAGATGTATTATATATTGGTAATTACGTAATAGAAAAACGATTATCTAACATTCAAACTTTGAAGTAATCCAGTGGCTTCAACGTTACCCGGACTAACCGTCAGTGCCTTTTTTAAATAGAAAGCTGAACTGTCTTTTTTGTTTTGCGTATAGAAAGCTTTGGCAATACTTATGTAGGCTTGAGGATCGGAAGGGATTTTTTCTATAGCCACTTTGTTTAACGCAATCGATTTGTCGAATTCCTTTTGTAGAAAATACATATAGCTAACCTTATCATACCCCACATACTGTGTTGGGAAAACTTCAATTATTTTTTCATAACGAATTCGTGCAGAATCGAGTTGCCCTTTTTGAAAATAAATGTCACCAGCAGCTGTGAATGCATCGACAAAAGAAGGATTCAGTTTTATTGCTTTTTCATAATACACTAAAGCACTATCCGGCACATTTAAGATAGAATACACTCGGCCTATGTCGAATGTAGCATTAAAGAATGTTGGATAAATCTCAATTGCCTTTTTGAAGTGACCTAAAGCTTCTTGGCGAAGGGCAAGTTGAGTGGCTACGTTAGTACTATCGTAGGAGGATTTCATCAAACGAAGCCCTAGTAAATTATGAGCTTGTGTAGACATAGAAACATATTGAACATCATGTCGTGCAAGGGTAAGGTAATCCTTCCATTGAAAGTTACGTGAGAATGTAAGTAAGGAATAGGAGACTGAAATAAACATAAAAACATAACGAACCATTCCATTAGGTATTGAAATTAACTTAACTTCTTTGAAGTTAAGCTTAAACAAAAAGAACAGTGTAGTTACTAGCACTATAATCCAGCCAATTGAGGGGATAAGCAAAAACCGATCAGCTATCATACCAGGAACTGGTTGAAAATAGTTGGAAATTACAATAACAGAAGAAAGATAAATCATCAAACCAAAACTGACTAACCTCCTCCTCCACAATAAGCAAAAACATAAACCGAAAAGCAATGAATACAAGAAGACACTCAGCATTGGAATACCTTGTGTTATTAACATTGGTGAAATATAGCTGTATCCATAATAAAAAGATAATGGATATGGGACAACTACTTTCCCAAGATAAATGAGTGCAATTTCAAAACTTGTTCCTAATCTAAGACTTTGTGAAGATGGATATGGTACGCATTGTTCAGCATAGTCAATTGGTCGATTCCTTTCCTCTTTGAATAAACTAACATCAAGTTGGTTGGTTGCATGACTAACTTGAGCAACTGTTTGAGTGAAAACAAAAGGTCGATACTGTATTCGATTTGAACTAAAAATTAAGACAAAAAATGCCAATGGGAAAACCCAAATCAACAGCCTGAAAGACTTATAATTCCGCATTGTTATAACAAAAACAACAAACAAAAGGATTATTCCACCGTTGCTAAACATTCGATTAACATCTCCGGAAAACAAGTTTTGATAATCAAGAACCTGTAACACAAAGAAAACCACAAATACGATATAACGAATCCATTTAAACTTTAACAAAAACAGCATAGGGCTTGTTATTAAATCCATTCCTTTGCTGTTCAATATATTGGAGTAAACAAAAATAAACAAAGGAACAATTGCAGTGAGCAATGACTTTCGACCACCGTAGAAAAGCTGATAAAACAAAAAAGTATTAATCATATCCGTATTTAAAGCGTCATACTTACCATATGAAAAAGTATAAGTTATCACCAAGCACAGATAAAACATCATTTCCGAACACCAAGACAATGTAATGTCACCCCACCAAATAAGGAGAAAAAAACACAAAGGAATAAGCATACTAATTCTATAATACTGCCCATGCAAACTATTGTAGTATAGATAAAGAATAAGGAGAGAAAATAAGAAAGTGAATAACAGCCGAAAGTTAAATGGAGGAAATGCTGATTCAATACCAGCATGTTCCTCAGCAGATAGGAATGAAAGTTTGGCATTAGATAATCCTCTATGGAAAAACAAACTTGTCCTTTTTATTATTGGAATAACCTCATTTAGTATTTGCCTATAATTTAGGGCAACATATGCGGCAATAACAATAAGTAGAACAGCAAAGACAATAATTATCTTAGAGAATGTACCTTCAACGCCAATAAAATAGAAAGTTGGAGTCAACAATATGATAGCCACAACTAAGCTATTTATCAAAGTTGCGCGTTTGAAAAAAAGTATAGCTATAGGAATTATAACTACAAAAGGAACAACCGTCATCTTGCTTGTAACAGCTAACAAAAAAGAAAAAAATACGAAAAATAGCTCCCTTTTATTTTTGCTGATTACATATCTGATGGAAAAAACAAAACTCAATAAACCAAACATCAACCCCAAAATCTCATCCCTATTTTTAATACTGCAAACTACTTCTGTATGTGCTGGATGTGCAACAAAAAGAAGCGTAATTGCTATTGCAATCATTGGAGAATAATGTTGAAACAATGCGCGAAGAACACGAAACAGTAAGACACAAGTAAGTGAATAGAGTATGACATTCCAAAAATGACTCCAATGGGGATTATCGCCAAAAATCTCATGTTCAATAGCAAAAGAGACTAAAACTACCGGTCTATATTCGTAGGAATAGCCAGATGCATCCTGATAGTAAGGCGATGCAAAAATTTCAGGAATAGCTGATATCCCTTTGGATGTTAGGCGATGATTAATGGTTACTAATTCATCATCCAAATTATATTCATTTGGAATGCTATTCGTATACAACAAAAAAGAAAAGGCAAAAATCAACAAATTAAGAAAATACTTCCGCTCCCATATAGGAGTAGCTACTGCTGAATTGCCTGAGCCCAATTTTGCGCTTGGATTAATATGTTTTTTATTTGCCTTCACTATTCAATATTCTCAAATATAGAAAATCGAGGTTATTAAATCACCTCCTCAAAAAATTCAGCCAAAAACTTTGTTATTTTTAAAGTCAAACAGGATTTTACAGTGTAATTTTTTCATCAAATGATTCAACTTCTCATTCTTATTCTTGGGTTTTCCCTTTTGCTTTCAATAGGTGTCATTCTTTACTTGTTGAAGAAACAAAGTAAAGTGGAGAGTACTACTTTGGAAGCAGTAAACCCTTCTAACTATTTGAGTACAAGTCATTCAAAAATTGTTGGCGATTTTTACAACGAAACCACCGATAAGTTCATGGATGTTTATGGCGAGGTGATTCAAGCCTTTCGCACCAAAAATATAAACGACTATTTAGACTATACTATTGAAAGTGCTGAACTGAAAGACGGACAGACAATACTTGATGCGGGTTGTGGTGTGGGAGGACCGGCTAGTTATTTTGCGTCAAAACTTAATGTATCGATTCAAGGACTAACGATTTCAAATATTCAGGCTGAAAAATCAAAAGCAGTAATTGCCTCCAAAACATTAAAAGGCACTGTAAATATTCAACAAGGCGACTACCATCAAATGTGCAGTATTTTTGGCGAAAATCGATTTGACAGAATTCTATTCCTCGAATCGTTTGGCCATTCCACCAACCAAATTCAACTCATAGAAAGCGCTTATGCTTGTTTAAAACCGGGAGGCATTTTATACATCAAAGATTTATTCAAACGCGAACATCCTAATGCAGAAGACGGTGCGAAAATCGATGCAATCATTACAGAAATCAACAAAGCCTATTGTTATAACATTGCTGACTTTACAGTAATTATGAAAACGCTACGTAGATTAAATTTTCTATTGCTCTCCGTAAAAACACCTGAGGTAAAAACAGAGGAGTTTGAACACTTAACGATTTCCAACGATTTCCAAAACTTATTCGATATTGCCAAAATTGCAAGTTGGGAGAACTATGTTTTTCCTATCGATTTTTATGAAGTGAAAGTGATGAAACCTCCTTTTGATGTGAACGTAGAAAAACACCTCTACTTTTTAAATCGACCAAACAGCTAAAAGCAATGTCTGTCGCAAAGCCATTTAGAGCAGAAGATTGGTGGATTGGCAAAGCGTCTTTGCTGATTGGCTTGGTTTATCTTTTTACCATTTATTTTCAAATTCCTTTTGCGCATTTTGGAATATGGGCGTGTTGTTCACTCATTACCATTACCGGATTCGCTTCTTTGGGCTACTTGATTAACGACTACTTTGATCTTGAAAAAGATAAGCTTGCGAACAAGAAAAATTTTTTACTGCACAAGTCAGCCTTTCAACAAGCCGTTTATTTTAGCATCGCATTCCTGTTATTGTTTGCGCCATGGTACATTTTGCCTTACGACTTTTTTACCCTTGCATTAATGCTATTGCAACTCCTTTTGTATCTGCTCTATTCATTGCCGGGTATTCGCTTGAAAGAACGTGGAATTTCGGGCTTGATTACCGATGCCCTCTATGCCCATAGCATTCCGACACTTATGGCAGCACACACATATACCTTGATTTCAAACAAGCCGCTAGGCATTACATTCATTGTGCTCATATTCGCATGGCAATTCTGTGTAGGGATACGCAACATCCTATTACATCAATTGAACGACAGCGATGCCGATCAATTGAGCGGTACACAGACATTTACCAACAAATACAACATCAATACCTCCAACCATTTTCTGATAGGTTTACGAATAACTGAACTGGCCCTCCTATTGTCACTTATAGCCCTACTGTACTTACAAAATCAATGGTTCTTAGTGGCGTTGATTGGCGTGGGTCTATCGCTTCTCCTTTTTTTCTGCATGGACAAAAAGAACGGCTATAGATTCTATTTTCCTAACCTGCTCTACGACCATCTTTTACCGCTATCATTTATTGCGATCTTGAGTATCAAAGATATTCGTTTTCTGCTTTTGTTACCTATCCAGTTATTGCTCTTCTCCGGAAAGTGGCTGTTTACACTCATAGCAGGCATTCAACTACATTACCGCTGGAATCAAATAATAAATGGCAGTTCGGGCGTTTTTCACGTGCTACTTGCCAACATAAAACTATTTGTAAACAAGTTGATTTACGTTTTATTTAAAGGGGTTGGCATAGATTTAATAAAGGAAAGAACCGATGCAAAAGGTTATATTTTACGGCAATTAAATAAGAAAAAATAGTGTGTGGTATCATTGGTCAGATTGGTAAAACAGCAATTCAACAGGAGCAATTCTGTTTGAAAAGAGATACGCTGCACCATAGAGGTCCGGATGGGAAAGGAGCCGTTTTTCTGCAAAACAATACCATAGCATTGGGGCACACACGCTTGTCGTTTTTCGATTTAAGTGAAAACGGACAACAACCCATGGCTGATGCCAACAAACAAGTTTGGATTACCTACAATGGGGAGATTTACAACTTCAAAGAGCTGAAAGAAACGCTTACACAAATGGGTTGTAATTTTCATACGCAAACCGATACCGAGGTTATTCTTGAAGGCTACAAAGTATGGGGCATTGCCGTAATTCAAAAACTGAAAGGCATGTTTGCCATTGGCCTACTGGATTTGAAGCAACAAAAACTTTTCTTAGTGCGCGATCGTTTTGGCATTAAACCATTGTATTACTCGTCTGCTTTTGGCGAATTTATTTTTGCTTCCGAATTGAAAGCCATTGTGAAACACAGCAACCATAAATATCATGTGGATTTTTCGTCATTTGCAGACTATTTCACCTATCGTTATATTCCTTCACCTAAAACCATTTGGCAAAAAGTAGCTAAACTTCCTCCTGCGCATTATTTGGAATACAACATTGCTTCTTCAAGCTATTCTATTCACGAATATTGGGCTATCAACTACCAAAAAAAGAAAGTCTCAAAAGAAGAATTAGCCTTTGCATATGGACAAAAATTGGAACAATCGGTTATACTACATGCCAGAGCCGATGTACCTGTTGGGAGTTTTCTGAGTGGTGGTTACGACAGCTCTGCCATTGCCTCTTTGTTGGCGAAAAACAATTATTTGCCGCAAACATTTTCTATTGGTTTTTATAATTGGGAAAAGAGTGAAGACCAATATGCTGCAGTAGTAGCTGAAAAATTTGGATTAAATCATCAACCGCTAATGGTGTCCGAAAACGATTTGGACTTGGCGAATATTATGCCAGATGTATACGATGAGCCTATTGCCGATATATCTATTTTACCAACTTACTTGGTCAGTAAAAATGCAAGAAAATATGTAAAAGCGGTAATGGGTGGTGAAGGTTCCGATGAGCTTTTGGGCGGCTATACCTGGCAAAAAGATTGGTTTCGTGAACACCCGGCAACATGGAAGCAGAAGTTATTCGGTCTGTCCGACAATCATCCGGAAACATTGATTCCTTATTATGCAAACGCAATGGCCATGGGATATTTTGATTCTGTTGAACAACAAAAACTCTTGCGACAAGATTATCACCACACAATTCCAAACGATGCACATTGGTTTTACCGTCAACAGCATAAACCCGAATTAACGGCATTTCAAGCTATTCAACACCTCGATATCAAATGCTTTATGGGCGAATTAGTGTTAACAAAAATCGACCGTGCAAGTATGGCCAACTCGTTGGAAGTACGCGTACCTTTCTTGGATCATGAATTGTATGAACTGGTGCTTGCGAACCAAGAAAGTTGCTACATGGATGCCAACACCTCCAAATACTTACTGCATGAAAACATTAAACAGGTCCTTCCTAAAACCATTTTGAATCGACAAAAGCAAGGCTTTGTTGGTCCCGATAGTTTTTACATGCAAATGGAATGGTACAAATCGAATTTAGATCAAGCTACATTGATAAAGGAGGGAATTATTAACGAAGAATATTATCTTCAATTGTTAACACAGCAAGACCATTGGCGACTTTGGAAACTGCTGGTGATGGAAAAATGGTTTAATCGTTGGGCATTATAAATGGCAAAGATTTTAATTACAGGAGCAGCAGGGTTCATAGGCTATAACTTATGGGAAAAACTGTGTATTGGGCACACTGTAATGGGCATCGATAACCTAACCGACTTTTCTAATCCGCAAATGAAGTTACAACGGCTCAGCAATTTCTTTAGCCAACAAATTCAAAAGGAAGATTCGGTTGAAGTGACAGCCGAGAAAGGCGTTTTTATTGCTGCCGACATCCTAGATCGTGCGAAACTGCAATCCCTCTTCAGTTTGCATACTTTCGATGTAGTGATTCACCTGGCGGCACTCACAGGCATTCGTCCTTCTATTCAACACGAAGAACACTATCGCAAAGTCAATGAACAAGGGTTTAAAAATGTAGTAGAAATAGCTGAACAACATGGGGTGAAAAAAATCATCTATGCCTCCAGTTCATCAGTTTATGGGAGTTGTAGCGACTATCCATTTACAGAAGAGTCGGACACAAACCACCCGTTAAACCCTTATGCCTCAACCAAAAAAAACAACGAACTATTTGCAGAACACTTTACCCAACAGCACGATATTACGATGATTGGTTTGCGTTTTTTCACGGTATATGGTCCTTGGACAAGACCCGATATGGCGACTTTCAATTTTATTCGTAAGGTGTTGAACAATGAAGAGATTACCGTTTTTCAACACCAACAACAATCAATGGTTCGCGATTTTACTTATGTGGAGGATGTTTGTGAAGCTATTGCACGCCTAGTACAACAGTTGTGCAGTGCAGAGCAAAATAGCCCGAGCCACACTATTTACAACATTGGCGGTGGTGAACCGGTAGATGTAGCAACCTATGTAGCAGAAATCGGAAAGCAAACCGGACGAACAGTTCAAGTTAAAAAACAACCAGGAGGTGAAGGCGAAATGATTAAAACCTTTGCGAATTGCAACAAACTTTTTCAACACATTTCGTTTAAGCCAAAGGTGTCGATTGAAGAAGGACTACAAAAAACAATTGAATGGTATAACTTCGCGATTAAGCATGATGCAAGGAAATAAATCTATTTTTGTTTTTGTGGTTTGTGGAGGAAAAGAGCATATTGATACGCTTCATTTTTCGTTACATGCACTCCAAAAGTATAGCACCAAAGAAATTTGTGTAGTAACGGATAGCAGTAGAAATGAAATACCTGTAATACATCACACCATCGTTGATATCCCAACACCAAAAGAATTTAACCACCATCAGGCCAGTATCTATTTAAAAACCGGACTTCATAAATTTCTTCCGAAAGGAAACAATTACTGCTATTTGGATACAGATGTAGTAGCTCTGAATAATAGTGTTGACAGCATTTTCGACAAGTTTACAGCACCCATTACTTTTTGCACCGACCATTGCAGTATGGATGAGTTTAGTCCATCGGCTGTTCAATGCGGTTGTCAAGAAGCTTTTGCTATCGACTCACCAAAACCCTATTTCTACTATCACGATTTTCAAGATAATGTATTGCCACAATTGTTGTATGTCGACCAATGTGTTGCCGACATTGAAAAAAAGATTGCCGAAACAAAAGCATCGAAATGGCTATATCGCTGGCATACCTTTAAATATTGGTTACCCGGACGGTTTTACCATCTGTGCAAGGAATACAAAATGGATAAAAAAGCAGGGCTTTGGTATGATCAAAATAACACCTTGTTGAAATATGAAGAAAATGCCAAAGACGACATTTTATATGTAGCTCAAAAAACCGGATTCAATTATAATACTGCACTAAAACAATGGTTCAGAAAAGACGGAACATCGCTTACACGACTAAGTTGCGGGCATTTGGCTGAACAGCTCGAAAAGAAATTCAATATAGCGGCAAAGCCCTTCCATTGGCAACATTGGAATGGGGGTGTATTTTTATTCAACGATGAATCCGCTGCTTTTTTGGAGCAATGGCACAACAGTACTATGGCCATTTTTAAGGATAGCCAATGGCGAACAAGAGATCAAGGTACATTGATTGCAACGGTATGGCAATATAACCTTCAGCAACACCCTACACTCCCTTTGGAATACAATCTTATTGCGGACTACAATAACGAATCCATCGAATACATAGGTCATCTGGCGTTTCGCATTGGACCAACAAAAAAAACGATTCAACCCCATTTTATTCATATTTATCATCATTGGGGTGACGAAAAATGGCCTGTTTGGAATGATGTAGTAAAACATATCGCAGCAACATGATAGCTCAAGACAATACAATCATCCATTCGCTGTGGATAGGGAAAACGTTGAGTGTAATTGAACTGCTCACCTTAAAATCGTTTATTGGTAACGGACATACATTTCAATTGTGGGTATACGAACCATTGGAAACAGTGCTTCCTGAAGAGGTCGTACTTTGCGATGCAAACACCATTGTGCCTAAAGAACAAGTATTCAGCTATAAAAACACCAATAAATACGGCCATGGCAAAGGCAGTGTAGCCGGCTTCTCCGATATTTTCAGATATAAATTGCTCTATGAAAAAGGAGGTTGGTGGGTGGACATGGATGTAACCTGTTTGAAGCCTTTTAACACCACTGCGCCTTACTTTTTCAGGAATCATCATGAGCTAAAGGTTGTAGGAAACGTAATGAAATGCCCTCCGCAAAGTGAACTAATGTTGAAGTGCTATAAGGAAGCCATTGCAACAGTTGATGAGCATAATACCGATTGGCATAAACCCATCGAAATCCTCAATACTGCCATTGCAGCATTGGGTTTAGAAGAATTCATCAACCATGGAGTAAGCAACCCTGATCAATGGGATATCACAAGCCGATTGGTACAAAAGGCTGAACCTATTCCCGCTCAATGGTTCTTCATTCATTGGCAAAACGAAGAATGGCGTTCAAGAAATATTTCGAAAAGTTTTTTTTACTATAAGTCGACATTAGCAGTACTTTTACATCAATACCGGTTAATTACGCTTCCTTCTTCCTTTTGGGGGAAAGCCATTAACCAAATAAAGTATCGAGGATTTTTGAAACAATAAATAGCCGGCACATAACACGATGATTCTTTCTAAAGAAACAATACAAGCATACAACGCGTCAAGAAATTGCGCCAATAAAAACATTGTATGCCATGCGCCATTGGTGAATCTTAATTTTGAGCAAACCGGGGAAGTTCGTGCCTGCTGTTACAACTTCAAGCATGTTTTGGGAAAATGGCCGGATCAAAGCTTAAGGGAGATTTGGACCGGACAAAAGCTAGCTGATTTGCGCTCCTTTATTGCTGAAAATAATTTAGGTGGGGGTTGTATAGAATGCGGTAAAATGATTGAAGCCGGCAATTACCAAGGAGTAAGAGCAAAGTATTATGATGAATTCGCAACCCATGGATTAGCAGATACTATAGCCAAAATCAAACGAACATTTACCGGTGGCTTCGCCTATCCTAAAGTGATGGAGTTTGAGTTGAGCAACGAATGTAATTTGGAATGCATTATGTGCAATGGAAGTTTCTCTTCTAGCATACGCAAAAACAGAGAGAAACTACCTCCGATTATCTCGCCCTACAACGATCAATTTGTAGATGAATTAGAAGAATTTATACCACACTTAACGGATGCGAAATTCTTAGGAGGTGAACCTTTCATGATTGATATCTATTTGAAAATTTGGGAACGCATTTTGAAAATCAATCCCAACATCAGAATGCACATCACTACCAACGGTACATTTCTAAACAACCGAATAAAAGACTTGTTGGAAGGACTGCATGCCGGCATTATTCTCTCTATCGACTCGGTAGAGAAAGAGACGTACAAAAAAATTAGAGTCAATGGCAATTACGATAAAGTAATGGAAAACTTGGTGTATTTTATGGATTACACTAAACGCAAAAAAACCTTTATCTCGATGGCCGCCTGCCCTATGACGAACAACTGGCGTGAACTTCCGCAAATGTTGGAGTTCTGTTTAGAGAGAGATATTGCCCTTTACTTCAATGTTGTATTCACGCCTTTTGATTTAACACTCCGTGAATTATCGGTTGAAGGATTGGAAGAAATCATTGCATTCTTAGAAAAATATCCGCTACCATCAATTAGCGGCAACCCACAAAGCCCAAGAAATTTAAGCATTAGCGCATATCACGATTTTATTCAATTGCTGAAAGGCTGGGTGCTGGAGAAACAAACACCTGTATTTACAGATGTAACATCTGCAATTAACAGTGCTGATTTGGTTTGGTCGTTAGAAGACATTAAAGCCACTATACATCAATTAATTGAATTGGAAACACAGGGCTTCACCGAACAACAACGAACGCTTCAAAGCAAACTTGCGAGTCTGTTTGCCAAAACGCCAAAAGGGAAAGAAGCAGAAGCGCTCTACTGTTTTATTCAAGTAACCGATGCTTATGCAAACAAAGAGCATATCCCGCAAACGCTTGAAAAACTGCAAAAGCTTTCGCATCTTATCGAAAATCATGCCTACCGCGAAAGTATTTTGAGCATGGCATCACAAGCACCACCATTAGTGTTTGCTTCACTTATTGCAGAAAAAGAATTAGGTGAATTAGAACAAATTTTTGCAGCTCAATTTGATGCTAGAGTGTAGGTGTTTTAAAGCGCTGTTGGAATTCTGCCAGTAAGTCGTTCACGCTGCGCGACTCCATTTGTTTGTAATACACATCGGCCGGTACATCTTTCACTATTTTATAGAATTCAATACTCGCATTGCTGGCTTTAATACGTTCTACAATTGCATCCGTTTTTTCAATAGCTGTTTTATAACGATATATTTTCTGCTCTTCTCCTTCATTAAAATTGGCGTAGATGTAATCACGCAGTGCATTTTCGAAATAGACTTGTGCGTCTTCTTCAAGTTCAATAGGCGTTTTGATGGCTTCACGCTCCTCGCGCTCAACAGCTTCTTTCAGCCAATTCTTGATTTGAACATTTACCAAATTGTTGTAAATACTAATATTATAGGCCGACAATGAACCTGTTCGATCTTCTTTAGCAAAATTAGCAGTACTCAATTGTTGGTATACTTCCGTAAGCACCGATGAAGGCAAAGCCCAAATCGACCATTCTTCCGGGCGGTGAATGGTATTAAACCAAATATTAATGTTGTGTTTATTCACAAAGCGAATAAATTCAGGCATTTCATGCCAATTGTTGCGCATGGGGTTCACCATTAAACACATGGTCCGTTTGTTGTCGAAACAGTATTTCCTGAAATGCAAGAAATGCTCCATCACACGGTCGAAGTGCGCATTTACACGAATAGCTTCATAAATTTCGGGTGTGAGCGAATCCAAAGAAAAATTGATGTGAATATTCAATTTGTCCAACCACTCGCGCACTTTGTAATTCCATACCGTTCCATTGGTAGCAATTACAATCTTAAGTTTGGGATTTAGTTTTTCTACTTTTTCAAAAATCCGGAAAACAGCGTTGATCAAAAAAGGCTCTCCTCCATTGAAGCGCAACTCTTTTAAATGCGGAATAAACTCTTCCAGTTGCTCTACAAAAGCATCGTTATATGGGCTTTTAATAGGAGGCAACTTCTCTCTGTTCTTGCGAATGGCCGATGAAAGTTCTCCAATACACATCACGCACTCTAGGTTACATGTGTTTTCAATCTCCAGCTCCATCATACTCGGATATTGCTGTATAGGGTTCACATCGTAAGCTTTAGCCAACACTGAAGTGAAGTTGCCGCTTTGCAAATTTTTCAAACAAACACTACAACGAAACGTTAAATCGTACTTTAGTAATTTCTCTCGTAAGGTTTGATATTTCTCACCAAACCAAATCTCGCGAATCGACTTTTCTTTATAAGAATCAGGATCAATAAAGGTTAGCCAACATGGTGCACAATCGCCATGTACGTTGAAATACATGTTGCTAAATGGAGCGTGACAAATGTATGTGTTGTCTAACTTCCCTCTAGATGCTGTATAATCGGCAATTACATCACTGGCCAACTCTACTCCGGAGGGTTTACTTGTAAAACGATTAATTAACTTGAGAATTGCTGTTTTCATCATTACACTCCGGCTCTTATTCGATTGAGTTGTTGCAAACTAAGACGTCTTAATTCCTCCTCTGAAAAATGTTTTACACTTTCTAAAATCTGATCGAAAGATGTCCCTACCATAGTACTCTTAAGATACTGTCGATCGTTATCGCTGAACTGTTCCATAACAGCATTAATCTTTCGGATAAAAATTTCTTTAGGCACCAACAAGGCATACGATGCTTGCTTTTGGTAAGATTTATCTACCCACTCCAGCCACTGCTCTTCATTAATAAGGGCAATTTCGGGCAATGCCTGTTGTTTTATTTCCGGCATTTCTTCAAACAGTTTCTCACTATCAAAACGATATTCGTGATAGCGCGTTTCCTCTTCGTTGCTGATATATGTGTCCAGAAAATGTTTGAAATCTTCGAAACATTTTTTGTTGTGTCGTTCTTTCTGGGTGAAAATAGGGAAGCTAAACTTTTCCATATAAGCTCTCACTTCTTTCAATTCAGCTTTGCTCATATCAGTAAGCGAGTAATGAATAGGTCGCTCCAAATAACTCACATAAATAAAGGCGTTCACCTCGTTGCAATGCTTTATCACCAATGGAAGTTGATCCCAATTGTCTTTCTGCACCGTAAAACTCAACGAAAGATGCTTACCTTTTTTAATGCAAATATCGCTGAACCGTTTGATGTTATCGAGTAGCTTTTCGTGCACTACATTTTTCCGAATACGTTCCAACTTTTCTTTATCCATGGCATCTATAGACACCGCCAAATCAAAGTTAAGTTCGGTGACTAATTTCTCGATTTTGCTATTCCAATGCATACCATTGGTAATCAAAAATAGCTCTAAAGAAGGATTGAGTTCCCTTACTTTCTCCCAGATTTTATAATAAATCGGTATCAAGAAAGGCTCTCCACCATAAAACTTTGCTTCTTTCAGATGGGGTATATATTTAGCTAATTGCTCCACAAACGCATCATCATACACCATTGGAATAGGAGGCAACTTGTCTTTGTTCTTGCGAATACTAGACGATACTTCACCTTGACACATTTGACATTCCAAATTACATTCGTTACTCAATTCAAACTCAAACACCTTTGGGTAAAGGGCATCTGTATTGTTATAGTACTTATCAAAAACCAATGGGCGAAGATTGGTGAACTTTTCTTTGTCGAAGAAATATTTGCAATGCTGGCATCCAAATTCCAAATCGTTATGCGACATGTGTTCGCGCAACTTCTTAGCATTGGATCCATTCCAAATTTCATCTATAGTGTTTTGGGGATACTTCCCTAAGAGAATTTCTCGATTATAGCCACACACAAATACCTTTCCGGTAAAAGAAAAGGTAAGACTATTATAAGGTAAATAGCAAAATATAGGTTTAGCTCCTTCCGGTCTAAAATTATTATACTTTTTATAGAGCCCTTTGTTCAAAGGCGAAAAACCATTCTTCATCGCTTCGCGATATCGTGCCTCTTGCTGAAAGCGTGTCTTTATGGATTCTATAATATTAATCATAATACTTTTGTGTATCGGCAAAGCCGAAACATTTATTTATGCGACCGGCTGTATGATAAACTTTCCAGCATGTTCCACCACACGTTGCGCCAAATATTCAGGGGCATGCGTATCGAGATCCTCTATCATTCGCTCCACATCACCTTTTAATGTTAATGAATACAGTATCTCTTCTGTAACATTATCGTTTAAGTGCACCTTCACCTCATCGATATAGCGCATATAAAAATCTGTTTTTCCCTTTACTTCAGTAATAGACAATGCTTTGTTTTGCAACAACACTTTTTCTATTCGCTTACTCAGTTTTTCTTTCATTTGGGCTAAATCTCCCACCTCAAGTTTCTCCGGAATCACCACTTTTTCTGCAGACTTTTTCAATTCCTGATCAACACTTTTCAGACCAATAAAACTAAATATTTTCTTTATCGCAGAAGGTTTTGTTGCAGGTTCATCATTGTAAATATTTTCCAATCGTTCCCAGTTGTTAAGCAAGTATTCTTTGTCGCGTAATGTCCACGATTTAAAATATTTTACATACAAAGGATCGCCAAAATAGTAGGTAAATGCGCCTTTTCGGGCTACACGAATAGATTCTAACACCTCAATGAGTTGTAAAAAACGCTTCTTTCGCTTTTGTAAAGTGCTTTCTAAGCCTGTCCAGCCCCAATGCGTATTCGTTTCATTCGTAACAACACCGGGACGATCGTGCATATATTTTGCATTTGGTCCAAAAGCGTTTGCAGTAACATGGCTAAGTACATTGGGGTTTTGAATAAACCAGTTCAGTGTTTCTTCGAAATCAGCATCGGTTTCCGTTGGGTAGCCATAAATAATCCACGACTCGGTTTTGATACCGGCATTCGCAAACATCTTACACATTCGATCGGCATCATCGTAGCGTGATGATTTCCCCATTTCTTTTTGCACTCGCGATGAAAAACTCTCTACCCCTAATGAAAGTCGCTCCATACCTGTCTTGCGGAGCTTATTTGTAAACTCTTCGGTAATTAACCTTTCTACCCTGGTTCCATATACACTCCATGGCATCACCATGCCTTCGGCCAAAACGAGGTCGGCATATTCATCCATTTGGCGTAATGTTTTGGAAGAAATAAGCGAATCGTCATTGAACATATATTCTTTGATTCCGTATTTCGTTACATGGTGTTTGAGCTCATCAAAAACATTTTTCCCGGTACGGGAACGCTGTGTAAGATGGTTCCATTTATTCTCGCAATAGTTACAATTCAAAATGCAACCGCGCGAAAACAGAAGCGGAAGTTTTTCCGGTGAAGGATAAAGTTTCCGATCAAAATCAGTAAAATCCGGATAAGGAATAGCGTCAATATTTTGGAGAGCAGTATGCCCGGTGTAGTACAAACCACCTTCCGGATCACGCATCCATACCTGCTTGAGCTTAGTGAAATCACCTTTTTGTTCGTAGCAGTTAATGAAATCGACCAAAGCTATTTCCCCTTCTCCTTCAATCACATAATCTGAAAACTGTAAACTGGTGATAATGCTTTCTTTGTTTTCGCGGGTAAGACTTGGTCCTCCGGAAACTATTAGCACATTCGGCAGTATCTTCCTCACTTCTTGAGCAACAAGAGCTGTGTTCGAAATGTTAGACCCCAGAATACTAAACCCAACAATATCGGGCTTTTCATCGCAAATTTGTTTGGCCCAACTTTGCGGTAATTTTGGATTTTCGCGAATGTGTTTATCGGCATTCACATCGCCAAGCACCGACACCATGATGGGTCGAAACTGAATGGAAAAATCGATACACCTACATTCGTGACCCGCCTTCTCTACACTTGCTTTTAAAAAGGCAAGCGCTAAGTGCGGTGTTACAGAGTCCCAAACAGGCGCTAAGGCTAAAACAATTTTCATGAAAGCAGTTTCTGTTGTGAATTTGATGAAAAAAATGCAGAATCTAAAATAACCAAGTGCTTCTTTAGCAATCTAATAAGCACCTTAATCGTTTCGGCTATGCACGTGGTAGACGCCATGGTGTAGTGGTGAGATTATGTTTTTTTTGATTTCTGTATTCGAACACCAAAAATAAAACTTAGTTTTCTTGAAAGATATTCAACACCAATGTTTCATTTACCCATAAAACTACCATTACTGATTCTCTTCTTTGCCTTTGCTTTTTGGAAAAGAAAAAGCATACGCAAATGGTACGTTTCATTGCCTCTTGCTTTACGAACAACGAGCCTTATCCTTTTCGTGATTGGGCTTATTGCTATTGAATTTGCACTTAGAAACAAAGGCGCAATGCCTTATTTTACTGTATCTACAGGACATGGGAGTGGATTGTCGAATATTATTCCGCTAGATTCCTTAGTAGACAATCAAGTATTCTTATGTGATAGTTTTGGGGTGAACAAATTAAACGCTAATTCTGCCTTTCATCGTGAACCATTGCTCAATAAAGACGGATTTCGCTCCATTTATGAATTCACTCCTTTAGCGATCGACTCAATACAAAAAACAGGTAAACAGGTTATTTTCCTCATCGGAGATTCCTATACCTATGGCTTAACAGCCGATTCGGGACAAGCATTCGCCAATCTTTTAGAAAAGAGTGGAAAATATGCAGTGTTTAATGCTGGTATTCCGGGTACTGATGTGCCCCAATATAAAGCGGTTATCAACGAGTATATTATAAACAAACAATTGAAACCCGATAAAATTGTTGTTTGTATCACAGGCAACGACTTAGATAGAACCTGCAACCGAAAACTCACACCCGGTGTTCCTATCCTCTTTTATACAAATGCAGGCGGCATATACGGCTTTCAAGAAGAAGACGATACTTCTTTTAACGATGCAAAAAGCGCATATCAAAATATCTTAAACAAATACACTGTGATTGGTCTTTTTGGTGAAGGTTGGCAATCCAATTTCTTCGGTAAATCTGTTTTGGCTTGCAGGTTATTGGGCACCTTTAGAAGTTTTGAACCCCGCGCGAACAACCTAACAACAGATCCAGCATTTAAAGACCTACAAGATATAAAGAGCACCTGTCAACAACTGGCAATTCCTGTCGAATTGGTCTATCTTCCGGGTTCGGAATTAGCGCAGACAGGAAACGCTCCCAACATTCCTGGAGTGATTTCGCTTAATCCTATGGCATTTACCAAAGCAGATTATACTCCAAATATGGACAATCATCCCTTAAATAGTGGACATAAAAAGATTGCAAAAGCATTGGAAGAAATATTGGAACATAAATAAGTGGCAATGGATAATTTGTTAAAGCTCAATTCATATCAAAGGGGACGCATAATTATCATCGTTTTCACCTTACTATGCACAGCTTATATTGGCTGGGAAACTTATTGGTACTTCGTTGTAGGCCTCGCCTTTGTGAAATGGCACACACATTTGGCATTCTATATTCTCCCGATTGGTTATGTGCTCTTTTTTTTATTCTACTCGCAAAATCTTCGACTAAAAAATGCACTATTAGCATTTGCATCCGGTTTGTTGACATTATTAGGAATTGAAACCGTTTGTTTGATTTTTAATATTAATAAAACATACCTTGAAACAGTAGGAAGTCACTATGTAAGCGCCTATAATGCAACAGGAGCATCGTATTATCATGTGCATCCGCATAACACGAGTGTTACCGTTCATAAGCCGGAATACACCTTCTACAGAGAAACAAATTCGTTAGGCTTTGCCGATAAAGAATGGCCTATTCAAAAAAGAAAAAAAAGAATTCTTTGCCTAGGTGATTCATTTACTGAAGGCGATGGAACTTCGGCAGATTCAAGTTATGTTTCGGTGTTGGAAAAACTAGTCAATTGCGACTCCGTGGAGTTTGAATTGATGAATGCCGGAACTTTGGGCAGTGACCCATTTTTTAATTATATCAATCTTAAAGATCGCCTAACAAAATACAACCCGGATATTATTATTCAAACTATATCATCTGGCGATATTACGGCCGATTTAGCTACTCGTGGTGGAATGGAACGATTTCGAAACAACCAAATGTTGCGTTTTAAAACGGGTCCATGGTGGGAACCTATCTATGCCATTAGTTATAGTAGTAGATTTCTCTTTAACACTATAGGATACAACACTTTCTTGATTCGAAATGAGGATGCAAAAAAAAATAAAATTGCCTACGACAATGCTATAACTGAGCTTCTAGATTTGTATGAAAAAACGCTAATAGAACATAACACAATTGCGTATATTGTATTTCGTCCCGATAAGGGAGAGGTACTAGGACCAACAGGCTATGACTTTTCGGTAATTATCCAAAATATTCAAAAAAGAAAAAACATTCAGGTTGTAAACTTAGTAACAGACTATAACGTTTTTTTTGCAAAAGACAGTGTCAAACTAAATGATTACTTTTGGAGAAAGGATGGCCACCACAATGGTAAAGGGTATGCATTGATGTCATCATTTATTTATCGTCAGATTTTTAACAAGTCGAAATGAATCCAGCCGAAAAATTCATCGCCAACATCCAACAGCTTACCACAAATCATCAACAAGCAAAGCCATTCCCACATACTGTTCTTGATCATTTTTTCCCTGATGAGATAATTGAAAACGCTTGGGCTGAATTCCCAACAGATGCCCAAAAAAAGGAATGGATTCATTACTACCATTTTAATGAAAACAAACACGGGTTAAACACAAAGGAAGCAATTCCGAACAATATACTATCCATTATCGATTACCTCAACTCTGCTACATTTGTTCAATTTCTAGAAAACCTAACGGGAATCCAAAATCTAATCACAGATGATTCGTTGGAAGGAGGAGGCATTCATCTTTCGAAAAAAGGAGGATACCTTAATATTCATGCCGATTTTGAGACACATCCGAAAAATGCATACTTGATTCGAAAAATAAATGTGTTATTGTATTTAAACAAAGAGTGGAAAGAGGAATATAACGGAGCTTTAGAACTTTGGTCGAGCGACATGAAACATTGTGTCAATAAGATTAGCCCTGTTTTTAATCGGCTTGTAATTTTCAATACTACGGCCCATTCGTTCCACGGATTCCCCGACAAACTCAATTGCCCCGCTACTGAAACTAGACGATCAATTGCCTTGTACTATTATGTAAAAACAGATTTTGCCAACCCAATAAAACCAACCAAATACCGTACTAAACCAACAGATTTTTTGAGCCGAGTACCCAATTTTATTGACAATTCGCTCTTATACATTTACACGTTGGCCAAAAGAAAATTGAACATAAACGACCAACCCATTAGTGATTTGCTAAATTGGAAAGAATGGTTTTCAAAAAAGAAAAATTAAAGTAGGTCCTGAATAAACTTTGCGAATTTTTCCTGTCCCTTATTATTGAAATGGAAATCAATAGATGTGGAGCAATCGTCTTCTGTTATTAAGCCCTTTGGACAAAAACTAACCAATGGCCATAAGTCGCCAAACACCCACTTATACTTTTCCGAATAATCTGCAATAGTGTATGTTTTCATAGTAGGCGTAGGAATAAATACAATTTGAAAGGCTATATCGTTTGCATCGCATAAATTTTTCACTGCCTTAAGGTTAGTATAGGTGGCTGAAGAATCGGGGGGGAAACTGAGAAGAATAGTGTTGTACCGGATTAATTTTATAATAAAGTTGTGTCGTAATCCGAGTTTTTCTTGCCGTTCGCGAAATAAAATCATTCTTCTCCATTAATGAAAATCGACTTCGATAAAGCCTATATGCGCTGTCTGTAGACAAGGTTAACGTATCAAAAGGTGTAATACCTGAAGGAATGTAGTTGTAAATAATACCCACATTTTCTACAAACGAATGAATAGGTAAATAAGGTTTTGGTTTTCTATTGATCCATATCACATCATTCCAGCCGCAAAAAAACACAACTACTTTATCGGGTTTTAGTTGGGGGATATATTTTTGAGCAACCAACTTATACTGAATCACATCCATACCCCCAATCCCGGTGGATAGCATCAATTGATTGGGGTGCGCTTTCCGATAAAATTCCGCGAAACACTTATCGTGGCTGCTCGCACCAACCCCTTCCAAAAACGAGTCGCCAAGAAAGAGCATCTTTTTCACCTTGCCTCTCGCTTTCGAAACTGAATCAACAACCATTGAATCAAAATCGAATGGGTTAGGAAAACCTTGCCGATTTACAATAAATTGGGTACTGTCGTGCTTTTCAGGAAACGAATCTTGATTATAGAAACACATGCCATTCTCATCGGCTATTAACCTGTGCGAGATAAAAGGATTCGACTCTTTAAAATCATTACCGCAATAACAACTGCCCGGACAAAAACTTAGTCGATATAGCCAGAATTCACGCAACATCAATGTTGAGTAGACACCTATAATGAGTATGATTACTACACTGAAACCAGAGTGCTCAAACGATTGTATCTGATGGGCAATTGATGTTTTGAAACGCCATATAAAGCTCGAAACAATTATTAGAACAAAGGTGAAAGCGATATAGCTATGCCTGATTATTACTCCGAAAACAGTTTGAATATGTGGAGTGAAACTTGAGCTCAACATCGGAGCAAGCAAAACAATGCTCGCATAAAAAAGCACAAAAGCGGCACTAAAAACAAGTGATACCAAGCCCGCCAATACAACAATATACTTAACTATGCGCATTTTCTTTTTGTTTCGACAGCAATTGTCCGACAAGCAAAAGTATTGCTTGAAATAAAAACAACACCGATATAATTCCAAATCTGTATACCGGATCGGTGATGAAAATAAAGCGCTCTCCAATATGAATTATTCCACAGAAACACAAAACGAAAAATGAAAATCGCAGATACGAATCTTGAATAGATTTGCGAAAAAAAGCGAAAAGAAAAATGAGCGAAAAGAAATAAAAACCCAAAAAACTTAAGCTCCTATCTCTGTTTTTGAATTTTTCAAAAAATGGGTCGATATATTTATTAGATAACCTATGCTCATTTACATAAATTGATGCAGGAATTGAAGAATACCATTTCATCCACTGAACGTCAGCCTTTCTTCGTGTAGGCACCAATGATAGAAGATCTAGCTCTTCAGTTGAATTGATAGGATATTCATCGTTATAGAGTACAATGCTGCCATTGGAATAACTAAACCGATTTGAATGCTTCTCCAAAAATGAATCAACCATCGCTGTTTTTTCAATAGCGATTTGTGTTTTAGTGGCCTTTGCATCTTTCAATCCACTCCAAAAACCCATGTTAAAATTATCATTGGAAAGAAAATAAAAAAAAGAGGTAGAATGGAATCTTAAATATAACAATGGATGATTGAACACAACAGTCAACCACTTCTGCTTAAGATCACTATCTCTATCCCCAATATCATACTTAAAGAGTCCAACAGATGGATCAATATTATAAATGTAGGAATAAAACGAGTTGCCCCAGTGCTTTAATCCATAATGCACTTTTTCGATATTTCGTTCGCTATTGGGCAAGTAGTCTTGCCAACAATATTCAGGAATATAGTTGTGTTGGCTAAGTGCAGAAATTGCCGCAATATCGGTTACTAATAAAGAATTACTCATCGCAATTCTTGCTCCTTTCTCAATTCCAACACTAGACTCAACACCTCCTTTAAATACATATAGTACGACCAACAAGCTTAGTGTGAGTAAAACTGTTTTTCGCTTATGTTGTTTATAAAATGAATACGCTTGCCAGTAAGCAAGTAATATTGTTACCGGTAGACTATCGTAACGAAGTAAGGAAAAGAGCAAAAGCATTACTGTTAGAAGCAAAAAAAACATCCATCTAAATCGACCATTATACTTGCTGAATATAATTACCAGTGGTATATAAGAGGATAGCAGTCCAAGTTGGATAGCCTCTGTTTGGATAACGGCTATGTTAGCCAACAAAATCGGCCAGAACCCAAACAGAAAAAACAGTAAATAAGAAAATCGCTTATCTCGAATAGAAGATGTTGCCATTAAGTAAAGACCGACATAAAACAATGAAACACAGATTGAAAAAAGCAGAATTGACCCTGAGACAAAAAAGCGGGATATATTACAAAGTAATGCCAACAATGGAGGTTGTGCACTTCCATATTGCCCAACTATACCTTGGATGTATGCATTAAGTGAATCGCCCCACCACACACCTGGTGAAAGCAGCAACAAAACGAACAATAGTACAACAAGTAAAACAATCCAATGTTTCATTTCTTTCCCTTCTTTAAAATTTCAACAACATCTCCTTCCGTTCGCATAAAACTATCCAAAACATTTTTCACAGCCTCTGCCATTAACACATACCCCTTAGCATTATGATGCCCGTCATTCAACCAATAATATGTTTTTATGCTATCTCCTTTGCCTTCAAAATAATGAAGGTAATAGGGCAATAAACTCATTACTTTTATATTGTCCATCTTCGAAACGTGTTGTACAACAGTATCTAAATTATATTCAAAAGCTTTATTATAAAGTGTCGTTTGATAGGGCTGAAGCAATACTACTAAAAGCGCATTTTCTTGTTGGGCTAATTTCGAATAACTATCAAAAAGGGTAATGGCTCTAGCATCGAGTTGTGCTTTATCCTTTTCGGAGAAGGGCATTTTAATAAGTAGTTCGTTATACCCCGCTGCATTAAAATACAAACGAGAAACATAGCTCAAAGCATAGATGGGCTCCCACCATGGTCCTTTGGCAAACTGAACTTTGCCATTTGACCTGAATCGTTCTAAACCTCCTTTGGTTGCCATGTCGGTATGTATATCGTTAGACGATAACATTTGCACTATAACATCAGGCTTATATTTGCGGAGCAAATCGCGATAGCAAACAAAATTAACACAGGGGTCGTCTCCTGCATTAGCGGCATTCATAAAGGAGACATTAGTGTCTGAAGTTGCAAAAAGTTGCCTTAAAATACTCACACAGTTTGAATCGAATGGTGCACCAACGCCTTCAGTAAAACTATCGCCTAAAACAAGCATTCGCTTTTCATTTTTTCGCTTTAGAACTGGCCATTCAATATCGGAAAATCCCTGTGAATTACATTTTCGAGGATAGGAGAATTCCGGTCTGGTAAAGTAAAACGTTTCGAAAGGTTTATGATTTCTGTAGTAATCTTCATGGTTTGACCCGTATCGCGAAACATAACCATAATGAATACGCTCCATATAGGTATCTCCAATACCCGTAAACACCAAAAATGCCTCTGCACAGCAGAGTATACCCCAAACAAAACCAAACATTAAGCGAATATTCAGAACGTTTTTCAATGGCCATTTCCGATGCCATAATCGCAACAAAACATCTGTTAGCCACCCCAAATAAATATAAAGGGCTAAATGTGTATGCCATTTGATAGCCAGTGAACCTACCTTTGCAGCCCAATACAACTCCCATACTGCATAAACCCCAAGCAATAAACAAATTATTTTGGCTATCCTCGAACCTTTTCCCAATTGCATAACCCGCTCCAAAGTATTAGTGCATTATATTATATTCACAACAGCTCAAGATAATATTATATTACTCGGTAATGAAAATAGTACAAAAAATAAAACACTTTATTCTTGATCCAAGCGGAAAACGAAAGGCGTTACTCGATAACTCTAAAGTGTTTTGTATGGCGCCATGGATTCAACTTCATGCACAAACCAATGGCAAGGTGGCGCCTTGCTGTATGTCGTCTATTAAAAATGGAAATGAAATTGGCGACCTCAACATTAATCCTTCCTTATTGGATTCTTGGAATTCCGAGAACATGAAAAAGCTGCGGCTAGATATGCTTTCCGGAAATAAAAATTCGATATGCGACAATTGTTACGACTACGAGAAATTAGGAAGAAGTACCGAAAGGCATTATTATAACAGGGATTTTCAAAACTACTTTTCAAGAGTTAAAGACACCAACAGTGATGGCGCTGTGAACAACAACACGGTTCCTATTATCGATATTCGCTTCTCCAACAAATGCAATTATAAATGCCGCATTTGTAATAGCGACTATAGTACCCTTTGGTACGATGAAGAAATAAAACTGGGAAAATCGGTCAATCCGCTTTCGAAAGAAATTAAAGTTGCCGCTAACGAAATCAAATTTTGGGAATCGTTTAAAGCATTGCTACCCACCGTTAAAAGACTTCATTTTGCAGGAGGAGAACCCCTTTTTATGGATGAACATTATGCCACTCTAGAACACTTGATTGCGATAGGAAACAAAAACGTAAACCTAACCTACAATACAAATTTTTCCACTCTTCGCTACAAGCGTTACAACGTAGTTGATCTATGGAAGAACTTCCGGCAAGTAGATATCTGGGCAAGCCTAGATGGTATGGGCCCGCAAGGCGACTACCAACGCAAAGGGCAAAAATGGGAAACCATTGAAGAGAACATAAGAATCATTCAACAAGAATGCGAAAATGTTGTATTTGGAGTAAATGTTACCGTCAGCATATTTAACATTATGCATATTCCCGATTTCTTTAAATACTTAGTGGAACATAAATTAGTAAAACCTGAACGCGTCAATTTATACCCACTAATGTATCCGCAACATTTTTGTGTAGATAACCTGCAGCCGGAACTCAAAGTTCAAGCAACTGAACTTCATCGAAATTTTGAAAAAAACTATCTTCAAAATAATCCGAAGTATGAAAATATCGCGAACCACTATAATGCAATAATTACATTGATGAACGCAAATGATAGGCAAGCAAAACTAGCGTTTAAGCAAGCCATTGAAAGTGTGGACACCATAAGGGAAGAGGATTTCAAAACAACATTTCCGGAATTAAAAAGTATGCTCGAGTAAACCATTTCAATAATTATCGCTCGGTTCACGGTTATGAAAAAACACCAAAAAGACTTACTGCTTATTATTGTAATAGCCTTTCTGGTGCGATTAATTTGGCTTGTATATACCGACAATGCAGGCTATGGCGATGCAGCAGCAAGATTGAATATAGCTCAAATTTGGCTGTACAGTTTCTGGAAAATTCCGACTATCAATTATAAAGAGATATTAAATCCCTCACTCGATTGGCTTCCGTTACAGTTTTATTTCACAGGAATTGTCAGCTTTCTATTCAACGACATGATGTATGCGCCAAGAATATTACCTCTGCTTGTTGCAGTAGCCACACTTATTCCGTTGTATAAAATTTGCACACTAAAATTCGATAGCAGCACTGCAACTATAGCCATTGTTTTACTTTCCTTTTATGGTATTCACATTTTTGTATCTAGCCTCACGTTATCTGAACCTTACTACTTTTTGTTTAACCTATGGGCCTATTACTTTATTGAAAAACTGTCGAGACAAAATACTGAACCGTTCTCTATTTGGGGCTTAGGGTTAATGCTGGCTTGTTGCTGTCTGCTTAGATACGAAGCATGGATTTTCACGCCATTAGTTATCCTTGCATTGCTTATCATCGGCAGGCTAAATGTAAAATCGTTGCTCTCGCTTTTACTGTTGCCCGCTTTGGCCGTTGGTTTTATTATGGCATGCGAAGTAAGTCAAGGGCAACATCCACTTAGAGGAATTTTATTCAGTGATTTCGAAGTAGCATTAAGCAATAAATTTTATGGAGCCCCGGATTACACAAATTTATTAGCCAGTTACCTTCCATTATACCTTATAGCCGGACTTAGTTTTCTAACAACCACCATCCGTAAAAAAGATTATACATCGGCCATCATTTTCATGCTGTATTTACTGCCAATTATGCCTTTTGTTTTCAAATTAATAAATGGCTCTGTTACCACTCAAGCTAGGTATCTTGCGCTTTACATGATTCCCGGAATCGTCTATATTGCTCATTTTATCAATGGCATCTTCCAACGATTCCAATGGCAAAGGTTCGGAAAGATTACATTTCTGTTAGGTTATTTATGCATAGCCAATTATTCGTTAGCCAAACAAATACATGAAAACAGATTGAAAATAAAATACGCCAATGGTTTCAAGCATAGTGCCTATTTTATGAAAGACAGTATATCAAGAGCAAAAGCTTATGTGGATTATGGCGAAGAACTTTCAAACTGCAATTGGATGGTCTATGCCAACTTGTTTGATGCTATCAATTCAAGAGCCTTTATCGACTCTATAGCTCAAAAAAATCATGTGAATGCGGATGTTTTTGTTGAGCGAACAATGAAAGGTGCTCGCTATAGAATTACAGGTCATGAATATGAATGGCAAACTTGGAGTGCCGAAAACTTCAATCATTTACTCGAGAATAAAGAAATCACACACATTGTTCTTTTCCCTAAGGGTATGCTCACCAAACATCTTCATTTTTCAAAACCCAACGAAACATATAGAAACAAAGCCTTTAAACAGTTGTTCTCAGAAGATGGCTACATGATTTACGCCATAGAATAGTCACTACTCATGTATGTGCGCAATTGAATAATGCAACACGTTCGATTTTTGTGAAGGGGCGAATCTAAGATAAAGCAAGTCTCGGAAAACAGGAAAAACACGCTCTATACCATATTTCGACTTACCAGCTAACCGATGAGAATGATTCACTTCCATTTCAATAACAGAAAACCCTTGGATTTGTGCAATCAGCGGAATGTAGCGATGAAAACCATTGAATAGAAGTAGCGATGGCCACAAACTACGTTTGAAAATTTTTAGAGAACAACCTACGTCATGAAGATTGGTATGAAACAAGAGACGAATAAACAGATTCGCAATTTTACTCGGTAATCGCTTCGACAAACTATCGTGACGATTTACCCTATAACCCTGAATCATATCAACTTTTTGGGATTGTATCATTTGATAAGCCAATACAATATCTTTAGGGTCGTTTTGTAAATCGCCATCCAAAATCGCCACATATTTTCCTTTGGCAAAATCTAAGCCCGATTTTATGGCAGTGCTTTGTCCATAATTATGTGCCAACGCTATGATGTGCGTATTGTTCTGTTTTAAATGTATTGCAGCCTCTAACGTTTTATCCGATGACTTGTCGTCAACAAGTATTAGCTCAAACTCTATTCCCGTGAGGTGTTGCTGAATAGCCGACATAAGTCTGCCCACATTTTCAACTTCATTATAAACGGGTACAATTACACTCAATTCCATGGCTATTGTTTTCGAATAGGTGGCGCATGCCAATAGGATTTATAATTACCTTTCACTATCATCATATCAAACCAAATCAAATAGTTGAGAATACACCAAATCGGACGACCAAAATCTTGTTTTCCGCTCAAATGGATTTTCCATATTTTTTCAACAAAATTCCAATCTAACAACTCGGTTTGCTCTACCGTTTTTTTGTTGATGTAATGCTCTGCAAATTTACCGAGTTTGTCTTTGAACCATACGGCATGCGGCATTTCCAAGCCAAATCCATCACGCTTATATATTTCCGCTGGCAAGAATGGCTTCATGGCTTCCTTTTCTACCCAGCGCAATTTTGAAAAATGGCGAACCCTATATTTCACTGGTAGTTTCGTTACATAGTCGACCAACATTCTATCCATAAACGGGAAACGACCTTCTACAGAATTAGCTAAAAATGTTCGATCGTTTTTCACCATCAAATCATCTATAAAGAAATGCTTCATATCAATGAGCGAAATTCGATTCAATTCGTTTACTATTCCGCTTTCATAATAAATCTTATCATAAAACGATTGCGTAGGTTTCCTGTCGAAGTCACCGTTCAATAACCCTCTTTTTTGTTCTTCGGTAAATACATGTCGCCAATATAAATGCGACTCCGGCACACTCAATTCCGCACCTCCGGTGAAACGCTTTGCCTTAAAATCAAAACTTAACTTTTGATAATCGGCAGGCAATTGCGCTATTCCTTTTCGAATAAGTTTACGCACAAAACTCGGAGCCAGCGAGCGATACAGTTTTCTAATCTGATAGGCTGCAATACTCGGATAGGCATTAAACAATTCGTCACCGCCTTCTCCACTCAACAACACTTTTACAGTGGGTGCTGCCTTTTGTGCCAATATAAACGAAGGAATACACGCTCCGTTCCCATTCGGTTCATCGATGTAGGCAATCTGGTGTAACATGTTTTCAATCACATCATCAGGCGTTACTAATATCTCGTGATGAATAGACCCCGCGTACTTTGCCATAATGTGCTGATAGCGCGATTCATCCCAACTTATTTCGCCCATCTTGAGCGAGAACGTATGCATCTTAGAACCTAAACCCAAGTGTTTAACGATGCCCAACATAGCACTCGTATCAATCCCTCCGGATAAAGTCATACCTAGCGGAGCATCACTTACTAAATTACGTTCTACTGCATCAATTAACAGCGAACGTGTTGTGCGAATAGCCTCATCAGCAGAAATACTGAAATCCTCTTCGTATTTAAAATCGTAATACTTCCGCAATTCGTGTTGCCCCGTTTTAAAGTCAACTTCTATAAGGTCGCCACCTCTAACTTCTGTAATATTTGTAAATGGGGTTAGTGTATCGGGAATATAGGCCAACGAGAAAAAATGATGAATAGCAGTTTGATCAATATGCTTATTGAAGCCGGGAATTTCCAAAAATGCTTTTATCTCCGATGCAAAATAAATGCCTCCATCCCTATAGGAAACAAACAATGGCAATATGCCATAAAAATCTCTTACTATATAAGCCTTCTGTATAGCGCGGTCATACAAACAAAACGCAAACATTCCACTAAGCTCCTGTAAAAATTGTATCCCTAAATGCTTGTAAAGGTAGATGATCACTTCTGTATCGGAGGTGGTTTGAAAAGGAAATTTTTCTTCGAGCTTATACTTTGTTTTCAGTTCCTTGAAGTTTGAAATCTCGCCATTATAACAAAGCCATACTGATTCATCGGAACTACACATCGGTAAATTCGCCTTTTCAGAAACATCAATTATCGAGAGACGAGTATTTGCGATGGAAATGTGGTTGTTCTGAAATGAACCAGTAGCGTCAGGTCCTCTGTGGCGCAGAGAACTGGCCATCTTTCCTACCACTTCTTGCGTAGTGGAAGTAGGTTCATTTGAGATTTTAACAAAGCCTGCAATACCGCACATGATTCTTATAACTTATTGAAGTTAATACATATTCCTTTTAAAACGAATACTTCGCGTTTACTATTTTAACAAAAAAGTCAACCATTCAAGATTTTTTAATCTTCTTTTTTATTATCACCCCTTAACAATTGGCTAAAATTGATTTTCACTTCGAAATAACTAACTTGTAATCATGAAGCGAAAACTGTTGTTGCTCATCCTCTCTTTATTGCTCATTCCTTGTGCAACAACTATTCTACTCGACTCTGCATTTTTCTTTATTCAAAGAATATGGAAGCCTATCTACCAAACGTATATAGAAGACGGGCATAAGTTTTACATCTACGCACTAGGGGAATCAACTGCATTAGGTGTTCATTATGGCGAAAAATCAGCACCTGCTCGTTTGGTATCCAATCAATTCAACGATTCCCTGCAAGGAAAACCAATTCAAATCATCTCCTTGGCCGAATCTGGACAGACTATTGAGTTTAACTACTTTAAGTATTACTTTGAAACACTTTTTCGTCCGCACCACAACGCATTAGTTGTTATCTATTCCGGCATCAACGAAAACATAGAAAATAATCCTGACCCTACTTTTCTCTATTGGCAATGGATTCAGCGCTCCACTTCGCTGTCGAAAATGGCATATATGCTTAACGTTTTTGAAAACAGTCCGCAAAAATATGAATACCGATACCAACAAATAGTCTACAGAGCCAAACAGCTGGAACACAAAACAATAATTTCGCAGCTCGTAGGAAATGTAAGAGACTTCGACCCTGATGTATATAAGTACGACACCCTGCTATCACCTATCTTCAAACCTCTATTGGATTCTGTCAATTTCTATGCGGAGAAGGAACAATGGAAAACGGAAGAAACCTTCCTCAATAAATTACAAAATAGCATGCCCACTAAGCATCCATATCTGAACTTTCGGCTAGGGCAAAACAAGTTAAATCAGTCACAACCTGATAGCGCATCTTTATATCTTTTAAACATAACGGAACACAATAAATATTTGGGCTTTGCTTCATGGAAAAATAAAATTCTCGAACGGGTAGCTCAGCAGAAGGATGTAGCGCTTGCGAAAACGTTCGATAAATTTATGGCTGTTTCTAATCAACAACTCGTTGGCTACAATCTTGTTGATGACGCCCATCACCCGAATCTGAAAGGATATAGCATTATGAGCCAGGCAATAGCTGAAAAGGTAGCTGTACTTACCGGTGAACCCATAAAAAAGCGTTGCACTCCGGAGCAAATTTCAGAACGCTTAGCTGTTGATAGTTGTTGGACATCCGTCCGATTGCACAATTTGGTGGAATGGTATATGTACGAAATACTGAAAACAGAATTTCCGAATGATAGATTAAACCGAATGAAATATTACTTGGAACAATACAAAGCCCTAAACCCAAATGACGATAAACAATTGTTGTGGGAAATGTTTGTCGCTATTTTCGAACAGAATAATATCAATTTCAATAAAACTGTTTCGTCCATCAACAGTAGCCCAAGAAAAAAAGAACTGATTGAACGGATGAATTGGGCTTTTGCAGACGAAGAACGAAAACAAATAATTACGGACAAAGCCAAACAATTGAAAATGGATAACCCAAACGTTCAATCAACGTATGCTTTGTTTTTCAAATAATCGTTACAAGAAAATGAAACAGTTTACACCCATAGTGTTATTTTAGAGCCAATAAACACAAATCGTTAATACAGGGAAATGATTAAAAAAAGTCTTCTTGCACTACTTTCCGCTTACCTGTTTTGCGTGTTCATTCCTGTTGTATTGCATTTACTGTTTGAAGACACCTCTCCACCATCCGATAGCTATTTTACAGAAAGCGCTCTTTCGTCAACGTTATTGGTCCGTTTATTTTTAAGCGGATTAGTGATTATCGGTTTTTTGCTCAGAAATAAAATTGTTGCGCTTTTTCATTTCGATGAGGTTATATTTTTCCATTTCCTGACGTACTTACTGTTTTACAATATCGTTGCAGCTTTCATTGTAGTGAAAGACAAAAAAAACCAATTAGTCTATACCATTGAGGGTACCCGAAAAATAAAAGACTCCATCTATGGATACCGCTATCCATCGAATGCAACACGACACGAAATTGTTCGCAATGCCGATACCGTTTTGCTGGAAGCCACATATACTTTTGATGCATTGGGACGAAGAATAACGCATGCCCCTGCCAATCATAAATCTAGGTCGGTGTTGTTTTTTGGATGCTCGTTCACCTATGGCGATGGTGTAAACAATGAAGAAACCCTCCCTTCGCAATACGCCATCCTCGACTCATCTGTAAACGTTTATAATTATGCCATTGATGGATGGGGACCTCAACAAACCTTCTTGCAAATCGATAAAAGAAAGTTATCGGTAGAAACTCAATCCGACACAGCCATTGGCGTTTATGTATGGATTGATGACCACATCAAAAGGGCCTCATTATATAAGTCGCATTATCAAGGATGGACGCAGTTTTTCCCTTGCTTTGTTATTGAAAATAAATTGCTTGTAAACAAAGGCAGTTTTGAAAAAACATATCCGTTCAAAGGGTTTTTCTTTGAGCTGTTGAACAATAGCCTTTTTTTTAAGCATATCGAAATTCCAACACATGAAACAGAAAAAGACCGGGCGCTTGCGGTGGCATTGCTTCAAGCAAGTAAAACTGCCTTTTTGAAAAGCTTTAAGCACGGAAAATTTATTGTATTCCTCTATCCGGGCTGTAACGAAGCATTAGTACCTTATCTGAAAAGCAATGGAATAGACTATGTGGTTGGCGACAAAAATGGTTTAACGACTTCCGATTTTATTCCAAAGCATGAACACCCTAATAAATACGCTAATCAAAAAGTAGCCTATGCTTTACAACAATATTTACAGCGTTAATAGCTATTTACATTTGCTTTCAGTGCTGCAAATTCAACAACAAAAAAGATAGCTTTACACTAGTCATGAAAGCAAAGCTTCTATTTGGAAACATATTACTGTTGATTCTATTGTTGGGAATTGTTGAATTGCTACTCCGTTTCACCGGCCACCAACCCGGCAACCTCACCCCCAATTGGGCCAACTTCAAATCTGTTGATAGCCTCATCGAATACCACCATTTTTATACCGACTCTAGCGGACTTATTGTCGCCAACAAATCGCACTTCGACACTGCCCATATCGACATTAATACGGATGGTTTTCGCACTCCGGAATGGACCTCTATTGATACTTCAAAAAAAACAGACCTCTTTATTGGCGACAGTTTCACGTGGGGATTATCGGCAAACCCGGTAACCGCATGCTTTGTTGATTTGGTGCGCAATCAATCGGCAAACAATATTGTCAATCTCGGTATCCCGGTGGCTGATCCATTGCAGTATTCTGAACTAGCCAAAAAATATATTCCAAAGATCAAACCACAACATGTTTTTGTAATGTTCTTTTTAGGGAACGATATCATGCAAAACGACAGAATTATCACACCCAACAAACCACTCTACTTTTATACGAATGCAGGGGCCATGCTAGCTTCCGATGGAAACAGAACATTTGCATCTGCCCGGGAAGCATACCAATACTATAGTGCAGAAAAATATCTCCTGCTGCATCCAACAACAATTTTCCAAAAAGTGGCGAGCAAAAGTGCCCTTTTCTCTTTGCTCTATGCCTTTCACTTGCGATGGGTTGAGAAACAACAATATAATGAAAGTACTGCAGCAATGACTTTCACCAAAAAACACCTCTATCAAATTGTTAAACAATGCAAGGCCAATCACTGCAAACTCCACATTGTTGTTATACCTGAGCAAAAAGAGGCGAACAAAGATTCCGTTTATTTCAAAAACCGATACAAAGCCCTTTTTGGGGATACTACCCTTGGCCCATTTGTTTGGCTCCCTACCGGAATCAACAAATCATATTACACGGCTTATCCAGACGCCCATCTGAACAATGCCGGTCACCAATTTTACGCTAAACAAATTTTAGGTTTACTAAGTGATTCCGAAAAATAAATCTATTTTTCCGATGTAATGAAGCATTTCTGTACCATCATCACTGGCGACCATTTGCATAAAGCTTTAGCGCTCTATGATTCTCTTCGTCAACTCGATAGCGATGTACAGCTGCATATTCTTTCAATCAATACTTGTTCTGATTTCCCGCAAGATTCCGGACTTACATTATATCGGCCGGAACAGTTTTTCGACATCGAAAATGCTAAAATCATTGCCCAAAAATACAGCCAATACAGCGATAAGTATCGATGGAGCCTAAAGCCTATCCTACTGCAATATCTGTTACAACAGGTCGATACAAAAGTTATCTACCTAGATACCGACACCTATTTTTTGGGGAATTTTCAATTCCTTTTCGACCTTCTCGACACGCATAACACACTCCTCACACCTCATCACTACTCGCGTAACGCCTCCAAAGAACAAAATTGGTTTGAGGCAAATTTTAGAGTAGGGCTCTATAATGCCGGCTTTGTGGGCGTAAACCGCGATGCTGTTTCACTCATGCAATGGTGGGCTTCCTGCTGTGCCTATCGGTGTGAAAAAAACCCCATTCGGGGCACTTTTGACGATCAACGCTATTTGGATTTATTGCCCGTAATGGATGAGCGCGTACATATTCTCCGCCACAAAGGCTGTAACGTTGCCGATTGGAACCGACAAGAAATTCCTCGCTCCCTTCAAGGCGAACAGGTGATGCTGGATAACCATTACCCGCTTATTTTCATTCATTTTAACTATACTACTATCCGCGCTATCGTACAAGGACGAGAGCCTCTGCTTAAACCCCATCTCGATCGCTATTTTCAGCATTTAGTTCAGTATAAGCCTTACCTTAAACTGGAAAGTATGTACGGTGAAGACAAATTTACCGACAAACTCAAGTTTCGGATTTGGCAAATCATCACTGATTTAGGCTGGTAGTTTCCCAAAAAATGAAGTAAAATCAGATACTTTGTCGGCTTCGCTTGAATATTCCCCTAAAATCCTTATTTTGCGCCTCATTTTGTTAAAAAAACAAAGCTAAATTAACGTATAGTATTATGGCAATTATTGGAAAATTAAGAGAGCGCTCTGGAATCATTATCGGTGCAATCGCAGTGAGTATCCTAGGGTTTCTAGTTATGGATGCAACCAACAACCAGTTTGGTGTATTAAAAGGCCGACAAACCAACGTTGGCACTATTGATGGTGAAAAAGTGGACTATAACGAGTTCATGAAAAAATACGAAGACAACCAGAAAAACGCTGAAGAACAAATGCGCAGCCGTGGAGGGATAACAGATGAACAACGTAATTATATCCGTCAACAAACATGGGACGACTATGTAAACACTATCTTAATGGGAAAAGCCTACGATAAATCTGGCGTAGCCGTTACCGATGATGAAATGGTGGAGTTAACTACAGGGTCAAATGCACACCCATACATTCGCCAATCGTTCACTAACCCGCAAACGCAGCAGTTTGAACCACAGTTTGTAAAAATGTTTATCCAGAATCTGGATAATGACGATAAAGGTACTGAGCCGGGAACAAAACGCAAGCAATGGAACAATCTTGAAAAAGAAATCAAGAAGAACCAATTGACTCAGAAATACGCTGCATTAGTGGCAAAGGGGATGAATACTCCATCGTGGATGGCAGAACGTCTTTACGGAGATGCCAACAGAAGCGCTGATTTCAAATATCTTGCTTTACCATACAGCGATTTAAATGAAGCTGATATTAAATTCACAGACGATGATTTGAAAAGCTACCTCAAAGCACACCCTGCTCGCTTCGAACAAAAAGAAGAAACTCGAAAAATTCAATTCGCTGCTTTTGATATCGTTGCATCGTCTGCCGATTCGTCCGCTGTATTGAAATCATTAGGAGAGAAATTGGAAGAATTCGCTAAAGGAACCACATCAACAGACGACTCTGTTTTCGTTCGCGTATACTCTGAAACAGCATTCGATAATAGCTATTTCAAAAAAGAACAATTGGCAGGCTCTCCAATCGCTGACAGCCTCTTCAGCCTTCCGGTGAAAACCGTTATCGGCCCTTTCGTTGAAGAAGGTCAATACAAATACGCAAAAATCGTCAACAGAAAATTATTGTCGGACTCTGTTCGTGTGCGTGATATCGCCTTCTCATTTGACAATGTAAAATCACAAGAAGAAGCTATGGTAAAACGAAAATTGTTTGATAGTGTGTTTACTCAAATCGATTCGTTTAAACAAGATTTCGGACAAATGGCTGCTCTTTTCTCTGATGACCAACAGACTAAAGTAGTGGGTGGAGATAAAGGTTGGGTAAAATTTGGGGAAACCGATAAACCATACAACGATGCTATCTTCTTCCATGCTGCAAAAGGCGAAGTTGTAAAAACGGTAGCAGGCAATTCATTACACATTGTTCAAGTAATTGATGATCGCCCTTCCACTGCAGGTGTTGAAGTAGCCTATTACTCGAAAAGTATCTTACCTAGCCCTGAAACAGAAAGAGCTATCTATGCAGCCGCAAGTAAATTCGCTTCCGATCACTCAACTGAAGCTAAATTCAAAGAAGCAGCAAAAACTAACACTGCTATTAAAACTGTTGAAGCCGTTAAAAAAGACGATTTCAGTGTGTTTGGCATTAACAATGCACGAGATCTAGTAAGATGGGTATTCAATGCTAAAAAAGGAGATGTTTCAGGCATTATCGCAGCCGATAAAAAACATTTAGTAGCTTATATTGATGGAATCAGAGCAAAAGGAACACCTGATTTAGATGCTGTAAAAGATCAAGTAAAAGCGTTCTACGTTAAGGATAAAAAAGCCGAATTACTAGCCAAGAAAATTACAGATACAAAAGCTGCTTCAATCGAAGAGTTAGCTTCTAAGTTGGGTAAACAACCTGGTTTTGCAGAAAAAGCTACATTCGCCAATCCGGTACTGGCAGGCTCTGGTTATGAGCCAAACGTAGTAGCCGCAGGAGTATACGCTAAACAAAACAAAATGACGGCTCCTATTGAAGGAAATGCTGGTGTTTATGTATTAGAGAAAGTGGCAGGTGTTGATCCGCCAAAAGCAACAGATCTAAGTATGTACAAAGCGCAACTTCGTCAGCAAACATCCGGCAAAGCTAGCCGTGGTGTCTTCGAAGCTTTCAAGAAATTAGCTAAAATTGAAGATAACCGTTTCGACTTCTTCTAAATCGAAATAATACACAATAAAAAAGCCGATCAAATTTGATCGGCTTTTTTATTGAATATAGGGTTGTGATTATTTAGAAAACAGATTGTATTTCAAGATGCAATAAATAGCACGGAAACCATCTCTCCATCCAATTTTCTTACCTTCCTCATAGGTTCTTCCATAATACGAAATCCCTACTTCATAGATACGCACATTCGGATAGCGCGATATCTTAGCCGTTACTTCAGGTTCAAAACCAAATCGCTGCTCTTTCAAGTCCAACGATTGAATAATTTCTCTTCGGAATAACTTATAACAAGTTTCCATATCCGAAAGGTTCAAATTCGTGAACATATTCGAAGCAAAAGTCAACCACTTATTCCCGATGGTATGCCAGAAAAATAAAATTCGATGCGGTCTTCCTCCCGCGAAACGAGAACCGTATACTACATCCGCAAAGCCATCTACAATAGGCTTCAACAATATATTGAACTCCTGAGGATCGTATTCCAAGTCTGCATCTTGTATCACCACAAAATCACCTGTCGACTCTTTTATCCCACGATGTAAAGCTGCTCCTTTACCCATATTCACTTCCTGTTTGCGATACTGAATATTTAACTCAGGATTAGCTTTGCTGTAACTCAAAATAGCTTCCTCGGTATTATCTTTAGAACAGTCGTTCACAATAATAATCTCCTTTTCAATCTCGTTGATCAGCTTAACGGCTTTAATCTTATCTAAAATAAAATGAATAGTTTTACCTTCATTATAAGCCGGGATAACAATAGACAATTTCATGAAATATAGCGTTTAATCGATGTTTATAGGTAAAGTAAAAATCCTTTTAATGCGCTAAAATTAATTTTTATTTACAATAATCACGCAAACGTATCCATTTTCAAACGCTCCTATCCATATACTACCATTTAAACATAGCATAATGCAAAATATTACCCCTCGTTTTTCGTTTCGTCAAGTAGCATTAGCCAGTATAACCTGTGTTTACTTTGTTAGTTTTTTCAACTACAGCCAATGGAATAAAGGCGCTATAATTGCAGGGGGAGATTCCATGGGCTACTATCTCTATTTGCCTTCAATTTTTATCCATCACGACATTGTTTCGCTTAAGCAAACGGCACATACCCTTTTCTCCTACAACGCTTATCCACCCAGCAACAACTCTCCCTGTGGTATTTTAGAGTGCTATGTGACGCCAACAGGAAACAATGTAATCAAGTATACCATTGGAGCGGCTATCCTTCAGTTTCCTTTTTTTGCAACGGCTCATGCTATTGCCTATATAGGAGGGTATAAAACTGACGGCTTCTCACTTCCGTATATTTTCATGAACTGCTTATCTATCCTAGTCTATAGCCTACTTGGTCTTTATGTTATTGGAAAAGTGCTATCGCAATACGTTTCCGATAGGGCTACGGCTATTACACTAGTTGCAATTGCATTAGGCACCAATCTGTTTGCGCAACAAATTAATATGGGCGCTATGTCGCACCCCGGTCTTTTCTTCCTTTATGCCGCTTTGCTCTACGCTACAATTCAGGTATTTGATGCTAAAAAAACGAACTATATCTATTTAATTGCATTTTCCCTTGGGTTAATAGCATGCATTCGGCCAAACGAAATTGTAGTCGGTCTATTTCCTTTATTCTATGGCGTTTATTCCATTAAAACATGGAAAGAAAAATCAACTTGGCTGATTCAAAACCGAAGCTTTTTATTCAAAGCTTTTGCCTTATTTATGCTCCCCATTTTTCCACAACTCCTATATTGGAAGTTGGTATCAGGAAACTGGCTATTTTATAGTTATGGTAATGAAGGATTCGATTTTCTTCATCCACATATTTTTGACGGTTTGTTTTGTTTTAAAAATGGTTGGTTATCCTATACCCCTATTATGCTTTTCGGTCTTATCGGCATTGTGTTAATGCACCACAAAAACAAAAAAATAGCATTCCCTCTTCTTGTTTTTCTAGCCATACACATTTATGTTGTCAACAGCTGGTGGTGTTGGCATTATGTAAATGGATTTGGCAACAGACCCATGGTTGAAACCTACCCCCTTTTGGCAGTCCCTTTTGGCTATTTTGTAGAGTGGACAACACGAAAATGGTATACCCTCCTTCTGTTTTCTGCTACTTGTATTTTCTTTATTGCCCTAAATCTTTTCCAAACCTATCAATTCACACAAAATATTCTGCTCACAGAGGATGCGAATGAAGTTTATATATACAACACACTTTTTAAAACCAAAGCCACTCGAAACAACCTTATTGAATTCGACATTGCCGAAACTCAACCTGAACAATTACTCAACCCAAAATTAATTTTCGAAGAGCGTTTTGACTCAATCCCCTATGAACTCGAAAAAGGACAATATAAAAATTTGACCCATGCATCTCTTGAACGATTTGGGTTATCAAAGGGGAATTGGCTTAGGGCAAGTGCTATTTGTAGAAATGACGAAAATGTAATTTCCATTTATGAGCAATCGCTGCTGGTTATCTCTATCGAGAATAAAGAAACCAACAAAACCAAGGTTTGGAAAGCGCTGAAAGTTCAAAATAAACTGCATAATGAAAACAATGCCATTTGGACGTTCGCCAAACATCAATCCGACACGATTACGTTCTGCACTCAAATCCCTAAAGATGTAACAAAAGACGACAAGCTTAACTTCTTCTTCTGGAACTTACAAGGACCGCCAATTTTAATACATTCGGTATGGTTGGAAAAAGTGGAAGTCGATAAATCCAAGGAATAAATTATTTTAGTGCAATCTTATGCTGAAATACTCATCAAAACTGATTGCAGACGCTGTGGCTGAGTTCACCAAACTACCCGGAATTGGCGAAAAAACGGCCCTACGGTTGGTGATTCATCTATTGAAACAAGACAAAGAAAAGGTGAAACAATTCGGTGATGTGGTTACCAAAATGCGTCACGATATCCAGTATTGCAAAACTTGCCACAACATTTCCGATCACGAGCTTTGTTCGGTATGCAACAACAAAATGCGCGAACAATCCATCATTTGCGTGGTAGAGAATTTCAGAGATGTAATCGCCATTGAAAACACAGAAATTTTTCGCGGTATGTATCACGTACTGGGTGGCATTATTTCGCCAATCGATGGCATAGGCCCAGAACAATTGAATGTGGAATCATTATTAAAACGTGTAAAGGAGCAAGCAGTAAAAGAAGTGCTCATGGCGCTTTCTCCTACTATTGAAGGCGATACAACGGTATTCTATCTTTCTAAACGACTGCAACCTTTTGGAATTACAGTAACAACAATTGCTCGCGGTGTAGCTTTTGGCGGAGAATTAGAATATACCGATGAACTTACTCTCGCCCGTTCTATTGCAACGCGAGTACCCTACGAAAATGCACTCGTAAAATCTTCTACTTCGTAAACCAAATCTTTCACCGTGCAACTATCGGTTATCATTGTCAACTACAACGTGAAACACTTTCTATTACAGTGTTTGCGATCGGTGTTTGCGGCTGTGAACGATTTAGAGATGGAAGTGTTTGTGGTTGATAATGTATCAAAAGATGGCTCTGTAGAAGCTGTTCGTGCTGCTTTCCCGCACGTAAAACTAATCGCGAACACCGAAAACGTTGGTTTCTCGAAAGCTAACAATCAAGCCATTGCACAAGCTACTGGCGAATATATACTGATTTTAAACCCCGATACAGTAGTAGCAGAAGACACATTTGTGAAATGTATTGCGCACATGCTTTCTTTCAAAGATACAGGCTGCTTAGGCGTGCATATGATCGATGGCAAAGGCGTATTTCTTCCGGAATCAAAACGCGGCTTACCTACCCCGGAAGTGGCGTTCTACAAAATGTTTGGTTTCAGTTCACTCTTCCCAAAATCGAAACGTTTCGGCAAGTATCACTTGGGCTATCTGAGTGAAAACGAAACGCACGAAGTGGATATTCTTTCTGGCGCTTTTATGTTCTTCAGAAAAGAGGTACTTGATAAAATAGGTGGATTTGACGAAACCTTTTTCATGTATGGCGAAGATATTGACCTCAGTTGGCGTGTAATTTTAGGGGGGTATAAAAATTATTACTTGGCCGATGCCACCATCATTCACTACAAGGGCGAGTCCACTAAACGCGGAAGCCTCAACTATGTGAAGGTATTCTACGAAGCCATGATTATTTTCGCGAAAAAACATTTTGCGAACAGTAAAGCGTCCCTCTTTTCATTCTTCATCAATGTGGCCGTGGTCTTCAGAGCCATACTTACTATTTTTGCGAATGTAATTTCGTCTTCATTTGTAGTGGTAGTCGACTTTTTATTGATATACGCGGGCTTGTTCTTTACAACGAATTTCTGGGCCAATAACTTCAAAAGCACCATCGACTATTACCCGCAAATATTTTTGTTAGGCGTATTGCCGATGTATATTCTTACTTGGCTTACAGGCGCCTATTTATCGGGTGGCTACGAAAAACCATTTCGTTTATCAGGGATTGTAAAGGGCATTTTAGCCAGCACCTTTGTAATTGCCTTTGTATATGCCTTCTTGCCGGAAACATGGCGATTTTCTCGTGCTATTATTTTGTTTGGCGCTATAGTTTCTATGGCCAGTTTAACTATTACCCGCTTGTTCTACAACATGGTGAAACACGGTCGCCTATCCTTCGATGAACAAATGCCGAAGCGCTGGTTGATTGTGGGCGATGAAACCGAAAGCAGCCGCGCCATCGATTTGTTGAAAAAGTATGAAGAGCCCGAACTTACCTATACTTTGTCAACCGCCAATGGGGTAAAAGTGAAATCGGCTTTGCTCAGCATTGATGAAGTTGTATTCTGCAGCAAAACTGTGCCTTTTAGAACCATCATCGATAGTATTGAAGAAACAAATGGCAAACAAAACTTCAAGATTTTAAATCCTGATTCGAATGCTCTCATTGGGAGCAACTCTAAAAATACAGCCGGTGATCTATTGGCAGAAGATAAACGGCTCAACCTTTCCAAACACTTAGCACAACGCAAAAAACGCATGCTCGATATAGTGCTATGCTGCTTATTACCATTCACTTTCAAGTCATCAGTGTATAGTAATCTTTGGGCGGTACTCTCGGGAAAGAAAACCTGGGCCGGGTATATTACCAACGAAGCAAAATCGCTACCTTTCAACAAAGAAGCTGTTTTCCCGATTGTGAAAGGCAAAAATATTATGGATAGTGATGCGCAATTACTGAATGAATTGTACGCAAAAAATTTTACACTAACTGAGGATTTGAAAATTATCGCAAAGCAAATATAACACAACGAATTACTCCATTACCAAATCATCAAATCCTCTCATCATCAAATTAATTCTTCCTCCAACAATCCACCAAATGGTCGTCCACCATGCCTACTGCTTGCATAAAGGCATAGCAAATGGTAGACCCTCTGAATTTAAAGCCACGTAGCCCCATATCCTTGCTCATAGCATCGGAGATAGCCGTTTTAGCCGGAAGTTCTTTTAATGTTTTCGGCTTGTTCACGATTGTTTTTCCACCTGTGAAACTCCATATATATTTGTCGAACGAACCAAACTCTTTCTGAATCTCTAAAAACCGCTGTGCGTTGTTGATAGCGGCTTCAATCTTCAAACGATTGCGAATAATTCCGGCATCTTGCATCAATGCATCAAATTTTGCTTGATCAAATTTGGATACTTTTTTCGCATCGAAATTGGCGAAGGCTTTGCGGAAGTTCTCCCGTTTTTTCAATACAGTTAACCAACTCAAGCCGGCTTGAAAACTTTCCAGCACCAAAAACTCAAACAATAATCGATCATCGTGTATGGGTTGTCCCCATTCTTCGTCATGGTACTTTACATAAATGGGCTCGGTGCCACACCATGGACATCTATTCTTTTCTGTGCTCATACTTTATTATAAACTTTCGAAATACGCTACAATTTTTCGCTTTAGCAACACTTCCTGCTCTTTTAAATTGAGTTCCGGTTTTTCTTTAATGGCTTCGTAATGCGGCCAACCTTCTTCGTCTTCCCCAATAAATTTAAAATATCCATCGGCCGATAACAACTTGCAAATGGCCACATGCATTAGGTTTTGTTTTTCTTCTTTCTCCCATACCTCTTTCACTACACCCACTTCGTTCATGCCAATAATAAACAGCATGGCATTCAAATCCGGTCGCTGCCCAAAATCATCGCGCACTCGGTTTCGCACCTTATACCAACGTAACGCGAAATCGCTATCGTCTTCGGGTTTTTGCTCATTTAATAAGGGCATACTTAAAAATTTATGGTGAATATATCGAAAGCCATTACTTTATTTCAAACCCATCCCCATCCTTCAAAAACGGTAATGCACTTCGCATTTTAAGCAGTTCGCTTTTATCTAATGTAGCATATACAATAGCTTGCATATATTCTGCATGCTGCAGCACCACGCCCACGGCATCTACCACCATGGTATCGCCTGAATGGGTTATATCGTGCGCATCTTTCCCCACGCGGTTCACAGCGGCAACATAACATTGGTTTTCGATAGCACGAGCAATCAAGAGCGATTGCCATGCATAGTTTCTGCGCTCCGGCCAATTGGCTACATACAACAACAAATCATACTGCTCGGTATTTCTCGACCATACCGGAAAACGCAAGTCGTAACAAATCAGCGGACAAATTTTCCACCCTTTGTATTCAACAATTAATCGTTGTTCTCCTGCTGTGTATTGTTCTTGTTCATTGCTTAACGAAAACAAATGGCGTTTATCGTAAGTCGAAATTTCTCCCGAGGGTTGTACCCAAAGTAAACGATTGTAATAGAGCCCATTCTCTTCCACAGCAAGGCTTCCACACAACACTGCATTTTTTTCTTTCGCCCATTGCTGCATCCAGCGCACTTCTTCGCCATCCATTTTTGTGGCATATTTTTGTGGCTGCATCGTGAATCCTGTAGCGAACATTTCCGGCAACAAAATAAGATCTACTGGCTTATGGATGGAAGCTATTTTCTCGCCCAACTGCAATAAGTTGGCTGCGGGATTTTCCCACAGCAAATCGGTTTGAACAGCTGCTATACTTAAATTTTGCTCAACCATTCTGCTGCTCGTTTAAGGGTTTCTTCTTCTTTCGCAAAACAAAAACGAATTACTCTCGAATCTGGAATATGGCTATAAAACACAGAGATTGGAATAGACGCTACACGTTTTTCCACGGTAAGCCATTTCGCAAACTCCACATCCTTTGCATCAGATATTTGATCATAAGAGGCCAACTGAAAGTAGGTGCCCTCACATTCCAAAAGTCCGAATCGAGAAGCTTTCAGCGCATCTCGAAAATAATTGCGTTTTGCTTCATAAAAAGAAGACAACGACAAATACATATCTTCTTCTTTTAAAATTTCCGCAAAAGCCACCTGTGCAGGCGTTGACACCGAAAACACATTGTATTGATGTACTTTTCTGAATTCTTGCATTAAATTATGTGGGGCAATAACATAGCCAACTTTCCAACCCGTGCAATGGTATGTTTTCCCGAAAGATGATACCACAAAACTTCGCTCCGCCAACAACTTCCTACTCAACACGCTTTGATGCGGCTTATCGTCAAACGTAATGTGTTCGTACACTTCATCGCTCAACAACATAATATTTGTGCCTTTCACAATATGCTCCAACGCTTCTAAATCAGATGCAGTAAACACCTTTGCTGTTGGATTATGAGGACTATTAATAATAATCAACTTCGTTTTAGAAGTGATCAATTTTTTCACTTTCTCCCATTCAATTTTAAAATCTGGAGCCGATAGATTGTAAAACACAGGCCTACCGCCTACCAACTCAATAGCCGGAGCATAACAATCGTAAGCAGGAGCAAATACGATTACTTCATCTCCTTCGTGAATCACAGCAGCAATAGCTGTAAATATGGCCTGTGTACCACCGGCTGTGATAGTAACTTCTGTTTCCAGATCAACGGTTTGCCCATACAACTTTTCTGTTTTTGCAGCAATGGCTTCACGCAATGGAAGCCAACCGGCCATAGGTGCATATTGGTGATTGCCACTTCGCAAAGCCGATTCAAAAGCTTGCAACAATCTGCTATCGGGTTGAAATTCCGGAAAGCCTTGCGACAAATTTATCGCATCGTGCTCCTTTGCCATAGCCGACATTACGGTAAAAATAGTTGTACCCAGTTTTGGAAACTTGCTGGATATGTTTCCTTCGAATTGCATAGGTTGTTTCTGTATCGTTTACAAATAACGATCGAGGTCTTGTTGTTTCAAGTCCATCGTTATTTGCTTTATTTCTTGTTCTTTCGTGCGCTCACATATCAGCAATACATCGGCAGTGTCCACCACACAAAGATTTTTGATACCTTGTACCACCACCATTTTTTGATCGCCCACCATAATCATGTTGTTCATGGAATCGTATATCTTCACGTTCTTTCCTTTCACTGCATTGCCCCAATAATCGTGCTCATACACTTCATACAACGAATCCCACGAACCTACATCGGACCAACCAAATTGCGATGGAATAGTGTACACATTCTCCGCTTTTTCCATTACACCGTAATCGATGGAAATGTTGGTGCATTGCGAATAGACTTTTGCAATAGCCTCTTTCTCACGCGGAGTATAATAAGCCTCGCGTGCTTCATTAAAGCAATCGATTACCTCCGGTAAGTGCTTATGCAGTGCATCTAAAATATCCTTTGTCTTCCAAACAAACATGCCTGAATTCCATAAGAAATCGCCACTCTTCAAAAAAGTTTGTGCTATTTCCAAATCGGGTTTTTCGGTAAATGTTTTCACTTTATAGAAACCGCCTTCCGTATTTTCTTCATCGTACTGAATATACCCGTAACCCGTGGAAGCCTTTGTAGGCTTAATGCCAAGCGTTACCAAATGATTGTGGCTTTTCGTAAATGCGATACATTGCTTAATCAATGCTTCGTATTTATCCGGAAACAGAATCAAGTGATCGGATGGAACAACTACGACAATAGCATTCGGATTTTTGGCGTGTATTTTATCGCATACATATGCAATGCAGGGTGCAGTATTTCTGCGAACAGGCTCCAAAAGTACTTGGGCATCAGTAATTTCAGGAAGTTGCTCATTAACCAACGATTGATACTCGTTAGATGTAACCACAAAAATATTTTCTTTAGGTGCTAACTTTACCGACCGATCGTAGGTCATTTGCAACAACGACTGTCCGGTATTCAGAATATCGAGAAATTGCTTTGGTTTTGCCACTCGGCTTTGTGGCCAAAATCGCGAGCCAATTCCTCCGGCCATAATGGCTACATATACATTGTCCATACTTTTTTCTTAAATTCTGTCAATAATTCTGCGGGGCGAAAGTAATCATTCGCTGCTTTTTATTTTGCAAAGAATTATTATTATATTGACAGTGGATAAAATCGATACTATTATAGACCCCAAAACAAGTCTATTAATACATATTATTCACTTGATTGGAAGATTATGGGAGCAACTACTACAGACGTAAAAGAAGGACTTAAAGAATATTTCGGGTTTGATAAATTTAAAGGAGAGCAAGAGAAAATTGTCCAATCGCTGCTTTCCGGGCACGATACCTTTGTGATTATGCCCACCGGTGGCGGGAAATCGCTTTGCTACCAGCTCCCGGCCTTGATGATGGAGGGGGTAGCGATTATCATTTCGCCCCTCATTGCCTTAATGAAAAACCAGGTGGATTTGATTCGAAACTACTCGGAAAGTGATGATATTGCCCACTTTTTGAATTCCTCTTTAACAAAAACCGAGAAAAACAGAGTAATAAAAGACATTCGAAGCGGTAGAACTAAAATGCTTTATGTAGCCCCGGAAACCCTCACGAAGCAAGAAACGGTGGATCTGTTCATGGAAATAAAAGTGTCGTTTGTGGCCGTGGATGAAGCACATTGTATCTCTGAATGGGGACATGATTTTCGACCTGAATACCGAAGAATTCGCGAAATTGTAGAGGCTATAAACCAAGAATTCCCCATTATCGCCCTCACGGCAACGGCAACACCTAAGGTACAGTCGGATATTGCCAAAACACTGCAATTGCGAGATCCGAATATTTTTGTATCCTCCTTTAACCGAAGCAACCTATACTACGAAATTCGACCAAAAAAATCGGGGCAGCATGCCATCAAAAACATTTTGCAATACATTAAAACCAAACCGGGTAAATCGGGTATCATTTATGTGACGAACCGAAAAACGGCCGATGATGTAGCCAAAATGCTAAAAGTAAACGGTATCAAAGCGGTTTCTTATCATGCCGGAATTGATACTAAAATTCGTTCGAAAATTCAAGACCAGTTTTTGATGGAAGATGCCGATGTGATTGTGGCCACCATTGCCTTTGGGATGGGCATCGACAAACCGGATATTCGTTTTATCATTCACTACGACATTCCAAAATCGTTGGAGAATTACTATCAAGAAACAGGAAGAGCAGGCCGTGATGGTATGGAAGGTGAATGTATTACCTATTTCAGCTATAAAGACATTCTAAAGCTAGAAAAGTTGCTGCGCGACAAAACGGTGGCTGAGCGAGAACGCGGACTTCAATTGATTAACGAAACGGTGGCCTATGCCGAATCGGCTGAATGTCGAAGAAAGTTTGTGTTGCATTATTTTGGCGAAGAATATGATGCATCAAGATGCAATGCCATGTGCGATAACTGCCGCCATCCGAAAGAAAAAGTGGAAGTTACACAAGATACATTATTAGCAGTAGAATCGATTCGTCTACTCAAAGAAAATCACGATTTACCGTATTTAATCAAATTCCTCACCGGCAAGAAAAGCAAAGAAATTGCCGATTTCGGTTACGACCAAATGGAGCAATTCGGCAAAGGCGCTGAACACGATGAACAGTATTGGAATTCGGTGATTCGCAATGCTATGATGATTGGCTTAATCGACAAGGACATCGAGAAATACGGCACCTTAAAGTTGAACGAAAAAACGCGCAAATTTGTGGCGAAACCATTCACCATAGAAGTGGCCCTCAACCACAATTTTGATGATGAAAGTGGTGACGGCATGGTGGAAGAAGCTGCAGAAGCACGCGCTTCGGCCGATCCTGCATTATTCAATATCTTGAAAGATTTATGCCGCAAAGAAGGAAAAACACACAACTTACCACCGTATGTAATTTTCCAAGAAACTTCTTTGGAGGATATGGCTACCAAATATCCGATATCTATGGAGGAACTCACCCATATTACCGGTGTGAGCAAAGGAAAAGCGGAGCGTTATGGCAAAAAGTTTGTTGAGGTGATTAAAACTTACGTAGAAGAAAACGATATCGACCGTCCGGAAGATTTTGTGTTAAAATCCATTGCCAATAAATCGGGAGAAAAAATCAAAATCATTCAGGCTATCGATAAAAAAATCAGCTTAGATGATTTGGCGAAGTCGATTAATATCTCCTTTGCCGATTTGATTAAAGAGTTGGAAACAATTGTACATTCGGGCACTAAGCTTAATCTCGACTATTATTTGAACGACAAAGTAGACGAAGATTTAATGACCGATATATACGAATACTACCGTACTACCGAGTCCGATTCGATTGAAGAAGCCTTCCAAGAATTCAAGGGCGATGATATAGAAATCGAAGACTTGAAGCTAATTCACATTAAGTTTTTAAGCGAAATGGGCAATTAAGGCACAGCTTTTGCGTTTGTATACCACTAAATGAGCAACAAATGCCGTCTACATTCGTTGAATAATTATCTTTGGGCCTTGTTTTGAAAAAATTAGCTGTCATATTTGCATTTTTTGTTGCCGCTCCGGCCTTCGCCCAATTTCACGAAGTGGGTATTTGGGGCGGTGTAGCCAACTATTTTGGCGATTTGAACCCAAAGTTTAACTGGAAGTTTGTTCGTCCTGCCGGAGGCGCTTTTTACCGCTACAATTTCAGTACGCGTTTTGCAGGCAAATTAGCTTTAAGTTACGGTGAGGTAGAGTTCAGCGATGCAGGAACTAAAATTCCAAGGAATTTACAACGTAATCTGTCGTTTAAGACCGGTATTGCCGATATCACCGGTACATTTGAATTCAATTTCTTCAAATTCGACAAAACGAAAAAGAAGTTTTGGTTCTCACCTTATTTAGCAACAGGCGTAGGTATTTTCTTCTTCAACCCGAAGGCACAATACGAGGGGAAGTGGTATTATTTGCAACCACTGGGCACCGAAGGACAAAACGACCCGAGTTATTCAGGCGTAAAAAAATATAAGTTATACGCCTTTCATATTCCAATTGAAGGTGGTTTCAAGTTTCACATTTACAAGAATTGGAATATCGCTGTGTTTGGCTCAGTGCATAAAACCTTCACCGATTATCTAGATGATGTGAGCGGTAATTACCCGGCTACAGTTTCTTTACCGGGTGGCTCAAAAGGTATAGCGGCAAAGCTTTCCGACAGAAGTGATGAAGTGGCTGACGTAAAAATTGGCAAAGAAGGTTACCAACGCGGTGAATCAAAAAAGAAAGATGATTTTGTATTTGTAGGTGTTTCGCTTTCGTTTACGTTTATGTCGATGCAATGTCCTACTCCTTCAGGTCCTTCAACGTATAGATAAAAACTATTCCGCCTTAAAAAAGCGGCTACTCCTCACCACGCCTGTTTCCGACTTTATCAAAACCCAATACATACCTGCTTCCCAGCCCAACACCTCAACTGTTGTTGTTCCGTTATTCAATTCACCGGAAAAAAGGGTTTGCCCTAAAGCATTGGTAATAACGTAGCTTTTTACATCAGAAAGTTTTCTGCTAATATGGATGAAACGACTTGTGATGGTAGGATAAACCTGAAAAACTGCTTTGTCGAGCGCAAGCACATCGTTGGCTAGTGTATGAATTACACCCACTGCATCTAAATCAAAACCCGATGAGGGAAAGGGTGTAGGCCAAGGATCGTTGATTTTATGTCCGTTAATGTCTTTGGTAGCAAACGAATCATTCATACTCCCCACCACGTCTATTAAGCGAACAAATTGAATATTGCTGACATCTATGCCCGATGAATCTTTCAATTCTTCCAAATCAAATGGGGTGCCGTAATTCGCACGGTATTTGCCGGCCAAGTTATTCAAGGCTGTGGGGGCCACTAGCCCGAAACCGCCAATAGGCATCGTATCTTGCGTATTGGAAACAGCCGGAAAGCGCACATATCGGTTACCATCCGTACTTACTTCAACAAAGGCTAATTCCAAAAACGAATCCAAAAACGAATTTTCAAACACGGCAAAATCTGCTCCGGGTCCATTGAAAATAGGCGCATAGAACGAAACTACAGCCGAACCTCCATCGCCTAAGCTCACCACGCCATTCTCGCCTGCCTTGCCTAGTGCTGCAAATTGATCGCCTACAGTAGGCAAACCAAAAGAGACATCATTGATCTGCTGCAAGCCCTTCGTTATACTGGCACTATTCGCCCACGATTTGAAAATACTACTGTCTTTGTCAATAGCTGTAGAACCCGGCATTCCGGCTTGTGGAGCGAATTGGCCATGGGTGGAAATACTTGATGCAATAAAAAGAAAGAAAACTATTTTTTTCACTGTGCAAATAAAATAAAAACAGCCCACATTCATCATGCAGGCTGTTCTATATTTATAAAGAAGTAGATTACTTTCTGTCTTCGATATTCACAAACGGACGCTCCGTTGGTCCGGTGTACACTTGACGTGGACGACCGATATCTTCTTTTCTTTCGCGCATTTCTTTCCATTGAGAAATCCATCCCGGTAAACGACCTAATGCGAACAACACGGTAAACATTTGTGTTGGGAAGCCTAATGCTTTGTAAATGATTCCGGAGTAGAAATCCACGTTTGGATATAATTTTCTTTCTACGAAGAACGGGTCGTTCAAAGCGGCTTGCTCTAATTTTTTAGCAATTTCCAATAACGGATCGTTCACCCCTAACTTTTCCAAAATGTTATCGCAAGCTACTTTGATAATTTTCGCACGCGGGTCGAAGTTTTTATATACACGGTGTCCGAAGCCCATCAACATACGTTTTCTGTCTTTTACCTCTTGCACCACTTTCTCTACATCCCCATTGTAATTATCGCGAATGTCTTCCAACATTTCCAACACTTCTTGGTTAGCTCCACCGTGACGTGGCCCCCACAATGCAGCCACACCCGCAGCAATTGAGGCATACAAGTTAGCATGTGAAGAACCTACGATACGTACCGTAGCAGCAGAACAGTTTTGTTCGTGATCGGCATGTAGAATTAATAATTTATTCATCGCATCTACAACAACCGGATCTGCAACAAATTCTTCAGATACATTTCCAAACGTCATGTACAAGAAATTCGTAACGTAATCGTATTTATTCTGTGGATATAAAATCGGATGTCCTTTGCCTTTTTTCTGAATCATAGCACAGATTGTAGGCATTTTCGCTAACAAACGAATAATGGTAAGGTTCGTTTCTTCCGGTTTGATGTTCGGATTCAACGATTCAGGATAGAACGAAGAAAGGGTAGACAACATCGTCATCAACTGCCCCATCGGATGTGAACGCGAAGGGAACACTTCGAATACTTTCACCAAATTCTCGTGCACTAAGGTGTGCATGGTTAACTCGTTTTCGAAAGCCGTTAACTGTGCTTTGGTTGGCAATTCGCCATACAACACCAAGTACATTACTTCCACGAAAGACGCCTTTCCGGCTAACTCTTCAATATTATAACCTCGGTAACGTAAAATCCCTAATTCACCATCCAAGAAAGTGATTGCAGATTGTGTTACACCTGTGTTTTTATAACCCTCATCGTAGGTAATCAAACCCGTTTGGGCTCTTAGTTTTCCTATCTCAATGGCTGATTCGTTTTCTGTTCCCGTGATAACAGGAAATTCGTAGGTTTTGTCACCGTACTGAAGAGTCGCTTTGTTTGACATAATTTATGGTTGTTTTTTAGGCTCGCCAAATTTAAAAATTGTCGTCTTTATTAAGAACAAAAAGTAAAAATTAACTGATATTCCGTGTTAAAACCGCAAGTGCTTAACAGTTACGCTCTGATTTATCAATTGTTTCAAACTGTCGATTCCTATCTGTAAATGCAAATTCACATAATTGGTAGTTACTTTCACATCGCTAGCCTCGCTTTTAACGCCCTCCGGAATCATAGGCTGATCGGACACCAATAGCAATGCCCCTACCGGAATCTCGTTAGCAAAGGCGGTAAGAAATATTGTTGCAGTTTCCATGTCAATCGCCATCGCACGTACTTTTCGCAAATAATCCTTGAATTGTTCGTCCCACTCCCAAACCCTGCGGTTGGTAGTGTACACCGTTCCTGTCCAATAGTCTTGGTTCGCTTCACGAATGGTGGTGGATATCGCTTTTTGTAAGGCAAACGAAGGCAATGCAGGCACTTCAGGCGGAAAGTAATCGTTTGAGGTTCCCTCGCCTCGAATAGCGGCAATCGGCAAAATCAGATCGCCAATTTGGTTCTTCTTCTTCAAACCTCCACATTTCCCCAAAAATAAAGCTGCTTTGGGCTGAATGGCGGATAATAAGTCCATAATTGTAGCGGCATTCGGGCTACCCATGCCAAAACAAATAATGGTAATGCCATCGGCAGTAGCGTTGCGCATGGGGCGATCGGCTCCACAAATCGGCACATTGTGTTGCTCTGCAAAAATCTTCACGTAGTTCTCGAAATTCGTGAGCAAAATATACTTTCCAAAATCTTCCAATTTTGTTCCCGTGTAACGAGGCAACCAATTATTTACTATTTCCTCTTTCGTCTTCATCTGTAGTCAATTTTAGTTACGGAAAACGATGCTTATGTTATGTTTACTTTTCTTTTAAGCACATCATTTTCAAAATAAAAGTAATTTTATTTACCAATAATACAGTGACGAACATTCATTTCCAACTATACAATTTAAATATCTTTACCAAAGCAGGCAAACGCTTTGTGTTTGATGTTGTGCGAAAAAAAGATGTGCCGTTTACACCCGAAGAGTTGGTCCGCCAAACAATTTTGCATTATCTCATTCATACGCAAAAAATCAGTGCGTCATTAATTGCTGTTGAACGCGCTCTTATCGTGAACGATATTCAGAAACGCTTTGATGTTGTGGTTTTCAACCGACAAGGGCTCCCCTATATTTTAATCGAATGCAAATCGCCAAATGTTACGATCAACATCGACACCTTCTTGCAAGGTGGTAATTACAACACGAAACTTGGGGCTGCGTTTATCTGGTTAAGCAACGGAAAATCAAACTTCGTTTTTGAAACTGAAACACTACAAATAAGTGATGAAATGCCTAATCTAGCGAATGTGCTTTAGTTGTATCGATGCAATGAAAAATTTGAAATTGCGTTTTAACATAGTATCATTAACATTGAAGAAAAAATTGTTTTATGCTGGACAAAAGTTTTAACCCATACCCCACCATTTATAAGTGGAATAAGATGAGTATTGGATTTGTGACCGGTTTAGTTGGTCCGTTAGTTGGAATTTTTGCATTCTATCTGATGAAAATAAACGAAGTGACGCTTGACGTTTATTGGCAAATGTTACACAACAAAGTCCTCTTATCGCCTATGTTGAGCTTTGGTTGCATTATGAACTTGGTTATATTCTTTCTGTTCTTGCGAAAAGACTATTACAATGCTGCTCGTGGTGTAATCTTCGCCACGTTTATTTGGGCTATACCTATTATCTACACCAAGTTTTTCTAATGCGTTACTATCTCATTGCAGGAGAAGCTTCGGGCGATATGCATGGTGCAAACTTGATGAAAGGCATCTTGCAACACGACCCTATTGCTGAATTTCGCTTTTGGGGTGGCGATAAAATGCAAAAAGTAAGTGGCCATGCGCCTGTGAAACACATCAAAGATCTTGCATTCATGGGCTTTTTGGAAGTAGTGAAACACTTGCCAACTATTTTAGGAAACATTTCGTTTTGCAAAAGCGACATCCTGCAATACAAGCCTGATGCAGTAATTCTTATCGATTATCCGGGTTTCAATTTTCGCTTATTTGAATTTCTGAAACAGCATCAACTGAAGTTGATTTATTATATCTCGCCACAGCTTTGGGCATGGAAAAAAAACAGAGTGTTTAAGGTAAAAGAGTTTGTAAATAGGCTGTATGTGATTTTCCCGTTTGAAGTTGATTTTTACAAAAACTATGGCGTAGAAGCGCATTATTTCGGGCATCCTTTATTGGATGAAATTCAACCGAAAGACTACGCTACGTATCAGTCACCACGGGCTGTTCAACCCACCATTGCCTTATTGCCCGGTAGCCGAAAACAAGAGATTTCTTATCTGTTACCGGAATATATGAAAGTAGCCAAACGCTTTCCAAACTATACATTTCAAGTAGCGGCATTGAGCGGAAATGGTAGTGAATTTTACAATGCATTTGATAGACCGGTAAACGTTGAAGTGGTATACGACAAAACCTATTCGGTGCTCGAAAACGCAACGGCTGCAATCGTAACCTCAGGAACTGCCACCTTGGAAACCGCGTTACTGAATGTGCCTGAAATGATTTGCTACAAAGGCAGCTGGATCTCATATCAAATCGCAAAACGATTAGTGAAAGGTATTCGATTCATATGCATTGTAAATCTGATTTTGGATCAGGAAGTGGTGAAAGAGTTTATTCAAGACGATGTCACCGAAAATAAATTAGCTGCGGAATTAGAAAGAATTATAAATTCGCCTCACAAACAAACGTTACTTGACAATTATGCCGAATTAAGAACCAAACTGGGTGAACGTGGAGCCTCTTCACGTGTAGCCAAAGATTTGGTAGATTATTTGACAAAAAAGGGGAATTAGCTCATTTGGCTAGAGCGCCACGCTGGCAGCGTGGAGGCGACCGGTTCGAATCCGGTATTCTCCACTTTCCTTCCTATATATTTTTACCTTTACGCTTCAACGCAATGAGCATGAAGCAACTAACCGGCTTAGTCTTAAGCATTCTTTTTTTGGCAGGCTGTAAAACCTCCAAACCTACATCATCTGCCGATACAGTAACCATTACTCCTTCTGTATTACTCGATTCAATTACTATTGTGCGCTCCAAAGACGATTTGTACCAAGCAAGTGTAACTAAGTCTATCGACATGGTTCATACCCACCTCAAAGTGGATTTCGACTGGACAACCCAACGCATGAACGGTGCTGCAGAGTTAACGTTAAAGCCTCATTTTTATAGTGCCTCATCAGTGGTGTTAGACGCCAAAAACATGGATATTAAACGCGTGGCGCTCATGGAAAACGGGTTACAGGATTTGACATATGCCTACGATTCGCTGCAATTGAATATAGCATTGGGTAAAGAAATTCCGGGAGGACAAAACTTCAAACTCTTCATTGAATATACCGCCAAGCCCAACGAGAAAAAAATTGGCGGATCGGCTGCTATCCAGGAAGACAAAGGCTTGTACTTCATTAATCCTTTAGGAAAAGAACAAAATAAACCGCAACAAATTTGGACACAAGGCGAAACAGAATCTAATTCAAATTGGTTTCCGTGCTTCGATAAGCCTAACCAAAAAATGACGCAGGAAATTGAAATAAAAGTAGCGTCTAATTTCAAAACATTATCCAACGGTTTGCTTACCAGATCTACACAAAATGCAGATGGCACACGTACTGATGTTTGGACTATGAGTCAACCACACGCTCCATACTTGGCTATGATGACCATTGGTAATTTTGAAGTAGTTCGTGACTACTGGAATGGCAAAGAAGTTAGCTATTACGTTGAGCCAGAATTTAAACAATATGCCCGTGCTATTTTCGGGAAAACACCGGCTATGCTAGAATTCTTTAGCAACCGCTTGGGTGTTTCCTATCCTTGGCCGAAATATGCGCAGATAGTGGCGCGCGACTATGTTTCGGGAGCGATGGAAAACACAAGTGCAACATTGCATGGAGAGTTCTTACAAAAAACAAACCGACAATTATTAGACGAAAACAACGAAGATATTATCTCGCACGAATTATGCCATCAATGGTTTGGCGATTTGGTAACTTGCGAATCGTGGAGTAATATACCCCTCAACGAATCGTTTGCTACTTATGGCGAATATCTATGGAACGAATTCGACCATGGCAAAAACTTTGCCGATTGGCGTCAACACCGATCCGTAAATGGCTATTTTAGCGAAGCCAAAAACAAAAAAACAGCCGATCTAATTCGCTTTTATTATGACGAAAGAGAGGATATGTTCGATGCGCATAGCTACAACAAAGGCGGTGCCATTCTTCATATGCTGCGCAAAGATGTGGGCGATGAAGCCTTCTTCAAATCATTAGAATTGTACTTAAAAACGAACCAATACAAAAGCGTTGAAGTACATAATCTAAGACTCGCCTTCGAAGAGGTGACCGGTCGCGATATGAATCGTTTCTTTAACCAATGGATGCTGAATAGTGGACATCCCGTTTTAAAAATAAATTATGCGCATGATGCCGATAGCGTATACATTGATATAACGCAGAAACAAAGTAACGACAAGGGCTTAATCTATCAGTTACCATTCAAAATTAATGTGCACTACGGTGGCATTGTGATGAGTTACCCTGTGTTACTCAAGAACAAAAAACAACGTTTTGCGTTCAAATCGCTTGGAAGTCCCGATTTAATTGATGTTGACCCTGATCGTGTACTATTGTGCGAAAAGAAAGAAAACAAAACTGTTGATGAATATGTATATCAATATCAGCATAATCGTCATTACAATGCAAAACGCGAAGCCATCGAAGCTTTGAAGGATAGTGTGCGTGTAAATGAAAAAGCATCTGCATTATTTCACCAAGCATTGCAAGATCCTTTTTTTGGATTGCGAAAAGATGCACTCAATTCCATCGGGCACGATTCAACGTCTAAATTTCTTTTCTTGAACGCTATTGAACGTATGGCCAGCAGCGACTCTTCTAACAGAGTAAGACAAGATGCTTTATCGTATTTAGCAAAGCTAAAGTCCGACAAGTATATGCCGATGTTTACACGTACACTATCCGACTCTTCATACAAATGTGTAAGTGCTGCATTATCGGCTATCAATAAACTCGACACTACCCTTTCACAAAGTGCCGCTTTAACGCTTTTAAAAGAACCCGATATTGAATTAAAAGGGGTTTGCTACACTGTGCTTTCCGAGCGTTACGACAACAGCCTCAACCAGCTTTTTCAAACCAAACTCAATGAAGAAGCCGGATATACAAAAACGAATTTACTCTACCATTACGCGAATTATTTGACACATGGCGACTCCGCTATTGTAACACAAGGAATTCAATATCTTTACGAAAAGGGGGCTGAGGATGTATCGAAAAAACACAATTCTTCTGCACAAAAATCGATCGAACGTGTTCGCGACTATATTAAAAAACGAAGCGATGCTCCTTTTTATCCAACCATAAAGACTTTGGCAGACGATTTGATTGATAAGCTGAAAAAACGAGAATAAAATGGAAAGTATAAACTGGGAAATTATAGTTGGCCTACTCTTGGGTATAGGTTTAAGCGCGAGTTGCGGATTTCGTGTGTTTATCCCATTGCTCATTGCTGCAGTTGCCGGCAAAATGCATTGGATTCCAATGGCAGATAGTTTTGCCTGGCTAACAAGTTGGACAGCAATTGTCTGTTTTGGTGTTGCTGCAACAGTGGAAGCTTTAGCTTATTATATTCCGGTAGTTGATAATGTACTCGACACCATTGCTACCCCTGTGGCCGTATTGGCAGGAACTTTAGTGAGCGCATCAACCATGGTCCATTTAGACCCAACATGGCAATGGATATTAGGGTTAATGATTGGCGGAGGAACTGCCGGTGTGATGCAAGCAGGCACATCCTTACTTCGATTGGGATCCACTAAATTTACAGCAGGCACAGGAAATGCAGTAGTAAACACAGGTGAAATTGGCGTTTCGTTGGTGGGTTCAATCATGGCGATACTAATGCCGGTTATTGTTGGTATTGGCGTAATCATTACCGTAGTTTTAATCCTGTATTTTTTGATAACTAAGCTAACAAAACGCAATTCCGATGCCCAATCCGTATAACCTAACCAACATAAGAGCAATCGTTTTTGATATTGGTAATGTGCTTATCGATATTGATTACCCAAAAACGATCACTCACTTTCAAGCCCTTGCCACTATTGATTTTAAGTCCATTGTTTCATATCATCAACAGATAGACATCTTCAATCAGTTTGAAAAAGGAAAAGTAACAATTGATGAATTTGTTACGACATTAAAGCAATATTTACGTGATGATGTTACACGCGAGCAAATTATTGCCGCATGGAATACCATGTTAGTGTATTATCCAGAACAAAAAATCAATTTATTGCGAACTCTTAAAGCAAAAGGGTTCCAATTGTATGCACTTAGTAATATTAATGAATTACATATCGCAGAAATGAATTCAAAAGTGGATGCACTTTTCGGCATTGATGCCTTTAGTTCTTTGTTCGATAAGGCTTACTATTCAAATGAAGTAGGTTTCCGAAAACCGGAAAAGGAATTGTATGAAATTCTGCTTCAAGAAACTGCAATTCTGCCACAAGAAATGCTATTCATCGATGATAAGTTAGAAAATTTGGTGCCTGCTGAAAAGCTGGGAATACAAACTTTTCACCTTCTGCACCCAAATGATTTGTACGAATTATTGCCCTTCTAGTCGAATGTTCAATTATGTTAAAACATATCTTTGCCGATATGTTTATTTCATTTAAAAAAGATTTAATTTAGGTTTGAATAAAGGTTGAATTATGAACTATAAACATATTGTTGCAACATTGCTTGCCGGATTAATCCTGAATGCGTGTAATCCTAACGAAAGTAAAACAAGCACGGCCCCGGTGCCAACATCGGAAAAGGTAACTGTTTCGCTTTCTCAGTTAACCACCAAAAAGGATTTGGTATGCGACATGGAATTATCGGAAGATGGTATTGCCGATACCACTGCAGTTGATGGAAAAATTTATGGATTTTGCAATGTAGGTTGCAAACAAGAGTTTCTGCAAAACAAAGCGAAATATTTGAAATAAACCGGGTATGAAAAGAAGCAGAATTACAGGTCTAGGCTTTTACGTGCCCGACAATGTGGTAACAAACGATGATTTGTCTAAAATCATGGATACTACCGATGAATGGATTATTGAACGAACCGGCATTAAAGAACGAAGATTCTTTGTGGAAGGTGTAGATACCGTTTCGTCTATGGGTGCCGCAGCAGCTAAAATTGCATTAGAACGTGCCGGTAAAAAGCCTGAAGATGTAGATATGTTGGTGATGGCCACTTTAAGTCCGGATTATTTCTTTCCGGGTTCAGGTGTTTTAGTGCAACGTGAATTAGGATTACGCAAAATTCCATGCTTTGATGTAAGAGAACAATGCAGTGGTTTTATTTATGCATTATCATTAGCCGATCAATACATCAAAACCGGTTCGGTTAAAACGGTTTTAGTGATTGGCTCTGAAGTACAAAGCAATGTTTTCGAATTGAGCGATAGAGGTAGAAATATGTCGGTTATTTTTGGTGATGGTGCCGGAGCAGCATTACTAGAAGCGCAAGATGGTGGTGAATCCTATATTTTATCGACACACTTACATGCCGATGGTGGTCATGCAGAAGAATTGATGCTAGAGCATCCGGGTAGTAAATTGAAAGAAAGAATTTCGCCCGATATGTTTGACAAAGGTATGTTCTTGCCCCACATGAATGGGAAATTGGTATTTGTTAATGCCTTGAAATATTTTCCGGAAGTAATTCGCGAAGCATTAGCCTATAATCATTTGAAGGAGTCTGATATCGACTTGTTCGTACCCCATCAAGCGAACGTTAGAATAACGCACGCGGTTCAAAAAGAGTTTGGTTTCCCTGATGAAAAGGTAGTTTCGAATATCCATAAATACGGGAATACAACGGCTGCATCTATCCCTATTGCTTTAACTGAAGCGTGGGAAGAAGGTCGCATCAAGGAAGGCGACTTAGTTTGCTTAGCTTCGTTTGGAAGCGGATTTACTTGGGCAAGTGCATTAATTCGCTGGTAAGCTTATTTTACATTCTCCTTTTTCAATAAGTCTTTCAACGCACGTGCCGAAAGATCACTGCCACCTTCTTCTTTTGCTTTGATAAGCGCGTAGTCACATGCTAAATCAGCCTCCTTTAAATTGCCTAACTTGTAATTTAAGTAAGCATAGGTAGTATTGTTTTCGCAGGTATTTTTCAAGTTAACGGCCTTGTAAGACCATTTTTTCGCCTTCTCTAACTGCTTGTAATCTGCAATGTTGATGTAATAGTTCCAAGCAATATCATTCAATACTTTGTCGTTGTTCGTACCTAATTTCTTCACATATTGTGTTGCATACTTGTCGTACTCAACTAAGTTTTGTGTGCGCAGTGAATAATCCAACTGGGCTAAAACAATCTTTTCTTGTGCCGTTTTACTGCCTTCGTCTTTCAACAACTTCAAGGCCTCGTTGAACATCACATTATCTTTTTTTACTACGGCATCACTAATTGCCTTATCGGCAATAACAAAAAGCTTTTTGCTGAATACCTGCTCTCCTAATTTTGCTTTATAGTCTGCCTTGTTTTTCAACAGATACGGTAAAGCTGGCGAACTCAAGCTGTTACAAGCATTATAGATGGTGGTGTTGTACTTATCATCTTTAACATTGTCGGTTTTGATCTTATTAATAAACGCAACCAAAATGGTGTCTAGCTTAGCGCCCGATAGATTAAGTGTGCTCAAATATTCATTGTAGAACGGAAGCGAACGATCACCATTTTTATATTTTTCGGCAAATTGAGCCAGTAGTTTCGGTGTTGCATCATCGGCTTGCTTAGCTTGTTCAATTAAACCTGCCGGATCCATAAATCCCATTGCCCTATGTTTCACTGTCTCCGTTTGCGGATCAATCCAAAGTAAGGTTGGATAAGCACGCACTCCAAATTTTGCAGCTAATTCAGGACCCTCTCCTTGTTCCATATCGAATTTAGCATTCACAAAACGCTGGTTGAAATAAGCCCCTGCCTCAGGTGTTGGAAAGGTCTGAGACGACAGTCGTTTACATGGCCCACACCAACTTGTATAACAGTCCATAAACACTAGCTTCCCTTCTGCTTTTGCCTGACTCAGAATTTCTTTATAAGACACATCATGCTTAAACTCAATTCCTTGAGCAAAAGTAAGTCCTATAAACAATGTTGCAATTAAAGTGAATAAACCTTTCATTTTATTGATTTTACTTTTCTAACTATTCTTCCAAATGTTACAGAGTTCCAAATGGATTTTTTCTCCGTAAAATATTTTTGTTGTTTTCTCGAAGGTATCGGTATAGTCCGACACATAAAACTCATCGGCTTGATTTTTTTTATCGGCCAACAAATACAGCCGTCTTAAATCCAACTCTACTTCTCTTGCTACAAAATCGGTATTGTCGAACACTTTCACATCTCTGTTTAAGACTTTCAAAATATCCTTTTTTATCAAAGGGTAATGTGTACATCCTAATACCAATGCATCAATATCTTCAAACTCTTTGCGAAGCAAATACGATTTTAAAATAGACTCCGACATTTCATCGTTAAAATTACCGGCTTCAATCATGGGTACTAACAATGGGGTAGCTAACGAAATCACCTCCAAATCAGGCTTCTGCGCTTTAAAACGCCTTTCATACACCTCCGATTGTATGGTTACTTGCGTGCCTATAATACCGATCTTGCGTACACTATCATCCTGACAAACACCGTTAATTACAGGCTGTATGGCATCAACAATGTACAAATCGTCTTTGTACAATTCTTTTAGAAAGGTGTAGGCAATACTTGAAGCCGTATTACAAGCAATAATAATGGCCTTGCATTTTTTCTCTAAGAGAAAATCTGCAATCATATACGAATACTGCTTTATTGCCCTTGGAGACTTATCGCCATAAGGCAAATGCGCTGTATCGCCAAAATAAATAATTTGTTCATTGGGCAACAGCTTAGAAACAGCATTGGCGACCGTTAGGCCGCCAATCCCCGAGTCAAAGACTCCTATAGGTTGTGTTTTGTTCAGTTTCAAAACCTTAATTATTATTTTGTTCCTGCCGGTTTAGGCGTATTTGCAGATGGAACCGGAAGTGTTGCACCAATCTTAGCTTTAACCAATGGAGTAACATCTGACCCTGTTTCAGGGAAATAAACTACACCTCCCGCAGCAATATCTAAAATATAAGTGTAACCATTTTCTTTTGCTACTTCTTTAACGCCTTTCATATACTTATCGTTCAATGGCTTCATCAACTCTTGTGCATATGATTGTAAATCACTTTGTGCTTTCTGTTCAAAATCACCAATTCTTTTCTCTAAATCTTTTACTTCCTGCACTTTGCTGTCCAAAATAAGTTGCGTCATTTTATCGCCATTGTCTTGGATGTCTTTTGCTTTCTTTTCGTACTCGCTGTACATTGTTTCCATTACTTTAGCATACTCTCCTTTTTTCTTTTCAACCGCATCGCTCATTTGTTTATATTCTGGCAATGCTTGCAAGATTTCACTCGAATTCAAGTGCCCAATTTTCTGCTGCGCAAAAGTGCTTGTTCCTGCAAGTAATAAAATGCCTAACGCTAATTTTTTCATTGTTGATTGTATTTATTTATAAGTGTGAAAATATAATTATTCAGGTAATTGCCAATTACTTTGCGCCTCCCGATGTTTTATTGATGCCCATATTGGCGAGAATCTCATCGCTTTTGTTGTACTTCTCGCTAGCAAAAAGCATAGAAGGCCCACTCGATTTATCGAAAATAAAATCCAATGCCTTTGCTTGTGCATATTTTTGTACTTCGTCATATACTTTGTCTTGCACAGGCTTAATCAGCTCTTGACGTTTTTTGAACAAGTCGCCACTTGGTCCAAACCTTTGTCTTTGCAACTCTTTTACCTCTTTTTCTGCATTTTCGATTTCTTTAATTTTTTGCTGTTTGATTTGCTCAGTCATCAGCACCTGCTCGGCCTGGTAATTTTTGTACAAATCTTCTACCGATTTACGTTTACCATCAATTTCTTTTTGGTAACCCTGCGAAACATTGTCTAATTGCTTTTGGGCATCGGCATATGCAGGTATTTTATTGAGCATATACTCCATATCTACAAAACAAAATTTTTGCGCATTCATAGTAGCGAACATCCCGCCAACTAATGCTGATAACAAAACAAGCTTTTTCATTTTTTACTATTTTATAATGTTAAGAGTCATATTTCTTGCCAAAGTAAAATCGATGCTATTGCTTTTTCGATTTCTTAACAGATCAACAAACTCGCACTACTCCGGCTCTTGCCCTAAAATTATTCGCGGTGCGCCTTTCGGATTATCCAATCGAGTTCCATTTGTATCGAACAATTTATCTAACGGGAAACCATAGTCTACACCTAACAATCCAAACATTGGCAAGAATACACGAACACCAATACCCGCTGAACGGTTCAATTGATATGGCTTGTACTCTTTAAACGAATACCAAGCATTTCCTGCCTCCATAAAACCTAGAACAAAAATTGTAGCTGACGGATTTAAAGAAATCGGGTAACGCACCTCCATGGAGAATTTGTTGAAAATAGTGGCTCCGGTGCTTTGTGTAATTACAGGATAACCGCGTAAAGAAATAATGTCTTTCCCTAGGACTTGGAAGTTACTGATTCCATCACCCCCTAGTTCAAATCGCTCAAATGGAGAGTTCCCGATACGTGCATTGTAATAGCCCTGGAATCCCATTTTTACAGAAGCCTTAAAGACTAGATTTTTCCATATGCTGGTATACCAATCTAAATGCATTCGTACCTTCCAAAACTCAATCATTTTGTAGCGCTGATTGGCAGGCAATGAATCGCTTTCGTAATTCAAATTCTTCAAGTCGTTAAACATTAACGAATATGGCAAGGTGGCAGAAGCGGTTAAAGAAAAATTCGTTCCGTGTTTAGGATACAATGGCGCATCTACCGAGTTTCTGCTTAGGTTTAATGATAAGTTTAAGTTATGCGCTTGTCCGTTGCTGAACAATGGGAAATAACCCGGATAATTATCAATCAAATAGTTCTGGTACGTTAATGCAGCTTCAAAGGTAAAGAAATCGTCAGGTCGTTTTAACCGCGTTCCCAAACCTAATGTTACAGCTGTTGCAGCATATTTTCCAATAACAGGATAGTTTGTTACGTTGTAATCGAGGTTGTTGATTTGCGTACGATTAAATGCCACCGTTAACGAAGTTGGTTTCTTTCCTCCTAACCATGGTTCTGTAAACGACACCGTGTAGAACTGACTTCTTTTACCACTGGATTGGAAGCGTAAACTTAAGCGCTGTCCATCGCCCGAAGGCAATGGCGACCATGCCTTTTTATCAAACATATTACGTAGCGAGAAGTTAGAGAAGGTAACCCCTAATGTACCAACAAAACCCTGCGCTTGTCCTCCGTATCCGGCTGATAACTCCAATTGGTCAGAAGGTTTTTCTGTTACGCGATATTCAATATCCACAGTACCGTTTTCCGGATTGGGCACCGGAATTACATCTAATTGTTGCGGGTCGAAATAACCCAAGTTTACAATTTGGCGTTGGGAACGAATTAAATCTGCACGACTGAATTTACTGCCCGGCAAGGTATACAATTCTCTACGAATCACTTGCTCGTTGGTTTTGGTATTTCCCATAATACGCACATCGCGAATGGTTGCTTGCTGTCCTTCGTTAATCACCATAGCAACATCAATAGAATCGCCATCTACTTTAATTTCAGTTGGTGTTACGTTAAAGAACAAATAACCATCGTCCATGTACAAGGAGCTTACATCGCCCCCATTAGGATTCTGAAATAATTTTTCTTCTAGAGCTCTTGTACTATAGATATCTCCACGTTTTACACCTAAAATTCTCGACAACAACGAATCGGAATACTTCGTATTTCCTCTCCATTCGATGTTTCGGAAATAATATTGGCGACCTTCATCAACACGCAAACGGATAGCTAAGTTTTTCTGATCGAGTTTGTACACAGTGTCCGATACAATTCTGGCATCTCGGTACCCTTTGCTCAAATAATAATCGAGCACTTTCTTTTTATCGTCCTCATATTCTTTTCGCTTGAAACGAGATGCCTTGAAGATATTCGGATTAATGAATCGGCTTAAATATTCATAAGAACGAATAGGTGAAAAATTACCTATAACTTGATACCAACGTGGATGGTTCGGTTCGGTTTGGAAGTTCTTTTTAAATCGGAAGATACCGGGTAAATCAAATTTCACCTTCTCTTTGGTATCCTTCATTTTACTGCGCAACTGTACATTCGTAAAAGCAGTAGCCCCTTCAAAGGTAATTTCTTTAACTTTTACTATTTCGCCTTTATCTACAAAATACTGAACATGTACGGAATTTTTAAATACCGTATCGCGCAATTCTCGCACTTCAACTTGTGTATTCAAATAGCCTTTATCAATAAAATATTGCTTGATTTGATGCACGGAAGTCATCTTGATATTATCGGTAAAGATACTTCCAGCCCGAACATCCAATTTCTTTTTCAACTCATCTAAATCAGAGTTTTTAACCCCTTTGATGTTGTAGCGCGATAAACGCGGACGTTCTTCCAAAATGATATTTAGATAAATTTTTTCACCTTCAATGCGATCGGTTTCAATAGCTACGTTGGTGAATAGTTTCTGCTTCCATAATTGTTTGATGGCCTTAGCAACATCTTCTCCGGGCACTTTAATTTTTTCGCCAATCGTTAAGCCGGAGAGCGTAATTAAAACTCTATCATCTAAAAATTTTGTGCCCTCTACTTTTACACCTGCCAATTCATATTCTTTGGCTTTAGCGTAATCCATTACCGGTGAGGTTTGCGCAAACGCCAACTGAACAAAAAACGCTGTAAGTAGGGTTAACGAGAAATGCTTTATATACGATGAATACTTGTTCAAAATGTTTGCTTATAGATGAGATATGTTTGTATGCTATTTCAATTGTTCTGATGTCATTCCAAATCGTCTTTCTCGGTTTTGATAAGAAAGAATTGCTTTGTAGAGCTCTTCCTTATTGAAATCCGGCCACAACGTTTCTGTAAAATAAAATTCTGCATAAGCCAATTGCCACAACAGAAAATTACTCAACCTCTTTTCTCCGCTCGATCTTATCATAAGTTCCGGCTCAGGAATTCCTGCCGTGTACAAATGACTATCAATCATTGCCTCATTGATATCCTCCACAGTAACCGTTTTCTGCTCTATTGCTGTGGCAATATTTTTCATCGCTCGCGTTAGTTCTGATTTTCCGCTATAGTTCAGCGCTAAAATCAAATCCATTCGTTTGTTTCCGGCAGTAGCATCGATAGCATGTCGCAATTCCTTTAATGTGGATTCGGGCAGTGCCTCTATGTTACCAATGGTTCGCAGGCGAATATCATTTTTATTCAGCGTTTTAATTTCTAATCGAATTGTTTTTAACAACAATTTCATTAATGCGGAGACCTCGTCCACAGGGCGATTCCAGTTTTCGGTGGAGAACGCATACATGGTAAGGTGTTTTACCCCTAATTCTGCACAAGCTTCCACTGTTTCGCGTACCGAAGAAACTCCCTCGGTATGCCCAAAAATGCGGTTCATGCCCTTTTGCTTTGCCCAACGGCCATTCCCATCCATAATCACTGCAATATGTTGCGGTAATTTCTCTAGGTCGATATGTTGTTTCAGGCTCATGAGTGGAATAACGAAAATCCTTTATTTTATTTTAAACGAAAGTTGCCAAAAATAATAAAATTCAGTGATAATTGAGCCTACTCGAAATTCGGTTTCAAATCGGCTTTCTTGTAGTGCGATTTAATAATCTTCACCACTTCATCCGGATCATCGGTTACATGGAACAAATTCAAATCAGCCGGATTAATGTTGTGCTCTTTTTCCAACATGGTAGTTTTTATCCAATCTAACAGGCCACTCCAATAGTTTTTGCCTATCAATACAATTGGTACCGGTTGAATTTTTTTGGTTTGCACTAAGGTAAGTACTTCAAATAATTCATCCATTGTTCCAAAACCTCCTGGGATATACACAAAGGCTTGCGCATACTTGATAAACATCACTTTACGGGCGAAAAAGTAGCGGAACATAAAAATCTTGTTATGATCTACATATTGATTTGCTCCTTCTTCGTGAGGCAGAATAATATGCAACCCCACCGATTTGCCTTTGCCTTTTTTTGCTCCTTTGTTGCCGGCTTCCATTACACCCGGTCCACCACCGGTAATTACCCCATAGCCTTCTTTGGCGAGCTTTTCAGCAATTTTTTCGGTGAGTTTGTAATACGGATTATCGGGCTTGGTTCGCGCTGAACCGAAGATAGAAATACAAGGTCCGAATTGCTCCATACGGTCGAAACCATCGGCAAATTCTGCCATAATTTTGAACATTCTCCAAGACGAATCGGCATGATGATTCTTACTGCTCCATTGTTTCTGTTTCATATATTTTGAATTGATTTGAAAGGTTATTGGCTTTCCGGCTGGCGGTTAGCAATCAAAAATAACCCTGCAACGGTAAGTATTCCGTTTATTAATAATAGTTCGTTCCCGATTTGATACCCATCCGGATGGGCTTTGCAATAGGCATCGAGCAAATAGCAAAGTACCGGAACAACAATGCAAACGATAGGAACGAGTTTGTCGTGTACTTTTTGTTTTAATAATATACCAAACATAAATAGCCCTAATAATGGGCCATAGGTGATGTTGGCAAGAAATAATATGGTGCCGATAATGGTACCACTGTTTACTGCTTTAAAGCCCAAAATCACTACCAACAAAAGTGCTGCAAAGGATAAGTGGATGATTTGACGCGATTTCTTGCTCTGCTCGTCTTTATGCAAAAAGTCGAAATAAAACGATGTAGTAAGCGTGGTTAACACCGAATCCGCACTGTTAAAGGTAGCGGCTGTGAGCCCTACAATGAATACAATGGAAGCAAACCAACCCAAATGTTGCAAGGCCAACATAGGGAACAATTGATCGGTTTTAGCCGGAATGGCAATGTTTTGGACTGTGGCGAAATGGAAAAGCAAAGCACCTAGCGACAAAAACAACACATTAACCCCTAACTGAATAAAACTGAAGGTGAAGATGTTGGTTTGTGCTTCTTTCAACGAGCGACAACTCAAATTTTTCTGCATCATGTTTTGGTCGAGGCCGGTCATAGTAAGTGCAATAAGCGCTCCACCGATAAACTGCTTAAAGAAGAAATTTTTCGGCATCCAATCCCAATAGAAAATTTGTGTATTAGGCGAATCTACTACTGCCTGAACGATGCCGCCAAACGACAGATTCAATTGACTGCCAATAGCTACAATCGAAAAAATCACTGCTAATAACAGGAAGGAAGATTGAAAAACATCTGTCCATACCAAGGTTTTAATACCTCCGCGAATGGTGTACATTAAAATAAGTATGATAACAATAGAAGCCGAAAGTGCGAATGGTATATGCAATCCGTCAAATACGAAAAGCTGCAACACATTAATCGCCAAATATAAACGTGCTCCGGCTCCCAACAATCGGGAAATCAAAAAATAGAACGACCCTGTACGTTCGGAATACACGCCAAATCGGGTTTTCAAATAGGTATAGATAGAGGTAAGATTGCGTTCGTAGAATAGTGGCAAAAGGATTTTACCAATAACGAAATAACCCACCACGTAACCTAATACTACTTGTAGATAGCTGAACTTATCGTTAGCCACTAAGCCGGGTACTGAAATAAAGGTAACACCCGAAAGGGAGTCACCAATCATGCCGAAAGCCACTAAATACCACTTCGATTGTTTGTTGCCTAGAAAATAACTGGCTTCATCTGCATTTCGGGAGGTAATCCACGAAATTAGCAATAACATACAAAAGTAAAACCCAATAAACAATAAGATATAGATAGGTGAAATCATTGATGCGGTTACTTTTTAGGCATTGCAATATACTATTTACGAAGAAATAGCACACAAAACAGAAAAGCCTCAACAGGGTGAGGCTTTAAAAAGTTGGAGCTTGAAAAATTATTCTTCAGTGGCTTTCTTTTTAGCTGGAGCTTTTTTAGCTACTGCTTTCTTTGGTTTATCTTCCGTTTTTGCTGCTTTAGGAGCAACTTTTTTCTCTACTTTACTTGGTCTTGCATTACCAAAAGAACCTTTGAATCGTTTTCCTTTTTCGGTTTTTTTATCTCCTCTTCCCATGATTGTTTTAATTTTAAGTGCGACAAACGTACAAAAAAAATGCGCCTTGCCAAACCCTAGTTCAGGTGAATGTCGTAACTCACCACATTTGTAATGATAGAATTGGCTTTATTTTTAATAATCCGATAGTGCTTATTGTTCATCGCCACCAAGATATGGTTGTCATCGGGCATGTTTTCTAACACATCGACTTTCTCGCCCGGAAAGAACCCATTATCTAGCATTTCTAGGCATACTATGGGGTCTCTAAGATCTACTACAAAGGCAAATTCACCTTTTTTCAGTTGGGTTAGTCGTTTCATCTGTGGGCCAATATAGTCCATATAGTAGCTCTTGTCAAGACCTAATGTGGTAAATGTTGTCGGCCAAATTTAGGACAATCGCACTTTTGCGAGGCACATGACGGTAATTGGGCCAGCGCCATCAAGCAAATAATTGCTATCATTATTTTACGAAGACTATTTTTATTCATAATTAGTAAACGAATTTAATCGAAAATAAGTATTGCCAGCGAAAAGAAAAATAATAGTTGCTCCGCTCAACTGGGGTCTAGGACATGCTAGCCGCTGTGTCCCCCTAATTCGTATGCTCATGAAACAGGGATTCGAAGTGCTTTTAGCTTCCGATGGCGATGCGTTGCAGTTACTTCAGTTGGAATTCCCGGAATTAACCTCTTTTGAACTCCCTTCCTATAATATCGAGTACGGACATCATTTTGCTTTCAGTGTGTTGAAGCGAGTTCCACATATATTAAAGACTATCCAAAAAGAGCGTCAAGCCATTGAAGCCATTGCCAAAAACACTGGCGCGGAAATCATCATCAGCGATAATCGTTACGGTTGCTACACTTCATTCACCAAAAACATTTTTGTTTGTCACCAACATCATCTATTGGTGCCTGTGTTTTCAAACTTAGCGAACAGTCTACACGGCAAGTTACTTCGCAAATTTGAGCAGCATTGGATTCCGGATATGGAAGAGCCGAAAGCGAAATTTGCCGGTAAGTTGAGTATATCGATCTTACCCAACGTACACTATATCGGACCGTTGAGCCGCTTTCAAAAAATGGATACAGCAAAAAAATACGATTGCATTGCTGTGATTTCGGGACCTGAACCGCAACGAAGTTATTTTGAGGCTATGCTTAAAACACAATTGGCTGCATCACCACTGAAAACATTGCTCGTTTGCGGAAAAGCACATGATAAAGGCCCGGCAATACAAATCGGCAACTGTAGCGTAGTTCCGTTTCTAACGGCAAACGAACTCAATCAAGCCATTTGCGCTGCTGATGTGGTGATTTGTCGCTCAGGTTATAGCTCGGTGATGGATTTAGCCGTGCTAGAGAAGAAAGTGATTTTCATTCCCACACCCGGACAAACAGAGCAGATATATTTAGGGGACTACTTTCAACAAAAAAACATTGCCCCTTACTACAAACAATCTAATTTTGAACTCAACACAGCATTAATGGAAGTCAAAAAATACAGTGGATTTCATTCTTTCGAAGGGAGAAGCAATCTTCAAACTATTATTGCTCAATTATAATTTAGCATTATGAAGCTTCTACAATCGTTCGGATACGCTTTTAAAGGACTCTTTGCGGCACTGCAATCGGAGTTAAATATGAAGATCCATTTATTAGCCGTAGTTATTGTTGTATTTGCAGGTTTCTATTTCGAAATCACAAATACGGAATGGGCACTGGTATTGCTTTGTATGGCATTGGTGATTGCGTTGGAATTAATCAATACCGCTATTGAAAAACTGCTTAACAAACTCCATCCTGAATTTGACGAAACCATTGGCCTCTCCAAGGATATATCTGCAAGTGCAGTGTTATTCGCAAGTATAATTGCAGTGATTATCGGAGCGATTGTTTTTGTTCCTCATTTGCTAAACCTATTTTTTTAGTACTATTAATCTCAATTTTAAATCATGTCACTACAAGAATTACGTCAGCGTAAACTGAATGAAAAACGAAAAATTGCCGAAGACTTTTTAGCCGCGAACCAAGTAAAAGAAGGCGTTGTAACCACAGCATCGGGCTTACAATATTTGATTTTAACGGAAGGTAACGGAGCAAAACCTACCATCAACGATAAAGTAACCGTTCACTACGAAGGAAAACTATTGAATGATACTATTTTCGACAGTTCCGTGAAACGCAATAAACCTGCTACTTTCCCTTTGAAAAATGTAATTGAAGGCTGGCAAGAAGGGTTGCAATACATGAATGAAGGAGCCAAATTTAGATTCTTTATTCCATCGCATCTTGCTTATGGTGAATTAGGTGCAGGCCCGATTGGAGCTTTAGAAACTCTCATTTTTGAAGTAGAACTACTCTCGATTAACTAAGCCTCTGGAGTTGGCTGTACTGCATCTGTTGTTGTTTCCTTTGAAGGTTGTTCATTGGAAGTAGACGTATTTGTAGTTTCCTCTTGCGGAAAAAATCGTTTCTGAAAAATCAGCACAAAGAAAACACTTACTGTAATAGCAGCATCGGCAATGTTAAACACCGGACGGAAAAACTCGAACGGCTCACCGCCCCATAACGGCAACCATTTCGGGAATTCGCCTCTCAAAATAGGGAACCACAACATGTCTACCACATAGCCCTGCATAAATCCTGCATAACCTTTGGCCGGGAACATCTCTGCCACACGACCATAGCTATCGGTGAAAATCAATCCGTAAACCGCACTATCGATAAGGTTTCCGGCTGCACCGGCAAAAATAGCGGCTGCACAATACACCAACCCTTCGGGCTTATTTTTGCGAATCAAATCTACAATCATGTAGAAGATAAAGCCTATGGCGAAAAAGCGAAATACAGATAATACCAATTTTCCATAAGGACCAGGCAACTCAATACTGAAAGCCATTCCCGGGTTTTCTACAAAATGAATATTCCACCAACTGTCGTAGTGCTGAGGTATGTTCTGATTCTCTATCATGTGGGTTTTTACCCAAATTTTCAAACCTTGGTCGAGGGCCAAAATGGTAAAAATAATTAGGGCAGATATGATGTACTTTCTTTTCATTGCTTGCTGATTTTTATAAATATTGTTACACAACGGCAACAAATACTTTTATGGTTTCTTCATTATACTCTAACTCGTCAAAGCTATCCAAGGTATCTACCACTTCAATTTCTTTCGCTAAAATTTCGTTGGCGATATAATCGTGGAAATTCACAATAGCTTCTTTGAGCATGTCGTTTGCTATCACTTTTACTTTAATGCGATCGAGCACTTTAAAGTCTTTGTCTTTTCGGAGATTCTGCACCTTATTCACGAACTCGCGCGCATTACCTTCTTGGCGTAAAGCATCCGTTAAGGTTACATCCAAAGCTACTGTCAACGCACCTTCCGAAGCTACTAACCAACCCGGAATATCTTCAGTTTGAATATCTACATCGGCTAAAAACAATTCGAACGATTCTCCTTCTAAATTCAACACGTACTTTTGATCACGTTCAATTTGCGAGATATCATCGGCAGTAAAAGCCAATACCGCGTTTTGCACGGCTTTCATTTTCGAGCCAACACGTTTTCCTAATTCTTTGAAATTCGGTTTGATTTTCTTTTTTACCACACCCGATGCATCGCTGATGTACTCAATAGCTTTCACGTTCACTTCACTCAAAATGTAGCTTTCCACCTTTTCGAATTGCGCTTGCGTTTTGGCATTCACCACCGGAATCAAAATTTTAGACAACGGCTGACGAACTTTTATTTTCTCCTTCTTACGCAATGAAAGAATCAAGGAACACGAACGTTGTGCCAGTTCCATACGCTCTTCCAAATCCTTATCCAGCAAGCGTTCATCGGCTTTCACTAAATACGAAAGATGTACTGAAGCACTGCCTTCATTCAAATTGCGGTGCATCCATTCGCTAAAAAATGGAGCAACAGGACTCATTAACTGCGACACTACATTCAAACACTCAAACAAGGTTTCGTAAGCCGCTTGTTTGTCTTCGCTCATTTCGCCTTTCCAGAAACGTCTGCGATTTAAACGTACATACCAGTTACTCAAATCTTCATCCACAAATTTTTCGATAGATCGTGCCGCCTTGGTTGGCTCGTAGTCTTCGAAGTAGCCCGTTGCATCTTTGATTAAGGTTTGCAATTTTGAAATAATCCAACGATCCAACTCCGGTTTCGCTTCGTTGCTTATTTTCTTCGCAGCATCGTATGTCCACTTATCGATATTGGCATACAAGGCAAAGAAGCCGTAAGTGTTATACAAGGTGCCGAAGTGTGAACGAATTACATCTTGCAACCCCGTCATATCGAATTTCATGTTATCCCAAGGATCGCTGTTGCGCATCATATACCAACGTGTAGCATCAGCCGAATATTTTTCAATAGTTTCAAACGGATCAATCACATTGCCCAAACGCTTACTCATTTTATTGCCGTTTTTATCGAGCAACAAACCGTTCGACATTACATTTTTATACGCCACCGAATCAAACAAAGCCACACCTAATACATGTAGGGTAAAGAACCAACCTCGGGTTTGATCTACTCCCTCGGCAATAAAATCGGCCGGGAAATTTTGTTTGAATGTACCTTCGTTTTCTAATGGATAATGCCACTGTGCATAAGGCATAGCACCTGAATCAAACCAAACATCTACTAAATCGGCAACACGCTTCATTGGTTTTCCGGAATCAGACACTAATACAATTTCGTCTACATATGGTTTATGCAAATCGGTAACCTCCATCGGTTGCATAAAGCCCGCTTGTACCGACTTTTCGATTTCTGCTTTCAATTCTGCTATCGAACCAATACACTTTGTTTCGCTATTATCTTCTGAAAGCCAAATAGGAAGCGGTGTTCCCCAATAGCGCGAACGCGATAAATTCCAATCTACCAAATTTTCCAACCATTGTCCGAAACGACCTTCACCGGTGTGTGTTGGTTTCCAGTTAATGGTTTTGTTCAATTCAATTAAGCGATCCTTAATAGCCGTTGTTTTGAAAAACCACGAATCGAGTGGATAATAAATAATCGGCTTATCTGTACGCCAACAATGCGGATAACTGTGGTCGTATTTCTCGGTTTTGAATAATTTGTTTTCGAGCTTCAACTTCAACACAATCAAATCATCGGCACTCATGAAACTCTTCAAATCAGCAATAATATTGTTGACGCGCAGAATATCCTTTTGTAAATGAAACTCCTGCTCTTTCTCGGCATCAGTAAAATACGCTTCTTTCACAAAACGGCCATCGAGCGGAAAAACCGGATCATTCACTTCATCCACAAATTTTCCTTGCTTATCGACCAAAGTTAACGAGCCAATGCCGTTTTGTTTCGCCACACGAAAGTCATCAGAACCAAAGCTTGGCGCTATGTGTACGATACCCGTTCCATCGGTAGTGGTAACAAAATCACCTAAAATTACACGGAAAGCATCGCCATCGGTAGGTTGCGCATAAGGCAGCAATTGTTCGTAGCGGGTGCCTTCGAGTTCGGCTCCTTTGAATGAAGCAAGAATGCTAAACGGAATTTTTTTGTCGCCTTTTTGGTACTCATCAAAACTCAAGGCCGCATTATCAGCCGGGAAATATTTTCCTACTAAATCCTTTGCTAAAATAACGTGTGCGAATTGATGTGTGAACGCATTGAAGGTTTTTACTAACACATACTCTATATCCTTTCCTACCGCCAAAGCAGTGTTGCTCGGCAACGTCCAAGGTGTAGTGGTCCATGCTAAGAAGAACACATCGCCTTCTACATTGAACTTCGGATTTGTTCCTGCCACTTTGAACTGGGCGATGGCACTCACATCCTTCACATCCCTGTAACAACCCGGTTGGTTCAATTCGTGCGAACTTAAACCTGTTCCGGCAGCAGGAGAATAGGGCTGAATGGTATAGCCTTCGTACAACAATCCTTTATCGAACAACTGTTTCAAAATCGCCCACAAACTTTCGATGTAATAGTTTTCGTACGTGACATAAGGATGCTCCATATCCACCCAATAGCCCATTTTTCGAGTCAAATCGTTCCAGATGTCGGTGAACTTCATCACATCTTCGCGGCACAATTTATTGTATTCCGCCACTGTTATTTTTGTTCCAATATCGGCTTTAGTAATGCCAATTTTTTTCTCCACCCCAAGTTCTACCGGCAATCCATGCGTATCCCAACCTGCTTTTCGCTCTACACGATAGCCCTGTAATGTTTTGAAACGACAAAACAAGTCCTTGATGGTACGGCTCATTACGTGGTGAATACCCGGTAAACCGTTTGCGCTTGGAGGGCCTTCGAAAAACACGAATCGTTTATCATCGGGGCGCTCGCTAATACTTTTTTCAAATACATTATTCTCTTCCCACCAAGTCAAAATTTCTTTTTCCATGGTTGGTAAATCCATCATCGCATATTCAGGAAAACCTGAAGCATTACTGTCTTTTCGTTTCATATATCCGCTAATAATCTTTTGCCGGCACGCTAACCGAGCATTTTTTGAGCGGGTAAAATAAGGAAATTTACAAGAGTGGGCGAATCGAGGGGGATGTAACTCGTATTTCTAAGGAATTTTAAGACTATACAATATTTTTTTGTTCTGTCCGTTTGGGGTGAATGATTAATTTAGGCTCATGAATCGGTTGATATATACAGTTACACTCCTTTTATTTTGTTCGCTATTGTCTGCACAACAACGTGCCATTGGTACATGGAAAGCGCATTTCCCTTATTCCGTTGGTTATCAGGTGGAAGATGGCGAGGATAAAATTTATTGTGCCTCCACGCTAGCCATTTTCTATATCGATAAAGACGACAATAGCATTCAAACCCTCAATAAAGCGAATGGATTAAGCGATGTAGGTGTCAAAAAAATAAAATACAGCGCTTCGGCTAAAACACTTATTGTTGCTTACGAAAACAGCAACCTCGATTTGTTGGTAAATGGAGAAAGCATATACAACCTACCCGATATTAAAAATAAAATCACTAGTAGTTCTAAGAATATCAACGACATTTTTGTGTATGGCAACTTCGCGTATTTGTCGACAGATATTGGTGTTGCCGTTTTGGATTTAGTAAAAAGAGAAATTAAATCGACCTATGTAATTGGCAACAATGGTGGAAATGTAGTGGTGAATGGAGTTGTCATCAACAATGGTAAAATTTTTGCGGCAACCGCTGAAGGTGTAAAAGTAGCGCCATTAAACAGTCCCAACTTACAGAATTATACGTTCTGGACTTTACAAACTGCAGGCATCTCCCCTCAACCGACAGATTTTATAGGTCGTTCGCAAAATTCTGTTTTTGCATCCATGCGCGATAGTATTTTCCGATACGATGGAAACGCATGGAGTTTAGTGTATTCAATTCCAGTTTGGGATGTGAAAGCTATTAAAACCAATGGAAATGTGCTATCTGTATGCCTTTGGAACGATACGAACGGAGCCAATAATCGCACTATTTTAGCCCTCAGCGATGATGGGTCTTATGTTGAAACCAATTATACTAAATCGTTAAAGCCAAACGATATTCTGATTGACGGATCTACCCTATGGATTGCCGATGCATGGGAAGGCTTTTTAAAATATAGTTCACCGGGCGCTACACCTGAATCCTTCATTCCAAACGGACCGGTATCCAACGGGGTGTTTAACATGGCTATTGCCGATGGGGTAACCTATTTAGCAGCAGGAGGAACAGATCCATCCTATAGCGATTACCTGAATAACCGCGATGGCCTTGTGTTTTATAAAGAGCAGTATTGGAGAGCCTACACACGATACAGTTATGGTCAACTTGCTAATTATGCTGATTTTTTATCGGTTGCCCATAACCCGGTTACCAATAAAGTGTATTATGCTTCGTTTCAAGGCGGTTTGGCAGAACTTGACTTAAACAACAACAACATTAACACTTATGATAGTAGCAATAGCCCCATTCGTCCGGTAACGGGTACCAAAACATTCAGAGTTACTGCCGTTTGTGTAGATGCCTTGGGCAACACATGGATGAGCAATGCCAATTCTCCGCGCCCACTCATTGTTTTAAAACCTGATGGCACTTGGAAAAGTTTTAATGTCCCCTATTCATTCAGTTCAACCCGAAAAATGATAGCTGTGGATGGAGCCATCTGGATGTGTAATCGTCCGGGAAATATTATTGTATACAACCCGGGAGAAGATATTGACGATGAAAGCGATGACCAATACCGAAGCTTAGGCTCAGGAACCGGTAGTGGCGGACTTCCCAACAATAGTGCATGGAGTATAGTAGAAGATAAAAATGGTGATGTTTGGGTAGGAACTGACGAAGGTATAGGCACGTTTTATTGCGCTTCAAGTGTTTTGACCAGCAGCGGTTGTGATGCCGATAAAATAAAAGTAGATCGCGATGGTTTTATTGGCTATTTATTCAGTACAGAAAGTGTTAAGGCCATTGCTGTGGATGGCGCGAACAGAAAATGGGTAGGATCGGGTAATGGGGTTTGGCTAATTAGTGCAGACGGAAAAAACGAACTCCTTCGCTTCACAAAAGACAATAGTCCTTTACCTTCTAATTTCATCACCGACATTAAAGTAAATGATGAAAATGGAGAGGTGTTTATTGGTACCGAAAACGGATTGGTAAGCTACCAAGGCGATGCCATTAAAGGAGGCGAGAAAAAAGGTGTGGCATTGGTTTATCCTAATCCGGTTCAACCTTCCTATACCGGACCAATTGCTATTAAAGGCTTAGTAGATGATGCCTATGTTAAAATCACTGATGCTGCAGGAGTGTTAGTATACCAAGGCAAAGCCAATGGCGGACAAATGATTTGGGATGGGAAAGGCTATACAGGAAACAGAGTAAAATCGGGGGTTTACATTGTTTATTCTGCCACAGAATTAGGGAAGGAAAAGTCGGTGGCGAAAATAGTGTTGCTCAATTAATCCCTTATCTTGCAGCATGAAAAAGGCTACAGGAAATCGCTATTTTTTACTGTTTATCCTCTTTACTATTGGCAGCTTTGCTATGTATTGGCGCGCAAAAGCCGGTGTATTTACTTTTGATGCACTAGATTGGGTAAGACCTTTTGATGCATTAGGAATTAAGGGCTTTCTCGTGAATTTCAGAGATATCTCTTTTCGGCCCTTCTTGTTATTTATTACGTATTTTGGCTATGCCATTTTTGGCCTAAACGAAATTGTTGCTTTGCTTTTTTGTGTGTTGTTACATGCCTTGAATGCCACAATGATAGTATGGTTTATCCATCGAATGGTACCGCAACGAGATCAACTGTTGGGTATATTAGCAGGCTTAATTTTCCTTTTTTTTCCTTATCAAACCGAGGTGGTAGTATGGGGTGTAGGTAATTTATATGCTATTACTCTTGCCTTGTTTTGGGGAATGCTTTGGAGTGTCATTCAATATAGCGAGACACGACTTACAAAATTTCTTTATATCCATGTCGTCTTCTTTGCATTTGCCATATTCACCCACGAATTAGCCTTTGTATTCCCATTTGCAGTCTTTTTCCTTGTATTGCTTTTGTTTCCTGTTGCACGGTGGAAAGCTTTATTGCGATTGGAAGTGCTGATGATACTGAGTTTTCTCCCGCTCTATTTCGTCATCAACAAAATTGTTTTAGGTGTTTGGATAGGCCATTACGGCATCGATAAGCACACACAAATTCATGTGCAGCAGATCGTTGTTACTTATATTTCATATTGGTGTAAATTTTTGTTGTTCACTAATTGGTGGGAACCCCATTGGCGTGATGCCTGCTATCAGTTTATAGAACAGCATGTGTTACGAAGTGCCGCGCTATTAATTGTAGTAGGTGGACTGTGGCTTTGGTTTGCTCGAAAAAGCTCCACTTTAAAACTCAGTGTTTTCCTCTTTATCACATTTACCGGCCTAGTGATTCCGGTATTGAACCTCTATTTCATTCCTTGGATTCCTATTCATGGTGATCGATTGGGGTACTTGCCATCGCTATTCTTTATTGCAGCAGTATTGGTGGCGTTATACAGTATTCATCGATACGTGGCATTGGGCTATGGATTGCTTTGGTGGATGTCATCGCTATTTTTCTTAAATGAGAACATCAAAAATTGGCAGGCGGCAGGTGAAGTGATGCACCAACTAGAAAGTACATTCCCTGAAGCCGGCACACGCCCCATTTTCATTTTAGCGGAAGCCGATAATTTTAAGGGCGCATACATGTATCGTTGTCGGTTAGATTTTCCGTTTACGGAAGTGATGCGCATTAAACACAAACGAGACTACACTGCACAAACCAAAGAGGTGTATGGCTTTAATATGCAAAGTAAAGCCGATAAAGTTAATGTACTTGTTGTAGACAGCAACACTTTGAAAGTGGAGTTCGAACAATGGGGCAACTGGTGGTGGAAGGCACAAGCCGGTGCTACGAACCTCGATAATGCTTTATATTCTACTACAATTGACGAATGGAATCACAGCTATTTGATTCGTTTTAAACAGAAACCTAAAAACGCATTATACCTGTATCAATCGGGTATGGTGTGGAAAGAAGTTGAAAATTTTTAGGCCATGTTTCTGAAAACAAGAGGTATTGTATTGCAAACCATAAAACACTCCGAAACGAGTGTGATTGCGCGTATCTATACCGAACAGTTGGGCCGTCTTTCCTTCATGATTAATGGTGTGCGTACTTCGAAATCGGTGTCCAAAGCCGCCATGTTGCAGCCCGGCACTTTATTGGAGATGGATTTTTTGTATCAGGACAACAAGAAACTCCACTATATCAAGGATTTCAAGCGGGCGCATGTGTACCAAAGCATTCCCTTCGATACCCGAAAATCGGCCATGCTGATGTTTATTATTGAAGTGGTGTCGCACTCGTTACACGATCATGAAGAGAACGAAGAACAATTCGAATTTGTATACGACCAACTGGCGGAACTCGACCGTTCATTGGTCGTGAACGCCTTTTATCATTTACAATTTTTACTCTTCTTTACGCAGCATTTGGGCTTTTTCCCATCGCTCAATTATTCGGAGCACAATCCGGTGTTTGATTTGCAATCGGGGCATTTCTGCAATGGTAACGGAGCTTTACCCAATATGATGAATGCTTCAGAAAGTGCTGTACTGAACGACTTACTCCATTCCACTCCTTTTGAAAAACCGAATATTGCTTGCGACAGACAGGTTAAAAACAATGTGCTGGAAAAGCTCCTACAATACTACGCACTGCATATTGATTCGTTTCGGAACATTCAGTCGCATCACATTTTTGAAAGTGTATTTGCCTGACATTGCAGGAAATTTGTACAATCCACACCACACTGTTATTTCTATTTGTGGCTGAAACCTATGCACCATGGATTTCCATTTTACATTTAAACTACAAATAATAATGTTTAGGGAATGAGTAGTTCGTTTGAAGTTATCGGGGGACAGAAATTGAAAGGTGAAATTGTGCCGCAAGGTGCGAAAAATGAGGCGTTGCAGATTATCTCAGCCGTATTGCTCACCAAAGAAAAAGTGACCATTTCCAACATTCCTGATATCCGGGATGTAAATTTGTTGATTGAAATTTTGGGCGACTTGGGCGTAAAAGTGTCTCGTATCAACGATGACACCTATTCTTTCCAAGCCGATGAGATTAACATGGAGTACCTGCAAGGCGATATGTTCCGCAAAAAAGGAGCAGCGCTGAGAGGAAGTATCATGATTATTGGCCCACTGTTAGCACGCTTTAAAAAGGCGTTCATGCCTAAGCCGGGAGGCGATAAAATTGGTCGCAGACGTTTAGATACACACTTTCTAGGATTTGAAAAATTAGGCGCTACATTCAACTTCGATTCAGAAGAAAGTTTCTTCTCCATTGAAGCCACCAACCTGCATGGCACCTATATTTTATTGGATGAGCCTTCGGTGACCGGAACCGCAAACATTGTGATGACGGCCGTTCTAGCCAAAGGCAAAACCACCATTTACAATGCAGCCTGCGAACCCTATTTGCAACAATTGTGCAATATGTTGGTGCGCATGGGTGCGAAAATCGATGGTATTGGCTCGAATTTATTATACATCGATGGCGTTGCCGAATTAGGCGGCACGGAGCATCGCATGTTGCCCGATATGATTGAAATTGGCTCCTTTATTGGTCTGGCAGCCATGACCCAATCGGAAATTTTAATTAAAGATTGTCGTATCGATCAGTTAGGAAATATTCCAACCGTATTTCAAAAACTGGGTATTCAAATGGAATTCCGTGGCGATGATATTTTCATTCCATCGCAAGACCATTACGAAATTCAACGCTTTATTGACGGATCGATTTTGACTGTAGCAGATGGTCCATGGCCATTGTTCACACCCGATTTGATCAGTATTGTGTTGGTAACAGCCACACAGGCAAAAGGCTCGGTATTGATTCATCAAAAAATGTTCGAGTCGCGCTTATTTTTCGTAGATAAATTGATTGACATGGGCGCGCAAATTATTTTGTGCGATCCGCACCGCGCTTCGGTGATAGGTATCGACAAAGCCTATAAACTGCGGGGAATTACCATGTCGTCACCCGATATTCGGGCCGGAGTTTCGCTGTTGATTGCAGCCCTATCTGCCGAAGGGAAATCCACCATCAACAACATCGACCAAATTGACCGTGGCTACCAACGCATCGATCAACGGTTGAATGCCTTGGGCGCCAAAATAAACCGAGTATAGATGAACCATAACCCAATACCTACTGAGCTCTGGGAGTACTTGAAAACCAAGTACCATGCGAAAGACGCTCAGTCGATAAAGGGAGGTACGCTCAATGATGTAGCCAAAGTGTCTACCGACAACCAATCCTTTTTTGTGAAATGGAACGATGCGCTATTGTTTCCGGGCATGTTTGAAGCAGAAGCTGAAGGGCTAAAACTCATCACCAATGCCAATGTAGGTTTCGCGCCACAAGTAATAGAAACAGGTGAAGTAGAAGATGCATCATTCCTGCTATTGGAATACATTAAGCCCGGGTTCAGAACCTACCAGTCGATGGAGCAATTAGGCGAACGCTTGGCACAATTGCACCGACAAACTCAACCGCAATTCGGCTTGCACATCAACAACTACATGGGCATTCTGCAACAATTCAATAAGCCTAGCGAAACTTGGGCTGATTTTTTTATTGAGAGCCGACTGAAACCGTTGGTAAACAAGGCTTTTCACATGCACTTATTGGAATTGGAAGATGTTTCCAAATTTGTTGAGTTATATCAAAAATTACCTGAATTGTTTCCGGCAGAACCGCCATCGTTACTGCATGGCGATTTATGGAATGGGAATGTGATGGTGAACGAGCTAGAGCAGCCTATTTTGGTGGATCCTGCCTGCTACTTTGGCAACCGCGAGGCCGATATTGCCATGACCATGCTTTTTGGCGGGTTCGATCGTATATTCTACGAGGCCTATCATGCCAACTATCCATTGGAAAACGGTTGGCAGGAGCGGGTTTCATTATGGAACCTCTATCCTCTTCTTGTCCACTTATTACTCTTCGGCAAGGCCTATAAATCGGAATTAGTACAATCGTTAAGACGAAACGTTGCGTAATTTCCGGAAAATTCTGTCAAATTGTCCCATACCGTGGCTTGGCAAAGTATTTGATATTTTTGCGGGAAAGATGGATATGGAAAATCAAGACAAGGTGAACGAACAGGAACAAAACGAAATGCTTTCGGAGGAGCAAACAAAGGAATTGCTCAATGATATTGAAGCACAAACCATAGACCCGCGCGATGCTGAAATTGAAGAACTGAAAAAACAAATCGAAGAGCAGAAAGACAAGTATTTACGCTTGTTTGCCGATTTCGATAACTTCAAAAAACGCAATGCCAAAGAGCGTTTGGAGTTGATTCAAACAGCCGGAAAAGATATAATTACTGCATTGTTGCCTACCCTAGATGATTTCGAAAGAGCTTTGAAAGCCACCGAAACCGCTACCGACATTGCGGCTGCTCGCGAAGGGATGCTGCTCATTCACAACAAACTATTGAACAGTTTACAGCAAAAAGGCTTGAAGGCTATTGAGTCGAAAAACACCGATTTCAATGTAGAATTGCACGAAGCGATTACTGAAATTCCTTCGCCAACGCCAGATATGCAAGGCAAGGTGATAGACGAAATCGAAAAAGGATATTATTTGGGCGATAAAATTATCCGTTTCGCGAAAGTGGTAGTAGGGGCAAAAGCATAATCACCACTTCATTTTATCCATTCAGAATTTTAGCAAAAAACACATGGCAAAACGAGACTATTACGAAATATTGGAAGTAGCCAAAGGCGCAACGGCAGAAGAAATCAAAAAAGCATACCGAAAGGTGGCGTTGAAATATCACCCCGATCGAAATCAGGGCGACAAAGCGGCTGAAGATAAATTTAAAGAGGCAGCTGAAGCGTATGAGGTGCTCAGTGACCCAACCAAAAAGGCAAAATACGATCAATACGGACATGCAGCCAACGATATGGGCGGTGGTTATGGCGGTGGCGGCTATGGCAACATGGAAGATATTTTCAGAAACTTTGGCGACATCTTTGGTGGTGGCGGAGGAGGCGGTGGTTTCGAAGACTTTTTTGGCGGTGGAAGAAGAAGTGGCGGACAACAACGCGGACGTAAAGGTGCAAATTTACGTATTAAGGTGAAGTTGACTTTACAAGATGTAGCGAACGGTGTTACAAAATCTATTAAAGTAAAAAAGCAAGTAGCTTGTGCCACTTGCGATGGCTCTGGAGCGAAAGATAAAAACTCGGTAGGCCGTTGTACCCATTGCGGAGGCTCGGGGGTGGTGCGTAAGGTAACGAATACATTTTTAGGACAAATGCAAACGCAATCTACCTGTCCGTATTGTAACGGTAGCGGACAAACCATTACCAAAAAATGTACAACGTGTAATGGTATTGGAACAGCTTATGGTGAAGAGCAATTAGACTTAAATCTTCCTGCAGGTTTACAAGAAGGAATGCAAATGTCGGTTACCGGCAAAGGCAATGCAGGTGAGCAAGGCGGACCGGCAGGCGATTTGATTGTACAAATAGAAGTAGAAAAACATCCGGAATTGGAAATAGACGGGCAACATGTGATTTATCATCTGTTCTTGAACTATGCCGACATTGTAATGGGTTGCAGTGTTGAGGTGCCAACCATCGAAGGACGGGCAAAAATAAAAGTACCGGCCGGCACACAAGCAGGCAAAATTCTTCGTTTAGGCAGTAAAGGTTTGCCTTCTGTAAACAGCTACGGCAAAGGCGATCAATTGATTATTGTGAATGTGTATTCGCCAACGGAATTGAATGCAGAAGACAAAAAATTGTTGGAAAAAATGCGCGATTCACCGGGATTCAAACCAAAAAGCGGATTGAAAACCGAGCGCGGCTTTTTCGATAAAATGAAAGATATTTTTGGAGAGTAATTTAGTTCAGCAGCTCTTTCAACAAACCATTATCTTCATCATAATTACGCACAGCAACATACGCCATCAACAACACCCCAAATGCCCAAAGCATAGCACTGTTGCCAAAAAGCAAATGGGTACTGCTATTCGTCATAATTGTAAAATCCGAAACCCCTTGTTGCACTATATGTGAAAAAACTGAGGTATTGAAGTCGGCAAAGAAAAGCATCGTTAATCCCAGCCAAAGCCAACCCGTTAGCTGAAAGTAGCGTAGAATGGGTGAAACGCTTTTACTTTCCATTTCTATTTCCGCCTCTATTCGTGCCATCGTTTGATCAACAAACGAAGCTGATGGCGAAATCAATTCAGTGCTCCTAAGTAATGTATTCATCTCCAAAAAAGAATCGTACCGGGTTTTCCATTCGCTATCAGTAGCAATTTTTTCACGTACCTGTTCAGCCTCTTCTGCTGACAGCAACCCATCTATATAATCCAATATTTTTTCATCGCGATTCATAGTCATTTATTTTTGAATTGTCATTTGGTCAATTGTTGTTTTCAGTTTTACACGAGCACGGTGCAATTTCACTTTCACGGCATTCGCTTCCATTTGAAGAATAGCTGCTATTTCCGCCAAACTTTGTTCTCCTTGATAAAAAAGAGAAATTATATGCGCATCATCTGCTGGCAATTTTAAAATAGCCTTTTCGATTAGTCTTAACCGGTCTTCCTCCGGGCTGGAAAGGGTTTGGTCGTCTTCTTGTTGTTCGTGACGCTCGTTGAGTTCATTAAACACCAACTTGTGTTTTGATAAAAATGTTGAAGTTGAATTATTAGCTATCGAACACAACCATGTCGAAAATTTAGCATCCCCTTTAAACGATGCAATATATTTATAGGCTTTCAGAAACACATCCTGTGCAATTTCTTCAGCATCTTCGCGGCTATTCACTCTTCGGTACACCATTCTAAAAACAAGGGATTGATGCATAGCTACTAAAGAACGATAGGCGTGTATATTGCCTTCCTTTACCGATGCTATAAGTTGCGCTTCTGTCATCATTACTGTCTTAGACCATACTATATTAATAAAGGTTACTGTTTGAAGTAAAAAAACATTTTCAATAAGTTGTAACCTTTCCTTTAAAACGCTGGTCATAGATGTCAAGCAAATATTCTTCACTACAAAACAAAAATTATGGATCAGAACATCATCGAAGTATTTATCCCCATTATTGCTATTATCGGGGGCGTTGGTATAGCTATTTTGTCGATTTACGCTAAAAACAAAGAGCGATTAGCTATGATTGAAAAAGGCTTAAACCCAAATGAAGGGAAACCGCAAAAAGGCTCAACTCCACCGGTAGTTAAAGCTTTAGCATATGCAGGTATTGGATTAGGACTTTTGGTCGGCTATTTCGCTAAGCCCTATTTAGGACAACCTGATTCAGATGGCACCATTATCATTATTGGCTTTGCGCTACTTTTTGGCGCATTAGGTTATTTCGCAGGTTTAACAATGGTAAAAAATGACGATAAACCCGCCTCATAAATAATTTACAATTTGTTTATAGAAAGCAACTCGAAATATTGAGTTGCTTTTTTATTTTTAAGCATGAGAACTTTACTAACTGCATTATTGCTAATCAATTTTATGGTTTCCTCGTTTGCAACCGAAACCTATAAGTACGATATGTTTCTATTGGGCAGTAAAATCGGAACAATTATAGTCACCCACGAAAAGCGCAGTGACGGCTCCGATTTTTTTGTAATGACATCAGATGCACGGGCAAAAATTTTATGGACAGATAGAACCAGCAAAACCCGCTGCGAGGTACTCTTTAAAGATGGGAAAATGGTTAGCTCCATACACGATAAAATAGAAAACACCAGCGGACAACGAATTTGTAAAGTAACCTCCGATAAAAACGGTTATAAGGGAAGTGTGAATGGTAAAACGTTTACAGTGAATGAAACACCAACCTATTGTGTATCGAGTTTATATGTACAAGAACCTAAGAATGTAAAACGCATTTTCTACGAACCCGATGGCACCTTTGCCGATATTAAAAAAATTGCCCCAGATACCTATGAATTTAAAAGCTCGGATGGTAATCGAAATGTGTATCGTTACAAAGACGGACAAATAACAGAGATGGAATTTCACCTCACCTTTGTTTCGGTTACAGTAAAACGAGCTAAATAATTGAATATACTAAGTAAGGCAACATGAGTTTTCTCTCCATCGAACATGTTTCGAAAACATTTGGCGACTATAAAGCGAATGACGATATCAGCCTATCGATTCAAAAAGGGAAAATTTTTGGATTGCTGGGGCCGAATGGAGCAGGCAAAACCACTTTAATTCGAATGATTACGCGAATTCTTTTGCCCGATTCTGGAACTATTTTGTTTGACGGAAAACCGCACAACGATAAGCATACCGAGCGTATTGGCTACATGCCCGAAGAACGCGGCTTATACAAAAACATGGAAGTGTACGACCATTTGGTATATCTAGCTAAACTCAAAGGCTTAAGCGCAAGTGATGCTAAAACAAAAACAGTACAGTGGCTCCAGCGCTTAGCTATTGAGTCGTGGCGTGACAAAAAAATCGAAGAGTTATCGAAGGGGATGAGTCAAAAAGTCCAATTCATAGGCACTGTCATTCACGAGCCGGAATTGTTGATTTTGGATGAACCATTTTCGGGACTTGACCCCATCAACTCGCAAATCATTGACGAAGAAATTCATCGATTAAAGGCAGAAGGGAAAACTATTATTTTCTCTACACACCGCATGGAGCAAGTGGATCAGATATGCGATGAAATTGGACTCATTAATAAAGGACATTTAATTTTACATGGAGATGTAATGGAACTAAAGAGCCGATTTAAACAATCGATTTTTGAAGTGAAGTTTTCTGAAAGTGCCGAAAACATAGATTTTTCAGGAATTGCTGTAGTGGAGCAAAGCGCAAACCGCATGGTGCTGAGGGCGAATGAAAAATCAAACGCGGAATTACTTCGCTTGCTTTTGGATAGAGGGCTTGAAATCACCTCGTTTCAGGAAATATTGCCTACGGTGCAGCAAATTTTCATTCAACAGGTAAACAGTAGTACACATGCGTAAGATTGGCTACATTATTTGGAGAGAATATAGCTCGCGAGTGAAAACAAAATCGTTTTTGTTCACCACACTCCTAGCACCGCTTTTGTTTTTAGGGCTCCCAATCGTTACTATTTTGTTGACAAAATCGGGCAGTGATAGCATAAAGCAAATTGCGATAGAAGATAAAAGCGGCTTGTTTAAAGACATTCCCTTTGCCGATAAAGAAGATGGCTCCCTCTACTTCAAAAAAACGATTCATGAAAATAATTCCGATGCAGCATTTGAAACCGCTTCGTATGACGGGCTTGTGCTAATTCCGGCTGACTTTGATTTAAAAAATAGCGGACGAACTCCGATTACGTTTATTTCAAGAAAGCGAGCAGGGATAGGCGTTAGAGATTACATAGACAAGGCCATCAATAAAGCAGTGCTCAAACTACGGTTCCAACACTTTGCAAAAAGCAATGTGTCGGACGTTGATTTTGAAAAAGAAATTACGATTAATTATGAGCGTTTTGAATCGGGAGACGATAAAAGTGCTTTTGTTAATCTTGCTTCTGTGATTGGCTACCTGACCGGAATGTTGATTTACATAACCATTACTATATACGGCACTATGATTTTGCGAGGTGTGATGGAAGAAAAAACGAATCGGGTGATGGAAGTGTTGATCTCTAGTGTTAAGCCGTTCCAACTAATGTTCGGAAAAATAATAGGCGTAGGAGCAGTTGGACTTACTCAGTTTTCAGTTTGGATGACATTGCTCTTCATCGGAAATTTATTTTTGGCACCAATACTGCTTTTAATTGGAATAGATTCCAACGGCTTTTCCGGAGCACCCTCCGGCATGAACAGCGCTGTTGATCAATCAGAAATTCAAGGTATGGCAATGAGTTTGAAGGATATAGATTTTGGATGGATTGGCGTAGGTATATTTGTGTATTTTCTTCTTGGCTTTTTCTTGTATGGAACCATGTTTGCAGCCGTAGGTGCGGTGGGTAATGATGAAACAAATGCACAATCGCTCACATTGCCGATTATGTTGCCGATTATCATTGCCTTTATGATGATGATAACGGCATTAAATGACCCGGAAGGCAACGTTGCATTCTGGGGAAGTATTATCCCGTTTACATCGCCTGTAATAATGCCTGCCCTATTGGCCTACCAGCCACCGTTATGGCAAATTGGCCTCTCTCTGTTTTTGCTAGTACTCACTTTTATACTTATCACTTATTTTGCCGGAAAAATATACCGAATTGGGGTTTTGATGTATGGCAAAAAGATTAGCTTTAAAGAAATTTTTCACTGGTTAATTCAATAAATAGTCATGCAACTCAAGCCGTTTACAATCCTACTACTCGCCATTCTTCCTTTTTTAAGTTTTGGACAGAAAGAATTAAAAATTATCGAGCAAGAAAAAGAAATGAGCATCGGTACACGGAATGCATACGTAGTAGATATTCCGCAAGCAAAACTGAAAGATGTAACAAACGATTTTAAAAAATACATTAAGAAAGATGCTAAAGGAAAAGTAAACGAAGATAAAGGCGAAATCAGCATGTTAGGTGCCGTAAACAAAAACATTTCCAGTATGCCCTTTTCTATTTTTGGGCGCTTTGTAGAATCATCGGAAGGCGTAACCGTGAGCATTTGGGTGGCAGACGGTGAAAATTTTGTATCGTCAAAACTTACACCCGACAAAAGCATTGCAGTCAACAAGTATTTAAAAGATTTTGCCATTGAACAATATAAACAAGCGGTAAAAGAAGAATTGGAAAACGAAAAAGATAAAGCCAAAGCAGAGCAAAAAACACTCGAGGGTTTTGTGAAAGACCAAAAAAAGGCAGAAGGCAACATTGAAGATCACAAAGCCGAAATTGCTAATCGAGAAAAGAAAATTAAAGAAGAAGAAGCAAATATCGGTACCGCGAAAAGCAACCAAGAGAAACAAAAAGATGTAATTGCGAAACAGAATGCCGTGCTGAACACTGTGCAACAAAAACTCAACAATATCAAGTAATTGGTGCGCTGAATACAAAAAAATCAGAATATTCTTAAATTGGCATTGAAATAGTAAACAAACAATTGATGAAGGGAATTATACTTGCAGGAGGTTCGGGCACTCGATTATATCCAATCACTTACGCGATCAGTAAGCAGATCATGCCCATCTATGATAAGCCAATGATATATTATCCGCTTTCGGTACTGATGAAAGCCGGCATAAACGAAATTTTAATTATTTCTACACCTACTGATTTACCTAATTTTGAAAGATTACTTGGCGATGGTAAAAAATATGGATGTTCATTTTCCTATAAAATTCAACACGAACCTAACGGACTCGCGCAAGCCTTTGTATTAGGAGCCGATTTTATAGGCAATGACAAAGCCGCTTTAATTTTAGGAGATAATATTTTCTACGGAACCGGTTTGGATCAATTGTTGAAAGCTAATAGCGATCCCGATGGCGGTGTTGTTTTTGCGTACCATGTTTCGGATCCGGAACGATACGGTGTTGTAGAGTTTGACGAAAACGGAACAGCAATTTCGATTGAAGAAAAACCATTGGTGCCAAAATCGAACTACGCTGTACCGGGACTATATTTTTACGATAACGATGTAATTCAAATCGCAAAAGACTTGAAGCCAAGTCCGAGAGGCGAATACGAAATCACTGATGTAAACAAAGAATATTTACAACGCAAGAATTTGAAAGTTGGTATCCTCGACCGCGGAACCGCTTGGTTAGATACCGGCACATTTGATTCGCTAATGCAAGCTTCGCAATTTGTGCAGGTGATTGAGCAACGACAAGGATTAAAAGTGGGCTGTATTGAAGAAGAGGCCTACCGACAAGGATTTATCAGCAAAGAAGAACTAAGAAAACTAGCCGAGCCCCTAATGAAAAGTGGATATGGGAAGTATTTAATGGATTTAATCAGATAAGATGAAAAGAAAAATTTTGGTAACCGGGGGGGCCGGTTTTGTAGGTTCGTGTATGGTAGATAAACTTATTGAAGACGAAAACAATATGGTGATTGTTGTCGACAATTTAAGCACCGGAAACATAGGTCGTTTGCCTTCAACCCATCAAGACAGATGGAAATTTATTAAATGTGATGCGAACTCCTACAGGGATTTAGCAGCTGTAATGATGTCGTATCAATTCGACTATGTGTTTCATTATGCAGCGGTGGTTGGTGTTAAACGAACCATTGAAAATCCGGTATCGGTATTGAACGACATCAATGGGTTCCGTTATTTGTTAGACTTATGCAAAAACACAGGTGTTCAGCGCGTTTTCTTCTCCTCGTCATCTGAAGTTTACGGTGAACCTTTCGAGCATCCGCAAAACGAACAAACCACACCACTTAACTCTCGCTTACCTTATGCGGTTGTAAAGAACGTGGGTGAATCCTTCTTGCGTTCTTACAAACAAGAATTCGATTTGGACTATACTATCTTCCGTTTTTTCAATACATACGGACCAAAGCAGAGCCAAGATTTTGTGATGTCTAAGTTTATTAATGCGGCTGTAAATGGCAAAGATATTACCATTTATGGTGACGGTTCTCAAACACGAACATTCTGTTATCGCCTTGATAACGTTGATGCCTGTGCAAATGCATTTTACAATAACTTGCATGTTAATGACACTGTAAATATTGGAAGCGACTATGAGGTTTCGGTGTTGGAGTTGGCGCAAATGATTATTGAGATCACAAACTCTAAATCCAAAATCGTTTACCTTCCACCTTTGAAAGAGGGTGATATGACCAGACGAAAACCAGACATTGCAAAAATGCGCGATTTATTAGGTCGTGAACTAACCACAATTCCGGATGGTATAAGAAAAACGATTGAGTCAAATCAATATCACTATTAATGAAAGTACTTGTTACCGGGGGCACCGGCTACATCGGATCGCATACCATTGTTGATTTAGACGAGAATGGTTTTGAGTCTGTTTCAGTAGATAACGGTTCTCGATCCAGAACAACAACAATAGAAGCGATAAACAAAATCGCAAAGCGCAAAATTGAGAACACTGTTTTTGATTTATGCAATAAAACGTCTCTTTTTTCATTTTTCGAACAACATACCGATATCCAAGGCATTATCCATTTTGCGGCCTATAAGTCTGTTCCGGAATCAGTGGAGACCCCTTTGTTATATTATAGAAATAACTTAGAGTCGCTAATGAATTTATTAGACGCTTGCAAGCAATTTTCTATCCCTTATTTTGTATTCTCTTCTTCGTGTTCTGTATACGGCAACGTTAATCAGTTACCTGTAACTGAAGATGCACCAATGCAAAAAGCCGAAAGTCCATATGCATATACCAAACAAATTGGCGAAGCCATTATTACCGACTTTGCCAAGACAAGTACAACACAATTTGTCTTACTGCGCTATTTTAATCCCGTAGGAGCACATAGCTCTAATTTCATTGGTGAAAATCCATTGGGTATTGTTTACAATGTAGTTCCAAGAATTACGGGAACAGCGATTGGTAAATTTGAAAAACTGATGGTATTCGGACACGATTACCCCACTCGTGATGGGACATGTATTCGCGACTACATTCATGTAATGGACATCGCTAATGCGCATACGAAGGCTATTCAATTTTTACAGGAAAAACGAAATAAACAACAAATTGAAATCTTCAATTTAGGTACAGGAAATGGAGTAACTGTTTTAGAAGCTATTCAATCATTTGAACGTGTTTCAGGCAAGAAATTAAATTACGAATTGGTGGGAAGACGCGAAGGTGATGTGGTATCGATTTATGCCAATAATGATAAAGCCGTACGCGCATTAAACTGGCAGATTAGGTATAGCCTTGACGATATGATGCGAACGGCATGGGATTGGGAACAAAAAATGCATACAACTGAATAGGTTTAAACTACTTTCGTGCTTAATTAAACTAAGTGAATTTTGGCGGGAAAACTAGTCATCCTCATCGATTTACCTGTATTTCCTAAAGGAGTATTAAGCTTGTCGTTGCCTGCTGTTGCCGCTTGCTTTCCAAAGCAATATCAAACCGAAATCATTGACTTGAATTTAATTCAAGAAGACCTTTTTACCAATTCCATTAAAACAAAAAGCAACATTGCTTTTATTGGCTTTAAAGTTAGTGCACAAAACATAAAACAAGCTATACATTATTCAGGAATAGTAAGACAACTGTTTCCTAATATTCCATTATTGTGGGGCGGTGAACTTCCTTCGCTTCTGCCTCAAAAATGCTTGGAATATGCCGACACGGTTGTTCAAAGCCTTTTTGAATCGATAGCGGATGCGTTTATTGCCGACTTGGAAAGCAACAACCTCAAACCCATTTATACCGGCACAAATAAAGGTGACTTGGGCACCTATCCGCCCCCTGCATTACATCTTATTGACAAAAGTCGTTATTACGATTTTATGGGAATTCCTTTAGAAACGTCTAGAGGTTGTTCCGAAGTATGTGCTTTTTGTATGGTGCATACCATGCAGAAAAAAACGTATTTCTGTAAAGGAGCCAAACAACTTCAACACGAATTGGAAGCATACAATGGAAGCTTTGTAAATGTTATTGATTATAATATTGGCGTTGATGCTACACATGTAATAACAACAGCCAAAACCATTAAATCTGCTAACGTTCATGGATGGATGGCCGAAATGTGCATTGAATCGCTAGACAACGAAGAAGTGTTGATTGCATTAAAGGAAAGTGGTTGCAGGATGATTTATTGTGGGCTTGAATCTATCGATACGGTTGCGCTAAAAGGTGTTCATAAAATGAACACGAACCATGTCGAAAACTATGAGCGTATTATCAGAAAGGCTCAAAAATATGGCATACAAGTAGCTTCAGGTTTTATTTTGGGAATTAACGGCATGAACGAAAACACATTCAAAGAAAGCCTTAATTTCTTTCACCGCATGGGTATCATCTATGTAAAATTAACCTTCCTCACTTACAATCCCGGAACGAAGGTGACAGAAAACATGAAGAAGAAAGGCTCCTTTCTGTCAGAAGATATCTCCGTTTATGATGGTGTACATTTAAGCTATTTACCAAATGGAGTAGAAGCTGATATTGTATTGCAAGGCGCTGTTGCTTTTATTCGAGACTTCTATTCTATCAAACAAATCATACTCCGTTCCTTTAACACGAAACTAGGATTTTGGAGAAGAATTGAATTCATCCTCTTTAATTATTTATATCGTGAGCCCTACTTGCAATTAGTGGACAACAATGCATTCCTTTCTCCTGATCGCTTTTCAGCAATACTCAATTCGCCTTTCAAAAAAAACTGGAATATGCGGTTAGCGGATAAGCTTTTAACTATAATTCGAAATCTCTCATGAGTATTTGACACTTATTGATTCGCTAATTTTTCAGGAAACATTGTTTTGAAGATTTGCCGGATTCATGGAGTTGTATAACGTATAAACCCGAAGGAAGTCCGCTTATATCTATATGCTTTTCGTTGCGTATTTTTAGAATCAATGCTCCAATACTGTTATAAATTTCCACACTAAAATCCATAGCGGAAGAGGCAATGTTTAAATCTGAAAAAGCCGGGTTAGGAAAAACATTTAGCTTATTTTCTACTTCCGCTTTTTGAATGGCATTGGGCAGATGAAGAGAACTGTCGCATGGGTCTTTCAAAAATGCTAATGAAAGCGCGTTATAATCGCTGTAAAATTGATGATCGGCATAAGTTGCTTTTATTTGACTTGGAATTTCACTGCGTTGTAAGGGGTTTAAGGCATTAAATCCCGGGAACAGCGAAGGTGTAGCTAAATATCTACTGACAATAGTATCGGGAAGTAGGGTTAAATTATTATTAGCGTCTACCATTCCATTGCTCACTAAATCGTTCAAAACACCTTGTGATTTTGCCAATGTTACCCCGGCAATACGCATAAATCGTTCCGGATATACCGGGCTTTTATCGTGTAAATAATAGCGCGAACAAATATTTCTGGAGGTTAATTGATTTGCATTCGACAAAGCATTTGCATTACCTACCGGACCCACATTGTCGTTGGCATCATACTTTGCCATACAAAATTGGAATGGCACTGTTGACGCTGCAAACACCGGAACCAAACCTTGTGCACAATAGCTTATACCGGCATTAAAACCAAACAAATAAGAGCAACTTGCGGAATATGCTCCACCGTTACTCATGCCAATTGAAAATCGTTTGGTGTTTCTATTCATATACCCTCTATTGATAAAGGTATCGGTAATAATTTTGATGTTGGCCATATCCACATTCGTAACACTATCGAGCGGATAAGTGCTCCAGCGAAGTTTTCCATCGCCATTGGCATCAATACCTGTTGTTGCCTCATCGGCTTCAGTAACAATAAAAGCAAAACTATCGGCCACTGCTTGATTTATCATTTGCCTATATTCCAATGAATTGATCCAGTTGGATGCATGTCCGCCCGTGCCATGAAAGAAGTATATCACGCCATAATAATTTGCAGGGAAATAGGAATAAACAGGTTTCTTGATCACTTGTCCTTGAATACTATCGAAAGCAATCGTAAAAGGAGTAAATGCTTTAAAATTGGCAGTTACGTTAACATTAGAGGCCGGCATAACTATTGTAGTGTGCCATTCAGCAGGCATTGCAAGATTGGCGATATCACCTGTCCATTTATCGTAAACAGCATTGGCCTGAAATTCTTTTGCCCAAATATGTACGGTGTCGCCAACAGCATAAGTACCACTACCATATCCATTGTTCACTGTAAGTGTGTAGGTTTGCGCCTGTATCCATCCTAAAAAGCAACTCAATATTAACGTGTAAATGTGTTTTTGCATCAGTCTGTTTTTTCTACTGCCTATTCGACTATCGAAGTGGGAATAGGTTTAATGTATCAGCTTACGTAAACTTCGCATAATGGTTTAAAATACAAAAAGGCCGAAGCAAAACCTCGACCTTTTTGTATTTCGTATGAAACAAGCTTATTTATACTTCGCTTGTTCTTCTTTTAATTTATTTACCACTTCCTTTTGTGCATCTAGCTCAGCTTTTTTAGCTGCTTGTTTGGTTTCGTTGTCTTTGATACCTGCTTCAGCGGTTGTTATCTTAGACTTATTATCGACAATGGCACTTTTGTTCTTTTCGATATCTTTCACAATTTTATCACCATCTTTTTCCAGCTTTTCTTGTTGCTTTTGTGCTTCTTTCAACGCCTTTTCTTTCTCTTCTAGGTTATTGTTGTTAATGGTTGCTTGTTTCTCGGCAATTAACTTTGTTTTCTCGTCAATTGATTTTCTGTTACTTTCTACCTGTGTGGTAAGTGTTGCAATTTCGTTTTTCAACTTTTCGATTTCAGCGGTCTTAGCACCAATCTCTTTTGACGCTTTCTCCATTTCTTTTTCCACCCCCTTTTTATCGCTTTCCAACGCTTTCACTTCTGTCTCTAAAGCCTTTCTGTCGAATTTTGCTAGCTCTTCTTTTTGTTTAGCAACAGTAGCTTTTTGTGTTTCTACTGTTGTGGCATTGTTTGCTTTATCCTTTTCACCTTGCGCAATTTCACCTTCGCTTTTACTAATTACATCGTTCGACTTCTTAATGTCTTTTTGCAATCCGTCTTTATCTTTCTCCAATCCTTTTACTGCATCTTCAATAGCGCTTTGCTTTTTTGCTTCTTCTTTGATTTTTGCATCAAATTGATCGAACAAAACTTGTTTATAAACACTTTCTACAATTCCTTTTGCGCTGTTGTATTGCGCAGTATTTGCCGGACTAAAATACAATCCCCCTACACTGTAAAAGCTTGTAAAACGAACATTCTCTCCTTCTTGCAAGAAATATGCATATATATCAACGGGTTGATCGCTGATAGCTGCAATTTTTGCATCATCAATAAAATACTCCACATTTCCTTTTTCCGGTTTGATGAATTTACCTTTAAAATCTTTGGTTTTCGCTTCAAAAACTTTTGCTACATCAGCCGAAGTTGTTTTATTAATCAATACCTCTAACGCAGGGTTTTCGCCTTTGCTCATGGTCTTTTTTACATCTGAAATAGGAGCGATTTGTGCGAATAATCCTACAGAAATCGCTAACGTGCTGAGGGTAAATATTACTTTCTTCATTGTTTCTTTTTTTTGTTCATGCAAAACTACCAAAATCCTTGCCAAAAGCATCGCGAGACCGAAAAAGCAACACAAATGCATTGAATTTTAGCTAATTATGTGACAAAAATCAGTTTGTCTAATTTATCAATCGCAATATTAGTTACACGTCTTTTCTTTATCTAAATTCGCCCCCGATTAAAAGCGGTTTATTATGACTCGTTACTTTCTTCTTTTGCTATCGTTGTTCCTTTCGCATACAATGCATGCCCAGCTAACCTTCAATAACTTTCAAGCATATGCCGATTATGCAATTAAAAACAATCCCGACATTAAACGTGCAGCCATTAACGAGTTAATTGAACGTCAAAATTACTACAGCAGCATTGGTGCAGTTTTGCCGGTGGTGCGTGCATCCTTTAACCTTACCGATAACTTGATTCGTCCTACCACTATTGTGCCGGGTACATTTATTGGGCGGCCCGACACTTCACTTGCTTTTCAATTCGGTAGAAAATATTTAATGCAACCCGGTTTTGATGCTTCGTGGAATGTAATGAACGCGGCCGGTATTGAGCAAGTACTCATCGCCAAAAAGAACATGGAAATTGCCAAACTTAGTGCCTCACTCAATGAAGAACAACTGAAAACAATATTAGCTTCTTCCTACTACAACTATTTACTTACCAAAGCGAATTTATTGTTTGTAGAAAAAAATCTAAGCGTAAGTGATTCGCTGAAAAGAATTGCAGCTACGCGTTTCCGCAACGGGCTTGTGGATGAATTGGAAGTGAACCGCACAAAAACACAGCATCTTCGCAATGCCTTGAATTTGTCGCAAAGTCAAACGCTAGCCGATAAAGCGTTAAATGAATTGAAAGTATTGGTGAACTTACCTACTACTGATAAGTTAGTGATTACAGAAAGTATAGCTGTGCCACAATCCCTCGAAGCCGACTTGGCTGTTTTGAACGACCAATCGAAACGCACACAAGCCAAGGTAGCTGCAATGCGCGTTGAAGTAGCCAAGATGAATCGCACCAAAGAAGGTTTGAAATATTTGCCGGATGTAAATCTTTTCGGCAATTATAACTGGCAGTCGCAAAGCGATAAATTCTCTGATCAAAAGTGGTTCAAAGCAAGCGCTATAGGTTTAAAAATTGAAACAGTGATTTTTGGAGGCGGGCAAAAAGCATTCGCTGTAAAACGTGCGGATTTGAATTACCAATCGGCTAAAATCGACCTGGATAACACACTCCACAACATTTCGAAAGACAATGAATCCCTTCGTTTGGATTACCAAAAATCGGTGGCTGATATCAGCATGGTAGCTGAATTGTTGCAGCTTTCAGAACGCAACTATACTTTAGCAAACTACAAATACAGTAATCAGATTCTACCTTTCGATCAACTATTGAATGTGTATACCGAATTGCTCAATGCACAACAACAATATCTCGAAAAAATCTCTGGCTATTATGCCGTGAAAAATAAAATTCAAGCCATCGTAAATCAGTAATACAAATGAAAAAATGGATGCTCATTTCACCTGCAATTGCAGTGTTTCTTATTGCAGGTTGCAACAAATCAAAAACAGTTAAGCCGGTTCGAAAATCAATCACTGAAGCGGTTTACGCATCAGGCTACATTGTGCCGAAAGATGAATACAAGGTATACGCCTTAGCCGATGGCTACATCACAGAACGCAATGTAGATGCGGGAAATACCGTAGTGCTCGATCAGCCATTATTCAAAATACAGAGCGATGTATCTTCGGCACGCTATGCCGCTTCGCAAACAGCATTTGATTTTGCATCGCAGAATTTGGGCGACAACTCTCCTATTCTTCGCGATTTACTAGTTCGCGTAAACACTGCACAAGCCAAATGTACCAACGATTCGATGAATTTTGTGCGTTACAAAAATTTATTAGAAAACAATGCCATTGCTCGAGTAGATTACGATCGGATTGCCCTTACATATCAAACCTCGCAGAACGAGTTGCTTTCGGCTAAAGAAAACTACAAACGTACGCACGATCAATTGCGTGTAGAGGCTAAAAATGCGCAGAGTCAGCTAACATCATCGGGTTCAGACTTAGGTTATTTTACCGTGAAAAGCCGAATGAAAGGCCTCGTATATGATGTGTATAAAGAAATTGGAGAAGCCGTTCGCAAAAATGATGTATTGGCCATGATTGGTGATGGCGACCATAAAATTTTGCAGTTGAATGTTGATCAGCAAGACATAGAAAAAGTAAAAATTGGACAAGCGATTATTGTAAAAATTGATGCTACTGCCGATAACATTTACAAAGCAAAAGTATCGAAGATTTACCCGCTCATGAACCAAAACGACCAATCGTTTAAAGTGGAAGCTGAATTCGACAGTACTTATCAATTCCAGTTTTCACACTCTTCAGTGGAAGCAAATATCATCATCAATAAAAAGGACAATGCATTGTTGATTCCTGTAGATATCATTCAAGACAACAATCAAGTGCAAGTAAAAGGAGGTGCTAAAACTACCATCAAAAAAGGATTGCAAAATCTGGAATATGTAGAAGTGCTTGAAGGCATTAAAGCATCTGATGAACTTGAATATCCAAAAATTAAATAATGGCATTAGGTGTAAATATCGAAATTGCTAAAACGCATTTGTTAGCCAAAAAGCGGCAGACCTTTGTGGCGATGTTGGGTGTTACCTTTGGCATTGGCATGTACATTCTGATGATTGGATTCATGACCGGCTTCAACGAATTTTTGGAAGATACATTGCTTTCCTCCACTCCCGATGTGCGTATTTACAACGATATCAAAACCGACTACTCGCATATGTTGGTTAACGATTTTATCGACAGCACTAAGGAAATTGCCGTAGTCCATCATCCGCGCCCCAAAGATATCAACCCCAACATTAAGAATGCGAATGAGATTATGTCTGATTTGAAACGCGATAAACGAGTGGCTTCTGTTGCACCTCAATTATCAACGCAGGTATTTTATAACAATGGTCCGGTGCAAATTAACGGTACATTAAGTGGCGTAAACATTATTGAAGAAGCCAAACTTTCTGGACTAGTAGATAAAATGAAAACCGGAAAAATCGAAAACCTGCTTACACAAGACAATGGAATATTACTGGGACAAGGCTTAGCGAACACACTCAATGTACGAATTGGCGATATGGTGATGCTGACTTCACCCAAAGGCACCTCCATGCGATTTAGAGTTGTAGGCACTTTTCAATTTGGTATGGGAGCTGTAGATAAAATTAGAAGTTATGTAAGTGTGAGTAAAGTACAGCAATTACTAGGCAAAGACAATCAATATATCACCGATATTGGTCTTAAGCTGAAAGATTATAATACGTCAAAAGCAGTTGCTCAAGAATTTTCGGCAAAGTATGGCTATAAATGTGACGATTGGGAAACGTCTAATTCTTCGGCAATGGCCTCTATTTTAATTCGAAATGTAATGACCATTGTGGTGAGTTTGACCTTGCTGCTTGTTGCCGGTTTTGGCATCTACAACATTATGAGCATGACCATTCAAAACAAATTGAAAGACATTGCCATATTGAAGGCACAAGGCTTCGCAGGAAAAGATATTCGGCAGATATTTCTTACCGAATCGGTGATTATCGGTTTCTTAGGTGCAACTACCGGCCTTATGCTCGGCTATGCGCTTTCTACCTTAGTGTTTAATTTGCCTTTCCCGAAATCGGATATGATTGCCATAACCCATTATCCGGTTACGTTCCATTGGTACCACTACGCTTTTGGACTTGGATTTGGGATGGTAACTACTTTTTTTGCAGGTTTAATTCCTGCTATGAACGCCAGTAAAGTTGACCCGGTAGTAATTTTAAGAGGATAATATGGAAGACACCGTTTTAAAAGCAAAGCAACTCACTAAGTATTTCTACGAGCCTGAAAAATTTCAAGTGCTCAAGCAAATCGATTTGGAAGTGAAACGTGGAGAATTCTTATCCATTGTTGGGAAATCGGGTTGCGGAAAATCAACTTTACTGTATTTACTTTCCACCTTAGATACTGACTATGAAGGCGAGATAGACATTAGCGGACAGCGTGTAACCGGTTTATCGCAAAATGAATTAGCTCGCTTTAGAAATGCACACATTGGCTTTGTATTTCAGTTTCACTTTTTGTTGCCTGAGTTTACAGCCTTGAAAAACGTGATGATTCCTGCACAGAAGTTGGGCAAATATTCGATGAGCGAAATTGAAGATCGCGCTTACACCAAATTGAAACAGTTGGATATGCACGAATACGCCACTAAACTCACTTCAAAACTTTCGGGCGGACAACAACAACGCGTAGCTATTGCAAGGGCTCTGATAAACGATCCAGCTATTATTATGGGCGATGAACCCACCGGAAATCTGGATTCGAACAACACCAAAAATGTGTTTGAAATTTTTCGCGAATTAACTTCAGTGCAGAACCAAACCATTATTGCCGTTACACATGATGAGGAATTTGCGCAAAACAGCGACCGTGTAATTGAAATGAAAGATGGTGCTATTATAGGCATGACAAAAAAAGGAATTAAAGTATAACTATGCTTCAAACCATATCAGCCTTCTTTTGGCGAATTTCAATATGGAAAACCTTTGTAGTTGCATTGCTTGCATATGTATTATGGGGCGGTTTGGTAATGACAAAAGGCATGCTGCATATTCAGGATTTGTGCGGACAAAAGGTTGAAATTTTGGACTTGCAATTTCACTCCTCCCCTGAAAACACAAGAGCCATTTTAGGCAGTTATACAGCAGAAGCCAAACAATTCGTGTTGGTATTTGGATTGGTGTTTGATACTATTTACCCATTGGTGTATGGCTTTCTTTTTATTGTAACAGGTTGCCTGGTATTCCGAAAAAGAAAAGAACAGTTCCCTTGGCTTTTCTATCTTCCACTACTACCATTGCTCATCATTTTTGTAGATTATGCCGAGAACATCAACATTGCATCGTTGCTTTATACATTCCCTTCTGTATCTGACATTCGCATTAACATTACTTCTGCCTTTTCTTCCTTAAAATGGATACTAGTAGTTGTTGAAGCATTGCTCTTGTTTGGTGGTTTAATTTGGTTAGCGCTACCTTCGAAACAAAAATAAATCACACTCTACCTTTTTTCTTTCTTAATTTCGAGAAAACAACGCTGAATGAAAAAGCTTTTACTCCTTGCTTGTATTGCTAATATTTTTTTTACGAATGCCCAAATAACCCTAGATGCAACCGATATGCCTACTGTAGGCTGGAATCACAAGGTGGGAAAAGACACCATTATAAGTGCACAAAACTGGGGGAATAAAGGTGCCAATCAAGTGTATACCTTCACCAATTTCCAGACCATGCTATACGATACCATCCTTTATAAAACATTGACAAGCGGACAACAAGCAGCTAACCCTACAGCTGATGTAGCTGCAACAGCTGACAATTTGAATTTTATTTTTTCAAAAACTTCTGCAACCGACTATAAATGGATTGGTCTAGAAGGCATTATTGGAAGCTGTACTATTGGGGCTAGCTATTCACCTACGCCTGTTTTTTATCAATTTCCTACACAATTTGGCGGGAAATTTTCGAACAACTCTGGTTTTCAACAACAAATTGCAGGTTCTTGTTTAGGGCAGGCAGTAGATGCAGTGAGAGCCACCAACACCGTTACCACAAAAGACACCATTGATGGTTGGGGGAAAGTAACTACACCAGTTGGAAGCTATAAATGTCTTCGCCAAAAGAGAATCGACTACAGCACAACCTTGATTGAATTTCGTTTGCTTTCGTTTTCTCCATGGTCGGCATTATCGACTGTTCGCGATACGAATGTTCGCTATTACTACTTAACGAAAGAAGCCAAAGGAAGTGTAATCACTTTTGATTTTGATTCGATTGATCAACCTATAAAAGCCACATGGTCTACCATTCCACCTGCCTTATGTATTGCCGATTTTGGAGCAACAGTGAATGGTGGTACAGTAAGTTTCCACGATAGTACCGATGGTTATCCGGATACCTACAGTTGGAATTTTGGCGATGGCTCACCAACATCTTCTGCGCAAAACCCAACACACACTTATGCTGCAAGTGGAGCTTATTATGTATGCCTAACGGTAACTAACCCAAGTGGTTCAAACACGTTCTGCGATTCGGTACACATCTCCAACTTTGCACCAATTGCTACGAACGACAATGCATCTATGACGCAGCCCGGACAAGTAACGATTAGCCCAACTAGCAACGACACCGACCCGGATAACGATCCGCTTTGTGTTACAGCGGTTTGGGGCAGTCCTGCTTCGTGGTTAACTATTGCCGGTTGTAACTCGGTGGTCTACAACCCAACCGATAGTGTGTTTTCAGGCGTAGATACATTTTACTATAAAGTATGCGACAACAAATCGCCTCAACTTTGCGACACCGGAATGGTGGTAGTAAATGTGGGGGCTTGTAATTGGCCGAGTGCTAATGTCTCGCATATTTGTCCAATGTCTGGCACAGTAAGTTCATCGTGTTGGTGGGCGACAAAATTCACTGCTACACATTCAACTGTTGATTCGTTGAAATGGCATATTACTCAGCTTAATTCTGGCTCTTTTGACACTACAATTACCAATGAAGATTCTGTTGGAATAAAAAATCATCTCAGCACTGGGTATCCAAACTATCTCAGCACTACTACTAGCGGAGTTAAAGTTTGCTGTACTTTCTATTCCGCATGTGGAACTCAAACGCTTTGTGATAGTGTAAACATTCTGACAGAAGGCATCAACGAAATCAACCCTTCAGCCGTAAAGCTTTATCCTAATCCGGCTTCGGGTAAACTGAACATAGATTTATCAACTTTGAATTCGGAAGATCGTACAGACATTACTGCGATTATTTTGTATGATGCCTTAGGACAAAAAGTACAATCGGTATCTTATCAGCAACAGCCGGTAATGCATACTGATATGGCCGGATTGCCTTCAGGCATTTACACGGTTTGTGTTTCAAGTTCATCGAATGCAAGGAAGACTATTGGAAGAATACAGGTGATACATTAAGCATTACAGTGCTTCTCCGCCAATAGCTTTGTATTTTTCGAGTAGCCAACCCTTATCGGCTATGCCTTTAGCTTCTTGAAACAGTTCCGCAATTTGCGCTAACTGCTTTTTATTTTTGTGTTCTGAACGGAAAATTTTAAGGGCGATGCGAATGAAATTCGTGTAATTATTTCGATGCTGTTCGGAGATAATTTTTTTCCGACTGAGCAAAACGCGAAAACTTTCTGCGAGCGAAAGCAGCGCATCGTACTCATTTAATTCGAAGTATGTTTTAAACAAGGTTGTTTTCGAATCGAGCATATAAAACACATCGCTATACTCCACATCTTGCAGCAATGGCAATACTTTCTGGTATTCTTGTTTAGCGAAATGCAAGCGGGCCGTATTAAACGACAAAGCATTGGCTTGATGTTCCTTGGGCAATGTGGAGTGATATGTGGCAATGAACTTTTCCGTCCATTTAAATTGCTTTATCCGCAACGCAATGGTGATGATGTTTTTAAAATCGAAAGGCGATAATTCATCTTTGTCGAAAAGCAAACGTTCATCGAGCATCTTCTCGTAAAGCTCGAATATTTCTTGCTGATAATCGATATTCCCGGTATTGATTTGCCGGATACAATAGTTGAGTGCAAAGGCATACATATCGCGCGATACTTCGTGTGCAATACCCGAAGAATGTTTAAGCAACAACGCTTTCAGTTTATGGTAATACGCAGGCTCTGTTTTATGTTCGAAGGTGCCAATAATATGGTAATAAATATTGGCAATAGGATTATGCGAAATAGAGTGCTTCTGCAAATAATTGAGAATATCCTGCATCAATAAATCATCTTCGCGCACCACCGAAATTTGTTGGTAGTGTAACTGTGCCGCATAGAAACGCAATTTCATGATGAGGTAATAATCATCCAGTTTGCTTACTGTTTCACGAATATTTTTGTCGGATAAACGACTACTCTCTTTCTCTAAATAACTGGCTTTCTGCAGGGCCGTGAAATACGATAACCAATAATCGTAGCTATCGATGGCCTGATCTTTTTCCTGAATACGTTCAATATAAGCGTAGTTGGCCGGAAAGTATTTCCCGAGGTCACGTTCGTTCATGGCGGCCAACACGAAAGCCCATTTCTGATTAGGTTCTTTGCGGTATTGGAGGTAGGCGAAAAAATCTTCCACCAAGGCTAAAGTATCGGAACATACTCTTCGAAAACGCAAATCGTTATAGGCTTTGGTTTTATAGAGCGCCTTCCACACTTCAGTTTTGGTGAGTTTATGTGCTTTCTCGTTTTTATAGAAACCCGACAGCCATTGACAAAAGTCGAGTATTTCGTTATTTTTATTGTGGAGCGGGGAAGCCAAATACTTTAGGAACTGATTCCATTCGTAAACATTCAGTTTCGACAGATAATCGTGCAATTTGGTTTCCGAAAACAGCATAATTTATTTTTCGTACAACTAAATATAAAAAAACTACTATAAATATTGAAAAATCGACAACCATTTGACTCTTTTTGTCGTACAATATGAAATTAATGTACTTCATTAAGCCAAACTATCTTCTGATTTTCGTTGCGTAAATAATTGGCTCTATTAAACACTATGTTATGAAAACAGTTACACGCTTTGCGCTTCGCCACTTACTGCTCAGCTTTATGGTTGCAGCCGGGTACAATACCTTTGCTCAAGTAAATATCAATCCAATTGCTGACGACACCATTCATGTGATTTGCTTTTCCGGGCATTCAACTGCTGTAAACTTGGCGCCATCGAGTATAGATCCGGATGGAGGTGCCTTGACATTTCAATTGGGCATACCTACAGACCCTACTGCAATAAGCACAGTTCAAACCGGACAGTTAACCTTCAACATCACCGCAAGATGCATTTCCGGAACCCCGGGTATCGATGTTTTTATTCCTTACTCTGTTTTTGACACCAGCAGTCTGCTTCCTGCCATCGCCACTACCGGGGGAACAGTTTGGTGCACCATTATCGATTCGAACCATCAGCAAACCAACCTAGCGCCTATTGCGAATGACGATTACTTTTTAGTGGATTCGGCTTGGCCATCTACCATAAATGTATTAGCTAATGATTATGAACAAAACGGTGATAAATTTTCTCAACCACAAATTATTGTTTTCCCGAATTCAGGAACGGCAGTAGCCTTTAACTCTATACTAGTTTTAAGTCCGAATCCTCTTTCTAAAGGCTTAGACTCGTTGGTTTACGTTGTATGCGACACACTACCTCACCCCCTTTGCGACACTGCCATAGCGTACTTTTATATCCGCGGAAAATCAAATAACATAGCACCTTCGTTGGCCGATAATTTTATTGGAACCGGTATTAACCAAACGATAACCATTGATGTTCTGCAAAACGATTTTGATCAAAATGGCGATTCCATACTTGTTGTTAGCATAACACAAAACCCAACCAACGGCACAATCTCGCAGAACATCGACAACAGTTTTGATTATACGCCAAACACCACATATGTAGGTATCGACTCGTTCGACTATGCTACTTGCGATTTCAACAGTTCGATTGTTTCACCTCAAGAACAGTGCGACACAGCAAGGGTATATGTTTTGGTATCGAAACCCATTTCGCTACAAGCTAATGTCCACAACATTTCTTGCCATGGTAATAACGATGGGAACATTAAAGTTAATGTTGGGGGTGGCATTGCACCGTATCAATTATTATGGTCGAACGGAGCTGTGAACGATTCCATTTTTAATCTAAGTCCGGGCATCTATATTCTCACCGTTACAGACGCCTATTGTACAAATATTATCGATACTTTCGACATCACAGAACCGGCAAAACTAACTGCATCTATCAGTTACAAAAAAGAGGTATCCTGTTTTGCGGGTAATGATGGAAGTATTGCTACCAATGGACAAGGAGGTACTGTGCCTTATCTTTACACCTGGAATATTGGCTCAACCAACGACACACTGTTTTTAGTGAGCGCTGCTATTTATACTGTAACCATCACCGATGGAAATGGTTGCACCGCTTCTGCTTTCGATACCATACGACAACCCACACAACTTGTTTTCAACGCAGGTGCTGATCAAACGATTTGCAAAGGAACAAGTACCATGATAGGCAATAATCTGGGCGCATCGGGCGGAATACCGGTATATAATTACACGTGGTCGAATACCGGGCTTGGGCCTTATATTCCTGAGCAGAACGAAGGCCTGTACTTCATAACGGTAACGGATATGAATGGTTGTGTAGCTTTAGATTCTGTAAGTATTACGGTTGTTGATTTTCAGGATAGTATTGTTTCGCCTTTCAGCGATACACTTACTTGTGGAACACAATCATTGCTCCAATTTCAACAGGCAAATACAACTGCAGTTGTAACCAATTGGGATTTTGCGGATGGCGGACAAAGCTCTAACGCTTCACCACAACACACGTTTACGGCTCTCGGTATTTACGATGTTAGGCTTATTTCTATCAATTCCATTGGATGTAGCGACACTTCGCATCGAATGGTTTCCTTTGGCCAGGACTGTGTGTTTCCAGGCGATGCGAATTACGATGGCTTAGTAGACAACAACGATTTATTGGCTATCGGCTTAGCCTATGATAGTACAGGTCCGGTTCGTGCGAATCAAAGCTTAGTATGGGCTCCGAATTATGCCGATGATTGGAGCGATACCACCACATGGAACATCAATCGCAAACATGCCGATTGTAATGGCAATGGTGTAGTGAATGCCAATGATACTGTGGCTATCATGCAGAATTGGGGTTCCACTCACAGCAAAACAAATGAACGAAAGGCTTATCGTGCCTTCATTCCGGCACTTCAAGTAGTGCTTTCACCCAATCAGGCATTAAATGGCGATACGGTGGAAGCTAGTCTACAATTGGGCGATATCAATATCAGCGCCAGTAATGTGTATGGCATTGCATTTACCTTCAACTACACGAATATTGTGGTCGATTCAACAAAAACCAGCATTGAATTTGGTCCATCGTGGTTAGGTACGGCTATCGACAAAATCAGCATTGCCAAAGACTTTCCGCTACAAGGAGAAATCAAGGCCGCTATCACCCGCATCGACCACACCAACCGCAGTGGTTTTGGCGAAATTGGGAAAGTGAAATTGGTGATTAATACCGATAACATTGATGGTAAAATGTATGCAACGTTTCCGTTTGAAGCGTATATCACTTCTTTAGTCGCCACAGATGCAGATGGTCTACCACTTGAACTAAACGAGGGTGCCGATACTACTGAAATTAACTACGAACCTACTGCAATTACAACGGTTGCAGAAATTGTTGATTTTTCGGTCTATCCTAATCCGGCAAATCAAACACTTGTTGTAAGCTGCGAAAAAAACAGTGTAGGCGATTTTAAACTCATCAGTCCATTAGGTGAGATTATACAGGAATGGAACAATGTAAAAGGACTGAAGATGAATGTTTCTAACCTCCCTACCGGAATGTATTGCATTGATGGGCATTTTGCCAACGGACAACAAATCAAGAAACGCGTGGTAATTGCGCGATAAAAGCAGAACAATTTTTCAAACAAAAAAAGGCTGATGATTTTTCATCAGTCTTTTTTTATTATTTTGTTGGAAAGATTGAATACCATGAGCGCTTCCGGATTTGCTATCAGTGAATATCAAGACATTAAACCTATCTATCAGAAACTCGAAAAGTTAGTTTCGTTACCCTTGCAACATATTGCTCCGCAGAAATTGCAAGAGTATATGGACTTTTACAATAAAAAATGTTTGAACTCCAAAGCAGTATATGAAAAAGCACAGCAGTATATTCCGGGTGGCGTACAGCATAATTTAGCCTTCAATCACCCGTTTCCATTAGCATTCAACAAAGCAGAGGGCGCTTATTTATATGATATTGATGGTAACAGTTATATTGATTTTTTGCAGGCAGGTGGACCAACTGTTTTGGGAAGCAATTACGCATCGGTGCGCGAAAAAGCGATTGCGCTTATCAATGAATGCGGACCATCAACAGGTTTGTTGCATGAGTATGAATACAAGTTGGCTGAATTGATTTGTAAGCACATTCCATCGGTTGAAAAGTTCAGAATGTTGGGTAGCGGAACCGAAGCAGTGATGGGCGCTTTGCGCTTGGCACGTATCAAAACGGGCAAGAAAAAAATTATCAAAATTGGGGGCGCCTATCATGGTTGGAGCGACCAAATGGTGTATGATCTACGTATTCCGGGTACGCGATTTTTCGATGCGAAAGGCATTCCGTTTATGATGCACTGGCACACACAAGCTGTTCCACCTAATGATATTGAAGGATTAGAAAGTACACTGAAATGGAATCAACTTCGCGGTGGTACTGCGGCTGTAATCCTTGAACCGCTTGGCCCGGAGAGTGGCACCTATCCGGTATATAAAGAATTTGCGCAACAAGCACGAGCGCTTTGCGATAAGTATGGTGCATTATTAATTTTTGATGAAGTGGTGACCGCATTCCGAGTGGGGATGAGTGGCGCACAAGGGTATTTTGGCGTGAAGCCGGATTTGACCATCTTCGGAAAAGTAGTAGCCGGAGGCTATCCATCGGCCGGTGGCATTGGCGGAAGAGCTGATTTGATGGACGGTCTAGCCGCAGGCTTACAAGGCGGCAAGAAAGTAAAAGTAGGAGGAACTATGGCTGCGAATCCGCTCAGTTGTTGTGCAGGCTATTACACGTTGCTCGAAATCGAAAAAACGAATGCATGTGAAAAAGCAGGCAAGGCAGGTGATAGAATTACCAAGGGTTTGAACGGATTAATCGACAAGTACGGATTACCGTTTGTGGCGTATAACCAAGGTTCTATTTGTCATTTAGAAGCTGCGGGCACGTTGTTCGTGAAGATTAAATTATTGAAAATAAAATCGGTGTTGGCTGAAATCAATGAGCGTAAAAAGCTAATGGAAGAATACGGTGCTGCTTATATGGCCGAAGGTATTGTAACCCTTGCCGGCAGTCGCTTATACTGCAGTATGGCCGATACGGATGAGGTGGTAGATGAGGCGTTAAATTGTTTTGAGCGTGTGTTTAAAAATGTAGAAAAGCGCAACTAATTATATGTCGATAAGCATCGAAGAAATAAAACAAAAAGTTTGCGCTGCCGGAAAACAGTTGCTGCAAGAGGGTTTGGTGGCACGTACTTGGGGCAATGTGAGTATGCGGGTAAACGACCATCAAATGGTGATAACACCCAGCGGACGAAAATACGATGAATTGAATCTGGATGATATAAGATATTTCTTAATGAGATTTGTGCATTATACCCCTTATGATTAAGTCTGACTTTAAACAATAGTCTTTAATTGTGAGATAATAAGTGGATAACTTATAAAGTTTGAAATGTAGCTTTGTGCTGGAGAAGGATTCATATATAAGGCAATAATTTTGTCTTCTAACTTTTGAAAAATATCAAAAATTCCCTTTCTAGTAGAATTTTCTTTAACTAAAGATAGGTGATGGATAAATATTCTTTCCACTTCATAATCATCCTCTATTGGTTTGCGTTTTATAAACATTTTATAACTTTCGAATACTGTATAGAAAGTAGAAAAAGTGTTTTTTGATTGTATGAATAAAGCAAAATCACACAAAACGACTATTAAGAATGCGTATTCTTGAAAGTCCATTCGAATTTTAGATTTTCCAAATTGATTTCTTTGTTCGATCGCAAAACTCTTACTTTTTTCATAATCACCATTTTTAAAGCAAATTAGAGCCATATTCATTGGTAAGTAATAAGCAATCTGGCTATAAGTGTCTTTAGAAAGTTTCTCATAAAGAATGCTGAGTTTATTATCTTCATCTGCAGAGAGGGATTCATGATATGGACAGACAAACTTGTGCAAACTTTGCCAATCTATACTTTGGAGATAATAGTCATAAAACGGAGTCTCCTTTAAATTCTGATGACCAAGCTTAGCAATGTCATTGTATTCTTGCAATCTATTCGTAATTATTAATGTGTTAAGTAAATTGAGATAGCTATGAACTAATTCGTTAGGCATATCTTTTAAGGACTTGCTTAAATTCTTATTCATTTTATCAAAAACAAATTTATCCAAGTCGTACATTTCTGAAAAACCACCAAGCATCTGATAAATATAGTTTTTAGCCATAGCCGTATAGCATGCCGTTCGGATACTGAGTTCGGGATTTGTGAAGTCTAAATGAAAAGCAGGAAGCTGCATTAAGTTTTTCACGTTATTTATTGATTTAACCGAACGGAGTGTTGGATTTTTTACATATTGACTAGAAGCCGCTGTATATAAATTCTTAGCTTCATCAGATGTAAACCATTTTTTTGCAGCTATTGTGCTTTCATTACTAAGTCTTATATACTCCTCTATGCCTAAGGATTCTGAATTCAGAAAATGCAAAGTCGTTTTCCAGTAAATTCCTTGAACAACGAACCCAAATAGTTCTTTTTCTGTTCCTGCTTGAATCAATTCATCACATTCCTTTTCGGCTTCTTTCAACAATTTATATCGGCACAAAATCTCGATGGTTGCTAGCTTATCATTTAATTGATGGAATGGGGAAAAGTTTTGGGTTTGAACAAGCCAATCTATCAATTTGTTTTTCAGGTTGGATTTTGTGACAGGAAATGATGCCGGTTTCATAATCTTGCATAACTTCTCAAAAACTAATTTATCAGTTGGAAATTCAATAGTTGTTACTACTTCAAACATCTTTTTAAAATTGCTCTTAGAATCGCTTTGTTGAAGATGAGCAATAAACAGCTTTTGCTTTTTCTTATCCAAATTCTTAATAAGCGTATAGAGGGTATTATCTTGTTTATTTGGCATATAGAAATAATTGTACATCAAATTACTTAAAAAGTGAATCACGATGAAATTTTACTCATCTCATATTTTACATTTAGATTAATTTTTAGCTTATAGAAAAACTCGATATATCAAGTGTTTCTTCAAATGGCTAACCGAATTTTGATTAATTTATTTGCCAAAAAAGCAAGATGGCTTGCTTGCAACATAATAGCAGAAAGGTAGATTTGTGATAAATTTTAAAACTATGAAGCATTTTTTTATTGATGTAATCACTGTAGCCGACTCCAACGTTTTGTTTCTCAGAACATAAAGCAGAAAAACATTACCCACAAGCTAACAAAATTTTACTTCCATTATTTTTCCCCAAATACGCTCAATCTCTTTTCTAGATACAGTCATTCAACAACAATCTTATTCACATAACAAGCACAAACAACATGAAAACAACCTTTACCTTTCTTTTTATCTTGCTGACAGTTGCTGCAACTGCATCTACAAATGTTACAATGACATTTGGCTATTTTGATTGTTATACTGGACATAAAGTTCAGCCAACATCAATTTCTGCCCAAAAGTTTTCTACAACTGGGCAGGTTGAAACAAATATTGCAGTAAGCCCAACAGACAAATACACTTCTTTACCCATAGGAAAATATTTGTTGACCATTAGCTGTATTGGTTATAGACAACAAATAGCGAATCTTATAGTTGGGGAAGATAACGCAACTGTATATGAATTTTTTCTTTCTCCACTAACAAAAGATTACCGAACAGAAACAGAATATGTTCAATCAAAAGTGCAGAGTGGTAAAATGTTTTTGAATGGTTTTGTTGTTGACGAAAACGGACTACCTATTACAAATACAACACTTACAATTTTAAACAAACAAGAAAATGCAACCACAAATGCCGAAGGATATTTTGAAATCATGTTTCCACTTCAAGGCGATGAGGAATACATTAACTTTGAAATTTCTAAAAATGGATTTACAAAAAACGTATATAACAATGTACTTTGTTGGAACAAAGGCGACTGGACATATCAAGTTAAATTGAGACAAGGAAACAACAATACAGCTAACGTAATTGAAAGCACAACAGCAGCAACTCACATAGAAACACCAGAACAACTATTACAAAGTTTACCTAACTTGGTAAATGGTAGTCAACCGCAAGCACTTACATCAGGTTCATGTGTGCCAAATTCAATAAATGTTGCCTTCTCTTCAACAGGTACAAATTGTTGCCCTGGCGGAGGAGGTGGGTTCCCGTCTTGTCAAACTGTGCAGAATTATATTGTAGATGTTTATATAGAACATGTTATTCCCAATGAGTGGCTTGGAAGTTGGAACGCATTACCAAACATGATTGAAGCCTTTAAAGCAGGTGCTGTAGCAATTAGAAGTTATTCAGTAAACAGAATAAACCACCCTATCTATTCTTCGTGGTATGACATCTGTAGTTCGCCTTGCTGTCAAAATTTTGGTGCGACAAATTCAATTACATCAGCAGGAGTAACACAAACAACCGATTACGTTTTGTATTACAACAGCGATGTAGCACTTTCAGAGTATAGTGCTGAAAACAATCATTTATTACCTCAATGCTCATCCAGTAGCTTAGGAATATTTTGCACAGATGGACAGTTTTCTCTTTTAGGTGTTTGTTATTCCGACCCTGTAAGCACGGGTAAGAGAATTAACGGTCATGGCAGAGGAATGAGCCAAAGAGGTTCTGCAAGGTGGGCATCAGGTAAGTCATTAAACAGTTGTAGCAATTCAACATCAGGGTTACCTAATACAGGATTAGCAACAAAAAATTGGACACAAATTCTTAATCAATATTATCCACCTTACACTGTTTATCATTGTGGCAACACTTGCCCACAACCATCCAATGATTTATGTGGCAATGCAACAATTTTAACGCCTGTAGCAACTTGCACTTACACAGACGGGACAACTTGCGGAGCAACGCCAATAAATCCAACAACAGGAATGCCAACTTGTGTTCTTTCGCCAAGTACTGCTGCTGATGTTTGGTATAAATTTGTTGCGACTAATACAAATGCAACTATAAGCGTTCAAAGTGCTGCGAATTTTGATGCAGTCGTTCAAGTTCTGCAAAATGTAACTTGTGCCTCTTCGTACACACAAATGCAATGTGTAAATAATACAGGTGCAGGTGGATTAGAAACAATTTCGTTAACAGGACTGACGGTAAGCAACACTTACTGGATTAGAATTGTTTGCAACACAGGTTCAACGGGAACAGATTTTCAAGTTTGTGTTACAAGCACAGCAACACAAAATTGTCCTGACCCTTACGAGCCAAATGACGCAATTGCATCAGCATACAATTTATTTCCTCCAGGGTTGGGTTCAAGTTCTGCTTCTACGAGTGTGAACGGATTCATAACAACTGGTGCAGACCAAGATTGGTTTTTATTAAATATAAGTACCTACGGCACTTTGAATATAAATCTAACTAACTTGCCTGCTAATTATGATTTAGCCCTCTACACAGGTTCAGGACAATTACTTGCTTCTTCAATAAATACAGGAACTACGAGTGAAAATATTCCTTACAGTTATACTTCTTCTTCGGGAGTAACTCCCCCTTTTTACATCAAAGTTTATCCAAATAACAGTAGTCAATACAGTGTTTGCAGTTCGTATAATTTAAGTGTTAGTTGGACACCTTCATCAACTTGTATTACACCGAATGCACCAACTCCAAATGCAGGAACTGCAAGTTGCCCTGGTACTGGTTACACCTCTTCAACACTTTATTTGGGATATAATATCAATGGTGCGAGTAACTATGATATTGTTGTAGAAGAATATCCTTACGGTAGTTCAAATATTGTATACACTCAAAATTGTGCAGTAGGAAACTATCCTCAAATCGCAAGTTCAAATATTGTTTCGGGGAAAATGTATCGTTACTATGTGAGAGCAACTACTGATTGCAACACTTGTAACAGTGCTTACAGTCAGTCAAATTATTTTCACATTGTACCCGAAATTTTCCCAAGCCCTTCGGTAAATGTTTGCAATGGAACGGGAATAATCTTGTCAACTCCTACAATTTCAGTTCCTTCAGGAGCAACTGTTTCCTATCAATGGTATCGTGGACTTAATTCTAATTCAACGCTTATTTCAGGACAAACTGGAAACACATGCTATGTAACACAATCTGGTTACTACTATGTAAAAGCTGTTTTTACAGGTAGTTCAGTTTGTGGCGGAACTCTTATAAGTGAACAAAGCTTATATACATATGTAAGCATAGCTACAACCCCTTCTGCTCCAGTACTAAGTAGTAATGCTCCTATTTGCGAGGGCAATACGCTGACACTTTCAACACCTTACATTAATGGCAACCTTTACTTTTGGACTGGACCAAATGGCTTTACTTCAAACAATACTTCTATAACAATTCAAACAGTAACAATTGCAAATGCAGGGACATACTCTTGCTATGTTACAAATCAAGGTTGTCAAAGTCCAGTAGCGACAATTAATGTTACTATTAACCCAGCTCCCTCTGCATCATTTACATACAATGCGGCTGGAAACACCTTTACATTCACCAACACTTCTACAAACGCAACATCATACAATTGGACATTTGGCGATAGCCAAACATCAACACAAACAAGCCCGACACACACCTATGCAAGCAACAATAATTATTCTGTTTGTTTGACTACAAACCGTTCAGGTTGCAACTCTGCTTCAAATTGTCAATTGATTTCATTAGGTAGCGGAAGTAGTGGTTCTACTGTTTCAACTTTTGCGAAACTTTTTAAAGATACAACTTCAACTCACAATTACTGGAATGTTTATGATATTGTTCAATCACCTGTTGACAGTGGTTTTATTTGTATTGGCCAGTATCAAAACTCAGCCAACAACAATTTCAATGGAGTAAATTATTTCAAATTAGATAAAAACGGCACTCTTTTATGGTCTAGAGTTATGCCCGAGTATTCTTCAGCCTACGGATATAAAACCATAAAATCACAACAAGGTTATTTATTATCAATGAATTACAATGGAAGTGTAATTATGGAGATTGATGAAATGGGAAACAAACTTTGGGGTAAAAAAATTGAACATAATGTTCTTGATACTATCAGTAATACTAGTTACCAATTCGGTTTAGGTCCTTTTATCCGTAGTAGAAATAATGGCTATTTTGGATTTACGCCTTATTATTATACACACTATTTTGATAACTGGGGTACTCCTACTTCTACTGAAATTAGAAGTGGAATTGCATATACTAAAATTGATAATAGTGGTAATGTTTTATGGCAAAAACAAATTCGCTATAACTTATATTCTCACACTAACCTATACATTCGCAGAAGTTTTGAGGATAATAATGGCAACATATATTTAGTTGGTAATATTGGCGATGCTAGTGTATTCCCTCCGTATAATGCTTATGATGCGCTTATTGTAAAATTAGATTCGATGGGTAATCATTTATGGTCAAAATATTATTCAAGCTCCTCTGGAATACAAGATGAGCTTTTATCAGTTATTGTTGATTCAAACTCTGATATTGTTATAAGTGGCTTCTCTCAAAATAATTCTTCAAATACAATTAATGGTTTTATCTCGAAAATTAACCCTAATGGAAACCCGATTTTATCAAAAAGCTTACCAACTGGTTTTTCGGGTTATTTAATTCCTAATAATATCTCACCAACTTATGATATTCAAATTGGTGGCTTCGGTGGAGGACAATTGCAAGGCATAGCAAACCTAACTAATTCGCTCACTCTGAATAATCAAAAAGTCTTTAAGTCGTATTATTTTAACACTTCATTAAAAACATTTGACAGCAAATTTATTATGGGTGGTCAAAGTGTAATAAATGGAAATCCGCCAGATTTGAGATATAATATTATAAAGGAAGATTATACAAGCAGTCTTTGTATAGACACGATATTAACCAATGTTATCTTGACCAACTTAACAATTTCATTGAATCCATTAACGATAATATCTTCTAATCTTAGTCTTTCAGTTTCCAACTTTTCAATTAATCCAATATTATCAAACTTGAAAGATTCTAATCTTTGCCACCAATGTAATCTAACAGCATCAATAGTGCCAAGTGGTGCTACTACATTTTGTTCTGGCGGTAATATTACTCTTACTGCAAACGCTGGAATGATCAGTTATTTATGGAGCAACGGACAAACAGGGCAGTCAATTTCTGTTTCTCAAACAGGAAACTATTCTGTTGCTGTAACTGATAATTATTCTTGCCCTGCAATATCACAAAATGTTTCTGTTACTGTAAATTCATTGCCATATGCAGATGCCGGTATTGACCAATCTGTATGCAATGGTAGCGATGTTGTAATTGGAACGACACAAATTTCGGGCAATACATACAATTGGTCACCATCAACAAATTTGAACAATGCGCAAATTGCTATGCCGACAGCTAACCCAACTTCACAAACAACATACACTGTTACAGTAACAAACTCTTTTAACTGTATGTCAACAGACCAAACCACTATTAGTGTAAATCCATTGCCAAGCGTAACAGCAAATGCTACTCTAAATAGCATTTGCAACGGAGCCAGTGTTACACTTACAGGTGGTGGTGCAACCACCTACACTTGGACAGGTGGAATAACAAACGGAGTTGCATTTAATCCAACTTCAACAAATTCTTATACAGTTACCGGAACTGATGCAAACAATTGTCAGAATATAGCAACGACAAATATTACAGTAAATCCATTGCCGACAGCAAATTTTGCTGCTTCTCAGACAACAGGTAAATGTCCGTTCACAGTTGACTTCTTTGACCTTTCACAGGCAACTGGTAATACAAGTTACCTGTGGACAATTTATAACGGAACAGGTTCTCCTATTACTACTTCTACACAAAACCCTACAGGGATTTTATACAATGTAGCGGGAAGTTATTTGGTAAAACTTACTATCTCTGACACTTGTGGTACCAATACAAAAATACTCCCGAACTACATTACTGTTAGTTGTGCAGATGGTATCGTCAACAATGGAACTAATGCAAGCATTTCAGTTTACCCCAATCCAACACATAGTTTGTTAAATGTTGATTTTGGAACAAACATAACTTCTAAAGTGAATCTTAGTATTTTCAACACAATTGGCCAGAAAGTGTATAACAGCAAATTGGAATTAGGGCAGTCAATAATCAGTATACCTGTCGTAGAGTGGGCAAACGGTATTTATTTTATAAAAGTTCACATGGAAAATCAAGAAACGAACTATAAATTCATCAAAGAATAGTAATTTTTACACATAACCTCGATAGCCGAAAAGAGGATTATAGAGTAGGCACAAAACAATAAGTTATGAAAAAAACAATTCTCACATGTACTGTTCTCTTTTTGGCTTATGCCAGTAGTTATGCACAAGACAAGTACAAATACGCGTCTGTAGTATGGACAACAGCACACTTTAAAACATATGTATCTATTGACGGTGCAGACTACCAAATAGAAGAATCGGATTTGAAAAAATCAAACGAGAATTTATTCAACATGAACCCTTTAATTAAAAAGGTGAAAGAAATGGAAGCACAAGGTTGGGAGGTACTTAACTTTGATACCGATTCACATCAAGGGTATACACTGAATACCGCCTATCTAAGAAGGAAACAATAATCTATGATTAGCTTTATTATTATCTGCTAAATTTGCATTTGATATTAAAGTAAATGAAGCATTTAGAAATTTGCCAAAAAGTGTGTGCAGCTGGAAAACAGCTACTACACGAGGGTTTGGTGGCACGTACCTGGGGCAATGTGAGTATGCGGGTAAACGACCATCAAATGGTGATTACGCCAAGCGGACGAAAATACGATGAGTTAAATCCGGATGACATGGTATTGGTAGATATTTACACGCTGAAGTTCGAAGGAAAAATTAAACCTTCTTCGGAATTGAAGTTGCATTGCCAAGTGTATAAAACACGTCCGCATATCAAGGCTGTAATTCATACGCACCAGATGAATGCTTCGATTGTTGCTGCTGCGCAAATAGATGTAGAGGTGCTTCTGCCAGAACATCAGCAAATACTGGGCGGTAAAGTGATCAAGGCTGCACCATACGCATTGCCAAACACAAAAAAAATTACAATGGCTACTGAAAAATCCATTGAAGCATCGAATGCGGCATTAATGTCGAATCATGGCGTGGTTTGTATAGGAACACATTTAGAAGATGCCTTCAACGTAGCGCGAACATTGGAGTTGGCTTGTGAACTATTTATTGCTTCACGCAAAAAAGCAACAGCATGAATAAGCCAAAAGCTATTGAAACCATACTCCATCTGCATGAATTTTTAATCCAACATCAACAAGGGTATAGCACTTGGGGGAAGGTAGATGTTCTTGAGATAGCCATTCGAGTAGAAGAAGGTGGATATGTTTTCGTTCCAAATAAAACAGATTGGCCATCTATAAAAGCAGAAGAGTTAGTCCATCATAAAAACGAAAACAGCGTTTACCAAAACATCTTCTGTGTTCGAAAAAAAATACAAGTTATTCTAAAAACCCGACAGCAATTTGCATCGCAAGTGAAAGAAGAAATTCCTCCAATCCTTGATGATCAGGCACAGTTATTGGGCGTATCCATTCGACTAGCTAATTCGGAGCAAAAAATCATTCAAGCAATAAAAAATCGCTATGCTGCAAATGTACTAGATGGAACAAGCATCTGCATTGGCAATACATTAGAAGATGCTTACGTTGCTGCACAATTACTGGAAAAAACATCGAAAGTGTTTGTGGAAGCTAAGGCACTAGGAGGTGCTAAGCCCATCAATAAAATTGAAGCTTGGTTTATGCAGCAATATTATTTGCTGAAGTATTCGAAAGAGGCGGAGAAGAATGTGTGATATTTCTCTTCGCAGACACTTAGGCGTTTAGCGTATACTCAAAGAAATCGAGCATGCCTTTCGACACACTCGACTAGTGAATGAACACCGTTTACGCAAGTTTATTCGTTTCTAGATTAATGGTTTATTACTGGATGTAAATTCACCATCAAAAATTGAAGACTCATAAAAATCACCATTAAGCATGTAACCAAAATGGTGTTGATTTTCGATTCCGGTTTTCGAATGCCATTAAAGAAGTACAACGGAATAAACACAAAAAATGAAAATCCTATCATTAACAACCAATAAGTACCCGACTTTGCCATCCCCCAATGCATTACTGATGCTAAAACAGCTACGGTATAAAGCATACCTACCAATACACCACTCATAAGCACCAATTTTTCCTGCAGTGATTTAAGTTCTTTCTGTTTCAAGAGAAACAAAAGCGGGAGAAAAAGAAAACTCAATAACCCAATGGCTAAAACAAAAAAGAAACTTGCACCCGGCCAATGCATAACTTTGCAAACTGATCCCAGCATAAAGGTTCCTGCAGTACTCAGACCGCTTAAAATCATTACTTTTTTCATAAAATAAAAGTTTTTGAAGGTTAATAAATCTTGTGTTTCTTGCTCTATTTCGAGCAATTCGTTTTTATAAAAGCGTTGTAGAACTAGCGTATAAACAGTTTCAAAATCATCATCTGCTTTTATTTCTGTTTCAAGAATACAACAGATATGATCCAACAAATTCTGTTGTAAATCTTCAGTATGAATACCCTTCTGTTGAATATCTTTTAAGATAAACTCAACCTGCTGATCTGATAGCGTATACATTAGCTCGTTTGTAGGTTTATATCTAATAGCATATGCATCGCTTGCATGAACTCGATAAGTTCACTCACTTTTTCCTTTGTCTTCGACTTACCGGTTGGGGTTAACTTATAATGCTTACGCACACGCTTGCCGATATACTCCAACTCTGTTACCACTAATCCATCGGCCTCCAAAGCGTGCAAGGTGGGATACAATGCGCCTTCCGTAATGAGTATTCGTTCACGTGTTAGTTCCTTCACTTTTTGCGTGATTTCGTAGCCATACATGCGTTTATTGTCGGCCAATAATTTAAGCACAATGGTCTTTAATGTGCCCTTAATAAGTTCTGAAGAAAATAGCATAATTCGTATTTGTTGAAACAAAGATACATAAGATTCTGATGCATCCAAATATTATGCATAAAATTTTTGCAACCTATTGTTGGAACAAAAAAAAATGCAGCTAAAAGCAGGGGAAGATTTTATTGCTAATATGTAGATAGGATTTCAAACTCTCGTTCTAAAGTTAATCCTGTTTTGGGTTTCGGCCAATGTATACTGCCAAAATATTGCATACTCTTCAATAGCGTGTCATTCAATGGAGTTGGAGATAATCCTAAATCGTTCAACCATCGTATACCTTCTACATGTAGATCGAACGGTAAAGCCAAAGGAAATTCGTTTCCCTCAAATTTAAACTCATCAAACATAGCTTCAGCAAAAGGGACAACTTCAACTGTTCTATTCTGTTGGTCTACAACAAATTCAATCACCTTATCTAATCGAACATTAGTATGGGTAATGGCGTTATAAAACGGAAAATGGTGTTTCACTTCGATGGCGCTCAAAATCCCATTTACCAAGTCTTCTACATAGGTGAGCGAAAGCAATTTCTGTTCAGGCAAAAGAATTTTGTGCTGCTGTTTTGCTCGGTACAACCAATAGTAAAAACGGTCTGTCCAATCGTAGCGCCCATAAATAAAACTCGGTCGTAATATCAATGGATCTAATTCAGGGTGTGACAAAAGAATACGTTCCATTTCCGCTTTCTTCTCGCCATAGGCATCCGGCAAAGGAGATATCATCTGTTCTTCAGCACAAAACAACGTTGTATCCTCTTCTCCCATATGTTGCACATCCCCATCTCCAAATGGAAAAACTGAAATAGTAGAAATGAAAATATAGCGACCTACTTTGTCGCTCATCCTGTCCAATAACTGCGCAAAGGTTTTAGGATAATAGCCACTGAAATCAATCACAATGTCCCAATGTTGATCGCAGATCTGAAGAATATCATCAGTTTCGCGATTCCCATGCATTTGTGTTACACTTGGAAAAATACCACTGTTGGATTTCCCACGATTGAATAAAGTTATAACATAGCGATCATCATTCATTAGCCGCTCTACCAGAGCACGACCGGCAAACATTGTACCTCCAAGAATGAGAATTTTCTTTTGCATTGCTGATTACAATATACCCGGAATAATCTTGTATGGCACCAATTTGCAATACTCGTCCCAATACTTTCCATACTTGTTTCTACATTTCGTATCATCTCGAAACGCTCTATGGGTAAGCAATATGGTTAAGAATATAACGTAGAAAAATGGAGAAAAATAACTGAACCCGGTGGCGCAACTCCAGAAAAATGCGGCTAATAATTCCGGTACATAATGAAAATGCCGACTAATACCCCAAAAGCCGGAAGCCAACAACAGATTGGTTTTGCGTTCACCGGTTTCGGTGCTGTATTCTGCTAAAATTAATTTTGGCGCAGCACCCCAAATGGTGGTTTCGCCATTCGTTGCACGTACCGTTTGGCGTTGGTAATCGGCCCAATAATTAATCCAAATACTGGCCAATCCAAGTACGAAAATAACCAGGGCAGCTACTACACTCAAGCCCACCGGATGATTCACCATAAAGAGCATTGGCGAGGTATACACGGCAGGTACCCACACCAAACAACCCCAGCAAATATAGTAACCGGCACGGTCTACTTGTATGTCCATACTTTTCATATAACCTTCTTCCCAAATGAAAAACTTTAGCAAGTAAATCCACAATAAAGCCGCAGAAATAATAATACTCCAATCGGCACTGCCAAACAATTCTTTTTGCGCAAAGGCAAATGAAACTACACTAATGCTCCAGCCCGTCATCCCGAAACGGCAGTTGGTGAACTGCTTCACGTCCCATCCTAAAATGCGCGGAAACAATTCCGTTCCCCAGTAATAATCAAAAATAAAATTGCCGGTGTGCGAATGATCGGAGGAAGAAGGAAAAAATCTTCCCTTGAAATATAGAATCAAACAAAATAGTAATGCGGTGAAATTGAGGGCACCAAGGATATCGCCAAAGTGGTAATACACAATGCCCGGACTAAACCATTTCAACACAACAGAGCAAACAAAATACAGCGCAAAAGTCACCAAATAAGAGGCTAAGCCATTATCGACATACTCGGGAACATTACCTTTGGGTGTGATGGTACCATTGTATTTTCGACCCGGCAGAACACGCATCAGCAGCAATTGCAACACAGCAAAAACGCCAATAATTTTCCAAGCAGCAGCAGTACCAAAAAAACGCGATAACCAGACATCGCTGATAATGGAGAATACACCTTTGTCTACAATTTCATTCCAAAGCGCTAAAAATGAGCCATTCAGCTCTACATTCACATGCCAAAAAAGCATGGCAAAAGGAGGTGTTATGGTGATGAGCAAAAGAGGAACAATCGTTCGCGTGAGAAAATTACTCGGTGTAGATGACCAATCAGACATATGTTACTTTTCTACAATAAAGCAACAATTATTGCAAAAAGCAAGAAAGGCTATTAGTATAAATAGTCGGTGTTTTTATTCTTCTTCGGCTTTTTAATCACTGAAGCATCCTCCGTTTTAACCGAATGCACCAGCATGCCTTGTAACTCATGCATTTCAGCAGGAGTTAATACGCGCCACTTACCCACAGGTAAATCTTTCAAATGAATATTCATGATGCGAATGCGTTTCAAGCTCACTACTTTATAATCAAGATATTCGCACATTCTGCGTATTTGTCGGTTCAAGCCTTGCGTAAGAATTATCTTAAAAGTTCTGTTGCCCATCTGACGCACCGTACAAGGCAAGGTCTTCGTACCCAACACCGGCAAGCCACCGGCCATGCGTTTCACAAATTCGGTTGTTACTGCTTTGTCCACAGTAACAATATATTCTTTCTCGTGCTCATTCCCTGCGCGCAAAATTTTATTCACGATATCTCCGTCATTTGTCAATAGAATCAGGCCTTCTGAATCTTTATCTAATCTACCGATAGGGAAAATTCGCTTCGGGTGATTGATATAGTAAATGATATTACTTCTATCGCTAGGATCGGTAGTCGATGCAATACCCTTCGGTTTATTGAAGGCGATATACAAACTTTGCTTTCTACTGATTTTTATTTTTTCGCCATCAACCGCCACCACATCACCTGCATTTACACGCGAAGTGGGCAAAGCAATTTCGTTGTTGATGGTTACACGGGCCTCCTCGATATACTTATCGGCATCTCTGCGCGAGCAAAACCCCGATGAACTGATGTACTTATTTACCTGAATACTTTCAGAAGCATTTTTCATGCGGTAAAGCTAAAACTTTTTTCATGGGAAGTTTAAGCACAAACGCTGAAAAGAAAGCCGGACGTGCTTTGGATAGTATAGATTTGGAATGTACAATATCAACACGACTATGAAAAAAATTAGCGCCTTTACCGATGATGCTTTAGGAACAATGGATGCCGTGGCTGTGGCCGAAGCTATTGCCAATGGAAAAATTTCGGCACAAGAGGCGGCTGAAGCAGCGATAGCACGTGCAGAAAAAGTGAATGGGGAACTCAATGCGATTGCGATTAAGATATATGACACAGCGCGTGAACAAACGAAAAGCAAACCGCATGGTGATTTCTTTGGTGTGCCTACATTCATCAAAGATAACGACAACATGAAAGGATTGCCAACACAGCTTGGTACTTATGCGTTTACGTCTAAACTGGCAAAACGCAACAGCAAGTTCGTAGATCAATATTTATCGATTGGTGTGAACCCTTTAGGCAAAAGTACTTTGCCCGAATTCGGATTAATATGCAGTACCGAAAATCCGAACTGGGGCATTACGCGTAACCCTTGGAACACCGATTACACAACAGGCGGATCGTCATCAGGTTCAGCGGCATTGGTGGCGAGTGGTGTAGTGCCTATTGCCACGGCTAATGATGGTGCGGGTTCTACACGTATCCCTGCTTCGTGTTGTGGTTTGGTAGGCTTGAAGCCATCGCGTGATCGTTTAATCAATTTTGACGGATCTGAAGTGTTGCCGTTAAACTTAGGCTACCAAGGTGTTTTAACGCGAACGGTACGTGACACTGCTGCCTTTTATGCAGCAGCAGAAAAACATTACTGCAATCCGAAGCTACCGGCCATGGGGCTTGTACAGCATCCAGGAAAAAAGCGCTTGAAAGTATTATTCTTCGACAATATCGCAGAAGGAAAAATCGGACATCAAGATGCAGATACCTATCAAACACAGTTACATGCAGCAAAACTAATGACTTCACTCGGACATACCGTTGAGCAAATTCCTTTTCCGTTTGATATTGGAGAAATGTCGCAACATTTTTTGAACTATTACGGATTCTTTGCGTTTGCCTTCACGAGTATGAGTGGCTTAATGGTTAAGGCCAAAGTAGATAAAAAGCAATTGGAAAATTTCACTACCGGCTTAAGTGCTCAATTCAAAAAAAATGCACTGAAACTGCCGAAAAGTCTACGTATTCTCAAAAAATCGGGAGCAGAAGCCGAAAGCTATTTGAAACAATACGATTTGATTATGACACCGGTGCTTTCGCAAAAAGTGCCTAAAATAGGGCATTTCAACATGGAGTTGCCGTATCAGGAAATTGCGCATCGTGCGGTTTCATTTGCTTCTTATACAGGCTTACAAAATGTAACAGGTTCACCGGCTATTTCCATACCTATGAGCACTTCAAGCGATGGACTACCTATTGGCGTACAATTTATTGCACCGCTTGGACAAGATAAAACATTACTAGAGCTAGCCTACGAAATTGAAATGGCGCAGCCTTGGTCGTTTTTGTACAACAGCTAATCGATTATAGCTTCGATATAAACTTTTGAATATCTGTATACGATTCTTTAGCCATCGAAGAAATCCCGGGGATATTAAAAAATCCGTGAAACAATTCGGTGTAGCACTTAAAATCGGAATGAATATCTGCTCGCTGCAACTGATTAAAATAATTTACGCCATCTTCTATTAACGGATCATACTCAGCGGTAAGAATAAATGCTGGGGCCAATCCGGTAAATTCCTTTTCATAACAAGGCGAAACTTCAGGCACACAGTGATCTTCCGGACGTGGTGTGTATTGCTGTTGAAACCAAATCATCGTTTTCTTTTCCAATAAATAACCTTCGCCATTTCTATCGATTGAAGGATTTTTCAACTTCCCGTCAATCCAAGGGTACACCAATATTTGTCCTTTCAAGGGAATGCCTTCTTTTCTAAATCGATGTGCCATACAAGCCGCTAAGTTTCCTCCGGCACTATCTCCTGCAACAATCATATCGTTGGCATTGCCGCCCAACTGCTCTGCATTGTCATGTACCCATTTCAGTGCATTATAAGCATCTTCGTGTGCAGCAGGAAATGTATGTTCAGGCGCTAAACGATAATCTACCGAAACCACTATGCTATTATTCATTTTGCATAATTTTCGGCAACAATTATCGTGCGATGAAACATCATACAACACAAAGCCTCCTCCATGGTAAAACACAATAATACGTTGATTTTTAGCATCACTGTTTTTGTAAACGCGCACCGGAACTCCATTGGCTATGGTATCGTAAGTAGTTTTTACACTTACTTTCCAATCAAACAAAAACACCCCTAACTTCGAGGCACGTGAAGATTTCTTGCGCAAGGCAATAACATCAACTCCTTCTTCAATACTAATGGGCTTTTGCATTCTAGCAAACAGCAAAACGAGGCGGGTTTTCCAATTCATAGCGGTTGAAGATAATAACTCAATTCAGGAAAACAATAACATGCTTTACTTTTTGAAAACTATTTACCCTCTTTTGGCTTACGCTTCTTCGGTTTCCCGTATTTGGCGCGCATTTTCTCGGAGTGACGAATTTTCACGTTAACCTTTTGGTTTTTCTTAGACTTTTCATGAAATGCAGGACCTTTAGCTTCGCTCTTAGGCGTTCGCGATTTTCCGAAAGGCATTTTAATTTCCGGTATTTCATCGTGCGTGAGTACCATTGAAATTTCTAGGTCTTCAGGCAATTCAAGCATAGGAATAGCAAACTTCATCAATCCTTCAATGGCCACTTGATTTTCACTTTCACTAGGTGTTATAAATGTAATAGCGATTCCCCTTTTATCGTAACGACCTGTTCTTCCTATACGATGAATGTAATTCTCAGGCACATCCGGAACATCAAAATTAATAACATGCGTTACATCGGAAATATCTAAACCACGCGCAATAATATCTGTAGCAATCAGCACACGAAACGATCCGTCTTTAAAGTTATTTACACTTCTGAAACGATAACTCTGATCCTTGTTAGAATGAATCACACCAATAGTTTCGGGGAATTGAAGTGCCAGTTTTTCATAGAGCGCATCAGCCAGTTTTTTTGTGGCCACAAACACCAATACTTTTGAATAAACGGTAGCATCTGCCAACAGCATTTCCAATAAATTGACTTTAGTATTGAAGTTGGGAACAGCATAGCCGGTCTGTTCAATATTCTCCAATGGTGTTCCGGTTGGAGCAGCTTCAATCTTTGTGGGATGATTGAAAAATACGCTAATCAAGCTTTCTACCTCATCCGACATAGTAGCCGAAAACATTAAGTTCTGACGCTTTTTGGGCAATAAATCTAATATCGTAGTGAGTTGTGGACGAAAGCCCAACGTCAACATTTCATCTACTTCATCAATCACCAAATGCTTAATGGACTTAGTTTTCAGGGTTCCGCGCAATAAAAAATCGATTAAACGACCGGGGGTGGCCACTAGCACATCTAAACCCGCTTCAATCTGAGCCGATTGTGTATTGATATTTCCTCCTCCGTATACCCCTTCAACACGAACACTCATGTATGCGCTAAGCTTTTTCACTTGCTCCACCACTTGCACTACCAACTCGCGAGTGGGCACCAAAATCAATATTTGTGGAGCAGTGTCTTTTGTAAACGTCCATTGACGAAGGCAAGGCAACAAGTACGCTAACGTTTTTCCTGTTCCTGTTTGTGCTATGCCTATTACATCACAGCCCGACATCACTACAGAAAATGCACGCTCTTGAATTGTAGTGGGGGTTACTAAACCCATATCGCTAAGTGCATTGAGCACAGGGCGTTTAATATTTAAATCCTCAAATGTCATGCTCAATATTAAGGTAAAAAAAGCAGGTATTGTTTATAGCATTGCTTTCTATTTCAGCAAACGTTTGTGAACCACAGTAGTATTGCTTTGTAGCGAAACAATATACACACCTTGCGGTAGGCTGCTAATATCATGTTGCTCCCCGGAATGAATTTCTTTTGAAGTGCTTACTACTTTACCATTCAAATCAGTAATGATCATACTCAATCGCTCAAATTCACCTTCCACCGTAAAGGTATTGGTTGCGGGATTCGGATAAAGAATAACTTCTTGTAAATGCAAATCCTCTACATTCGTATACGCTGCTGCATTGATATTGATGTTATCGATATACAGTACATTGCCTCGATAATTCGTGTATTCAATTTTGAATTGAAAATTAGGAACAGCAAGGCTTGCGGGCACTATATAGCTAAATGTTTTCCACTGTGTGGAATCAGCCGGTGTCCAATTTTTATCATCAACAGGAGTGGCAATAGAAGCTAAATTACCACCAATTTTTTTGCCTAAACTTTGCCATGTTGCACCACAGGTTTTCGACACAAACACTTCCAATTGATCATAACTGTTGGTAATCTTTGGCGTAAAAGCGTATTTGAAATTAAATTCCGGATTTACACGTCCTGCAAGATTAATAGCCGGTGAATATAAAATGGTTCTGCCGGAATATGCGTCAGTACTATCGTCCGGACGTATAGTAGCCGATATACCGCTGTTATATCCTTGACCGTTATCCGATAATTTCCACATCAAGTTGTTGTTGTCACTGATGTTCCACAAATAGCTTTGTCCGAAGGTAGGTAAGCTATCGAAACGTTGTACATAGAACGGGTAAGCTCCTTCGCCATTCACACGAACCATCATGGTATCACTATGCAAAGTTGTCGCATTCTGTACTACCGTAAGTGAAACAAAATAATCGCCACCTGCTGCGTAAACGTGAGCCGGGTTTTGATCAGAGGAATAACTGCCATCGCCAAAATCCCATGTCCAAGAAGTAGGATACCAAAGGCTTTTATCGGTAAAGCGAACACTATCTCCTACACAAACCGTGCGCTGATTGATCTCAAACTTTGCTTTGCACAAAATACTATCGTTCACTCCGGTGGCTAATAGATTTTGTGTCGTAATCAAATTATTTCTTCCGGCAATGGGCGAATGTAATGACGCTCGCATTCGATTGCGCTGTCCTTGCGTGAACATGAAATTACAATAACTGTAATCCATAGCATTTTGCACATTATCGACTACGTTTCCGCACGATGCTGCCGATAAATTACAACTACTCCAGCCCTTTGTTGGCGGGGTATCCGACACACTATCGCCAATCGAACAATTCGTAGTTTGACCTACAGGCAAATAGTAATAATCGGGCACATTGTTACCGCCCCAAATATGAAAGAGGTTCAAATAATGCCCCGATTCGTGCGCCATAACTACAGAACGAAGTTTGTTGGATGTTCCCATATCACCCACATAATCGTTGGCAATAACAATTCCATCCCATTCCGGTTTTGCATCGGCTTGATCGGGCATTAAACAATGACCGGCTAAATTGGCAATCTGTTTCACTACATAAACATTTAAATATTTTGTAGGATCCCAGTGTATTATGTCTTTTACGCGATGATCGCCAACAATGGAAGAGAGAGAGGCTATTCGATTAATACCATTAGTACAATTGCCGTTAGGGTCGATATGCGCTAATTTAAATTGAATTTCACAATCGGCTGCAATGGGCTTAAACGCAGCAACAATAAGCGCTGTATCCGGATTTTGCTTTCTGAAATTCCAATTTAATACTTTCAAACCGCTCATCACTTGTGCATCCGTAATGTTCTCGGCACCATAGGTATGAATGATGTGAAAAACAACCGGAATAGTATACAACGAATCGGCAACGCCTCTGTTTTTGGCGATGTTCGCAATGTACTGTTGCGTAAATTGATTCAGCTCGGCACGATTTAATTTCATTTTCGTTTGTAACCCCGGCTCCGATTGGTACAAATCAAACGACATTTCGTCTGACCCACAGTATTTAAGGTTTTGGGAGATTCCAAAAGAAACAAAAGCAATAGTAATAAGTAGTGTAAAAGTATATTTCACAGTAGGCATTTTTGTAAAAATAGTGAAATAAACTATTCTGTATAGGGCGTGCTCCATATACGGTAAATCGGGAAATTATAAATTCATAAATTCGAATGCTATTAATTGCTGCACCACATGAAGTTCCGATTGAAACCATTGACTTATCTGTCTTTTTTGCTCCTATGCTTATGTGGAAGTTTTTTTATAGCGAAAGGGAAATCTATTCAAAAAACAAAATTATATACTATGCCTGCCCGTAAAATGAAAGTGGAAATTTGGAGCGATGTAATGTGTCCGTTTTGCTATATCGGAAAACGAAAATTTGAAGCCGCATTGGCGCAAATGCCTGATAGTGCTGCCATCGAAGTAATATGGAAAAGTTTCCAGTTACAACCAGATCTAGTGACCGACACCACCAAAAACACCATTACACATTTAGCAGAGTCGAAAGGATGGACGATGGACTATACCCGCCAAGCTATAGGGCATGTAATGCAAATGGCAGAAGGGGTTGGCTTACACTACAAGTTCGATAAGGCTGTTGTAGCTAATTCCTTTGATGCGCATCGCCTTTCGCACTATGCTACAGCAATGGGTAAAGGAAATGAAATGGAAGAAGAACTCTTCCAAGCCTATTTTGTGGACGGCAAAAATACTGCTGATCACGCCACACTGACGGCATTAGCAGTTCGCATTGGGCTAGATGAACAAGCTGTTAAAGCAGTACTACAATCCGATAAATATGCTGCAGAAGTTCGTCAAGATATTTACGAAGCATCACAAGTGGGCGTTACAGGAGTGCCGTTTTTTGTATTCAACAATAAATATGCGGTAAGTGGTGCGCAGGATAGTAAAGTATTTCTAGAGGTATTACAGAAAGCATATGCTGAATGGGAAAGCGCTAATCCAACTTCTGTTATAGAAGTGAAAGAAGGAGCTGTTTGTACGCCAAAAGGCGAGTGCAAATAAGGTTCAATTAGCCTTTTGGATAACCTGATTTTGGCTTACCTCCCGGTTTGTTACCCCAGTATTTTTTCTTTTGTTTCGGCTTAGCCGCTGCGCCTTGTGGCTTTGGTGCATTGTTGAATTTAGGCGGAATAAATTTCTCTAAACTCGTATTCGCCATAGGATACGGATGTTCTAAAATCACAGGCAATGTTTTGCCAATCAATTTCTGAATGTCGCGTAAATATTCTTTTTCCTCTTCGTTGCAAAATGAATAAGCAATACCGCTAGCTCCGGCACGTCCTGTTCTTCCGATTCGGTGAACATAGGTTTCCGGCACATTCGGCAATTCGTAGTTAATCACATGCGAAAGATTATCTACATCAATACCCCGTGCTGCAATATCAGTGGCCACTAAAACACGTGTAGCACCCGATTTGAAATTTCCTAATGCGCGCTGACGAGCCGCTTGTGATTTATTCCCGTGAATAGCCTCTGCCTTAATATCAGCAGCTTGTAGGTCTTTCACCACTTTATCGGCACCGTGTTTCATACTGGTGAATACCAAAGCCGAAACAATCTTTTTATCCTTCAACAAAAATTGCAACAAATTGCGTTTGTCTTTCTTCTCTACGAAAAAAATGGCTTGTTGAATGGTGTCGGCAGTAGAAGAAATTGGTGTAACTTCTACCTTCAGTGGATTTTTCAAAATGGTAGCCGACAAATGTTGAATCTCGGTAGGCATAGTAGCCGAAAAGAAAAGCGTTTGTCGTTTCGTTGGAATTTTAGTGATGAGTTTTTTGACATCATTAATGAAACCCATATCGAGCATACGATCGGCCTCATCCAATACAAAGATTTCAACTTTGCTTAAGTCGATAAAACCCTGATTAATTAAGTCTAACAAACGACCCGGAGTGGCAATTAAAATATCTACACCATGCTGTAATGCTCGTACTTGCGCACCTTGCGGCACTCCTCCAAAAATTACGGTATGCTTGAGGTGAAGATTTTTCCCGTAGGCAGCAAAGCTCTCACCAATCTGTATAGCTAATTCGCGCGTTGGCGTTAAAATTAAATTTCGAATGGGCCGTGTACCCTTGCCGGCTGGTGTTCTACCGCTCAATAATTGCAAGATAGGAATGGCAAAAGCAGCCGTTTTCCCGGTGCCGGTTTGCGCACAACCTAATAAGTCGTTTCCGGTTAAAACGATAGGTATTGCTTGTTCCTGAATGGGTGTGGGTGCGGTGTATCCTTCATGCGCCAAAGCCTTAAGAATAGGCGCTATGATGTTTAATTCTTCAAATTTCATATTACGTATAAGGGCGCAAGGTAGCTGAAATAAATGGAAAAGGCACTTTAAACTGCCTTTTTGAAGCCCGCGGACTTTTTTGCTTCTGCTCTATGAGGCCGCTTCAAAGTCGCACCTGCGTTCGTTTATAGATTTTGAAAGCACGCTGAAATTCGAATTTCTAATAGTATTTATTAACAACCTATACCGACAATAATCCTTTCCTGCGCGTAGTTTTAAAGAAAAAAATAATGCTGACTACACTATTGCTCGTTGGATTAGGTGCTTTTACATGGACCTTTTTAGAATATGTTATCCATCGCTTTCGTGGACATAAAAAGAATGGGAACGGTCCTGTTCGAAAAGAACATTTGCAACATCATGCGAAGGCAAATTATTTTGTGCAACTCTATAAAAAAATTCCAATTGCCATAGCCGTGTTAGTGATGAGTGCTATAATGGTAGGCGCTTTAGCCGGACTAATAAATGGGCTTGCGTTTGCTTTTGGTTTAGCAGGTATGTATTTTATTTACGAACTTACACATAGGGCATTTCATGTGCGTGAACCATATATTCGCTATGGATTGAAAATGCGAAAACATCATTTTTATCATCATTTCGGCAACCCGAAAAACAACCACGGAGTAACAACAGCACTGTGGGATCGTATTTTTAAAACCTATCAAACAGTGGAGCAAGTGGCGGTTCCTCCAAAGATGGTAATGCAGTGGTTATTGAACGAAGAACATAGCGTTAAAAGTAAATACAACCAACATTTTCGATTGCGTTAATAAAAGATGGTTGCTTTGTCTGACTGCCTTTTGTGTCATCACACACCACTTTCATACAATAATATTCATTCACTATACGTTGAAATAAAATAAACCATTTCAACATGAAAGCATCTTTCCTTTTTCTCCTTCTTGGATTATCCATCACTAGCAGAGCTCAAGACTTAAAGCCGACTGCTTCACAGGCCTTAATGAAAGTAAAGGCCGTTGACGACAATGGTGTACCTCAAGCGCAGAATACCATCACTTTTTCTTCTACGAAAGACGGTAAAGAATATTCCGGCAATACAGATGCAGAAGGGAAATTCGCTATCCTGCTTCCTGTAGGCCAGAAGTACAAGGTAAAATACAAAGCAGTTACTATAGTTGAAAGCAACTTAGAAGTTGATTTACCTGCTCGTGGACAACCTTACGCTATGACCTATACCATAACGGTTACACCGCCAAGAACATTCACACTTAATGATGTGCTTTTCGATACCGGTAAATCTACATTGAGACCTGAGTCCAATAGCGAACTCAATGAATTAGCAGAGTATATGCTATCCAAAAAGAAATTAGTTATTGAAATTGCCGGACATACCGATAATGTTGGCGCTCCGGAAACAAATCTCAAACTTTCCGAAAACAGAGCTATTACAGTAAAAACCTATTTGGAAAAGAAAGGTGTAGCTCCCGAACGGATAATAGCAAAAGGGTATGGCGATACCGAGCCGGTGGAGGACAACAACACAGCAGCCGGCAGACAAAAAAACAGAAGAACGGAAGTGCGAATTGTTTCGCAATAAATCAAAATTCATATCCAATTGATATATTAGAAAAACAATTGGGATGAAAAACGTAATGCTACTCGCCATGCTACTGTGGGCAAATTCAACACTATTCGCCCAATGCAATATTTCAATTAATGCCACACAATCGCTTTTCGACACCAGTATTACAGCCATTACCATTACTGATGTTCGCAGTCTTTTGCAAGAAGCATGTGGTTGTGAAGTAGGCCTAAACAATCCTTCAGCTACTGTTCAAATTTTCTTGCCGGAGGCAAATCAAGTATCCGCTTCACTTCCTACTACTTTTTCTGCTGCTGCACAATTTTCTTACCAACATTATCCGCGACACGACTATGCTTGGAAACAAGAAAAATGGGGCGACAAATATCTGCTTTCACTTTCTGCTGATTCTTGGCAAGGCATTAGCTTCGGGCTTTATGGCTTGTTGCAGGAAAAGTTAGGCTTTAAATTTTATCACCCGCGCAACACCTTCGTTCCGCATTTTAAAGAATGGCCGCTTACTGAAATTTTTACTTGGGAAAGTAAAGCCTTGTTCGATAAAAATGGTTTTCATCTTCACACCCAACATCCACTGGAACTTACGGAACAACTGCATGATGGTAGATTACCGAATGCACTCAACGAAGTAAAAGAATACATCAATTGGCTTACGCGAAACGGACAAAATTATTTTGAGTTTTGCTTGCTGAATAGCATCGATAAACGTATTTGGATCGACCACGCTAAAAACATAACTGATTACGTACATCAACGTGGATTGCTTGCAGGTGTTGATCTTTCGCTGCATATGATACAACAGAAAACCTTTCAATTGTATACCTCACCCATCAATAAACAAAAGCAAATTGCAGCAAATCTAACATGGCTAAACAAAGCCAATTGGGATATAATTAACATGGAATTTTCTACTGCAGAATTCATCAGCGGCAATAGAAAGAAAAAGGAAGAACAGCGTCAGTTTGTACTCCAATGGCTGAAAGACAATAGCCATACAAAATTGATGGGCAGGCAACATGTAGTACAACACAAATCGAAAACCACTAAACCTAAAAACGAATTTGTTTGGGATAGCACATCTACTGCACTCGATAATGAACGTGGTGTAATGGCGCATACGGTGATGTTTTACGACATGTCGGAGCCACACGCACTAGTATATGAAAACGAAAACCAACAACACATGTATCGGTTCCTTTTGGCCGAACATCAAAAACGCGAAACGTGGTATTACCCCGAAAGCGCCTATTGGATCACCTTTGATGTATCGGTACCCATGTTACTGTTGCCGTATTTGAAAGCCCGCTTAACCGATATTGATAGTTGTGCAGCACATCACATTCCGGGGCATCTCACCTTTTCATCGGGTTGGGAATGGGGCTATTGGCTAGTAGATTGGAGTATTGCACGATGGGGTTGGCAACATACTTTTAATGGTGAAAAACAAGATCGTTTTCCTGACATGTATGCGCAAGAACTCTTGCCAGCAAAGGAACACAAGTCATTCACAAACATGTTGAATCTGCAACAAGAGTACTTGAAAGATAGCTCGCTCATGCAATGGATGACCGCCATGACCATCACCGATGAAATTGGCATCAAAGCCTTGGCCAATGAATATCATCCACGTCCGAAGTTGTCGTACAAATACATTCGCAACAAAGCTACAGCCAATGAATTGAACGAAATCCAGAACAAATATCTAGTTCGTTTAGACAGCTTTGCGCATAAGGCGTTGAAGCATAGCCGTGCGATGCGAATGAATGCGAGCGACAAAGATGTTGTAGGCACCGAATTAATCGATGGACTTGAAATTACCGCCTACCGGGGATTTCACCGTGCAGCCATTCTTCGCTATCTGTTGGCACTCAACACCGCAAAAACAAAAGCACAAAAACAAGACGCTCAACATCATCTTGCTGATGCCGGTTCAATCCGTCAACGTGCACAAGAAATTGTAACCGCTCGTGAAGCGCAATACCGTTATCCTACCGACCGTATTGCCCGAAAACGTTGGGATCACACAGCCTATCATTTTGGCTACTTATATCCCGCTAGTCAGCTTCACTTTTGGAATCGCGAAGAGCAACAAGCCAAGCGCAATCGTTACAGCGCTTTCTTTATGAACATTTGGAATGTAGCGCGAATAGTGGGTTTGATTAAATAGCAATGCCTATTTTTCTTCAAAAAACTGGAGCAATATTCCTTTTGCAATTAAAAATTCCGCGGCCACATAAGTGGTCATAATCACAAAGCCGGGCTTGGGAATTAAACCCGGAAAGGCGAGAAAATTCAAAGCAATAATAGAATCGGAAAACACAAACAAAACAGCTCCGATAAACACCAACCAAAAACTTTTGGTGTTTACAAAACCATATCGATTATACGCAAAAGCTGCCATGCTGAGCAATATTGCAGCATACAATATTACAGGAATTGTGGCTAAGCTCTTTTCGGGATTATCATACACCGGTGGCACTACAACGCTTACCATTACTATACCATAGGCCAAGAATGGTAAAAACGAAAACTTATTTTGTTGAAAAAGACTTTCTCCATTTTCTGTTGTAACTTTTCGATAAATAGAAATCAAAAACAAATGATTGATTAAAAACGAACTCAATCCCAACAAGAAAAAGTATTTGCTTTTAGGTACCCCCATCAACGAATTGTCTAGTGGATGTTCCGGTGTGAGCATTAACGATACATCACCAATCCACGAAAAGAAAAGTGCCAACAGTAAGAACTTTAAAGCCATATTCCACCTATGGTCTATCACCACATAAGCATACAGCATAATCATGGGCAACAACAGTGGCTTGGTGTAGAACATAAGCGCCTTATTGCCCGTAAATTCTGCGTATGCTTCAATAATGCTCAATGCGAGTAGGACATACATTACAAATTGCTGCTTTTTCATGGTTACTGTGTTTGGTGTTTTCAAATGCATTTCTTCCCTTAAATATAGATTACTTTAAATGAAAACTCTTTTTATGAAAATGAAATATAGTTGTACATTAGACTAATTCATCATACATAAAACAAACCTATTATGGCAGCAACAAAAAAAGCATTATCAGAAGAAGCCAAAAAGAAGGCTAACGTTAAGAAGGCTCCGGTAAAAAAAGCACAATCGGAATCTGCTAAAAAAGCAAAACAAAAAGTAGCACCCAAGAAAGCGGTGAAAGAAGAAGCGCAGAAAAAAGCTCCGGTAAAAAAAGCCGTTCTAAAAAGCAAAGTAGCCACCAAAAAACCGATATTGGAAGAACGCAAGAAAAAAGAGTTAGCTTCAAAAAAAGTGGCACCTAAAAAGGCAAAACTAGACGAGGCAAAAAAGAAAGCCATAAAGTCGCCAAAAGCTGCTGTTAAGCCAAAAAAGAAAACAGCTGTTAAAAGCAAATCGCTTACTGCCGCTGCCTTACAGCCGGTGAAAAAAACAGCAAAAAAAGCTGTTGCCGCACAAAAAAAACCAAAACTTGAAGCAGCTAAAAAGGAGAACGCACAAAAGATAAATCTAGAAAAATAGCATCGCACTTTTTTCTGCATGAAACAACTGCTCATTATTTCGTCCACTGCGGATAGCGAGTGCGATAGCATACATCGGCATTTAGTCAAAAACAAGGTTTCGTTTTTCAGACTAAATGCCGATCGTTTTCACGATAGGTATGCGATTGAAATTGATCCGGGACATTCAACGTTCAAACTCACTCACCGTAAAACAGGTGCATCGATTACTGAATCTACTGTTGGTGCTGTTTGGTGGTCGAGGTATGCTTTACCCGGAAATACGCACCAAATGTTTGAACCGCATTTGCGCGAGTTTATCGATGAAGAATATTATGCAACATTGATTGCAATTCTCTCTTGTTTGCCGGATACAATACCCGTGTTAAACCATCCTGTAAAACATTACATTGCCGGACATAAAGCCTATCAACAAAAAATGGCTGTGCAATGTGGCTTTGCTTTGCCAAATCAAGTTATCGCTAATAGCGTAGCTTCATACTTAAACAAACCATGGCACACCAATGCTGTTTACAAACCCGTTTCTAACTCGCAGTACATCACCAAAAACAAACAACAGTTTTTTGCCACAGTGCGTAAAATAGATAAACCGTTATTAGCCGCCATTCGCTTGAATAAAATCGAACTCCATATCCATCACTTTCAAGAACAAATTGAAGGAATGGAAGAATATCGCGTTACTGTTTTTGGAGATTGTGTAATGGCTTTCCGCATCGATGGTGCAAAGGGTTTTGATTGGCGATTATCCTTGAACGACTTGCATTACAACCACATCCCCAACTTCCCCATGGCTCAACACTGCCTAGCTTATATGAAATCCATGGACATCTTATTTGGTTGTTTTGATATCATTCGAAGTGAACAAGACGAGTACTACTTTTTAGAATGCAATGCACCGGGTTACTTTTTATTCCTCGATCCGAAAGGTAAATACAATCTAGCCAAACAGTTTGCATCATATCTTGTATCATTAACCGAATAAAAGAGAATTCTCTTTTGGTGGTTTTGTCTAAAACAAAACAGACGACTCACTTTGTAAAAGCAGTAATCGTCTATTCTCTGCTTTCGTTTTTGTAATTAAAAAATTAAACCCGGCCTCCACATTATCGCTAACATTTGGCAATGGAATTAAAGGTTCTCCAAGCGGTTTCATGAAATTGTCCCAATGAATGGGTACAACCGTTTTGGCATTGGTCGCTACAACCGTTTCGTTATAATACTTCTGCTGAAAATCAGCGGGTTGAATTCCAAGCATAGCTGAACCTAAAAAGAGTACATCGCATGGATATGCTTGCAAAGCGCCTTCAATGTAGTTCGTGCTGGCCTTCACCAAAAATCGTTGATTCCCATACGTGATATAAAAATCAAAAGTGCCTCCTTCAATAAAGTCTTTTGCCTTTGCCGGTTGTGAAAGTGGCTGATCAATGTTGGGATGAGCCGGGTCGGTGGCATTGCTTTTACCAAATATTTTGAAAGGAGGTGTATGCTTAGAATTCAATACGGTGACCGTAAAAAATCCAACACTAAGTGGTTTACCCGATTCATACAGCTGCATCGCATTTTCCGATAGATTTTCGCCTTTCCCCAAATTCAAAGTAGAAGAAGAACCATATAATTTCGCACCGGTGAGCTGGCTTAGTAAAGGCGCATCTAGCGCATGATCGTAGTGAGAGTGACAAACAAAAATGGCTTTTAATCGGTGCAGTTGATACTTTGCTATCATTGCACGTATTACTTTTTCATCGCTTCGAATTTTTCCAAAAGCAACTTTGCCGGTTTTAGGGCGACTGAAAAATCCATCGACAATAATTTGCGAAACGCCATCATCGAAAAGCAAGGTAGAAGTGCCGAAGAAAGTTACTTTAAGTCGACCATTTTCAACCATACTGTCGTTGACTGACGGTGCAAAATAATCATTGAAATGACTTAGGTTTGCCGATGGCTTAAAGGCCTTGCAGCCCATCAGAGCAAAGGCAATGAGTAATAGATAGATAAACTGCTTCTTCATATACAGTGGTGAGTATAGATACGCAAAGTTATGCGGTTTACAAAAACTTAGGTAAGAGAAAACATCAGCGCTTATACCTTTACAATGCTCAATACAAGTAGTCTATACATTGAAAGTTGTGTTCTTTTCATGATTTACTTTTTCTTCTTGTCTATTGGCTTCAATTTAACGTCAAGATGTGTATAAGTATCTTCTCTCACCAACAAACCCATTTGTGTTAGGGAATCATAGTCTTTTGCTAAAAATTGCAGGTTATATGAACCAGGAAGCAAGGGCTTTATTTCATAATTGCCATACTTATCTGCAACAACTTCTTTCACAAAAGATCCATCTGCGCTTTTCGTAACAACAATTTTGGGCTTATAAATTTCATCACCTCTTGTATTGACAATTTTACCGCCAATTGCTCCGACTTGTGCATTTACGGATACGAAAATGAGCATCAATACAATAGTGTAAAAGACTTTATGGTTGTTCATTTTATGTTCTTGAATGAGATAAAAAAATATAGAATATACTAGCCCTTCACTTGCTTAATCTTCACTATCACTCCATTGCCGGGCTTCAATGTAATCAACGGCTCCGGTTTAATGTTCTTGCTTACCAATTCTAACTCAACTCTTGCCGAAAGAATGGCATTGATAAGTTGCATTTCCATCATCGCAAAATTGTTGCCTATGCATATGTGTGGACCTGCGCCAAAAGGCATAAAGATAAAGCGGTTGTCGCCTTTCATGTTGAAGTTTTCAAAACGCTCGGGCTGAAAAGCAAATGGATTTTCCCAATAAGCCGGATGATGGTGAAGGCCGGCAATATTGATGAGCGTGATGGTTCTCGCTTTGATGAAATAACCGTTCACTTCTTCGCTTTCTGCAGCTGCTCTGCCGATGGCGGCTACAGGCGGATAAATGCGCATAGCTTCGTTCATCACTTGATAACCGTAACGCAAATTCGGAATATCTTTAAAACTTGGTGTTTCCGTTTCAAAAACTTTGGATTCAGCATTCAGCTTTTGTTCCGCTTCAGGGTGTTGTTTTAAGAGATACCATGTCCACGATAGCGCATTAACGGTGGTTTCGTGGCCTGCCAAAAAAACCGTCATTACTTCATCACGAATTTGTTCATCGGTCATACACGAGCCGTCTTCATACTTTGCTTCTATAAGTAATTGCAGCAAATCGTGAGGCGGATTTTCTTCGCTTTTGCGTTTGCTAATAATGCCGTAAATCATAGCATTGAGTTCGGCTATATATTTTCGTCCTTTGACATAACTCGGCAATGGATATTTAAAGGGAATGTGCATAGGGTTCATGGCCATTTTGGAGCCTATGGCATTCATGTAATTCAAGCTTTCCCATACCATTTGCACTTGCGCTTCGGTAACATTAGAAGTGAAAAGTGTTCTGCACACAATATCAATGGTCAATCGCGCCATCTCGTGCGTGAAATTAATTTCGGTTCCTTCCTTTGCTTTCCAACGTTGCAATAATTGTGTTGTAGCATCGCCAACAATATCGCACATGCCTTGTAAACTCTCGCGGTGAAAGGGCGGCTGCAATAAGGTACGCTGACTGCGCCAACTGCTATGGTCAGTATTGGTGATGAGACCATTGCCTACCAATATCGACAGTACTTTGTAGCCATGGTCTTTCTGGTAATTACGCATATTCCGCACCATAATATGCTGCACCATTTCGTGGTTATTGATCACCAGCACATCACGTCCGGGCACTTTAAAACCAAATACATCCGGATATTTGGCGGGCGATTTTGCCATCAAGGTAAAGCGATCTTTCTTGGCGTTCCACAATTCAATAAAATTGAGTTTGTGAATGGGTTTGTATGCGGTTGCTTCCATGTTGTATTTCTTCCGTTTAGCATGAAGATACTACGAAAATTAAGGAAGGAAGGGTGTTTGACAAATTTTAATAGTGTAGTGGCTTTTCGTTTAAACTTATTGGACTTTGCTTGCAACTTTTGAGTAAATCCTATCCCTCGGCTCGTGTAGTCAAGAACCGAGGGATAGAAAATATACGTTTAGTCAATCCCTCTTTTTGAAACCAAAGCTTTCTGTGCTGTTATATTTTAATTCTGAAATGACCTTCGCGCATCCAAAAATAAACGGTGTTGCCCGGTGAAGGAGTGTGTGCGTATATTCCGAATTTGCCAACCGCATATTGGGTAGTACCTTCCGTTTCAATTTTCTCCACTTCAAAATAATTGCCCGGTGTAGTATTCATGGTAGAGGCGCAAAGACCGCCATTGTTTACATTATTATGGCAAAAGCTCACGGCTGCATTTCCATCTTGCAAACTATTCACAGCATAGGGCTGTACTTTTACACCATCACTAAATTTTGTAGGCTGTTTAGCCGTGCCTAAATAAATAGTAAACCGCGGATTGTTGTAAGGGTCTGTTTGTTTTGCTACCTCGTGTAATACATATGTTGGAGAGAGCGGGCAACGATCGTGATAGCCTTTAAAAACATAGCCGTCTACATCCTGAAACGTAAATGTTGTTAAGCCGGTTAAACCCTCCACGTTAAAAGTAACATACTCTTTTGCCGATGGACTTACATTCGGTGGCAATTGTGTGCTAGTGCTCTCTTTTTTACATTGCGTGAGCGTTAGTAACAACAGCATTGAAACAATAGATAACGTAAATTTTGTGCGCATGGTTAATGTTTTAGTTTCTTCTATGATACGTGGAAGGAGGCATTTGGTTGCATGGGGCCAAGGAGCAGGGGTTTCTTTTTTGCGCATATTTTGAAAAGACACAAGTTTGCCCGCCACAAGCCATGCACATTACTTGTGTAAGTATGGGCGTGTCCTCCGTTGCACTGCGGTCAGGCTTTTCGCTGCAAGTCCTCGTCCCGCTTCCAGCGGTACTGCGGGCTTTCCGCTGCAATCCTTCACGCGGCATTTTTCTTCCATCAACATTGAGGTTTCGGGTTGTGGGTCACGATCTGAGCATGAGATAGCAGGTATCCTATTTCATTTCTTCATAACCCAACTCTTTATCCCGCTGCTTTCCACAACAGTTTCATACACAATGTCAAAACCGAGCTTTTGATAAATAATTACATTTTTAGGATCCTCGGTTTTTAACCAAAACGCATTGATGCCTTGGGCACGCATGTCGGCAATACTTTGGTCAATCAGTGTCCTACTCAACCCTTTGCCGCGCTGGTTGGCGGCTACACCTAAACACCAAATGTAACCCATTTTTTCTCCGGCATTTTTTGCAATCCATCCTTCAGGAACACTATCGTGATGCATAAGGCGTAGCGTAGGTTTTACGCCTATTTTAAAGGGAATAACAGCCATTCCCGATTTTGCTTCTCGAAGAAAGCCTAATGGAAAATGTTTGCCGGAGAGCCAAATTAATGCGCCTTGCTTATCGGGGGTAAGCACAACTCCCCCATACATAGCAGCTGCCTTAGCACAGTGTAGGTAAAGATGATGCAGCGCTTTGCTGCGTTCTTCCTCCGTTTTTCCTTTAAAGGCATAAACCATTAACGGATAATGGAAAAATGCATCGCCAAGTATATCTCCCGCCAATTGGTGTGTTTGCATGTTTGTATATTTTACGTTTTTTCCTCGGTTCGTGTCATCACGAACCGAAATTTACTAAAATTTACGCCTCAAATCCGTACCCTCGGTTCGTGTCACCACGAACCGAAACATACTAAAATTCATTTCTCAAATCTTTCAAGAAACTATAAGGCGAGCTATGACGCTCATAAAACCCTGCACTTGAATAATAATATTCCTCTGGTAGGGTTGCGAGTTGCCAATGTTCAGCCAACGGGTTGTTGTGAATATATTCGAGTTTCTGATACGCCATTTCTCTGGACAATAATGGAATTGCCAAAGCGTCTCTTTGCCAAAACTCGTATTGCTTATTCTTTGCGTCAACAGCATAAGAAGCTAAAGCAGAAAGGTTCGTTGCTTTTAGTGATTTTTTAAACGCATGCGCAGTGTACTTCAACAGCGAAGCATGTGGATATTCTTTTCCGTTTAACTTATTTACGCGCCAAATAAGATGAATGTGATTAGGCATAATTACAAATCCAAAAACATCGACTAACCCTTTATCGCTTAAATAGGTAAAGGAGTTTATAATTATGTCTTTGTAAGCAGTACCAGTCAACAATTTTTGCCAGCTATTTATTGTTGCTGTCCAAAAAATAATTTCGCCAATCGTAACGTGGCTGTTTCTTTTGCTTTCGAAAATAGAATTGCTTAACATGGGGTGATGTTTAGCGGAAAAATAAGCGTTTTGTGTGAGGTTCAAAAGTTAGTGATAGTTTCGGTTCGTGGTGACACGAACCGAGGAAGAAATGCCAATAAGTAATGCTATCAAAAGTAGCACCCAAGCAAAGCAAACAGCAAACCAAGTATCTTCTTGAAAATTATCATTGAATACTTTGACAAAAAAAATCCTAATAGTAGGAATTAGTATTACCCCAACAATACATACAACATAACCTACTAGCTTTCTTAGTATCAGTGCTTTTTAAATTGATGTTTTATCACAGATGTTGCAACTGTCTGTTCCTATAAATATATAAAAAACTCGCCTTTGCTCGCATCTTGCGAGTAAATCCCAGAACTGCCTCAGGCATTTAATTGAGTTATGGCTAGATGACTTGAGAATAGGCACAAGTTAGCCTGCCACAAGCCTAGCACAAAACTTGCGCCAGTATGGGGGAATAACGACTTAGCGAAATTTTACACTTGTATGGAAAAATCTTCTTTGCTTATCACTAGCATTTAAAGGTATATGTCTAAAATCGTTCATGTCTAATGCTAAAATTTCTCCGCTATTTAAATAGTCTCTATTTATAGCTTGGCTTAAAGATGAGTTGTAATCTAGAATAAATAAATCACCTTCATCTTTAAATGTATATGGCTTATATCCAGAAGGCAGTTCAATGCCCGCATAATTTATTTCCGCCAACTCGAACACGAAAATTTGCTGTCCTGTTGAATTCATTTCAGATTTCATTGAACTAATAACACGGAATTTTTTTACTGTACTCATGTATTGCTGTTGCTTTAATCCAAATTTAAAGATAATTATATAGGCTCAAAAAAGGCATTCTTAACATCACTATCTAAATGAACCAATTTTCCTAAAATGTTCATTGAATGTTTAAGGAAAATCTCATTCCTTGATATTTCTCTTGCACCATCAGAATTATAAACAACGCTAGTAAATTTTCTTCTCCTCGGTTCGTGACAACACAAACAGAGGGAGAAGAATTGACAAATTGTTAAATAGTAAGGGCTATAAACATTTTATTTAGAACTCTATAGCGAAATTCTATTGATTTTCAAAAAAAATGAACAAGATTAAGGAGCAAGTTAGTCTTTTGTTAATAACAAAAATGATATGGATTTTATCTATAGGGAACAATTACTAGTTTTGTTTTAATGAAAAAGAGGCCTCCAATTTTTTCTATAATGTGCACATTACAGATAATTGAAGACCTCCCAAAACCAAAGACTGGCAAGAAAATGGTTTTTTGTTTGACGAGTTTTGGACACTCTTGCGTTCCTTTTGGAAGGGATTAGCATAAACAAACCTGCAATATTTGGGAAGCTATACGGCTTCCCTTTTGCATTTCAAGCACACCCAAATAGATGAACTATGAAACGAATATATGTTTGTGCTTTTTTAAAATCAATCTCCGTTATCCACAGATATTGTGAAAAATGACAATACATTTTCCAAAACCATTGCAGCGCTTGAAAAGTAGCTGTGGAAAAAGATTAAGGCAAAATTTGTCGCTTAAAATTTGATTTTTTTCACCCTTTTTCGGGTGAGCTGCTTTTAGGTCAAAACAACTGTTTTTTTGACATATTCCACCCTCGCTCGCATCTTGCGAGTGAGTCTTTAAAAAGCCTCCGGCTGCATTTGAAAACATGCCAGAGGCAATAATTATAATTGCTCGCAAGATGCGAGCAATGGCGATTTGTTCAGCACTACAAATTACATTAAAGCACAATGCTTTGCGAGAGCGATGGAAGTGAAAATCCTTTTCCCGCTTCATAGCGGGATAAAGATTGCAACGTACAGCGCGGTTCCGATTCCGAGAGGAACTCGCCCAAAAGAAAAAATGAAACTTGGTCGGTGGCGGAACACCTACCAAAGGGAAAAAATCTTAAATGCCTACATGCTTCTTCGGTACTGTCCGCCCACTTCGTACAAAGCACGGCTGATTTGCCCTAACGAACAGTGTTTCACGGTTTCCATGAGTTCTGCAAAGAGGTTGCCGTTGTTCACTGCCACGTGCTGCAAGCGTTTCAAGGCTTCTTCGCTGTTGTTGGCATGGCGTTGCTTAAACGCATTCAAGGTGCTGATTTGGAATTCTTTTTCTTCGGTAGTGGAACGAATCACCTCCGTTGGAATAATGGTAGGCGAACCGTTTTTGCTCAAGAAAGTGTTCACGCCCACAATCGGGAATTCGCCCGTGTGTTTTTGATGCTCGTAGAACATGCTCTCTTCCTGGATTTTGTTCCGTTGATACATACGCTCCATAGCGCCTAACACACCTCCGCGTTCGGTCAATCGCTTGAACTCTGTTAACACCGCCTCTTCCACTAAATCGGTCAATTCTTCAATCAAGAACGAACCTTGATTTGGGTTTTCGTTTTTAGCCGTTCCCAACTCGCGGTTAATAATCAACTGAATGGCCATGGCTCTGCGCACACTCTCTTCGGTAGGTGTGGTGATGGCTTCATCGTAGGCGTTGGTGTGCAGCGAGTTGCAGTTATCGTAAATGGCATAGAGCGCCTGCAAAGTAGTACGAATATCGTTGAAGTCGATTTCCTGCGCGTGCAAACTTCTGCCCGAGGTTTGAATGTGGTATTTCAATTTTTGTGAACGATCGTTGCCTTTGTATTTCTGCTTCATAGCTTTGGCCCATATTCTGCGGGCTACACGGCCGATCACCGAATATTCGGGATCCATACCGTTGCTAAAGAAGAACGATAGGTTAGGTGCGAAATCGTCAATTTTCATACCGCGACTCAAGTAATATTCTACATAGGTGAAACCGTTCGATAGCGTGAACGCCAACTGCGTGATAGGATTCGCACCGGCTTCGGCAATGTGGTAGCCGCTAATCGACACCGAATAAAAATTCTGCACCTTCTGCTGAATGAAATATTCCTGCACATCGCCCATCATTTTCAAGGCGAATTCGGTGGAGAAAATGCAAGTGTTTTGTGCTTGATCTTCTTTCAAAATATCGGCTTGCACGGTACCGCGTACAGACGATAATGCCTTTGCTTTCAGTTGTTCGTAAACGTCTTTTGGCAACACATCGCTGCCGCTCAAGCCCAATAGCTGCAAGCCTAAGCCGTTGTTGCCATTAGGTAATTCGCCACTGTATTTCGGCAAATCTAAAGCGGCTAATTGGGCTTTTACTTGCTCTTCAAGTCCGTTGGCTTTAATGTATTTCTCGCACTCTTGATCGATGGCTGCATTCATGAAAAAGGCCAAAACCATAGGTGCCGGACCGTTGATGGTCATACTCACCGATGTTTTCGGACTGCATAAATCGAAACCGCTGTAGAGTTTTTTCGCATCATCAACGGTGGCAATACTCACTCCCGAGTTACCTACTTTTCCGTAGATATCCGGACGGTGATCCGGGTCTTCGCCATAGAGGGTAACACTGTCGAACGCTGTAGACAAGCGGTGTGCAGGCTGCCCCAACGATACATAGTGAAAACGTTTATTGGTGCGCTCCGGTCCGCCCTCTCCAGCAAACATTCGCGTTGGATCTTCGCCTTCGCGCTTGAGTGGAAACACTCCGGCTGTGAACGGAAATTCACCCGGTACATTTTCTTGCAATTGCCATTTCAAAATATCGCCCCAATCTTTGTAGCGCGGCAAATACACTTTGCGGATGTTGGTACCACTCAACGATGTGTAGGTGAAAGGTAAATCCAATACTTTATCGCGTACTTGAAAGGCAAAGGTTTCGCCTGAATACTTTTTAATTTTTTCGCTCCATTCTGCAATCAGCTTCCAGTTTTCGGGTGCTAATTTTAATTGATACGCAGCTAACAAAGCGCTCACTTCTTCGCTGTTTTTCAGCTCGTCTTTAATGCCGCTGAGTTGATACAATTTTGTGGCAATGGCGCATTGTTCATTCACCCATTCATCGTAGCGTTCATTGTTTTCAGCTATTTCAGCCAAATAGCGTACCCGAGCCGGTGGAATAATTTGCGATTTGGTAACAGTATCTTTTGATACTGTCCGTGTTCCCTCCCCTTTGGGGAGGGCTAGGGAGGGGTGTTTCTCGCTCACACAGTGCATCAACAATTCAAATAAATGGTTCACACCTGCATCGTTGAATTGTGAAGCAATAGTACCTACTACAGGTACGTCTTCATCCTTCGCTTGGAAGATATTATGACTGCGTTTGTATTGTTTACGCACATCGGCCAAAGCATCTAGTGCTCCGGCTTTGTCGAATTTATTGATGGCAATCACATCGGCATAATCCAACATGTTGATTTTCTCTAACTGTGTGGCAGCGCCATATTCGGGTGTCATCACCAATAAAGATACGTTGCAATAATCCAAAATAGATGCATCGCTCTGACCCGTTCCCGCACTTTCCAAAATAATGAAATCGAAGTGTGCTGCTTTGCAAACATCGATGGCTTCTTGTACGTGTACGCTGAGCGCTTTGTCGCTTTCGCGGGTAGCCAATGAACGCATGTAAGCGCGTGGATTTGAAATGGAATTCATTCGAATTCTATCGCCCAACAATGCTCCGCCTGTTTTCTTTTTACTTGGGTCAACCGAAATAACGGCAATGGTTTTATTGGTATAGTGTTTTAAAAATCTGCGTACAATTTCATCGGTTACCGAAGATTTTCCGGCTCCTCCGGTTCCGGTAATGCCT
>CAYNMP010000001.1:208620-315463 GCA_964398475.1 uncultured Chitinophagaceae bacterium | reverse complement strand
TCCCAAAGCCCTTCAGCAATTTGGCTATACAGGAAATGAGTTGGCCAACAAAGAAATCGAAGTACTTATACCACAACAATCGAAGCACAAGCATATCCAAGATCGCGAAGCATTTACCAAGAAACCTTCACACCGTGCAATGGGAGGTCTGCGCGATTTATATGCTTTGAGAAAAGACGGAACTGTTTTTCCGGTGGAAGTCAGTTTAAGTCATTATAAGATTGGCGAAACACTGTTTGTTATTGCGTTCGTCATCGACATTACCATTCGAAAACAAAACGAAAAAGAACTGCAAGCGAAATCGGCTACGATTCGCGAAATGAATGTTTCGTTGGAAACTAAAGTGCAACAGCGAACAATGATACTCCGTGAAACGCTTACAGAACTTGAAAAATCGAAAGAAGAATTGGCCTCTGCTTTGGAATCGGAAAAGGAAGTAAACAGTTTGAAAACAAGGTTTATTTCTATGGCATCGCATGAGTTTAGAACACCTTTAAGTTCCATTCTTTCATCCGCAACACTTATCTCAAAATACCCTAAGGAAGAAGATTTCGAGAAAAGAGAGAAACATGTTAAACGGATTAAAGACTCTGTTAAAAATCTTACAGATATTTTGGAAGACTTTCTATCAATAGGAAAATTAGAGGACGGACGAATTTCGTTGCGTTATGAAGAGACCAATATTCGTGAGTTTATCGAAACTATTTGCAACGAGAAACAAGAAGATTTAGCCAAGGAAAACCAAAAGATTGTTTTCCAATTTGAAGGGAACGAATGGGCATTATGCGATAAATATATTTTGCGTAATATGATGATTAACCTCATCAGCAATGCCATAAAATTTTCGCCTTTGGATGGAACTATAGAAGTGAGTATTGCCAGTGGAGCGCAAGAAATTATGCTATGCGTAAAAGACCAAGGCATCGGCATTTCAAAAGAAGACCAAGAGCATTTGTTTGAACGCTTTTTCCGTGGCCAAAATGCATCAAATATTCAAGGGACCGGACTAGGCTTACACATTGTCTCCCGATACTTGAATTTGCTCAATGGCACAATAGACGTGCAAAGTGAAATTGAAAATGGAACCACATTTTGTGTGCATTTACCGCAAAGACATTAAATTTAAGCTATGAAGAAGATACTACTTATTGAAGACAATCGAGACGTAAGAGAAAACACGGCAGAGATTTTAGAATTGGCGAATTATGCTGTTGTAACGGCCGAAAACGGCAAAATAGGTGTTGAGTTGGCACAAAAAGAAAATCCGGATTTAATTATTTGCGATATTATGATGCCGGTATTAGACGGATATGGTGTTTTGCATTTATTGAGCAAAAACCCTGAACTTTCTGCCATTCCTTTAATTTTCCTTTCTGCAAAATCGGAAAGAGCAGATGTGCGAAGAGGCATGGATATGGGTGCAGACGACTATATTACCAAGCCTTTCGAAGAAAGTGAATTGTTGAATGCAGTGGAATCGCGCTTGCGCAAAGCAGAATTTTTACGCAAGGAAATATCTTCTTCATCGGAAGGTATGCGCGAATTATTATCGCTGGCAAAATCGTTTGAAGAATTGAAATCGTTGCCCGATAATTACGATACTTCACATTTCAAGAAAAAAGAAAACGTATATCGCGAAGGGCAACGTGTTAACTTCCTGTTATTGGTTGTAGAAGGAAAAGTAAAAACGTTCAAAACCAGTGAAGACGGTAAGGAACTGATTACCGGAATCTATACCAAAGGTGAATTTATTGGCTACTCCTACATTTTAGGCGACATGCAAACCTTGCAGGAATCGTGTGAAGCATTGGAGAACGCTGAAGTATGTTTTATTCCGAAAAATGATTTCATGCAGTTGGTTACTGCCAATACTTCGGTAGCGAAAAAGTTTATATCCATGTTGGCGAAAAACACTTTAGAGCGCGAAGAGCAATTGTTGAAATTAGCCTACAACTCGCTACGCAAAAGAATTGCAGACGGCTTGCTAGAAGTATATTCTAAATTTAAAGTGAAGCAAGAAGATAAACCGGCTATTCAGTTTTCGAGAGAAGATTTGGCGCAAGTGGTGGGCACAGCCACAGAATCACTGATACGTACACTTAGTGATTTCAAGCACGAAAAATTAATCGAAATTAAAGAGGGTAAAATTTCTATTCTCGAAGAAGAAAAACTTAGAAATTTGGCTAATTAACGCCAAACATCACGATCGGCCATATCCGCAGCGCTTTCATCGTTGCTTTTAGACGACAATTCTTGTCCTTCTTCATTCTGATGCGCCAATGTCCACGAATCGGTGAGCGTTGTTTCTATCCATACATTTCCCGATTTTCGAAAAACCTGAGCGTGTAATCCAAACTGTGCTTCTAAATCTTGTTCAATAGTGGACACAGTAGTTTCAGCAGAAAAACTGTATTCGGCTAATGTTTCTGTGTTTAGCAATTCGCTTAATGATGTATCGTGACTTACCAAATAGCGCTTGGCAGAACCTTCCATATCATTGTGCTTTTTGCGGAAGAATTCTAACTTCAGAAATGGGAAAAACGAACTGAATTCCTTCTGTAAAGATGACAATTTGTGTTTGCTATTGATGTGGATTACCATAAAGCCTAATAATGTTCAAAAAGATAAAAAAGTTAAGTGGAGCAAAGAGAACTATTTGATTTGTAAAGAACTATGACTTTTGTCATGGAGTGCTATCAAAATCAAATGCGTCTTTTTTCTAATACAAACTACTTTATCAGTTGCCCGGAAAGTCGCAAAAGGTCGGTCTCGGCAAGCTTTGCCAAATAGAGATTATTAATCACTCGGTAATTCACTTCTTCAAAACTGCGTTGTGCCTCTCGATAGTCAACTACTGTAGATTGGCCCATCTGGTATCGGGTAGTCATCAAATCAAGGTAGTCTTTGGCCGTTTTTACATCAGTTTTATCCAGCTCAATTTGAGCAACCAACATGGAATACGTTTGCCATGTTTGCAGTAATAGTCCTTGGTAGAGTTTCTTGTTTTGTTCCAATTGCAGTTCCGCATTTTGCGTTTGCAGCTTTGCCGATTTCAAATTCCGCGCATTTACATTGCCCGAAAATACAGGAACAGAAAGCGTAACCAAGGCCGATGGCCCATATGCCTGATTGTATAACGTAAAACCGGCTTGGCTTTGCGAAAGATTGTAATTATACGCTGCACTCAATTTAAGTTGTGGCAATCGCGCGGCTTGTATCTCTTTTTGTGCCTGTAACGAAATATTGATTTGGTTTTCGTTGGCTAAAATTTCCGGATTCATATCCACACGTGAAACGAGTTCGGCATAGCGCAAATTTGTGTTTACAGGTAAATTCGCATTCAGCGTATAGCTACTATCTGCCGGAAAATTCAACGTAACATTTAAATCTGTTAACGCACTTTTTACCGCATTCACTTGGGAAAGCACGGCTTGTTTGCGCGATGTAAAATCTAACTCGGCCAAATACAAGTCAGTATTATTAGCCATACCGGCCGTTTGTCGAATTTTTACCAATTGTAATCGTTCTTCACTTACTTTTTGCAATTGTTGAACCACCCCTAAATAGCTCTGCTGCTTGATCACTGCCGAATAGCGCTGAATCACTTGGCTTAAGGTATTCTGTACTTGCGACTTTAATTTATTTTCACCCATTAATTCTAGTTCAGCCAATCGCTTTCTAGTGGCAAACATTTTCAACCCATCAAAAACAGTGTAATTGAGCGCTACATTGGCGGCAAATGCATTGCTACCAACATTGTTTCGTTCAATGGTAGAACCATTTGTAAACTCTTGTTTTAAATTACTCAAGGCTGGATTATCAGTAGCATTCACCGCTATGGTTGGCAGCATTCCGGCAGCACCGGGATGATTGTTGATATGTGCGATTTGCGATTCGTTCTGGGCGATTTTAATTTGAAAGTTATTCTCCAAAGCAATACGAACGGCATCTTCTAGGGTTAGGGTTGATTGCCCAAACACCTTACAAGAAAACATAAGAAGAAGCAGTATCAATCCATTATTCTTCATCGAAGGCATATTTTTTAGTAGCAGATAAATAAGAGTAAACAGCCGGTATAACAAACAGGGTAAGCAGTAGTGAAAAAAGCACCCCCCCTACAATAACCACCCCCAAAGGAATACGGCTCGTTGAAGCAGCCCCTAACGACAATGCAATAGGCAATGCACCTAATGAAGTGGCTAAGCTTGTCATCACAATTGGGCGCATACGTTGCACAGACGCATCAAGAATGGCATCCAGCTTCGCCTCTCCGGCTTTGCGCTTTTGATTAGCAAACTCTACAATTAAAATACCGTTTTTGGTCACCAAACCCACTAGCATAATCATACCAATTTGAGAAAAGATATTAATGGTATTACCGGTAAGCCACAACGATAGTAATGCACCAGCAAGTGCAAGTGGTACCGTAAGCATAATCGTAAACGGATCCACAAAACTCTCGAACTGTGCGGCCAACACCAAATAAATGAGCACCAACGCCAATAAAAAAGCAAAAGATGTATTGGAGGAGCTTTCTGCAAAATCGCGCGATGGTCCATTGAGGGATGATGTAAAACTTTCATCCAATAATTTATCGCCAATGCGCTGCATTGCTGCAACCCCATCTCCAACTGTTTTTCCGGGTGACAGTGATGCTGATACCGTAGCCGATTTGTAACGATTAAAGTGATACAATTGCGGAGGGTTACTGGTTTCTTTCAAAGTAATAACACTAGAAAGCTGAATCAACTCGCCCCGATTATTCTTCGTATACAACTTGTCAATATCCGCTGGCTCATCGCGGTCTTTCCGACTCATTTGTCCAATAATTTGGTACTGACGACCATTCATTATAAAATAACCGATACGATTACCACTAAATGCAGATTGCAATGTTTGTGCGATATCTGCAACACTTACCCCCAAATCTTTAGCCTTCAAACGATCGATTTCTACTTGCAATTCGGGTTTATTGAATTTTAAGTTAGCGTCTGCCATCTGGAAAGTAGAATCTTTGCGCACTTCTGCTAAGAACTTGGGCAACACTTCTTTTATCTTATCGAAATTCTGATTTTGAATAACATATTGCACCGGCAAAGCCCCTTTGGAAGCCAATCCTACACTGATTGTTTGCTCTTGTACAAGAAATATTCTACCATCATTAAAAAGGGATAGTTGACTGTTGGTCCGATTCAAAATTTCTTCTTGTGATAACTTTCGTTCGTTTCTCGGCACCAATACAACTCGTCCGAATGCACTGTTTACACTACCGGTGCCAACATTTTGATTATTGGTTGAAGCGAATGTGAAGGTTTCTTCCGGAATGGAATCTTGAAAATAGTTCGACAGTGATTGTACAAAGCGATCCATATAATCGAACGAAGTTCCTTCTGCGGCCGTAACCGAAAATCGGAATTGTCCTCGATCTTCCATTGGGGCCAACTCGGTTTGCAATGTTTTGAAAAGCAGCACTGCAATAAACATACTTAAACCAATAATCACCCATGAAAACCCGCGCACTTTCATAAACTTAGTCAGCAAGTTTCGATAGCCATTCTCAAAGGCTTGAAAATAAGGCTCTGTTTTTTCATAAAACTTACCATGCCCGGCATTTTTGGAACTCAACAATACGTTCAATACAGGTGTTAACGTAAGTGATACAAAAGCAGAAATCAGAACAGCCGCAGCAACAACTACACCAAACTCTTTAAACAAACTACCTACAAATCCTTCAATAAAAATTAAGGGTAAGAACACAACAGCTAAGGTGATAGATGTAGAAATAACAGCAAACAAAATTTCTTTAGAACCCTCTAGCGCAGCTTTCTTGATACTCATTCCTTCTTCCAACTTTCGGAAAATATTTTCCGTTACAACAATACCATCATCCACCACAAGCCCTGTAGCCAATACAATAGCGAGTAGGGTAAGAATATTGATACTAAAGCCAAACAGATACATAACAAAAAAAACGCCAATCAAAGACACCGGAATATCTATTAACGGACGAATAGCAATTTTCCAACTTCGGAAAAAGAAATAGATGACCAACACCACCAACAGGAACGAAATCACCAATGTTTCTTCAACTTCCAACAATGCACGTTTTACATTCTTTGTAGTATCTAATACCACATTGAATTCGATATCTTCAAAGCCCTTTTGTTTTTTAATAGATTCCAATCTTTTATAAAACTCTTCTGCAATATTGATGTAGTTGGCCCCGGGTTGTGGCGTAAGCGCACAAGCTAAGGCGTTTACGCCATTCAAACGAAAACCAACTTCTTCCGCTTCGCTCCCTAGTATAACATCAGCAACATCGCTTAAACGCACTATCCCCGTGGCATCTTCACGCAAAATCAAGTTGCGAAAATCTTCTTCTTTGGTTAGACGCCCTAACGTTCTTACTATCAACTCGGTATTATTACCATATACTTTCCCTCCGGGTAACTCTACATTTTCTTTATCGAGTGCCGAACGCACATCTTGCAACGTAACATTATAGGCCATTAGTTGCTCGGGGTGAAACCAAATACGCATGGCATATTTGCGTTGGCCGTAGAGGTTTACACCACTTACTTCCGGAATAGTTTGCAACTTTTCCTGCAACGTAGTTTCCGCAAAATCGCTTAGTTGCAGCGTTGTTTTTTCTTTACTCTGAACTGCTAAAATAATGATGGCATCGGCATTGGCATCGGCCTTCGATACCACAGGAGGTGCATCAATATCAGCAGGCAATTGCTTTACGGCCTGACTCACTTTATCGCGCACATCATTGGCTGCATTATCCAAATTCTCGGTGAGATTAAACTCAACAGTAATTACACTCGACCCCTGATTACTCGAAGAAGAAATTGTTCTAATGCCTTGAATACCATTAATGGCCTTTTCCAAAGGCTCGGTAATCTGACTTTCAATAACATTCGCGTTCGCACCGGTGTAATTGGTACGCACGGTAATGATTGGCGGATCGGTAGCCGGGAATTCACGCACACCCAAAAATTTCATAGCCACTAGCCCGAAGAGTACAATAACGATGCTGCAAACAATAGCAAAAACGGGGCGTCTAAGACTTAACTCGGAAATATTCATGGTTCAATTCAATTAGATTTTTTTACAGAACGAACCGTAACCTGTACATCCGGTTTCAAATATAATATACCGTTCAAAGCAATGGTATCTCCTACGTTCAAGCCTTCAGTAATCTCCACATTGGTTTCATCTCGATAACCAATTTGCACCACTTGAAATTGTGCTTTACCATTTTTAATCACAGCTACTTTACTGTTACGCGACTCCGGAATTACACAATTAGTAGGAATTAGTATCGCATTACTGTTATTCCCTTGTTGCAATTGCACTTTCACAAATGCACCCGGATTTAATTTCACTTTTGAATCGATTACAATAGCTCTAGCTTTCAAGTTTCGGCTACCGGTATTAATTTGCGGCTCAATGGCCATAACGCGTGCAGTAATTTTCGTTGGGCTTTCATTGGATGTAAGCGTAACCATTTGCCCTACTTTCAACTCCTTCGCATTACTTTCCGGAACCACAAAATCAATTTTTAAAGTACTTACTTGTTGAAGTGTGGCAATCACATTAGTGGTGTTCACATAGGCGCCATTGCTCACGTTACGCAATCCCACCAAACCTGAAAACGGAGCACGAACCTCTGTTTTCCGAATCTGTGCACGAGTATAATCTATATCAGCTTTGGCGCTATTCAACTGCGTGAGTGCTTGATCATAGTCTTGTTGATTCAAGCCATTCGCATTCAACAAGGTTTTCATGCGCTGTTCGTTTTTGGTAGCAATATCGAGTGCAGCTATATTTTTGCGCAATTGAGCTTGCAAATCATCGTCAAACAATTTTGCGAGCAAAGTTCCTTCGTTTACAAATGAACCTTCGTTGATATTCAACAGCACCAAACGCCCTGCTACATCGGGTCGTAGCTCTACAAATTCGCTGGCTAATACTGTTCCGTTAGCTTCTGATGTATAAGAAAATTTTTGCGACTCAATTAAAAGTGCATCAACAGTAACAGGTTTCTTTTCCTTTTTGCCGTTGGCTTCCGACTTCCCTTTTTGATTACAAGAATTTAAAACAAGCAAAAAAGCAACTGTAGCAAGCGTGAAGTAGCGAAGATTCATATAAAAAATAATTCTGCTACAATATTGTGATTTTTATACTAAAATCTTCATTCTCGTGATACGTTTAACAAGAACTTATAATTTATTAGTAAAGCGAGTTATTAGCAATAGAAAAGGCGGCTCGGAAAATCCAAACCGCCATATTTCATTTTACATTCACCAATTTAAACCCTATTACTAGGAGGGATGATTTCATCCACTAATATGAGGTATACATCTTCTGTACCCTCTGCTTTCAAAACTAACTGACCATCATAGTAATAATTGCCTTTGCAGTTATCCTGCAAATTCAATACAGAAGGCAATTCGCCTTTATTGTCAAGGTTGAATTTTTCTAATGCCTCTGAAAGCGAAAACAGAATTTGTGTAGTATTCGCTATAAAGATTTGCGTTTTAGGAAACACTGGCAATCTTCGTCTGCTGGCTTGTTTAGGGTTCAGCAACAATGTGCCGTTTTCCGCAATCAAGGCATCGCACATACACATTACGGCAGCACTATTTTCCATTGTGAAACCGATAGCTCCTCGTTGAAAATCGTTGTTACAGAACATGTCTTTTACTTCATTTTCCCAGCAATACACATGCATCCAGTTCATCTCTTCGGCAATCAATTTTATTTCAGCAACGGCTTCAGCAATAGTTTCAAAGTACATGAATTTTCCGCCCTTTGCCACAAAGTTCTCGGCAAAAGCTACATCTAGATTTTCAACAGCTGATTGATTTTGCGCTTTACTTACTCGTTCTTCACTCTTCGCTTCAAAGAAAACGGTGCGGGTATGCATTGGGGTAGCAGGCACTTCGATACCCTCCATGCTCGGACGAGTATACTCTTCTACAAGCTCCTCGATATTTCCTGTAGTAGCTTCGCTCTTTTTGGAAGAACCAAACAGCGATTTAAAACTACTGAACAAACCTGTTCCTTGATCTTCTGTAAACATACGCTCTGGATTTAGTGACATAGAACTATTTCAGTCCTACCGCCAAATCTATACTACTGATAATGAATATTTGCTAATCAGCTAGGGTTATTTTCAACTTGTGCATCCGTACTGTCTACATTAGTAGATGGCTCAGTTTTAGGTTCTTCAGCAGCAACTTCAGGTTTATCGAACGGACGAGGTCCTAAAATTACTTGCAAATCGTCTTTGAATAACACTTCTTTTTCCAACAAAGCTTTAGCCAAAGTATCCAACAAATCGCGTTTCTCCGTCAACAATTGTTGTGCACGCAAATATTGAACATCAATCATTTTTCGGGCTTCTTCGTCAATCATTTGTGAAGTGGCTTCAGAATAAGGCTTTGAAAATGTAGAGTTATTCGACATATCGTAGAACGAAATATTTCCCACTTTATCGTTCATTCCATAGTACGCAATTGCCGCATACGACATTTTTGTAACTGTATCCAAATCGCTCATGGCACCGGTGGAAATCTTATTGAACACTACTTTTTCTGCCGCTCTTCCACCCATGGTCATACACATACGGTCTTCCATTTCGTTTACGGTTTCCAAGTACTTTTCGTTCGGCAAATATTGGGCATAACCTAAAGCTGCAACCCCTCTCGGCACAATCGAAACTTTCACTAACGGGTGTGCATTTTCCAAGAACCATCCGCACAATGCGTGACCCGCTTCGTGGTAAGCAATGATTTTTTTCTCATCGGGTTGAATGATTTTATTTTTCTTTTCTAATCCGCCAATCACACGATCGATGGCATCGTTAAAGTCTTCTATCGAAACCGACTCCTTATTTTTACGAGCTGCAATCAATGCCGCTTCGTTACAGATGTTCGCAATATCGGCACCAACGAAACCGGGTGTTTGTGATGCTAATTTCTCCACATCTAAATCGGTAGCTGTTTTAATACTTTGTAAATGCACTTTAAAAATTTGTGCACGTCCTTTCATATCCGGACGGTCGATAGAAATTTGACGGTCAAAACGACCCGGACGCAGCAATGCCTGATCCAATACATCCGGACGGTTAGTGGCCGCCAACATAATTACCCCTTTCTCTCCGCTGAAACCATCCATTTCCACTAGCAATTGGTTCAATGTACTTTCGCGCTCATCGTTGCTTTGCACTAATGTCTTACCACGTGCTCTACCAATGGCATCAATCTCGTCAATGAAAATAATACAAGGTGCTTTTTCGCGTGCTTGTTTAAATAGGTCGCGTACACGCGATGCACCAACACCCACAAACATCTCCACAAACTCAGAGCCTGAGATAGAGAAGAATGGCACTTGTGCTTCGCCCGCCATCGCTTTTGCAATAAGCGTTTTACCTGTTCCCGGGGGACCAACCAACAATACGCCTTTCGGAATTTTACCTCCTAGTTTAGTGTATTTTTGCGGCTCCTTCAAGAAGCTTACAATTTCTTCTACTTCTACTTTTGCTTCCTCTAAACCGGCAACATCCTTGAAAGTAATATCCGTTTTTTCGCCTTTATCGAATAAGATGGCACGCGACTTTCCGATATTGAAGATGTTACCTCCGCCCATGCCTCCACCTGCTCCTCCGCCCATTCTACGCATCATCAACACCCACAACACCACAATAATCACAAGGGGCAATATCAAACCCAGTAAATTACCCCAATCTTTCCCTTCTTCATAAAACACCTGTACCTCATTAATTTCGGGATGCGATTTATAAAGCTCGCCCATTGTTTTATCAAATGCATCATTTGAAGGTACAGTAAAGGTATAATGCGGACCGCGATTGACAGCCCCAAATTTTCCAGTGGCTACTTCCTTATATTGGGCCTTTGCTAACGATGAATCTTTGAGGAAAACCATAGCATTCTTTTGGCCAATTACTTTAACGGCTGCTACATCGTTACCCATTACCATTTGCTTGAATTCCGCAAATGGAATTGCTTTTGCGGACTCGTAGAAATTGGAAAAGAATCCAAGTAATAATACTGCGCCTATAATAGCGTAAATCCAAAAGAAATTAAATTGGAACCCTTCCTCTTCCGGCTTTTGCTTTCTGCGTGGCGGTTGCGGTCGATTCGATTTCGGTTGATTATTCGATGTATTTGAAGATTGTTCGTTACTCATACGTTATAAATTGAACTGCTCTTTGTTTTGTTTATTTTTTTGTTGATTTCTTGGCTACCGGAGCTTTTACTGCTGCTTTGGGAGCTACCTTTTTGGTTGTACCTTTAGTATCTCCAGATTTCTTTTTCAAATCGCTTGCTACTAATTTCTTAGCAGCAATTTTCTTAGCCGTGTTGATTTTAGCTGTAGCTTTTTTGGTGGCTTCTTTATCGGCAAATAATTTTTCCTCCAAAGCGAAGTCTATCTTGTCTGCTTTTTTCACCGTTGTAGTCTTTTTGACAGATACTCGTTTGCCTTTTCCTATTTTTTCTGCCGCTACTTTAGCTGCTTGCGCGGTGTGTTTCTTCGATTTGGCATCGTTCCACAACTCTTCTAATTGATAGAAATCGCGCTTATCACGATGGAAAACATGTACTACTACATCTACAAAATCCACAATAATCCATTCGCCATTTTCAGTGCCTTCCACTTTGTAGGGTTGATGACCCGTATCTTTGGCGAAATGCACTACACTATGGTGAAGTGCGTTCACTTGCGTGTTCGAATCTCCATGTGCAATCACAAAGAAATTGGCTACGGTGTCTTTAATATTTCGCAAATCGAGACTTACAATATCGTTCGCTTTTTTTTCGTGGAGAGCATCAATGATAATCTGCACTAATTCGTCTGAAGACGATTCTAATTTTTTATTTGCCAAAATGTTTACTTTTATTCTTAAACAAATCTAAAGGAAAAATCATTCCAACAATGCACGAAAGCCTATTTATCGGAAAAAATGTCATATCGCTGGAAACAGTTGACTCCACAAATGACTATGCAAAGCAACTCCTTTCCACGCAAAAACCCACAGATGGTACGTTAATTATCGCTAAAGCACAAACGAAAGGGCGCGGACAGCTTGGCAACGTTTGGCAAACAGAATCCGGCAAGAACCTTACTGTATCGTATATTTTGTACCCGAATTTTCTTTCGCCCGATAAGCAATTTTACCTAAACATGGCTGTTGCGCTCGGCATTCGCGAATTTTGCGAGAGCATTTGTGCGGAGCATGTACAAATTAAATGGCCGAACGATATTTTGATCAATGGCAAGAAAGTGTGTGGGGTACTCATTGAAAATGCACTACAAGGGAGTAAAATACAGCACGCAATTATAGGTATTGGCATCAATATTAATCAAACTCAATTCGATACTGCTCTAACGCATGCAACTTCTTTAGCGTTGGAGAACAATAATCAGGCCTTGGATATCGAGAACCTTGCAGGTAAGCTCTCGTCTTATTTAGAAAAATATTATCTGCAATTGCGCTTACTGCATTTTAACTTTCTGGAAAAAGCCTACACCACTTCGCTTTGGCGTTATAATCAAACGTCTGAATTCACAAAAAGCGGCACGGCTTTCAAAGGAGAAATTACCGGAGTTACCAAAGAAGGTAAACTGGAAATCGATGTAAAAGGAAAGCCCCAAAAATTCGGATTTAAAGAGATTGAGTTTGTGTACTAGCTTAGAATTTGCCCAATGATTTGCTTTTAATACCTTTACGCTGTTATGGAAATTTTATCACTTGCTCTTGTACTCTTGCTTATTGCCTATTTCTCGGGCATTGAGATTGCTTTTATCTCCGCCAATAAGCTACGCATTGAGCTATTGAAGGAAAAAGGACAAACCCGTGCAAAAATTGTGTCGGAGTTTAACAATAATCCTTCCCGATTTATTAGCACGTTGTTGATTGGATTGAATATTGCACTCGTTCTTTTTGGTAGTATGATGGCGCGGTTACTCACGCCTGAGCGGTTTTCGTTTCTGCCCCATGATGAAGCGTACTTGATGATTATTGAAACCTTTACCACCACTGCATTAGTGTTGTTGTTAGGCGAATTGATTCCGAAAATGTTGTTCCGCATCAATGCCGATCAAATGCTATTGTTCTTTGCCTACCCAACAAAATATTTAGTGTATATCCCATTACAACCGCTGAGTGATTTATTCCACACCCTTTCTAAAAAGACCATCAAACTTATTGCCGGTAAAGATTTTCACGACAATGTGCAATCGTTTTCGCAAGAAGACTTGGAGTATTTGATTAAAGAATCGAGTGCTAATGACGAAGGAGAAGATGACGAAACCGATGATATTAACTCGGAAATTTTTGAAAAAGCGCTTTATTTGAAGGAAGTAAAACTCAAGGCCTGTATGGTGCCTAGACCGGAAGTGGAAGCCATTGAAGTGAGCGAAACGTTAGCCGATTTGCGCAAATTAATTTTGGATACTAAGCATTCGCGTATCCCTGTATATCAAAAAACGATAGACAGCATTATTGGTTATGTATATCACCTCGATTTATTGAAAAATCCGGCTACTATTCGCGAAATTATTCGGCCTATTGAAATGGTGCCTTCTTCCATGAATGCACAAGATTTACTTATACAACTGATTAAAGAGCGAAAAAACATGTCGTGGGTAGTAGATGAATACGGTGGAACGGCCGGCATTATTACCTTAGAAGATTTGATGGAACAAATCTTCGGTGAAATCGAAGACGAGCACGATGTAGAAGAAATGATCGAGAAAAAAATCAACGATACCGAATTTGTTTTCTCAGCGCGCTTAGAAATTACTTACCTCAACGAGGAATATAGTTTGAATATTCCTGAAGGCGATTACCACACGCTTGCGGGCTATATTGTTACCAAGAACGAAGATATCCCCGATCAAAACGATGTGATTGAGTTGGGACAATATGAAGTGAAGATATTGAAAGCGTCAAACAAACGAATAGACCTCGTTCGAATCAAATTGTTACCCCAAGAATAAGTTAATGTTTGAAATAGCGTTGATACCACAACACTAAAAAACTTAAAGCACTTATGCCCATAAGTACAAATGCAGGCAACTCCACGCCTTTAAAATAAGCGCCAAGTCCCCAAAAGAAGAGAATGATAGAGAGAATTATACCGCCTTCGATTTTACTGTAGGGATAGCCCATAGACCTTTTTTTTGAAATTTATACTATTTTTAACCAACCAACAACCCCAATTGCTTATTTTTCGTCTTTGATTCTGAATACATTATTTGTGAGAAAACATTTTTTACTTTTTCTTTTTATCAGCTTCTTCTTTTTCCAAGCTGAGGCAACACACATTGTAGGAGGTTTTATCTCCTATCGATATATCAGTGGTTCGCAGTATGAGTTAACCATGAAAATTTATCGAGATTGCAATAGTGCAACGCTTTTTGATGGAGATGACCCTGTAAATAATCCAGTGCCGGCAGCAACCGTGGGACTTTTAGAGTTGAATGGGGGCAACTACACCCTTGTTAATACCTTTAGCTTAGTTGACCCTGTGATTAGAAGTCTTCCAAGCACATCCACAAATCCCTGTTTAAATGTTCCTCCCGGCATTTGTGTGGAAGAAGGTACATACACCTATACATTCACGGTTCCCGACCCAACCAAAACGTATATGTTGGTATATGAACGTTGTTGCAGAAATGGCACAATCAATAACTTAAACAACCCCGGTAATCAAGGAACCACTTATACCTCTACAATACCACCCACCAACACGTATAGGAATTCAAGCCCATCTTTCAATAAATTCCCGCCTACTTTTATTTGCGCGAATTCCCCACTAGCTTTCGATAACTCAGCTTCAGATTTAAATGGAGATTCATTAGTATATGGTTTATGCACCCCTAATGATGGTGCTAGTCAATCAGTGCCTGCACCAACCACCCCAACCACTCCTCCTTATTTCCCAATTAGCTGGCAAGCGCCCTACAACCAAAACGACCCGCTGGGTGGAGTACCTTTAAACATCGACCCTACAACAGGTTTACTCACCGGCACACCCAGTCAAACCGGAGCCTATGTAGTAGGTATATGCATAAGTGAATATAGAAATGGAGTGCTTATTGGCTCTTATATCCGCGACTTCCAATTTATTGTTTCGCAATGCGATATCCCCGATGCGAATATGCCTTTTCTTCCGGGAACATTTAACCCAAGTACCGGTATAGGAATTTATGAAAATCAATGCTCGAATTTAACGGTAGACTTTTCAAAAGGCACCTCATTTTCGCCTGCACCCGGTGTTTCTGCACCACTCAAATACTATTGGGATTTTGGTGTGGCAGGAATAACAACTGACACTTCTACTAAACAATTCCCGGTGTATACATTCCCAGATACCGGGTCGTATACAGTAATGGTGATTGCTTCACAAGTAATTGGCGGTCAAGGCTGCTACGATACAGCAAGAGCAATTGTACGTATCTATCCAACATTAACCCCTGACTTTTCGTTTACAGCAAATGGCTGTCAAGACAACTTGTTTCCATTTAACGATGCAACAGTATCTACGGCATCGGCCGTAAGCGGTTGGTCGTGGAACTTTGGGGATGGCTTTTCATCTACAGCACAAAACCCCAAACATCAATTTGCGGCTGCAGGCACTTTTAATGTGAAGCTTACGGTTACCAATAAGGTAGGTTGTGTGGATACCGTTTCGCATCCTGTTACTGTGTATCCTATGCCGATTGCCGATTTCAACACCTCTCCGGTATGTTTGAAAGACACAACTTTCTTCACTAATTTAAGCAGCAGCAATAGTGTTGGCCATCTGTGGAATTTCGGGAACAGCACAACAAGCACCGATGTGAACCCATTTGCGATATATGCTACTGCGGGTGCTAAAACAGTGACTTTGATTGCCACAACTGCAGATGGCTGTAAGGACACACTTCAAAGAAACATTACGGTGAACCCCCTTCCTGTTGTGAGCTTAGGTACAGATACTACAATATGCCCAAACACAGCATTACAATTGAATGCAGGAGGAGGCATCAGCTACGCTTGGCTTCCGGGCACATTCCTTTCTGACTCGCTTATTTCTAATCCGGTCTCCACACCGGCTAATCCCATCAGCTATGTGGTACAAGTTACTGATGCGAACGGATGTAAAAACAAAGACACTATTAACGTTGGACTTCATCCTTACCCGAACATTGATGCAGGATTAGACACATCGGTTTGTCTAAACCCCGGCAGTTTCCGCGATAGTGTTCGATTACAGGCTACGGGTGGTTTAAGCTATGTGTGGACACCGGCATCGGGCTTGTCGAGCACCACGGTTTCAAACCCTATGTGCAGACCAACCCAGAACGAAAAATATTTTGTAACCGGTACCGATTTTCGTGGGTGTAAAGCGACAGATTCTGTTTCCGTGTTTTTCTTGGACCCATCATTGAATTTAATTATTGAAGACGCAAAACCAATTTGTGATGGCGATACCACAACCCTTACAATTGTTCAACAAGGTCCGAGCAGTTCGTATTCGTGGGCTCCACCAACTGGCTTAAGCAATGCAACGTCTAATACCCCACTTTTTTTTCCGAACGATACTACTGCCTATATTTTCACCGTTAGAAACTATTGTTATCAAAAACAAGATACAGTCACCATAATTGTTCATCCGCTACCGAATGTAGGTACCACAAAATTGGATTCGGTATGTATTGGTGATTCCATACAATTGAATGCATCCGGTGCCATTGTTTATGAATGGAAATATAATCTTACACTAAGTGATACAACTATTGCCAATCCAATAGCAAAACCGGATAGTACTACCAAGTATTACGTTACAGGAACAGACGCTTTTGGTTGCAGGAACAGTGATTCTATTACTATTCTCGTTTACCTACCTCCAATTACAGTGGTATTGCCCGACACCTCGTTTATTTGTTTGGGACAACCGGTTGAATTGAATGCTGTAGGTGGCGTTCGGTTTTTATGGCAGAACGATCCAACATTGAGCAGTCTTACAGTACAAAAGCCCATTGCAACACCAACGGATACCACTACTTATTATGTTCGAATCACAAACATACACAACTGTTACACGGATGATTCTGTAACAATAAATGTTCAACTTCCGGTGGTGGCTACATCAAAATCGCCATATGATGTTTGCGAAGGCAAAACAATTCAACTGGAATCCAGTGGTGGACTCTATTATCGTTGGTCTCCTCCCACATGGTTAAGCAGCACAACTGTTGCTAAACCCACAGCTCGTCCACTTTCAAGCATCACATATGTTGTAGAAGTAGCCAACGATTGTTTCAGCGACACCGAATCGGTGAATGTAATTATACGACCAACACCAACAGTAGATGCAGGGCTAGACACACTCATTTACAGAAATACGGAAGCGGAATTACATGGAATATCGAATGCCAACAGATACTATTGGACACCTTCGGATTACTTGGAAAACCCTTTCGCACTTGAAACTAAAGCAACACCGCTATATTCAACGGCTTATTATTTGTTTGTTATTTCCGACTATGGCTGTACAAATTACGATAGTGTGCGTATTATTGTTGAACCCAAAACACAAGTATTGCTACCCACCGGATTCTCACCGAATGGCGATGGGGTAAACGACATCTTCCGCATCATGCAACCAACATTGAATTTAAAAACACTGTTAGAATTCTCGGTATACAACCGTTGGGGCGAAAAAGTGTTTTCTACCGCTGATGTTTCGGAGGGTTGGAACGGAACATTTAAAGGTGTTGCTCAGGAAATGAGTGTTTATGTTTGGTACTTGATAGGCAAAACCTACGATGGCGAAACCGTTTACAAGAAAGGGAATGTAACTTTGGTTAGATAATATCCTGACAAAGCTCAATCAACACTCCATTGGTAGATTTCGGATGGAAAAAGAAGACTAATTTATTATCGGCTCCCCTTTTCGGCTGCTCCGAAATAGGCTGAAACCCTTCTGCAATAAGGCGCTTTACTTCAGCTTCTATATCACTGACAGCAAAAGCAATGTGGTGAATACCTTCGCCCTTTTTTTCGATGTATTTCGCAATAGTACTATCGGGTGATGTTGCTGCCAGCAACTCAATTTTAGACTCTCCGGTTTGAAAGAAAGAGGTAGCAACATTTTCAGAAGCAACTTCCTCCACCTTGTAATGCGTTCTATTCAGCAGTTTTGCGAACAAATCGTTTGAAGCGGTGAGATCTTTAACGGCAATACCTATGTGTTCTATACGGAGCATGGCTTAAATTTCAGGTAGTTTATTATTTCGGTTGGAATGAAACTTTTTGTTAGAACTATTTGCGAGTAAAAGTATAAATACTGTTCGTGAAATTGACATCCCCGGTGCGTTTGTACTTCATATTTAAAGTAACAACTGCTCCATTTATTTGTCCACTGCCCTCGGCAATAGTGCTATTCAAAAGATATTGGGATTGAACAGTTATGCCATTGCCAGAAAGATTGCATAGTAGTGTATGAGCATAATTGAATGGATCTTTGATAGCATTAATAAGTAACTCTGCATCTTTAGTTGGACCATCTTTTTGAAAAGAACAATAGCCCGTTGCACCTAAAGAGTTGCTGTAATCATATGTCCCAATAAATTTTGCATGCACCTCAGTCAAGCAGTCTGCCCCTTCATATCCTGAATTACAGCTACAAACACCATTTACACAAGTTCCATTGTTGCATATAACCCCTTTACAAGCATTTGTTTCACAGTTTTTCCCTGTATATGAACCTATACATTTACACCCAAAATCACTACATACACCACCGTTTAGACAATCGCCTTCTTTACATGCAGTTTTACAAGCAGAAATAATTAAAAGGAAAATAGCTACAATGAAGTATAACAAGCGGCCTTTGAGCACTTTACTTTCCATAATTTTTGTTGAATTGTAAAGCTAAGATTTTAAGCGAAAACTACTAAGCCCTCATTTCCGATTATTCAATCGCTGAAAACAATTTTTAAAAATTACTTTAAAATTAAACAATGTGCTCACTTTTGCATTACCTTTACATTCTAAATGAACTACTTATGTTATTCGTATCGGAACCAGCATCATTGAAAATTAAAACACTTATGGCAGAACAAAATATGCCTGAGCATTCTTTTGTACGCATTTCGGTGAAAGGAGGGGGCTGTTCCGGCTTATCCTATGATATGAGTTTCGATCACGAACAAAAACCCGAAGACCAAGTGTTTGAAGATAAAGGGGTGAAATTGGTAACCGATTTGAAATCGTTTCTCTACGTATGCAACACTACGTTGGAATTCTCGGATGGACTAAACGGTAAGGGCTTTGAGTTCTCCAATCCGAATGCTTCGCGCACTTGCGCCTGCGGAGAAAGTTTTGCGGTTTAACGCTTTCTGTTTCGAATAGCGATAAATACAATTGTTAGAAATACTACTAAAGCAATAACTACATACCAATTTCGGCTGAGCCAATAACTCAGTTCAAAAAGAAAAATTTCACGGCTAGACGCTGTATCTCCCGATTGCTTTTTGTATTGCTGAAAATCTAATCGCGCTGCTTCATATTTATTGAGTTTGACGAAACATTTTGCCCGTAAATAATGCAACATGGGTAGACTATCAGCATAGCGAAGCGCCTGATCAAAACTATGTTGCGCATCAGCAAATTGATCGGAAGAATACTCCGCCAAACCTTTGTTGAAATAAATGAAATAATTTGTAGAATCGAGTGAAGACGCTTGTTGCAAAACAGTTGATGCTTTTGCAAACTGTTTCGTTTCCAACAAACAAACTGCATAATTATTTAAGTACTGTGCTTGATATTGAATATGTGTATATCCATTTTCGAAATGTGAAGCGGCTTCCACAAAACGCCCGCTTTTTAATTCGGCTAATGCCAAAACCACATAGGCTTCTTTGCAGTTAGAATCGAGCAATAATGCCTTGTTCGCCTCTGCCATGGCCTCCGGCATTTGCTTCTCGGCTAATGCCACTTTAGCATTCAAGTAATGGGCGGAAGCAGATGTAGGAAAGAAACGATTGATTTTATTCACCAAACTTTTGGCATACGCGAAATCGTTACCTTGCAATTCATACTCCGATTTTAAAATCAGGGCCGGTAAATACAACGAATCTTGTTGTAAGACCAATTCATTGTAAAAATTGCTCATCGCTTCATCGCCTTGCACACTGTGTGCTTTGGCTAAGAGGTAAATGTGCTGACTACTGGTAGAATCTAAAGCGTACAAGGCCTTTGCCATGTCGAGCGCTGTTGAAGGCGCATTCACTAAAGCAGCAATTGTGGCCTTAGTTAAACTATCCGCTGTTGCCACCTGTGCTTGAATAGGCATAGTCAACAAACCAAGCATTACAAGCATCAGTAGACTGAGCTTTTTATTCCGACTTGATTTGTTTTGCTTCATATTGAATAGTTAGCCCAATAAAGGTTTAGTATAATGGAAAGGCCTTCATGTATTCATTAACTTCCCCTTTGATAGCGGCAATTAACGTTTCGTTCTCGGCATCGGAAATCAATCGATCAATCCAAGTAGCAATTTGTAACATATCGCCTTCCTTCATACCTCTTGACGTTACAGCCGGTGTGCCTAAACGAATACCGGAAGTAACGAATGGCGATTTATCATCGTATGGCACCATGTTTTTATTGGCCGTTATATCCGCTTTCACTAAAGCATTTTCAGCTAATTTTCCGCTTACGTTTTTATTTCGGAGGTCAATCAACATCAGGTGATTGTCGGTTCCACCGGAAATAATTTTAAATCCTTTATTCACCATAGCACCGGCCAATGCTTGTGCGTTTTTTGCCGTTTGGATTTGATATTGTACGAATTCATCGGTGAGCGCCTCGCCAAAAGCCACCGCCTTTGCAGCAATAACATGTTCTAACGGACCGCCTTGAATACCCGGAAATACAGCAGCATCCAGCACAGCCGATAACATTTTCAGTTCCCCTTTTAATGTTTTTTCGCCAAACGGGTTTTCCATATCCTGCCCAATCATAATCACACCACCACGCGGTCCACGAAGGGTTTTATGCGTTGTAGAAGTAATGATATGGCAATGTGGAATTGGGTCGTTCAATAATTTAGCAGCAATCATACCGGCAGGGTGCGCGATATCGGCCCAAAGAATAGCACCAACTTCATCGGCAATAGCGCGGAATGTTTTATAATCCCAGTCGCGAGAGTAAGCAGAAGCCCCGCAAATAATCATTTTCGGCTTTTCACGAAGAGCTGTTTCACGCACTTTATTCATATCGATTAAGCCGGTAGCTTCTTCTACACCATAGAAACAAGGCGAATAAATTCTACCCGAAAAATTCACCGGTGACCCGTGGGTTAAGTGCCCACCATGCGATAAGTTGAATCCTAAAATTTTATCTCCCGGTTTCACACAAGCCAAGTACACAGCGGCATTCGCTTGTGCTCCAGAGTGTGGCTGTACGTTTGCCCAAACTGCACCGAACATTTTTTTCAAGCGTTCGATAGCCAAATTTTCAATTTCATCTACCACTTGGCATCCGCCATAATAACGTTTGCCGGGCAAGCCTTCAGCATATTTGTTAGTTAAACAACTGCCCATGGCTTCTATCACTTGTTTAGATGTGAAGTTCTCGGAAGCAATTAACTCCACACCTTCGCGTTGGCGGTGTAATTCTTTATCGATTAGATTGAAAATTTCGGTATCTCTTTGCATATGGTTTAAAATTGATGACCAAACCTACATATTTTTTTTGCGTTTTGAATGTCGGCTTTCCACAGTTTACTGTTGTTCAACATTAAATCCATACTAAATTCTCAGAAAACATAGAAAAGCTATTGCCGATATGTTACTTTTGCCGAAACACCCATAAAAGATGCAAGCTATTATTCCGGTTGCCGGAGCAGGAACACGACTCAGACCACTCACTTACACTCAACCTAAGGTGTTGATTGCCGTTGCAGGCAAGCCCATTCTATCATACATTATTGATAATCTGAAAAAAAATGGAGTTACCCGTTTTGTTTTTGTGGTGGGTTATTTGGGTGAAAAGATTAGAGAGTTTGTGCAAAAAAACTATGCCGACTTAGATGTTCATTTTGTAGAACAAGAATCGCGCGATGGACTTGGACATGCTATTTTTTGCGCTAAGGACTTAGTGAATATGAACGATGAATTGGTGATTCAATTGGGCGATACCATTTTGGAAGCCGATTTCAAAGCGATTACCTCGATGCCGAATTCTACTTTGTGTGTGAAAAAAGTAGAAGACCCTAGAACCTTTGGTGTGGCAGAATTAGACGAAGACGGATGGATTTTGAATTTAGTGGAAAAACCCATGATTCCAAAATCGAATATGGCGTTGGTGGGTTTCTATTACATCAAGGAAACGCAGAAATTGTTTGATGCTTTGTATCAGAATATTTCGGAAAACAAGCGCATCAACAACGAGTTTTATTTGACGGATGGGTTGCAACGTATGTTGGCCGAAGGGGTGAAATTCAAAAGCTATAAAGTAGAACACTGGTTTGACGTGGGCAAAAAAGACATTCTGCTTGAAACCAATGAAATCTTATTGAAACGCAGCAACGATATATCACAGAAAGACAGAAAACTACACAACTCTATTGTGATCGAACCTTGCTTTATTGCTAAAAATGCAGTGATTAAAAACTCGATTATTGGTCCTTTTGTAACGGTTGGCGAAAACGCAGAATTGAATTACTCGATTATTAAAAACTCCATCATCGGTAATTTTACGCGATTAGAAAATGTGGTGCTTAATAAATCGCTCATCGGCTCCGACTCCATGATTACGGGCCTCAGCCAAAGTTTGAATATTGGGGATAATACGGAGATAGATTTGCGCGGGGAAAAATAGGATGCATTTAAGATGTGTTGATTTAAGATTTAAGATTTAAGAGCTTGAATTCTACTGCCTTCGCTCGCATCTTGCGAGCGAAATCTTAACATGCCTCCGGCATCATAATCCCTGAAAGCTATTGCCTTTGACTTATTATTCTGTTTAGCACAATGCCCCGTGAGGGATGGCAGCGAAAATCCTTTTTTGTGTTGGCTGGCGGTGGGGCAAAAAAGATTGCAGCGAACAGCCCGACCCACGCTGCTTAGTGGGGGGCACGGCCAAAATCAAAAAAAATCTATCTTTAACGCTACAGATGCAAACGCCAACTTCTCATTCAGCACATTCCCATTCAAAACAACGCGTTTTGTTGTTGACGCCCCCATTCACGCAACTGAACACGCCTTACCCTGCAACGGCTTATTTGAAAGGCTATTTGAACCGATTAGGGGTTGCAGCACAGCAAGCCGATTTGGGTATTGAAGTGATTTTGAAATTGTTTTCGCAGGCCGGGTTAAAGGAATTGTTTGCTGCGGTGGAGGAATTGGAGGTGGAGGTATCGGACAATAGTTTTCGCATCAACAGTTTGCAGGAGGAGTATTGCAACACCATTGATGCGGTAATGGCTTTTTTGCAAAACAAAAATCCCACGTTGGCGCATGCCATTTGCGATGGTACTTTTTTGCCGGAGGCTTCGCGCTTTGCTTCGCTCGAAGATTTGGAATGGGCCTTTGGCTCTATGGGTACACAAGACAAGGCGCGGCACTTGGCGACCTTGTATTTAGAGGATTTGGGCGATTTTATTGCAGAAACTATTGACCCGAATTTTGGTTTTAGTCGGTATGCAGAAAAACTCGGCAGAACTGCATCGGGTTTCGATGAATTGCATGAGGCGCTCTTGAAAACCGACACATTAATTACGCAATATCTTTCTGCGATTTTAGAAGAAAAAATAAAGTTGTATCAACCCACGTTGGTGTGTTTGTCGGTGCCGTTTCCGGGCAATTTGTTTGGGGCATTGAAGTGCGGACAATACATTAAACAACAGCACCCCAATATAAAAGTGGCGATGGGTGGAGGCTTCCCAAACACAGAATTGAGAAGTGTTTCAGACCCACGGGTATTTGATTTCGTAGATTTTATTGCACTAGATGATGGAGAAATAACATTGCAAATTTTGTTAGAGCATTTAGATGGCCATCGACCGGTTGAAGCGTTAAAAAGAATTTTTGTCAGAACCAATGATACAGTGGTGTATTACAATGGCGCGAAAGAAACTGATATTGCCCAGAAAGATACCGGAACACCTGATTACAGCGATTTGTTGTTAGACGAATACATTTCGGTGATTGAAGTGATTAATCCGATGCACCGTTTGTGGAGCGATGGACGATGGAATAAATTGACCTTGGCGCATGGCTGTTATTGGGCGCGATGTTCGTTTTGCGATATATCGCTCGATTACATTAAAAAGTACGAACCGCTTACGGCACAATTGATTTGTGACCGCATGGAGGAAATTATGGCGCAGACGAAACAGAACGGATTTCATTTTGTGGATGAGGCTGCTCCACCGAATTTGTTACGCGAAGTGGCTTTGGAAATTTTGCGCAGAAAGTTGGTGGTGGTGTGGTGGACGAACATTCGGTTTGAAAAACATTTCACGGCTGATTTGTCGCGCCTACTCAAGGCTTCCGGTTGCATTGCGGTGGCCGGTGGATTGGAAGTAGCCTCGGATCGATTGTTGTTTATGATGAAGAAAGGCGTAACGGTAGCGCAGGTAGCCAATGTGGCTAAGGGTTTCACCGATGCGGGGATTATGGTGCACGCCTATTTGATGTATGGTTTTCCGACACAAACCGCACAAGAAACGGTTGATTCGTTGGAAATGGTTCGGCAGTTATTTGCGAACAATGTGTTGCAATCGGGCTTTTGGCACCGTTTTGCGATGACGTCACACAGTCCGGTAGGCTTACATCCCGAACAATTTGAAGTCAATAAATACGGTCCCGATTTTGATGGCTTTGCCGATAACGATTTATTTTTTGACGACCCGAAAGGAGCCGATCACGATATTTTTGCGGAAGGTTTGCGTGTATCGTTGTTCAACTATATGCATGGCGCGGGGCTGGATATGCCTTTGCACAAATGGTTTGAAGATAGAATTCCAAAAACATCGATAGCGGCAAACTACATTGAAACATGTTTACGCGAACCTTCAGCTACTCCAAAACCCAACGCTCGTGTGGTTTGGCTAGGGCACACCCCAAGCATTGAATTGTTTTCGCCTAAGAAAGGAAAAGACCAAATCGTATTGGCGGAACTGAGTTTCTTCGACAAGAAAAAAGACTGGAACCTACAGGTAATGGGCAATGTGGGCGAATGGATTGTGGAAACACTGCCGAGACTAAGTGTAAATACAGAAGAGATTGTAACCTTCGGAGCATTGAAAACGCTTTATGAAAACGCAAGTTTAGGCAGCTTTGACGATTTTTATCGTTCCAAAATTTGGGAGCAGTTACAGGAAAATGGGTTGTTGGTGGTTTAATCGTTTTAGCATGGAGAGTCTGTGAGTTTATAGTTTACATACATTTGTTGTATGAATGTCTTTCTATCAAAATCTTTCACCATATCCGATTGTTCTCCTTTTTCCAATTCACTTATTAACTCACTTTTTTTCGATTGTTCAAATTCGAATAATCGCAAAGCCGCTAGAACTACTTCGCTTGCCGAACTATATTTTCCGGTTTTGATTTGTTCTTGGATAAAACTATCGAAGTAATCGCCTAATAAAATGGAAGTGTTTTTAGCCATTGTCAACTAAATTTGGATTAAAAATGCCCAATTCTTGGTATAAACGCAAAATTAGATTTATACATAAGCAATATCCATTAACATATCAGATATTAAGCACTTACAACGCACAAACACTGAAAAGCCTATACTATATAAAACGCGTTTTTTATGTAGTTTTGCAACGCTAAAAAAATCAACATGGACATTAAAGGAAAACTCGTTCAACTATTACCATTGCAAACCGGACAAGGCAAAAACGGCCAATGGCGTAAACAAGACATTATTATTGAAACACAAGGTCAGTACCCAAAGAAAGTTTGTATTTCGATATGGGGCGATAAAATCAACGAATCGCAGTTGCAAATCGGCAACGAATTGAACGTTTCGTTTGATGTAGAAAGTAGAGAATATAACGGCCGTTGGTACACCGATGTGAAAGCATGGAAAGTAGATGGAGCGGGTGCTTCAAGCGATGGCGGACAATACAACCAATCGCGCGAGTATAATCCATCGCAAGAATATCAGCAATCGTCAAGTTCATCCGCACCGGATGAATCGGATTTGCCGTTCTAAAAAACTCAATTACGTTATGGAAGGAAATAGAATTTGCTCGCTGTTTGGCATTCAGTATCCGATTATTCAAGCCGGAATGATTTGGTGCAGCGGATGGGAGCTCGCTTCAGCCGTTAGCAATGCAGGCGGATTGGGCATTATAGGTGCCGGGTCGATGTATCCGGACGGATTGCGCGAAAATATTCGTCAGTGTAAAGCAGCGACCTCAAAACCTTTTGGCGTGAACGTACCGTTGTTGTATCCGGATTTGGAACAGCACATGCAAATTATTATTGAAGAGAAAGTGCCTGTGGTATTTACCTCTGCCGGTTCACCGAAAATTTGGACACCTGTTTTAAAAGAAAACGGCATTAAAGTGGTGCATGTTGTGGCCTCTTCTAAATTGGCGTTAAAATGCCAGGATGCAGGCGTAGATGCTGTTGTAGCAGAAGGCTTTGAAGCAGGGGGACATAACGGGCGTGAAGAAACGACAACGCTTTGTTTGATTCCTGCGGTGCGTAATGCCATTCATATTCCGTTGATTGCAGCGGGTGGGATTAGTTCCGGCAAGGCCATGTTGGCGATGTTTGCATTAGGCGCAGAAGGTGTACAAATCGGAACGCGTTTTGTGTGTACAAAAGAATCTTCCGCACACGAGAATTTCAAAACAAAAATTGTTTCGTTGAACGAGGGCGACACCTTGCTTTCCATGAAGAAAGTGGTGCCTGTGCGCTTGATTAAAAACGAATTTTACAAGGCCATTCAGGCTGCTGAAGATAAAGGTGCAGATGGAGGTGAATTAGTTACCATCCTTGGACGAGCTCGTGCCAAAAAAGGCATGTACGAAGGCGATATGGAAGAAGGGGAATTGGAAATTGGCCAGGCTTCGGCTTTGATTGATACCATTCAACCGGCAAAAGAAGTGGTTGATGAAATTTGGAATGAATTCGTAGCCACAAAAAACAAGATATCTTCATTATCTTTGTAACTCACTTTCACTCAAACGCTCATTTGTGCCAAACAATCTCTATATAATCGCTGGTTGTAATGGAGCAGGTAAAACTACTGCATCTTTCACTATTTTGCCGGACATTCTAGATTGCAAGGAGTTTGTAAATGCTGATGAGATTGCAAAAGGCCTTTCGCCTTTTCAACCCGAAAAAGTTGCTTTAGAAGCAGGACGAATAATGCTGACTAGAATTGACGGATTAATGGAAAGTGGAGTGAATTTTTCGTTTGAAACTACTTTAGCCACAAAAAGCTATAAACACAGAATAGCAGCCGCAAAGAACAAAGGATACACCGTAACACTTATATTTTTTTGGCTACAAAATGTGTCGTTAGCTGTTGAACGAGTAAAAACAAGGGTTAAAGAAGGTGGACATAACATTGAGACTAATGTGATTGAACGAAGGTATCTAAACGGCATCAAAAATTTATTCGAGATTTATATCCCAATTGTAGATGAGTTAATGGTTTTTGACAATTCAGAAGGGTATCCTGAATTAATTGCTGAAAAATCTCTAACTTCTGATATGAATGTGATTAATCAAGATAAATTCAGCACACTAAAAACACAAAGCTATGGGACATTATAAAAGAAGCCTTCAACAGGAAAAAATTTTATTGGGCATGGGTAAGGTTTATGAGAAGTTAATCGAGTTTAAACGCAATATTAAAGGAGAATTGGTACTACTAAAAGATCAGCAAATTATTAGAATAAAGCCCTAACTGGGTTAATCAGATATACAAAGAGAATACAACATGAAAAACACATCGTATCCCAAAACCAAAATCAAGATTCTCTTGCTGGAAAACATCAGCGAGTCGGCTATCAAAGAATTCACTAATTCGGGATATGTGGAGGTAAAAACCTTTAAAGGTGCATTGGAAGAAGAGGAACTGATTAAGCAGTTGAAAGATGTGCATTTATTGGGCATTCGCTCGAAAACAACCGTTACGCGTAAAGTATTGGAGAAAGCTGAAAAGCTATTAGGCATTGGCTGTTTCTGTATTGGCGTGAATCAAGTAGATTTGAAAGCCGCTACTGAAAAAGGCGTAGCAGTATTTAATGCTCCATATTCCAACACGCGCTCTGTTGCGGAATTGGTGATGGGTTTAATGATTATGCTCATCCGAAAAGTGCCGGATAAAAACAAAGCGGCTCACGAAGGTATTTGGTTGAAAGATGCGAAAGGCTGTTTTGAAATGCGCGGTAAAACCCTTGGAATTATTGGCTATGGCAACATTGGCTCGCAGGTTTCCGTATTAGCGGAAGCATTTGGAATGAAAGTAGTTTTCTATGATGTGGAACGCAAACTACCGGTGGGGAACGCGCAAGCTGTCAGTAAGTTAAGCGATGTATTGAAACAGTCGGATATCGTTACTTTGCATGTACCGAGTGATAAAACCACCCGCAATTTGATTAATGCTACGACACTGGCGCAAATGAAGAAAGGCGCACTATTGCTGAATTACAGCCGAGGCGATGTAGTAGATTTAGCGGCACTCAAAAAGGCTTTAGATAAAGGACAAATAGCAGGTACAGCCATTGATGTTTTCCCGGAGGAACCGGAGAAAAACGGAGCAGCATTTCATTCGGAATTGCAGAATGTATCGAATGTGATGCTAACGCCACACATTGGCGGATCAACCGAAGAGGCGCAGTTTAACATTGGTATTGACGTAGCCGTGAAGATGGTGAACTACTTGGAAAACGGCTCATCATACGGCTCGCACACAGTGCCATCGTTGAATTTGAGTCCGCAAGCGAACACACACCGTATCTTACATATCCACCGCAACATCCCCGGGGTGTTGGGAGAAATCAATACAAAACTTTCATCGCACAACATCAACATTGTGGGACAGTATTTGAAAACCAACGAGCAAATTGGTTATGTGGTGTTGGATATAGAATCGAAATTATCGAAAGAAGCGCTTTCCTTATTGAAAGAAGTGAAAGGCAGTATCAAAGTGCGCATGCTCTATTGATGAACCATTAAATATGTCCTGATGAAAACAAAACAATCCGAGACATTATTAAACAGCGAATACATTTCGAGCCTCATTCGTAAGCGAAAGCCGAGCGGACATAAAGGCACTTTCGGACATGCACTTATTGTTGCCGGAAGTACTGAAAAAACAGGCGCAGCTATACTCTCATCTACTGCGGCACTAAGAAGCGGTTGCGGTTTATTGACTGCCGCTATTCCCACATCGGCTGTAACGCCCTTAATGTGCAGATTACCGGAAGCCATGGTTTTGTTGCGCGATATCGAATTAGCCATTTCTTCTGTCGATATTTCAAAATATGATGCGATTGGTTTTGGTCCTGGCGTGGGCATCACCAAAGAAAGTGCGGAACTCTTGTTTCATATTTTGTATCAACACCAACAACCCTTAGTGATTGATGCCGATGGAATTACCCTATTAGCGCAGAACAAAGGCTGGTTTGAATTATTGAAACCCAATATTATTCTTACGCCACATGTTGGCGAATTTGACCGCTTGACGAAGAAGCATACCTCGCATACCTCACGCTTTGAAACGCAATTGGCTTTTTCGAAAAAGCATAAAGTAACTATTCTACTCAAAGGACCACAAACTACCATCACCACAGCAGATGGTAAGGTATTCAAAAACACAACCGGCAACAATGGTATGGCCACAGCCGGCAGTGGCGATGTGTTGACGGGCATTATTACCTCGCTTTTTGCACAAGGTTATACAGCTGTTGTGGCTGCTTGTTTAGGTGCATACTTGCATGGTTATGCGGGCGATGTGGCTGCAACAAAACTGTCGAAAACAAGTATGATAGCCTCGGATATTGCAGAGAATATTTCGGAGTTTTTTAGCGCATTTGAGCGGTAGTTGAGCATGTGTGAAAAATACTTTTGGGCATGTGCCACTAAGCAGCGGCACCGGGTTTTACGCTACAATCTTGTCCCGCTATGAAGCGGGAAAAGGATTTCCGCTACAACCCCTCATGCGAAATGGTGGTTCATAAAAACATTAAAGTTTAATTGTAAATTGCTTTCGGTGAAAATTCAAAAAAACCTTTCAAAAAAACATTATGAAACTTACTCTACCGCTTTTGATTTTAATAATTGGTATCCTAAGTTGTAATAACTCTAAACCCCAAAAAGAAATAAGTGAAAAAGAAAGGATTGAGGAAAGTGCCAAAAAAGAGTTATCAGATTATTCGGAAAAAATAGTTCTCCTTTCAACTATCCAGAAGATTCCATATGATAGTTTAAACTTCATACTTATTGACTACTATTCAATAACATCTAAATATACTTATTCTGACAGCCTCCAGTTTTACTCAAAAAAAGCAATTACTGATATTTCCCAAAAATATCATATTGCACCAAGTAGAATAGCAACTCTTATCTTTAGTTTTAAATATGAAATGCTTACTAAAGAGGAAATTTTTGAAAAAGCAAAAGAAGATGAGTATGAACAAGAAAGAGATCAAGAGCAAGAATCAAATTATTACTAGTCTATTCTTGCAAAAAACTAAAAAATCCAATATAAGTAATTCCTTGGCTTTGTATATTTGATATAACCTTCACTTGATACAACTACAAAACTTAGCTCTTTCCCTCAAGAGGAATTGGGTGCTCTATTAATAGTTCTTCCTTTATTGGAGATTTATTAATTAATTGAAACATAAGATTATTAGTCTCATTAATAAAAAATAAAACATTCTCGAAACTTAAGAAATCCACTTGCTTGTTTTGTTCAAATCTATATTCCTTCCCTTTATAATTTTTTATACAAGTTTCTTTTGACTGAATCCCATTCTTATGTATGGTGTTTCTCGCAAACAACATTATATCGAATAAAGACTTGGCTTCTTGGTCAGCTATTGATGTAGCTTTTAAAAATGAATCTACCACATCAGATATATAGAACTTAGTGATTCCAATTTTTTCACTCAAAATTCTCAAACAAAATTCCCAATTCACAAAGTAACTTATGAATAAAGAAGACTTTACCTCTTCTAAATATGAGATAGAAATTTTATTAATTGAGTTTGTTTTTCTAGGTTCATTTGATTCTGGGTAAGTTTTTATAAAATCTAAATCAACAATATGCTTTGACAAGCCTACAGATATAAAATAATTTTGTAGAATTTCTGCTGAAGAATTAAAAAATAATATTCTACAATCCTTATTCGTATCAGCAGAAGTTATTTTACAAATTCTTGAATGCAAATCCGCTGTTTTTAGGAGAGAAACTTTTATTTCTTCTTCTATTTTTTCTACATATCTTCTATCAATGGAATTGGAATCGTACATTTTAATTAGCTATTATCAGTTTTCAGCCTCAACCAATCATACACTATTGTTGAAATGAAAATCCCTGCTGTTAGGTAATCAACTATATGCCAAGTGTGTTTTTGAAACCAAAATTGACTAAATGGATTAAAGATAATAGCAGTAAAAAGAAAATAAATCACAAGGCCAATTTGCTTTTTGCTGAAAGAGACATAAGCAAAATAAAAAGAAGGAATCATAACTGCCCAGCGTACAAAATTATAAAAGCCATATTGCTGTTTGGTTGATGCTGCAATTATCAATACTGTGATAACACCTATCTTGATAAGATACTGTAGCAGGTTTATAGATTTTTGCGTTTGCATTTAGCTTTTTATGTTATCGATTTTTGACATTACCTCTGTCACCATTAAATCATCAACATGCTGTTTGAAAACCCGGTCCCAAATCCCATAATTATCACTAAGCCATTCCATATTCCATCTTTTTTCATACTTTTTGATTAATGCTATAGACCAATCTACAGATTTGTTAAGACTTAAACCACTAAAAATATTTTTGCTTTCATAGTAGCTTATCAAATCCTCTGACCAATATATAGAACTATTCCAACCCAAATCAGACCAATTCCAAAATTCATGCTTATCAATAAAAGATTTGGACCAAGGAAGTGTTTTGTTACGACTTAATCCATTCCATAGTTTATGCCTGAAAGCGTATTTATATCGATATTTTTCTGTGTATTTTTCAATTAAAGAAGTAGTCCAAGGAACGCTCTCGTTACTACCAAGTCCTTCCCAATCCCATTCGATTTCATACTTTTCAATAAAGCTTTCTGACCACTCCAAATTAGAATTTTTGCTTAATCCCAAGAACAATTCTTTGTGTTTCTTGTGTTTTTCAATAAGAGGTATTGACCACTTAAAAGCAATGTTTTCTCCTAAATCTTTCCATTCCCATTTATCTCTATATTTATCTATGAATTCCGCTGACCATGGTAATGATTTATTACCATTCAGACCCCACCATAATCGTTTTTTCTCTTTATGTTTTTCAATGAAACCAATAGTTATCAAACCAGATTTATTATGCCCTATCCCACCCCAAATATTATATGTTTGATATTTTTCAATAAGCGAAGCAGTCCAAGGTACACTCTCGTTACTGCCAAGTCCATTCCAATCCCATTTATCAAGATATTTGTCAATTAATTTTTCTGACCATACAACTGATTTGTTTCTAGTCAGGTAATGCAAAAACAGATTATGATCTTCGTAATTTTCAATAATGGCTTCTGTCCATTTTATGGAGTTGTTTTCAGCAACAAGCTTAGAATTAAATCTGTACTTATACTTCTCAAGCAAAACCTCACTCAATGGATAGAATGATGAAATTTGGCTTATAAAAAAATCAGGATAATTAATATAGAGCTCAACAATTTTCTCGCGTTCACTTATCACCAATAACTTATTAGTAGTAGAAAGAATTGTTCCTAACTTTTGCAACTCCCCTTTTTCGTATTTTACAAGATTATTTTCGGTCATTTTCCAGTTCGTTTAGCTGTTCAGTTAACTGACGTTTTGTTTGCAGAAAGTAATTATTCCAATCTGCAATAGAAATTATCTTACAATAAGTATCACTAGATTTAATAAACAGAATTTCTTTAATCAGTTCATCTAAGCGCTTTCTTAAGCGGCTTAGTTCTTCTTTTAGTTTCTCTTTTTCAGTTATTAAATCAGCCTTGCTATTAAATGCCTTGACCTTCAATAAACTTTCTAAAATTTCTGACACTTTTTGCAAATCATTTTTTTCATAAGCATTATTCAACTCTATAAAAATTTTGTGTGCATTAGCCTGTTGACTTTCATCCACAACATCTGGGTGACACAATTTGCTTGCTTTGCGAAATTTACTTTTTAGTTCTTTTAGCTCTTCATCATTTAATTCAGTAACAATTTCATCTTTGGTAGCTTCAAAATTGGTCTGAAATTCTTGGTAATCTTTTTCTGTTTCTTCTTGTTGGGGCGTATTACTATATTTCTCTTTACGGTGTTTTAAAATTTTGATTATTAATTCCCCTAACTCTTGATTATGTTTTACACTGAACTCATGTATAAGTTTTTCAAGTTCTGCTTTTTCTTCGCTCGAATGATTTATTTGGGCTTCAACAACTTTTGCTTCTAATTTCAAAGCATCAATCTCTGGGTCAATATGAATTGCTAATTGTTGATGAGCTTTGATAAACAAATCAATACTTTCAACAGCCTTTCCATAGGCGTGCATATTAAGGTTACTTATTATTTCATTTACTGCATCATTGGTTTCAAATGTCTCTAATCTTTTAACTTGCATTATAATATCTTGTTCTTCTTCAAGAGCAATTAAACTCTTTATTAATTCAAGACGCTTAATGATTATAGAAAAGTCTGATGAGTATATATCTTTCTTCATTTTCCAAATTTAATTATTCTCTACTATTTACACATCCCACGTTCGTTTTGACATTGTTTTCTCTATTCCTCTCTTCGACATGTTCCGCAGGGCATGTCGAAGAGAGGATAACACAACATTTTTAATGTTGTCTGCTGTTGTAGGTCGCCTGACCATTACTGTTTGGAAGATGAGCAATTGTAAAAAAAAGTAATTGAAACCGTCACTTCGACTTCCGAGGAGAAGTCTCTATCTATGATCCTCAGAGATTTCTCCGCCTCTGGCGGACTCGGTCGAAATGACGAAAATATTTCTTCCAAACACCTGTAGTCGCCTGACCAACAATCACCTCTTTTCGTTGTTTACTAAGAAAAAAAACAACGCAACAGTCGGGTGGAAACACCCGAAAGCACTCAACTTCTCGAATAGCTTATAGATGCAGCCTTTCATCAGCATGACAAGAAATTTTACAATGAACCGCTATGCCGCGTGAGGGGGTGAAGTGGAAATCCTCCGCTACTTCCTAGTAGCGGAGATTACAACGCAACACCCGGTCCGCTTCCTAGCGGGCACGCCCAATTCATTTACTTCAACGATGCAATATCGATCACAAAACGGTAGCGTACATCGGCTTTGAGCATGCGCTCGTAGGCTTCGTTGATTTTATCGATGGAGATTACCTCTACATCGCTTACGATGTTGTGCTCGGCACAGAAGTCAAGCATCTCTTGTGTTTCAGGAATTCCACCAATCAGCGAACCCATAATGCTTCTGCGTTTCGCAATTAAATTAAAGGCCGGCACTTCGGATGGTGTTGGTGGAATGCCCACCACAATCATGGTTCCGTTGGTGCGCAATAAATTGAGATAGATACTGTAATCGTGTTTTACAGAAATGGTGTTCATGATGAAATCGAAACTGTTTTTGAGACCTTTCATTTGTTCTTCGTCTGTGATGAGTGCAAAATGATCGGCTCCCAAACGCTGTGCATCTTCGCGTTTTGAAGGCGATGTGCTCAACATGGTTACCTCTGCCCCAAAGGCTTTAGCAAACTTCACGGCCATATGGCCAAGTCCGCCAAGTCCCAATACCGCTACTTTGTGGCCCTTGCCCACTTGCACATGGCGTAACGGTGAATAGGTAGTGATACCGGCACACAGCAATGGCGCAACGCCTTCCAGCGGCAATTTATCCGATACTTTGAGTGTGTAATTTTCGTCTACCACAATTTGTGTGCTGTAGCCGCCATAGGTTGGAGCGCCTGTGCCTTTTTCTTTGCCGTTGTAGGTGCCTACCATACCGCCATCGCAATATTGTTGCAAACCTTCTTTGCAATTCTCGCATGTTCTGCACGAATCTACAAAGCAACCCACACCGGCCAAATCGCCCACTTTGAAGCGTGACACGGCTTTGCCCACATTCACAATACGGCCCACAATCTCGTGTCCGGGTACCATTGGATAAGTAGAGCCGCCCCATTCGTTGCGCACTTGGTGGATATCGGAATGACAAACACCGCAATACAAAATTTCGATTTGTACATCGTTATCGCCTATTGTTCTGCGGTCTAAACTGAATGGTGCTAAGGGTGTTGTGGCAGACTGTGCTGCGTATGCTTTAGTTGAAATCATGATGTATGTATTGCTATTCTTTAATGTCGAAAAATTTCGCTGCCGTTGAAACTACCATTTTTCGTGGCATTAACTGTGCAGCAACAGCCCCAACTTTGTTTACCAGACCCGGAATAACGATGGTTTTGTTTTTCAACAAACCTTCCAAACCCTGCAGGGCCACATCTTTCGCGGGCATCATATAGGCTTGGTTTTTCTTCACCACCTTTTGCATATTTTCTGAACCCGAGAAAAATTCGGTTTCTGTTCCACCCGGACAAAGCGCTGTTACATGCACTTGTTGTTGCTTCATTTCGAAATGCAACGACTCCGTGAACGACAGAATAAACGCTTTGGTAGCTGTGTAAATACTGAAGTTCGGTACCGGCTGAAATGCCCCGGTGCTAGCGGTGTTGAGGATATATCGTTTTTGTGTTTTATCGCTGTTATGTAAAAAGTGGTAGGCCATTTCCACCATCACATTCATGTTCAATTGCATGGTGTTGAGTTGGTGTTGCAATGATTGTTTTGCAAATGCTCCATGATCGCCTATGCCGGCATTATTGATGAGCATGTTTACATTCCACTCCTCGTTTTTGATGCGATCAAAAATTTTATCGGCCGCTTTTGCATCCAACAAATCAATGGCAATGGTTTTGACTTCAATGCCTGTAACACTTAGCTCATCTGCTAATTTGGTAAGCAACTCTGCAGAGCGAGCCACTAAAATCAAATTCATTTTCTTCGCTGCACATTCGAAGGCAAAGGCTTTGCCAATCCCTTTACTGGCACCTGTGATGATGGTATATGTTTTCATAGCGTTGATGTATGTTGTTGCACTAAGTTACACAAAGCGACCAATTACCATCAATTTTTTAATAAATTAAGCTGTAAAATAACTCAACTATTTTTATGCTGTGGTAGGAAAAATCAAGACGAAAATTCAAAGTCGGTTTTAAAACAAGATTGTATTGGATGCAGTTCGTGCGTAGGAAATTTACTTATAATACTATTTATGCAAATTTGAATAATGGTATATCAATAAGCGCAGTAAGATTTAGTTGTATATTCGATTAGTAAATCTAAAGATATCCTATAGCTAGAATGAAAACATATTATCAAATTCTCATCGTTCTAAGCTTGTTATTATTATTTAACGAGTGTAAAAGAAAGGATGATGATATTAATCCCAAACCTCTTATTCCGGCTGTAAATATTGTCTCCATAAATTTGCCCTTTGATAAAAACCCTAGTGGGAACTGGCAAATAGGCTATTCAAAAAATGATACCATTGCGATGACACAGTTTCAACTAAGTACATTCGCAGATACAAGTTATATAATAGGGTTGTGGCATCCGACAGTTGGACAATCAGGATACTATCCTTACCTAGGTCAAAACAAGACTGATTCAACGCAAAAGGACATATCAAATAATTGGGCAGCAAGAGCCGGGGAGATTGTAATGGAAGGCAGCAATAGTGGGCAGTATAGTGTGCTTCGATTTATGGTACCGGCTTCAGGGAAGTATAAAATAAAAGCAACTTTTGAAGGTATCCATTTCAATTTATCTTCTACCGATGTTCATATTTTACTTAATGCCCAAAGTATATTTGATGATATTATTGAAGGATATGGAGGAGATTCTTTATTTCATGCAATATCAGGTTCTCATCCGGTTGCTTCTTACGAGCAGACAATTCAACTCAACAAAAATGATATAATAACATTTGCAGTTGGATACGGGAGCAATAAAAATCATTATAATGATACTACTGGTTTATTGCTTTATATAGAAGCAATATGAGAAGTCCGAATCAAAAATTCAATCCATTTTTTGCTGCGGTTTCCTGCGCAATTTCGTAACCTGCATCAGCATGACGAATCACACCCATAGCCGGGTCGTTGTGCAATACGCGCGACAAACGCACATGCGCATCCTGTGTGCCATCCGCAACTATCACCATACCTGCATGCAATGAATAGCCCATGCCTACACCACCTCCGTGATGGAAGCTCACCCAGCTTGCACCGCCTGCCGTGTTGATCAATGCATTTAAGATTGGCCAATCGGCAACGGCATCGCTACCGTCTTTCATGGCTTCTGTTTCGCGATTCGGAGAAGCTACAGAGCCTGTATCTAAGTGATCGCGACCAATAACGATAGGCGCTTTCACCTTTCCTTCTTTTACTAATTCATTAAAAGCTAATCCTGCCTTTTCTCTATCGCCCATACCTAACCAGCAAATACGTGCCGGTAAACCTTGAAAAGCAATTTTATCTTTCGCTAAATCTAACCAACGCAACAAACCTTTATCATTCGGGAAAAGTTCTTTTAATTTTTCATCACATACATAAATATCGTTCGGGTCGCCACTCAATGCTACAAAGCGGAACGGACCTTTACCTTCGCAGAACAACGGACGAATAAATGCCGGTACAAATCCCGGAAAATCAAAAGCATTTTTAATGCCTCGTTTGTCTTTCGCTTGTCCACGCAAATTATTGCCATAATCAAACGTAACAGCACCACGCGATTGCAATTTAATCATCTGCAACACATGTTTTGCCATGGTATCGAGCGAACGTTTGATGTATTCCTCAGGATTCGCTTCCCGCAAGGCATTCGCTTCTTCCACGGTTAAGCCTTCCGGGAAATAACCAATCAATTCATCGTGCGATGAAGTTTGATCGGTTAATGTATCTGGCGTAATATTTCTATCAATTAATCGTTGCAACAATTCTACTGCATTACACACCACACCAATAGACACTGCTTCTCCATTGGCTTTTGCGGCTAGTGAGCGATCTATAGCTTCATCAATGTTCGTGTAGTATTCATCAATATAACGTGTTTCAATTCGCTTTTTAATACGCCACTCCTCCACTTCAGCTACTAAAGCAACGCCTTCATTCATGGTAATAGCGAGTGGTTGCGCGCCACCCATACCGCCCAAACCGGCAGTAACATTGAGTTTTCCTTTCAATGATGGAACACCATAATGCTGATTAGCGAGCGATAAATACGTTTCATACGTTCCTTGCACAATACCCTGCGAGCCAATGTAGATCCATGATCCGGCTGTCATTTGTCCGTACATCATCAAGCCTTTTTGCTCCAATTCGCGGAAGTGCTCCCATGTAGCCCACTTGCCCACTAAATTCGAATTGGCAATCAACACCCTTGGTGCATCTTTGTGTGAACGCAGCACACCAACCGGCTTTCCACTTTGTACCATCAAGGTTTCATCGTCATTCAACACTTTGAGTGTAGCGATAATTTTTTGAAGTGCTTCGTGATTTCGTGCTGCTTTTCCTAATCCTCCGTATACAATTAATTCTTCCGGACGTTCCGCAACTTCCGGATCTAAGTTATTCAAAAGCATACGCAGTGCGGCTTCCTGCACCCAGCCTTTGCAATTTAAGGTTGTTCCTGTTGGTGTTTTGGGAATCATATCGAGTTTGGTTTTTGATCGTTCGCAACAGTATCTTGCTCAAACACTTTGGTTTGATGGAAAATACTTTCGTTGTGTATGTGTTGAAATAATTTGATAATAAATTCTTTGGTGAGCCCAACAGCAATACCTTTTTCGATAGCGCGACTCACAATCTTCGCCCAGCGTTCGGATTGGTGAATGGCTAAATCGTTTCCTTTTTTGAAGGCTCCAATAGTTTCGGATAAGCCCATGCGTTCGCCCAACAAATCGAGAATGTAATTATCGATGCGATCGATACGTGCTCGATAATCGGATAGCACATGCAATCCATCTTCACTTACTTTCGATTGACGAACCACTAAATGACTCAGAATAGCCGCTAATCGTTCAGGAGTAACTTGCTGTTTGGCATCGCTCCATGCTTTATCGGGATTGCAATGCGATTCAATCATCAAGCCTTCAAAGCCCATGTCGATGGCTTGTTGCGAAAGCGGTTGAATTAAATCACGTGTTCCGCCCATGTGCGAAGGATCGACAATGATGGGAATGTTCGGATATCGTCTGCGCAACTCGATAGGAATTTCCCACATCGGAGGGTTGCGATAAATAGTTTTTTCGTAAGTAGAAAATCCGCGATGAATAGCCGCTAATTTCGTGAGTCCAACATTGGCAAATCGCTCAATAGCACCCACCCATAATTCCAAATCGGGATTGATAGGATTTTTCACCATCATCGGTACATCTACACCACGCAACGCATCGGCCAATTCTTGCACAGCAAATGGCGAAACGGTTGTTCGCGCGCCAATCCACAATACATCTACGCCTGCTTTCAGCGCGAGTTCTACGTGTTCAGGTGAAGCCACTTCCACGGTTACCGGTAGACCCACTTCTTTTCCTGCAGCTACAATCCAAGGCAGGGCTTCAGCACCCACACCTTCAAAGGAATTGGGGCGTGTGCGCGGCTTCCAAATACCGGCTCGTAACATGCTTACTTTGCCGGTGAACTGCACTATCGAACGCACTGTTTCAAACACCTGTGCTTCGGTTTCGGCACTACAGGGGCCGGCCACAATAAATGGATGACCTTTACTTTTGGCCCAAGACGAGAGCGGTTCGATGTGGTGTAATTCTTTCACGTTGATAGTTAATCTAAAACAACTCCAAAGTTGCAATGTTTATCGAAAACAACAATATCTTTTTATCTTCATTTAGATAAATTATCTGCTATGGCTGAAGAAATATACGACTACATTGTAATTGGTTCGGGCTTTGGAGGCTCGGTATCGGCTATGCGCTTGTCCGAGAAAGGGTATTCCGTATTGGTGATTGAAAAAGGAAAGTGGTGGAAAGCCGAAGATTTTCCGAAAAGCAATTGGAATTTGAAGAAGTTTTTGTGGGTGCCGGCATTGCGCTGGTTTGGTATCATGAAATTGGATTTTTTCAAAGAAGTATTGGTGCTGAGCGGTGCCGGTGTAGGAGGCGGAAGTTTGGTGTATGCTAACACGCACATGGTGCCGAAAGAAAGCTTTTGGACGAACCCGATTTGGAGTAACATCAAAGACTGGAAAACAGAATTAGCGCCCTTTTACGAAAAGGCAAAATTCATGTTAGGCTCTTCGAAATATTTGCGCGAATTCCCGGAAGATAAATACTTGAAACAAGTGGCCGATGAAATGGGCAGAGGCGACACCTACAAGGCGGTAGATTATGTGGGTGTTTATTTTGGCGATACGCAAAAAGAAAAAGACCCGTATTTCAATGGATTGGGGCCCATGCGAAAAGGATGTACAGAATGTGCGGGCTGCATGGTAGGCTGCCGTGAAAATGCGAAGAACACACTCGATAAGAATTACTTGTGGTTTGCGCAGCAATTCGGAGCGAAAATTATTGCGGAAACATTGGTGACGAAGATTGAAAACTTGAATGAAGAGTATCAGATTCATACGGAAAGTCAGACGAATTCGGTGACAAAAAACAAACAGGTTTTCCGTTCAAAAGGATTAGTAGTAAGCGGTGGAGTTTTAGGCACCTTGAAATTGTTGTTTGAGCAGAAATTCATTCACAAAACACTACCGAATTTATCGGATAAGTTGGGTGAAAACATTTTAACGAACAGTGAAATGATTGCCGGTGTGGGCGGTGCGCCTGAGAAACTAAATCATGGTGTAGCGATTAGCCGAGTGTTTAACCCCGATGAAAATACACACATCGAATTATGCAAATACCCCGATGGCAGTGGAGCGATGATGCGCTTAGGGGTTATGGCTGCAGGTGATGGCAATGGTTTTGTGCGAACAGCAAAGATGTTGGGGAATATGATCTTGCATCCTATCGACTCGTTTCGCTTCTTTTTCGAAACCAATGTGGCGAAAAAATCGATTGTGTTATTGATTATGCAATCCATTCCAAACGCTATGAAAATGGAATTGAAAAAAGGGTGGTTTGGCAACAGTTTGAAGTTCGACAATCAATCGGGAGAAAAGGTGCCGAGTTATATTCCTATCGGACAAGAAGCATTGTATAAATATGCCGAAAAATCTAATGCAGTAGCCATGAATGCCTTTAGTGAAGTGCTATTCAGCATGAGTACAACGGCACACATTTTAGGAGGTTGCCCGATGGGACTAACGAAAGCCGAAGGTGTGGTAGATGAAAACTTTAAAGTGCACGGATACGAGAACTTCTACATTTTAGATGGCTCGATAATGCCTTGTAATTTGGGCGTAAATCCTTCGTTTACCATTACGGCTTTAAGCGAATATGCGATGAGTAAAATTGAAGCCAAAGCTGGCAATACGAATGTGAGTTTGGAGGAGCAGATGGCAAATCAAAAAAGTTAATTTCACTTATTAGCTCATGAGAATAAAAACAAAACCCCTATTATTTCTAATTGTTTCCCTTTTAGGATTAAAGACATACTGCCAACAGAACACATATAACACAGACTGTTTTGTAGGAAGTGAATCGAATCTATACGAACATTACAAAGACAGTATTAAAGCTACAACATCTGCTATTGAAAAAGACCCATCCAATGCAAAACTATACGGTAAACGTGGATTCTATAGAACTGCCATTGGTGAAGATTCGGCATCATATGACTATTTTAAGGCTCTCCAATTAGACCCCAATTATGTGAATGCCTACTTCTCTTACGGTTTGTTTTTTTCTAACAATGAGAATTATGATAGTGCAAAATATTATTTTCAAAAAGGATTCGAATTAGCGCCTAATGATTTTGAAATGTGTTCCGAAATCGCCTATATGTTTTATTACTTAAACGACATTGATTCCGCAATAATCTATACCCAAAAAACGATTCAGATAAATCCGAATTATGCTATAGCCTATAACTTATTAGGAATGATTGAAATGGACAAGGGCAGATATACGAAAGCTATAAACTATTTTAACCAAGCCATTGAGCGAAATAATAATATTGCAATCTACTACTATAGAAGAGGGTATTGTTATACTTCTCTCAAACAGACAGGCCCCGCATTAAAGGATTTGAACTTGGCCATTAGAAAAGATGCATCAAAATCGTATTTCTATTATCAAAGAGCTACTATTTTTGAATTGATGAATGATTATCTAAACGCCATTGAAGACTTAAATCAAACAGAAGCTTTAGATAAAAATTACGAAGACCTTTATTGCAAAAGAGGATTACTTTACCTTAAGATTAAACAACCTGAAAAAGCATGTAAAGATTTTGGCAATGCTGTAATAAATGAGCCTCAACGAGCAGTCGCCCTATTGAAGAAGAATTGTAAATAATTTAATCTCCCTTAATATTTCGGCACACTCCCATCAATCTCATCCGCCCAAGCTAAAATACCGCCACTAAGATTAAAGAGATTTCCGAAATCATGATTTTGCTCGAGCCAGTTTAACACTTGTCCGCTTCTACCACCCGAGCGGCACTGTAACACCACTACTCGATCTCGGCTTATTTTATCAATGTTATCAGGGATGGTGTTCATTGGGATGAGCTCCCCGCCTAAATTGCAGATTTCGTATTCGAATGGCTCACGTACATCAATGAGTTGAAAGTCTTTGCCTTCATCCAACCATTGTTTTAACTCTTTTACGCTTATTTCGTTCATGTGTTTTATTTTGTGCTTGCTCTGCGCAAACGGTCGTTAATGGCTCGTCCTAAGCCTTCTTCAGGAAAAGTTTCTGCAATAATAACATCTATATTTTCTCCATCAAAACTACGTAAGGCTTCAAACAAATTTGCCGCAGCTTCGCTTAAATTACCGGTAGGCGACAATATATTTCGCTGTATAAATGGGAAGTCTGAATAGGCATCACTAAAACTAATTAAGCCTAACCGCATCACTTGAAATTGTGTGGCCAAACTTCGAACATCACCCACATGCAATTGCGTTGAAGGTGCATAATGCACATCCAACATGCCCGGTGCCTTTGGGTTTGAACCTTGTGAAATATTAAATTTTACTTTTCCGGCAACGCGCTCAATCTCTTCAATAGCAATACCGCCTAAACGATAGACCACAACTTCATCATTTTCCATTCCCACAATGGTGGATTCCACACCAACAGCGCATTTCCCGCCATCCAATATGAATGGAATTCTATCGGCTAATTGATTGAAAACATGCTGTGCCGAAGTAGGACTCACATAGCCAAAAGGATTCGCACTGGGTGCACACAAGGGAAAATCGAGTGCTGCTAAAAGAGCAAGCGTTAATGGATGATTTGGAATACGAATACCTACTGTATCTAATCCAGATGTAACAATATCCGGAATAACATCCTTTTTTTTCAACAACACAGTGAGCGGTCCCGGAGAAAACGTGTGCATCAAACGCAAAAGCGGAGCAGGAATTGCTTGCACATATTTTCCAGCCTCTTCCACTGAAGCAACATGTACAATCAATGGATCAAAAAATGGTCGATTTTTCGCCTCGAAAATCTTTGCAACAGCAGTGGCATTCAATGCATTGGCGGCTAGTCCGTAGACAGTCTCCGTGGGAATCGCCACAACTTCCCCGTTTTGGAGAAGTGTTTTTGCTTCCTGAATACTGTCTGAAATGAATGCCTTCAACACCATTGTTTTAGTGGTGTAAACCTAATCCAATTTGATGAAAAAAAAACGGCAAGCTTGATGCAGTTTCTTTTTCTTGTGCAATCCATTAATTTTAGAAAAAATCAAACCATGCTACTTGTTGCCGACTCGGGTTCCACCAAAACTAATTGGATTAGTGTAAATAAAGATCGCTTCGAAACCATTGGATTCAATCCATTTTTTCATTCTACTGCATCCATATTAGAGGAACTAAAGAAAAACGAAACACTTTCGGCAGTAGCCGGAACATTTACCAATGTGGTGTTTTACGGTTCGGGTTGTTCCAGTGCCGATAGAAATCAAGTGGTAGCCGATGCGTTAAAAGCTTTTTTTACCGATGCTGAAATTTTTGTTGGACACGATATGGAAGCTTCTGCTTTTGCGACTTACGTAGGTAGACCTACAATTTCTTGTATTATCGGTACAGGTTCAAATTCGTGCTTATTTGACGGCAAAGCCTATTCAGAAGTAGTTCCTGCTTTAGGTTATGTGCTTGGCGATGAAGGCAGTGGAAGTTACTTCGGCAAAAAATTATTGACGTCATTCTTATATCACCAACTTCCGAAAGCAACAGAAAAACTATTGGTTGAAAAATATAAAGTAACGAAGGAAAATATCTTCCATGCAGTGTATAAAGAACCACATGCAAATGTTTATCTAGCCTCATTTGCGAAGGTATTGTCGGAAAGTCCCGACACGGAATATATTCAGCAATTAGTGTACGAAGGCATTAACGAATTCTTTAAACAGCATGTATGTTGCTATCCGAATTATCAATCGTATCCTGTTTCTTTTGTAGGTAGTATAGCTCATCACTTTTCAGATACAGTGAGACAAGTAGCCCAATCGCATGGTTGTAAAATTGGCGTTATCATTCAACAACCGATTGAACGATTATTGGAATGGCACCTACAATCTTCGAAAAGTTAAACGCGTTGTAATTTAATTTCTTTCGCTGTTTTCAAGCTGATTGGCACTTTCTCTTCTTCTACGTTCGTCAACTCCAAACCGAAGTCTTCCGCGGTAGAAAGACTTATGCTTTTAATTAATCTATAGCCCTTCACTACAAATTGTTCCAATGGAGTAAGAGAGTCGTCAATAGCTACACGCGAGTTCAATAAAATGAATTTGAAATCGGCCGGCATATTGTATTTACGTAATGATGGGTAGTGACTGATTTCATCCACTTCACCCGAAGCAACCATTTCTTGTACAATTTTGCGGAACATCAAATTCACTTTGTGTTCTACTTTGAAACCGAATTTTAGGCGTACAAAGAAACAACGTCCCGGAATAATTGGATCTACTGAATACGAAGCACCATAAGGTTCGCTGCAAATATCAACGTGAACCAACCAATAAATATCGGCACGTTTTGGTCGTTTACGGAAGATAGAATAAATGATGTTTGAATCGATATGACTTCTATCGTTGGCCATACTCAAGTACACCAAGTTGTTAGCTTCTTTCGGAATGGTTTCATCTTTCATCAAGTCTTTCAACGGTTCGATGTAATCTTTGATTTCAACAAATTCCATGTGTTTGGCGCGCAATTGTCGTGCTCTGTAAATGATTAACATACCCCCAAAAAGTATAACCGACAACATGAATGTGAACCATCCACCATGTGGGAACTTATCCAAATTAGAAATGAAGAAAGCTCCTTCTACAAAGTAAAAGAAAGTAGCAAATCCAATGACCACTATTTTCGGTTTGCGTTTCAATAGCAACCAATACACCATTAAGGTGGTAGTCATGAGCATATTCAACATAATGGCTAAACCATATGCTGCTTCCATTGCACCAGATTCACGGAAAATCAATACCACCGCAATACAGCCAAAAAACAAAAACCAGTTAATACCAGGTATATACATTTGTCCTTGGTGTGTAGTAGGATAAAGCACTTTTAAGTTCGGCCACAAGCGTAATTTCATGGCTTCGTTCACCAAAGTAAAGCAGCCTGTAATTAAGGCTTGGGAGGCAATAATAGTAGACATTGTTGCAATTGCTACACCATAGGGCAAGAACCATTTCGGCATGATATCGTAGAATGGAGAAGATACTTTAGCTCCGGTTTCAAAAGCATGCAACAAATATGCTGATTGCCCAAAGTAGCTAATCATCAAACATACAATCACGAGCATCCAACTCACACGAATATTTTGTTTTCCCACATGCCCCATATCTGAGTATAAGGCTTCCCCCCCTGTTGTACATAAGAATACAGCACCTAACAACCAGAATCCACCGGGTTCATTTGTCAATAGATTAATGGCCCAATATGGGTTAACAGCCTTAAGAATTTGTGGATGTTGGATAATTTGATGTCCGCCTAAAATAGCAATCATTACAAACCAAACTGCCATTACAGGACCAAAAATGCCTCCTACTACTTTCGTTCCAAATTGTTGAAACACAAACAAACCCACCAATATTACAATTACAATAGGCACTACCGATTCGAGTTCAGGATAGATCAGGTGTAAACCCTCAACCGCTGAAGATATTGAAATAGGTGGCGTAATGAATCCATCGGCAATCAAAGTAGCACAACCGATGAGGGCCGGGTAAATCGTCCAACCTACTTTATACCTTCTCACTAAAGCATAAAGGGCAAAAATCCCACCCTCGCCTTTGTTATCGGCATTTAATGCAAGGTAGACATACTTCACTGTGGTAATCACTAAAAGTGTCCAAAACACACAAGACAGTCCGCCTAAAATTAATTCCGGACGAAGTTGTTGGCCTTTAATGATGGCACTTAAAACGTAGATAGGTGAGGTTCCGATATCACCGAATACAATTCCAAGTGTTATCATCATACCTGCTGCTGACAGCTTATGTAAATTATCCTTATCGGCCATAATGGATTAGATTAATAGAAAAATGAAATAAGAAGCGGTAATACCAAGCATCTGCCACGGGGGACGATTTCATTTATAAAAATTGAGGTTGCAAATGTATAGGGAAAATCGAATCGCAAAGAATTTTTAGGAAAAGATTTTGTAAACGACTGAGAAAAAGCAACAAACACACGTAGATTTATATTAACTATCAGCTTGCTTTGTCTCTTTCCCAATAGCCGAAACTACCTTTCGCTTGAATATATAGTAGTAAATTCGAATATTATCTAAAGTAACTGCCATTGATAACAAACAAGCAGCTACTAAAACTGTTTTTAACTGTATTTCTCTAAACAGAAAACCACCTATGATACAACCCAAAAAGAAGGAAACTATAATTGTAAGTCGGAGGAATACGCTTTGCTTAAGTCGGGTGGAATCGACTTTATCGGTATAGAAAAAAAGCTGTGCTATTTCAATTCCTAAATCGGTGAACAATCCGGTTAGATGCGTTGTACGTACCGTTGATTTAGAAATTTGAGTTACCAATGCATTTTGTAAGCCCATGGCGAACAAGAGAATGTAGGCTACAAAATGCGGATGATGGGCAAATAAAGGTTGATTCCCCCACACCCCAACTATAACCAATAAAGCGACTTCCATCACCATTGGTACAGCATATGAAAAATAGAATTTATAACGCTGTGAAATTTCAATAAGCAATCCGGACGAGAATGCTCCAAAAAGGAAGCTGAGAATAAAAAAAGCAAAAATGAAAGCATCGCTGTAGCGCTCGTTTACAATTTCTTCGGCAAAAAAAGCGAAATGCCCGGTTACGTTTGTCGTTAGTATTTTCAAGGCTAACACCCCGCTTACATTCACCATTCCTGCAATCAAAGAAAGTGAAACAGCTAGTGAAACATTATGCTGAAATGTTCGGGAATTGCCTTTATGTCGGAACATTTATTTTACCAATTTGAACGAGTAGAGTAAGGTCTCAATATCCTTAGCATATTTTAATTTTCGATCTTCGCCTCGTGTCCAAACGCATACCTGGTAGTATTTATCAGGAGTTTCAATTAGTAAATGCGAATAGTAAATATACTCGCCTTGCATTTTACCAAATACTTCCGTTTGAATAGCATGCTGCCCATCAATGGTAATACCAACAGAATCAGTAACCAAAGGCTTATCCAATACATTTTTGATAATTTGGATTTGCGAAGGATAAAATTGTTCGATAGTTTGCCCTACAGCCTCTTTTTTATCGAAGAAAACGGTAGAATACAAATTTCTGTAACGATTGGCATATTGGAAAGAGGAACCGGGTCTTACCTCTTTATCTTCTTTCATAAATGAAGGAACAACCATGCTGAATTGGTTATCGACAACTATAGTTTTGGGCTGTTGATTGTATGAACAACCTTGAGCAAACAGCAAAACCGAAAGCAAAGCAACAGATAAATAGCGCATCACAATTATTTTTTGCAATAATAGACAAAACTAATTTGTTGCGACTGCACTTTGTTTTCCGGCAACGGTTTTTCTCAACACTTTGGCGCGTAAATCCGGCCCATCGTGGCTCCAACCCGGTGCTTGAAAAATGTAATTCAACTTATCTTTCAATGTTGGGGCACGAAGTATATCGCGCCAAATGGCAATATACTCGTGGCTGGCAATTTTAAATGGATTGTATGTATGAATATTTACTGTTATGCCGAATACAGGTTTTTCTTCATCTAGTTCCTCGGAAAATGTACCAAACATTCGATCCCAAATAATTAAGATGCCTGCATGGTTCCGATCAAGGTAGCGATAGTTTGATGCGTGGTGAACGCGGTGATGAGAAGGTGTATTCATTATCCATTCAATCCATTTCGGAAACTTGTGGATGAGCTCGGTATGCACCCAAAACTGGTAAATCAAACTAATTGAAATCATCATAAAGACCATCATTGGTGGGAATCCCACTACTGGCAACCACAACCAAAAGAAATATTTGAACAACAATTCACCCCAACTCTGACGAAGGGCAATCGACAAGGAATACTCCACCGATGAATGATGATTCACATGTGCAGCCCAAAGAATTCGAATTTCGTGTGCAAAACGGTGGTACCAATAGAACGTAAAATCATCCGCAAAGAAGATAAGCACCCAGCTCCACCAATGCCAACCAATCTCGAATAAACGAAATTCATAAACAATAGTATACACCCCAAAGGCTAAGCTTTTCATCACAAAATTGACTAATACCGAGCCAATCCCCATGGCAATAGAGGCTGCTGCATCTTTCGACAAGTAATTGCGATGCTGTTGCTTGTAGCCTACATAGGCCTCAATTAAAATAAGCACAATGAAAAACGGAATGGCATAGGCAACCGGATCTTGATCGGTTGGGTAAAGTTTAAAAATCGACAACAACATGGCGTATGCTTTATACCTTAAAGGAACAAAAAAAGGGACAAGAAATACAAATACATTCGGCAATGATTTTCGTCACCATATTGGCTCTTCAACAAGTGGACGGAATGTTGTAATGAAAGATGCTTATTTCGTTTGCGATTTTGGCAAATATTAAATTATAGCACTGTATTTCGAATCCTTCCAGCACAAATAATGTAATCGCACAACAAAGATCAAGCAATTAATCACATAGGGAATGGAGAATACTGAAATAAATAAAAGCTCGTCTTTTTTTGCACTAAAACCACTTATGCCCCAACAAATAAAGAATACAAAGCCATAGAGAAAGAGCATAAGCTTTAATGCTATTCCCAAAACTTCATTAGGCGATAAATGTCTATCTATCAAAAACGCTTTTAGCAAAAAAGAAAAACTAAATTGTACAATTGCATACACTGCACCCATTACACTTAACACAAAAAGTAAGATATAAATATCATAACAGTTGTTTATTTCATCCGTTAAGAGGAAAATACCGGCAAACGCTACTGTTGCAAGAATAAAACCTACTGCAAACGAAAACCAAGTAGCCCTCCACACATTTTTTAGACTCATTCTATTTCAGGTTTAGACTTAATAGCATAATAAAATAGCACATAGCTCATCATCAAAATAGCTGCAAATCCGGCACTGAACAGCCATAGCGTGTGATAGTGAAACGGATGTATCAATTGCGTAAAAATCGTTTGAATAATTTCGAATGGGTTAGCGAGCACATCCCAACTGTTGAAACGCAGATAACGACCCATATACACACCTAAGCCACTTAAGCAAATGACCCCAATCATTCCGAACCATGCGCGTGTTGGGGAAAGTTGTTGATTTAAAAACACATGTGCGTGTTGCAAACTGAACAATCCGAGCAATAAGCCATTCCAAGCAAAGGCGTTTAATAAAAAGGCATCAAACCAAAGCGGAATAGGCCATTGCGGATGTAAGTGAATCAAATCACTCATCAAGTATGTGGTGTTTGGGAAGAACAGTAACCAAACCAAAAACACAACCCATTGCATTAGAGGTGAAGTGTTTTGTTTTGTCGTTGACATATATGTACCAATTATATAAGGTACCCAAGCCAAAAATAAATTCCAAAGTAAAAAGACATATGTGATTCTTCCGCTTTCATAGATCCGCGCGCATTCAATCACAAAGCAAAATAGGCTCAGTAGTATTAACAGTGTTCGTACTCGATTTTCTTTTCGCATAACTTATCGAGGATTTACGGGTAAAACTTCCTTTAACTGATATTGCGCAATAAGGGCTTCAGTTTCACGAAGATTTTTTGTCCTCGTATAACACTCCGAAGGCCAGTCGTGCGTTTTATAGTCCGCTTTTAATTCACGATACTTATCCCAAACCATACGCTCAATTTCTTGTGTGTACGCCATACTGCTTCTACCTGAACTACTGCTGAAACTGTCTTCGTTATATTCGTTGTCCATATCTTGTTTTTTGTCGTTCAGCTTTTTTTGCTTCACCAAATAAAACTCAAAGAGTGTAGAAAGGTTGGTATGACTGAGATTTACCAAATAGCGTTGATCGATTTCCATTTTTTTATCGGTTTCAAAATGGTGTAAATTATAATTGGTGATGATGCTGTCCCAATCGAATAAGACATACACTATTAACGTCAAATAGATTGCCCAAGCATTTTTGCGAAACAAGAACCAGTTATTTTTGGTGAGGGCAATTTTAATGGCAACGGTTAACAATCCTATCATGGTTAGTAGCAGATAAATGAGCACGCCAATGCGTTTATGGGTCAACCCAAAACCATCGATATACATACCGTTACGATAAGCAGTTGAAAAAATGAGCAGTGCATTTTGCAGAATCCATAAATAGGCTAACCCTTTCAACCACGAGCTCTTCGAGTAATAGTTCAAATAGCCTCGGAAATAAAAAAGAATAATAAGCGAAGCAAGGACTATGGATGTGATGAGCGAATTTGTTCCGTTGTGTACATATTGCGAAATCGATATTCCTTCCGGAAGTTTGCTTTTAAAGAAAACGAAGTAAAAATCCAAACCGTTCACACAAGCCAACAGTACATTCAATAATGCAAAAAGTAAAACACCTGTAAATACTTCATTTGGAATTTGAATCAATTGCCCAAAATAACTTTCGGTATGTTCTTCCTCTGTAATTATTCGAAGTGCGTCAGGTGTTTCAATATCGCTATGTTGTAGTTTTCGTATAGTTGACTGTTTGAAAAAAGCAAACATCAACCAAGCACCATATAACATGAAGAATAACCATTCCAACGATATGAAATCGAAATTCAGTTCACTGACATATTTGTCGAAAATGGGATTACCGGAACGGTAAATTTGTATGAAAATGACAACAACAACGAGCGGAACAATCGACAATACAACGCGTTTAAATAGCCTACTCTCTTTGGTTTTCAGCGCATCTGCGCTTTTGAACAGACGATCAAACACATGTACTACTGGTGACGCAAAAAAAGAATAGCCTCCATGAAAGATTGCCACTAACAACGAACTTTCTCTTGAATAACTATAACCTGCCAATGCCAATAACGATAAAATATTCATTTGAAACGGCCAATCAGTTCCATACCAATAAATAGCAAAAGCACTCGCTAAAGCAGCTGTAGCAATACTTAGAAAACTTTTACTTTTAAGCAACGTGCTGTCGCGCATTAGTAACGCTCCTAAAAGCAGCACATTAAAAATAAGATAATTGATACCATCCGATTGATGATAGAAAAGCCCGCAAAAAGCGGCTGTGCTGATCAGAATCAGCGTTCTGTTGTTTAACATGTTGTTTTATTTGATGATGTACAACTGTTCCATGCTTTACATTTATATGATGAATAAAAGAGGGCGAATAATTAAAAAATAAGACAACGCATTTCTTCTTGTTGCCGTTTTTCGAGTTGAAAAATAAGGTTGCGAACATACCACAGCGGAATGATGCCAAATACACCAAAGCTGCAATCGATGAGCTGCCACCACAGCGGAATACCACGTTCATTTCCCATCACAAAGGCAAATGGTAAAATCAGTATACAGGCAATCATGCCAAACTCGACTACCCAAATGTTGCGCACCGGGTCGCGTAAAACACCAATAAACAAAATGGCAATCACCACATGCGCAAAGGCAAGCCAATCGAAACCATAGAGTATTGTCTCATCACAACTATATAGTGCATTGCGAATGGTCGATAGGAATTGCTGAATAGTTCCCCATGATGCCGGCACTGCATTTTGCAACCAAACAATTTCTGTTTTTACCGGAATAGCCGTTAATCCGCTTACCGCAAGGGCAGCCATAAAAAACACGGTTATGGCTTGTATTTTTTTGATTTGATTTTTATTTTTCATAAAGCGCTTTGTATTTCAAAGTATAATGACAAAAAAAATTATTTCTGCGATTTGATTAAATCTTCCAATGCTTTCAGATGGTTCATGAATGCTTGTTTCCCGAATTTTGTAGCCGTGTAACTTGTTTTCGTTTTCTTTCCCACAAACTCCTTCTTTACAATTAAGAATCCTTCTGCTTCTAATGCCGATATGTGACTAGCCAAATTCCCATCGGTAACATCCAAAAGTGCTTTCAATGTTAGAAAATCAATGGATTCGTTCACCATTAATGACGACATCACCCCAAGCCGAACACGGCTTTCAAAGGATTTATTAATGTTGTCGATTAAATGTTTCACGCTAGCGATATAATATTAATGTTGTTTGTGTTCATAACGAAAGTACATAAACGCACCATACACAATATGCAATACACCAAAACCGATGCACCAAAATGTCATACCGTATCCTATGTAAATGCAGCCCACAAGGCCTAAGACAATTTCAGAAATACCGAGCCACTTGATTTCATCGAGCGTATACTTCGAGGCATTCAATAAAGCCAAACCATAAAAAAGAAGGGTACATGGTGCCACTAAACCAAATAACCCGTAGCTCAATAGAATCAAACAAAACAATCCACCGGCTATTAAAGGTATAGACAAATGAATTAAAAGATGTCCCACGTTACGATCCCAGATTGTTAAACCATCTCGCTTTGCTTTCCTTGTGGTAAAGTAAATACCAAAGCCAATCGATAGCAAAAGAATAACTGCTGCATCAAGTATCCCAAAGGTAAGATAATCAATACTTACCTCTGCAGGCAGGCTCTCGGCAATGGAAAGATAACCTGAAGCCATTTGTGTGTTCAGGTACATATAAAATACTGCAGCTCCAATCAATGCAAATATACCGGCAAATACCCCGGAAAGTCCACTGAGAGATATAAATCGCGATGAACGCTCCATCATCATTTTAATGTCGCGCAACTGCTGTAAAGACTGTTCTTTTTCGTTCATAAAAGTGCTTTGCGATACAAAGTTAAATTAAAAATGGAAACGAAAAATATTTTTTCATTTTTTTTCATTTTCCGCTATAAAACAAAAATGCCCGGAAAGTATTCCCGGGCATTTTTAGCAATGGTTAAATATAATTATTCAACAACAAAACGCTTAGTAGCGATATTCGTTTGATTTGCAAAAGTTACTTTCGCAAAGTAAACACCGGCATTTAATTTATTGATGGTGATTTGTGCGTTTGAACCTTCAGCTGTTTTCACTAAAACCGTTCTTCCCAATTGATCTACAATGGTTACAGAGGAAATCGCTTTATCCGATTTCAATGTAATTACATTAGAAGATGGATTAGGATATAACTCAATTGCAAGATTATCTGCATTCACGTCACTAATAGCTACAGAATTCGGACAGAAAATACTGTATAAGAAAGCAGCAGACTCTGATTCCACTTCTTGCTGTTGTGTCATATTTGAACTCCAAGGCACGTGATCTGCTCCAACGTATGTGTGCAATTGATTTTTGATACTACGTCCATCTAAACGCGGTTTCATTGCACCACTTCCAAACACTACAATATTTGACAAGCCATTCAACACCTGACCTTTAGCGTATGGAACTGTTCCATCGGCATCACCATGTGCTGAGTAGATTGGCTCTACATCTCCGGCATTAAGCATATTAGTATCCAATAAAGCTCCGGCATAATTCAATACAGCTTGTACTGATGAACCGTAGCCCGGATTTCCACTGTTTCCTTCAATTCCTCCTGTTGCATTTAAAGCAGAAACAACTTGCGGTGTACACTCGCCTAATGTCTTTACATAAGCAACGTGTGTTGCTATAATTGCGCCTGCTGAGTTTCCTCCAAATGCAATAAAGTTACTATCGATTTTATAGGTATTTGTAGTAGCTGCATCTTTTCTGAAGTAACGAATAGCTGCTTTTGCATCGCTCAATGCGCGCATTACGTGCGGATATGCTTTTGTAGAATCTTGCATATCTAAAGCACCTAAACCGGTAGCTAAACGATAATCAATAGAAGCCGTTACATATCCTCTTTTGGCAAACTCTTTACATAAGTCAACAATAAACTGCTCTGCTTTACTTCCGCTCGTGAAACTTCCTCCGTGTGCAAAAATAATTACTCTTCGGTTTGTAGCTACATCACCGGCTGGCTCATAAATATCCATAGCCTGAGAAGTTGTTGAATACGTAACCGTGGTTTTTGTTGGCGCATTAGGGAAAATTTTGGCCAAATAGCGCTGCCCATCACATTGTGCTTGGACACTTGCCATACTCAGCATCACCCCTGCTCCGAAAAGTAGTTTGTAGAAATTTGATTTCATTGAGTTGATTTTAGTTTGTGTTATTAAATTAATACCTTAAAGTAAAGCAAAAATTATCGGATTATACTTCCATTGTTCGTAATTTCTTTTGTCTTAACAAAATGAAGTTTGCCGTTTTCGTCTTCAGCTAATAAAATCATTCCTTTCGAATCAACACCGCGAATTTTACGAGGAGCTAAATTTGCCAAAACAGAAACTTGTTGACCAATGATGTCTTCCGGTTTAAAATGAACAGCAATGCCACTCACAATGGTCCTTGTTTCAAAACCTAAATCAACGCTCAACTTCAGCAATTTATCGGCCTTCTCCACTTTCTCAGCAGTAAGAATAGTGCCCACACGGATATCCATTTTCTCGAAATCATCAAATGTTATCTCCGCTTTTTGTGGCGCAACAGATGGCACTACAACGGCCTCAGAAGCTACAATTTCTAGTTTGTTGGCATACAATTTTTGTATTTCCATGTCAATAATTTCGTCTTCAATTTTTTCGAAAAGCAATGTTGGTGACCCCAATTGATGATTCCCAAGAATTAAATCAGCACGACCCACATCGGCCCAATTAAACGGAGTTTGAACACCTAACATATGCTGAATTTTCACTGCAGAAAACGGAATAAAGGGCTCACACATTACCGATAAATTGGCGATAATCTGAATACAATCGTACAAGACTACTGCTGCACTCTCAGGATCTATTTTAAAGGTTTTCCATGGCTCTTTCTCCGTTAACAATTTATTGCCATGTCGAGCCACATTCATCATTTCTGCCAAACCTTCACGGAAGCGATAATTATCAATCGCCTCGTCAATTTTATTTTTTTGCTCCGTCAAAAATTGTTGCAATTCATCACATGGTTTTTTGTCGGGCACCTTACCAGCATAAAACTTGTGGGTTAATACCAACACACGATTGATGAAATTCCCTAAAATGGCCACCAATTCACTGTTATTCTTGGTTTGAAAATCTTTCCAGGTAAACTCACTGTCTTTATTCTCCGGCAAATTCGACAACAAACAATACCGCAAAGCATCCGGCTTATCCGGAAAATCTTCCAAATATTGATGCATCTCTACCGACCATTTGCGGCTCGTACTCATTTTATCCCCTTCTAAATTCAAGAACTCGTTGGCGGGCACATTATCGGGCAAAATATAATCGCCATGGCAGTGCAGCATAATCGGAAAAATAATGCAATGGAAGACGATATTATCTTTCCCAACAAAGTGAATCAACTTGGTATCTGCCTCTTTCCAATAGGGTTCCCATGCTTTGTTGTTATCCAATGCCCACTGTTTAGTGGCCGAGATATATCCAATCGGTGCATCAAACCATACATACAATACTTTACCTTCTGCATCCGGCAGCGGCACTTTAATGCCCCATTCGCCATCACGTGTCATAGCGCGTGGCTGAAGACCTCCATCAATCCACGACTTACTTTGCCCATACACATTGGCTTTCCAATCTTTGGCGTGATCTTCCAACAACCATTTACGTAACCATGGTTCATATTTTTGTAAAGGTAAATACCAGTGTTTTGTTTCTTTCAAAACAGGTTTGTTGCCGGAAACGGTCGATACCGGATTAATCAAATCAGTTGGATCGAGCGACTTACCGCACTTTTCGCACTGATCGCCATAAGCGCTGTCGTGCCCACAATTTGGACAAGTTCCCTTTATGTAACGATCGGCCAAAAACAATCCTGCTTCTTCATCATAATACTGACGGGTTACTTTCTCATCAAACAAGCCCTTGTTATAAAAATCAGTAAAAAATTCTTGTGCTGTTTCGTGGTGTATAGGTGCACTGGTACGATGATAGATATCGAAAGAAATACCTAAGCTGGCAAAACTTTCTTTCACCAAATTATGGTATTTGTCAATCACTTGTTGGGGGGTGCAATTCTCTTTGATGGCTTGAATCGTAATGGGGGTACCATGTTCATCGCTACCGCAAATAAAGACAACATCCTTTCCTTGCAAACGCTTCAATCGCACATACACATCAGCAGGCAAATAAGCTCCTGCCAAATGACCTATGTGTTTCGAACCGTTTACATAAGGTAATGCTGCAGTAACCGTATATCGTTTGGGTGTATTTATCATTTCGTGGAATTTAAGATTCGACTATATTTAATTTCAAAAGCGAAATTTAATTTTTCATTGTCAAAATTAATCAGTCAGTTTGCTAAACTGCTAATTATATTTTAAAACTTCAATTTTTCAATCGATGACACTGGCTCCGCAATTCTTGAAAAAAGGCGATAAAGTTATTCTACTGAGCACTGCCCGAAAAATGAGCGTTGAAGATATTCAAACCGCGAAATCCCTCATTGAAGAGTGGGGATTACAAGTAGAATTGGGTGAAACCATTGGGGCGGAGCATCATCAATATGCAGGCGATGATGCCTTGCGGTTGAAAGATTTTCAACGAGCCATTGATAACGAAAGCATACGCGCTATTTTTTGTGCACGTGGAGGATACGGCACGGTGCGATTCCTCGACCAAATAGATTTCAGCAAATTTCTTCGCTCACCCAAATGGCTGGTGGGCTTTAGCGATGTAACATACTTACACACGCTTATCAACCACCAATTAGGCGTTCAAACACTTCACGCTAGCATGCCCTCGTTGTTTTCCCGAACGGAAGATGCGGCTATACAAGACATCGGAAAAATAATTTTCGGAGAAGATATTAACTACACCATTCCGGCACATCCACTTAATCGAGGTTTGGAAATGAAAGGGGAAACCATTGGCGGAAACTTATCTATCTTATACAGTATTACAGGGGCTAAATCGGGCTTCGACACCAACGGTAAAATTCTTTTCATCGAAGATTTGGACGAACAATTGTATCACATCGATAGAATGATGATTAACCTAAAAAGAAGCGGAAAGCTCGATCACCTTGCGGGTTTGTTGGTGGGTGGTTTCTCAGCCATGCACGACAACGAAGTACCTTTCGGAAAGAACGCGGAAGAAATTATTTTCGAACATGTTGCCGATAAAAATTATCCGGTATGTTTCAATTTTCCTGCCGGACATATACGCGAAAACTACCCCTTAATTTTAGGGCGAAAAACAACCATACAAATTCCACATGTCAGTTAAGATTGTTTTTTTAGGACCCGAATCAACCGGAAAATCAACGATCAGTGCTGAAATAGCAAAACTCTGCAATACAGCTTTTGTACCAGAATTTGCAAGAACATATCTGAAAGAACATAGCACCAACTACAGCTATACAGATGTTATTAAAATAGCCGAAACACAAGCGCAGCTCGAGCGAGATGCTGAAGCCACGGAAAAAACTATTGTCTGTGATACCGATTTAATCACGATCAAAATTTGGTTGGAATATTATAATTGGAAAGTTCCTGAATGGATGGAAGCATTTATCGTGAAACATCAAGCCAATAAGTATTTACTACTCTATCCCGATATTCCTTGGGTGGCCGATGAACAAAGAAAAAATCCGCACGATAGAATAGAACTATTCAATCGATTTAAGCAACACTTAATTGGACTAAATGCCAACTATAGCATTATCAAAGGAATTGGACAAACACGATTAGAAGATTGTTTGAAAGAAGTTCAGAAAACAACACTGCTTTAGCTTCAATTGAGATGCTTCATTACATCCTCATCAATATTATCTTTCGACACTTTAATTCCCGATAGCTCAACGCCCGAAGAGCTTACCCTATATACCTTCACATATTTATCGCTCATAACCGTAACTTCTCCTACAAGAATTGTTTTGAAGGAATGACTCAGATTATTCGCAGTTTCGGTTAAAAGCAACTGACTCGGTTGAGCGAACTTCTCAATCTCCGAAGCAATTTGAACCGTCTTTCCCCAAATATCTTCGCTTACTGTTCGAACGGCAACTACCCCTCCTATAATACTACCGGAGTGTATACCAATCTTCATTTCAAAAGAAGGCAAGCCATCTACAGCACGTTTCTGTTGAATATCGCTTAACCGTTGCAATATTTCCAATCCGGCTTTCAATAAATTATCTAAGCTTTCTGTTTCATTATTATTATGTAACCCACTAATACACAGATAGCCGTCAACCATTGTTTTCATGGCATCCAATTGATATTTGCGTGTGGTTTCGTCTAACATTTTGAAAGTAACATCTAAGTGATCCATCAAATCCATAGGATCAAATTCACTTTCTTTCTTCGCAAAGTCAACAAAGTCAACAAACATAACGCTCACAAAACGTTCTTGTGAAGCGGAAGAATTTGTTTTCAAACGTTTCTCGATTTCAGCAGGTAAAACGCCTTGAATTATTTTCTCTGAATTTTCTTTTTGGATTTGAAGAATTCCATTTCTTTCTGCAAGCAGTATCCTGGCAATTTTATTCTTTCTGTATGCAATTGTGGCTGTGGCCAGTAAGGCAATTAACGACAATACAGCAAAAATACCTGAAACAATAGCAATGCGGAAACGCTTACTCTTTTCAGCATTCACTTCATCTTTCAATTCTTGTTCTATACGCTGTGCTTCCTGAATTTTAGAAAACTCATAATTCATCTGCAATTGTGTTACCTTTTTGGCATTATCTATATTAAACAACTTTTCGTTGATTTGGCGTCCCATTTTTGCATATTGGTAAGCCCCTTTGTAATCTTTTTTCTGTTCATAAATATAAGCCAATCCTTCATAGGCGGTTTGTAAAGCGCTGCTCGAGCCAATTTTTTTTGCCAATACACTCGCCTGTTTATAGTAATCTTCAGCTTGGGTGTATTTCTTGTTCACCGAATTTAAATAACCCAATGCATTCAACACATCGATGGAGCCTATGTTATCGTTCATCTTCTCGTACAGGGCATGCGATGCTTTGAAGTTCTTTTCAGCCTCCGCATACTGTTTCTGCTGCACTTTCAAAAAGCCCATATTCATAAGGTTAAGGGCTAGGGTAGAATTATATTTCAATCCTTCTGAAAGTTTTAGCGAATAGCTGATATACTCTTCGGCCTTTTGCAAACTCCCAATTTTCAGATAGTTTGAACCAATATTACATGCAGCATCCGACTCGCCTAATTTATTTCCTATCTTTTTATTGAGCTGAAGTCCCTTTTGAAAATACTCGTTCGATTTTTCAATGTTACCTTGCAGTGTATTAATATTACCTAATTGCAAATAAGCATTACCTAGTCCTGTATTATCGTTTACCTCTTCCGAAATTTTCATGGCATTGAGATAATGGCCGGTTGCCTTTGCAAAATCATTTCGCGATAAAGAAATCAACCCTTCCGATATTTCACACTCGCTCTGTAAACGTTGATTTTTAATTTTGATAGAAATAGCACATGCTTGTTCAATCACTTTCTGTGCTTGATTAAAGTTTCCGGAAGAGCGGAGAAAATCGGCATAGTCTTTCAATGCCGTGGCATACATTTGCGTATTCCCGCTTTTTTTGAACAACTCTGATGCCTTCAAAAAATCTTGTCCGCTTTCTTTGATTTTACCGGCATTGAAATTCAAACGCCCTTTCAGCCAATACGCTTCGGCCTGACCATCTACATACTGAATTTTTTCAGAAAGCAATAATGCCTTATTGGCGAATTCAGCTGACTTTTCGTTATCGGACGAGAGATAACCATTCGCCAACTGTAAGTGTTGCTTGATGATTGACTGCTCGTCCATAGCCTGTATGCCGCTGAAACAGAGTAAAACAAAAAGTGCTAGTAGATTTTTCTTCATACTAGCACAAGTTAATGTATTTTTTAATATCTGTCAATTATTTACAGTTTTCTGTGTCCCACCCAAACAAATCGTTTGTTTACATATTCAGGGTTAGAGAAAGATGCATTTCCCGCAGGATTTCCTCCGGTAACGTGGAAATCAGAGAATGCTGCATGCTGGTTTACAAAAATACCCCCGGTTAAGTTGAAGGATACTGGAGCAAACACCGATTCCATTTCTTCCGCGATTAATTTTTCAGTATCGGCATCTGTAGTATATGCTGCGCAAGTAATAGCGCCATGTTTAGCTGCCATTTCTTTTGCCAATTCAACAGAGTGCTCTGTATTTTTTGTTTTTATCACTAATACAATGGGGCCAAACAATTCGTTTTCATAGATACCAAAATCTTTAGCATCTACTTCTAATACTACATGAGAAGACGTTCTTGCATTCGGAAACTCAGGATTAGCAATAGTTTCAGGCGACAATAAAACAGTGGCAATATCTTTTACTGCATCTACACGCTTTAATGTGGCCTCATTCTGAATTGCACCAAAAGTTCCCGGCCCCATTTGCGGATGCTTTGCAATACCCGATAATGCGGCACAGAAGGCTTTCACCACTTCATCATACGAAACGGTTTGATCGCCAGCTTTAATACCTCCGGCAGGAATAAAAATATTTTGCGGAGCAGTACACATTTGTCCGGTGTACAACGAAGCCGCAAAAGCTAAGTTTTGTGTAACTGCATTCAAATCGGAAACTGAGTCAAGAATAACCGAATTCACTCCGGCTTTTTCGGTGAAGGTAACTTTACCCGGAAGCGATTCTACATAAGCGCCAAAAGCACTACCTCCTGTATAGTCAATCAATTTAACGAGTGGATTTTGCGCTAACTCTTTAGTAATTGGTTTTGAGAGGGTGTCTACTGCCAACTGACAAATATTAATATCCAAACCTTTTGCTTGTAATGCTTTTTGAATTTCGGCAACAACAATTGCAATTGGGTATATCGATTTGGGATGTGGTTTTACTATGGCTGTATTGCCCGTGATTAATGTAGCGAAAAGTCCCGGCACCGAGTTCCACGTTGGGAAGGTTGAACACCCAATCACTAAGCCAACCCCTTTTGGTACAGGTTTAAACGTTTTCTCTAGTTTGATGACAGATTTACCGGCCGGTTTCTCCCAGGTTACATGTTCCGGGAATCGAGTCAACTCTTCATAACCCATAGCCAATGCTTCTAATGCGCGATCGCTGGCGTGCGGACCCGATGCTTGAAATGACATCATGAACGATTGCCCGGTAGTATGTTGTGTAGCGTTCGCAATTTCAAAAAATCGATTTTTAATTTGTTCAAGTGCCAGAATTAAAACCTCTGCTCGATCATCAACTGATACATTTTTCCATGCAGCGAATGCACGTCCCGAGCGCACAATTAAAGTATCCACTTCAAATGCAGGATACGTGATTCCCAATGACTCTAGGGAATACGGAGACACCTCCTCACCTATCCACGATGCGGCATTAGTTTGCAACAATTCAGAGAATGGTTTTCCTAATTGATTCTTATAGGCTTCTAACCCTATTGTTGGAGCATCCTCACCATAAGCTTTTGGGTGTTCAGGATATTGCGCGAAAAAAATTCGTTCGTGAATTGCTTTTACAGCGTTATCGATAATTTCTTTGTAAGATGCAGATAGAGCCATGTTATTTTTTTTAGAGATGTCTAAGTTAATGGCAAATTTCTAATTGCAAAATAATAGTGGGATATCCTAAAAATTCAGAAGGCCGCCCCGATAGGAACGACCTCTGATAACCAAAACCAAACCCTATTGCCCGAAGCCAATGGGGAATGTATCTATAACTTATGCTTTTGCAGCCTCTTCAACTTTAGCAGCAACTTTAGCAACTGCTTTTTTCACCGGTGCCGCTTTCTTAGCAACCGCTTTTTTTGCAGCAGCTTTTTTAGGAGCAACTTTAGCTTTAGGCTTAGCAGCAGATTTTGCAGCCGGTTTAGCCGTTGGCTTAGCACCACCTACAGAAGCTGTTGCAGATTTAACTCGTTTCTGAAGTTCTGTTTCTAACTTTTGAATTTTTTTAGTCAAAGAAGTGATTTGATTCAAACCGGTTTTACCGTATTGGTCAACCACTTTATTCAATTTAGTTTCTAATTCTTTTCTTTTCAATTCAGTATTGTGCATCACTTGATCAACAATTTTTTTCCCTTCACGCTCGTTGATTTTTCCTTTTTTAATCAACTCATCTACATTTTTCTGAACTTTCTTAGAAGACTCAGCTGCGAAACCAACACCTGCATATAATAAGTGTTTCAACGTTTCTTGGAATTTTTGATTGTTTGCCATTTTGTTTGTTTTTTATTGTTTATGATTTAATATCATATTCTGTGCCAAAGTATCAATTTAAATTTAATTAAATGTGTTTTTGATAATTTTTGAACCAGAACATATTTGATAAAAAACATGAAACACTTGATATTGTTGACGTTTGTAAAAATACTGATGTTTACTTCGTTTTTTATCTACTGCAAAGATGACATATTCTTTTGAAATAAACAATAGCAAAATGTCTGAAAACTGCTGAAATGACTGATTTTCATCACATTATTTATTTTTATATTTATTCTTTATAAATATGATATTGTGTTTTGTGGCTTTCAGCCTGAAAAAACAAAATGACTTTTTTTACACTTTCTTTCTATTATTGCTCCAACAATGAAAAAAGCTTTTTTCTTAACCCTGATTTTTGCATTCAGCACTGTAATTTTTGCGCAAAACGGCAAAACCGACACGGAAAGCGATTCCCTTTTTAAAGCATTTCTTGCAAAATCAAAAGGAATAAAGTTTGAAGAGCCGAAAACACAGCCCAAAGACACAACTAAAGTTACCTCAAGCAGTACGCCTAAAAGTACAACACCTCCAAATAAAGACATAAAACTATCAACTGCAAAAGTAGACTCCCCCAACCGTGCAAAGCCAATAACTACAAGTAAAAGCGACAGTACCCTAACATCAAAAAATGATACTGCAACTAAAGTTTCAACAACAGTAAAATCCGACACAAAACCCGGACTACATAAATTTAAAGACTACAATAACTCCTATGCGCTAGAAGCAGAACGTAAAGGACCTATAGTGAAACTCTATTTAAAGATGGATGATATTGAACAATATGCAGAAGTTATTCTTGTCCGTTCACAAGCTGAATTGGGCAACTTCTCTGATGTTCGACATATCCAAGTGATTAAAGGCGCTAACAAATTCGAGTATGTTGAAACAGAAGATCGCTATCCCTTACCTACAAAAGTGGGTGCTGCATATAAAATTAGAGCCATAACCAAAGACGGAGCCATCCGTATGTTTCCTGCCATTACACTTGAGCCGGGCAATAAGTAATTGCCGTTGAACAGAACCGTTTGTCCGAAAATTGAAAATAATACATTCGTAATATCATCTTAACTATACTTGCGGCTATCAATTTAAAAGCCAATGAAAAAAACGATTTCGGCATTCACACTACTGGTACTTGCGTTCCAACTTCAAGCACAAAAGCAATTTCACCCGCAAATTGAATCGTTGTTCGATCCTGCATTAAAGCCTTTCTATTTTGGTGTTGCATCCGGAGATCCGGAACAAACAAAAGTAGTGCTATGGACCAAGGTATATCCGGAATCTATAGCACCAATTGCTGTAAAATGGGAAGTAGCCACTGACACCACCATGCAGCAAATAGTGGCAACAAATACTATAACTACCGATTCATCTTCAGCTTTCACCGTGAAAGTGAAAGTAGACGGACTTCAACCCAACCAACATTATTTCTATCGTTTCTCAACAAATCTGGGCGTTTCGGCAATAGGCAGAACAAAAACTGCACCCGATAAAGAAGTATCAAATTTGAAATTTGGCGTTGTAAGTTGCAATAACTATCAGCACGGCTATTTCAATGCTTATGGGATTCTAGCCCAGCAATACAATATAGACGCTGTGATTCACTTAGGCGACTATATATATGAGTATGGTGTGTCCAATAGTAAAAAGAAACCGCAAGTGCGCAATCATATTCCCGAAACTGAAATTTTGAGTTTGGTCGATTATCGTTCGCGCTATGCGCAATATCGTTTAGATAAAGATTTAATGGAAGCACACCGCTTACATCCTTTTATAACAGAATGGGACGACCATGAATTTGCCAACAATGCTTATAAAGATGGCGCTGGAAATCACCAAGAAGACAAAGAAGGTGCATGGGAAGCACGAAAGGCGCAGGCCCGAAAAGTATACTTCGAATGGTTACCTATTGCCGATAATCCGGAAGAATCCATTATTCGCAAACTCAATTACGGTGGACTGGCAGAAATTTTTATGCTAGATGAGCGGGCTGAAGCTCGAAGTAAACAATTGGAAAGCCCTACTGATCCTAATCTATATAACAAAGACCGTGTAATGTTAGGTGAAAATCAAGCCGCATGGCTAACACAAGGCATTGAACAATCTAATGCAAAGTGGAAAATCGTCAGTAATCAAGTATTGTTTTCAGAATTAGATGCCCACAAGCTATCCAAAAAACATGCTCGATTGATGGATTCGTGGGACGGCTATCCGGTGGAACGAAAAGAAATGATGGACTCTTTTTACAAGCACGGCATCAAAAATATTGTGGTTATTACGGGCGACATCCATACCTCGTGGGCCTTTGACTTAGTCCAAAATCCACAAAACAAAAACATCTACGACCCTAAAACAGGCAAAGGTGTTATTGGTGCAGAATTTGTTACCCCAAGTATGTCGTCACATAATTTAGATGCAAGAGTCTCCAAAGGCTTTGCTAAAATGATTGCTTCATTTCTTCGTGGGAAGAGAACCAATCCGCATTTACGATTCAACGACTTCACTAGTCATGGCTTCATACTTTTGGACTTGAATGAACAGAGAGCAAAAGCGACTTGGTTTTACTGCAAAACAATCAAAGAACACTCCCTCGAGTATTCAACGAAAAATAGCTGGAGTACACCTCTAAATCAAAACAAGTTATCGAAAGATAAATATTAAGCCATTACATTTGTTTTCAAATCTCATGCATATGAGCAATACTAACAACTCGAATACCGACAATCAAGACAACGGTTTTAACGATCCGGCTAATTGGAAATTTGGCTTGTTTTATTTCAATAAAAACGACAAAAGAATTTTCCCACCCAGAAAATTTTCCGGGTTTGGATGGACCATCAATTTTGCGAATCCATTATCGATTCTAGCTTTCGCTAGTCTGTTTGTTGTTGTGTTTCTGATTACAAAACTGCGTAAGTAAGTGCGTTTACTGCAATAAAAAATGGCCGATGAAAACTCATCGACCATTTAGATTTTCATCTAACGAAGGTTTATTGATTAGTAATAAAGACTTTCTTTGTTACCGGTTTTGCGTTTTTCTGCTTTACTATTACGACTACAAAGGCAGCCTCTAAATTCAAATTTTTGGTATAAATACCATTACCTAAATACATCTCATTCGATAGTTCCTGCCCAATTATGCTGTAGATTTTAATATTGGCCACATTGTCTTTAGTCTTTTCAAAATTGACAAAGACTTTATCTTTCACAGCATAAATATTCAAATCAGAACTTTCTACAGTAGCATCAATACCTGTTGCAGTTTTCGAACGTACCGTAATCGTTTTACTGATTGTTGCTTTACAACCTTCAGGTGTAGTAATTGTAAGCACCACTGCATAAGTGCCGGCATTAACGAATGTATGTACCGGATTTGTAACACCCACAATGGATGTACCATCGCCAAAATTCCAAGTGTAAGATACAGAAGCAGTAGTATTATTGCTTGCATCAGTCAATTGCACTGCGACACCTGCATCTATTAACGAAGGCACAGTAAAATCGGCATTTACCGGAACAGTTGTTCCATTTACTTGTACTGTTTTTGTTGTTGTATATCCCGATTTATCGGTCAAAGTAAGCGTATACACTCCGGCAGGCAGAGCCATTGAAGCAGCCTTGTTGGCATTCACATTACCACTTGACACAGTGCTTCCTTTTGCATCATCTACAACAAAGGTCCAATCAGCAGTTCCCAATTGACTCAACGCTATTGTTCCGTTTTGATCACAAACAGCATCTTCCGTTACTACACTTAATGCAGGTGTAAAATGCAACACAAATCGATCCCAATTATCAGTTGTTAAGGCTTGGAAAGTATAATTCGGTTGACTGCGAACATTCACCCAAGCTCCACCAGTTTTTTTATCTTCCAAGAAAATAAATTGTGTTGGATCGAAGGTGTTTATCTTGTCGAAAGAAAGACTGTATTGCCCATTTTTACCGGGCTCCAAACTCAATGGCACAGCTACTGTTTGCGCAACAGAAGGGTAAGTATTGATCGCTAAATGTGCATTAGAAGACTCAAGTGTATAAAGTGTTGGCTGCCCTAATTTGCTATGAATCTTATTGGCATCAAATGCCGGATCAAAAGCAGGTGTTGCATCGGTATTGAACAAAACAGTTGTTTTGTCGTTAAAGCCATTGCCCGATAATACCACTTCCAATTCACTATCATTCGCTTTGAAAAATTGTTGTGGATTATTAGAACACTCCGATTTTGCAATCGTAAACGAAGTACTTCCAACAGCTGTTTTATGCACCATAAATCCTTGGAAAGGGGCAATGGTTGCACTTGAACCCATTAAACTCGCTTGGTAAGTACCTGCATATGGACCCGATGTTACCCATACTTGCACTTGATTATCGAACCCAGCATGTGTGCTCAAATCTAAATTGGCTAAGTAAGGATTCCCAATTAAATTCCATCCACTGCTTTGCAATCGGCCTTGGAGTGTGGTATGATTTGACCATCCGGTATTTGATAAGCCGGAAACTGCTACGCTATTGGCTAATTGCGCACTTCCATTTACAGTTAACTGCGTTAATCCAGTCAAGTAAGCCGAATAACCTCTGGCATTGTCGGCAGTTCCTCCTGCTTTCACTTCCCATCCTTTCAAAGCACAAACACCTGCCTGATCTTCGTGGAATTGGAAAACTGTGCCGTATGGGCTTCCGGCTTGCAATTGCGTTTCATCGCAGTTGGGTTGGTTGTAGGAATAACAAATCCAGATGCTCCGCTAGCTCCAAATTGTGTCAATGATAGATTATCGATAGGAGAACTGATGTAATGTTGATTGCTACCACCAACGGGTACGTATCGTTCTGCATAAATAGCACCAACAATAGTACCATTATAACCTGCCGTGAAATGATCTATGGTTGCACACTGCGAAGCGGATGCGCTTTTGAACGTTAATACCCCAGCATTGGTTGTGAATGTACCCGTTTGTAAATTGAGTCGATCAGTTATATCAACCGTTGCACCGGCAGCAAGACTTGCCCCGGCAGCATCATTTAATGTTACTTTATTGAACGTTGTATTACCTGAAATGGCATGGGCAGTGCCCCCTTGGAAAACAATATTTCCCGTGCCTATAGTAACCGCATCGGCACCAGTGCCTGCATTCCAATTCCCACACACTGAAAGGTTATTGCCCGACAAAGTAAGATTCACTCCGCTTGCAATAGATACATTTCCTACACTATAATTTGAACCGGAAATAGTGGGTGCATTTGGAGTTCCGGCCGGAATCGTAACATCAATGGCACAAGCATTGGGAACAATAGAAGGAGACCAATTGGATGCATTTCCCCAATCGGTACTTGTTCCTCCAACCCATGTTAACGAACAGCTTGAAGGAACTGTTATTGTTTTAACGCCACCTAAATCAGCTGATTGCGCTATACAATTGGCATCACTAAGGGCAGTTACTTCAAAACTAGTAGTTGATAAAAGTGTTACCGGTAAACCAAAGGTACTCGTGTTGAATCCGGTAACATTAAATGTAGATCCTCCAACTGTATATGTGAAATTATAAGGTGCAGTTCCTGTAAATTGAATAAATAGAGAATCAGAAACATTAGGGCATAGTGTTGACGGACCCGACCATGTTGCTGTTGGACGAGCTGTGGTATTTACCGCCACGCTACTCGAAACACTACATCCAGTATTATCGGAAGCTACAACTGTGTACGTTGTGTTTTGATTTGGATTAGCGGTTGCATTTTGGGTTGAAGCCGTAAAGCCTGCAGGAGAAGAACTCCAAGCGTAGCTTATCGTTGAAGATGTTAATCCTGTAATTGAAATATCATCGACTGTGAAAGCAGGAGCAGCATTACCCAATAAAAAATTGTTAGCAGTAGTGGAACGAAAGCCTAAATAAAAGGCTTGGCCATTCATGGCTGAAATATCCAAATTAGTTACAGTTTGTGTGGTTGCTTGTCCTCTGTATGTTCCGGTTGTAGGGAAATCGGTCCATGTTGTTCCATTTAAGGAATAACACACTTTTCCATTACTTGCTGAGTTACCGGAAGCCCTCCATTTGAAATTCAATTTAAGTTGAGTATAGCCTGTTGCATCAATTGGAGTAGCATAGTATGCCACATGATTAGCGGCAGCATTTGCCCAAGCAGGCATAGTACCGGAAGTTGCGGGAGTTGTTTGACTAACGGCTAATGAATATGAACCTCCCAATACTCCACAGCGTGTGGCATCAAAAACCCAGAAAAAATTATTTGTTCCGGAAATTGTGGCGTCTTTCCATCCAATATAGGCTGTTGTACTGAGTTTAGTTTGTGCCGCATTTGCCGTTTCAAAATTTTCTTGGAATAGTGTTTTGGTTACCGTGCTGGCTGTTGACGACAAATTAACATTGCTGCCGGCACATACCGAGGTTGGGCTTGCAGATGCCGTAACAGCTGATGGGTTCTGATTAACAGATACTGTAACTGTAGCAGGAGGTGAAGGACAACCATTCAACGTTCCAACTACAGAATAAGTAGTTGTAGCTGTTGGATTGGCGGTGGGGTTTGCCACATTAGTGGAACTCAAACCGCTGCTTGGCGTCCATGTATAAGCGGTTGCTGTTGATGAAGCTGTAACAACCGTTCCGGTGCCACCCAAACAAATACTTGGTGAGGCCGGACTAAAACTAATACTTGGCAATGTGGTGGAAGTTACGGCTAAAACACTTGGCAAACTCACACCGGTACAATTGGTTTGTGTAACACTTACGTTTCCACTATTATTATTTGTAGTTACAGTAATACTTGTGGTACCTGCACCAGCGGTGATGTTCCAGCCAGACGGTACAGACCAAGTGTAAGTACTTGCACCACCAATAGCTGCAATACTATATACGTAACTCGAACCGGCACATACTGCTGTTGGTCCGGAAATAGCACCGGGTGCAGCCGATGAACCAAGAACAGTAACCGTTACAGGTGTAGGTGGTGAACTACATCCTCCACTTGAGGCTACTAAAGAATAGATTGTAGTTTGATTTACCGTAGGTGTAGGACTCGCAGCAGTAGACGTAAAACCGGCAGGAGAAGATGTCCAATTATAGGTTAAAACCGGTGCAGGTGCACCAACAACATTGATATTGTCTAAAGCCCATTTCCCATCATTCCCTCCAACTGTTCTGTATCTAAAACGAATCATAACCGAAGGTAAACCCGCATAGGCATTTAAGTTGATTGAAGCCGCAACACCTGTATACGTTGTTGTTGTGCTTAAAAAGCCTGTTGTGGAAGCAGTGCCTATATTTTGATAACCTTGTCCGTAGCCTTGTAATGTAGTCCAATTAGAACCACCGTTAGTAGATACTTCAACAAATGCTTCGTTATTGGAAGCACTATATACACTATCCCCAAATCTAAATACGTGACTAAAATTAAGGGTAACACCCGTAAAACTTACCGTACTAAATGCAGGTGAAGTAAAACGTGTATCGGTAGTTGGTGTAGAGAAACAAAGGCCCTCATATTGTGCTTGGGCATTGGAAAGAATATAATCTCCGGCACCGGCACCAAAATTCATGATATGGGTCTCGGTAGCTCCAATAATTGGCACAGTATAAACATAATTGTAGTTACTTGGTCGCACAGTCCATGCAGCAGGTGCGGGTCCCGGACAACCACCGCTCGAAAGATTTTGAGTAGTCCATGTTCCCAATCCGTTTGTTAAATCATTTGCAGGTAAGGGTTGATAAACTGCTGAAAGTGTTGTTGAAGCCCCTGCACATACAAATGCTGGATTGGCGACAACAGAAACCGCTACAACGGGTCCAATAGTCACCGGAATAGAAGCAGAGGCTGTACATCCGTTTAATGTTCCAGTAACGGTATATGTTGTGCCTGAAGAAGGTGTTGCAGTAACATTAGCACCACTTGTAGCCGACAAGCCTGTAGCAGGAGACCAGGCATAAGAAGCAGAGGTGCCTGATGCTGAAAGTTGAACGCCAACACCTGAACATACAGCTGCTGATGCGGGTAATGCGCTAGTACTTATTGTAGGTAAGGGATTTATAGTAATTGTACCCAGCGAATCGGAACCTCCTGGTGTAGACACAACTATGTTACCTGTTGTACCACTTGCACTAGGAGGAACTATGAACTGGATTTGCGTACCCGTGTTGGATAAAATTGAAGTTACAGACAGTCCATTTACAGTAATTGCTGCTGACCCCAAATCAGTTCCGGAAATAGCTATTGTTGAGCCCGGACAAGCAGAACTTGGTATACTTGTAATATCCGGAGGAAGACAAGAAATGGTTAACAATTGACTTGCACATGCTGTTACAGCACATGCACCACGCCTTGCTGTATAATATGTTTTACTCACAGCGGGGGAAATAAATGTATAGGATGGACCCGATTCAAGTACAGGCCTATCGGTAAGTGTAACAAAATCAATATCCATATTTACATTATTGCCGGTAGCCCAATCAAATCGCCATCCGGTGATATTGCCCGATGCATTTGTTCCATTCCAATAATTATTAGCCAATGGAATCCCATTTGCTGCAGCATTAGCCGCGGCCATGTCAATACTTAATATATGCCACTGCCCATCGCTGATTAAAGCACCCGCAGCATAATCTTGGATCCCGGTTGCAGCAGTGAACGTAGAATTTGTGAAAAATATTTCACAATTGCCTGCAGTTCCAGCATTAACCTTATAGCGTACATTTATGTATTTGTATGTGTTTGGGTCAAACGAACCCAAATAAGAAGGGTTATACATGGTTATAAAGGGGTCATTACCTGATGCTGCAGAAGTAACGTTCAAAACTCCGTTTACAGAATTTACAGTTGTTTGTTGCAAACCGCCATGTGGCTGAGATTGCCAATCTTGCGAATAAGCCTCAACGCCACAGCCTCCTTCGTACCACACATCTACATCGCCAGTACCTAACGTTCCGCCTGCAGAAGTTAAAGTAGTTGACACTCCTGGGCAAACCGTTGACGGCCCAGTAATACTTGTAGGTGCTGTACTAGGCGTACAAGGACCATATGTAATAATTACAGCTCCAGCAGCTCCATTTCCTCCAGGTCTTGTTCCTGTATTAAAAACAGTTGATCCACCGCCACCACCACCATAACCCGTTCCACTACCACCCAATGAACCACTATTAGAAGTTGTGCTTCTTCCAGTACCTCCTGCTCCGCCACCGGTTGCACCGCCACCGCCACCGGCACCGCCAGTTACGCCATTTCCACCATTAGCCGCTGTGCCTGCACCACCTCCGCCTCCGCCACTTTGATCGGTAGATGTTGTTGTAGGATTACTTCCTGCTCCATTACCACCATTGTTTCCTACATTTACAGGAATATTATTGGCCTTTAAACCTCCAGCTCCTCCTGCTCCTGCTGAACTTGAATTAGCGCCCATAGCTCCTCCTGCTCCTCCTGCAGCACGCGCAAATACAGTGCTTCCTATACTAACAGAACTGGCGAGACCCGGATTACCTGATGCCTGAGACACACCGGTACCACCGGCACCAACAGACACCGTTATCTGGTTACCCGGTGAAACAGGAAAACTAGATACGGTTACACATGCCCCACCGCCTCCACCACCTCCATTTCTGTCGGTAGATCGTGCTCCACCACCAGCTCCACCACCACCATAACAAGTAACAGTAATACTTGTTACTCCGGCAGGTACTGTATATGTACCATTAGGAGCAATCCATGGGGATGCGCCAAATTGTGCAAAAGAAGGTGTTAGGTATAATCCAAAACACACAAGAAACAAGAGCATTTTCAAGTTTAATAATGCATTGGCTTTTGAGTTGGGCGTATTATTTTTCATGCTGTAGCGTATTATTTTTTAATTCAAAAAAACACAGGCGTTTTACCCTGTAACTATTGATTTACTTGTTTAGTGTAAAATATATTAGTTTAAATTTATCTATTAGAACACTATTCCTTTAATGTAAATAGCTCAATTATTACAAATCGCATGGTATTGACTCTTCCGCCAGAATTAATTTTAAGAGCAAGATTGTTAACTTTAATTTGACATTCCTTTTGTTATTCATCAATAAACGCAGCATGGCACGTACTATCGGTTCTGATGAGTTATTTCGCTTAATCCATTCTCTTTCCGTGGAAGAAAAGGGATACTTTAAGAAGTTTGCAACCCGCCACACAACAACTGACAGCATTTACCTTAAAGTTTTTAATGCCATTGCAAAGCAAGATACTTTTGATGAATCGCAACTTAAAAAAAACTTCAAAAACTACGCTCGCACAAAAGTCTATTTAAAAGACATGATTACCGATGCAATGCTTATTTACTATCGGAATAATCATCCGCATATACAATTGCTGAATCAAATACAAAAGATTCATTTGATGCTCGTAAAAGGACTTTACAACGAATCGTTACGACTCATTAAAAAAGCCCTTGAAACGAGCCACAAAATGGAGTTATTTACCATTATCCGTTACCTAGAGCGCATAAAAAGGGATCTAGCCTCGCAAACATTCAATCAAAAAAGCGATATGTGGCTAATTATGAATTCCTATAAGATGGAAATGGAGGAAAACATTCGCCAGGAAACCAACCTTACAGAATTGGAATTGCTGAGTATGGAATGGTTTGCCAAAAGTAGAACTATTAGCACTATATCACCGGCAGAATTCAAACAAATCGAACGAAAAATTGCACTCAAAAAAACGGATTCGAAACGTGCTGAAATTAAAAAATCGGAAGTGCAAAATTGGATAAGCCTGTTGCATTTCGACTCCAAAGAACTCATGACGCTCACAAAAAACCGAGTTTCCTTATCCAAAGATTTTAGAAAAAACAACGATTCGTCTTTGTACACAATTTCCGCATTCGACAACCATATTTTGAGTTGTGTTGAAATGAAGCAATTCGAAGAAGGCCTTGCTTTTTGCGATGAAATGATTGCATCGGAAGGAAGTATGATGCTGTATTATAATTTAGCCTTTGTATGGGGAAATATCCGAAAATGGATGATTTATATTGAGGCTGAACAATATCCTTTAGGCTTGAAAGCCATGAACGAAACAAATGCAGAAGTATTGACACTCTTGCAATCTAAACAAGATGCTCCGGGTTTGCGAGCAATACGGGCCTATTATATTATTCGCTCGGTATTGTTTTTTTGCAACAAAAAATATTTGGATTGCTGGATGTGTTTAAACGAATCGTTTCATGTACTCAAGCAAAACATGTCTAACACATCGGATGTATTGATTTTGCAGTTAATGACTCAACTCGAAATGGGGAATTATTCTCTGCTCAAAAACATGGCACAACAAGCCGCTAAAAAAATTGACATCAAATCAAGCAACTATAACACACACGCCATTTTGATTAATTTTTTCAAGAAAGTAACTGCCAAAAACATAATCAGTGCTAAAAAGGAAACGCTTGAAGAACTAAAAAATTCTGGCGCATCTACTGCAAATCTATTCGGGTTGCTACAATACCAAAATTGGCTAAAAGAAACTAAATAGGCGTGTATGCCTTTAGCTGAAACAACACGCCTATCCTATTTACGCTATATCCATTTCCTTATTCTCATGCAATGCTGAGATAGCGGGAAGATTAATGCATTCTATCAAACGAAGGAGTATCCCCCACATTTAAAGCAACTTTAATCGAATTAAGTCTTAACCATTATTCGTTTTCTGTGCTTGTTACCGTTTGTGCTGGATGATGTATGGTTTTCAATTTATCATTTTCGGTATCTACATCCAATTCAAACAAATCGCCCGGTTTAGCATTAGCGCGTAAAATTTCTTCGGCTAATGGGTCTTCTACATACTTCTGAATGGCACGGTGCAGTGGCCTAGCGCCAAATGCCGGATCGTAGCCTTTATCAGAAAGGAATGATTTAGCGGCATCCGTTAAGCGAATATCATAGCCGATGGTTTGCAAACGTTTCAACAAACTTGCCATAGCAATATCAATAATGCTGAAAATAGAGTCTTTATCCAACGAATTAAAAATAACGATATCATCGATACGGTTCAAGAACTCAGGTGAAAACGTGCGTTTCAATGCTTTTGAGATCACATTTTTGCTCATCTCGTCATTGTTATCCGTTTTTGCTTTGGTTGCAAAACCAACACCAGTACCAAAGTCTTTCAAATCACGAGCTCCGATGTTTGACGTCATAATAATCAATGAATTTTTGAAATCCACTTTTCTACCCAAACTATCGGTCAAAATTCCATCGTCAAATACTTGTAATAAGATATTGAACACATCCGGATGCGCCTTTTCAATCTCATCTAAAAGCACTACTGAATAAGGCTTTCTGCGCACTTTCTCTGTTAATTGTCCCCCTTCTTCGTAGCCAACATAGCCCGGAGGCGCACCAACGAGGCGCGACACAGAGAATTTCTCCATGTATTCACTCATGTCGATACGCACCAAAGCCTCTTCACTGTCAAACAAATATTTTGAAATGGCTTTCGCTAATTCCGTTTTTCCAACTCCGGTGGGTCCCAAGAAAATAAAGGTTCCTATAGGTTTTTTAGGATCTTTTAAACCTACCCGGTTTCGTTGAATGGCTTTCACCACTTTTGCAATAGCCTCATCTTGACCGATAACCGCACCCTTCAGCTCTGTACCCATAGAAAGTAACTTCACACCTTCTGTCTGTGCTACTTTGCTTACAGGAATTCCAGTCATCATAGCCACTACTTCAGCAATATCTTCTTCACCTACAGGATAGCGTGCGTTTTTCGCATCTTCTTCCCACTGATTTTTTGCAGTATCTAATTGCTCTAACAGATTCTTTTCGCGATCACGCAACTGAGCCGCTTCTTCGTATTTCTGCGACTTCACCACCTGATTTTTTTCTACTTTGATGTCCTCGATTTGTTTTTCGAGTTCAACAATATTTTTGGGCACGTGAATATTTTTCAAATGCACACGCGCGCCAACTTCATCCAATACGTCAATCGCTTTATCGGGCAAGAAACGATCGGTGATATAGCGTGTACTTAATTTCACACAAGCATCCACAGCATCTTTAGAATATTCCACATTGTGATACTCTTCGTATTTGCCTTTGATATTCGTTAAGATTTCAATCGTTTCCTCCGGAGATGGCGGATCGATAATTACCTTCTGGAAACGTCTATCTAAAGCTCCGTCTTTTTCAATATTCTGACGGTACTCATCTAACGTAGACGCACCAATACATTGCAGTTCACCTCGGGCTAAGGCCGGTTTGAAAATGTTAGACGCATCCAACGAACCTGTTGCACCTCCGGCACCTACAATAGTGTGAATTTCATCGATGAACAAAATTACATCCTTATTCTTTTCCAATTCGGTCATGATGGCCTTCATACGCTCTTCAAACTGACCGCGGTATTTCGTTCCGGCTACTAAAGCCGCTAAATCCAACATTACAATGCGTTTGTTGAACAACACGCGCGATACCCGTTTTTGAATGATACGAAGTGCCAAGCCTTCTACTACGGCTGTTTTTCCCACTCCGGGTTCTCCGATCAAAATCGGATTGTTCTTTTTTCTTCTTGATAGAATTTGTGAAACCCTTTCAATTTCTGCCTCACGGCCTACAATTGGATCAAGTGTTCCTTCTTCAGCTGCAGCAGTAACATCGCGACCAAAATTATCCAACACAGGCGTTTTCGATTTTGAAGCTGCCCCTTTTTTGGCACCTGCATTACCGAAAGAACCTTTGTTGCGCTCGTCTTCGTATGAGTCATCATCCGATTCGTTGGGCAACTCGGCTTTGATTTGGTTTTGCACGATGTCTAACTCTGCTTTAAACACATCGTAATCTACATCATGTTGCGCTAATAATTGCGAAACAATATTGTCTTTACTCTTTAAAATCGACAACATTAAATGCTCCGTTCCAATCACATCAGAACGCATCACTTTTGCCTCAAGAACAGTAATCTTTAAGACCTTTTCAGCTTGTTTCGTTAATGGCAAAGAGTTCGGATTATAAACCGTTTTAGACGATTTTTCTTTAATCGAATCTTCAATTTGCTTTCTAAACAGAATCAAATCGATTTGTAATGAGCGCATTGTTTTCACGGCTAACCCTTCGCCTTCGCGAATGAGCCCCAACAACAAGTGTTCGATGCCAATATAATCGTGTCCCAATCGCAAAGCTTCTTCGCGACTGTAGGAAATCACTTCCTTTACTTTTGGTGAAAATTTTGCCTCCATATTGCTTTCAAATCAATTATTAAACCAAAGCTGCTAAACCGCCAAAATGGCGTTTAACAGCTTAGTTATCGGTAAAATAGCATAAACTCTGTCAATCTTGCAAATAAAATATTACACGTGCTTTTAAATCTGTATATTTTATTGACCTATCTATTGACACTTCTAAGATTATATATTAGCTTTGAGAAAATTCGTTATAATGAAATTCTCTTTAGATAAGCGTGAGCGGTTTTGCATTTTTCAAATAGATGACGATAAGTTATTGAGCAACCATGCACCTGAACTAAAATCTGAATTGTTGAATCTGGCAAAAGATGAATACAAAAACATCATTTTGGATTTATCGCATGTGCAATTTGTTGATTCATCGGGCTTAAGCGCATTGCTAGTGGGTAACCGATTAGCAAAAGAGAACGAAGGCACATTTGTATTAACCAATTTAAGTGCGCACATTCAAAAGCTAGTCAAAATTTCTCAGCTCGAATCTATCCTTACCATTATTCCTACCCTATCGGAAGCTATTGATTATGTGATGATGGAGGAGTTGGATAGAGATTTACGCAGCTAATTTGCATGCAGTTTGAAGTTACTATATTGGGATGTAGTGGTGCGATTCCGGCATACGACCGACATCCTACAAGCCATTTCCTAAACTACAACGGTCACGGTTTCCTCATTGATTGTGGAGAAGGCACGCAAATGCAAATGGCGAAGCATAATATTCGCAGGGCTAAACTCGATCACGTTTTCATTTCACACTTACATGGCGATCACTTTTTTGGGTTGATGGGGTTGATTAGCTCCTTCAACTTGAATTATCGTGAAGCGCCTTTGCATATATATGGCAATGAAGGTATTGAAGAAATTATACGCGCGCATTTCAAACATGCACAAACGGTATTGCGCTACCCTATTGAGTTTCACGTGGTGCATCCCGAAAAAGCGGCTATTATTTTCGAGAATTCGTTTCTTACTGTAGAATCCATTCCGTTGGCACATCGCATACCTACTACAGGCTTTTTGTTCCGTGAAAAGGAAGGCTTACGAAAAATACTTCCGGAAAAAATTCAACAATACCAAATTCCGGTTGGCGAGATAGCGAAGATTAAAGGAGGAGAGGATTTTATTGATGGTAACGGCAATCGAATTTTGAATACCGAGTTAACCTTGCCACCGAGCAAACCCAAAAGCTATGCCTTTTGCAGCGATACTTGTTATCACGAACCTATTCTGGATCAAATTAAAGACGTAACCGTACTATACCACGAAGCTACTTTCGGCACGGAACATGCTTTTCGAGCCAAAGAAACATTCCACTCCACCACTATTGAGGCTGCAACAATTGCGCAAAAAGCAAATGTAGGCACGTTAATTATTGGGCATTACTCTGCGCGGTATGATAACCTGGAAATACTAAAAGATGAATGCCAAACGGTATTCCCAAATACATTACTAGCGATAGAAGGGACTGTTTATCCAATTTAAAGAACAACTTCAAAAAAACACTTCCCACAGTTTTCGGTTCTATGGGATGGAACTAATTTTTATCATTCTCTGAAACTGCAAAACTCTTATATATTCGCACATATGCATTTCGATAATACAGGATTACTGTTGTTTCAGTTGCTCGTTATCTTGAGCACAGTAAAATTGTTTGGCTTCTTATTTAAAGCCATAAACCAGCCGGCCGTTATTGGTGAAATTATAGCGGGCATTGTACTTGGGCCCTCGCTGGTAGGCGCATTGTTCCCAACTACTTTTGGCTTTGTTTTCCCAAAAGAATCTATTGGCACGTTGCAGCAGTTAAGCCAAATTGGGCTGCTCTTGTTTATGTTTATTGTAGGCATGGAATTCGATATGGAAAAGCTGAAAGGGACAGCCAAACAGTCTTTATTGGTGAGTTCTTCAAGTATTCTATTCCCCTTTATTTTAGGCTGTATTTTCGCCTACTTTATTTTTGATGAAACCCAGCCGAATCATCCTTCACAATTCAGTTTTGTGTTGTTTGTAGGGATTAGCATGAGCGTAACTGCCTTTCCGGTGTTGATACGCATTTTGGGCGAACGTTCGATGTTGCAGACGCCAATGGGCATTTTTGTAACCGGAGTAGCGGCCATGGTTGATGTTATTGCGTGGGTAATGTTAGCGGCCATTACGACCATCGTGCAGGGGCATTCGCTTATCTCGTCAATATATCAAGTGATGGCCATTATTGCGCTATTATTGTTTTCCATTTTTGCGGTGAAACCTTATTTAGAAAACCATTTTTCTGACAAGGCTATTATTCATCCTTCTTCTTTTTCGTTGGTGATTATTTGTCTTTTACTATTCGGACTAATAACCTCTGTAATAGGTATACACGCATTGTTTGGTGCGTTCTTGGCCGGTATTATTATGCCAGAAAAAAATAAAATAAAAGAAAAACTAACGCACAAAATTGAAATGCTCACAACAGTATTGTTCTTACCGTTATTTTTTGTGGTTACAGGTTTACGAACCAAAGTTAATTTATTGAACAGTCCGGAGTTAATTGGATTATTTGTTATTGTACTTCTCCTTGCCTTTGGCGGAAAGATAATAGGGACTGCCATTCCTGCTCGTATGACAGGAAAAACGTGGTATCAATCGTGGAGCATAGGCGTTTTGATGAACACCCGCGGGTTAATGGAACTCATTGTCTTAAATTTGGGCTACGACCTTGGTATATTACCGGAATCACTGTTTACGATACTTACTTTGGTGGCCATCATTTCAACAGTGCTTACTTCTCCATTGCTGGATTTGATAAATCGGTGGTATGGGGTGAAGGAAGACAATGTTTAAACAGACTACGGAAACATTAAAATTCACTTTTGAAACACCCACTTGCATTCTATCCCCTTAAGTTGTAAATTGTTGAATGATTCTACACGTTTTTGAATTCGTTTATAAAACAATTGCCGTTGCCATTTCATTCATTGTGGTTTCATCCCCTATTGTAGTGGTGTTAGGTGTAGTACACTTCGTGAAACACCGCAATAAAACGGAAGAGCCTACTGAGCTTTGATTATAGAGCACTCTTTGGTTGTTCCCCAAAACAGAAACGCCTTGCAAACTTTTTATTTACAAGGCATTGAGTTTTAAATTTGTGGTCCCACTTGGAATCGAACCAAGCACCTACTGATTATGAGTCAGTTGCTCTAACCGAATGAGCTATAGGACCGAAACGGGTTGCGAATATAAGTTCTAAATTGGAAATTCTAAACTCTTCTCTGCAAAACCATAGTTTTTTATAGGAATGGCGTTTTCACCACTTTCGCTTTTACCAATTGATTGCGAATCTCTACAAATATTTCGGTATCAACTCCTGAAAATTCGGATTTCACATAGCCTAAACCAATAGCCTTATTCAACGATGGCGATTGTGTACCTGAAGTTACTTCGCCAATTGCATTACCCTGTGCATCTTTTAGCTTGTAATGCTGACGAGGAATTCCTCTGTCCACCATCTCAAACCCAACTAATTTACGGCTCACACCCGTGTCCTTCAATTGTTTGTGGTATGGTGCATGCACAAAGTTTTTCGTAAATTTGGTAATCCAGCCTAAGCCGGCTTCAATAGGCGAAGTGGTATCATCAATATCATGTCCGTACAAACAGAATGCCTTCTCCAAACGCAGTGTATCACGACAAGCTAAGCCCGTTGGCAATATCCCGTATGGTTTTCCTGCTTCGAAAATAGCGTCCCACATGGCTTTTACATCTTTGTTCCACACATAAATCTCAAAACCACCGGCTCCGGTATAGCCTGTATTCGACATAATCACATCGTCAATACCTGCCATTTTTCCCGTTGCAAAAGCATAGTAAGGAATATCGCCTAAATTTACATCGGTCAATGTTTGTAATACTTTCGTGGCATTCGGCCCCTGCACAGCCAACAAACTTAAATCATCACTGATATTCTGCATTTCTACTCCAAACGTGTTGTGCGATGCTATCCAATTCCAATCTTTTTCAATGTTAGAAGCATTAACTACTAAATAATATTCCGTGGCCGACCAGCGATACACCAATAAATCATCTACAATGCCGCCTTCGTTATTCGGCAAACATGAATACTGAATTTTACCATCCGTTAGTTTTGAGGCATCATTCGAGGTCACCAACTGAATCAAATCCAAAGCTTTTTCACCACGTAATACAAACTCACCCATGTGCGACACATCAAACACACCTACACTATTGCGCACTTGCAGGTGTTCGTTGTTGATTCCCGAATACGAAATGGGCATATTATAGCCGGCAAATTCGGCCATTTTAGCGCCTAGAGATATGTGAACAGCGGTAAGTGCAGTTTCTTTCATGAGTTGACCTGTTTTAGTTTTTGGATGCGTAAAAGTAAAAAAAGACTAATCTTTTAGGAGAATATTCTCGATTTGCCTAAAAATTATACCTTCAATACATGAAGTTCAAAAGTCCGACCACTGCAAAACAAATTGCCTTCGACCACAATTGTGAGTTAATTGGCGATGAACATAAGCAGGTGCTTGGCTTAAATGAAATCCATAACGTGGAGGAAGGTGACATAACATTTGTGGATCACGAAAAGTATTACAAATCTACGTTACAATCAAATGCTTCCGTTATTCTGATTAACCAACGAATAGCCGCTCCGGAAGGCAAAACTTTATTGTATTGTGAACAGCCCTACGAAGTGTACGACAATCTTGCAAAGCAACATCGACCAACATTACTCTCTGCTGAACAAATCGCTTCCGATGCACTAATTGGTGATGGAACTTTTATTGCCCCTTCAGCATTCATCGGTAAATCGGTAACTATAGGCAAGAATTGTGTAATACACCCCGCTGCTGTTATTTATCCTTATACTGAAATTGGCGACAACGTGATTATTCACGCCAATACTACCATTGGAGCCGATGCCTTTTATTATAAACGAACTGTTGATGGTTACAAAAAAATGCACAATGCGGGTAATGTTGTTATTAAAAACAATGTGGAGATTGGAGCCGGATGTACTATAGATGCAGGCGTTTCAAGTGAAACAACTATAGGTGAAGGCACTAAAATTGACGACCAAGTGCACATCGGTCATGATGTAAAAATTGGCGCTAACTGTATCATAGCCGGACAAGTAGGCATTGCCGGAAACACAGTTATAGGGAATTACGTTACCCTTTACGGGAAAGTGGCGGTGAATAAAAACATCACTATTAGCGATAATGTTGTGGTTTATGCGTGTGCAAGTGTTGCAAAATCATTGGAAGCCGGAAAGACATACCTCGGCACACCTGCTGAAGAAGCACGTGTAGCAGCCAAACAATTTGCGTTAATAAAAAAACTACCCGATATGTGGGAGTTATTTAAAAAGCTAAATCATTAAATTCATTTTACAAACAATAATCAACCACTTAACTCTTGATGAAAAAATCATTTCTACTATTACTGCTTTCTCCACTTTTCCTATTTGCGCAGAAAAGCTATCAGTATTCGATTTCGTTAGATAATGTAACCAACGACCAAATACACGTAACACTCGTTCCGCCTGCAGTAGAAAGTAAAGAACTAAAATTCAGTTTCCCCAAAATTGTACCCGGCACCTATTCGATATCCGATTATGGAAGATTCATCGAACACTTTGTGGCGTACGATATCAATGGCAATAAAATCGAAACGCAAACCAGTGGGCCTAATGCTTGGGCTATTGATAACACTAAAGGTGTAAGTCGCATTGAATACGACATGAACGACTCATACGATTCAAAACTCGACAATCCTATTTTTGAACCCGCGGGTAGCGACATTGAAAAAGATTCAGTTTATATCCTCAACCTACACTGCTTATTAGGGTACTTCCAAAACCAAATGGGAGCGCCTATCCAATTGACCGTGCAACACTCGGCAAAGTTCTTTGGAAGCACATCACTTGTCGATAAAGACGCTAGCACAACTAAGGATGTATATGTAATGCAAAACTATAACGAAGCGGTAGACAATCCCATTATGTACACCATTCCCGATACGGCTATTGTAAAAGTGGGAACATCCAATGTATTGATTTCTGTATTCTCCAAAAAATTCAGCCAACGTGCAAAATACATTGCTACACGTTTAGATAGTTTATTGCAAGCGCAAGGAAAATATTTGGGCGGTAAACTACCGGTAGAGAACTATTCATTTTTAGTTTACATGTCTGACCACGATGGACTTACAGGTGGTTTTGGCGCGCTTGAACACCCCTATAGCTCTGTTTATTTTATGCCTGAAATGACAAACGAACAATTGGTGCCTCAGTTGTATGAAGTGGCTGCCCATGAATTTTTTCACATTGTTACCCCATTAGCAATACATAGCGAAGAGATTCAATTTTTCGACTACGATCAACCAAAAATGTCGGAACACTTGTGGCTGTACGAAGGCACAACAGAATATCATGCACAAAGCGTTCAAGTGAAATATGCTTTTGTTTCAAAGGAAGAATTCCTTGCAGTGATACGCGACAAAATGAATCAAGCACAATTTGCTTTTAACGATTCATTACCATTTACGGAATTAAGCAAAGGTTGTTTAGATAAATACGAAAAGGAATATCCAAATGTATATGCCAAAGGTGCTTTGATTGCGATGTGCCTCGACTTAAAGCTACTCCAAGATTCGAAAGGCCAATATGGTCTTTTAAATTTAATTCAAGATCTTTCTAAAACGTATGACAGAAATACTCCGTTCAAAGACAGGGAACTGTTTGACATTATTACAAAATTAACGAACCCATCGGTAGGCGAGTTTTTAAATCGCTACATAGCAGGAGCTGAAAAACTTCCATTTAAAGAATTTTTGAATTTTGCCGGAGTAAACTATGAGAATGTTATTGTAGCGAAGCAATTTTCGATGGGCATGGTTGAAATTGGTTATAATCCGGAAACCAAAAAACTTATTGTTGCCGGCACAAAAAACATGAACGATTTTGGCAAAAAATTAGGTTACCAAGAAGGTGATGAATTTTTGAAAATCAACAAAACAAAAATTACACCTGCTACGTTTAAAGCATTCCGTGAAAACTGGTCTGCCACAGTAAAAGAAGGCGACATGCTTACTATTCAGGTATTGAGAAAAACGGAAAATGGCAAGAGCAAAAAAGTGAAGTTGAGTAGTCCGGTATTTAAATCGGAAAACAAACGTTACAATATTCTGAAATTTGCCGATAACGCAACGGAAGGACAATTGAAGATTAGAAAGGCTTGGTTGGAGCCGAGATAGACATCATTTCTGAGCTTCACTTATTCTAATATCCTTTACCATCAACTGTAAGGACGTATTGCCTTGCCATTCATTTTGTTCGATTTGAAACACAACATCAAGCTCATTTTCTTTGAGCAGTTCCATTTTGTGCGCCATATCAAAACCAATACCTGAGAGTGTTACACCATTTTGCTTTAAGCTGAATTTGATGTGCCTGTCTTTAAGTAATTTACTCCAACCCGTTTCTTTCACATGCTTGGCAACAAAAACCGGTTTCATATTATCCGGTCCGAAAGGCGAAAATTCATTGATGAGTTTGTAGAATAATGGGGTGATATCCGAGAAATTTATTTCCGCATCAATCTCTATTTCTGGAATCAATTGCTCAGGTGTGATAGAGGCTGAAACTACACGCTCGAAATGGTTTCGGAAGTCGTTTACTTTTCCGGGTAACATCGTTAAGCCTGCAGCAAATTTATGTCCTCCAAATTGAATCAATTGTTCCCTACAAGCATAGAGCGCTTCATATAAATCGAAGCCCTTCACCGATCGTGCAGAGCCGGTTACCTTGCCCTCATGCTCCGTAAGCACAACAGTAGGACGATAAAAATGTTCCGTTAAACGTGAAGCAACAATACCTATCACTCCTTTATGCCAACCGGCATTGAACACCACTGTGGATTTCAGCGACTCGTTGTTTTCATTTGTATTCAAAATTTCCAATGCGTGGGCTGTAATATCCCGATCTGCTTCTTGTCGATCTTTGTTCAAGTTCTGTAATTCCCCTGCCTGATCGGCATGATGTGGTGATTCATCGGCTATCATCAATCGAACCGCTTGTTTGGCATCATCCATTCGCCCGGCAGCATTAATTCTTGGCCCAATATAGAAGACTACATCCGACACATCCAGTTTACGTTCTAAGCCGGTAAGCCGAATTAAATGTTTTAATCCATGCGATGGATTCTTATTTAGCTTTTCTATTCCGAAATAAGTAAGTACGCGATTTTCTCCGGATAAAGAAACAATATCAGAAGCCGTACTTACCGCTACCAAATCAATTACATCCAAGTACTTTCCCTCAGGTAAGTTGTAATGCAACGCCAGTGCTTGAATCAGCTTGAAACCTACCCCACAACCGCTTAATTCTTTGAACGGATAGGTACAATCGCTCCGCTTAGGATCCAGAACTGCTGATGCTTTGGGCAATTCTTCTCCCGGTAAGTGATGGTCGCAAATAATAAAATCGATTTTCTTTGCCAATGCATAATCAACCTTATCAATTGATTTAATACCACAGTCTAATGCAATAATGAGTGAACACCCATTGGCTTCGGCATAGTCAATACCCTGCGTTGAAATACCATAACCTTCTTTATATCGATTCGGAATGTAAAAATCAATATTCGGATAAAAGTCTTGAAAGAAAAGCACCATCAGCGATACAGAGGTAGTACCGTCTACATCATAATCTCCGTATATTAAAATGCGTTCGTTTGCAGTTACGGCTTTATGAATCCGATCTACAGCCTTATCCATATCCTTCATTAAAAAAGGATCGTGTAAATGATTCAATTCCGGCCGAAAGAATGCTCTTGCCTGCTCAAAAGTTTCAACACCTCGCATTACCAACATGCGGCAAAATGCAGGATGAATTTTAAGTGCCTCTTGCAACAATGCTGCTTTTGCAGCATCTGCGTGTTTAATGGTCCAACGTTTTTGTAGCATAGATTTTTGGGGTTTTCGAAGGTAGGAAGTTTGTAAGACAAAAGAAATAGCTTCCCGAAAAGAAATAATTGCAATTACTTCCATTTGCCAATTTTTTATAAAAAAGGAATTATTGATTTATAAACGCTTGCGTTTCGCAGAAAATAAATCCGTTTTGGAAATGGTTTAACGTAAACTTGTGTCAACCTATAATTGCTAAAAACACATCCTATGAACAACCAAAATTTGTGCATTGACCTGCACTGTCATCCGAATCTAAAATCCTTTAATTCCGGATTTCCCAAACCAAAACACACAATGTGGGAGAAAATTTTTCATGCGTCTGACAGTCGATTTGCAGAACGCGTAAAGACGATTTCTCAGCATATTTTGAAAGAATCGCAATGCAATTTAGATTCATTAGACGAGGGGAATGTACGAGTTTTTAACGTTTCACTTTATCCTATTGAACGAAGTTTCCTACACATGCGCAATGTTCCAAAATGGTTGATTGGGAAAAACAAAATCAATATTGTTCAACAAGTGGTAACGGGCTTCAGTTTGGAAAGTATTGTGCACCTAAAAACGCACTACGATTATTTCTCCGATCTTCAAAAGGAATATAAGTTTGTGGAAGATGCTATCGGAAAAAACTCCGACAAAAAAAAGGAATTCGTGTTAGTCAATAATTTTTCGGAATTGGAAGAGGCTTTAAAGAAAGCAAATACACTCATAGGGATCATGAGCATAGAAGGGGCGCATGCCTTAGGTACAGGAACTCCACTATCGGAAAAGATGAGCGCAGATGCTTTAGAAAAAATGCTAACAAGCAACATTCAGAAAATAAAAAAATGGAAGTATCCTCCATTTACCATTAACTTAGCACACCATTTTTGGAATCAATTGGCCGGACACGCAACTAGCTTCAAACCGCCTATTAATGGACTTGTTAATCAAAACAAAGGAAAAGACAAAGGCATCACACCGCTGGGTTGGCATGTGATTCGCCAATTACTCAGCAAAGAAAACGGCAAACGAATTTTGATTGACACAAAACACATGAGTGTAGCTTCTCGAATCGAATACTATCAATTCATTCGTAATTACAATTTTGTAAACCCACACGATAAGATTCCGATCGTTAGTAGCCATGCAGGTATGAATGGATACAGTACAATGGAAAGTTCTATCCGTGAAAAAGATGTAATTCGTAAAGCACGCAGAAGTCGCTTGTACAAATGGAGTATAAATATATCGAACGAGGAAATTGCAATCATCCACGAGGCTGAAGGAATTATCGGATTAATGATGGATCGAGGCAATTTGGGAGGTGTGAAAACCATTAAACAAATCAGTTCCATTGCTGAACAGAAGAAACAACGCATGGAATATTGTAAACTGTTTTGGGAAAATGCTTTTCAAATCGTGAAGGCCGTAAACGAAAAATCGGGATGGAACGTACCTGCCTTTGGTAGCGACTTTGACGGTACAATTACCCACATGGACACTTATGAATCTTCAGCAAAAATGCCACTTTTTCAACAGGATTTGGTTGAGTATCTTCAAACTACTCAATTCAAAAAAGAATTGTGGTATGGCTATTCACCTGAAGTTTTAGTACAGAAAATTATGCACGACAATGCAATGCAGTTTTACAAGAAATTTTTCGTGTAAGATTATCGCATTACCGATACAATAGCACGAAACTGCTTCCTATTCTCGCTTTCAAGGGTTAGGGTATATAAACCATTTTCTAACATGGAAACATCTATCGCCTGCTGAATAGCTTGCATCTTATTTTGTAACACTGTTTTCCCTTGCATATCCACAATGCGATAAGAACTAGATTCATTTGTAGATTCTGCCATTAAAACATAGAATACCGATGATGTAGGATTTGGATAAATATAGGCATTTAAAGAAGCTAAATCATGAACTGCGTTATCGATACCAACCGTAATTACAGTATCTACTACACAGCCAAATTCATTCCTTATATGAATGGTGTGATTACCGGCCGCTGATGTTGCAAAAACATAACCTGGTTGATAAGCACCTGTATCCAATGCATAGGTGAGTTTGTCGTTTCCGGCATTAGCAACAACAGTAATATTACCCGGATTACCATTTGTAATTGGCACAACGTTCACTCCATTAATTTTGATAGGTTGAGGTTCATCAAAAAAGAAACTTTGCTCAACGGAACAGTTGGAAGTATCCGTAATAGTTACAGTATAAACGCCCGAAGTTAAATTCGTTTTGGAAGATGCAGTTCCGCCATTCGACCATAAATAAGTTAGATTATCGCTTGAATTAATTTGTGCAGTTCCGCTGGCTGAGTTAGCACAATTAATTTGGTTGCGAGACACGGTGTACGAAAACGAACAAGTGTCGCAATTATAGGCCCTTACATTCAAAAAGGCTTTGTACAAATTTAATCGGCCATTCGATGACACATAATGATTCATACTGTTAATGCGATCGGTGCCATTCAATAAATACTGTTTAAATACCAACGCAAAAGAATCGGGATACGAAAGATAATTATCAAATAATCGTTCACAAGCAACCGTATACAATGCGCCAATAGCACCACATACGTGAGGGGTAGCCATTGATGTTCCGGTAAGTAAACCGTATGTATTGCTTTGCTTTGTAGAATAAATAGATGTGCCCGGTGCGCCTAAATCTATACCCACAATACCATATGCGGCCTGACCGTGTCTTAAATCTAAACGGTTAGTATTCGTTACAGCCAATACAAATTTACTAGGACATTCCGATGGCACATCATGCACCACATCTATGTCTACATTGGCATTGGGGCCTGCAACAGCGCTTAATATACCAACCTTACCCATCGAATCGTACATGGCACACCAAATAGGCGAATTAATCGGATTTGCGCCATACTGTCCAATACCGAATGATGAATTGGAAGCCACCACGAATGCGCCTTTTGAACCATTGGTAGCATCATATAACTTGCGCATGGTAATAGCGTAATCATAGGCCTTTACTACAACAGATTCGATGTCAGTTGATCCGTAGATAGGCAACACCTTTACTCCATAGCCAACTCCGGCTATCCCATTGTTGTTGTTCGTTTGTGCAGCAGCTATACCTGATACATGAATTCCATGATCATAAGATAAATCGTTATAGGCAGGCTGATTATTGATGGGTGACCAACCACGATAATCATCAACATACCCATTGCCATCATCGTCAATACCATTGCTATCAATTTCACTGTAATTAATGAAGTAATTAATATCGCTATGGAATAAATCCATTGGATCTTCAACGATTGCTAAAACAATGGAATCGCCATACGGAGAAACCACATCATGCTTTAATCCCCATGCCTCTAATGCCTTAATATCTGCTCCTAATGTAGAACCCACACCGCCTGTATTTTGCAAATTCCACTGCAATGTCGATAAATCGTCAGGCGTAAAATTTCGTCTCTCCACTTTATGATTATATTGAACCCTAGCAACAGCAGGCAATTGTGCCAACCGATTTTTTTCGTCTTCCGTAAAATTTCGTTTAGGATTTTCTAAAAGCACAATGCGCATGGTGCGCGAAAGCCATTCCTTAATATACGCATCTTCCGGCAAATGATTCAACAACATTTCTGCATCGCCTTTCAACTGAACCATCAACTGATGCCGAATAGCATACTCATCTTCTGTAGTCTGCGCTTGAATAAAAAAAGGCAAGAACAGCAAAATGAGTTGACTCAAAAAAGTATATCGTTTAAGCATTCGCATCTATCCATTTTTTTGCAATAGTCAATACCTCATCACTTTCCCAAGTATCGGCTATAGTATTCAGACGCATAATTTCGTCTAACAGTTGGCTTTGTTGTTTACTTTTTTCCAATGCTACAGCATAAGGCTTATCACTAAATGTAACCATACTGTATGAGGTTTGGAATTGTTGAGGGAATGCAGCAGCAATTCGCTTCTCAATTTTTAAACGCAGTTGAAATTCCGGACGGGCCGCTAAATCGCGCATTTCAATATAATTGTTCAACGCTAATGTGGCAATGGCATCAGAATTCGGTTTACGCGATTTTCCGAATGCGGAAAACAAGTCGGCCAAGTCGGCATTTACATCCATCAGTTCGTCAAGCACTTGTACATCTTCAAAACCACAATTCATACCTTGTCCAAAGAAAGGAACAATTCCGTGTGCAGCATCACCAATCAAACATACATTCTTGTAATTCCATGGATAACTGCGTATAGTAACCAATGTTGATGTTGGATTTTTTCTGAAATCCTCTACCAGTGTTGGAATCAACTCCGATGCCGATGCAAAGTGTTGCTGGAAATAAGCACGAATATCTTCATCTGTTTTTATGGAAGCAAAACTGTTTTCCCCTTCCAAGGGGGCGAATAATGTACAAGTGAAACTGCCATCCATATTCGGAAGGGCAATCATCATAAAGCTTGTACGTGGCCAAATATGCAATGCATTTTTTTCTAACTGCCACAATCCATCTTTATCAGGAATGTGTAACTCCTTGTAGCCATAAGCTTCATAGGTCTGCGAAAAATTAAAATTCGGAGTACGTTGCATCGCATAGCGCACTTCACTAAATGCACCATCGGCACCAAAAACGGTTTCTGCTTCATGTACCGTTTCGGTATTCGTTTTAGTATCACCGAAAGTAAGTGTTGTTTTATCAAAATTCACATCCACACACCGCTGATTAAATTTAAAATCCACATGCGGAAATGCATCGGCTGCTTCAATCATCAACTTATTCAGATCGCCTCGCGAAACGCTGTAAATCGCTTGTCCGTCATTACCATATTGCTGATAGGTGGTTGAATTATCCAAGTGGTGAATCATACGTCCATTCATAGGAATGGCGATAGGGCGTACCTTCTCCGCCAACCCAATTTTTTCCAATGATCGCCAGCCTCTGTCACTTAAGGCTAAATTGATAGAACGACCACGCTCAGCTTCCCCTACTCTTGGATCGGCTCTGCGTTCGAAAACCGTAACTTGATGTCCACGTTTCGATAAATAACACGATAAAATTGAACCCACTAACCCTCCGCCTACAATCGTAACATTTTTCATAAAACACTTTTTTATTCAATGGATATATTAACTCAAAAATTCAACTCGAATCTAATACTAATATGAGAAATGAATAACGAATCCAATGTTTTATTAGTTTTACGAAAAATAATTCGACTATGAGTTTAGAAGAAACAATAAATGCGGAAATTAAAACAGCCATGTTGGCGAAAGATCAAGTTGCGCTGAGAGGATTGCGCGCCATCAAAGCAGGTATTCTTTTGGCGAAAACCGAGAAAGGAGCAAGCGATGTACTAACGGCTGAACGCGAAATTCAGATTCTAACCAAAATGGTTAAACAACGTAAAGAGTCAATCGAAATTTTTGAAGCGCAGAACCGTGGAGACCTTGCTACTACTGAAAAAGAAGAAGTAGCCGTAATTGAGCGCTTTTTGCCAAAGCAAATGACATTGGAAGAAATTAAAGAAGCCATTCAAAAAATTATTGCCGAAACCGGAGCTACTTCTGCTAAAGATATGGGTAAAGTAATGGGCGCGGCTAAAGTTTTAGCCGGAAAAGCCGATGGAAAACTCATCGCTGAGACCGTTAAAAGTTTATTGCCGGCTTAATCTAAAAACACCGTTTTATGATTTTCGACATTGTTTTTTTGATTTTTATAGCTGTAGCCTTTTGGTGGGGATATACGAAGGGGATTATCTATTCTGTATTCTCATTCATTGGCTATTTCATTGCCATTGCAGCAGCCGTTAAGTTCTCGTACATCGCCATGTCGTACCTCAAAGAGCTCACTAACCTAAGTGGAAAATCGCTATCCATTTTAGCCTTCGTTACTGTTTTTGTTTTGATAGTAATTATTGTGCGGCTATTGGCTTGGATTTTAGAACAAATTCTAAAATCATTCTCGCTCAATTTCATTAACCAATTTGCCGGAGGCGTTGTACATTCAATTGTAGGGATATATGTGTTGTGCGTTTTAGTTTGGTTTGGCAATAAGTGGGATTTAATTTCCGTAGCCCAACGAAGTACATCGCATGTATATAGCTATATCGCCAATTTTGCCCCTTCTGTTATGGAATACAGCGGCAAGGTTGTTCCGGCATTGAAAGATACCTTTTCAAAATACGAGGCTCTGTTGAAGGAAGACAACACACAGCATGAAGATACTGCTCATTGATAATTACGATTCATTCACCTATAACCTTTTTGATTTATTGAAGGTATGTGGAGCAGATTGCAGCGTTGTAAAAAATGATGAAGTAACCATTGACGCTATCAAAGCGATGCATGTGGATGGCATAGTGCTTTCGCCCGGCCCAAAACGCCCGGAAAATGGGGGTCTTACTGTTGCAACTATTCGCGCCTTTGCAGGAAAATTACCCATCTTAGGCATTTGCCTTGGTCATCAAGCCATTGGAGAATTTCTAGGCTACAAACTTGTTAAAGCGGCACAACCGCAACACGGGAAAACATCCCTAATTCAACTTACCGAACATTTCCTATTTGAAAATATCCCAAACCCTATTCGCGTTATGCGCTACCATTCGCTCTTATTATCGGATGTAAAAGCACAAGAAATTATTGCCACATCCGAATCCGGTGAAACGATGGCCATTGCCGATACTTCGGGCTATCTCTGTGGTATTCAATACCATCCGGAATCTGTTTTATCGGAGTATGGAGAGCAAACACTGAAAAACTGGTTAGCTTTTGTGAAAAAGTGTAGAATATAATTTGATACATTAATAATAAATCTATTTTTGGATGTAATCCATTGTATGTCGTTAGTAATAAAAGAAGAAGGAGCGTTTAAGTATGTTGAAGTAGGTTCTGGTCCTGTGATGCTGAACTTGCACGGTCTTTTTGGCGCGCTGAGTAATTTTAAAGATGTAACCGATTATTTCAGTAAAGACTATACTGTGGTAATCCCAATATTGCCTTTATACACACTCGATTTAGACAAAACAAGTGTAACCGGTATGGTCGATTATATTGATGCATTTATCGAACATAAAGGATATAATAAAGTTCACCTTATTGGCAATTCTTTGGGCGGTCACATTGCTTTACTTTACACCCTTCGCAAACAAGAAAAAGTAGCATCAATGACGCTCACAGCCAGTTCGGGTTTGTTCGAAAGTTCGTTAGGCGATCAATACCCGCGAAAGAGCGATAAGTCGTATATCAAACGTAAAACTGCTGAAACGTTTTATAATCCTGAATTAGCATCAGACGAATTAGTGGATGAAGTTTATGACATCGTAAACTCAAGAGAAAAGGCAATTCGTGTAGTCTTCATTGCTAAATCGGCAGTGCGTCATAATTTGCGCGATGAGTTGCATAAAATCACTATTCCATGTAATCTAATTTGGGGCGCAAGCGACACTATCACACCTCCGTTTGTAGGCGAAGAATTCAAGAAATTACTCGTTAATTCTGAGTTAACTATTTTGGAAAAATGCGGACATGCGCCTATGATGGAACGTCCGGAAGAGTTCAATAAACTTATGGCAGCATTTTTGCAGAAAATAGCTTAGGTATTTAAACAACATTTTCTCATTTTAGCGTATATAGTATATAATGATTGCCAGCGAAATCATATCGAATCACTTAAAACCGCTTAACTATACCGATACAGGCGAGATGGCTCTCCTAGCCATGCACGAACTCAACGTGAACCAAATGCCGGTTGTGAATAATGGTGTGTACGTAGGTATTATTTCGTTGGAAGAAATCACCTTACTTAAACACCTGAACGATCCATTATTGGAAATCCATACTTCGCTTAAACGTCCTTATGTTCACGAATCTTCGCACCTCTTTGATGTGATGAAAGCAGCGTTGGAATATAATGTACGTATCGTTCCTGTGCTCACCGATAGCGATGATGTTTATGCAGGCGTTATTTCTGCAGAAAGCTGTTTGAAAGCCTTTTCGGAATTGAATTCGATTGTAGATGAAGGGGGTATTATCGAACTTACAGTTCCGCTAAAAGATTTCTCCCTTACCGAAATTGTAAGAATTATTGAAAGCAATGGCGTTTATCCTTTAGCCTGTTATACTAACATCGATCAGTTAAATGCGAAGGTAAACATTACCATTAAAACCAACTCGAACGAACTATCTGCAATTATCGCCACATTTGAAAGATATAACTACGAAATTAACGGCTTCTATCACGAGGATGAATACCGCGAAGACATGAAGGATCGCTATGATGCCCTAATGCGATTTATTAATATCTAACGCATACACATAAAAAAAGGCGCAATACAAATTGCGCCTTTTTCGATGATACAATTCTTTTACCGAATGAGCGTAACCGACCCGGAACGTCTGTCTTTCTTGGTGTTTAAGTATTCTACTTCAACAGAAAACACATACACTGATGGCGGCTGTAATTCTCCTCTGTATTTTCCGTCCCATGCAGCATAAGGATTTCCCATGCTATCATACACTTTTTCACCCCAACGGTTAAATACTTCCATATGCACAGTCTTTAACTCTCTTCCATACACTTCAAACAAATCGTTGTTTCCATCCCCATTCGGACTGAATGCATTCGGTATATACAATGAAGTATCAGACTTAACATTAATCGTAGCAATGGCCGAGGCCTTACATTCATTGCTATACGTTACTTCCAATAAATAAGTGTTGTTTTTCTGATAAGACGTCATTGTAGGATTCGGACAATCATCACAACTCAAGCCGGCCGCAGGCGTCCAATGGTAGCTGGTAATACTGCTTGTCGGATAAGGATACAACTGAATTGTTAACCCTATTTGCTCACCAATACGAATACTTGTATCGTTAGGAATAATAGATAATGTTGCAGGGAGTGGTTCAGGCACTTCAACAATGAAACTTGTATCACAACCGTTGTTATTCTTGGCAAATACAGTATAAATACCAGCACTCAAATTATAGAAATCGGAAACATAACTATATGTTTTACCGCTATCAATTGAATATTGATATGGACCATTCAAAAGCGTTTGACTTTCCACACGAATGGCACCGTCTTTATACTGCGCACCATAACAACTTGTGCTGTCTACATCAACCGTAAACATGTCGTGTTCTTGAGAATATACAATTGCCGTTTGCATTTCTACACAACCATTTGCATCCGTTACGTCAACGATATAAGTTGCCGGTGCAAGAGAAGTAAAACTACCTGTATTATTGGTTTGTAGAATGGCACCGCCCAATGTTAGATCATATGTATAATTTGGTGTTCCTCCGCCTCCGGTAGAGGTAATTGTTCCGTTAGCAGCACCAATACACAATTCAGGTGTAGCCAAGGCCAATAGTGTAAGTTGTGATGGTTCATTCACCACAAACACATTACTTGTATCTTTACAGCCATTTGCATCAGTAGCAATATGGTAATAAGTACCTTGAATCAAATTCAGTGCATCAGGGCTATTTAGTCCTAAGTTGTGGCTCCATCCATACTGAATATTACCCGTTCCGCCTATGGCTTCGCTATGAATACTTCCTGTATTTTCCCCATGACATTTCACATCTTGAACACGTGGATTGATAAATACAATTGGAGAAGGCTCAGTTATCGTAAACGAAGTTGTTACGGAGCAACCATTTACATCTGTTGCAGTTTGGCTGTAGTTGCCGGCTGTTAATCCGGAAGCCACACTGTTATTGAGTGTACCGTCATGGCTCCAAGTGTAGGAAAGAACACCTGTTCCGCCTGACGCTGAAGAAGTTATAGTTGCATCACTTCCTCCATTGCAAGTTACCATAACCAATTGTGGAATTCCAAAAGTGATAACGGCTGGTTCTGTAACCGTGAAAGTGTTCGTAATACTGCATCCGTTAGCATCGGAGGCTGTTTGCGTATATGTTCCTGCAGTAAGACCAGTAGCGGTAGAACTATTTAAAGTAACATCGTGGCTCCAGCTATAATTTATCACTCCCGTTCCACCAGATGCTATAGAGGTTATGGAGCCATCATTTCCGCCATTACATAACGCATTAACGATTGTAGCCGGTTGGAAAACAACTGCAGAAGGCTGGAGAATCGTATAAATCGCGCTATCTCTGCATCCATTGATATCTGTGGCGTAGTGAACATATTTGCCGGTATCTAATCCCACTAAGTTGGTCAAATTCAAAGTAGGGTCAAAGTTCCAACCGTAGGTCAATGTTCCTGTTCCCCCTTGCGCAGTGCTACTAATACTTCCATCGCTTGCGTTGTTACAATTTACGTCAACAACTGTGGCAGCATTAAACTGAATTGGTGTAGGATCTTGTACTTGAAAATAAGCGGTATCACTACAACCGTTACCATCGGTAGCTATTTGAAAATATACGCCTGTATCCAATGGGCTAGCTAACGTAGTATTCAACCCTAAATTGTGGCTCCAACTATAAGTAATTGCACCTGTTCCTCCGGAAGCAGATGAAGCAATGCTGCCATCTGCACTTCTAAAGCATAAAGGAGCAGTGATGGTTGGGGTAGCAAATGTAATTGCCGTTGGCTCTGCAATAGTGACAGTTGTAGTGGCAACACATGCACTGTCATCGGTAACCGTTGCTGTATAGGTACCTGCTGCCAATCCTGTTGCCGTTGCAGATGTTTGAGCAGAAGCATCATTCCACAAAAACTGATAATTCCCACTTCCCCCGAACACAGTTAACGTTGCAGTGCCATTACTGCCTCCATTGCAAGTGGCGTCTGTTTGAGAGGCTACGCCTAAACTCAATGCTGTTGGTTCAGTCACTGTATACTGAGCGGAATCAACACAACCAAACTGATCCGTGGCTACTATGGTATAGACTCCGGCTCCCAAACCTATTGCATCTTCTGTGGTTTGTGCGGTTGGTGTCCATAAATAAGCATAAGCCAAGGCACCTGTGCCAACCGTAACATCAATTTCTCCGGTACTTAATCCGTTGCATTTTACATTTACAATTCGATCTAAAGTAATAGGAACAGGATTAGTTGTTAACCCAACATTAGCTGTTGTTGATGCCGAACAATTCTTACTATCTGTTACAGTTACACTGTAAGTATTAACCCCTAAACCACTGATCGTATCATTATCAATATTCGCAGGACTCCAAGTATAGTTGAAGCCTGGTGTACCTCCGCTATTTACAGCTACGATTACCGTACCATTATTGGACGAACAGACGGCATTTGTGGCGGTGGCTGCAATTTGAGGCAATGGGTTTACTTCAACTGTAGTAGATGCGGTGGCTGTACACGAAGAAGCATCGGTAACCGTAATGGAATATACACCTGACATGGAAGTGGTTGAACTATTGATGGATGGACTTTGTGTGCCATTACTGTATGTATTCGGCCCACTCCATGCATAGGAAACAAGACCACTTATACCTCCAATCAAATCAATGGTTGCTCCTTCGCAATAAGGCCCAGTATTACTTGCCGAAACAGAAGGAGCAGAAAGTATTACAACGTTTGTAGATGCAGTAGCCGTACAATTCGCGGCACTTGTCACTGTAATGGTATACGTTCCTCCCATGCTAGCATTTGCTCCGGTAATAGAAGGACTTTGTGTTGCATTGGTGTAACTATTTGGACCACTCCAACTGTATGTATTTCCTGAAGTACCTCCGGTTAAAACGATAGTTGTTCCTAAGCAATAAGGACCTGAATTAGCTGCAGTAGCGGTTGGATTAGCATTCACTACAACGGTAGTTGTTGCTGTTGCTGTGCATGTTGCTGCACTAGTTACCGTAACGGTATACACGCCTCCCATAGCAGTTGTTGCATTAGCAAGCGAAGGATTTTGCGTTCCATTCGCATAGGCTGAAGGACCACTCCATGCATAAGCACTTCCACCACTACTCGAAAGCGATATGGTTGCGCCTTCACAATAAGGTCCGGTATTGCTTGCCGTTGCAATTGGTGCAGGATTAATATTTAGTGTAAACGAATCGATTCGAACAGGACAAGGACTCCCTAGGGGATTATTCGTTGTAGCATATAACGTAACAGTTCCTATAGATATATCGGCAGTACTTGGTGTGTACGTTACATTAAAGGGACTAGCAGATGCTGATGGCGAACTGAATGTACCTGTCCCTGAACTACTATAGAATACTTGCGTAGCAGAACCTCCGAATGTTCCGGAAACAACTTGCGTTTGTCCCGCACAAATAGCAGCGGTTTTCGGACTAATTGTAACTACGGGCGGATTCGCACAACCACAGGCATTTCCAACAACTACACTAGCCGTGTCGGAACAACCAGAAGCACTTGTCCAAACAAATCTATAGGTTCCAACAACACTAAAACTGGTGATGGTTGTTGTAGGAGAACTCGGAGTAGTTATAATAGCTGTTCCCGGATTTGAAGACAAAGTCGACCATGTACCTGCTCCAATAGCAGCCATCGTGGCCGCATCAGTGGTTAAACAAACTACGGTTTGGTCTATCCCTGCATTAGGTTTCGGATTAACAGTAACCGTTCCTGTTCCTGTTCCCGAACAACTCAATAATGTGTAGGTAACAGTATAGGTGGTATTAGTTCCGGGCGAAACTGTTATGGTCTGAGTTGTTGCTCCCCCAGGAGACCAACTATAGGTTCCTCCGGTATTACTTGGTGTTGCCGTTAATACGGCAGAAGTGCCGGCACATACCGTATCGCTATTTACTGTAACTGTAGGATTGGCAATAATCTGTACCGATTGGGTACTAACATCAGTACAACCATTGTTGGTTACCTGATTTGATATTACATACGTACCCGGTGCAGTGTAATTATGTGCAGGAGGAGCAGCGCCTGTAAAGCTTGCACTACCATCACCAAAGTTCCAAACTTGTGTTGTACCACCAATAGTAGTATTGGTAATATTCACAGTACCGCCACTTCCACATATTGAGGATGGACTCGCGGTAAACTGACTTGTAGGCGCAAGACCAAATGTACTTCCTGTCCAATTAAAATTCCATCCCGAGCCATTGTTGGAAAAATTATCGATTACAATCGCATAAGTTCTTCCGGCTGTAACCGTTATAGATGGGCAAAACTCTCCAGGGGCGCCACCCAAACCATCTGTTGGACAAAGAGTGCCTGACGAAGTGCTCATCCCAACAGGATTAGAAGCCTCATTAGAATAATTATAATTACAAGCCACCGATGATGTGAATAATCCAGGACAAGCACTTGTAATATCATACAAAGCCCAATCAAGTTCTGTTCCTGCCAAGTTTGGAGTAGCACTCCATGCTAACGTACCCGAAACTCCAACAGTAAACCGATACCACACTGATGAATTAGCTCCAAAAAGAAAGCAATCAGGAGTATAACCACCTGTACCTGAAGGTCCTGAACCTAATGTAAATGGATTTAAAGCACATACTCTTGAAGCAGTTGCACAAGAAGACCCGGGTGATGGCTGCGGTGTAACGGAATTAACACACAACTGAAAATTGCCATCGCCATTAAACGAACTCACCTCAATAAAATATTGAGTACCTATTGCTGACGCTTGTATAACAACTGCCGAATCGGGGTTGTTGGGGGCAATAGCACAATAAGTTCCAAGTCCGGATAAACTGCCACAACTCCCGGTATATACAGTAATCCCTAGCCTAGCTGCTGCAGGACTTCCGCTTGGTTTTACTGTAATTGTATTCAATGTGCCATTCGAAACAAAAGTATACCATACATCATTGGTCCACGTAGTCTGCCCACAAAGAGCTGACCCCCAAGTTGTTGATGTGGCGCCAATATTATTTCCATTTACACAAGTACTTCCTGATACAGGAATAGCAATAGGTGTAGCATTTAAACAGTCGTCATTTAACGGTTGCGCAACAACTGCCGAGTTGAAAAAGAAGAACAGCAAACATAACGGGGCTAATTTATACATCGTTTTACTCATTTTAGGAAGATTGCTTGGTTAGTAATTATCGTTTGCCCCGTTGGTATCTTTTGTTGATGCTGTAGGTTACGCACTGAAATCACTTTAACGATTAAATGATCGCTTAACTTAATCGTGACATCATTTTCAGGTTGCTGAAGTTGTGCTATTCTTAACCCTAAATCAGCTGGAATACGAACCAGCCGAACATCGTCAACAATAAGTTGATACGAGCCTTCCAGCCGCTTTAGTCGTTTAAAATTCATATCATCTGCGCTGCCTTTTAACACAAGCGTATTCGCTTCTTCTTGAATAAAAACGGCACTATTCACTTGTGCATTTGCATCAATACCAAATAAAGCACACAACAGAAAGCAGCAGAAGATGAACTTTTTCATAATTAAACGTATTACATTAAGACCGCTAAAATTACAAAAAAGTTGCACTACCGGCCCAATAAATATGGGCAAACCAGCCATTTTGAAGACAATTGAAAACGCATTATAAATAACACCTATATCAAATACCTTGCGTGAATGATATACTTTAATTAAAAAACGAAAAGGAGGACTTTTTTTCCAATGCTGTATTATACAATGCCGCAACATCTTTTACCGTTTGCGCAACCGGTCTAAACACAAAACCTAGTTCTTTACAAACTTTGCGATTATCATACCTAAAATCACACATCGCCATTTCGATAACTTCTCTTGTTACCAAAGCCCTTTTACCTGTAATTTTCGATAGCAACCACTCACCCCGCCAAGCAATGGCACCAAGCCATTTACCGGTTTTAAATTTGGCGCGTTTAACACCCAGAGCATCGGCAATCATCCACATTAAATCGTTAAAGCAGACATTTTCAGACGAAACAATAAATTTTTCTCCGGAAATGTCTTTGTCGAACGCCAACATTGCAACATCTGCTACATCGCGTACATCCACAAAACCATTCACTCCGGTTGTATAAAAAGGATATCCTTTATGGATTTGAGCAAACAATTTATTAGGCTCCATATCCCAAAAACCTCCTCCCAAAATAGTGGAAGGACATAAAACAACAACGTTTAACCCTTCCGCTAATCCTCTCCATGCTTCACGTTCACCGTAAAACTTACTTCTAAAGTAATTAAAGTTGTCCTTCGAATCTTTAATATCTAATTGTTCATCAATTAATGCTACACCTTTGGGTCGGCAAAATGCAGCTACACTACTAATATGAATCATTTTTTTTACTCCAGAGTACAAAGCAGCATCAACAACATTCGCAGTTCCTTGAGCATTCACCTGCATCATAGCCTCTGCATCTTCAGGCACAAACGAAATCATAGCCGCACAATGTATAACGGTTGAAACGCCATTCATAGCTGCTTCAAGAGAAACAACATCACGAACATCCCCTTCAATCCATTCTATTTTATGAACGTCTTCACCCAATAAACGCAAATCACTTTTGTTGCGTTTAATAGCCCGAACACTATATCCTTTTCGAATAAGGCGTTTTGCAATTTGAGAACCCAGTAATCCGTTTGCCCCTGTTAATAATATTTGCTCCACAACTTCTGTTTTCAATCAATAATAAATAGCGCCATTCACTGAATCTGCTTTTGCTCCTGTTACGGTTTGCAAAACATTAATTTCATTACGCCAGCGTAAAACCCCCATGAATGCTATAATTAATGCCTCTTTGTAATTCACAATTTCAGCAGAAGGAACTACAACTTTTCGGTTAGTTTGTGCTTCTATCCTTTGCTGTAAATAGCGATTAAATGCACCACCACCTGTTGTAAATATCGCTTCCGATTTATCTTGAACAAATTGCAAACTTGTATTCAGTTGCATTGCAATATGTTCACAACAAGTAGCTAATTTGTCAGCTATACTATACGAATAAGAATCTATAATTGGAATCATCTCGTTTGAACTAAATCCATTATCTAAAGATTTCGGAAAAGGCAATGCAAAAAACGTGACGGCATTCAGTTGCATCAAAAGATCTTGTCGCACGGTACCGGACGCAGCAATAGCACCATATTCATCATAGGGCTTATCCATTTTACCGGCTAAATAATTCAACAATTGATTTGCACAACACACATCAAAACCAATAACCGAATCATTGCTATGGTAGGAAACATTTGCAATGCCTCCAATATTTAGAAAAAGTTTATTTCGCTGAAAAAGAAATTTCTCCCCGATAGGAACAACAGGAGCGCCACTGCCATACAGTGCGATATCTTTTGAGCGAAAATCAACAATTGTAGGAATCCCAGTTACCGCTGCTATTTGAGCCCCATCACCGATTTGTGTTGTAAACTGTTGTTCTGGAAAATGGAATACCGTATGGCCGTGTGAAGCAATAAAATCAACTTGTTGGTGCAATGCATATCGAGAAACAAACGCATTAATTTTATTTCCAAAATAGTTGCCCAAACGGGAATGCAAATGCCATAGCTCTTTCCCAGACAGTTGAGTAGCCCGCTTTAGTTCTTGTTGAATAGGCTCATCCCATTCGATACAGTCCGTGTGCTTTAACGTAAACGTCCATCCGGTATCACTTTTGCAAAAAACACAATAGGCTAAATCAATTCCATCTAGCGAACTGCCCGACATTAAACCGATAACGCGGTATTGGGTTTCCATTAGAACGAAGATGAAAAATGATTCCAACCTTGTGCGGTAATGGCTACACGATTACCACCTTTGGTCACCAACAAACAACCGTCTTCTTTTTCGACAATTTTTCCGATAATGCTAATCCCCGGTACATCAACAAGTTTTGATTCATCGGCTTCATCTATAGTAAATAATAACTCATAGTCTTCGCCACCATTCATGGCGCAGGTAGTTGGATCTAAATTAAATGTCAATGCGCGTTCTGCAGTTTCCTCTACAATAGGAAGTTCATCTTCAAAGATTTCACAACCAACTTTCGATTGGGAACAAATATGGAGTATATCAGAAGAGATCCCATCCGAAACATCAATCATTGAAGTAGGTTGCAAATTAATGTCTTCAAAGAAATCAATGATATCTTTCCTAGCCTCAGGCTTCAATTGTCGACCTACTAAATACTTTTCGCTTTCTAAATCGGGTGTAATATTTTGATCTTCTAAGAAGATTCGTTTCTCGCGTTCTAGTAATTGCAACCCTAAGTAAGCAGCGCCCAAGTCGCCTGAAACAGCAATCAAATCGCCTACCTTAGCGCCATTTCGATACACTATTTTTTCTTCATTAGCATAACCCACAGCAGTAACTGAAATAATCAATCCCTTAAGTGATGATGTAGTATCTCCACCTACTAAATCCACGTTATAAACTTTACAGGCATGTAAAATTCCTTCATAAATTTCTTCCAAGGCTTCAACTGTAAAACGACTAGAAATGGCCAACGAAACGGTAATGTGTTTCGGACGAGCATTCATGGCATAAATATCTGAAAGATTGACCACTACTGCCTTGTATCCAAGATGCTTTAATGGAGTATACATCATATCGAAGTGAATTCCTTCCACTAATAAATCTGTACTAACAACTACTTTTTGCTTTCCGGCATCCAAAACAGCAGCATCGTCTCCTACTCCTTTAATAGTAGACGCACTGGGTGTAGAAAAACGCTGTGTAAGTCGCTGAATCAATCCAAATTCTCCTAAAGCACTAACTTCTGTCATATTATTATTGTTGACTCAAATTAAATTAAACGCGCTGATTAATTGAAATTAAAAAGGAGTCTTACGACTCCTTTTTAAAGTTAGTAACAATTTATTTCTTATTCTCATTGTGTTCATCAATACCGAAGGGCGCTGCGATTGGCTCTGAAACTCTTTTCTGTGTAATTGTATCAACGCCTTTTTCTTCATGAACATAATACATCATTGGTTCTTGAACAACCGGCTTTATTTTTTCATTCACAGATTTATTGGAAGATAAAGCAACTTTACGATCACCATCTTGGGCAAAAAGACTATAGCTTAAAGAGAACAATAAAACCAAACAATATATAGTTCGCATAATTAAAATCAATTATTTATAGAAAGCTGAAACCGTAGCATGAGTTGCATCATTATTTGCACCATTGATAGTTATGCCTCTTGTACCACTAATAGCAGTTGTACGATATTGAACTACAACTGTATTGGCAACGTTTGCGTTTACTACAGCACTCTTATTGAAACCTACAGACCAAGTAGTAACCGAATAACCATCCCAAGAATTATAAGTTCCAACTTTTTCCATTGCACCACCAATGGCAACACCATTAACCAAAACATTAAACTCAACTAACGAATTTGACCCAGTATATCCATATCCAGCTGCTGTAAAGAAAATCTGGGCAGAGTTTGTAGTTGGGGTAAATGTTATAGTAACACCTGGCATATTGGTATAGACATTCGCATTAAGTGTAGCATTAGTTGTCATCGAAGCAGATGCAATAGTGTAAGATGGTCCTGTTGGACCAGTGGAACCTGTACTTCCTGTTGCCCCAGTAGAGCCTGTCACGCCAGTGCTTCCTGTAACACCGGTTGCTCCGGTATTACCAGTAGTCCCAGTAGAACCGGTTGCTCCGGTAACTCCCGTTGTTCCTGTAGAACCAGTTGTACCAGTTACACCAGTAGCACCTGTAGATCCGGTACCACCTGTAGATCCAGTGGAACCAGTACTTCCTGTATCACCGGTTGCGCCAGTAGAACCTGTTGAGCCAGTTACGCCAGTTACTCCGGTAGAACCTGTTGCTCCAGTACTTCCTGTATCACCCGTAGAACCAGTTACACCAGTTGCTCCGGTTGCTCCGGTACTTCCTGTAACTCCGGTCGCACCTGTAGACCCAGTTGACCCAGTACTTCCAGTATCTCCTGTTGAACCCGTTACTCCGGTCGCGCCTGTAGACCCAGTCGACCCTGTACTTCCTGTATCACCCGTAGAACCCGTTACTCCGGTTGCCCCGGTTGCCCCGGTTGAACCTGTAGACCCAGTTGACCCTGTACTTCCTGTATCTCCCGTAGAACCAGTTACTCCGGTTGCTCCGGTTAACCCTGTACTTCCAGTATCGCCCGTAGAACCAGTTACTCCGGTCGCTCCTGTAGAACCTGTCGACCCTGTGCTTCCTGTATCTCCTGTTGAGCCTGTTACTCCGGTTGCTCCTGTAGAACCCGTTACTCCTGTTGCTCCTGTAGAACCTGTGCTTCCTGTATCACCCGTAGAACCCGTTACTCCGGTCGCTCCTGTAGAACCTGTCGACCCTGTGCTTCCTGTATCTCCTGTTGAGCCTGTTACTCCGGTTGCTCCTGTAGAACCTGTTGCTCCGGTACTACCCGTATCTCCGGTAGAACCCGTTACTCCAGTTGCTCCGGTAGAACCAGTTGCTCCGGTACTTCCTGTATCCCCGGTAGAACCCGTTACACCAGTTGCTCCTGTACTACCCGTATCTCCGGTGGAACCTGTAACACCAGTTGAGCCTGTACTTCCTGTATCTCCTGTTGAACCCGTTACTCCGGTCGACCCAGTCGACCCTGTACTTCCAGTATCTCCTGTTGAGCCTGTTACTCCGGTTACACCAGTTGATCCTGTGCTTCCCGTATCTCCCGTAGAGCCTGTTACTCCGGTTGAGCCTGTACTTCCTGTATCTCCTGTTGAGCCTGTTACTCCGGTTGCTCCAGTACTTCCCGTAGAACCAGTTGACCCTGTACTTCCTGTATCTCCCGTTGAGCCCGTTACTCCGGTTGCTCCTGTAGAACCAGTACTTCCAGTATCACCTGTTGAGCCCGTTACTCCGGTCGCTCCTGTAGAACCAGTTGAGCCTGTACTTCCTGTATCACCAGTAGAACCCGTTACTCCGGTTGCACCAGTTGCTCCAGTGCTTCCTGTATCACCAGTAGAACCGGTTGAGCCTGTACTTCCTGTATCACCCGTAGAACCAGTTGCTCCAGTACTCCCAGTATCACCTGTTGAGCCTGTTACTCCGGTTGCTCCTGTAGAACCAGTTGACCCTGTACTTCCTGTATCGCCCGTTGAACCCGTTACTCCGGTTGCTCCTGTAGAACCTGTGCTTCCTGTATCACCAGTAGAACCCGTTACTCCGGTAGAACCGGTTGAGCCTGTACTTCCTGTATCGCCCGTTGAGCCTGTTACTCCGGTTGCTCCAGTACTTCCCGTAGAACCAGTTGACCCTGTACTTCCTGTATCTCCCGTTGAGCCCGTTACTCCGGTTGCTCCTGTAGAACCAGTACTTCCAGTATCACCTGTTGAGCCCGTTACTCCTGTGCTTCCTGTATCACCAGTAGAACCCGTTACTCCTGTGCTTCCTGTATCACCAGTAGAACCAGTCACACCGGTAGCACCTGTAGAACCGGTTGAGCCTGTACTTCCTGTATCACCAGTAGAACCAGTTGCTCCAGTACTCCCAGTATCACCTGTTGAGCCTGTTACTCCGGTTGCTCCTGTAGAACCAGTTGACCCTGTACTTCCTGTATCGCCCGTTGAACCCGTTACTCCGGTTGCTCCTGTAGAACCTGTGCTTCCTGTATCACCAGTAGAACCCGTTACTCCGGT
>CAYNMP010000001.1:118884-208520 GCA_964398475.1 uncultured Chitinophagaceae bacterium | reverse complement strand
TTGCTCCTGTAGAACCTGTGCTTCCTGTATCACCAGTAGAACCCGTTACTCCGGTTGCACCAGTTGCTCCAGTAGAACCTGTTGCTCCGGTACTACCCGTATCTCCGGTAGAACCCGTTACTCCGGTTGCTCCGGTACTTCCTGTATTTCCTGTTGAGCCGGTAACTCCGGTTGAGCCTGTAGAACCCGTTACTCCGGTTGAGCCTGTAGACCCAGTTACTCCAGTTGAACCTGTACTACCCGTGGTTCCAGTTACTCCGGCTGAACCAGCAGATCCAGTGGCACCGGTTGAACCCGTAGTTCCAATTGCACCACCTGAAACACTACATAAATTAATCCATTGAGAGGATGATGTACGATACACTATTAAACACTGTGAATCGGTGTCATAAATAACTAAACCATTTACAGGTGAAACAATTGCTGATTTAACTGTTCGTGGTGCTAAAAAACCTTTGTCTGTTGCCTTCAAATCTAATATAGAAGAAGGGTCTGGGGTCAATGTTCCAATCCCGACATTGTTTTGAGCATAAGCACTAAAGGTGAATAAAAGAGCTAAAAGGGTGAAAAATTTTTGCATAGGAGACTATTTTTTCTTCTTAATTTTAAAAAAAGTGTAACAAATCTAAAAAAAACGCGTAAGAAAAGAATTCTGTATTACAAAAAGCGCAAAAAATACTTTCACTTTTTGCTTCGATACTAATATGATGAAAAAAACACGATACGTGTTGCACGTTGCTTTTTTATAACCGAAAATAAATGGCGTAATGCAATTTTGCCTTGTGTGTTATTGCCAAACAACTACAGTATTTACCGTAATCTTAGCAATGATAAGGATTTGTAGGAAGGATTAAGCTATTGATCCCCTATTCGAAAAGGACTAACGGACTAGCGTTAAATTACCGGAAGCAAACTTAACACTTGGCGCCCCATTGAGTTTGTATTCGGCTTTCCAAACATAAACTCCCAATTCTTGAGGCTCGTCCCGAAACGTTCCGTCCCAGCCCTCATCCGCATCTGTAGTTTCGAAAACTTTTTCACCCCAACGATTAAATACTTGCAGTTGAAACTGCGACAGGTTGGTATTCCTCACTCTAAATATATCGTTAGAGCCGTCTTTGTTCGGGGAAAAAGCGGTAGGAATTAACAACTCTTCATCCTGAATTAATAAACGAACAGAATCCGAAACTAAACAACCAAAGTCATCTAATACGTTAACAGTGTATACAACATTTTCTGAAGGAGAAGATGTAGGCGATTTTATATCGGGGAAATCCAAAAATGTAGGTGGTGACCAATCGTAAGCAACTATGTTAGAAGAACTCACTGTTGGCGATAAAACTACACTCTGATATGGGTAAACATTTTTATCGGGACCGGCATCTACAACAAATTTCTTGGAAGCTAGTGCGAATGGATATGGATTATAATCCGACCAATTTCTCACCTCCAAGGTATTGAAACCTCCACTAATTGTAGGATTTGCAGAGGCGGTGTAATTCCATCTACTGTTTTCCCAATGTGCGATTTCTGTCCACTTTTTATCGGTAGATGCATTGAAATAGAATTTCACATCAGCTGATGTTGTTCCTTCGTTTTGCGAGATTCGGTGATAATACAACGGATTCACCTTACATAATATATTGTCTACATCATCCACATTATAGGTGTCTGCCGTAGGATCTTTCGCCAAACGTATTCCATATGCGTTGGCAGTACTTGCCGTTGGTTTCATGTCAACCGGACGATAATAAAATGGCGCTCCAGTTGATGTAGGTGTTCCTAACGGATAGTAATAAGTGGCTATAGTATTGGTGTGGCGAATCAATTTCCCGGTATCTAAACTGCTAACAAAACCATAACTAGCTGGCAGTTTTGAATTTAGGATAGCGCTGGTACTTGGATTCAACACTACCATATTATACTGCTGAGTAGCCAATTCAACATCATTCAAGTTAAGGGTACCATCTACAAAAGCATCTACATCTTGAGTTTTAATTGCTGTTGCCGGCCCTGTTGTATACAAATTATGAAAGCGGGTAGCTGTTGTACCACCGATAAGCTGTGTATTTCCATAAAGTTCAACTGTATCTTGGTTGGAAAACACATTCGCATTATTAATCCAATCGCCCAAAACTCTGTAGTTTCCGGTAGGTGAGGCTACTCCTCCCAACAATGAATCGTCATTCACCACATTCCCCTCAATCACAAACTGACCGCCATTTTCGAGATAGCCGTTAGCATTATGTACTGAATTTGTTTTAACGATTACATAGCCCCCTGGTTGAATATATATCCCTGCCCCTTGATTGGTAACAAGCGGTTGCGCGCTAGCTCCAACAAAGAAAAAAAGCAACATAATGAGGATATATCGTCCCATAACTAAAACTCAAGATACAATTTTTTGAAACTAAAAAAAACTAGCCGCTAAAATTTCTTTCAAGACGCGATAAAAAATACCTTCGTTGAATAAATTATATAAAAAAAGAGCGATGAAAGTAGCTGTGGTGGGTGCTACCGGTTTAGTAGGCACTAAAATGTTGCAAGTATTAGAGGAAAGAAAATTTCCATTAACAGAATTAATTCCGGTAGCCTCTGAAAAGTCTATTGGAAAAACGGTGCTTTTTGCAGGAAAGGAATACCCTGTTCGCTTGATGGAAGATGCCATTGCCATGAAACCGGAGGTTGCCATTTTTTCTGCAGGAGGAAAAACTTCGTTGGAATGGGCGCCCAAGTTTGCAGAAGTGGGCACAACAGTTATCGACAATTCTTCAGCATGGAGAATGGATCCCGATAAAAAATTAGTTGTACCGGAAGTAAATGCCCATGTGCTTACAACAGCCGATAAAATTATCGCCAACCCGAATTGTTCTACAATCCAGATGGTGGTTGTGTTGCAGCCATTGCACTTGAAATACAAAATTAAACGCATTGTTGTTTCCACTTACCAATCGGTAACCGGCACAGGCAAAAAAGCAGTGGATCAGCTCATGAACGAACGAAAAGGAATAGAGGGTGAAATGGCCTATCCATACCCTATCGACATGAATTTGATTCCACACATTGATTTGTTTTTGGATAACGGTTACACCAAAGAAGAAATGAAAATGGTGAACGAAACGAAAAAAATTATGGGTGACGATTCGATTCGCGTTACCGCTACAACCGTTCGTGTGCCTGTGATTGGCGGCCATTCGGAAAGTGTGAACATTGAGTTTGAAAACGATTTCGATTTAAATGAAGTGCGTGATTTATTAGCACATGCTGACGGAGTTACAGTAGTAGATGACGTAAAAAACAATCAATATCCGATGCCGATAATGGCACACGATAAAGACGATACGTTTGTTGGTCGTTTGCGCAGAGATGAAACACAACCCAATACCCTAAACTGCTGGATAGTGTCTGATAACTTACGAAAAGGCGCAGCTACCAATGCAGTGCAGATTGCAGAATATTTAATGGCGAATAAACTTATTTGATTTGTTGCTATCGCTTGTCATACCTGTTTTCAACGAGCAAGAGGTTATTCCGGCCCTTTGGCAGCAGGTGATTCAGGCCATGACTTCCATCACAGATGACTTTGAGGTATTGTTTGTTGATGATGGTAGTACTGATAACAGCTTACAATTGCTTCTTGGCATACAACAGTCTGAGAAACGCGCAAAAGTGATTTCGTTATCACGAAACTTTGGCCACCAAGCCGCATACACAGCTGGATTAACCTTCACGAAAGGAGATTTTGTTGCGATGATGGATGGTGATTTGCAAGATCCGCCAGTGCACATTAAGCCGATGCTTGAAATGCTGCAAAAGGAGAATTTTGAAGTGGTGTATGGCAGCCGAACCGAGCGCAACGAAAGCTATTTCAAACAACAACTTACTTCTGCCTTTCACCGATTGTTCAAACGTGTGAGTAATATTAATGCGCCTGAAAACGTAGGTAATTTTTGTGTGATGACGCGCCAAGCATTGGATACATTTCTGGAATTGAAAGAAAAGAACCGTTATTTGCCCGGCTTGCGTTTTTTCATTGGATTTAACCAGGGCAAATATGCTTATGAACGACCTGATAGAACCATCGGAAATGCGAAAATGAGTTACTCCGGCCTCTTCAAATTGGCCTTTGATGCGTTATTTTCGTTTTCGAACTTCCCACTTAAATTTTGCTTTTACTTAGGCATATTTGGGGTAGTCATCTTTTTCATTGCCGGCACCATTTCGCTAGTTCATAAAATTATTGGCATTGCTTCTCCGGGGTGGTCGTCAACGCTCATTAGTATCTATTTCTTAGGCAGTATACAATTGCTTTTCTTAGGCATCATTGGCGAATATGTATATCGCATTTATGTTGAATCGCAGAATCGTCCGATATACATCGTAAAGAAAATGTACGATAAATAACCTTTCTCCCCTGAAATGACGTGAAAAGATATTGGCACATTTTATGCAAAGTGGGCTATGACTTTATAAATTGGCGACCCGAAAAAGACAAAACAACATGTTGAAGCAATTCTTTATTTCCTTTTTGATCCTTTTCACCCCCTTGCTTAATGCACAAAACAGCTATTCCGTGAATGGCAAAAAAGACTATTCATTCTCTGAAACAAAAACCTCCGAAAACATTAAAGACCTACTATCAGCCGATGATATTAATGGTTTCAGCTTTAATCCGGTGCGCAATAAAGCGGTTGTTGAACTTATTTTTAAAGTGCCAAACATTTCAAAATATGAAGTGATAATTGTAGAACATGGCGATTCTGCACATGGATTCACGCCTTGTTTGACCATCAATTTGAAAGAAGAAAAAAACCTAAGTGAGTCGTTTACGAAAATCGACAAATATCCTTTGCCCTATACCGTTAGAACGTTTTATCGCGTGAAAAGCCTTACGGCTGACGGTATTATCCGCTACTTCCCTTACATCATGGAATTGCATAATGGCGATAAAGAAAGTTTGGAGAAGTTAAAATTAGAGCAGGAAAAACAAGCACGAGAAATGAAGGAGAAAGATGAAGCCTTTCTCAAAACGGTTGAAAACTCTAAAAATGGACCTTCAGACGATTCGTGGAGAAATGCAAAACCGGTGGTAGTGAGTGGCGGAAAAACAGTAGATACGACAACCACAACAACAGAGGAAGAACCCAAAGAAGAAACGGACCAGGAAAAGATTGACCGCAAACTCGCCCGAATTAAAGCGATTGAAGAAGAAATGAAAGAGAAGTTAGAGGAATTGAAAAAGTTAATGGAGGAAAAATAACACTTCTTTAGGATTTATTTGCCGATACAAAATTTAGAGAAGATATTCCCCAATATCTCGTCATTCGTGACTTCCCCGCTGATTTGTCCCAAATAATTCAAGGCATTTTTCAATTCAAAAGCAATTAAATCGGTTGTGATTTTATGGTCGATGCCCTGCAACACTTGATCGAGTGAATTGTAAGCATCTTGCAATGCCTGATAATGGCGAATATTCGTTACCGTATGATCGGCCGTTTTTACTTTTTCCGATAAAATCAAATGGCTTAAAAACTGCTTCAAATCTACAATTCCGGCATTTTCTTTTGCTGAAACCAACAATACGTTTTGGGTATTTTGCAATTGCGTACGCATCGCATCGCTACATAAATCGCTTTTATTCGCTACCACCAAATAGGGCAAACCAAACGATTCAGCAGCTTGCAACTCTTCCGCTAAATCGCTTTCAGAGGCTATGTTTCCGGCATCGGTGATATACAACAATACAGTGGCCGTTTTGATTTTTTCGTAGCTGCGCTGTACGCCAATCTTTTCAATGGTATCGGCCGTATCTCGTAAACCCGCTGTATCAATAAATCGGAAGGCTACACCATCAATATTCAAGACTTCTTCAATGGTATCGCGGGTGGTGCCGGCAATGTCGCTTACAATGGCGCGTTCTTCATTCAACAAGGCATTGAGCAAGGTTGATTTCCCGGCATTTGGTTTTCCGGCAATGGCCACAGGCACACCGTTTTTAAGCACGTTGCCGAGTTTGAACGATTCAATCAACGGACGTAAATGCGCCTGAATAAACTGAATCAATTCCACCAATTTCGTGCGGTCGGCAAATTCTACATCTTCTTCGGAAAAGTCTAATTCCAGTTCGATATACGAAGCGAAATTTACCAACTGGGCCCGTAAATCTTTGATTTGATTCGAGAACCCACCTCGCATTTGCTTCAGGGCTATTTCATGCGCTGCTGCTGAATTTGACGCAATCAAATCGGCTACGGCTTCCGCCTGACTTAAATCTATTCGTCCATTCAAAAAGGCACGCAAGGTAAATTCACCGGGATTGGCCAATCGTGCACCATGTTGCAGTAACAATTGTTGAATTTGCTCCTGAATAAAAGTCGACCCGTGACAAGCAATTTCCACCACATCTTCTGTTGTAAAGGATTTTGGAGCGCGGAAAATGCTCACCATCACCTCATCGATTATTTTTTCACCGTCTACAATATGTCCGTAGTGAATGGTATGCGAAGGCTGCGCTTCCAGATTTTTCCCTTTAAACACCTGCTGACAAATCGATAGCGCCTGCTTCCCGGAAAGCCGTATAACGCCTATGGCGCCCATGCCCTGAGCGGTGGCTAATGCTACTATGGTATCGTTGGTGATCATTGTTAGTTGCAAATAAACGTTTTTAACTGCCTTTTTTCAACAAATTTCTTTCGGCATTTATACTTTTAGGGCATGAAAATACTGATGGTTTGTTTAGGAAATATTTGTCGATCGCCTTTAGCTCACGGCATTTTGGAACATAAAGTGCAGCAACAGCAATTGGATTGGGAAGTGGATTCGTGCGGTACCGGAGGCTGGCACGCAGGCGAAAAGCCGGATATGCGCAGTCGAGCCATTGCGCAAGAAAACGGCATCGACATCAATGCGCAGCGTGCTCGCAAAATTACAGCCGATGACATTGCCAACTTCGATTTGATTTTTGCGATGGATGCTTCGAACTATCAAGACATCCTGCATTATTGCCACACAGATGAAGAACGCGCCAAAGTGAAAATGATTTTGAATGAAGTTCATCCGGGCATGAACGGCCAAGTACCCGACCCGTATTATGGCGGACCGGATGGATTCAAAAAGGTGTTCGAAATGCTGGATGAAGCCTGCGATAAGATAATTGAACACTACCGATAGTTTTTTACGGCTTAGTTTGTAGTTTTACCCAAGTAGGGATTAAGAAAGCATATGAGTGAGATTAAAAAAGTGAAACCTAGTTTGCCGAGTGGCACACGCGATTTTTTGCCCCAAGAAGTGGCGAAGCGGAATTATATTTTCGGCATCATTAAATCGGTGTTTGAGCAGTACGGTTTTCAGCAAATTGAAACACCGGTGTTGGAGAATTTAAGCACCCTCACCGGTAAATATGGCGAAGAAGGCGATCAGTTGTTGTTCAAAGTATTGAACAGTGGTGATTATTTGAAAGATGCCAATGCAGAAACGTTGACTAATAAAGATTCAAAAAAACTCACTCCACAAATTGCCGATCGCGGGTTGCGTTATGATCTTACGGTGCCTTTGGCGCGTTATGTGGTGCAGCACCAAAACGATTTAGTATTTCCATTTAAGCGTCATCATATTGCCCCGGTGTGGCGAGCTGATCGTCCGCAGAAAGGGCGTTACAGAGAGTTTTATCAATGTGATGCGGATATAATTGGCAGCAATTCGTTATTGAATGAGGTGGAGTTGACGCAGATTTTCAGCAAAGTATTTTCAGCATTAAAACTGAATACCGAAATCAGAATCAACAACCGTAAAATTTTGGAAGCAATTGCAGTGTATGCTGATTGTGAAGATAAGTTGGAAATGATGACTGTTGCTATTGACAAGCTCGATAAAATAGGCATCGAAGGCATCAACAACGAACTTTTAAATAAAGGCTTTACAGATGAGCAAATCAACAAAGTAAAACAAGTGCTTGTAGTGAAAAAATTGGAGGAGTTATCCGCTATGTTTGCTTCTATTCCAGTTGGTATACAAGGAATTGAAGAGTTAACATATGTAATAAAATTGGCATCATCACCTTCAGTAGTATTTGATGTTACCCTGGCTCGTGGCTTGAATTATTACACCGGAGTGATTTGGGAAATCAAATCGTTGGATTCTTCAATGGGTTCAATTGGAAGTGGTGGCCGTTACGCCAACCTCACCGAAATGTTTGGCGGCAGAGATCTGAGCGGAGTGGGCATTTCCTTTGGCGTGGAACGTATCTACGACATTATGGAGGAATTGAAATTATTTCCGCAAGATGCCCTAAAAACTACAGAGTTGCTGTTTGTGCATTTCAGCGAAGCGAATAGAGATTTTGCGTTCCCTTTAGTACAGCAACTACGCAATGCAAATGTGGCCACAGAGTTGTATCCGGATAAGGCAAAAATGGAAAAGCAAATGAAATACGCCAATGCCAAAGGGATTCCGTATGTGGTGGTAATTGGCGACAACGAAATGCTGTCGGGTAAATTGGCGGTGAAAGATATGCGCAGTGGCACACAGGAGGAAAAAACATTTGCTGAGTTGTTGGCGTTTTTTGCTGCTAAGAAATAGAACACGAAAATTGATTGAACTAGAAAAATAAATATTATGAAGTCTTGGTTAATGATTGCAGAGGATTCCGATTTTTCGATATACAATATTCCGTTTGGGGTTTTTAAGACTAAATCGTCAACGCCAAGAGCAGCGAGTATTTTGGGCGACCAAGTGATTGATTTGTATGCATTAGCGCAAGGCGGATATTTGAAAAATATTTTAGCCGATGCAGAAGTATTAAACCAAAAAACGCTAAACGCATTCATTGCTCTTGGGAAACCGGTAACGAATGCTGTTCGTCTGAAAATTCAAGCTTTGTTTTCGGAAGAAAACGCAGCACAAAAGGATTCGTTAATCGCGTATTTAATTCCGGTGGCGGATGCTGAAATGCTTATGCCTGTTCACATTCCGAACTACACCGATTTTTACAGCAGTCGTGAGCACGCCACCAATGTGGGTACGATGTTCCGCGATCCGAATAATGCATTATTGCCGAATTGGTTGCATTTGCCGGTGGGTTATCACGGACGAGCTTCATCCATTGTGGTAAGCGGCACACCATTGCACCGCCCTAAAGGACAAACCAAAGCCGATGATCAACCCTTGCCAAGCTTTGGACCTTCGCGTTTGCTCGATTTTGAATTGGAAGTAGGCTTTGTAGTTGGAAAAGAAACGCAATTAGGCGATAGCATTTCAACCGCCAATGCAGAAGAGTATATTTTCGGATTGCTTTTGTTCAACGACTGGAGTGCACGCGATATGCAGAAATGGGAGTATGTGCCGCTAGGTCCTTTCTTGGCGAAAAACTTCGGATCTTCTGTATCGCCTTGGATTGTTACATTGGAAGCTCTGGAACCTTTCCGTGTAGCTTCACCCGCGCAAGAACCAACACCGCTACCTTATTTACAATTTGAAGGGCAAAAAAATTACGACATTCAATTAGAGGTAGACATCTCTGCAGAAAACGGGGCAACAAAAACCGTATCGAAAAGCAATTTTAAATACATGTATTGGAATATGTGTCAGCAATTGGCACACCACACCGTGAATGGCTGTAATGTAGAAGTGGGTGACCTTTACGCTTCAGGTACCATCTCTGGACCCGATAAAGATTCGTATGGTTCAATGCTTGAGATTTCGTGGGGCGGTAAAAATCCGGTAACGATGCCCGATGGTACGGAGCGCAAATTTATTTTGGATAACGACACAGTAACTATCAAAGGGCATTGTGCAAAAGATAACATCCGCGTGGGTTTCGGACAAGTGAGCAATAAAATATTACCTGCAAAATTGTAAGGCATGAAAACATTTCTTCCGGGCGAAACGCCACAACCAAAGTTCCACGAGTTGATGTTGAGTGCAGTTGCACCTCGTCCGATTGCATTTGTTTCCACCGTAAATAAAGACGGGCAACCCAATCTTTCGCCATTTAGCTTTTTCAATGTGTTCGGTTCAAACCCACCAATATGTGTGTTTTCTCCGGCTCGAAGCGGAAGAACTGGTCAAACCAAAAACACTTTCGACAATGTAATGGAGGTGAAAGAATGCGTGGTCAATATTGTGAACGAAGATATGCTACATCAAATGAACTTAGCCAGTGGTGAATATCCCAAAGGTGTGAACGAGTTTGTGAAAGCGGGTTTCACGATGTTGGCTTCTGATTTTATAGCACCCCCAAGAGTTGCAGAATCATTCGCGCAATTAGAATGCAAAGTGCTGAATGTGATTGAAACCGGCACCGGTGGTGGAGCAGGCAACTTAATTATCTGCGAAATTTTGTGTTTGCATTTCAACGAAAATGTGTTAGACGACAACAACAGTGTTGACCCTGTGAAAATGAAATACATTGCCCGAATGGGAAAAGATTTTTATTGCCGAGCTGATGCTTCCAATATTTTCGAAGTAGCTAAACCAAAAGCGAATTCGAATTTAGGAATAGGATTTGATGCATTGCCGAATTTTATCCTTACATCAAAGATTCTCACCGGAAACGATTTGGCACAACTGGCTTCAGTGCACGAGATTCCGGCACTTTCAGGGGAAGAAAACAACACATTCAAAAAAGACAATGCACATCAAGCCGCACAACAATTGATTCTGCAAGGCAACTTGGTAGATGCTTGGAAAATTCTTTTAGCTTCTCAACAATAAACTATGGCAGCTTCAAATTTCGTTCAATTTCCGCTTCCGCTTTTTTTAGTGAAGAAGGCGATTCGCTCCGTTCGCGATAAGGCACAATGGCAAGATATTCAACGGTCACGCAGAGGCTTTGAGTACATGGTGATGAAATACGATTATAAAAGCAAACGCTGCGATTATCAAACTATTGCCATAGACCATTGCAAAGCGGAATGGATAAATCCGCACAAAGCTCCTGCTGATAAGGTATTGCTGTATTTTCACGGTGGCGGTTATGCTACAGGAAGCGTGAATACGCACCGTGCTATGCTTACTAAAATTGCTTTAGCGGGGAATGTGCGTATTCTGAGTTTCGAATATCGACTAGCACCTGAAAACCCCTACCCTGCTGCATTAGAGGATGCTGTATTGGCCTACGATTGGGTATTAAACAACGGATTTAGTCCAACCGGCATTTCTTTTGGTGGCGATTCGGCAGGTGGTGGATTGGCTTTGGCTACATTGTTGTATTTGCGCGACCATCAAAAACCATTACCGAAATGTGCGATTTTACTTTCGCCATGGACAGATTTAACCTTGAGTGGACCATCATTCACCGGTTCGCATGTAGATGAACCGATGCTGGTAAAAGAGGCTTTTCATCTTTGGACAAAAAATTATTACACCATTCACGATCCTCAAACACCATACATTTCACCGGTATTTGCTGATTTCACAGGACTACCAAAATTGTTCATTCAAGTGGGAACAGCAGAGGCTTTATTGGATGATTCGTTGCGAGTGTACGACAAAGCAAAAGCACAAAACGTGGATATAGAAATCGAAATCTATCAGGATTATTTCCACGTATTTCAATCGTTTTGGCGACTGTTACCGGAAGCAAAACGAGCCATTAAAAAGCTTGGAGGTTTTGTGGCGAAGGAATTGGAGATTAAGTAAATTTCCTACTCCCCTCCTTTCCAAGGAGGGGTTGGGGTGGTGAAACAATTTCTAATCCTTTCAATTACTTCCGATGTAAACTCAAACACTTCTTTATTCTCAAATCTTATCACTTGTATTCCTAAACTATTCAAAAATATAGTTCGCTCTTCATCATAAGCTATTCCAGCACTTGTATAATGATGTGCACCATCCAACTCAATCGCTAATTTTTCTGCCGGGCAATAAAAATCTAGAATATAATAACCAACACTATGTTGCCTCCTGAATTTACGGCCTTCGAGCTGTTTCCCTTTCAGGTATTTCCACAACACGGCTTCAGCAGGAGTTAAATTGTTTCTTAACTCCTTTCGAAAATCTTTTAAAACTTTGATATTATTTAGTTGAGTCATGATGACCACCCCTGCCCCTCCTTTCCAAGGAGGGGAGCTGATTTGTGTTAAAAACTAAGATTAGAGAACAATAGTATTTTCGTCTAAATGTTGTTCCGTTTCCCCACATAACTTCATGACAATTCTCGCTACTGTAATTACATCGCGCTGACAATAGGTAACAATGCGCGGAAGTTCTTTTTCCTGCCAATATACACGTGCTACATCTTTACCTTCGATATCATCTTTCGGAGATGGAATATCGAGTGTTGCGGCAATTAATTTCAGTGAAGTATAATTCTTATAATCACCAAAACGCCATTGCTGTAAGGTGTCGAAAATATTCATTTCCCATGGTTTGCGACCCGACACATCCAGTATTTCAGGAAGTTCTAAGCAATTCGCCAACATTCTACGGCAGAGATAGGGAATGTCAAATTCACGCACATTATGTCCGGTGATTTGCCAGGTATCACTGTCTCGGAAATACTTTCGGAGCATGACCGCTAGCTCTTGTAGTAATGTTTTCTCATCATCACCGGAAAAACTTTTCACGCGAAACATATCGGTATCCAAATCTTTATCACGGTGAAAATAGCCAACAGATACACAAATCACTTTTCCGAATTCGGCATAAATACCGGCTCGAGAAGCATAGCTTTCTTCTTCTGTTTCTTGAATATCGCGAAAGGTATTGTGTTTCGCTTGCCAAAGAGTTTTCCAATTGTCGCTTAATTCAGCATAAGACGCATGCCGCGGCACGGTCTCGATATCCAAAAAGAGCATGTTTCGAAGCTGTGGGGATGTACATTTCATAGTTTTAGAATATTTCCCTGGCTTCGGCTTTGAGAAATTCTAAAGCTGTTTGCGAAGGTAGGGGTTGTTCGGAGTGAATAATCGCATTCAAAATCATAGTTGAAAATTCCTGTGCGGAAGTTTCGGGTGTGGTTGCGTTGGCTAAAATATTAACCATTTTAATGACCTCTGTTTTTGAGGCATTAATCAAATTCCATGCATCGGAAGAAATATACAATTGCTGTGCATAGTTGTGCTCGAATTCGGATTGAATAGTGGTCGTCATCGCAAACTGTAACCCTCTAGCATTCATACCAGGTTCAATCACACGTTGAATAACAGAAGATGGGTGCATTCTTTCCAACAATAATATCATACGCTCGTAGGCCTGTAAACGAATCATAGTTACATCCTTATTGGAATTCATTTTCGCTTCCAGGATGCGCATTTGCTGATCCTTATTGATGAACAGGCGAACGATATACACCACCGCAGCTGCGACAAGCAAAGCAGGAACGGTTAGTTTCATAGCTTCCAATAGATAATAACTCAGGTTGTTCATTTTCGCAAAATTAATTTCAATGATAAATATAAGTAAATAGATAACGAAAAATGAAACGACTTAGTGTATCCGTGTTACTCAATTAATAAACTGTCAAATTTGAAAACAACACGAATGAAATTATGTTTGTAGGAATAACATTAATTTGCATCGCATGAATATTACCATTGTTTCAGGAAGTTCCAGGAATCCAAATTTAAGTCACCGTGTGGCTTTGCACTTGCAGCAAAAATTGACGGAATTATATCCGGCACACCATTATTGTATTCTAGACGTGCGCAATCACCGTTTAGATTTCGTAAATGATGTATGGATGAAGAAAGAGGATTTACCGAAAGAGCATGAGACATTGGGTGAATTGGTGTTTGATGCGGATGCCTTTATTTTGGTAACCCCGGAATACAATGGAAGCTACTCGGCTGTAATGAAAAACTTATTGGACCATTTTCCGAAATATGCAAAACGCGTTTTTGGCATCGTAACTTATTCTACCGGAGCAATGGGTGGCATGCGTGCAGCACATCAAATGCAACAAATGATTTGCGCCTTTATGGGTGTTCCTTCACCACAAATGTTATTGATAGGCGGAGTAGATAAACGTATTGATGAAACGGGCAATAGCGAAGATGCGGTGATGCACCGAATGTCGGACACATTTTTAAATGAATTTGTTTGGTTGGCGGAAGCGGTGTACACAAAAAGAGCGAGCAACTAATTTAAAGAACTTTTAAAATGCGCTCTTTAAACAAAGTATAAGCTCGTTCCAAATCATCCATTCGAATTAAATTTTGAAAGAGCACATCGGGGTTAATGGTTGTAATTTGAATTTGTGCTTGGTCTTTTAATCCGTCTTTTTCAGCAAAAGCTAAAATACTATGGATATTGGCACTCACCGTGCGTAACTGGCCTTGTTGAGTAAGTTCGCTTGCTGTAGAAGTGTTTCGGATATGTTCACGCATTTTATCGAGATATTCCTCTAGCGATAATTTTCCTTCACTTTGCTCGCTGGAAACTGAAGACTTTTGCGCATACGATTTGATTTCATTGATAAGCGATTGATATCGGCTATAATTTTGCTGCTCGATGGTATTGCTTTGTGGCAATATTGCAACTTGAAGAAACGCTATAATCTCATTTAATTGTTCATTGCTTAAATTCATTAAGCTAAACTCGGCTGGATAAATCACCGTGTTAAAAAAAACAGAAGCCTTATGTACATTGCAGAAGGCAACAAAATCAGGAATTTCAGTCCAGTTTTCAGTGAGGGGACAAAAAGAAAACGATAAACTTGTTTGTTTTCTTTTTACATAATCGCTGAAATAATCAACGTTTTCCAATACACGTTCTAAATCACCATTTACACGAATTTTCTTGTATGTATTTTGCTGCAACGAATCAATTGAAATAGAAATAGACACCTGTAATTCATCTAGCAATCGTTTAACCCGCGAATTCAGAATAGTGCCATTGGTTTGAATACTGATTTTCACACTAGGATTCAATGCACTTATTTTTTCCCAAATGCCAAAATACACCGGAATTAAAAACGGCTCACCACCCAAGAACTGCGCTGTTTCCAAGAAAGGAATATACTGTTCGAGTTGTTGAATAAATGCATCATCATAAGGTGAAAGGATAGGCGGTTTCCGTTCTCTGCGTTCGCGAATAGAAGAAGATAATTCACCGGTGCACATGATACATTCTAAGTTACAGGTGTTATCCAGTTCAAACTCCATGCGCTTTGGAAATGAATTCGTATGGGTATGATGGTCGTATACTTTCGAAGGAATGCCGCCAAAGTTTTGATGGTCGAATAAGGCTTGACAACCCGTACAGCCTTTGCTGAAATCACCGTCAGTTATAGCTTTGCGCAATTCACCTGCTTTTGCACCATTCCAAATCTCAGTAATACTATGTTGCGGATAACGACCAATAACATGAAGCTTATTGAAACAACAAGCCATTACATACCCTCTGTTTCCAAAGTAAATATTATTAAAAGGTGCGTGGCAAAAACGAAATTGATCGACTTCCGGACGAGTGCGATTGTAGGTAATTATATTTTCCGGCTCAACAGACATAAGCTGAAAGTTCTTGAAATACTATAGTTTGAAGTGACGTAATCGTCTCACTTCCTCTTCTTCTAAGAATCTCCATTTACCGCGCGGCAAATCCTTTTTGGTTAAACCTCCAAAGAAAACGCGATCGAGTTTAATCACCTCATATCCCAAGGATTCGAATATTCTACGAACGATACGATTTTTACCGCTGTGAATTTCAACACCTACTTCATTCTTATTTTTAGGATCGGTGTAGGCAACTTCATCTACTTCAGCAATTCCATCATCTAAAACTACTCCGTGCATGATTTTGGCAAAGTCTTCTGATGCAAGATTTTTATCGAGATGTACGTGATAGATTTTTCTGATTTCGCGGGAAGGATGGGTAAGGTTTTGCGCCATTTCGCCATCGTTGGTAATCAATAATACACCTGTAGTACTTCTATCCAAACGACCCACCGGATACAATCGTGGTTTAGTTACCGACTTTATTTTTGAATAAGCGCCTTCAATTAAATCGAGCACGGTCATTCTATCTTTTTCATCACTTGTAGTGGTGATACAGTTCTTTGGTTTATTTAGAAGAATGTAAACTTTTTTCTCGGGGTTCAATACCTTGTTGTCGAAAGTAACTTTATCCCCAGGATTAATTTTGTGCCCCATTTCCAACACCACTTCACCATTCACTTTCACTTTACCTTGTCCGATTAATTCATCGGCCTTTCTACGCGAAGCAATACCGGCATGTGCCAAATATTTATTGAGACGAACCGGTTCAGTAAACGGATCTACTTTCCCTTCATTAATTTTTGATGAGTGTTTGGCATCAATATCCAAATTATTGATGTGCTTCTCGATTTTTTCATCGAGTGCTGTTCTTTTTCGCGGACGATCGGAAACCGACTTAGTCGTTTTCTTTACGGCAGGAGCAGGGGCAGAAGATTTCTCTTCTTTCAAGAATTTAGAAAAAGGATGTTTACCGGAATTAGACTGCTCTTTAGACACACAAAAAATTTACGGCACGAATTTAAAAAAATAAACCTTGCATACAATTTTATTCTAACTCAATCGAGATAATTTCCACTTTCCGTTCAACGGCTGCAGCAGGATTATACACTGAATTTCGGGTATCTTCACGTGAATCGCTCACTGCTTTTGCAGCTTTCTCTTCACCAATCGATTCGTTTTTCAAGACTAGAGAACCATTGTCAATAAAGGGCTGGAAGACACCTGCACGATAATGGTAGAAATAATTTTTGAGGGAAGCTATTCGTCTGTACCCTAATTTAATATTGTATTCATTGTAATTAAGCGGAGAACAATAGCCTTGAATAGTGACCGAAACTTTTTTGCCCATTTTCAACGCATCGAGCAATTGCGCACTAAACTGAATCAAATCGTGATAGCCTTTCTCGACTCTATCGGTAAACAAATAAAATATTTCTTGTTCGGCTGCTGTTTTCTTTCCTTCTGCTAAACCTTTTGCAAAATTGGATTTATAGTCATTAAGTAAGCGCCAATAGGCTTCGTAGGTAGTTACATAATTCAATGGAGTAGAATCGCGTAAATTACAACATTCCGGCTCATCGTTATGAAAATAGAGGGTTACAGGCAACAGTCCTTTCAATTTCGCAGTAGTTGTTTTAGTTTTTGCTAGTTGCAAAATCGTTAAAGAAGAAGAATCTGATACATCAATTTTTTGTGAGATTACGGGAACTGTATCTTTAATACTTGCAGTAGTCTTTCCTACAAGAGTATCCACTTTTAAACTGTCTTTAACCGTTAACGCAACCGGTGGCGCGCTCAGTGTGAGTGTTGAATCTATTGACTTTACAAGTTTTTTCTCTCCGGTAGAATAGCTCCAAATATCGTAGCAACAGGTTTCCGCTTTGATAAAAAAAGAGCCCTTGCGATTCGTAGCGAAATAGGCTTTGCCTCTATCGGCCGACAATACAAAGCCAAAGTCGTTGGCCGGAGAATTTATCTTGTTTCCTGCATTCTGAGGTAACGATGTATTAGGTTTCCATTTATAAATATCGAAACCACCAAAGCCATTCCAGCCTTCTGAGGCAAAATACAATTGATTAGAATCGGCATCAAAATATGGCGTCAACTCATTTTCGGTAGTATTAATAACGACTAAAGGTGCTGGATTTGCATAAGTATTTTTCCCTGTTCGTTTGGCAGACCAAATATCTGTTCCTCCTTTACTTCCACTTCTATCGCTCACAAAATACAATGTTTGTTCTCCACTATTTACTGCAGCAAGAAAAGGATGTGTATTGGTATAATCATCTGAATTTTGAATGGCGACTTCCTCTATCTTAGACCAGTCATCCGCTTTTGCAGTAAAGTAGATTTTACAATTTCGCTTCGCATCATCATCACAAACCGTAAAGAAAAACTCACTTTCGTTGTTAGTGAAATGCCCATTTGCAATGTGTTTTTGTGGCAATGCTGTTTTATTAATCTTCGTCATAAAGGTGGCCATCGAATCTTGCAAACCATAAAAACGTCCTATAAATTTTTTATCTGTTTCTGTCTTCCGCAATGAAGAATAAAACAACTGACCATTATTATCCGTGAAAGGGTTAAATTCTGAATAAGGCGTATTTACAGGTGCTTCGAGGTGTACAACTTTAATGGAAGAAGTATCTTTAGCATGTTCAATAGCCCATTTACAAGATGCAATTTGCTGTATGAGTTTGTCTTTAATATCTTCTTTACCCCGATAGGTGTATTTCAACTTTTCAAATTGTTTGAGGGCCATATCGTACTTCCCTTGCTGACGAAGCATTACTGCATACCAATAGGCAGCCAAGGGATATTTTTTTTGTGTATCATCCGTAACAACATCTTTATAACTCTTTGCAGCAAGGTTGTAATCGTTATACTTTCTGAGCGATTCCGCTAAACCATATTTGAGGGCTATGTTTTCAGGGTACTTTTCTATGCCCATTTGGTAGTAATCGGCAGCAGCGTAATAGTCGGCATTTTCATATGCTTCTTCCGCTTTCGCTATAAATTTTTCTACTTTTTGTGCGTTTGAAAAAGAATACAAAGTAAGCAACAAAAAAGTAAAGAGTGTTCTCGCAATACGCTTCACACTACTTTCAAACCCTTTATTTTCATTTGTCCGCATACTCTTCATCATTAAAAAATCGGACAAGATTTCCCGTAACTGTTCACCTTCTTCACCTTGGCTAAAATATAAATAACTGAAGCTTCAATGGCACCATATGTGTTTGTTGCACGCTGAAATTTTGACGTGTTAATATCATAGCTCAAATTCACCTGCCAAGCGTTGTAATCCATACCAATTAAAAGATACGCGGCATCGTTATTTCTATAATAAGCGCCAAAATTCAAACATACTTGTGCCTCTTTCTGCTTAAACAAGTATGCTTTTGTGTGTAGACCGAAAGCAACTTCATGTTTTGTATCCTGTTGCTGATAAATCAACTCGGGAACGAGATCCCACTTTTTAGCCACTTTCCAACGCAATGAGGCATGTGCTACAAATCGCATATTTAAACGCACTTGTTTATCGTTGAAGAAACTTTGTTGTGGCTGATTGAGGTGATGCACTGCAAAACCAATGATAAAATTTTTCCGCTCGCTTAATCGTAGTTTATATGCTAGTCCTACATTCACATCCGGAAAGGTAAAACTTGTTTTCGGGAAATCTTCGCCACTACCCAAACGACCATCGTAGCGATCGCCATTGTATTGATTATCGAAATACAAATTTTGATATTGAAACGAGCGATTCCCCACACCAACATTAAAACCGGCTGAAAGTGAATGTTTATCGCCTTTCCCGAAGTTCAACACATAACTCATCGCCAATAATGCTTGCAGTGAAGTAAACTTAGAATCTCCAGCCCGATCGTAATAGAAGGTTAAGCCACCGCCAATTTTGTCGTGATTTTTGAGCGTGTACAGATTCATATCGGCAGACAATGAAACTGTATTATAATTGACCGGCACTGTAAACCACTGATTTCTGTAGTTGGCTACAAAGCGCACATCGCCATCAAATAGGGCAGTGTAGGCGGGATTTAGATTGGCAGGAGAAAAGGAGAACTGAGAGAAATGTATGTCTTGTGCTTTAAGGGTTGAGGGTTGGAGGTTGAGGGTTAAAAGAATAAGCAAGATTACACCACTAACTGTAAACGGTGCGTTTCGATTGACAATATGTGCATACCACTTTCTCATCGCAAAATAGTTACATTTCCTTTTAATGAAAAACGTTCATTATTCAAGCACAAGCCTTCAATGTAAAAACCAAAAACCGATGGATCTAACTTTGCTCCTTTAAACGTTCCATCCCATCCCTTATTGATATCTGAGGACTCAAACATTTTTTGCCCCCATCGATCAAACACAGCAATGGTAATGCTTTTAATGTCGTTGCCACGTACATACCACACATCATTCTTACCATCATTATTCGGAGAAAATGCGTTGGGAATATAAACCCCTTCTTTATTACATGGTGTTCGGAGCACCACAATGCGGATGTCGCTCACTAACTTACAACCATTGGTGTCAAAGGCGGTGAGTTGATATGACTTTGTAAAGAGCGGTGCTGCTTTCGGATTAGGAATATCAACTGCAGTTAATGTTGGATCGTTCTCCCATTGAAACTTCACAACTTCTGCAGAATAAATGGTTTGAATTTGAGCTGTATCGCCAAATAGAATGGTATCCGGAATAGCGACAATACTTAAATTGCCTAATGTAGACGCAACTTTCACGTAAAAAGAATCGCGATAGATGCAACCATTTGCATCTACGCCTGTTACACGAAATAGCGTATCGCGGACCGGTGCACACAATGGATTTGCAGTATTAGCTCCGGATAAAATTTGACTTGTGGGTGTCCATGCATACGTCATAGTGTTTGATGTGTTGGCATTTTTCACCAATAAACGCAATGTATCTTTCGGACAGAACACCTTACCACCGGTAATTTCCAGCGAATCGGATGGCACCTTCACCAACTGTGCAAACGTATCTGTGCAGTAATCATGGGTATAGAATAAAGCATATTGTGTAGTAACATCGGCCGATGAAAATGGATTCGCAATCGCTGCATCGCTCAAGGCATAATTTGGCAACCAATTGTATTTTACATTGGGATCGGAGGAAGGAGGAATTCCAATTTGCACAGAATCAGAAGAACAGATCGTTGCATCGGGAAGAACTGTACTTTGCGCCCGCTGAATAGTGATGGTTTGTTGTATGGAGTCACTAATGTTACAGCTAGAAGAATCAATCAGCTTTAACCGAACAATATACGTTCCGCTATTCGTGTAAGTGTGTGTTGGGTTTGTGGCATTGCTGGTGCTTCCATCACCAAAGTCCCAGTAGTAGTTGGCATTTGCGCCTACTCGTTTACTTAAATTAGTGAATGGCAATTGATTCAAGTTGCATCCTTTGGGCACTGAAAAATCAGCAATAGTAAGTGGAATATCTAAATCGAATTTGAACAACAAATTATTGCAATTGTTGCTGCGGTTGGTGGGCGAAACACAATTACTTGGATAAGTTGGGAAACGGCTAGAAGCTCCACAACTGGCACATACCGATTGATACACCACTCCTTTTTTATCAAAACGACTTGTACCCCCATCAACGTGATCGGCTTCATTTACACCACCAATGAAAGTAGCATATTGAAGTCCTGAAGCATCATCACGCAAAATCATCAAATAGAAATCACTATTATCGGTAGTGGACTGATAACAACCCGGAGTTACATCTAAGCCTGAAGTACCGTGAACGTTGCTTGGCCAACCGGCTTCAGCGTTTACGGAAGGACTTCCCCAACCGCTTACATAAATGCTGTTGCACAAATCCACCAAAAATGCAGTTGGTGAAATATCTGAAACACCTGTTCCTCTGCCAAAACTAGTCGACCAAATCCAATCGCTCAAATCCTTTTTGAATTTTGTGATAAACTGTCCACCATTCGGCTTGTTATAGGCCGCATTAAAAACATAATTGGATTGGCTATTATCGGCCTGTCCTAACACGAATACCTCGCCTTTGCGATTCGTTTCCACAAAATAAATTTGATCGTATGCATTAAATCCTTCAAAGGAAGAAGAATACACAGAATCTGCATCTTTGCTGATGTGATAGATAAAACCGTCCGTTAATCCACCCCCATATGCTTTTTGTTTACCGAAACCAGGTACCGGAAAATTGTTAGAAGCCGTCCCGCCCACAACATAAATACTACTGTCCAAGCCGAAAGCTATTGAGTACGCTGCATCATCGCCACTGCCGCCAAACTTCACACTCCAAATCAGCGAATCTAAATTTGGCGTGAGCTTCGACAAGCAGGCATCGGCATCTCCATTGGGCGAAGCAGAAGTTAGCGAATCTGTTTTCGGATAATTTTTTGAACGTGTAGTAGAGGCAATAACTATGTTTCCATCTGGCGCAAAGTCGATTTCTCCACGCACTTCATCGGCATAATTATGTCGAGTAAGTGCAGGACTTAACGAAGCAAAAGGATTATTATAATTCAAGCCATCGTTGGCACTATCACCTAAAAAGGTGGATGCCAATAACTGTGTGCCATCCACACTAAATTTTGAAATCACAATATCGGAACCGGCATAATATGCCACAGCAATACCATCTAACGGACCGGCATTCGGACCACCATGAAACACAGTATCATAAGCCTGATTGGTAACCGGGAAATTTGCAGAAGCCGTTGTTCCCAATACATACAATTGATCATCTTTATCTACTATTAAACTGTGTGGCAAATCCGAACCAAAGCCACCAAGAAAAGTGGAGAACAAACGATTCGTTCCAGTAGAATCATACTTCGTTATACCCATATCGGTATTCGGATAGGTGCCGCCATTAGAAAAGACAACTGTTGGTCCGCCTTTGTAGTTCACTTGATAAGCACCTAAAGTAGTAGGATAGCCTTGTCCGAATGCACTTCCTGCAGCGAAGCCATTCCCAAATTTATCATAGGTAGCGGTGTAACCGAAGTTATCGGATGTTGAGCCCGAATAGGTTGCGAAAACTAAACGTGGGTCAATCACCAAAACATAGCGCTCATCATAGTTTTCAGGCTTAAAGTGAATAGTCTTCGTCTCCTCATCTAAAACAAAACGACATTTCACTTCTCGCTTTTCTCCTTGAATAATTTGGTAAGTGTACGGCCGTTGTTCAATGATATCGCCCAACGAAGTTTTCAAAACTAAATTCCCTTTGGTATCCACTTGTACATTATCAATCCCATCATAGCGAATGGCAATTTGAGCAGGATCGGCACCGGGTTGCACATACATATCGTATTTCAAACCATTGCCTTCCGAATAATATTCTGCATCTATGCCTTCATACAAACTGCGATAAATCACTTTACGATAAGCATGGCAGCCCCCTTTCCATGTACTTTTATTGTTTCCTAAAAAGTAGTTGAAATACTCGTTGAGCTGATCATCAGGTTGAATTGTTTTCTGTGCATTGCTATTCTCAAAAATCATTTGATAGGCATGGTAATTCACCAAATAATCGGCATCTGTTTTTGGGGTAGCACTCATACCATGGCCGATAGCTTTATTTTTCTGAGCTGCATCACAAAGCGAAATGGTAACCCTATCGTTCTCAAAAAAAATTGCTCCGCTTCCAAAATCGGATTTCAAACGAATGTTGCTTTCCCACTGTCCGCGATTTTCCACAAAATATAAATCGCAAGTGCTACATGTAGCATGTGCAAAGGAAGCCAATGAAGCCAGCAACAGCAAAATGGTGTATACTATTCTCAAAATGTGTAAAAGCTATTCATATCGAATATAGAGAAAGTAATTATGGAAACAAAGGCTTATTTCGGTTGGTGAAAGGAGAGATTACACAAAACAAAAGCCCCCCAAGTTTCCAAGGAGGGCTATGTATATCGTTATTCAAATTACGAGGCCTTTCTAGGTGTTGTAATTTTCTTTGGTGGTGCGTTTGTTCTAGGAGCAGCCACTTTAGCTTTAGTAGATGTCTTTTCAGCTTTTGGCTTAGCCGATTTTTCACCGTCTTTGTCAGCTGCTTTTTTGGTTGCTTTTTTCGGTTTTTCTTCAGCGCCTCCTTCTGCTTTTTCTTCAGTAGCAACAGTTGCTTCGTCTTTCACCAATTCGTAAATCAGCCCTTTGCCGTTCAACAAATTGTACCATTTAATCAACTTCTTCATATCGCTTAAGTACACTTTCACAGTGTCGTAAGTGGGTATGATACTGCCGAAATATTTTTTAATCTCTTCTTCTTTGCCATTTGGATCGGCCGGTGGATTTTTACCTTCTTGTTTTTTCATTTCGGCCAACACGTCTTTCAACGCTACCGGCTCATCGGTTGTGTAGATGGTGATGTTATCCAACGTACTGAACATGTGTACACGTCCGGATACAAATTGCGATTTACCATCTACCAATGAAGTAACGATAAGACCATCGCCACGCTTTCCTTTTACTTGAAAAATTCCCGGCATTCCGGTTACTGAAACAATTTCTGCTAACTGCATTATTACTAATTTTTGAATTGCGAATATAAAAACTTTCACAATGTAAACCATAGCCTCTTTTTTTCTTGTATTTTGGCCCCTCAACTTTTACCATGTTTGAATTGACATCCAAATACAAGCCTATGGGCGATCAACCCGAAGCTATTCGCCAATTGGTGAACGGCTTAAATGAGGGCGACCCAAAGCAGGTATTGCTGGGTGTTACTGGCTCCGGGAAGACGTTCACCATTGCTAATGTGATTCAGGAAGTGCAGCGTCCTACGCTTATTCTCACGCACAATAAAACATTGGTTTCGCAATTGTATGGCGAATTCAAGCAGTTTTTCCCCAATAACGCGGTGGAGTATTTTGTATCTTATTATGATTACTATCAGCCGGAAGCCTACATCGTTTCCTCCGGAACATATATAGAAAAAGACTTATCTATCAATCAAGAAATTGAAAAATTGCGATTGAGCACCACGGCTTCTTTACTTTCCGGCAGAAGAGATATTATAGTGGTTGCGTCTATTTCCTGTATCTACGGTTTAGGGAACCCCATCGAATATGCCAACTCGGTGATTAAAATTAAGGTGGGGCAAAATTTAAGTCGCAATGCTTTTTTATTGCAATTAGTAGAATCGCTCTATTCGCGCTCCGATTTAGAATTGGTGCGTGGAACATTTCGTCCGAAGGGCGACACCGTTGAAATTGCATTGGCCTACATGGATTATGCGTATCGCGTTACTTTTTTTGATGATGAAATTGAACGTATCGAAGCCTTTGAACCGAGCACAGGACGAACCTTTGAGAAATATTCGAATGTGGCCATTTTCCCGGCTAACATGTATGTTACATCGAAGGATGTATTGAAATTCACCTTATCGCAAATCAAAGAAGACCTAGACCAGCAAGTGGCGTATTTCAAAGAAGTGGGCAAACATATTGAAGCGGCACGTTTGAAAGAGCGCGTGGAATTTGATATGGAGATGATGCGTGAACTAGGCTACTGTTCGGGCATTGAGAACTATTCGCGCTATATGGACAGGCGGCAACCTGGCTCTCGTCCGTATTGTTTGTTGGATTATTTTCCGGATGATTTTTTGATGGTGTTGGATGAAAGTCACGTATCGGTACCGCAAATTGGAGCGATGTCGGGTGGCGATAAAAGCAGAAAGTTGAATCTGGTAGAATACGGATTCCGCTTACCTTCAGCGATGGATAATCGTCCGTTGAATTTTTCGGAATTTGAATCGATAACCGGTCAAACCATTTATGTAAGTGCCACTCCGGGCGATTACGAATTAGCACAAACCAATGGAGAAGTGGTGGAACAGATTGTTCGTCCTACAGGATTGCTCGACCCGATTATTGATGTTCGTCCGAGTCTCAACCAAATCGATGATTTGATGGATGAGATTGATGAGCGTATTAAAAAAGATGAACGTGTTTTGGTGACAACGCTTACAAAACGTATGGCAGAAGAACTCGATAAATATTTATCGCGATTGCATATTAAATGTCGTTACATCCACAGCGGTGTAGATACATTGGATCGAATAGAAATCATTCGCGATTTGCGTTTGGGTAAATTTGATGTATTGATTGGTGTGAACTTATTGCGTGAAGGACTTGATTTACCTGAGGTTTCGTTGGTTGCAATTTTAGATGCCGACAAAGAAGGCTTTTTGAGAAATAGAAAATCGTTGATACAAACATCCGGGCGTGCAGCGCGAAATTCAAACGGGAAAGTAATTATGTATGCCGATCGGATTACAAAATCGATGCAAGAAACCATAGATGAAACTAACCGAAGACGTGAAAAACAAATAGCCTATAACACAGAATTTGGCGTAACACCTGAAACGGTTTTCAAATCGAAAGAAGAAATCATGAAACAGACTTCGGTGTTGGAAATCAGAAAAGGCGATGGAGTTGCCTATGTAGAACCGGATGAAGCATTGAGCTTAGTAGCCGACCCAATTGTGAGTATGATGAACAAACAACAATTGCAGAAAACCATTGAAGAAACTAGAAACCGCATGAATAAAGCCGCTAAGGAAACTGATTTCTTGCTTGCTGCTAAGTTACGTGATGAAATTCTGCAGTTGGACAAAATGCTGAAGGAGAAATAAATCTATTCTTCTCTACTTCAAAAACTTGATTCGCTTCATTATTGTATTACCACTTACCATTTCAACAATGTACATACCATCCGGCAAATGGCGTAATGGAATATTATTGTTAGTAGAATGTAGAAGATGCTGTTCAATAAGCGTTCCGGAAACAGCATAAATTCTTACATATTGAAGGGCATTTTGTTGACTACTTTTTCTAATAAAAAGCTGCTCATTCGCCACAAAAAGTTGAATTTCATTTCCACTTAGCTCATCTAAGCCCAACGCATTTACAATTTGAATTGGAGCCCTTGCACTATCTACAATTGCCACTGAAGCCACAGGCCAAACAATAATGATATCGGGACCGGCTTTAAAATACGTGGGCAAAAGCTGAACAGTGAAAAGAGCGGCTTTTTCCTCCAAAGGCGCAAGTGTTATGGATGTTCCGGTAAATGGCGGCTTACCCACTACAGAAAGGTTAGTAATAATACTATCCTTGTTGGCTAACAAGAAATTAATCACTCCGGAAAAGGTATCGGTTGTGCTTGTATTTCTAAGCTTGGTGAAAATGCTGATCTGATCGCCTAAGTTAGGCGTACTATTGGAAACAGAAGTGGTATACAAACCCAATTTAGCTTGGGCATACGAAGTACTAGGCATTCCCATACCTGTAATAAAGAGTAGCACCAGTATATACCTGTTTTTCATATATCCTGAAATTTACATAAATGTACGAAAAGGAAGATTAGGAAGATTTAGATTTTTTTATTTTCTTACATGTTCAAAGTACCATTATGGACTTACTTACACAGCTTGTTGCCGTAATGACCAAAGAGGAAGTGAGGCATTTAAAGCTTTATCTCTCGAGGATAGCGATCCAAAGCGAAAGAAAAGACGAAAAACTTTTCGATTATATCCGCACTAATGCCGACCATTATGACGAAGCGAAAATCCATCGGAAACTCTACGGTGATAGCGATAAGAATGCGTTTTATCGATTAAGAGGACGATTGCAAGATGTGATCTGCCAGAACTTGGCCATGTTACACGAAAGCAAAAACGACAAGAACAAACTCTTTCTTTATTTCTCTGTGTTTCATATTTTCTTCGACAAAGGTAATTTCGAATTAGCGTTAGCTTATTTAAGGAAAGCAGAACGTTTGGCGCTGAATGCAGAAAACTTGGAAATGCTGGATTTGATTTACGCGAATTACATTAAACTGTCGAGCGACTTGCCTTCTATGAACCCAGAGGCCTATATAGAAAAGCGAAACAAAAACGCCATCCAATTGAATAAACTTCGGGAAATGGATCAAATTTTGGCGGCAGTGGTGTATCGACTAAAACTATCGCAGGCAAAGGGACGTGAGGATGAAAACACGGTGCAACTATTAGATGATGTTACACAAAAATACAGTGCCGATAAAAGTTTAAAGCAAAGTAAAACCTTTCAAACAAAGATATACCGTGCAGTGAGTCATATTCTACTGCAACGCCACGACTATATAGAACTAGAGCGTTTCATGGTGTCTATTTATCAAAAATTTACTAAAGCAAAATGGTTCGACCGCTCCAACCACGACACGAAACTGCAAATGCTTACCTTTTTGGTGAACAGCTTTTCGCGCAATGGGAAACATGAAAAATCGCTTAAATACGCTGAAATATTAGGCGCTGAAATAGAAAACTATAATCGACTGCATTACCATAAATTCGTGTTCTATTACTACAATGCGCGTGTCATTAACTATTCCGAAACAGCTCCCAATAAAGCGTTAGACGCACTAAAAGCATTGGAAGAAGTAATGAAAGGGAAAGCCAATGCCTACTATGAAATGTTTATTCATTTAAATCGTGGCATTTTATTTTTTAAAACAGGAAAACACAACGATGCCATCCGAAGTTTTGTAAAGTATTACACCAATGAGTATTACAAGAAGTCGGACAATTTATTTAAATTCCGTGTAGCGATAACCGAATTGATGATGCACTTTGAATCGAAGGATTTAGCTGGTATATCAATAAGGCTTGAACAGGTACGAAAACAGTTTAAAGATGAAATGGATCAAAAAGATGCATGTGCTGAAAAACTAATGTACGACTGGATGCAACTCTTGCGAAAACAGGAGTTGAAATACAGCAATGAAAAGGTACAAGCTGCATTAAGAGGGCTGGTGAAAGATAAACGATTAAAGCAAAACGAAGACAGTCAACTGTTGAATTACCACAATTGGTTACAGTCAAAATTAGCCTCTTGAACATGTAGAAAGTAAAGAACTATTTGCTTTATTTACAACAACTTATATCTACTTTTGGTGATATGAAAACGGCAATAACATTAAAAGTATTGATACTGAGCATCCTTTTGGGGTGGAATTGTCGCTGTAATGCATTAATAACTGTAGATTCCGTTGCATCAACATCCAGTAACTGTGCAAATGACGGAACGATAACCGTTTTTGCGCAAAGTCCTTCATCTATGCTCTTTGCTATTGTTAATGGTCCGGATATTCGTCCTCCACAAAACGGCAGTCAGTTTGGTGCGCTACCCAGTGGCGCGTATCAAGTGATGGTGACGAACTTTTCAAATGATACCGCTTTGGTGAATGTGGTAGTTGGCGGCACCTATCAGTTTCCTGATTTTGCACCTACGTTTCATGACCCACTTTGTGCTGGTACAGCTACGGGAAGTATAAAAGGCTTTGCAAATTTAGGCACTGGTCGTGCTCCTTATACATGGGTGCTTACAAATATCGGTACAGGGGCTGTGCTTACTCAAACAAGTGATAGTTTTGCCAATTTGGGTGCAGGGAATTATAGGCTCCGTATGTATGATTCTTGTCAGGCCTTTGCTACGAGATTTGTAACGCTTACTGACCCGACTGATACTTTTCTTATAGGCCTTACACAAAACCAAATGATTGGATGCAACACCACCATTGTTCAAACATGGTTTTATAGTTTATCCAGCAAGTTTACGCCCCCCTTTTATGTAACCATTACAGCGAACGGAATTACCTACACAAAAACACATTATTCTGTTTCTCCTGCTGCTTATCCGTACGCTTTTATTCAAGACACCTTTGCAGGAATTACTTATGGCGATACGGCTATTGTTACAATAGTTGATGGTTGCGGACAATCATCATCGCATGTAGATATTTTAAGCGACTGGGACTTCTCTCTTTATTTTCCACTTAGTAACAATAACTGTGTGCTCGGTAATTACGTTACGTTTTACTACATTTCTAATGCAAGCCTAACGATCTATTACGAGCCAACACAAATAGTTATTCGAGATTCTGCTGCGTCCAATGCGCTGATTGATTCAGTATCTATTCAAGGTGTTTTAGCATATACAAGCCCGTTGCTTACCCCGGGACACCTTTATGTAGCTACGCTGCGAGATAACTGTGGGCATCTGGTTACAAAATATTTTACCCCTCCGGCTCTTGATACACCTTGGGTAGATGTGAGATTACAACCCTACTCCTGTTTGGACTCGACCGCCTCCTTGCTTATCAGTGGCTACAATTTTTCTTCTTTGCCTGTTCCAACTATCCTCTCGGGCCCCGCTACCGTGCAAAGCACAAAACCCTATTTTATACATCAGGATTCAATCATATATCCACAATCGCAGACGGTATTTACCAATAATTGCAGTGGCTATTCTCCTCCCGGTATTTGCTATCAAATAGGTGGATTAGGTATAGGGACTTACCAATGGCAGATGCAAGATACCTGCGGGCATATTATTACAGGCAACTTCACTATAGGTCCGCAAGATGTAGCTGATTTTACTTACCGCAAACAGATTATAAGAGGCTGCCCAGGGCAGAATAAAATTAACTACGATTTTTATCGTCAAGATGGCTTTTTTCCCGGCTACACTAAGCTGAAGCGCTTGGGAGCTAATGCGTATTTGGATAGTTCAAATGCTTATATACTCACCATAGATTCTTCTGTTTCGGGGACTTACAGATACATCTATTCGGCCAACTACACTTTCAGTAATTTGAATGCCGGTTCTTATGTTTTAGTAAACCTTCCGCAGGATAACAACTACAGTTATCCATACACCAGCAAGCTCCTTTCTCCCACTATGAGCTGCTCTGAGTTTTACGATACCATCGTCATTCCACCTTACCAGCCGCCTATGGTGGCTTACGCCACACAAATAAAATGCAACGGCACGGTGAATGTAGGTTTGCAGCCCGATAGCAGCCGAGGTGTCCCGCCCTATAACTATGAAATCATAAGCGGGCCACAAACCGCATCAGTTCAAGCTTCACCGTTTTTTACGCTCATGCAGCAGGGTAGCTATGTGGCTCGTATCAGCGATACCTGTGGTTTTGCACGTACATTTAGTTTTTATGTAGACACTTTGTCTTTCCAACAAATTGTAAAAGTTGGCTCCTCGTGTTTAGGGAATACAGCCACCTTGGTTTGCCAGCATTCTCCTTATGCCTCCTATGTTTGGCAAAAACCAAATGGCACTTTCTTTACAGGTGATTTACTGTACATTTCACCTATTACGCCCGCAGATTATGGCGTATATCAAATCAAAAAAATAGTGAGTGTCAATAATTGCAGCGATACTTTTTATACTACCTATAATCTTGTTAGTTCAGCAACTACTAATCTTTACGATACAATTTGTGCAGGCAATAGCATTACGCTAGGCACAAAAACGTATACTACAGGTGGTACTTATAGCGATACGTTTTCAACGATTGGTTGCGATAGTATTCGAACGCTTTATCTTACTGTAAACACATTAAAACAAAACTCATTTTCGCAGTCCATTTGTAATGGTCAAAGCTATACCGTAGGCTTGAAAAACTATACTACTTCCGGTATTTATCGAGACACCTTTCCAACCCTCAATTGCGACAGCGTTCGCATACTTAACCTAACAGTAAGCAGTACAAAAAAAGATTCAATATCAATGTCGATTTGTGCCGGACAAAGCATTTCAGTAGGCACACAAACATACACCACATCAGGCATTTATAGAGACACGTTTTCAACCGTTGGCTGCGATAGTGTTCGAATATTGAACCTCACGGTAAATGCTGTAAATAAAGATTCTACCGCTCTATCTATATGCAATGGACAAAGCATCACTGTAGGTTCGAAGCGTTATACGACCACCGGTATTTATAGAGATACATTCCCAACCATAAGTTGCGATAGCATCCGTATTCTAAACCTAAGTGTAATAGGCATAAAACGGGATTCAATAACACAAACTATTTGTACCGGACAAAGTATAACCATTGGCACAAAAACGTACACATCAAAAGGCGTTTACAGCGACACATTTTCAACTGTAGGTTGTGATAGCATTCGTGTACTTCAACTTTTAGAAGCATTACCAACAGTTGATACAATTTATCAGTCTATTTGTGTTGGGAAAAGCATCACTATCGGCCCTAAAACATATAGTTCAGCAGGTGTTTACAGCGATACTTTTCCTACTGTAAATTGCGATAGTATTCGCGTGCTGATACTCGATATAACATCGCCAAGTATCGACACAATCTCGCAATCGATTTGCGCAAATCAAAGCATAACTATTGGCAACAAAGTATATAATTCAACCGGGATTTTTATTGATACTTTTCCAGCTGTTCATTGCGATAGTATTCGTGTATTAGAACTATTCGTTGAAAAAGAAAAAAGCGACACTGTTTCGCTCCATTTTTGTGAAGGCGAACAAGTTACTATCGACAACAAAACATACGCTCAACCCGGATATTATACCGACACTTTCAGCACCTCCTCCTGTGATAGTTTTAGAACACATCATGTTACTGTTTATCCAAACCCTATTGCGCAAATTACTACCAATAGCACAAATGTATCACTAGGCGATACGATACAACTGAATGCCAATGCAGAGGCAACCTATTCCTACCTTTGGAGCTCAAATGCATACTTAAGTAATACTACTATTGTTAATCCCATTGCAGGCATTACAAGTTCCACATGGATAACAGTCCAAGTTACCGACACTAATAATTGCATCGCTTACGATTCAATCTATATTACGATTAGCGATTGCGAAAGCAGTATTTATATACCCAATGCCTTTACACCTAATAACGATGAAAAGAATGATGGATATCGCATTTTCGGCAATTGTATTCAACTCAATCAGTTGTTCATTTTCAATCGCTGGGGCGAAAAAGTATGGGAAACAAAGGATATGGAAAAAGAGTGGAATGGCTATTACAAAGGCGTTTTACAACCCTCAGGCGTCTATGTGTATTGGCTGAGCTATAATACAATGACAATACAAAACAACATTGGCAAAGAAGTAAAAGGAAGTATCACGCTTATTCGATAGAAGAAAGATTTAAATCACCCTTTCCCACTAGCACCTTTGAACTGATCATCTACATTCTTGAAGAGTATATTAAACGTAGTTAACGATCCGTAGATTCGGGTAATATATTGTTGCAAATCAATTTTATCCTCATCGGTCAACACCTTATGGGCATTAATATTCTGCTCCATTACACGTAAACGATCGCGCACCATCACAATTTTATGAAAGAACGTTTCTAATGGAATTTCCTTCGCTTGCAAACTTGCATCGGAAGGTTTTAAAATCATCATTCCACCATTCCATCTACTCCCGAGCTCTACAATTTCTTGTAAGTCGCTTTTATCATCAATTACATTACGTATAGCTTTTTCTATATCAGAAAGTGTAATAGGATCTACATCCAAACTTACTTTTTCCAGTACAATTAACCCTTGAAACTCTCTATCAATAGCTCGTGTAGAATTTCCATCACTGAACCAAATGGTATAATAGGCGGCATCCATTTCTACAATCACTCCTTTACCGAATTTCGGATGTTCAATTCTTGAACCCACGCCTAATTTTGAATCGCCCATAGCTGTTGTTTTGTGCTAAGTAAATATTTTTAGCGAAATTAATAGAATGTAGCGTATGGATAACACGAATATTCGCTGTTTTCGTATTTTGGACGAGCAAAACAAAATTACTATGAAACTAAGTCAATTATTTTTGGAGGAATTAAAAAACGAAGCCGCTAATACCAGAAGAATACTAGCCGCAGTGCCTTTAGATAAAGGCGATTTCAAACCACATGAAAAATCATTTTCATTGAAAAGGTTGGCCGTTCACGTAGCTGAAATCAATGGTTGGTGGAAAGAAACTTTGTTGCAAGATGAACTTGATTTTTCGAAGGGCGATTATAAACCCGTTGAAATCAACACTACTGAAGATTTATTAGCGCTGCACGATAGACTTGTTGCCAATGCTGAAAAGATATTGAGCGAGGTAAGAGAGGAAGAATTCGCAAAATCATGGTCTATGCGAAATGGGGAGCAAGTTTACTTTACGATGCCCAAAGGGGCTGTAGCCCGAACGTGGTGCCTGAACCACTTGTATCACCATCGTGCACAACTAACAGTATACTTGAGATTGCTAAATGTGCCTGTTCCGGGAATGTATGGACCTACTGCAGATGTGCAAGGTTAATCATTTACATATACACAAACGATATTGATAGATTTGATTCTATATGGCTAAAACTAAAACATCCTATTTCTGTCAGAGCTGTGGCGCGCAATCAGCCAAGTGGGTGGGAAAATGCCCCGTTTGTAATGAGTGGAACACCTATGTAGAAGAAGTTGTTGAACGAGAAGAGACAAAAATCTCATCTAAATCTTTTTCTACAAAACGCGAAGCAAAACCAATTTTGTTACGAAATGTAGAACGACAAAGTATTGATCGAATCGACACTCAAGATTCAGAATTGAATAGGGTGTTGGGCGGAGGCATTGTACCCGGATCGTTGATACTGATTGGCGGTGAGCCGGGCATCGGCAAGTCTACCTTAATGTTGCAACTTGCCATTCAATTGCAAAACCATAAGATACTCTATGTAAGCGGTGAAGAGAGCGAGCAACAAATTAAAATGCGTGCTGAGCGCATTGCTCCTCCGGGCGAACATTGTTATATTTTTTCCGAGACGAATACACAAAATATTTTACGTCATGCGAACGAATTACAACCCGATTTAATTATTGTGGACTCTGTTCAAACCCTGCATTCATCGCACATTGAATCGCCTCCTGGTTCTGTGTCGCAGATTCGGGAATGTACCGGAGAGTTTCAACGTTTTGCAAAAGAAGTGGGTGTTCCGGTTTTCCTTATAGGACACATTACCAAAGACGGAACTATTGCCGGACCAAAGTTACTGGAACACATTGTTGATACTGTTTTACAATTCGAAGGCGATAGAAATTACGCGTATCGAATTTTACGTACGCTCAAAAATCGCTTTGGCTCTACCTCCGAAATTGGCATTTACGAAATGTTAGGCAGCGGACTTCGTCAAGTGATTAATCCATCTGAAATACTTCTCACCCATCGCGATGAACAGCCCAGTGGAATTGCCATTGCAGCCATGATGGAAGGTATGCGTCCGTTTTTAATTGAGACCCAAGCGCTGGTTTCACCGGCTTTCTACGGTACGCCACAACGTTCGGCTACCGGCTTTGATGTTCGCAGAATGAATATGCTTTTAGCTGTTTTGGAAAAGCGTAGTGGTTTCCGTTTCGGCACCAAAGATGTATTCTTGAATATTGCCGGAGGCATTCGCGTAGATGATCCGGCTATTGACTTAGGCGTAATAGCAGCTTTAATTTCTTCGTATGAAGACGTGGCTATTCCGGCCAATGTTTGCTTTGCTGCTGAAGTAGGCTTAAGTGGTGAAGTGCGCGCTGTAGGTCGCATTGAGCAACGTATTGCAGAAGCCGATAAACTAGGTTTTGAAAAAATATTTGTCTCCGGCTACAATGGAAAACTAACTGATGCAAAGAAATTCGGCATCGAAGTGATTACCATCAATAAAATTCAAGAGCTCGTGAAAATGCTCGTTTAATTATTTGTTGAAGTAAGATTTATCGATTTAAGATCTTGGGGAAAGCTGCTTACTTACCCGTAAACACAGCCTTTCTTTTCTCTACAAACGCATTCACACCTTCTTTGTAATCTTCGGTACTACCGGCAATTTCTTGGCAGTAAGCTTCGTATTGTAACATTTCACGCAAGGAAGCGGTCATGCCTTTGTTCAACATTTTCTTTAACAAACGCATAGCTACCGGAGCAGATTGAATGTACTTATCGGTATACTCTTTCACGGCTGCATCTAAATCATCTACGGTTGGCACCAATTTATTTACGATACCCCAAGCATGCGCTTCATTGGAAGAAAATCTACCGCCTAAGGTCACAATTTCAAAGGCTTTGTTGTAAGGAATCGATTGCGGTAAAAAGAACGAACCGCCTGAATCGGCCACCAATCCTATGTTGGCGAAAGCTTCAACAAACTGAATATTTTCAGCCGCAACAATAATATCGCAAGCCATTGCTAACGATGCTCCGGCACCTGCAGCAACACCATTCAATCTACAAATTACCGGTTTTGGATGTTCGCGCACATTAATAATCATGGGATTGTATCTACGAACAACCGAGTCGCCCAAGCTTCTTTTCTGATCCCCGTTTTTTACATCTTTCAAATCCTGTCCCGAGCAAAATGCTTTGCCTGCACCGCTGATTACTACTACCTTCAAAGCGTCATCCTTGGCAGACTTTTTCAGTGCATCAATCAATTCGGCACTCAATTCTTCGTTAAACGAATTGTAACTATCCGGTCGGTTCAATGTGATGTAACCAACGCCTTCTTTAACTTCAAACAAAAGAGAATTATACATAGCGATTAATTATTAAATAACAATTGAAAATAAGGCACAATAGTGAAAGCAACAAACTGCGATACAAAACCCACCAAATAACCTTGAATGATTTCTTTTGGTTCGTGGGCTTTTAATATTAGGCGCGCTGTGCCAATCAAACCGGCTAATACCAAAAACAATGGAATGAGAATACCGATATCATAAACGGTGTATTGCATCGTGCCGAGCATAAAGCCAATCCAACCTCCAGCTGCAATGGTATGTAGCGAAATCTTTCTGAAAATATTAATAAAAAACGCCACAAAGGTAGCAATTACACTGCCTAGCATCATGGTAGCAATGAGCGGATTTGCAAATGGCAAGCGGTAGCTGGGTTTGTAATAAAAAAATGTCCAAATGTAAAAGGTAGCAACAGCGATATATGGAATCACTCTATCCTTTTTATCTTCCAATGTAAGCGATGGAATTAAATCCAATTTTCGCATTAACATCAACGATACCACAGGAAAAATAAAGGTGAGAATAAAAATAACAATCACAGACAATTGAAAAGCCTTTGGCGATAACTGTGCGAAAAAGTGAGGCGCAAAAAAAGTGATATATAATGCTCCATAAGTTGGAAACAAAAGTGGATGAAACAGTGCCGATAAGAAATGTGCTATAGATCGCATGATCGAGTTTGATGCCAAGTTGTAAATATTAATCGAGAAAGAAAAACATTATTTTAGCTGTTAGCGTTGAGCTATTTGCCACCAGAAAGACACTACTCAAAATGCCCAAAGCACCGACACTTCCTATTCTCCAAAATTTAAAATTCCGTCTCGGTCAACGGGTAGATGGTATTTTTCCAATAGGGCAATCAAATATTTTTTGAAATTTGAGCTTATGCCTCCTTCCGAACAACAATAACCTCCGGTTCCGCCACACATACACACTCCTTGCCGTTGCACTCTTAATGAGAAAGAGGCATAGAGATTATTCGTCCATAGGCTAACTTGGACAGTTTCTATCACTTTTCCATGCTTATAGTACATCCATCTCAAATCGTATTCGGGTGTCATCGCCTGATTTTGCCCGTATGCTTCCTTTTGGCGCATCCATTGATTCAATGCAATTGCATCTTCTGTCTTAACTTTTGCTGTTCCTGTGATACGTGTAGTACCAACATTATGGACTTCCTGGGGAAAGTTGGATTCATAAAAAGTTTGAACGACAATGCTGTCGAATTTTTTATACTTATAGCCAATGCTGTTTGTCTGCCCATATAGAGTTACTGCAAGAAGCGAAATGATACTAGAAAAAACTGTTTTCATAGATAGTCCAACAAGTTATCGAAAACTAACAATTAAACTTACTCCCAACCAACAACGCTCAACTCCCAACTCCTCCTTATAATTCCTTTCGCAAACGTGCCACAGGAATATTCATCTGCTCGCGGTATTTAGCCACTGTTCTACGGGCAATGTTGTAGCCCTTTTTGTTGAGTTCGTTCGTGAGTTCTTGATCGGAAATAGGATCCGATTTATCTTCTCCTGAAATCAAATCCGTTAGAATTTTCTTCACTTCGCGCGTGGAAACTTCCTCTCCACTTTCAGTTGACAATGATTCCGAGAAAAAGAATTTCAGCAAAAAGGTACCGTATTCAGTTTGCACATATTTGGAACTGGCCACTCGCGAAATAGTAGAAATATCTAATCCGGTTTTATCGGCAATATCCTTTAAAATCATAGGTTTCAGCTGTGTTTCATCACCTGTAGTAAAAAACTCGAACTGAATTTCCATAATCGATTGCATGGTGGAATACAATGTATTTTGACGCTTCTTAATGGCATCAATAAACCATTTAGCCGATTCAATTTTCTGTTTAATGAACAGCAAAGCATCTTTGGTATCCTTACTTTTGATTTTAGATTTTTTGAAATCGGTCACCATTTCTTTGAACGACTGGCTCACTCGCAATTCAGGTGCATTGGCTGAATTCAACGTAAGAATCAACTCTCCATTGGAAGTTGTGATAATGAAATCGGGAACAATTGTTTGTTCGTGAGTTTGTGTGCCTACGTAGGTTCCACCCGGACGAGGATTCAGCTTCGTAATTTCATCAATTACTTTTTTTAATTCAGCAGAACTGATACCCAAACTCCGCTCCAATTTATCGTAATGTTTTTTCACAAAACTCTCGAAATAATTTTTGAGCACACGTTTGGCAATTTCCGTGTATGGAGTGGGCTCTTCCTTTCGCTCCAATTGAATCAGTAAACATTCTTCCAAAGAGCGTGCCCCAACTCCGGCCGGATCAAAGGTTTGAATTTGCTTCAAAATGGCACTCAATTCTTTTGGGGTGGTATATATGCTTTGTCGGAATGCTAGATCATCGACAATGGCATCTAAATCTCTGCGCAAGTAGCCGTCATCGTCAATACTTCCTACCAAATGCAAAGCAATATCGTGTTGGTTATCTTCCAAATCCAACATACCAACCTGTTCATCTAAGTATTCGTGAAACGTTGTGCGCGTAACAATGGGAATGGTTTTATTATCATCATCCGGATCGGCAAATTCATTTGAATCCTTTGTTTTGTAATCAGCCATACCTTCATCGGCTTCATCGTAGAAGTCAGACATATCCAACTCATCATCCAACTGAGGCGTTTCTTCACCTTCCGAAAAATCGTCTTCCCCTTCCGATTCCAATTCAGGCTCAAAGTCTTCTGTTTCTTTGCTGGCGGTTAAATCATCGGAAAAATCATCCGATTCATCTGATAATTCTAGGGCAGGATTTTGCTCGATTTCTTCCTTGATGCGTTCTTCCAACTGAGAGGTAGGCACCTGCAACAATTTCATCAACTGAATTTGTTGTGGCGATAGCTTTTGCAGCAATTTTTGACTCAGACCTTGGTGAAGCATGCGTTTCGTACTTACGCCAAATCTATACAATCAAAAACAAGTTCTGAAAAAAATGAAGCAAAAATTGTACCGAAATAGAGAAGTACTCGAATAATCCTCGCTTTCTCTTGTTTGAAAAAATCTTAAAACACTTGACTTTTCAATAGAATATGCCCTGAAGACTTTTATCTGCGTCTCCTTTTTTTATCTTCGCAACCTATGACACACAGATATATTAAGGAACTTGGCAGTTACATCGACCAAGAAGTTGTTTTGAAGGGATGGCTAGCGCAAAAACGCGACAGCAAAGGATTGTTATTTGCCACTATGCGCGATGGAACAGGTTTCGTGCAAGTAGTGATTGATGAGAATGTAGTAGGTAATGAGATTTTTGAGCAGGCTAAAAAAATGGGACAAGAAAGTTCTTTCGCCATTTCAGGAATAGTAAAAAAAGATGAGCGCCAATTTGGAGGCGTGGAGGTGCAAGCGAAAAGCTTTTGTGCGTATGCGAATGCTGAAGATTTCCCGATTACCCCAAAAGAACACGGAGTTGACTTTTTGATGGACAAACGTCATTTGTGGTTGCGTTCTAAACGCCAGTGGGCAATTATGCGTGTGCGTAACACTATCATATTTTCTATTCACGAATTTTTCCAAAACAAAGGCTTTGTGCAAATGGATGCGCCAATTTTCACCGGTAACGCTTGTGAAGGAACATCAACGTTGTTTGAAACCGATTTTTATGGTGAGCCGGCTTATTTATCGCAATCGGGTCAATTATACGGAGAAGCGATGGCTATGGCTCAGGGATTGATCTACACATTCGGACCAACGTTCCGTGCAGAGAAATCAAAAACCAGACGACACCTTTCCGAATTCTGGATGATTGAACCGGAAATGGCATTCTACGACTTGAAAATGGACATGGATTTAATTGAAGAATTCGTACAGCATGTTGTGGGTCGAGTGTTGGAGAAACACCCCTTAGAACTTTCAGTGTTGGAAAGAAACACCGAGATGTTGGAGAAGGTGAAATTGCCGTTTATTCGTATGAAATATGAAGAGGCTGTAGATATCATCAAAGCTGAAAAAGCGGTGAATGGGAAAACATCTATTCAGTTATTGGAAGAAGACTTGAAAGCCCTAAACGATAAGATTGCATCTTTACAATCGGATATTGCAGAACGCGAAGCAAAAATTGCAGGAGGTACACTCACAAAGGGTGAGCGCAACTTCACACAAAGCAAAATCGACCAGTTGAAAAACGAAATCAAAGACTTGGAAGAAAAAGCAGGCAACATTCCGGCTTGGTTGGAATCGGCCCGCAACTTCAAGCGTGGCGATGATTTTGGAGGAAGCGATGAAACAGTTTTGACAAGAATGTTCGGTCAGCCGGTGATGGTATACAACTGGCCACAAGAAGTGAAAGCCTTTTACATGAAAGAAGACGAAACCGATAAAGGCTACGCGAAAGGTGTGGATCTATTGGCTCCGGAAGGCTATGGCGAAGTTGTTGGCGGTGGCGAACGAGAAACAGATATCGAACGTTTGAAAGGGAAAATCATCGAACATGAATTGCCGATGGAAGCGTTTGAGTGGTATTTAGATTTGCGAAAATTCGGCAACGTACCGCATTCAGGATTTGGATTAGGATTAGAACGTATGGTAGCATGGATTTGCGGCTTACAGCACATTCGCGAAACGATTCCGTTCCCAAGATCTTACGGTAGATTGTTACCTTAGTAGATATGATAAAAAACACAGTTGCAACTAAAGCTATTGTTACAATAGATTTGGGCGATTTTTTCCCGAAAGCGGAAGACTGTGTGTACATGGATATGGCTACTTTCCTTTTCAAAGGCTTAATATTAAGAGAAGCTGATTTTCGCCAACAAATAAAGGATACCGATTGGTCAACGTATAGTAATAAATACGTAGGTCTTTTTTGCTCAGCTGATGCCATTGTGCCGATGTGGGCTTACATGGTGATTACTGCCGAATTGAGTGGTATTGCACGCATGGTTCACTTCGGCAAAAGAGCTGATTTTCCGTTATTTTTTGTGCATGAAAATATTGCACAGATAGATATATCGAATTACGAGGGACAGCGTGTGGTGATAAAAGGCTGTGGTGATAAAGAAACAGATGAACAAGCTTTCGTTGCTATTACTCGAAAACTTGCTCCTGTGGCTAGAGCGATAATGTTTGGGGAGGCCTGTTCTTCGGTTCCGGTTTTTAAAAAGACAATAGAAACATAGATTGGAAATATTTGAACATTATCAAGTGCGAATATTTTTATAGGTTAGAGATGTGAAAAAGCACCATCTCATCAAGCTTTTCTTATTATTTATTACTAATGTTTTTCTTTCCGAAGGAGAAGCGCAAAACTACGTTATTACTAACTATACTACTAAAGATGGATTACCAAGCAATTTGGTATACGATTGTTATAAAGACAATGACGGGTTCTTATGGATAGGAACAAACAATGGACTTTCAAGATTTAATGGCCAGCAATTCGATACATATGGACCAAGAGAAGGGGTTTTGGGAAACGAGGTGATAAACATAAGAGGTTTTAAAAATGGGTTCTTGGGGTTCTACATTAACGGATGCTTTTTAACTGAAGACAACAATTTTAAAGATGTATCTACCAATCTCTTAAAAAATCTTGATGTAGGGGCCATTACTTATTTAGAAGAACAAGACTCCATGCTTATAGTTTCATCTTTAAACCATAGTCTCTATTTCAACAAAAGAACATTATCACTTATAAGAAAAGAGGCAGGCTACAAATTGATAGCGGAAAAGAAAACAAACAATCCGTTTTATTGTGTCAAAACCGCTGATATACTCGAAAAAGTAGTAGCTGAATACGATACAACAGAAGTTATTCGAATGAAAGCCTCCTCTAACAAAAAACAGTTTGCATACCTCGGATCACAATACAGAGGATGGATATACGCTTATGATAGAAATGAGTCGGTACTAAAAAAATTATATGACTCAAAAAAGCCACTCACTTCATTTTTTTTGGCATCAGACTCTTCGTTATATATATGTAATCAGAAAGGTCTTTTTTGGGTAGATTGGAAGAGAAACATTGAAATCCCTATTATCGAAGGAAGCCCTTTTAATACCATATATGAGGATAATGACGGAGTGCTTTGGGCAAGTTCTGTTCTAAATGGGCTTTATCGAATCAAAAGAAACAATATAATCGTTTTCAAAAAGTCCTATCAAAAAAAATTCCCTCCAGTTCACTGTATTTCACAACTACAATCGGGTGGTATTGTTTTGGGAAATAATGATGGCTCTGTCACTTATTTTTCTTCAGCCAGCCAAAAGATCAATTATATTTCATCTACTCCAACTCGAAACAGAGTAATAAACATTTACCCTTATAAAAACAAACATCTATTTTTTACAGACAACTTTATTTCTGATGAGAATGGAAAAATATTTGCACCAAACTATTGTAACAAAAATGTTTCGTATTACTCTAAAGATAATGTTTTGATTAGTAGCTGTGCAGAAAGCTATCTGTTTTCTCTTGCAGAAAAGAAAATAATTTCCGTGTTGTATTCAGGAAGAAGTATCGTAAATCTTATCAAAAGAGATAAAAAGATTTTCATTGCTACACCTACTCAGCTACTTTGTAAAAAAAATTTAAAAGAAAATTTTAAAACGATAAGTCTTGAACCCAACATTCAAATAAAAGTGACTTTACTCGCAGAAGACACTAAAAATAGACTTTGGGTGGGCACAGAGGGTTGGGGATTATATGTACTTGACGAAAATCAAAATGTCATAAAATCACTTAATAAAAATAATATTTTAGAAAGCGATAACATAAAATCATTATTTATCGACAGTAAGAATAGGATATGGATAGGAACGGACAAAGGCATTACATTGCTCATAGAAAACAAAGAAGGTGAATTTAAAACAAGTAAGCCATTCTCAGATTTAGATTTAAAAAACAATATCATTTCTTCGATCTATTCTTATCGAGACACCGTTTATTTTGCGACAACGAATGAGTTTCTTGCATGTATTTATAAAAACAATTCCAACTCGAGATTGATACATGTAAGTGTAAAATCAATGCTAGTAAATGACAGTGTATACAACTTCGCAAAAAAAGTTTTCTCGCCAAATGAAAATAACTTTAAAATCCAATTAGAATGCCCCCTCGTGAATTCAAACGAAAATCCTGTATTCTATTTCAAATTGAAAAAAGAAAACACAAACAGAATTTATAACTGGCAAAAAACGATATCTAATACGTTAGCCTTTAACAGCTTAGCGCCAGGAAAATACACACTATCAATTAAAGCTGAGGACCCCACTGTTTTAAATAGTATTAGTAATGTCTTAAGCTGGTCGTTTATAATTGAAGAGCATTTCTATAAAACGTGGTGGTTTTTCTCGTTGCTCCTTTTCGCTATTTTTTCCACTATTTTTGGAGCGTACTTTTTTTATAACAAACAGCGGCAAAAACGTATCCAAAAAGAGTTGGAAGCTGATGCTAAAATAAATGAGTTAAAACTGCAAGGACTGCTTTCGCAAATGAATCCCCATTTTTTATTTAACTCGTTGAATGTTATTCAAAAATTCATTACATCAAATGATGATATAAATGCGCTCACCCACCTCTCCGACTTTAGTGACCTAATGCGGGAGAGTTTAGATCAAACCCGGAGAGGTCAAATTAGTTTAGAGGATGAGTTTTTATTTCTGGAACAATATGTTAATCTTGAAAAAAAGAGATTCGACAACGATTTTATTTTTAGCATACATAATGAAATTGATGACGATTTAAGCGATATTATCATACCCCCTATGCTTATACAGCCCTTAGTCGAAAATGCCATTAAACACGGTGTTGCAAACATGAAATCGCCCCAAGGCGAAATTCATGTAACATTCTGCTTACTTCATCACTCCCTCTTACAAGTGTGTATACAGGACAATGGAAACCAAAGGTCGTCTTCAAGAAAGGACAGCAAGAAGAAAGAATCGCATGCCCTTAACATTATCAAAGTAAAGAGTAGAACTTATAAAACACGGAGATTTTTCCGGAAAATTCGATATCCAAATCGATGAAGTTGGCGCTAAAGCCATTTTAAATATCCCAATTGTATGAAGTCGATTAAAGCAATGCTCGTTGATGATGAACATAGCAGTATAACTGCACTTTCCAACCTTCTGCAGCGCTTTTGCCCCGATGTAGACATTGTTGCTACCGCAAATCAAATTGACGAGGCTTTTGATAAGATAAACCAATTCAAACCGCATATTTTATTTTTAGATGTAGATATGGCTCCATACAGTGGCTTCGACTTGCTACGAAAATTCACCACTATTTCCTTTCGTGTAATTTTTGTTACGGCATACGACTATTACGCTATAGATGCCATAAAATTTTCCGCATCCTACTACTTGCTAAAACCTGTAAAAATTGAAGAATTAAAAGAAGCCGTTGAAAAAGCAAAAAATGAGCTTGCAAGTATCATCACACCGCATCCTATCGACAATAGTATTTTCAACAATCCGGGCAAAATAAAAACCATAACCATTAGATCACATCAAGGCATCAATATCATTGAGTTATGCGAACTCATCTTCCTACAAGCAGATAATTCGTACACTACTTTTATGCTTAAATCGGGAGAGAAAATTGTAAGTAGCAAACCACTAAAAGAGTATGAAGACATGTTACAAAACAGAGGCTTTTTCCGAACGCACAAGTCCTATATTGTTAACCTACTATACGTATCTTCTATTTCAAAGTCTGAAGGCGACTATGTTGTAATGAAGTCGAAAGACAAAGTCCCTTTATCTGTAAGAAGAAAAGAGACGTTCACTCAAATATTGGAAGAATACCTTTCGTAATAAAAACGTTCCCTTGAAATTCCGCTACGTTGTCAAAATATTCTACAACTCTTATTGGAAACTACATTTGGACAAAGAAAAACAACCTTTATTTGGTTTCATAAGTGAAGGAGAAAACTCATTTACTATATTAAGCACAAAACCCCTAAACGGACAATTGAGTATATACAATTGTCCGTTTTAATTTTAAAACTGAAATTTTTATTGACAATTCGCTATTCTGCATTACTTTCATGCCATGAACAATGTGCAAAGTTTGCTTATTCTTCTTTTGTCAATATTCAGCTATACAGAACTTTTAGCCCAAAAGATTGATGTATCCAGTCCTGTGAAGCTTTCTTCGCGTGTAGAAAAAATTAAGATTATAGGCAAAAACCAGGATGGTTATGTTATTCGACTTTCAGGTGATGAAGAAAACTTCCAAGTTTATGGAAACGATATGCGACTTGTTTTTGCCAAAAAACTCGACTTGCGCAATGGAGATGGATTTATACAACACATTCAGCTTTACAAAACCGGTGGAGTCGTTTATTTTCTTCGTTCGGATGGTAGGACAACCATTTTAATGGCCCAAGTATTGAATGGTACTTTTCAAAACGCAGGGGCTCCAATTCCGGTAGATACGTTCCCCGACAACACCGATATCACTCAAGCTAACTTAAGGGTTAAGCAATCGGCCAATCAAGCCTATACCGTGTTTTATGCACCTGTGTTTTCGGGCAAAACAGTGAGCAAAATGCAAACAGTATGTGTAGACAAAAATATAAATCGGATATACAAACAATTCCCAACCGTTGACAAACCGGAAAAAGAAATGGAGTTCGCAAAATGTTTTGTAGATACTAATGGAACAACTTTACTTGTTTTCAATGATGGATTAAACACCATGAAAGTAAGTGTTTGGGGAAGAAGCGAGAGTGATTATTTGGTTTTCTCAGTGCCCTTTACCAAAAAAATATTTAGCGACCCATATATTGAATTAGACAACAAAAACAAGCAGTTGCTCTTTGCCGGTTTTTATGATAATGAGACCGGTATGAGCGAACCTGCTGCTTATGGATTTTTTTATAAAACATACGACTACACATTAGGCCAACTTAAGAGTGAATCAGTTACTGCATTTCCGGATTCCTTCATTCAAGCACTTACAGGGCGATTGCCAAGCCAAAACAACAATCGTCTGTATACCTTTTCCATCAAAAAGGTAGTACAACGTATGGATGGAGGAGTGCTTATTGCGGCTGAATCATCCATCAAAGACCGAAGAGAAGAGCCTATAGTTTCACTTTCATCCATAAACCCGTACACATCCTACAGAACAATAAACACATTCCAATACAACGACATTATTGCTTTCTCCATTAACGCTACCGGCAATTTAGTATGGAATAGCATTATGCGAAAAAAACAATATTCTGAAGAGGACAACGGTTTTAACTCTTCATTTGTTTGTGTTAACCTAAAAGATCAACTTCGCTTTATTTTCCCTGAAGAGATTACGTTCAGTTCAGACATAGACGAATTTACGTTAAAAAGCACCGGTGAATTCAAAAAACATATGCTATTCGAACAGGAAGATAAAGATGTTTTTCTCGTTCCTAAATTAGGCAAACAAGTGTCTGCAAATGAAGTATTAATTCCAAGTATCAAAAAAGGAGAATTGCGCATTTTGCGTATAAAATATTAATGCGGACATGGTACAATTACTCAAAATAAACAATCCCGGATTAGTTTTCTTTAGTGTATTCTTGTCGGTTTGCATACATCTCTCAGCGGCCTTTTTTCCTGCTGATTTTCGCTTTTTGTCCAGCTATACCGAACCTCTATCACATCTCATTTTCCCGAGTATTGTAAATATGGGATCGATAGGATTTTACTTGCTGTTGTTCATTGGTTGTATAGTCCAAATCCTACAGGCTTTTTTGGTCGATAGCATACTCAACAACTTCAAGATCATAGGTAAAAGAAGCTACATCGGAGGAATGATTTTTGTGCTGGCCAGTAGCCTCGATAAAAGTTGGCTGTTTTTCTCGCCCATGCAAATCAGTCTATTGCTCATTCTACTGCTCATCAACAACATTTTCGCTCTATCCAAACAAGAACGATTCTATAAAGAATTTTTTAATATCGGACTTTCTGTAAGTCTTTCGGTGTTATTCTACTTCCCTTCCTTGTTTTTGTTGCTTTTCATTTTCCCGGCATTGTTCTCGGTTCGGCCCTTCCACATTAAAGACGTACTTCGTGTACTTGTTGGCATTGTAACCCCAATTTTTATGGTTGCGTCTATTTACTTCCTTACCGACCAATCTGAAAATTTGAGTGCAGCTATGGCAAATCAATTCAAACTCCCTTTACTTAGCCTTTCATTTTTCACCAAACAACACGCAGTTTCCCTCATTCTAATCGCCACTTGGCTAGTTCTATCCTGCCTTTTCGTGGTTGCGATTCCGTTTTCGATAACCATGCAAACGCGAAAAATGATTGGCGTTCTCATCATCGAAACCGTGCTTTGTATCCTATTTTTCTTTTTCCCTACCCATTTTTCAATAGCCTATCTCTTATTGATTTCTCCGCTTATCGCTATATTTTTAGCTATTCTCCTTTCAGAAATGAAGAATGATTTGATAGCGAATGTTATATTTGGGCTGTTAATCGTCTCAACCTTTTCTGTAATTATTTTTAATTGATATCGATATGAAATTTGGCGTAGTTGTTTTCCCGGGATCGAATTGTGATCGCGATATGGTACATGTTTTGAAAAACGTTATGGGCTGTGAGGTTCGCACCATTTTTCACAAAGAAACATCCTTGGAAGGATTTAGCCGCTTGGATTGTATCATTTTACCGGGCGGATTTAGCTATGGCGACTACTTGAGAACTGGTGCTATTGCTCGCTTTTCGCCTATTATGGAAGCAGTGATTGAATTTGCGTCCAACGGTGGACGAGTGTTTGGTATCTGCAACGGATTTCAGATTCTGTGTGAAGCTGGTTTGTTGCCTGGTGCTTTATTGCGCAATACAAACATGAAATACAATTGCAAAAACATATTCCTGAAACCACAAACCAAAGAATCGCAATTGACCCGCTTTGTTGATACGAACAAAGCCCTCAAAATTCCAATTGCCCATGGCGATGGCCGTTATTACTGCGATGCTGATACACTTAAAACATTGCAGAAAAACGATCAAATTCTATTCAAATATTGCGATGCGAATGGAAAAATTACCGAAACAGCCAATCCAAACGGCTCTATAGAAAACATTGCCGGTATATGCAATGTAGGCAGAAATGTTTTCGGTATGATGCCACACCCTGAACGTGCATCGGAGTTGGATTTAGGCAATACGGATGGCCGAATCCTGTTTGAATCGTTGATAAACAAGGTGTTAGAAACCGCTTAAGGTTTTAGCATTTTTTCACGTTCCACCTTACTGCTTTCTATCTATAATTTGCATCTTTAAACTGCAATTCGCTTAATGCTATTTTAATTTTTTACAACATGAGGTCATTCTTTGGTTTAGTTGCGGTGCTCTTTACGTTCAGTTCGTTCGGACAAATTATAGATCCAGTAAAATGGTCGTGGAAAACCGTTCCGGCCGGGAAAGATGAATACAAACTCCAGTTCACTGCCACTATTGATAAAGGATATCACACTTACTCACAATTTCAAGGCAACGATGGCGCTGTTCCAACTTCATTCACTTACGAACCCAACAAAAACGTAACCTTAGTTGGAAAATCAACTGAAACTTGTGCTAAAACACATGAAGGCATTGACGATGTGTTTGGTGTTTTTCAAAAGTCGTTTGAAGAAAAAGTTGTATTCGAACAATTGGTAAAAATCTCTGGACCAACCACCCTTAAAGGTTCGTTTGAATATATGGTGTGCGACAATAAAACTTGTTTGCCTCCTACCACAAAAACATTTTCGTTCGATTTAACTTTGGCTGGTAGCGAGGAAGAAAAAAAAAAACGAATTGATTCAGTCGATAATATTGTAGTTGAGCCGGCAGATACTTCGCCTGCTTCCACTTTAACCACAGCTGCGTCTACCTTAACTAGCTATTATCAACACTTTTTCGATAAAGAAAAATTCGGCACGGCTATTAGCGATTGCGGTACAAAAGAAGAGCCAATTACCACTTGGCTAGCCTTTATCTTAGGCTTTGGCGGTGGTTTATTGGCATTGCTTACCCCATGTGTATTTCCAATGATTCCGCTAACGGTAAGTTTTTTCACTAAGCGCAATGAAGACAAATCGAAAGGGAAATTCGAATCGGTATTTTACGGCTTCAGCATCCTCTTGATTTTTGTTTTGTTGTCGATGCCCTTCTTGATTTTTAATTTATCGCCTAACACGCTCAACGCAGTAGCGACCAATATATGGGTGAACCTTTTGTTCTTCGTGATTTTCATTGTGTTTGCCTTCTCCTTTTTCGGGTACTACGAAATTGCTTTGCCGCATTCGTTGGCCAATAAAGTAGATTCGGCATCCAACCTTGGCGGGTTAGTGGGTATTTTCTTTATGGCTTTGACGCTTGTTGTTGTTTCGTTTTCATGCACAGGTCCTATTCTTGGCACTTTGCTCGGCAGTATGGCCACTGCACCCAACGGAAAATTAAATTTAGTAGTAGGGATGTCGGCCTTCGGATTCGCTATGGGCTTGCCATTCACACTATTTGCTTTCTTCCCTAATCTTCTAAAATCGTTACCAAAATCGGGCTCGTGGATGGATGCGCTGAAAGTAGTTTTAGGTTTTGTGGAATTGATTTTAGCCCTCAAGTTTTTATCGAATGCCGATTTAGTGGGCCATTGGGGCATCATCAAGCGCGAATTATTCCTTATTATTTGGTTTATACTAGGAGCCGCTGTGGTGTTGTATCTCACCGGTGTATTAAAAATGAAAGGCAATGAAAATGTAAACCGCAAATCGCCTGTTCGTTTGTTTTTTGCTGCTGTATTTTTTGTATTCACAGCCTATTGCGGATACGGATTGCTGGGCTACGATTTGAAACAATTCAGTGGGTTCTTGCCACCAAATTATTATTCGTGGTTCGAGAAAAAGACGCAATGCCCGAACAACCTCAACTGCTTTAAAGATTACGATGAAGCATTGGCTTATGCCAAACAGCAAAACAAACCGCTATTAGTGGATTTCACGGGATACAACTGTGCAAACTGCAGAAGAATGGAAGAGAAAATTTGGACCGATCCGGAAGTATTCAAATTGATTAATGAAAAGTATGTTTTAGTGTCGCTGTATGTAGACGACTACGAGAAAAAACTTCCCGATTCCTTACAATATGTTTCTCCGTTTAATGGCGAAAAACGCACTTCGTATGGCCACAAATGGAGCGACTTCCAAACCGTATGCTTCAACACCAACACTCAACCGCAATACGTTTTGGTTTCACCGGATGAAAAGCTCTTGAACACGCCATGGAACGGCTATGATGCCAATCCGGATAAGTATCAAGCCTTTTTGGAGTGTGGCTTATCGGCCAACAAACTGAAATAAGTGCATCCGAAATAGTCATTTTGTCACAAAAAACGGAATGGCACAAGGTTTGAAACATCGTTCCTAAACTAAATAGTCATGGAAAAAGGAACGATTAACGTAAGCACGGAAAACATTTTCCCGATCATTAAAAAATTCTTGTATTCCGAACAGGATATTTTCATTCGCGAATTGGTATCGAATGCCATTGATGCCACCACAAAAATCCAAAAACTGGCGCAATTGGGCGAAGCCAAAGGCGATTTGGGCGAATTGAGCATCGACATTAAACTCGATAAAGAGGCAAAAACACTCACCATTTCCGATAAAGGATTGGGAATGACAGCCGATGAAATCAAAAAATACATCAACACCATTGCGCTTTCTTCAGCAGAAGAATTTATTGAGAAATTCAAAAAGGTAGACGATAAAGCCAGCATTATCGGGCATTTCGGACTTGGTTTCTACTCTGCTTTTATGGTGGCAGATGTAGTAGAAGTGGTGTCCAAATCGTATAAAGACGAGCCTTCTGCACACTGGACCTGCAACGGTTCTACGGAATTTGAATTGAAAGAAGGCAATAGAACGGAGCGCGGAACGGATATTATTCTTCACCTTTCAGACGAAGCCAAAGATTATTTGGAAGAGCACAAAGTGAAAGAAGTACTCGATAAATATTGTCGATTTTTGCCTTTCCCTATTTTCTTCGGTACTAAAGAATTATCCGAGAAAAATGAAGCAGGTGAAGAAGTAAAAACTACAGTTCCCGCACAAATCAACAACCCAAATCCGGCTTGGGTAAAAAACCCGAAAGACCTTACGGATGAAGATTACATGGCCTTCTACAAAGAATTGTATCCATACGAACCGGATCCTTTATTCTGGATTCACTTGAACACTGATTTCCCTTTCAACTTGAAAGGCGTGCTGTTCTTCCCGAAATTGAAGCAAACCTTCGAGTTCCAAAAAGCGAAAATCAACTTGTATTGCAACCAAGTGTTTGTAACTGATGCTGTAGAGCAAATTGTTCCAGAATTTTTGACCTTGTTACAAGGGGTAATTGATTCCCCGGATATCCCGCTAAACGTGTCGCGCAGCTATTTACAAGGCGATCCGAATGTGAAGAAAATCACCGCACACATCGTGAAAAAAGTAGCCGACAAATTATCGGAGATTTTCAAAACCGATCGTGCCGGTTTTGAAGAAAAATGGGAATCATTGTCTGTGTTCGTAAAATATGGTGTGATCAGCGATGAGAAATTTGCTGAGCGTGCAAAAGAATTTGCGTTGGTAGAAAATACAGATAAAAAATATTTCACTGTCGAAGAATACAAAGAGAGAATCAAAGCCAATCAAACAGATAAAAACGACAGTTTGGTGGCGCTGTATACCAATCATGCCGATGCGCAATACAGCTACATTGCTCAGGCACACGACAAAGGCTATGATGTATTGGTGATGGATTCTACTATTGACAATCACTACATGCAACACTTGGAGTACAAGGGCGAGAAAATGGTATTCAAACGTGTGGATGCCGATACCATGGACAAGTTAATTGAAAAAGATACGAGCAGCGAATCGGTATTGAATAAAGAGGAAGAAGAGCAATTGAAAAAATATTTTCAGGAAGTGGTTACAACCCCTACTGCAACAATAGAGTTAAAGGCGCTTTCACCAACCGACTTCCCGGTGCTCATTACAAAGAACGAATTCATGCGAAGAATGCAGGAGATGACTCGTCTTTCCGGTGGCGGCAACAAAATGATGGATATGGACTATTTCAACCTTGTTGTGAATACTAATCACCCGTTAACGGCCAAGTTATTGAAAGCTGATGAAAGTGTTCGCGCAGAGCAGATAAAACATTTATACTCGTTAGCTATGCTATCGCAAGGCATGCTGAAAGGAAAAGAATTAGCCGACTTTGTGAAGCATTCTTTTGGGCAATTGAACTAAATATTTGACAAAATCAGCTATTTGTAGTTTCTTTAGCAAAACAAGTAGTGGCATGTTATTTGAATTTTTTTCACCCCCCGAAACAAAACATTTTGAAAGTGAATCCTTTTCACCAACACAAATAGGCGCAAATATCCTGTTGAGTGATGGGAAAAAAGTAGACTTACACGAATTCGATTTAGCCATTATTGGTGTGCCAGATGATAGGCAATCATGCAAGAATAAGGGCTCTGCAGAGGGGCCTAATATGTTGCGTGCAGAATTATTCAAACTACATATCCCTTCGGTGGAGAAGACCATCCGAATCATTGATTTAGGGAATATCATCAAGGGTGAAACGCCACGCGATACCCATTTTGCATTGGCTTCTTCGGTGTTGAAATTAATTACACACAAAGTTGTTCCCATTATTCTGGGAGGCAGCCACGATAATACGTACGGACAATATCTCAGTTATCAAGAGCTTTATGCTTTGGTGAATTTAGTAGTGGTAGATGAACAAATCGACATTAATGAAGATGAAGAATCAAATACGAATAATTCGTCATCTTTCCTTTCGAACATTTTAGCACATAATCCTAATTATCTTTTCAACTTGGCACAAATTGGTTATCAAACCTATTTGAATAACCCGTTTGCTATAGACATGTTGGAATCGTTGAATTTCGACTGTGTTCGCTTAGGACTTGCTCGAAAAAACATTGAACACCTAGAACCTATATTACGTGATGCCGATTTAGTGAGCATTGATGTTTCATGTATACGAATGAGTGATGCGCCTGCACATGCTAATGCATCGCCAAACGGTTTTAGTGGAGAAGAATTATGTCAGATTGCTCGTTACGCGGGCATCAGCGACAAACTTACTTCGTTTGGTATTTATGAATTTAATCCTGCTTTCGATATTCGCCATCAAACCGCAAAACTATTGGCGCAAACTATTTGGTGCTTTATCGATGGCTATTACAATCGAAGAAACGACCACCCTGCCGATAAAGAAAGTTTCTTGAAGTTCACTGTAAAAATGGATGAATTGGACCACGAAATCGTGTTCTGGAAAAGTAAGATGACGGATCGTTGGTGGATGGAATTACCGTTTGGCGATAAACAAAAATTCGCTCGTCAGCAAATGGTGCCATGCACTTACCAAGATTATGAAATGGCTTGCCGTGAAGAAATTCCGGATCGTTGGATGAAAGTCTACAACAAGCTGATGGACGATATTTGATTCCGGCAAAAACCACTCTAGAGATTATTTCATCCATTCTGCCAACAAATCAAATGCATATTTATTGTTTGCCGAATTGAGCGAAGAAATAATATTTCGTTTTTCTCTTTCCGTAAGGTGCAGACTTAATGCTGCAGTTTCTTCCTTTTTCTCCGGTACATATTCAAAAGTGATCATTTGCGTTTTCACTTTCAATGCCTGATTAGTAAAATTCAACTGCTGATCAATCCGGAAGTCTTGATAGTTCTCAATGTTGGAAATGAACTGACCAATTGGATCTAGCATAGTGCTTACTACCGACTTCTTTTTATAGCTATCTTCTTGATCATCCTCTTTTTTCGAATCCCGAATCTGAATAATAATTACACCACTTGTATTTTCGTTAATCCAATCTTTAAACGTTTGCAAAAAACGAACCGTTGTTTCCGCACCAAAGTTATCAATAGCTCCACCATCCATAACATAAACCGGTGGATCTGTAGGCAACTGTGTATTCGGCAAAATGAATGGGAAGGTAGCGTTCATGCGCAGCGCAGAGGTAAATCTTGTATTTTCCCCTTTTTCCTTCTCGAAGAAGGTACAGTAATCAATAGCATCTACCTCCGAGAGCGCATTCGATTGATATTCCTTCGTTTGGCGCATTAAAAACCGTACCGGATGAGGCGAAAAATAGAACCTCCTGGCATCACTCACTACTGTTGTATGCGCAATCAATAAAGGAACCGTAGCATTGAATTCCAAATCTCTATAGTCCTTGATTCGCTTATCCAGCCTACCCTCTAGATTTTTCATAAACTGTTGTTCCATCATATATCCTCTGTCTTTAAAATAGACCATACTGTCTAATTTAAAACGATGTATGGGCACAAAAATATCGTTGCTCAACAACGACACAAACATTGGATTCAACAAGTCTCCGGCTAATTCATACGCATATTTGTGATCGTTCATATCAACCTTAGAGCCCAATTGTTTTTCCAAAAACAACTCACGCATTTGTGCTAATCCCAACATACCCCCCGATGCACCACTCATTAAAAATATTTTATGAAAAAGTTGATGATGCAATAAACTATCGGCATGTTGCAAAACTACCGAAGTGAACATAGCCGAACGTGAACCGCCACCACTGGAATTAATAAAAATAATTTTAGGCTTAGCGTATTTCGACTGTTTACTTTTCCAGTTGTCTAGAATTTTTGTAAAGTATTTTGTATCACTCTTAATATTACTATCGGAAGCTAATGCTCTAAATTCGCGAATACTGTAGGCGCGCTTTTGGGGTATATTGTAATTCAAACCGTAGGCGGCACTTTTATAGCCCAAAAAATCGTACTGACTCAGATAATTGGCAATCACAAAAAAGAGAACAATAATTACTACCGACCATTTACCTGTCCAAAAAATCATTACCCCAAAAAGGGAAATGAGTATCGACAAAAACAACAAACAACTGGCTATTACAGGAAGTTGAAATAGAGGATTATCCATAAAAAAACCAATCGTCAAAATCAATAAGAAAATGACAACCTGAGCAAACAATGCATTAATGTGATGTTGCCGAAAAATAACATGTGCTGTTTCGTGTTCATTCAAACTTAAGTCTCGCAACTTTATAATAGATAAGCGTTGTGTGAGAAGCGACTCAATGCGCACCTTATCGAAATCAGGTTTCGAGAACAAATCTCTTTTTCGGATCCACATTTTCCAACGCTTATTCTTATTGTCGCGGTATTGAATTTTATCGCGATTAGTAAACGAATAATAAAATGAAGTAAGTAAAACAACCAATGTGCTGCCGGCAAAAAAACCCACTAAATCCATCACAATTGACCAAGCGCCCGAAAACTCGTATTTTGTTTGATATTGAACAACGTTATAAAAATAGGCTACGATGAAAATCAGCGGAATAATAGAGTTGTTGATAAAAAACACCCCCATTGGCCTTCTAAACCCTGCTAAAAAAGTGAAGCGTGGACTGTGCAAGATATAGCAATTCAAATTCCATGAAACATAAAAAGCCCCGAAACCCATACCCACCAATACAAAGCTGAGATAACCGGTTTTACCTAAATATTCCGGATCGAAAAAAAGATTGGGCGCTCCGTAAGTTACCCCAAGTTGTCCTGTAGCAATGCTGAGCACTAATAACCAAATCAATAAAAAGATTGGATAGCGCCTAATCGACAGCAAAAACAACTGAATCGGTAAAAAATATAAGATTTTCTTCAAAAACGCCCCCATGGCATCTAAATTAAAGAACGTTTTACAATTTGCAATTAAGTATTGCATTATTTTTAAAAGAATTTAATGTATCGATGATTTTTGGTAATTTTAATTAACTAAACTGCTTCTCACATGAAAGTTCTTACACCTGTTCTTTTAATCTTTGGCATGTGTGTTATGTTGATGTCGTGCAAATCGAATGCTAAAGTCACCTCCTTAGACAATTACACAAAAAATATGATTGCATTCAGTACAGGTGGAGGATTCACCGGAGTGGAAACCATTTTCACGATTTTGGAAAATGGTCAAGTATTTTCTGCTTCAGGCCTGGACCCTAAAAAGACAATGCTGTTTGGAAAATTACCCGTGAAAGCCGCCAAGTCTTTTTTTGAAAAAGCAAATCAAATCAATTGGGAGAAAGAAGCTATCAACGACCCCGGAAACCTATACCATACACTTTCTTTCGGCACCAATGGAAGCATGAAAAAACAAGTATGGGGAGGTGGCAAAGAAACCCCTTCGAAAGAAATTACCGATTTATATTACGAACTCAGTAACGCGATAAATGCACTCAAAAAATAAATCATTTCACTAATAACTCACCAAAACACATCAATATGCGTACAACTATACTCTTTGGACTACTACTTCTTGCCTTGAGCAGCGAGGCGCAAAAAACAAACTCCTTTGTAGGAAAAACAAAAACGCTTACTAACGCTAAGCCAACATTTAGTTATACTGCTATAAACGGACAACTAAATTCAGCTCAAAGCACTGCTCCTTTATTGGGAATATTATCGATCACAAGCCCATCATGGAATGTTGTTAAAGACAAGCACACAGGTCTACCAATAGCTATTGAAGGAATTAGAACACAAAGCTCTTCCCATGGATTTTCACCGGACAGAGGTGAAACGATGATTAATGAAGTGTTTTCTGCCTTGAAAAGTGCGCTCAAACTAACTGTTGGTAGAAACGAGTTCCGAGTACTCCAACAAGAATCCGATGCTTACGGAAACTATCACATCAAATTCCAACAAACGAAGGATGGCGTAGATGTATTTGGTGCTCAAGCATGGTTACATTTTAGAGCCAATGGCGAAATTACTTACACAGGACGCACGGTTCCTACCCCAAAAACTAATGTAACCCAATTTACAGTTTCGCAAGGTGCTGCTGAAAATATTGCCAAAGCTGATTTACAAAAAAAATATTCGTTCACGGACAGAAGTATACAAGCATTGAAAGACTTGCACTTATTACCTTTTGAAACAGAAAAAATTGTGTTTACGGATGAAAATACACTACAAAGCAAATTGGTTTGGCATATCTCTGTTCGTCCGGATATTATGCACCATTGGGATTACTTTGTAGATGCAAATACTGGCGCAGTGGTAAACAAATACGACCATACTTGCGCAGTTGGCCCTACAACAGCTAATGCGAACGATTTGAAAGGCGTTACACAAACTATCAATACATTTAATGCCAATGGAACACACTATTTAATTGATGCATCTAAGCCATCTCCAATGTTTACAGGTTCATTCTCTTCAAAACCTAATCCTGGCGATGGTATCATTATCACACTCGACTTACAAAATACCAATCTTAACAATCCATCATATGTAGAAATTACCTCTGTTGGAAACAACTCATGGTCCCCAACGGCAGTGTCGGCTCATAACAATTCATCTTTAGCTTTCAATTACTTTAAAAGTAAATTCACACGAAATTCAATTGACGGAAAAGGAGGCGATGTGGTTGCCTTTATCAATGTTGCCGATGATAATGGAGGCGGCTTAGATAATGCATTTTGGAATGGCCAATACATGTTTTACGGCAATGGAGCAAGTGCTTTCAAACCTTTAGCAAGGGGCTTAGATGTAGGTGGACATGAAATGACGCACGGAGTAGTGCAGAATACAGCCGGACTTGAATATCAAGGGGAATCAGGCGCTATCAACGAATCGATGGCCGATTGTTTTGGAGTATTGATTGAAGGGCTTAATTACACAATTGGCGAAGATGTAGTAAAACCCGCAGCCTACCCTTCAGGGGCATTAAGAAACATGCAAGACCCGCACAATGGAGGATCTTCACTTGGTGATGCAGGGTATCAACCCGCGCATGTAAACGAACAATATACAGGCTCTCAAGATAATGGTGGCGTGCATATCAACAGTGGAATTCCCAACAAAGCGTTCTATTTGATTGCAACAAGCATCTCTAAATCAAGTGCTGAACAAATTTATTACAAAGCATTGTCGCAATACCTCACTAAATCATCAAAATTCATTGACCTACGCATAGCAGTCGTACAAGCAGCTACCGACATTCATGGGGCTGGATCGAACGAAGTGAATGTGATAAAACAATCGTTTGATGCAGTAGGTATAGTAGATGGAACAGGTGGAAGTTACCAAAACAATATCCCGCAAAACCCGGGTTCCGAGAAGCTGTTAATCGTAAACACGGATAGTGGCGACCCTAACTCGTTGTATCTTACAACCTCAGCAGCCAGCTCTTTCCAGCCTTTAACGACAACTCCGCTTAATCGTAAAGCGTCTGTATCGGATGATGGTTCATATGCTTATTTTGTTGGTACAGACCATAATATTTATGCAGTACTACTTACTTCTCCGTATACACAAACGGCTTTAACGAATGATGCATTTTGGGATAATGTTGCCGTTTCGAAAGATGGAAATAAATTGGCAGCTGTTTCACGCTATATAGACACCTCGATTTACATTTATAAACTTGGCAACCCGAGCTGGGGTAAATTCAGATTATATACACCAACAACCGCACAAGGTGTAGCAGTTGGAGGTGCGCTATATGCCGATGTTTTGGAATGGGATTACAGCGGCAATAACGTATTGTTCGATTGTTATAACGAAATTAATGGAAGCGGAGGACAAAAGCTCACCTATTGGGATTTAGGCGTAATGAATGTTTGGAGCACTTCAACAAATAGCTATGGAGACGGCACAATTGCTAAACTCTTTAATTTAGATGAGGGCGAAAGTTTAGGAAATCCAACCTATGCCAAAAACTCGCCTTACATTATATCGTTCGATTACATTAACACTAATACAAGTCAGAATTTCATTTTGGGGTCTAATACAGAAACCGGAGATATAGGAACTATTTTCGATAATGGAGAATTAGGCACACCATCTTACTCGCCTACTGATACAAAATTGGCTTTTAGTAGTTCAAATGCATCTAATGTACCCGTAGTTGGAGTAATTGATTTAGTCGGAGACAAAATTAATGGAACTGCATCAACTGCCGTAGCCATTATCAATGGAGCAAAATGGCCAACTTGGTTTGCTAACGGATCGAGAGTATTGAAAGTAGAAGAAATTTTGACCGCTTCAAATGTGTCGCTTTTCCCAAATCCGGCTCTCGATAAAATCTTTATCGATTTTGAAAGCAGCAAAAATGCATCGGTTGATATTTATAACACCTTAGGCGAAAAGATGAATATTGTCTATTCGTCAACCGACAAGTGCATTGATATTACCTCGTTAGCCGCAGGTTCATACATTTTGAATTTAAAAACAGAAAAAGGAAACGTGAGTAAACGGTTCGTTAAAATGTAATTGATAAAAAACTCGTCAAATCAAAAGGCTCGTGAATATCACGAGCCTTTTGATTTTTATAAGTTATTGATAAATGGAGTTACTCTTTTTCTATCGCTCCTATTGTTGGAGGACTACTTGAACGAACCCTACAATACAAATCATCCGTAACGGAACTAGATACGCCCGCATTTAACAATGGAGAACCTGTATCGGGCATGAAATCCCAATTTTCAGGCTTTTTAAACATGGGGTCAAGATTCAATTGACAGTTTACGGCATTCACTTTCGAAAAAGTATCCTGCTCGGCTTTTACCAAACAATTGGTGAAATTAATTTGTGCTGAAGGATTTGCCGTTACAAAAGCAAATTCATTCGTAAGGGTACCGTAAACAACACAATTGATAAAGTTAGCTGTTAGTGGTGCTCCATTGTAAATTGCATCGTCTATATCTTTAATCTGGTCGGTAGCCACTAAACTCTCACTTTTGTGATCGACATATTTCGCATAAACATTCGCCATGGTGCAATGCGTGAAGGTATAATCGCCTCCTAAAAACAAACCGGCTGCATTCCCTCCTGTGTTACAAAACAAACAGTTCGTAGCTTTTAACTCACTGTAAATGGCAGTAAGTGCAGTGCCAGCAGTGTTCTTTATAACAGTCTTGTTAAGTGTAATTCTAGGTTTAACCGAAGCACCATAGTCGGCAAGTTTTGATGTAGTAATTCGAGTGCCAACAAGTACATTCAACAAATGCTCATCAGCTAAACCATACCCCGATTCATTAATCACACAACGAGTTAAGTTAACTGCCGTAGTTGGCTTTCGTCCGTAAAAAATCCCCAGCCACTGCCCCGGTCGATTATCGTAATAGTGTTCTAATCGAATACCTTCAAAAGTAATACTATCGTTGCAGTTAGCAATTGCATTCAAGGTACCGTCTACTGAAATTAAAGCACCCGGACCCATGTATATTCTTGTTCCGGATGGGATATTGAGTGTAACGCCTTCCTGTACTTCCAATCCGGGGAAAGAATCTCTTCGCGATAAAATTATATGCGGCTTATCTGTTTTCCATACGGGAGGGGGATTTGAGGTAGAATAACGAGTACCTAAATGGTAATAAGCATCTTGCCCCCAGGCCTCCAATACCACTTTCTGAACTTGATTTTTAACCAAAAATTGCACCTCATCAGTAATTACATATGGATTGTTTACGTTATTAGGATTTACGGTAACTTCAACAAACACAAACATACTGTCCTTCGCTAGCACCTCCACATTATTGAAACTTGTACCCGACACTCCATCTACATTTATACGAAATTGATTCCCTTGTAATCCCATCAACTTAATATTACTAATTGATATAGGTTTAGATGTGGTGTTGTAAATCAAAAACGAACGGGTGGTAGAACCCAAAGAAGTAAAAACAGTGTCAAACGTGAGCGTATCAGTGGAAAAGGAAATCCCTGTACCATTAACCAACGAATCTTTTTTACATTGATTTAAAGAAAGAATAACTAGACCTGCAAATAAGAAAACAACTAAAAACGACTTTTTCAAAGTGAAGAATTTGGGTGTAAACGTAGAAATTTCAATTTTATTGAACGAAGAAGTTGTTTTCAATAAAAATAATGGATGAATCTATGCTAGTGTTTATGGGAAGAATCCCAAATGGGTTACACATCAAAACTCCAATCGGCTGCTTCCGTTGCCTTTCGAGAGTGGTATTTTTGAATTTGCCGCTTAATAATTTCATCGGCAATAATTTCTGCGGGGAGTACCTCAGCGTTATCCATGAGTAGCTGCTTCAGCTTAGATTCGTTTACATCTATCCGATACAACACCCACTTAAGTTTTTCCATATCATGATGAAACAAATAATCTATCTGCTGCACAAGCCAAGCCCGCACCTCTGAAAAATCAGAAGAGGCATAACTCAAGATATCTTCAAAACTATTGAGTTGCACATTACTCATCCCTTAAATATATCGACTTTTAGTGATATATAAAGGGAATAGCAATTAATATTGTACAAACTTACAACCGGCACTCTCGCATTGCGTTTTTGCAGCAGTTTCTTCACCCGGTTTATAGGAAACAGTAGAACCAGCATTTCCCGGACACTCGCAACGATAAGTTTTGGTACAAGCAGATAACCCTAACAAACATACCACAAGAAGTAAAAAAGACTTATTCATATACTTTTTTTCTAATAAAAAGGCAATAACCGTACCAATCGATTTTTTTATACGCAAAGAACAAAGATTTTATACTTTAGCGGTGATGGCAGAATATATAGTTTCCGCACGAAAATACCGACCAAGTAAGTTTGCTGACTTAATTGGACAGGAGCATATTTCCGGAACCCTTCAGAATGCAATAAAAACAGAGCAACTAGCACATTCGTTCTTGTTTTGCGGACCAAGAGGGGTTGGAAAAACAACTGCTGCGCGTATTTTGGCTAAAACCATCAATTGCGAACGAATAACACCCGAAATAGAAGCTTGTAACGAATGTGCCTCGTGCGTGGCATTCAACAGCAATTCTTCATTTAATATTTATGAGTTAGATGCCGCATCCAACAATTCAGTAGATGATATTCGCCAGTTGGTAGAGCAAGTTCGATTTCCGCCACAATCGGCTAAGTACAAGATTTATATTATAGATGAGGTTCATATGTTGTCAACAGCGGCTTTCAATGCATTTTTGAAAACGCTTGAAGAACCTCCGGCTCACTGTAAGTTCATTTTAGCCACCACTGAAAAACACAAAATTCTTCCAACCATCCTTTCGCGTTGCCAGATTTTTGATTTCAGACGAATGTCTATTGATTCCATTGTAAATCATTTGAGTGCAATAGCCAGAAAAGAAAATATTCAAGCAGAAGAGGATGCCTTGCACATTATTGCACAAAAATGCGATGGTGGGATGCGTGATGCGCTTTCTATGTTCGACCGTTTAGCAAGTTTTGCCGGTGGAAAACTAACCTACGCTTCGGTATTGGAAAACCTAAACGTATTAGATTACGACTACTTTTTTAAACTCACCGATTCGTTGCTTACGCAGGATGTACCTGCGATAATGATTTTCTTTGCCGAAATTCAGAAAAAAGGATTTGAAGGCGATGATTTAATACTAGGACTTTGTGAGCACTTCCGCAATCTCCTTTTCGCACAAAACGATGCGACAGTAGAACTGATGGAGGTGAGCGAAATACTCAAAAAACGCTATTCTGAACAAGCTAAACTTGCCTCGCCCTCATTTTTATTGAACTGCCTTAACTATGGTAACCAATGTGATATTCAACTTAAATCTTCAAAAAATAAGCGACTATTAGTTGAGCTCACACTCCTAAAAATGGCTTATGTCAACCAACTTTTAGATGCTGCTGAAGCATCCAAAAAAAAAATAAATCAGCCAGAAACTGAGTTAGCGAATATAGAAGCCAAGCAAAACAAATTGGACCCAAAACCGTCAAGTCCAAGTACAATTCCTCCCAAAGCGCAAGAAGTAGTTACCCTCCGAAAATCATCCAAAATCATTCGTCACCATGATATTGATATACATAAAGTTGTACAGGATACAATGGATGAAGAAAAAACGGAAGTTATAGACAATAGTATCAAGCAGGTCCTTACACAAGAAACACTAGAAGATGTTTGGAAAAAAAACGTTGCTGATGTAAAAGAAAAAAAGCCCAGCTTGTCTAACTTAATGGCACTTTTTATCCCTCAATTATCGAACAAAACAATCGCACTAAACGTAGAAAGTAGTTTACAGAAACAATTCTTTGAGGAACACATTAGTTTCTTAACGCCATTGTTTCAATCACAATTTATGGAGACAATAACCTTTGAAATCATCCTAGCCGAAGTGAATGGCATACCTAAAAACAAACTTTATACTCCGCAAGACAAATTCAAAAGGCTAGTAGAACTTAACCCTGCTATTGCTAAACTTCATAGAGAGTTTGGTTTGGATTTTGACTATAATTAAGATAGGATGTTTAATAAATTAAAACATAAACTTAACGCGTTTCTTGAACATCCTCTTTATCCAATACAGGCTATTCTAATGCTGTGTAGTATCGGAGCCACCATTTTTGCGTTGACAGAAAAGACAGAAAATGGAAATATTACAATTGCTAATTACGGTATAGCAATTTTATCACTCATTGCCGTATTACTTTTAACATTTACTTCATTAAAGAAGAGTGTTACTGAATTAAGTTTCTTTTTTATTGCATCATTCAACCTCATGAATATTGCAATTATTCACTTCTCTAACTTTGAAACAAAATATTATTTCCAATACATTATTTTCTTTCTATTATCAAGCCTATTAGTCAATTCCTCAAAAACCTTTCTTTATAACCTTATTACTAATTTGATTGGAATTATAATTATCTCTATAGCCCATGGAAATTATGCTTCAATTTTTGAATTTCATGCAAATTTGTTCAGTGCCCTATTTACACTAGTTATTTTGGGATATCGAAGATTAAGACTAAACTCCCAAGTACAAGAAAGTGAAGAAAAATACAGACTCTTAGCTGAAAACTCTGCCGATGTAATATGTACACATCGACAAGGTGGTAATTTTATATTTGTTAGTCCCTCTATCACAGGTCTTTCGGGTTTCCACTATTCCGAATTGGTTGGAAAATCACCTGCCGAATGGATACACCCTGACGACCTCAATATTTTTATCTCAAATTTCTTCAAAGAATATAAACCCTCCGAATTCAATGTACCTATACAATATCGATTTAAACAAAAATCAGGTGGTTATACTTGGGTTGAAACCGTAGTGAAAGTAATTGATACAAAACACAAAAATAAGTTACCGGAAACATTTCTTAGTCAAACTCGTAGCTTCCAGCGCAATAAAGAATATCTCTCGCAATTGGAAGAAAACACTAAAAAACTAGAAAAAAGCTACAAAGATTTGGAGATGTTTGCATACGTGACATCGCATGATATGCAAGAACCACTTAGAATGATTGGCAATTATATCCAATTAATTAAACGCAAAATTGATAAAACGCCACACGATCAAGATTTAAATGAATATATAGCCTATACAGCGGCTAATACCAAAAACCTTCAAACGCTCATTAAAGATATTTTAACCTACTCTACATCAAACAAAATTGTTCTCCCTGAAGAGTATATCCCAACAGAAGACATTCTGCAAGAAATAATATCGAGCATACAACCCATTCTTAATGAAAAAGAGGCAGAGGTAGTGCTTTCCCGCAAACTTCTTCCCCTCAAAATTGAAAAAAACTTTTTAAATCAAATCTTTCAAAACCTGATTTTGAATGGAATAAAATACAATGCAAATACTAAACCTACTGTAGAAATTTCATGCCACGACACAGAAACAGATGTAATTTATGCTGTAAAAGATAATGGAATTGGTATAGAAGGAAAATATCTTGAGAAAATATTTGAACCCTTTCAAAGACTGCATAACAAGTATGATTTTCCCGGAACAGGTCTTGGATTATCTATCTGCAAAAAGATTCTGGAAAAACACAATGGAAAAATGTGGGTAACATCCGAAGAGGGAAAAGGATCAACATTCTTCTTTAGTGTACCCAAATAAAATACACTTGTTTATTTAGGCATTGTAAAATAAAAAGTACTTCCTCTACCGGGCTCAGACTCTGCCCAAATTTTACCTCCATGCTTCTCAACAGCTTTGGCACATATTGCTAACCCTACTCCGCTTCCCGAAAACTCTCCATCGTTATGTAGTCGTTTAAAAATCTTGAAAATTTGATCGGCATATTTTTGTTCAAAACCTATACCGTTATCCTTGATACAAATTAACCAATAAGTACCTTTATCGATGGAATGTGCCCAAATCTCTTTCCTCTCACTTCGGTTGTATTTAATTCCGTTCTCAATTAAATTTTGAATTAACTCAGAGAGCATCGTCTCATTTCCACTCACCACGGGCATTTTTTCAATACGAACTATAGCTCCACTCGACTCAATTAACTCTTTCAATGCGGCAGTTACCTTTTCGAAACACAAGCCTAGTTTTAAACTGGGGTTAAAATCAATTTCTTGGTCCATCCGAGAATAGTTCAAAATATCCAACACCAACAAATTCATCTTATTAGCTCCATGAATAGCCGTTTGAATAAAATCAATTCCGTCTGCATCAAACTTATCTTTGTAGCGCTTCTCCAATAAATTCAAATAAGAAATAACAGTACGTATGGGCTGCTTCATATCATGGGAAACCACATAAGCAAACTCCTCTAATTCCTTGTTTGATTTCTGTAACTTTTGAGCCTTATTTTCTAGCTCCTCTTGTGCATTCTTTAATTCTGATATATCGCGAATAATAACAAGAAACTCGTTATAGCGAAAAGGGGCGAAAATCACTTTAAACCAGTTGCCTTCATTTTGCGTATTCCCATCTTTATATTCAAAAGAAAAAATAGTATCCGTTTCAATTACTGCAAACAATGCATCCATATACTTAGTGGCAATACTATCAGGCAAAACATCATGAAACTTTTGTCCCTCGATATTTGCATTAGCTAAGTAAGGATTCAAATTATTCACCAGATTAGCACTTGTAAATTTACCTTCACCATTTACCGTGTATAACCAATCAGGGAGGGCTTTTAATATAGCTTCATTGGTATTTTGAACTTCAGCTAATTTGTCCTCGGTAGTTTTTCTCGACAATGCATTGGAAATCATTACTCCCAATATCTTGAGAAGTGTATCTTGCGAATCGAAACCGGTATCCGTGTTTATATTGTTAATAGCAATAGCTATTCCAATTAAGCTGTTACCCGAAACTAAAGGAACAATGGTTATCGTAGTCGCATCATCCGGAATAGCTTGTTTAAAAAAAAGCGGAAATATATTCTTACCGTCTTCGCTCTGTGAAGGGTAATGCACAATCTGATCTTTAGATTGTTGTTTCTTCACAATTTTAGTCACAATCTCTTGTGCAGTTACTCCTGTGTTTAACACATTAATAGGAACATCGGTAATGGTATTAAACCAAGCGGTTTCTAGCCGGAACAAATCCTTTGTTAAGCTATAAACTGCAATAGTATCAATTTCCAATTTCGGTGTTGCTTCTGAAAGTAACTTGTAAATTTCGGAACTAATTTGCTTTCGCTGTAGATTTATTAAACTGTTGGAATACTTTAAAAAAAGAGCTTCTACATCCAATTGTTTTTGCAACTCATCTTCTAGCCTTTTTCTTCGTTCAATATTACGTGTTTCGGCAAAAATTAAATTGGTAGACATCAAACCTTCGCCATTTTTAAAATTACCGAAAATAGATTCTACCCATATCAATGTCCCATTTTTCGTTTGAATTTTATACTCCACACTTTTCCGTTCATCTTGGTTCTGTGCAAGTTCACTTATTGCGTTTTGAACTATTGGTCGATCGGCTTCAATAATAAACCCAAGTATATTTTCGCCAACAAGTTCATCAACGGAATATCCCGTTGCATTATATACAGACTTATTTACATATACGTAATTCAAATCCTTATCAAATAAGGCCGAAATATCTCTGGCGTTCTCAGTAAGATTCTTGAACTGGATTCCACTTTTAGAATTAATCTGAGTTAATCGAATCCGCTGTAAACTCAGCAAATAGTTTCCAACAAGTATAAAGCCACATTGCATTACACTTAAAGGGTTTAATATTTCGGGAAAGTTATTCCTTTTGTAGAATGCAAATGCAAAAAGAGAGGCTATTTGAAAAACAGAAAGAGTAATTAGTTCCTTTCTATTGTTGACAGCTTGTGCTGACACAACAAATACTACATATACCGTAAGTAGATAAAAAGACTCATTCTCATTGCTTGAATCTGTGCTCTGTGCATAGACATAGCAAATATGTAAGTTCACATAAAAAATCAGTAAAGTAAATGCCGTCTGTGTATACTCTTTGTATTTTGTAAATGAAATTATAACAACAGAAAAAGCAATCAAACATGCGATTATCCATATTAATGGAGGATCGTCTATCACTTTAGAGGTCATTAGCTCAATCAGATTACCAAACAAATAGGCCAGTGCCAACAAAATAGAAATGAAACGTTCCTTCCAAAACATTTCATTTTTAAACTTCTGATAAATGGTGACTAAATCCACTTCGATTAATCTGTGTATTTAAAGTAATCAAATATTTACTCCAAAAGGAAAGTAATGTTTCAATAAATACGACAAGTTTGTTGTTAATATTTTAGTTAATAGGACAAATCGAATATATTAGAGGTCATATATATGTATAATGGAAAGAGATTTTTTGAATCTCATCAACAAGTTCATAACAGAAGGTAGAGACGCAGGTCTTTACCATATCCCCTTCCAAAATGAAACATTTGACGGGAAAAACGTAACTGTAAACAAGAAAAATTATATGTTTTGGGGCTCATGCAGTTATATGGGGCTTGAAACTGATCGTAGACTAAAAGATGCATCAATTGATGCTATAGAAAGATTTGGAACTCAATTTTCGCACTCTAGAACAGGTTTATATTTACCTCTTTATGATGAATTAGAGGATTTACTGACGAAGATATTTGGACACCCTGCACTAGTTGCTCCAACAACTACACTTGCTCATATATCGGCAATACCAGTGCTCTTGAGGAAGACAGATGCAGTCATTATTGATCAACGTGCACACAATAGTGTTAGAAATGCATTACAACTTGCAAAAGTTGATGGTGTTTACATGGAACAGTTAAAGCATAATAGAATGGATATGCTTGAAACTAGAATTCAAATATTATCACAAAATCATGATAAGGTATGGTATTTCATTGATGGTGTCTACTCTACATATGGCGATTTAGCCCCATATGCTGAACTAAAGTATTTTCTCCAAAAATATGAAAACTTTTATTTATATGTTGATGATGCCCATGGTATGGGTTGGGCTGGAGAAAAAGGAGTTGGCACAGCTATTCGTGACATGGGCTGGAATCGAAAAATGATTCAAACATCTTCAATGGCGAAAGGATATGGTAGTTGTGGAGGTGTACTGGTCTTTGATTCAATTGACGATTTAAATCTAGTACGGAATTGCGGCAGCAGTTTTATTTTTTCCGGACCTTTGCAACCAGCAACTCTTGCTTCTTCAATTGCTGCTGCAAAAATTTGTCTTAGTGATGACTTCACAAAATATCAGTTGGAAATTAATGAGAAAATGCAATTTTTTATTGATTACTGCAAAGAACTTGGCCTGCCTTTAGTTAGTACAGATTTTACACCCATATTTTATATTGGCGTTGGCAGCGTAGAAGTACTTACCAAAATGACTAAATTTCTTATGACTCAAGGCCATTTCGTTACAAACATGGTTTTCCCTGTAGTACCCGTTAATAATTCAGGATTCAGATTATGCCTAACAAGACACCATACAATTGAGGATATCAAGGAAGTTTTGGATATGATTGCAGACGCGCTCTATATTTACCTGAAAGAGGAAGGCACTACAATGGAAGAGATCTATAGTGCATTTGGAATAACAGAACTGCAACGATAGAGCACTTTTACAAATAACATAAATGTATTATGTTTGGGACATACTTATTATGCCCCAATCAAAACTAATTGCAAGTATAGCAGGGAACTACCCTAAATATTCAATGGAACACCGTGCATTGAATATCCTAATATTTTCGTTTTCGATAAATTGCTTAATCGGAAGTTTGTCAGGGTTGATAATAGATATGGCATTTTCAACGATTATTTTCCAACTTATTATTACAATAATAGGAATTGGCTTATATATACTGTCGATAAAAAACAAATGGGAAAAAAATATTGTGTCAATTACGGCTACAACCATTCTCATAATATCTGTCTTTAGCTGGTTTCAGGAAGGTGGTATAAACGGTCCATTATTTGGAATTGGGACTGGATTCTTTTACTTGTATCTTTCTATCTCGTCTAGTAACACCTTTAGCATTCTTTTTCCAGTTTTTTACATTCTAACAATGTTACTCATTTTTGGATTAAATATTCTTCATCCAGATTGGGTAGTCCCGTATTCTTCTACCGAACAGCGTTACATAGATTTCATTATAAACTTCTTCCAAACTATCATCCCTGTTTACTTTGTTTATCGCTCTAACCAAGAATGCTACCAATACGAACAGCAACAAGTGGAAGAAAAAAACGAACAACTTGCAGTTGCAAACGCTACAAAGGAAAAACTATTCGCTATTATCGGCCATGATTTACGTTCACCAATTGCCAGTCTAGATAGCCTATTGCTAATGCTTAACGAAGGTCGAATTAGCGAGAAAGAACTTTCGCTGCACCTACAGCAAATCCAAAACAAAACCGGGCAAATTCGCGACCTGCTCGACAATCTCCTCTATTGGGCCGTATCACAAATGGAACACTTGCAAACAAATCCAATTCAACTCTTACTCTGTAATATTGTTGAAACCGAGCTGAGTATGCTTCGTGAACAAGCAGCCTTAAAACAATTGACAATAATAAACAACATCGAGGCCAATACAACACTTTTTGCCGATAACGAACAAGCCAAAATTATTCTGCGCAACATCCTTACAAATGCTGTTCGATACACCACAATCGGAGGCACAATTAGCATAATCGTTGAAGAAAATCCAACCCAACAACTGGTTATAGTTACCAATTCCGGCAGATGGAATGAAGAAAAGACTTCATCCGATACTTCTGACCCCAAAGGAACTGGCTTTGGACTATATCTCTCAAAAGACTTTGCGAGAAGAAACGGAGGTGATCTAGCGATTGATAAATCATACAGTGAAATGGTAATAGTAAAATGGTCCATTTCAAAACCATAAAAACTACTTAATTATACAAAAATAACCCCAATCATATGAACGTTATCATTATTGAAGACAACCCTATCGACCAAATTAATTTGGAAAGCCTCCTATCTAAATACTTTCCGGAAATTTTAATCTTGGGAAAAGCCAACTCCGTTGTATCCGGCATGGAACTTTTGCTTAGCACGAAACCAGATTTAGTTATTGCCGACATACAATTACCCGATGGTGTTAGCTTCGACATTCTTAATCAACTGGAATCATTTCCCTTCCAACTTATTGTTATTTCCGCCTTCGATTCTTATGCTATGAATGCCATAAAAATGGGAGCCATCGACTACATCCTCAAGCCGGCTACAAAAGTAACGCTTGAAAATGCAATCAATAAAGCAAAGGTACAGGTCGATCAAAAAATACGCATGGAGCAAATGAGCATGATGCTCCAAACCTACTATAAAGGCTCACCGGCACAACGCATAGCACTCCCCAACTCCGAAGGCTTACGCTTTGTAAAACTGGAAGAAATTCTCTACTGCAAAGCCGAAGGCAACTACACCAACTTTCACCTGCTCAACAATAAAAAAGAAATGGTAAGCCAAACCCTCAAAGAAGTTGAAACAAAGCTTGCCCAATACGTTAACTTCTTGCGTATTCATAAGAGTTTTATGGTCAACCTGAAGTATGTGGTAGACTATAAGAAAGGACGTGGCGGACAAGTTATACTAGAAGATCAATCGGAATTAGAAGTGGCACCAGATAAAAAAGAGGCGCTCTTAAAACGATTACAGGGAAAATAGGTAAAAACTAAAGTCATTTTACTCGTTGAAACAACTCTTTCACGAACCCAAAGCACATGTTCACTCAAAATTAAAAAATTGTATTTCATTGCAATACATATTTGCATCATGAAAGAAGCGATACAAAATATGTTCATTTACCCCGTGGCTTTGGCATCACCCCTTGTCAAAATCAAGGAACATCAATTTTGTTTTCATGCCCGCAATACAAAGCGAAACGCCTACTCACCCCTGTAGTGCTGTTTCGCTTTGCTATTGCATTATGAAACAAGAATGTATTTTGTACAAAATGTGTCGGCTAATACTTAGTCAAAATACTACCCCCTCAACACATATTCGTTTCCACATACATTTATATATGGGGAAGACATAAATAAACGTAACTATAAAATAAGCCCCCGATTGCGCTAACAACCGAGGGCTTTGCAAACGGTGCTTGGCGAAGCTTACCGTTGCAGGTACAAGACCGAGTTTAAATAATTTTGAGCCGTAAAATTACAAAAATTAAAACAAGGCTACAAAGGTGTATGATTTGTTTTAGGTTATGAAGGCAACAATCCATAAATGTTGCTCAAATCAAATTACTAAAACCAAAGTTTTTGCCTGCATTGTTTGAATTTAAACAAAGAGGAATGATATGAAAAAAATACTGATGTTAATTGCACTGGCTACAATTGGACTAAACTCTTACGCGTTAATAATTGCATTCCGATGGGGGACATATGAAGGCAATGGAAGAGGTTGTTCTCCCGGATTTGGACTATGTTATATTGAATTGTTGTTTAAACAACCTAAAAACGAACAAGGAAATGCTGAAATGATTGATGGAAAACTTAACATTTGGATAGATAAACAAAATGTCCCAAAAGAGCTTACAGAAGCCCTTAAAACAAGGACTGTAACATATAAAGCCGATTATCCTCTTTCAGCAGAATTATGTAAACAACTTAAAATTGATAATTATACAATAAAAAAGGGCGTCTATAATTATACCATCAAAGAAGATAAAATACACTTGATTCTTTAAATATTATCAACTACTAATTCAGGAAGGCTTTGTATAAAGCCTTCCTTCAAAATCACAATATGCAGAGAAAAACAAAAATAGCGCTCGTTTTGGTGACTTTAGGTATTCTTCTATTCCTAATTATCTATACAGAAATAATCAAGTTCGATTTTTCAAATCAATATGAAAACACAAACCTTTATCGTTCCAATTCATACTTACAGTCAATAAATAAATTCCTAAAAATCAAACCAAAAGAAAAACAAATTCTAGTTCTAAACTTTTGGGAAACATGGTGTCAGCCTTGTCGAAATGAATTACCATTACTTAATGAACTGAAAGAGCAGTATCGCGACTGCTCCAACATCACTTTTATAGGAATTAGCAAAGATGACTCTCTTAAAATAGACCAACTAAAAAGAACAAGAGGAATTTCCTTGGATTTTATACAATACTGCAATATTGAAGGCCTTCGCTCTGAATTGAGAAGTCTATATTTTAAAGATTCCACAATAGTTGACATTGTACCGATAACAATATTGATTAATGACCATGACAGTATACTTAACTATACCGAAGGTGCACTCTCTGAAGCAGATATTGTAAATATCAAAAAAATTCTCGCGAATAGTTGCTATAAGTGAATATTGGACTTAAGATACCTGAGCTAAAAATTTGCTTACGAATACTCACACAGCTATAGTGTGCCACACTTGAACTTGTTTATGATTAAACACATGTAACCAAATTAAAAACAAATCAATCTGTGTATATAACATTTACATTCTCTGTAAACTTTGTGATAACTAATAATCAATAACAATGAAACTCATACTTTTTCTTACTTGCCTATTGTCAAGCATCTCAATCTTTGCCCAAACCCACCTCATCACCCTAGGTAAAGGAGAAGATTGCTCCGGCTTCAACATCTGTAGTCTTCACCCACTAACGCAAAACAGCAAAACACTGCCAAACGAAACGCCTTTATACATCACAACAACGAAAGACAATAAACTCCAATTTAGTTTCCCCAAAAGCAAAATGAAGGAAACCATTTTCCTTAAGTATTTCGCAACGGGTTTATTCGTTTTAGATGGCGACTACAAAGTACCGGAAGACATTCTCAAACAATATAAAATAGCCATTATTAAAACCGGTAAATACAAAGTAGTGGCAACAGCCGATAGCTATGAAGTGGTATTCTAAGGCTACATTAATAGGGTTATTGTGCTATACTTTTCAATACAGCAGAGCACAAACTACTGCCATTCCTATGCTCTACGAATTCATTATCGAATGTCCACTTCGAAAGTGCGATATCATTGGCAACCCTTTAGATTCAACAATCTATGTTGCTCCCCCAAAATCAAAATTCACCCTTATCGAACTCAAACAAGAGCTCTGCATCATTCGTTTCACATTGCTAAATAGTACAAAAAAAATAAACATAAATGCCTTACCCGTGGAAGACTTTTCGACCTATACTTATTTCTACATCACCAAAGCACAACTAGATTTTAAAGCAAGACCAATAACTCGTTCTAATCTGGACCTAGTAGTAGGTAATGTTATCACCCCGGTGAAACTTAGATTCTCACCTTTCGATTTTACCAAAGATATTACGCTAGGAAGCACATTTGGCGTAAAATACTCACTTGCAAAGAAACAAAATGCTGCTGTTGATGGACTCTTAGGTATTGGCGTTTCATCCTTAACAGTAGATAGCACCTCATCCAAAGGTAAGACACAACAACCTGTTGATTTATTAGCTTTCTCCACCTCGCTAGGTATTGTTGTTGAGTTTGGCAATGCACAAGTTGGTGCGTTCTTGGGCTTCGATTTTATCTCTAACAAAAATCAGAACGAATACAATTGGATTTATCGCAACAAGCCATGGATTTCTTTTGGATTAGGCTACTCGATATTTTCCTTTAACATCAAAAAATAGTTAAGGACTATTGTTTCCAACTAAAACTCCTTTACCTTGTTATTGTTGAAGACAATAAATCAACAATCGAAATAAATCATTACACTTGTTTAAATATTATTTCCGATGAAAACATCGCCATTTATTTTCGCTTCGCTAATGTACTTACTCATGAATATTGCACCATCGGCTTCAGGCCAAACTACTACAAAAACTAACGCCCTCGATCCCTATCATGTTAAAGAATTTACGCTCAAAAACGGACTTAAAGTTTTTATCTCCAGCAACAAAACAGCACCACGGATCCAAACTATGATTGCGGTTAAAGCCGGTAGTAAATTTGACCCACCTCAAACCACGGGCTTAGCTCATTACCTCGAACACATGATGTTCAAAGGCACACATCGTTATGGCACACTCGATTGGAATAAAGAAAAAGTACTGCTCGACAAAATTGCCGCTCTATACGAAGACCATCTCAACGAAAAAGACGAAGCCAAAAAGAAAGCTATCTATCACCTTATCGACTCCATGAGCTTCGAAGCCTCAAAGTTAGCGGTTCCTAGCGAATATGATAAAATGGTAGCCTCCATCGGAGCCAGTGGAACCAATGCTTTCACCAGCAACGACATGACAGTCTATGTAAACGAAATTCCTTCTAATTCACTCGACAAATGGGCAAAATTAGAAGGCGAACGCTTCTCCACTCTTGTTCTACGGCTGTTCCATACAGAGTTGGAAACTGTTTATGAAGAGTTCAACCGCAACCAAGATGATGATATTCGCTGGTCAAATTTCGCCATCGACAGTATGCTTATGCCCAATCACCCTTATGGAACTCAAACCACCATTGGCCTTGGCGAGCACTTGAAGAATCCTTCCATGATTAACATTCATAACTATTTCGACAAATATTATGTACCGAACAATATGGCGGTTATTCTATGTGGTGATGTAGACGAGAAAATCGTTTTGCCAATCCTAGAAAACACACTGGGCAAACTCACACCAAAAGCTGTTGCTCCTTTCGTAAAACAACCTGCTGTTACCATCAATAAAGTACAAGAAAAAGAAATCTTGGGGCCAACAAAAGAACATCTTTATATCGGCTTCCGCTTCGATGGCGATGGCACCAAAGAAAGCATGACAGCCAAAGTGCTCGATATGATTCTTTCCAACGGTGGAGCAGGTTTACTCGATTTAAATCTAGTACAAAAACAAAAAGTGCTTACCGCCAGCAGTTATGTAAGCGACCTAAAAGACTATTCTGTATTCAAGATTTACGCTGAACCAAAAGCCGGTCAACGTTTGGAAGAGGCAAGAGATTTATTGCTTTCTCAAATCGACCTTATCAAACAAGGCAATTTCGATGAAACAATCCTGAAAGCCAATGTCGATAATCTTCGTCTACAGCGCCTGCAAAGTATTGAAAGCAATCGTTCTCGCGCCTATTCTATAATGGATGCTTTCGTAAAAGATGTGCCTTGGTCGTATCATGTAAATGAATTAGACGAGATGGCAAAAATCACTAAACAAGATATCGTTGAATTTGCCAATAAACACCTCAACGCCAACTATGCTGTATGTTATAAACGTATTGGAGAGCCGAACCGACACAAAGTGGAGAAGCCAGTAATTACTCCGGTTCAACTCAATAAAGATTCCATTTCGGCATTCAAAAAAGAGTTTGATGCCATAGCTCAAGGTAACAACCTTGCGAAGTTTGTCGACTTCAACAAAGATATCACCCATCTTAAACTCGACCACAATGGCGACTTCCAATATATAAAAAACGAAGAAGCTCCAATTTTTTCGCTAAATCTAACACACTACCTGGGCACCGATAATATCAAAGAACTAGGTTTAGCTGCAGACTATGCGAACTACCTGGGCACAAAAGATATATCGGCCGGAGATCTAAAAACGAAGTTTTATAAACTCGGCTTATCTTATAAATTATCTGTAGGCCGAGACCGTTTCACCATTTCGCTTTCCGGCTTAGAAGAGAACTTGAAAGAAGGAATAGCATTAGTGCTAGATGTAATGCAGAATTATAAACCGGAAAAAGAAGTATTCCAAAATTTGCAAAACGATTTATTGAAAAAAAGAGCCAATGCAAAATTAAATAAAGGGGTAATTCTCACACAAGCCATGATGAATTATGCGAAATATGGCAAAACAAACCCTTTCACGAATATGCTTTCGGCTGAAGAACTTAAAAACACCGACCCCTCAGCACTCACTGACATACTAAAATCACTCGCTAAATCACCGGATAAGATTACCTACTACGGACATTTAACTGCTCAAGATGCCTACACGATAATTACAGAACCACTCAACAAAATCATCTCAACAAATAATTCGATTCCGGAGGCAAAAAAATTTCCTGAACTAAAAATTACCAAGCCAATTGTATATTTCTGCAACTACGATATGCGACAATCAGAAGTTATTATGCTCTCACAATCTTCTCGATTCAACAAAGAATGGTTGTCCTATATTCGATTATATAACGATTATTACGGGGCCGGATTATCATCGATTATGTTTCAAGAAGTACGTGAAAAAATGGCTTTGGCCTATGCTGTAAGCAGCAGTTTTGGAGTACCAAGCTATAAAGACGACTCACACTACATCACTTCATACGTTGGAACACAAGTGGACAAATTAGAAACAGCGCTCAATAAAATGAATGACCTCTTAGGCAACATGGTAGAAGTTCCCAAACAATTTGAAGGAGCAAAATCATCTATAGTCCGAAACCTCGAAAGTGATTGGGTTACAGGTGAAGGTGTTTTTGGGCTATACGATCAAGCATTAAAACGTGGCTTAACTACTGATGTGCGAAAAGATATTTATACTGCCATCAAAAAGCTCAACATTAACGACCTAAAAACATTCTTTGACACAAATGTAAAAGGTAGAGCTCGAGTGTATCTTGTAATTGGGAACAAAGACAAAATCAATTTCGACTTGTTGAAGAAAACAGGTGAGGTTAAAGAACTCTCACTCGAGGAAGTCTTCGGGTATTAATTAATACCTAAGATACCTGCCGTAAACATACTGTAAATAAGCCTTTGCAGACTGCAACATATGTTGTGTATCACATTCAGCTATTGTAGGCCTTGTTTCAAGTCTATTATTTTTTGCATCGAAACTTAGCTTGCAATCTTTACTTGTTACGATTCCTACACCCTCTGTATACACAAAACAAACGTGTTGATTAGGTGTTGAAGAAAACAAATCCACATACCACTCATATGGAGTGGCATCTCCTGTAATCAAACGCACAATTGTTCCTGCAACATCGCATTGTGAAACGGGCTTATTGATTACTGTTCCTCGCAATGAATCATTCAACACATCACCCACCAATAGCAACGGAATATGGTGATAATCGGCCGTTTTGGGATTTGAATTCTGCGGACTGTGGTGGCTATGATCGGGCACTAAAACAAATAGGGTGTTGCTGTACCAATTTTCTTTTTTTGCCTTTTGAAAAAAATCGCCAATACAGCTATCAGAATATAACATAGAGTTAGCATAAACATTATGCTCCCCTGCCCAAGTAATAGTATTACGTTGGTGTGGATAATCATAATGAAAGTGTGTACTCTGCGTAAATATTGAGGCAAAAAATGGAACTTTCATTTGTTTTAATTGCTGACTAAATACGGCAAATGTATTTTCATCATGCACACCCAATCGACCACGATAAAATTTCGAATCCATATCCTTCTCTTCAACAATGACATCAAACTCCTTTTGATAAATCAACGCTTTTAAATTTCCATACGATAAATCCCCTCCAAACAAAAATAGGCTTTGGTAACCTTTAGCTTTTAATGAGGTAGACACGCAAGGCAATTGCTGTATTTTTTGGGTTTCGTTGATGATAGACCCAAACGGAAGTGCCGGAAACGAAGTAAGTACTGTTGTTATCCCTTGATCGCTCCTATCACCAGATGCATAACACTCCGAAAATAGAATTCCATGTTTTGCCAAGGAATCAAAAACCGGTGTTGCACTCTGTGCTAAATTTCCTGAAACACAACCTACCATATCCGCACTCCACCCTTCTAAAATAAGAAACACAACATTGGGGCGTTCAGCCTTCAACACCTGTATTATCGGCTGTTCTGATGACCTTTTAAAATTGTTTTCAGTATAACGTTTAAGTTCCTCTGCTGTTAAATAGCGATACGGATTACTTGTCTTATTCGCAATAGAACGCACCACACTGGCATTGAAATTCCAAAAAGTATTTACGGTAACATCATTGATTTTCTGTTCCTTTGAAAAATAACAATCGCTTTCCTGCATGGGTATTTGCTGCCAACCACCACGGATCCCCAAAAGCAATAACGCTGCAATAAATGGCGTCATCCACACTATTCCTTTCTTACTCATTCCATGGAAGGAATGCGCTACCGATAGGCGTTTATATGTATAGTGAACAAATAAGGAAGAGACGATAACTATAGATCCGAAAATAAGATAGTGTTTTATACTAGCGCTATTAAGCACTTCACTAGGATGCTGTAAATACAAAAAAATGCGTGAATTGATCTTAGCACCCCACTCTTGATACAAACAAACATCAACCGCGCTTAATAAAACAATAACAGTTGATATAATGTAAAAGAAAAATTTAAACACTAACGCCCATCCGTTCCAATCTGTCAATTGCCGAAACAGAGAAAGCAAAAAAGGCAAAAGAAGTAAATAGCAAATCGTTGAAACATCTATTCTGAAAGCATTCCGGGCAACACCTATAACTTCTTCACAAGATATAGATGATACATTAAAGACAATAAAAAAGAATCGGCCTAACCAAAACAACAACAGCCATATCAGCATCAATCTTAAAGAAAGAGCCAAAAAGAAATGGTGTTTGAACGACTTAAACATCTGCACAAGTTGCAGAATAAATTGCACAGAAAAAAACTACTCTATAGCATAAGTACTTTCTGCCTCCGGTCGGCCCGCTTTATAAAAATACTGTTGGTAGTAGGTTTCGCTTATATCGCTTAGCATAACACCCTTGTGAAGGGTAGCATGCGCAAATTTTCCATGTTGTAAATAGATACCTATATGTGTAATATTGGAATTATTAATCTTGAAAAAAACTAAATCTCCCTCGGCTGCCATATCCACACTCTGCAATGTTGTACACAGCGGAAACATACTTACTGCATTGCCATCAATATTTTTATTGTATGTCTCTCTGTATATTTGTTTCACGAAATTAGCGCAATCTATACCTTGCATAGAATTACCCCCTAATCTATAAGGCTTACCCAACCATCGATACACCTCGAAATACAATTCAGGGTTTTCGACTCGATTCAAATCGATACTATTACTCGCGTAAAACGATGTAATGGCTATCGAATCTATATCTGAAGGAATTTTAAATGCATAGGAACTTAACGTGGTCGAAATTCCCATTAGAATAAAAAGTATTATTCTTGTACTCATTTGCGTTTGGGTTAATTAGTCTTAACGCTTACGCAAACCCAGTAAAATAGTTTCAAAATTTATCCATAAAAAACTGTGGATAGTGCAGCTTTACAGCTGAATTGTTCGCATAAAGTCCACCGTATTTTGAATGTCGTCATAGATAACTCTGTCCTTCTCATAGTATGGCACTAGCTTTCTATATTCCGATTTTAATGCTTCAATCAGTGGCGAACTTTTCAATGGCGCTCGAAATTCCAATGCTTGCATGGCGCACATAAATTCAATAGCCAATACCTTTTCAATGTTATAAACGATTTTATAACATTTTACTGCTGCATTGGCACCCATACTCACGTGGTCTTCTTGCCCGCCCGATGAAGTTATACTATCGACAGAGGCCGGTGTTGCCAATTGTTTATTCATGCTCACTATCGAAGCAGCTGTGTATTGTGGAATCATATAGCCCGAATTTAACCCTGAATCTTTCACTAAAAACGGAGGCAACCCTCTATTGCCACAGGTTAACTGAAATGTTCTTCGTTCCGAAATACTTGCCAATTCGCTCATGGCCATTCCCAAATAATCTAAGGCCAATGCCAATGGCTCTCCATGAAAATTTCCTCCACTAATAATTAAATCTTCATCTTCAAAAACGAGTGGATTATCGGTTACTGCATTAATCTCGCGATTAAATACACTTTTCACATGTTCAATAACACCTCTTACAGCTCCATGAACTTGAGGCACACAGCGGAACGAATATGGGTCTTGCACATTATTCTTCGGTTGAACGGCAATTTCACTCCCTACCAAAAATTTCAACACATTGGCAGCCGATTCAATTTGTCCGGTATGATTTCTGATTTTTTGAATAGCCGGATGAAAGGGGGCTGTTTGTGCATTAAATGCATCTACTGATATAGCGGCTGTTAAATCTGCCAATTTCTCCACACGTTCACTTTCCATCACACTAAAACAACCCCAAGCACTCATGAATTGTGTACCATTCAATAACGCTAAGCCTTCTTTAGATTGTAGCTTTATCGCTTGAATATTTGCTCGCTTTAATGCTTCAGCTGTTTTCATTCGCTCACCTTTGTAACGCACTTCTCCCATACCCAACAGCGGTAAACTCATATGCGCCAAAGGAGCCAAATCACCGGAAGCACCCAAAGAACCTACTTCCCAAATCAAAGGAATAACATCTGCATTATAAAACTCCACCAGCTTTTGAACTGTTTCTATACATACACCCGATGAACCTAAAGACAAGCCCTTTATCTTCAATAACAACATCAGTTTTGCCACTTCCGGCTTAACCTCATCGCCCATTCCGCAAGCATGGCTCATCACCAAATTCTCTTGGAGCTGTTCAATGTTTTCGTTTGAAATTTTCACATCACACAAAGCTCCAAAACCAGTATTTATGCCATAATAGCGTGCATTTGGTTCTGCTAACTTACGATCCAAAAAGGCTCTGTTTTTGGAAACAACATCTACAACTGCACTGTCGAGTTTTAATGTATGTGGAGTTTGTGTCAACTGCTTTAATGTTTCAATTGAAAAGCGTTGAGTATCGATAATAAATTCAGCTGTAGCCATATCTTGTTTTGAAATTCCGATTGCAAAATGCAAAAGAATTGCGATTTGAAAAACTCAAGATCTAATTCAATCTTACTTTCATACCAACAGGGTTATGGTCGGAATTTTTGAAGCCGAAATCAACCCCTTTTACCTCCAAAACTTCAACATTTGGCGACACATAGAAATAATCAATTACAGTAGTGAATGTCTTGTCGTTAAACGCATGGTTATTTTTCCGATTGGTTGGCGTATTCCCATCATATACATATTTCCAGTCTTTTATGTAAGTTGAATCATTATTCATCAAATACAACGCATCGTTCTCCTTTTCTTTCTCCCATTTATGGACATTAAAATCTGGAGGAGCAATATTCCAATCACCTCCAATAACCACATAATTGCCTTTAGTATACTCTTGTTCCAATAACTCCTTCATCAGCTTCATTTGGGCTCGTTTTACGCCTCCGTCATCATAAGCCTCAAGATGTGCATTTACAGTTACAAGTTCTTTGCCATTGCTTAACTTCATCCGTTGTACCATTAAGCAACGCTCCAAATAAAAAAGCTTACGCGGAAAATCAGTAATACCGGGCAATGCTATTCGTTTTGTTTCCACCTGGCTTCTATTCGTGAGTGTTTGTAGGCCTCCAAGTATCTTGCCTAAAGGCTCTGTCCATGGAAATGGCAAATACGTCACATCATAATTCACTGCAAAATAAGAGCTGTATTCCGGCAACACAGCGCAAATTCCCTTCTCCATATCAATGCTATAACTTCGCTTGCTGGATCGGTCGACCTCTTGCAGGAAAATAAAGTCGGCACCTTTTTGTTGCGCCACCGAAGATTTGATGCCGTCAAAATATTTACGCACCCATGCTTCCGGTGTAATCACCATTTTGCCATCATCATAAAAGAAATCTGTTTCAGCACCAAGTCCGCTATACCCTACGTTCCAGGTAAAGAACGTAAAAACAGAATCATTGCCGGTTACTTCTTCTTTCAAAAGTACAGAAGCCTTCACGTCTTCGACTGGAGCTGGTTTAAACTTCGTGAGAATAGCATAAATGATATTTCCACCTACATAGAGTAAGGGGATGGCAATCAAAACAAGTACAATTTTTAGTATCATCCGCATATCAAATGGTTTATGGTTAAGTGATTGGTCTGGCTACAAAATACAATGAAATTCTTTACTATGTCATTAAATTTAAACAACACGAATCGGCATTTTCAAAAAAGAAGTCTATTTTTAGATAAACAAAATCAATCATGTCACATAAAGAACTCAGTTGGAACCAAGAAGGGACGAAATTATTTGCACAAGGATGGACGGTAGAGAACCCGAAGGCTGTGCTATGCATCGTGCATGGCTTTGCAGAACATGGAGGCCGATACGCACGACCGGCAGCATTTTTCAACGAACAAGGAATATCGGTGTTTGCCATCGATCAATTTGGGCACGGAAAAACAGAAGGAACAAGAGGTTACTCGCCTTCATATGAAGCAACACTTGATTCAGTCGACAAACTTATTGCTGAAGCAAAATCATTATCAGGGAATGCTCCAGTGTTTCTGTGGGGACATAGTATGGGTGGAAATGTAGTAGTCAACTACCTATTGCGCAGAAAACCGGCTATCCGTGGAGCAATAGCATCGGCACCATGGTTAAGGCTAGGCTTTGAACCGCCAAAATTCAAAATCATGCTGGCTAAATTCATGAAAAACATTTATCCGAAGTTTCCTGAAAAAGCCAATTTGGATACATCGCACTTATCTCGAGATAAAGAAGAAGTGAAGAAATATGATAATGATCCGTTGGTACACAACCAAGCCACAGCAGGAACGTTTTTCGAAACTTTTGATGCTGGCTATTGGGCGATTGAACATGCCGAAGCATTGAGCAACGATTTGTTCTTATTCCACGGCACAGAAGACAAATTGATTTCTCCGCATGGATCTTCCGACTTTGCTAAAAATGCGCCTAAAAACCACCTTACATTTAAATTATACGATGGTTTCTACCACGAACTCCACAACGAACCTGAAGTAGATAGAACGCGAGTTTTAAATGATATGCTGCAATGGATAAACAGCAAACTTTCTTAACGCATTTAATTTATACACAATAAAAAAGCCTTCGAAGTTCGAAGGCTTTTTTATTGTATGACTTTAAGTATTAATAGTTCCAAAGGTCATGTTCGAACTCAAACATATTTTGTTTGATTCTTTCAGACTCTAACAACTGATCGATACCTGTAGCGTATTCTTTAATGTTTCTATCGTAAACGTTTGATTCTTTATAGATATAACTCTCAAACATTCTCGCTTCGAACAAATCTTCCCAGCTTAAACGAACTGCATCGTTCTTAGGATTGAACACCTCGTATTTAGCTAAGATAGGACGTAAATCTGGGTAATATACCCAATACATTACCTCATCACCGGCAACTGTTCCATCAGAAAGTACTAACTCACGAACCGGAGCTAATCCAATGATACGACAAACCATAGTTGATGTATTCTCGTTAAATACCCAGTCTTCTTTCAAACGGAACTTGATGATTTTATCCCAAGCCAACTCGTTTTTCACCACTTTGGTTTCTTCCTCCATGGTTACCGGGTTGATTTGTGTAACAGTATCTTCTTTGTATCCGATTTTTTTCACATCTTCAACAGGCAATACTTGTTTGAATTGATCTCCATCAACAACGCTGTTATCGTAAACGGTAAGCTCACCATTTTTAGCAGCCGAGTGAATAATCTCAATCAAATATTGTTGAGGATATTTGAACGGTAAGTTCATTTTTTCTCGAACATCAATTGATCTCCAAAGTCTTTTAGACCAAAATACATCCGCTTCACGAATAAAGTCGTACGGAATAACTTCCTTTTCTTTAGTCACTACTTTTTGATAAGCACCATCCAAAGGCTCCTGAGCAAAAGCTGCAAGCGCACCCAATGAAAGGGTTATAGTCGCCAATAGATTTTTCATATTCTTCATTGATTAGTTGATTTAGATAATCTGGAACGCAATCTGACCTAATTTTCTTGATTGACCATCCGGTCCAACAACTTTAATGTCATCCAAGAAAATGATATCTTTTGGTTTTGCTCTTCCCATGAAACCTTGCATTTGTGCATTGAATAACGGACCAGAAGTTTCCGAACGATATACATCTCCTTTAGAAGAGTAAATCATAGAGTAACTTTGCACGTTAAAACGAGCTTCGAAATCAAAGTTTTCAAGAATTGCAACAACACCTGATTGTGCTTTAATTGTTCCTACTTGAGCATTACCGCCTCTCAATTTACCTCCTAATGTTGGAACCGGATCCGGAATACGTTTAATACGAACCGGGAATTGGAATGCTTTACCACCTGTAACATTTACGTTAATTGTAGCTTGACCAACAGTTGTTGCACGTGCTATATATTTTCCCGGAGCGGCACCTTTATTTACTGCTAAACCTCCACCGGTGCCGGAAACACTTGTTTTCTCAGCTCCTGCTCCAGAAGAAACAGTAAGTGGATTATCAACTCCAATGTAAATAACATTCATTTTATCCATCATCACCGCAGCTCCTGATGGTGTACCAACGGTATACTTAATGTCTTTTTTAAGTGTAGCTATTGTTCCATCAGGTTTTGTATAAGAAATACTTACCGGAACAGAATGCTCTCCTGCACCTGCAGCAGTAGTTTTAAACGTAGCCATACCATCTTGCAAAGCGGTTGGAGAACCATTGATAACAATAGTAGGCTTAGAAGCCTCACTGAATGCACCAACACCTGCATAAACTTCAACTGGATCTCCAGGCATACAATAATTGGTATTCGCAGAAGCAATCGCTTGGAAAGCATCGTACACAACTTTTACTTGACCAATTTGACCAAAATAGTAGTCAACCATTTGAGCTTCAGCACTTTTAACATCACTCTGTAATTTACTCAAAATAGTAAGCGCTGCAATAGTAGGTGTCATGTGAAAATTACTCTCAGACCAACCCACACCATCTTTTGTGTATTTAGTTCCTGTGTGTGACTCAGGGATATCCATACTAATAGGCAACGATTTTTCAAATTCAGCCAAATCCTTTTTTATAGTTGCTTGTAAAGTAGGATTATCAGCAAAATCAGCAGGATTCAAAACGGCTAATAACTGCTTTTTGTATTCAAGCATTTTATTATACACTTCCGTACCTTTCTTTTGCTCAATCATCATATAAGTTGGAGCATCAATGTCGTCTTCTTTAAATTCTTCAACACCGTTTTCTACCTTATAGTCCGATCTTTTTTTCAACTCTAACTTAGTTGCTTCTAGGAAGCCATATAAGTCAGATGCTAGTGTTTTAACTTTGTCGGCTTTAGGCTTCCAAATAGCTGCTTTTGCTGCAGTTTGAGGGTCTTTTACCGCATCCTCAAATGCTTTATACGTTGCAGTATTTTTATCGTTTACAACACTATTCGATTTCATAATGCTATTATTTACGGTCTTAAAAGCATTCAAAATCTCTTTTGATACGTTCAATGCTAGAAGGGCTGTTAACACGAGATACATCATGTTAATCATCTTCTGCCTTGGCGTTAATTTACCACCTGCCATTTTTTATTTTGTTTTTAGTTGGATTAAAGGGTTAATTCTCTGACTGATTATTGCGGACGCATTGCAGACAACATGTTGCCATACACTGTGTTCAAAGACGCAAGGTTTTTAGTCAAAGCTGACAATTGCTCTTTAAATTTAACAGCATCAGCCGCAGTTTCAGTTAAAGCAACAGATGCGGTTTGTAATCCAGACAAAGATTGAGTAGCTGTAGTTGCAGCAGTTGCAAATCCTGTGATTGATCCAGAAGCAGCTTTTGCGTTTTTAGCAAAATCGTTAGAAGCTACTGTAGCGTCAGTTAAATCAGACATTTTAGATACGTTATCGCTCAAAGACGATAATCCTTTTCCCAAACTTCCGATTAATTCTGGTCCTACTTTAGCATCTGATAATAATTTATCTAATTGTTGTGTTACAGAACCAGATGTACTAGATACTTTAGGAGCTACAGCAGACTCGCTTAACAATTGAGGATATACGTTTTCCCAGTTATAGTGTTGATCAACAAATTGAGGTTCGAAGGCAGAAACGATGAAGATTAACACCTCTGTTCCCATCCCTGCGATAAGCATGGCATTCGCACCAGGCCAGTGCATGATTTTAAACAAAGCTCCTGCAATTACGACAGCCGCACCGCCCGAGTAAACATAATTCAAAAGTGTTTTACCTTTTTTAGTTTCAAAGATTGATTTTTTTTCTGAAGCCATTTTGTTTTGTTTTTAATTTAAGGTTAAAGAGTTAAATGAATATTTAGGTTTATTGTAAGCTTATTTACTGTCAGCAATATCACGTCCCAAGAAAGTTGTAATACAACGGAAGCCGATATAAGATTTAGCTGAATCTGCATACTCCCAATGTCTTGTTCCGTTTTCGATATAGTAACCGATATCTTTCCAAGAACCGCCACGGATTACTTTACGTTTCAATGTTTCAGACTCGTTTTTATCTGCATCGTAACGAATATCAGGGTTCAAGTCGTGAACGAAAGAGTATGAGTTTTCGTAGTAAGCAGAAGAAGTCCATTCTGCAGCATTACCTGCCATATTATATAGACCGTAATCGTTTGGCCAATAAGCATCAGCACGAACAGTGTAGAATCCTCCGTCTTCAGGATAGTTTCCTCTTCCTGGTTTGAAGTTAGCCAATACGCAACCTTTAGAATTTCTTACGTAAGGACCTCCCCAAGGATATGGAGCCAATTTTTTACCTCCACGAGCAGCATATTCCCACTCACTTTCAGTTGGTAAACGGAACTCATCCATCAAAGGCTCTCCGTGTAAAGTTTTGTAATCAGCCCAAAGTCTTGTTCTCCAAGCGCAGAAAGCTTTTGACTGTGCAAAGGTAACACCTACTACCGGATAATCGTCAAATGCAGGGTGGTGGAAGTAGTTACGAGTCATTGGCTCGTTATAAGAGTATGTGAAATCACGAACCCAAACTAATGTATCAGGATAAATCTGACATTTTTCATTTTTAATGAATTTGCTACGCTCAGCACCACGATTTTTTGATTTTGCTGCTTCTTTGTAGTCAATCCATTGATATACATACCAAAGCTTGTTCACATCAAGTTCTTTATACCCAGCATATCGTTGTGCTTCGGTAACAAAGATTTCTTCCAATTGCTCGTTACCCTCGGTTTTTTTCCAATCAATCTTTTGTTTCCAATCGATTTGTGACTTACCAGAGTTTGCATCTTCTTTTGTGTGTTCCAACATTACATGAGCAACTGAGTCACGCACCCAGTTCACAAACTGACGATACTCATTATTTGTAATTTCTGTATCATCCATATAAAATCCGACAATAGAAACCTGCTTGGCTCTTGCTACTTGAGCATTATTTACATCTTGATCGCTCGGTCCGATGTGCAAAACGCCTGACGGAATAAACACCATACCATATGGTGTGATAGGATTCCATCGTGGACGGTCAGATTCACCCAACAATTGTCCATTGTAGCCTCCGCTACAACTTGCCAAGAATAAGGCAGTAGCAACAGATCCGATTCCTAGTAATGTTCTAATTTTTTTCATTGGTTATTTTTGAATTACTGTTTTTGGGTCTTTGTTATAATATTTTGAAAGATTGTAAATATAAAACTTTTATTTTTTAAAAACACAAGCAACCTATTAAAAAATTTTACGTCTTAGACTCTTTAAAGTTTCATAATTAACAATCTCTTTATAAAAATCGCGAATTATGATAGTAAGCGCCCTTTATAATCGTTGGTTTATAAGGCATAAAATAAGATAAACTTATTTCATGTGTTCCTGTATTGAACGATCTTAAAAATGAAATATTAGCGTCATAACTATAAACAAGTTTAAATCCTTTGAAATAGCCGCCCAAAAAAAATGAAAATGCATCAATTGTTTTAGCGCTATATCCTCTAAACGCAATTCCTGTCATAATATTGTCACGAATTGTTAAAAGTGTCGACAAATCCATCTGAACTTTTTGGAAGTTAGTCTTCAAAGCCAGTGTTGGCTGTAGTTTCAAATTTTTCGACAAAACAAAATTATATCCACCGCTCAATTGAAAATAACGATCATTGGTATAGAAAAACTTACTCGAAACACCATTAATTTTCTGCGTTGTGTAGAGATGATTAGCCGCTACCGAAGCAAAATATTTCTCGTTTCCCAAATAGATACCGACAGAAAAATCGGGCGAAAAGGCATTCGAATTTGCAATAGGAAGTTGAGGATCTTTATGATTAATAGCTGATGTATACTCGCCATCGGGGGTAATTATTTTACTTCCATCGATATTGGTATTGATAAATCCAACACCGGCCGCAACCCCTAGTGAAAACTGTGAGAATCTTTTTTGATAGGCATACGAAAGTTGCAAACCGGTGCTTCGTTGCAATCCAATCATATCGTTCACCAATGTTAAGCCAACCCCTCCATGGAGCGCAGCAACAGATGAAGAAACGGATAAACCCTGTGTTGTGGAAACCGTATTTGCTAAGCCAACATATTGAATACGAGCCACTCCGGTCAATTCTAAACCCTTATTACTCCCCGCATAAGCCGGATTCAACAATAATCGATTGAACATATATTGCGTAAACTGAGGTTCATTCTGCGCTAACGCAGCATTGCCTCCGTTCAAAAAACCAATGGCCATTAAAATACTGAAGAAAAAAACTCTAGCTGTCATTCCAAACTAAAGTTAATCATTTTGCATCAATAATATAGAGGAAGGTGAAATTATTTTATGTCTTTTAAATAGCTCTCTAATGCTGATGTAATGGAGGTATGATGATTCAATGGAGCCATAACATGAATGGAAAGATTTGCATCTATCACTGCATCTGCTGTTGTTCTACCGTAAATACCAATCTTCATTTTCCCTTGTTTAAATTTCGGGAAATTGTGCAAAAGTGAACTTAATCCTGTAGGACTGAATAAAATCAACATATCATAATTGGCAATTTTCATCGTGCTTAAATCATTTGGAACAGTTTTATACATTACTGCTTCCACAAACTGAATTCCATTTTCCGACATAAATGATGTAAGCTCATCTTGACTACGGGTCTCCGGACAGATATATAAAAACTTAGTAGTTTCTTTATGTTTAATCATCAAATTTTTCAACTCCTTATTGATACCTGCATCGCTAAAGAAAACTTTGCGTTTTCGGTATTGTGTATATTTCTGAAGATACAAGGCAATGGCCTCAGAGGTACAGAAGAACTTTGTCTCTTGACTCATCTTCACCCGCAACTCATCACACATTCTAAAAAAGTGATCGATGGCATTGCGACTTGTAAATACAATTCCGCTAAAATCGGTGAGCACTATACGTTGTTTTCGGAAATCCTTGGTTGAAACACCTTCTACTTTAATGAACGGAATAAAATCAAACTTAATGCCGAATTTTTTTTCCAATTCATAATAGGGAGATTTTGCCGCCTCGGGTTGAGGTTGAGCAACAATAATATTTTTGAGTTTAGCTTTTGGCTCCTGTGAAATGTGCTTATGATAATCGCGAACAGGTTTTTTCGCTACAATAGGAGAATGAGGTACTTGGGATGGCGTAGAAATCAAAGTAGTAGCAAGTCTGTCGGTTGATTTCTCATCAGCCTTTTTGTTTACAGAATTGCTACTACCGTTAGATTTTTTTAAAAGCGAGGAACTGCTTAGCTTTTTTTTTGAGCTACAGCTTTCTTAGGAGCCGCTTTTTTTGCTGCTGCCTTTTTAGGAGCTGCTTTTTTAGCCGCTGCTTTTTTAGGAGCTGCTTTTTTAGCTACTGCCTTTTTAGGAGCTGCTTTTTTTGCTGCTGCTTTTTTAGGAGCTGCTTTTTTTGCTG
>CAYNMP010000001.1:0-118784 GCA_964398475.1 uncultured Chitinophagaceae bacterium | reverse complement strand
TTTTTTTGCTGCTGCTTTTTTAGGAGCTGCTTTTTTAGCTGGTGCTTTTGTTGCCATGATTAAGAAGCAATTTTGGTTAACAATTTGATTAATAGAAACACACTAAGTATTTCAACGGTGCAAACATAAAGTAAAAAGTGATACACACTTTTATACATCATCTGTACAGATGTGGATAACCCTCGCCATACAAAAATTAGAACATTTAAAATTACAATCGCTAAAAACAAATACACAAAGATGTATGTATCGCTCTGCGATGCAACGTAGATCATCAATACTGTTGGAAACACAGCAATTCCAAGCACTTTGACGATCATCATAAAATCATTCACATAACCCTCTGCAGCTTCTTCTTCTTCAAACAAAAAGCCCAACGTGTTTACCACCAATACTTTCAGCACTAAAAAAAATGTGAATAAAAAAATTAGTTTGATAAAGAATTGAATTGTATAATGATTCATTTCGCCATAAAAATACAACAAAGTATACATCGTCATGACCGATAAATTCACTACTGCTATCAACAATAACATCAACGAAAAATTTGACATTGCTGTTCCTTTATTTCTGTTTATCTGTGTTGCAAGCTGCTTATTCATCAATGATTGAAACAGTTCTTGAAAATCGCGTTTATACAACAAACGAATCAGCACAAACAAAAACAACGCAACACCAATCCATAAAAAAACGAGCAGTGAAGATTGATGCGGACGGAGTAATTCAAAATCATTCTTTATGCTTTTCTGTCCGGAAGTAATCCAAGATTGAAGTCCTGATAATGTTGCATTGAACTGAATAAAGCTTGTGTCGATTGCTTTAGGTGTAGTATCTATTTGCGCTACTAGCAATTGCGTTACCGTGTCTTCGTGTTGTGCCGCAGTGTAAAAACTATTAAACATCACTATCAAGAAAAGAAAGACACTTGTTGACTTTAGCAATTGAACGCGTTTAAAAATAGTTGATATACCCAACATGAATCTTTGATGATTTAAAAGTAATCTTTTCGTCTTGCCGTGCACCCAAAGCATAACTTAGTGCAAACATACCGATTTTGGTTTCAATTGCGGCACCTGCACCAAAACCATATGGAAAATCGAACTGTTGATTTCGTATTGAGCGATTTTCTTTCACCATTGCACTATTCACAAACAAAAAGAAAAATGCATTCTTCGAAAGTAAATATCGGTATTCAGCATTCAGCATAATATAATAAGGCGTAAAGATAGACCTATCGTCAAATCCTCGAAGAGATGTTGTTCCACCAATTTGAAACAATTCGCTTTCTGTAATTCTATTATTGAAAATATATTTAGCCTCCAGATTCGTTCGTATTGTTTGTCGTTTTGCTATCTTCCAATATTTGTCTACAGCAATGGAAAGGTGCATAACAAAAGACTTTAACTGTATCGAATCATACAAATACCCATACGACTTTCCTTCTTGTGAATCAAACAGTGATGCTACAACGTTATTCTTCTTTATATTCTTTAAACCAAAAGCTGCTGATAATGCAAGGGAATATCCATTGGTAGGATTGAAACGATAATTTAATCGTTGCTGATAAAACTCAATTGCAATTTGATTTGAATTTACATCCAACACAGGAGGCAATGTTCTATTGGCTTTTATAAAGTTGGTATCTACATTCACTACGATCGTACTTTGTTGACGGTACGACAATCTAAGGTAATCACTTCCCGGCATTTGATATTGTATACCATAATCTCCTCCGATGTTTAAAAAAGAGGTGTCCTTTTTATACAACTGAAATCTAGCATTTATACCTACAGGTAAACCCAGCAAATAAGGATAATTAAGATGAACATCTAAGGTCTGCGTTTTAGGTTGCAGCTTTTCCCATTTTACGCGAAACTCTTCGCCCATACCAAATGGACTAACTAAATGCAATTGTGCTTGCCCGGTGATTAATAATTTTTGCCCAGCACCACCCGGCAAAAAACCCACCAACAAGTCGAATTGATTCGCCTTGCGATCTTTTAGAAACACATTGACTTTAGCTTTGCCATTTTGAAAATTTACAGTAGGTGGCTGGGTCTGCTCGGCAAAAGTGAGCAAATTCAAACGACTCTCTACCTTCTTCACTAACGATTCCTTGTATGGTTTTCCGGCCTTTATACCTAAGTAATTTTTTATAAATACACGCCTAAGTTTAGTTTGTAGTTTTAATGCAACGGTATCAAACACAAACTTATCGTGTGGCTCTACATATAGTTTTGCGGCAAACGATTCGGATTGAAGAACAAAACTGTCTATGTAACATTCTGCAAACGGATAGCCCGTTTCTTCTAAATTTTTTATTACTATATCCTTAATCCGTGGCAAATCATTTACAGGAGTCCGCTTGTTTTTTTCGAAATAGTGCGATAAGCCCAATGGAACAAGCTGACTTGCTTGCACATTGCCGTTTTGCAAAAAGAGAACACTATGCTTTGTCCCTATAAATATATAGGTGTGAATCGTTTCTTGCGCAAAGAAAAAAGAATCGATAGATGCGCCAGCATATCCTGCTTCGCGAAGCCGACCTAAAACCCCTGAGAGCAAACGATTTACACCAATACTATCTTTTGTTTGTTTGGGAAACAACTTGAAATTCAGCTCCGATGAATCGGCTCTGTGAAAAACGAAAGTCCACTTTCTTTGCCCAAAAGAAACCACTGTAAAAAGCAAAAGGAAAATTAAGAGTTGATTTTTCACTGTATTAAAAATACAAAAACCGAGGTGAGATTATAGTGGTAAAGGAATATTCTACATCTATAATGATTCAACAATCAAATAATTTTCCAATCTTCGAAGTCTCAAACACAGCAATTGGCAGGCATCTACATTCATATTCCTTTTTGCAAACAAGCTTGTACGTATTGCAATTTCTATTTCGTGAATACGCTTTCCCGAAAAGAAGAATTCATTCAAGCATTACTGCATGAAATGGAAATGAGTAAGGAGTATCTGCAGGGTGAAATAATCGAAACAATCTACTTAGGAGGAGGAACACCTTCATTATTAGAACAACAAGATATAGATCGAATCTTCAACACGCTTGCCAAATTTCACACGCTTGATTTGAAAGAATGTACCATTGAAGTTAACCCTGATGATCTGTCAACAGAAAAACTAAACATACTGAAAAGCTTTCCTATCAACCGTTTGAGCATTGGAGTGCAATCATTTTTTAATGAAGATTTAGCCTTTATGCATCGTGCACATAATGCCAACGAGGCAGAACAATGCATTGTAAAAGCGCAAAGCATGGGCTTCGAGAATATTACCATCGATTTGATTTATGGCACTCCGGGGTTAAGTATAGAGGGATGGGAAGAAAACCTAATGAAAGCAAATGCACTTGGCGTGAAACATCTTTCGTGTTATGCGCTTACCGTTGAACCCAAAACAAAACTTTATCAATCTGTAAAAAAGGGATTATCAGCTGCTCCGAACGATGAAAAAACAAATGCACAATTTGATTTCTTAATGGACTTTGCGCGGTTAAATGGATTTCAGCATTATGAAATTTCGAACTTCGGGAAAGAAAATTATTTGGCCATTCATAACACCAATTATTGGAGAGGCGAAAAATATTTGGGATTGGGGCCTTCAGCACATTCGTTTAATCACCTTTCAAGAAGATGGAATGTAGCCAACCTGAATAATTACATCAAAGCGATGAGTGCAGGTGAGATATGCTACTTAGAAGAAGTCTTATCACCGGAAGACCAAACGAATGAATACATCATGACATCGTTGCGAACCCAATGGGGGTGCAACACAGACAAAATACCAAGACAATTTAAAATCAACTTTTCTGACTCGCTGAAAAAAATCCCGACAGCGTACTATCATTTTTCAAACAATCACTTAATATTAACGCAAGCCGGAAAACATTTTGCGGACTATATTGCATCCGAACTTTTTATACTTTAATTATGGCACACATTAGACCTTTTCGCGCATTGCGCCCACAACCACAACTTGTTGAACAAGTAGCTACACTCCCATACGATGTAATGAATACTGCAGAAGCAAAAGCAATGGCGGAAGACAACCCAAATTCTTTTTTGCATGTGAGCAGAGCTGAAATCGATTTGCCGCAAGAGGTAGATATTCATTCTACAGCAGTTTATGCGAAAGCTAATGAGAACTTCAGAAAGCTAATTGCAGATGGCGTTTTGATCCAAGAAGAAAAAGCATGCTATTACATATATGCACAAACCATGAATGGTAGACGACAATTTGGAATCGCTGCATGCTCTTCTATTGACGACTATTTTTCCGACACAATAAAGAAACACGAATATACACGCCCGGAAAAGGAACTCGATAGAATCCAACACATGGAAGCCGTTCAAGCACATGTTGGTCCAATTTTTCTTACCTATCCTACAAATGATACAATAAAGGAAATTGTTGCTACGGTAGTAACCTCAACTTCCCCCACTTACGATTTCACCGCGGTTGATGGTGTTACGCATCAATTATGGGTTGTAAATGAAGATGCATTGATTCAAAATATTTCCACTGTATTTTCGTCAGAAATTCCTTTCACTTACATTGCTGACGGGCATCACAGAGCCGCATCCGCTGCCAAAGTTGGCTTAAAATTAAGAGAGAATGGCGGCAATACTTCCGATGAATACAACTACTTCTTGTCGGTATTATTCCCTTCCGATGAATTAGCCATCATGGATTATAATCGCTTAGTGAAAGATTTAAATGGACATGCAGTAGCCGAGTTCTTAGACAAAATAAAACTGAATTTTGAGATGAATGCCATCTCAGCTATTGATGCTAAACCCGAACAACCAAACCAATTCGGGATGTATTTGGATTGGCAATGGTATCGATTAACCGCTAAAAGCAACATTATAAAAACTGATCCTATTGGAATTTTGGATGTTACATTACTACAAGACAATGTGCTTGCGCCCCTTTTGAACATTAACGATCCGCGAACCGACACACGCATTGATTTTGTTGGAGGTATAAGGGGTCTTGATGAATTGAAGAAACGAGTAGATAGTGGAGAACATCAAATAGCCTTCGCATTGTATCCGGTATCCTTGGAACAACTGATTGCTATTGCCGACTCAGGTAATGTGATGCCACCGAAATCTACTTGGTTTGAACCAAAGTTGAGAGACGGACTTTTATGTCATTTATTTTAATGAAGTTCCCCAACAATAGCAGAAGCAATAGTTGCTAGCTCTTCTTTAGGAAGTTGGAGCTTGGGATCACTGAAGTTAATAGCTCCAGAATGGAGTGGAATGAGGTGCACATGTGCATGAGGAACTTCAAGACCAACCACAGCAATGCCAATTCTTTTACATGGAACAGCAGCTTGTATAGCTATAGCAATTTTCTTGGATACTTGCATTAATCCTTGATAGGTTTCATCGCTTAAATCAAAGATGTAATCTACCTCTTGTTTTGGCACTACAAGTGCGTGGCCTTTGGCTAAGGGACTAATATCTAAAAAGGCAAAATAGTTTTCGTCCTCATATATCTTATAACAAGGAATATCGCCATTGATGATTTTTGTAAAAATAGTCGCCATTGGTTTTTGTTTAGATAGAAATAGACAGAATTTCTAATTCCATTGCTCCAGCAGGTGTTTGCGCCACAGCTATTTCACCAATTTTTTTCCCAAGCAATGCTCTGCCTATAGGAGAGTTAGAAGAAATTTTACCGGCCTTCAAATCTGCTTCAGCCTCACTAACTACATTAAACGTTTGTTCTTTATTTAGCTTTTTATTAAACACTTTCACTTTAGAAAGAATACCTACTTTAGAAATATCCACTTTAGATTCGTCCAAAATGCGAGCACTTCCGAATTGGTTTTCCATGTTAGCAATCTTTGCTTCAAGCAAAGCAAGCTCTTCTCGTGCAGCATGATATTCGGCATTTTCCGACAAATCCCCTTTCTCTCTTGCTTCTGCAATTGCATTAGAAATCTCCGGACGTTTTACTGTTTTCAAATATCGCAGCTCTTTCTCTAGATGCTCATAACCTTCTTTGGTCATGTAATTTATATCTGCCATAATGCGTTTTTGTTTATTCGACTAAAAATCAAAAGACGCCTACACGGGCGTCTTTTGATTCACAAATTTAGTGGTATTTATGAATTGAACAAGTGATTAATACTCCATGTTCACTTCTACTCTTCTATTTTTAGCTCTTCCGGCCTCAGAATCGTTTTTGTATTTCGGTTTATCAGGACCAAAAGCAGCTGTGCTTACTTTACTTCCGTTTACTCCTTTTGAAGTAACATATGCTTTTACAGCATCCACTCTATCTTGAGAAAGTTTCACATTTTTATCTCTATCGCCAACATTGTCGGTATGACCTGCTAACGATAACTTGTATGAAGGGTTTTTCTTCATAATATTGATCAAGTAGTTCAAATAAGGATAAGATTTTTTCTGAATAACAGCAGATCCTGTTTCGAATTGAACTAAATCATAATCATTGAATTTCAACTGTGTTTTTCCATCAACAACAACAGTATCTACATCACCACCTTTATAGTCGGTTTTTTCATATGTTGTAGGAACAAGTATTGTGTCTTTTTGAATTACAATTTCAGTTTTAGTTACTTGAACCGTATCAATTTTCACTATTGGTGTTTCAGCTTTCACTTTCAGGTCGGCATTTACTCTCAATAATGAGTCTACTAAGAGTTGTTTTTCAACTAATTCAACTTCAGCTTTTTTCTTTCCTTTCTTAGATGTTTTAGACACCGTAGTTACTTCTTCCTCTTGCATAGCAGATTTAGAAGCAGCTTTTTCAGCATCTTTTTCTTTCTCTTTAGCCGTACCACCTAAGTTAAATCTTAAACCTACAGTGTGCGTTCCTGTAAAATTTGTATTCAATCCTGTCATACGATATGCGTAGTCTATACCAAGACTAGAACCTGTACCGTCTTTTTTGAAAGGAACACTAACACTCATACCTGCTGCTAGACCGTTGTAAGCAGTCTTTCTGGTTTCAGTTTTGAAGATTCCATTTTCCATTCTGTATGCTGCGCGCAACATAAATATTTCTTTGAATGCAAACTCTAAGCCCGCGCCATATTGATCATTACCATAAGCATTAGCGGTGAATTGCGCCATTGGCGTTAAACGGAAGTTTTGGGTGTATTTTTTGGGTGCTATTTCAATTTCTTTCCCAAAATAGATATCGTATGATGCACCAATATTCAACTGAATAGGCAACTCGTATTTAGCCGACTTTCTATCTACCTGTAATGAATAACCTCCATCGGTTGAACCGTCAATAGCGAATCCGTCCCCTTTCAACTTCATTGAAGTTCCAATATTTCGAAGAGAAACCCCAAAATGTACATTCTCTTTCTTCCCTGTTGTATACTGTAACCCGGCATCAAAACTGAAACCAGTAGAGCTGATGTTTGAAATCCCCTCCGTTACTAATCTAACGGTAACCCCTCCTGAAATTACGTTACCTCCTGTTAAGGCAGTAGAACCCAAAGCAAAGTTTTTACCGTAGCTTAATCCGATATTAAAGAAAGTTGGTTTGAATTGACCAATTCCCCCTTCAGGAGAATTAACCGTAGTTTTTTCAATAGATCCAATATTCACTGCATTAATAGAAACTGCAATAGCGTTTCCTTTTATGCGTTGTGAAACACCTGCTTGAATCAATGACAACCCTGATCCTGTTAACCAAGAAGTATAGTTAGCAAGAATTTCTGTTCTTTTTGTGAATGCTACTCCCGCAGGATTCAATCGCTCTGCCTCCAAACCTTGAACAGATGCACAGTTCAACCCCCAAAGACCGGCCGTTCTTCCATAGCCATTCATATTTAGTTCCAATGCGCCTGCTTCCCCTCTTCTATCCGGGTTTCCGGCAAATGCGCTCACTGCAAGCAATCCAACGATACCGTTTATTAAAATTTTCTTCATACGCTTATCTTTTCAAAAAAATTAGAAATTAGATACATCTGCCGGACGCATTGCGCCAAACCATTTCAGTGTTTTGCTACCAATATTTGGTGCATCAACAACAAATAAATATACTCCACTGGCAACAGGGACATTCTTTTCGTTTTTCAAATCCCATTCTGCAGAATTATCCAAGTTAGCTGCACTTCGATCGATGTTGCTACCGTCAGAAATCTCAATAGGTGATCCTGTTTGCGGGTCAGGGTCAGTGGTGTTAATTGACCTTCTGATTGTTCTGATTAACGTACCATCCAAAGCATACACTGTAATCGTACAATTATTAGGAAGGTTTGTAATCTTAACACGTGTATCTGCTGCGTTTCTCTCGTAAGCAGAATAAGCTAGATACGGATTAGGTACAATTCTGATTTTATCCAATGCCGATTTAGCCACTTCAGCTACATTCTCTTTAGGACCCAAGCCAACAGTACTAAATCTATATCGATTGAAAACAGCAGTATCCGCTAGATTTGTTGCATTCGTTGCAAATTTTGAAAATGGTTTCTGCACACGAAGCTTCACGGTTACAAGACTTGGGATTAAACCATCTTGCAATGAATTCAACTTGGAACCAGGTGATAAATAAGGAATTGAAGTGTACATAATCTGACGATATAAATCTGCGTACCCAGAAGGGTATGCGCTTGTATTGTTAGTAGGTGTAATTCTGAATAGCGCTAACAAACTATCGCGCATTGCCTGTCCTCCATCATACGGTGTTTCCATCACGTATACGAAGTGTTTACCGCCAAAGAATGGAATATTAGGGATAGTGCCTCCGTAATTCAAATCGCCATATACTTTAGATGTTGGATTCCACAACATATCACGTCCATTCTCATCCGTAAATTCAGAAGACTCTCCGAATGCAATATTCAAACGTTGACCGGTCTCTACATTGATTGCATAACCAGGGAACCATGAACGACCAGTATCCGGTAACGTAGTGTTTGGATCGTTGAAGTTGTTACCATCTTTATCTTTAGATAGCGCCATTCTCAATTGACCTTTTCTAGCATTTCGTCCAACAAGTGCAGCCCCTTCAGTGTTTGCATCTTCTTCTCCTGTTTCGAACACAATACACTGAGACCATTTACTCTTGTCTGAAGTGAAAACGATATCTACACTTTGCAATCTATCCAAGGTGTTTTGAGGCGGAGCCGGAATGTAGGTAGCTGTAGGTAATTTACCCCACGCATCCCACTTAAAGCCCGGATTGTGCACTGAAGCCGGTTGAGCAACATTAGTAGGTGTTCCTACAAAATGATAGTTCGAAGTAAGACAATAAGGTGCCCATGTTCCTCCGGCAATATTTTCGAATCCTTTATCAGGATCGGTATATATTTTTGGATTCGGTACACTAATAGTACCTGAACCATTTGCGGTATACCAATTGTCATCGAAAACGGTATACAACGGATCTGTTGTTCCTACAACTGCTTTACCGGAACGAATCCAGTTGGCTGGAGAATTTTGTCCGTTATCTACTACGAAAGATAACCATTTTTTCCCTTCGTTTTCATAGGTCAAAGAACCAGTAATAGAACTAAAAATTGGGCGTTTACTGTATTGATTTTGATATTTAGCAACAGGTGTTCCTAACGATAAAGAGAATCCATAATCAACAGTTTCGCCACCCGTATTAGTAGTAATAATCTGCTCGTAAGGTTTATCCAACGTTCTGTCGGAAGGAATAGTTCTATTATTTGTCAAATCTTTCAACACCCATGTTGCCAAAGGAGAAACACTATATCCGTTATAAGGAACTGTATCTAATACTTGTAATTCAAAATCAGCCTCTTTAAGTGCTAATGGATCTGTTACACGGAATCCGATTGGATCAAACAATTTTTCATAATCTAAAGTATCGGTAAAACCTGCACCGGCTAATATCTTCTCGATAGTATTCTGTGTCAAATCAATATTATTTCCACCATTGCCTTGACCTTCAATACGTTTTACTTCAACACCTTCACCATACAATGCATTCAATTGAGTTCCTCCATTTCTAGAATCTTCGTTATGAGGAATAGCTGAATAACGTGCAAAATTCTTTCTTCCGATAAGATAAGCTACTTTCTGACCTCCTGCTGCAGGATTCAATTGATCGTATTGCTTAAAGTTATTGTGCGCATAGGCTACTGCAGTATAGTAGTATGTCTTGTTATTGACAAGTGGTCCATCAGTGAACAAGTCTTTCTCTACCACCAATGAATGTTGCACACCTTTATCTTCACCATCAACTCTAATTTTAGGCACTAATAATTGCGTTAAAGCATCTTTTTCAAAGTTGACAATTCGTCCTACACCATCTTTAATATCCATTTGCTTGAGCAAAATGGCTTTATTAGGATTATCCAATTCAGTTGCAGAAACCTTATCGTTTAAAATTTGATAAACTTTATAACCTTGGAATGTATATGTTGCATCCATACCGGGTAAAAATCCGGTTTGCGAAGTAATGGAGGCATCTTCTTGATCGTAAGACTCACCATAGTTGTTTCCTGTACGCTCGTTCAACAAATTAATGATAAGTTTTTTATCCATCTCACGAATACTTAATGTTGGTGCAGAAGGCCCATCAATCAATTTAAATCCGCTTTTGAAAAGTGCTTGTGCTTTATCATCAGCTTGTCCGATAACGTTATTAAAGCTAGGACAAAGACCTGTTCCACCTTGCGGCTGAACAAACATAACACCAACGGTAATTCTTTGGGCAGCATTTGGTAAGAATGTGAATGGACCTGAAGTTAACAACATACGTCTATCACCATATGGAATTGCTGCTCCCGATTGCTGATTACACTCACTCCATTGTGTTGCAACTGTAGGATCACCAGGGAAACAATAGTTGGTAGGTGTAGTTCCACCATATCCATTACCACCTTGTGTAAAGTTACTTCCGTCTTTCCACCGTCCAGTTTGGAAATAACGGTACTCACGAGCTGTTTGAGGGTCAGTAATAGGTCCGGTAGCTCCGTTATTAAAATAGTTGAAAGCAGACAAACCCCTTTCTTGTCCATTTGTATCCACCGGGCCTTCAAAGAAATCGACTCCCAACATTGGAACATCATTACCATATCCCAATAATCCAGTATTACATCCATTAGGGTCGTTCGCGCGACCGTTATATACTACACCTAAGCTTCTTACTGTATCACAACCCAAACGGTCATCGCTGTAACATCCCAAATCGGCATCCACAAATTGAGACATATACGTTTGGCTTAATGCAGCACCACTCTTATTTACAATATTATAAGTATAGAAGGTCATGTTGTTAATTTCATCAGCGGTTGCGAAAGCAAATGCCAATGCATTGATTTGAACGCCTAAAGGATTCCCGTTCGTTTCGTTATGTACGTTTCCTTTATCGTTGAACACCCAATACACCATCTGATCACCATATGCCTCACTTCCATCTTTAACACTTGGATAATCTCCCTTAACTGGATCATAATCACCACTACCATCTCTATCAAAAAATGGAGCAAGATTGTTGTTCATGTCATACCCTTTTGCAGTTAAGAAAGAGTTGCCTTTACCCGGCCAGTATAATACGTTATCAGGAATACTTCCAACAGGGATATCAACACCAGGATTTCCATCCCAAATGGCTTGAACTTTACCAATTTCTGAACCTAACACATTAAAGTGCTTATCCCATTGGTTACAAACTGCTTGTGTAACTTCCCCACTGTTATCCAAAGGACCTGAATAAAAATCCGAAGTTCCTTGTCTAAAACGCATACCAGCTAACTTTAAGTTTCCTGCTGCATCTAAACCGGAAATCCAAATGGCTCCTGCAAAAATGGCGTGAACCCCAACAGATGTTCCGTCTCCTTTTGGCACTTCATATTTTGCCTTGTCAAAATCCCACCAAAGGTCACCGGCATTCAATAATCGTGCGCGAACGTTATTGACATCCAAGTTAAATTGTGAAACTGGCACTTTACAATCCCCTGCTTCTACTTTATAACTTGGTTTTGGTGCCGTTGGCTTACCGGCATTTCCACCTATGATGGCGTAAGATATAGTGTTCCCAAATATGGTAAACACAAAACTCAGTACTAATAATTTCTTTTGCATAATCTGCTATTTATGAATGGACAATTTTCTTAAAATGTGAATGATGCTCCTAAATATATTCTACGCGGTAAAGAGAAGTTATTTGGATCATTGATTCTTGCACGATACAAATCTCTATATGACTGCGCATTGTACTTGCTGTTAATATCAATTTGTTTATTCGGTGCATCCAAGTAACCATCATCGTTTGCATTTCCTGTATAACGATAAACAGTAATAATGTTTTTCGTGTTCAACAAGTTTTGAATCCACAAGTACACACTGAAATATAATTTTTTAGGATCATCCCCTTTACGTGCAACGGATACAGCGAAGTCTTTATTTACTCGTAAATCGGCACGGAATGTCCAAGGTAAACGCGGCCCGTTCAACGACAATGTATTTTGTCGAACACCGCCTCCAATTGATCCTTCGTCTGATACAACGCCTGATGTAGAATAAGGCACCCCAGAACGCGCTCTCAATACTAAGTTGATTCCGAAGTTGGCTAAAATTTGTTTGTTTCCAACTACAGGTCCGTTATACTCTTTTCCTTCAGCAAAGTGGAAATCAATAGTTGCGTTAATTTGGTGACGAGCATCGAAACTAACAGGGAAAATAGTTCTATAGTTTGGAACGTCAGCGTCTACTAAGAATCGTTGAGATCCGTCATCAGAACCTGTTCCTTCTGCAAATTGCAAGGTATAGTTCAAATTAAATTTGAAGTTTCCTGTTCTACGCATATCGTAAATCACGTTTAAACCTTTGGTGGAAACGAAGTCAAGATTATCATAGGTTGTGTATGTAGCAGGGAATGCATACAACATTTTTCTACGTTGAATCAAATTTCTGTACTCTTTGTAATAGGCAGAAATAGTAATCGCTGAAGTTTTGGTTACCACTTGTTTGAATCCAAACTCATAATCGATAGTCGTTTCAGGCTTTAAATTCGGATTGTTTTTTACTCCGGTATTTTCTTGCCAGTATAAGTATTCAGCCAAGTTCAATTGATTTCTAGATTGCGGACGTTGACTCAAGATATCGTAGTGCGCGAAGAACTGGGCCTTATCTGTGATATTGAATGAAAACTGTAAACGGGGCATAAACGTATACTTAGCGGTATACTTAACAAACGAGCTGTTTGGATCGTAGTTGTCAGAATTCGTTTGAACATATGACTTAACAGTGGAAGTAGACATTGTATCTATACCTGCTAAGTTAGCATATGGTAAAGCTCCTTCACTTGATTGGCTAGCGATATTCCTTCCTGTAGATACGTTTCCGTATTTATCGTACCATTCATCTCCTTTTCTGTAACCAATAATCTGAGAACCTGTTCCATACTTAGATACATAAACAGCATAATCATCTCCAATGTTTGAAGGATGGTTAACTGCTTTTCCATCTATTGTAGCTACCTCGCTTTTAGTTTTGATATCATACAAAGAATATGGATCTCTTAACACATATTGATTAGCATCGAATCGGTCTACACGTAAGCCCACCAAGAAACCTAAATCTTTGAAGAAGAATTTATCTGAAATATATCCGGAGGCATATATTGGCATATAAGCACCTTGTTGTCTTAAATATTGCCCATCACTGTTTTTGGTATTAAAGAAATCCTTCAACGTAGGGTTTTTGGCCAATTGCTTGCCGGTGAAATCATATCCTCTGGCAGTAACAATTTCGCTTCCCCCACTGAAAAAACTCATCAACTCGTTGGCAGAAAACAAATCAATAGTTAATTTATCTACATCCACATTATAGATGTCAATTCTATCGGTAGCGCCTAAACCTAAGCGTGCTCGTAGATTCTTGTCGAAATAACCCTGGTTTTGAGCATCAGCCTTATAACCAAACTTAATGGTATCTGTATTGAAGAACTGTGGACGAGCAGGATCATTTTGCGTATAATCAACTCCGTTTATTCGGAAGATTGGATTTGAAGTATCCAATTGAAGATGTTTGTTCACATTTGTTTTTGCAACATCCCACAAGAATAGAGGGTTAATGCTATATGTTCGTTGAATACGTTGATCGAACTCGATACCCATTTCAATAGAGTGCTTATTGGTATTGGATGAGCCTTTACCTTGAACATCAAATGAAGCCTCAATACGTGCTCGATATTGATCAATGTTTCCGTCTTTTGAATTGTTAGGATTACCAACACCATATCCGTTGTACTGACGACCAATGTTATACCACGTGTTATAAATAGGCTCAGAACGTTGGTTAGGCAAGCGTGCCCCAGATAAAATTTGATCCACACTCTCTGTGAAGCCTACTTTATTACTTCCTAGCACTTCATAAGAACCATCGGCATTTTTCTGTGCGCCTAACAACTCATAATATTGTTCTACAAATCTAGAACCTAGTGGGTTCTCAGTTCCCGGTGTAAACACAACACTTGTGTCTCTTGGGTCGCCTGATTGAATCCAACCTTCGTAGTTTTTACCGCCAATAGATTGTGTTGTATACGAATAATTAGTGGCTTTTTTAGAATTGAAATGACCTAGATAACCATAGTTGAACAATTTGTCTTTGTGGTTATCATCAGCATAAACACTTTTGAATTTCTCATAATCAAATTGTAAAGAGTATACAAAGTTCTGAACAGCAGAAGTTTTTTCTTTGCCATCTTTCCCTTTTTTACCACCCAAATCTACTGTGTGGGAAAAACGACCGAAAACACTATAGTTTAACTCTTTAATTTCAGGATTATTTTCGGCATTCATTAAAGTATACTCTTGTACTTGGCTATGATACTTAGTGTAACTCATATCCCCTCCAAAAGTGAAATTGATACCTTTGTATGGACTTAAATCGAATTGCAATACGCCTTTATAATCTTGTTGTGCATTATTCGGCTTTGCAGCAGTTAGGTACATGTCTTTAAAGGTCAAATTCTCTGATTTGAAAATTAAGTTAGTACCATTTGGATTCTTGAAATAAGGATTTGCTTTGATATCATCTAATACGCTTTTTTTCACTTGCCATACGCCTAAAGCAGATGGAGAGCGGTCTTTCTGACCTAAAAACTCGAATGAAGTAGAGAAGCCCAAGATTACTTTTTTGTCTTTTCCTTTTCCTTTACTAAAGATAGGACCCATTAAATTCGCATTGGCTTGATTGTAACCAAAGGCATCTAAACCTTGTGATGTTTGAAATGATATACCGCCTTGAAAATCAGCCGATGGGCCTTTTGTAGTGATGTTGATTACACCACCTGTTGCATCACCGTATCTTGCAGGCACACCACCCGTAATTACCGTTAATTGCTCAACACCTTGTACAGGAACGTTTGGCTTACCAATTACCTTTCTTCCATTAATATAGTATACCGTTGCATCTTCACGACCTCCACGGATACTGATTCCTTTATTGGCATCTTCTTGATAAACACCTGCGGATTGAGAAGCTAAATCGGAAACACTTTGTGTAGGTAAGTTTTTAATATCTTTTGCATCAAGCGTACTACTCATTGTTGTACTTCCTTTTTCAATCAAAGGAACTTTGTATGCTATTACTTCGATTTCCGTTAAAGAATTATCTGAAGGTTTCAATTTAATATCCAATCGAGTTGTTTGATCGGCTCGAACAACTACACCATTTTGAATTTGTGCTGCATAACCAGTATAAGAATACTTAACAGAATAACTACCTGGCTTCAAAGGTTTGATTGAATAGTTACCATCAAAATCTGTAACCGTTCCTATGGATGTCCCTTTGCCTGTTGCATCAACAATGATGACGGTAGCTGTAGGCAATCCTTCTCCAGTTTCATCTACCAATTTACCACTAATCTCTCCACTCTGAGCCTTAAGCAGTACCGCAACAAAAACCATTAATAGTGTTAATATTTTCTTCATGTGCATTTTATTATTCTTTCACAATAGCCGACAAATATAATTTTTCTGAAACAAATCTAAAATGTGTTAAAAGAAAAAGCAAGAACTCAAGGTAGATATTGCAAAGAAATGACAATTCATCAGCCTTAAAATGATGTAAATCCATCCACTTTTTCAAGTGAAAACCGGGCTATTTTTTCTTTGGACTCGTTTGTCCAACCTGCTATATGGGGTGTTAAAATAATTTTATTGTACTCTGTCAATCGCTTTAAAATCAACTGTTCTGGAGCATTAAGTGTATTCAACTTCTCATTTTCTAAAACATCCAAAGCCATTGCTCTAACTTTTCCATGTTCCATCATTTTTAATGCATCGGAAGTATTTAACACTTTACCTCGAGAAGTGTTGAGGAGATAAATATTTTTCTTAAACGAATTCAAAAATAACGCATCAATCCATTGATTGGTCTCGGTTGTAAGTGGAAGGTGAAGACTTAAAATATCTGCTTCGTTGAAGATATCATCTAAAGTCGATTCTACAATATAGTTACTCGATGCGGCAAAGCCCTTTCTGTACTTATCATATGCTAATATTTTCACATGGAATGGCGCTAACAATTTTGCAAAAGCAGCTCCTGTATGGCCGTAACCTAGTATAGCCACAGTTTTGCCACTCAACTCTTCACCCCTGTTCGCTTCTCTAATCCATTGTAAATTGGATACTTCATTGTTGGACTTTACAATGTTACGCATTAATGCCAACAGCAATCCAAGAGCATGTTCGGCAACAGCATTGCAGTTTCCCTCCGGTGTATTAGCATAGTGTATTCCAAGTTGTTGACACAGCCCTGTATCGATAACCTCCATACCGGAACCTAAGCGAATGATCCAGTTTAATTGGTTGGCTTTAGGCAATAATTCTTCGCCACAAAAAATTTTACTGTTAATGATTAAGCCTGTGTAGTTTTCAATGATAGTCAGTGTTTCTTCGGCAGTAATATTCGGCAAAAAATCAACTGCATAACCCCGTTCCTGCAAACCCTTTATCAACAATGGATGTACATCATCTGTAATCAACACTTTAGGCATTGGTAAGCGCATTGGTAAGTGTTACAAAATCTTGGACACCCAGTTGTTCCGGGCGTTTTGAAGCAAAAGCTATCCAAACATCCCCTTTAAAATTAAATGACTTCAAACTGTTCGACATCATTTTTCTACGTTGTGTAAAGGCTTGTTTCACAATTTGACGAAACAACTTCTCATCACATCCTAATGCTGTGTTTTTGCGTTTCATCCGTAAGATTCCACTCATCACTTTTGGAGGAGGCGTAAAGCATCCGGGTGGTACGTCAAATAAATATTCGCAGTCGTAATATGCTTGTGCTAATATGCCAATTACACCGTAATCTTTGGAGTTGGGTTTGGCGGCAATGCGCACGGCCATTTCTTTTTGGAACATACCCACCATTTCAAAAATTAACTCGCGATGTTCAATGATTTTGAAAACAATTTGCGAAGAAATATTGTAAGGGAAATTACCAACAACACATGCAGGGGTATTTACCAAAATCGTCAAGTCTGTTTTTAAAAAATCTTGATTAACTACGGTGAGTTGAGGATATTCGTTTTTCAGATAATCGATACAGCGTCTATCAATTTCTACAGCCTTAAAATCGGTCAATTTTTTCCCAAGCATATAGCGTGTAAGTGCACCATGTCCGGGGCCAATCTCTAACACAGATGCATACAGACTCAAATCGCCTATGGCATCGGCAATTTTCTGAAGCATATTTTGATCATGCAAAAAGTGTTGACCTAACGATTTCTTTAATTCCACTATTTTGGATACGCTGATTTAAAAGCGCTTAGACAAAAATAGAAACATCTGTCAATTCTAGCGTTTTCAGTGTAATTAAGAATATTGGCATTCTATTTTGGAGACAACCGATTTTTGTTAAATTTGCCTTTTCCTAATCCCCTAACAATACCCAATTGAAAGCAAAGTTATTACTACTGCCCATTCTATTATCCGTTTTTACTGTTTTGTCTGCTCAAAGAGAGTGGGGAGAAGTAAATCCAAAACAATTCGAGACAAGAGTTTGTGCCATCGACAGCACAGCCAATGCGATGATTCTTGCAGATGAAGAGTTGATCAATTTTGTATTTGAAGAAGATCGTATATTTGCTTATTACAAAAGGCATAAGCGTATTCAAATACTAAACAAAGAAGGTTACGAATATGCCAACGTGAAAATATATACGGGGGCAAACGAATCCATTCAAAGCATCAAAGCACAAACGCTAAACAGAGGTGTTGACGGCAAAGTTACAACCACAGCAGTAAACAAGAAGTTGATTTTTAATGAAGCCATTTCCCGAAGAGTTTCTGCAACAAAAATAGCATTCCCTGATATCCAAGCCGGTTCTATTATTGAGTTTGAGTATGTTACTCGTGTTACATCTCTTCGCTTTTTAAAAGACTGGTATTTCCAATCAACGCTACCAACACTATATTCGAATGTAACTTTACGGTCACCATTTTTCTTTCAATATGCTTCAGTGCTTAAGAGTAGCCGCGACTTATCGGCAACAAACAATGCTGAAGCAACTGAAAAATGGTTTACGCTTCTATTCGGCAACTCGAGATATGCTGAAGAAAAAACAGATGTGAAATGCTACGAAAGCTCCTACACAATGGAAAATGTTCCTGCACTGCACCAGGAAGGTTTCGTAAATTGTTTTCAGGATTATTTTTCGCGAATGGAATTTATTTTAACTACCGCGCGCCTTCCTAATCGGAACGAACAAACTTTTGCAGAGAATTGGGAAGATGTAATTGCGGAACTTACTAAAAGTAATGATTTCGGACTATTACTGGGTGGAAACGGTGTGCATGTGAAAGACGCAAAAACGATGACGGCTTCATTAACATCAAAGGAAGAGAAATTGAAATTAATCTATAACTATGTTTCTAGCAAAATGAGATGGAACGAGATTTTAACCGTCTTCCCTAAGGGGGGGTTGGCAAAATCTTACACAGAGGGGATAGGTAATTCGGCAGACATTAACATGATCTTAATTGATATGCTTCGCGCATCCGGAATTAAAGCCGATCCGGTATTTATTAAAACGAGCGATAACGGTGTTGTTCAAAAAGAGTTTCCTGAACTTGGTCAATTTAATCATGTGATTGCTGTGGCAGAAATAGATAGCGCAAAATTTTTCTTAGATGCAACTAATCCAAATCTACCGCATTACTTGGTAGATATTCAAGACTTAAACGAATATGGACTTCGTATGAACGAAAAGAAGGCGGAATGGCTAAGCATAAGACCTTCAGCCAATTCGTTCTCCAATATTGTGGCAAAAGTGACTTTATCACCTGACGGCAAAATAGTATCGAAAACGATGCTTACATTAAACGACTATGAAGCCGTGGCACTCAGAACCAAGCTAAAGCTTAAGAAATCAGAGGATGCGCTCAATGATCTTTTAACCATTGATGAAAACGTAGAATTGCTTAATACTGAAATCGACAACAAGGATGACAATTACAAAAAAAACAAAAACCACATTTGATGTGAGCAGCAAGAAAACATTTTCTGGGGATAAACAAATTTATCTAAATCCGTTTCCAGTAAAATTCAGAAAAGAAAACCCTTTTAAGCTAAATGAACGTTCTTATCCGATTGACTTTCCGTATCCGTTTAAAGAGTCCATAAAACTTACCATTGAAATTCCTGAAGGGTATGCAGCAACTGATGTTCCGAAGTCGAAAGAAGTAAGAATCGAGGATGGATCTGCATCCTTTTTGTTCGTTGTTGAAAAAAATGAGAAATATATTCAAATCAACAGCATCTTATCGGTTAAACAACAACAATACCATCCGGGTTCATACGAAAGCATAAAAAACATTTTCGCTAATGCCATCGATACATACAATTCTGTTATAGTACTCGAAAAAAAATAGGGATATGTTTTACAGACTGAATAAGGTGTTTTCACTTGTCTTAATTTTATTGAGCTGCATAGCTTGCGCACAATCGTACACGACTCTTTCTATACCCGACTCGCTCTTAAAAAACGCGAATGCCGTTATTCGTCAGAGCCATACCAATGCTGCAGTTAAGCCGGGTTCTGCTATTTATACCGAGGATAAAACAATAACCATTTTAAACAGCACGGCCGAAGACCTATCGGAGATTACCATACCCTACGATAAATTACGAAAAATCAAATCGTTTAAGGCCGAACTCTATGATAACATGGGCAATAAAATAAAGCAGTTCGATAAACGCGATGCAGAAGATTATTCTAATGCAGGAGACAACTTAGGCATTGAAACACGTTTTAAATTTTGGAACCTAAAAGGCTCTTCTTTCCCATACACAATACACTACATCTACGAAGTTGAGCTATTATCGCTCTTTTATGTACAAAATTGGGTGCCTGCATTCGGCTCTAGTGTGAGTATCGAAAATGCTACTTTTCATCTTTCCTGTAGTGATATACATGTAAGCAATAAATCGAACTTAGTAGCGCTAAAAAATCATTCAGCAGATGAATACACCTGGGAACTTTCAGGGTTTAAGGCTATTAAAAAGCAAGCCTTTTCACCGAACAACTTCGACTTTCTCCCATATGTGCTCTTAACAGCCGATGAATTTGAGCTATATGGCGTAAAAGGAAGTTCAAAAACATGGAATGATTTTGGTCGATTTGTTTATCAGTTGAATGAAAAAAGAGAAAATCTCGAAGATGTAAATATCCCTGAAGTTGACCTGATGTTAAGCACATTAAAAACCAACCAAGAGAAAATCCAATTCTTGTACAGATATCTTCAAAACAATTATCGGTATGTAAGTATTCAATTAGGTATTGGAGGATGGCAAGCACAAACAGCGAAATACACATTACAACAAAAATTTGGCGACTGCAAGGCACTCGTTACTTTAATGAAAGGACTCCTCAAAAAAGCAGGAATTCCTTCTTATATGACTTTAGTGAGTGCACAAAAAAACAGAATTGAACCTCAATCTGATTTTGTCCACTCCGATTTTAATCATGTAATACTTTGTATTCCTAACAACAGTGATACAATATGGCTAGAGTGTACAAGCCATATTGACCCCTATAATTATCTAGGCAGTTTTACTGAAGGTAGAAACGTTTTGATTCTTAACGAAAATGGGGGAACAATTGCTCGTACACCTACATATACCGAAAAAGCAAATTCTTGCCACGGCACTACTACTATAACGTTGGCGGAGGATGGAAGCAGCTTACTGACTTCGAACGTTACTTTCGAAGGGGAAAAGCAAGATCAGTTACGTGCCTTGTATTATGATAGCGATAAGAAAAACCTGCAATTAGCCGTAATAAGTGCGATGGATTTATCTAATACGAAATCAGTGGCATTTAATATTCTTGCAATGGACTCCAACTCACCTAAAATATCGATTAAAGCCTCGATTGTTGACAATTCCACCATAAAGAAAACGGCTTCACGCATCATGATTAATCCAAGTATTTTAGACCCGTTCAAAGACTTTTCAGGCAATAACGACAATAGAACCCTCCCTTTCAAAATTACAGAAGGTGTTACCTATTTCGACACCCTTACATTTTCCCTACCATCACAATTCTTTCCTGAAAATTTCAAAGGTGATGAGCGTAAGTCACTTACAACACAATTCGGATCAGTAGCGTTTTCGTTGTTATTCGATTCAACAACCAACCAACTTATTATTTTCAGAAAAGGAATCGTGAAAGAACAAGTATACCCTTCTTCGGATTATAAAGCCTTCGGGCAATTTATGTTGGATGCAGAAAACATGTACTCTCCTACACTTGTTCTGAAGAAAGCAGAATAGCGTTCTATATTAGGTATAGAAGATATACAATTGCTTATTTTTTTGATTATTCAAATTAAAATCTTCAATTATTATACTTTTACGCTCTTAAATTTCAATTCATGCTTAAAATATCTCTTGCCAAAGATGCTTCTGCAAGTACGCATCATATCATTATCGCCTCAAAATCAACTAAACTTTCCGCGCTTCATTTACCAAAAGACGATGAGGCCAATGCAAAAAAGGCTTTAGATGCAAAGCAACCCACATACCAACGTTATGACGGATCGAAAAGTCTCTCTATTGTTTTCGTTGATGATTCGAAAGAAGCCTATAAAACGAACGAAGCTATTCGTAAAGCCGCAAACGGATTAGTTAAGTTTTTCAATAGCCAGAAAGTGAAATCGGCAGTTGTTACATCTTATATGAACTTTGCTACCGCATCACTTGCATTTGCTGAAGGAGCTGCATTGAGCTCATATCAATTTTTGAAATACAGAACCAAAGAAAAAACACCCAATACATTTGTTGAATTATTTGTGAACGACAAGCAAGTGACCAAAGACAAAGTAGCCGAGTTGCAAGTAATTATTGAAGCGAACTTATTGGCTAGAACGTTGGTGAATGAACCATTGTCGTACTTAACTGCTGTTCAATTATCGAAAGATATTCAGAAAGCTGGGAAAGAAGCCGGCTTTAAAGTAGAGGTGATGGACAAGAAAAAAATTGCTTCATTAAAAATGGGTGGTTTGTTAGCGGTGAACCGTGGAAGCCAAGATCCACCTACGTTTAACGTATTGGAATACAAATCACCAAAGGCAAAAAACAAAAAACCAATTGTGTTGGTTGGAAAAGGTATTGTTTATGATACTGGGGGGTTGAGTTTGAAGCCTACACCTAACTCGATGGACATGATGAAATGCGACATGGCGGGTGCAGCTACAGTGGTAGCAACGCTTTCAGCTATCGCGAAGTTGAAATTACCGGTACACGTTGTGGGACTTATTCCTGCAACTGATAACCGTCCGGGCGAAAACGCTTACACACCGGGCGATGTAGTACCAATGATGAACGGAATGAACGTGGAAGTTTTGAATACCGATGCGGAAGGTCGTATGGTATTAGCCGATGCCCTAGCATTTGCTTCGCGCTACAAACCTGAGTTGGTAATGGATTTCGCCACTTTAACCGGTGCTGCAAAAGCGGCAATAGGTTCTATGGGAACTATTTTCATGGGCACTGCAACAGATGAAGTAAAACAAAAACTGTCTACATCAGGCAATAACGTTTACGAACGTTTGGTGGAGTTTCCGTTCTGGGATGAGTATGGACAATTAATCAAATCAGATGTTGCCGATATCAAAAATGTTGGCGGTCCTGAGGCGGGTATGATCACTGCAGGTAAATTCTTGGAGCATTTTACGGATTACCCTTGGTTACATTTTGATATTGCCGGAACGGCTTATTTGATGGGCGAAGACAGTTACCGCGGCAAATACGGAACAGGGGTTGGTGTTCGTTTGTTAGTGGACTATTTGAAAGGTATTTAATCGAAACTCAATTGAGTTTATAATTAGCAAAACGTGGAAAGAAGAATAAAAGTTGGAATTACCATTGGCGACTATAATGGCGTTGGTCCTGAAATTATTGTACGATTGCTGGAAGACGACCGTATTTTCAAATTCTGCGATATTATAGTGTATGGCCAAAAGCCGATTTTGAATTTTTATGCGAAGGCATTAAAAGCTCACAACTTTCAAACGCAAGAAGTAAAAGACACAGAGAAGCTGAATCCAAAAATCGGCAATGTGATTAACTGCTTTGAAGAGCAGGTAAAAATTGAACCGGGTGTTGAATCAGCTGAGGCTGGAAAATATGCTTTGATTTGCTTAGATAAAGCTATTGCTGATGTTTTAGCCAAAGAAATAGATGTTTTAGTTACTGGTCCGGTAAACAAAAACATGATTGCGCAACACGAGCCAAACTTCCATGGACAAACGGAATACATTGCTGAAAAAACGGGTGGAGAAAAATCGTTGATGTTGTTGGCCGATGAAAATTTACGTATTGGTTTAGCCACGAATCATGTACCTGTGAAAGATGTAGCCCAAAAAATTGATTCGGCTTCGTTGATGCAGAAATTGGAATTGTTTTATCAATCGTTACAAAAAGATTATTTGATCAATAAACCGCGAATTGCTGTATTAGGGCTAAACCCTCACAGTGGCGATGGCGGCTTAATTGGCAAAGAAGAAAAAGATATTATCGCACCAACCGTTCAAAAAGCGCGCGATAAGGGTATGATAACGCTTGGACCATTTGCTGCTGACGGCTTTTTCGGTACCGGCAATTACATGAAATTTGATGGCATTTTAGCGATGTACCACGACCAAGGATTGGTGCCATTTAAAACAATTTCATTTAACTCGGGGGTGAATTTTACAGCCGGGTTGAAAGTAATACGCACTTCACCGGATCATGGAACAGGTTACGATATCGCAGGAAAAAATTTAGCGAGTTGCGATTCGTTGAGAGCTGCCGTATTTATGGGTATCGACATTCACAAGAACCGATTAGTGTATGCAGAAATGACGGCTAATCCCGTAGAGAAAGTAAGGCTGAACGAAGAGCGAGAAGGTTAATTCACCGATTTCAAATACTCATAGATTTTTTCCCAGTCGCGTGATTCAACAGCTACGTATTCCTGCAATGCATCGCTGTTCAATTCAATTTCGCCACCGCCTAAGTTACGGCCATCGTTCAGCCAAAAGCATTTAGCGCCAAGGTTCTTAGCTAACATCACATCGGTAATCCGGTCGCCTATTACAAAAGAATTTTTCAAATCGTATTCTGGTGAAAAATACTCTTTTAACATACCTACACCAGGTTTTCTGGTTTCTTTTTCTTCATTCGGGAATGTGCGATCAATATGCTCTGCAGAAAAGTAAATACCCTGATCGGCAAAGGTTCTCATTACAAATTTATGCGTTGTAAAAAAAGGTTCATCCGGAAAAAAATCGGAACCCAAACCATCCTGATTAGTGACCAACACCAATTTATAATCGAACTCTTCTACAATTTTGCCTAACCAATAAAACACCTTTGGATAAAAAGTAATCTTCTCATACGTTTCAATCATGAAATCGTCTGTTTCCAGAATAATTGTTCCATCGCGATCGATAAATAATACTTTTTGCATAACTTATATTTTACCCACTCTGGCCAACCATTTTGGCAGAATGACAATTCCAACAATGATATAAAAATAGAAATTAAATCCTCTCCAAATGAGGGTTACAATGGGTGCTAAGCCGTCTTTAATAAACTCGCAATTCAATGCCATAAACGATAATTCTGCAATACCGCTACCACCCGGAGTGGCAGGAATAATAACAATTACACGGTGAACATACTGTCTTGCGAATACATCTAAATTATCGAATAAGCCCGAAGCAAAACCATAAATCAACACATTCGCCAATGCATAACGTGCACACCAAGAAATGGTAGTGCCAATCAGTAATTTTATCACAAAGCCTGTTCCCTTGTTCTGAAATTCGATGGAGGTGTGCATGATATCTACACTGATGTGATGTATCTGCTTTTCCCAACGATTGATGAATTTTATCTGCGCAATTTTATTCAAGAATGAAACTGCATATTGCGGACGAATAAACAACGAAAATCCCAATATCATTCCCGACATAGCAACGGCTAGAAAGCCAATCCAGACATACTCTCCAACAGAGCGAAATGCCTTAACAGTCGACAGTTGATCTAAATTTCCGCACGTAGCAGAAAGATCGAACATGTGATGCCCTAATATCAAATATAGGGTGCCAAATACGATTACAAAAGCGATATTGTCGAGATAAGAACAAAGCATAAGAATGGATGTGGCTTTGCCGGGTTTAATTCCCTCTTTATACAGAATCAAAAACGCCATGGATACACCACCAAATGAAGCAGGCGTAACAGAGGAGCCAAATTCCCAGAGAAAAATAATCTCGATACACTTAGCAATGCTGAGTTTACGATCGTTCAACTCCCACATGCGATACACATAAGCCGCATCGCGGATAAACACTGTGCCAACGGCTAGTAGCAGGATGGAAACCAAATGACGTGTAAGTGTAATTGTAGCTACTTGTGCATAGTCAACTTTCGACAAAAGATAGATAAGGTAAGCTGTTGCCAATAGGGTTATCCCAATCGGCAAAAGCATATTCCGCCACGAAAAAATTGATCTGGGATTCGTTTCCTGCATTTCGCATGAAAGTAAAAAAAGTTGAGTGAACTTTCTTAAAAATGTTTTACTGCACCATTGTTGTCTCAGACTTATATAAGTTAATGGCCTTATCGATCTGTCTCTTTAATAATTTAATTTCTAGCTGCGTTACACCCCAAAAAACAAACAGCACACAAGTAAAAAAAACAGCATTTTCATCTAGCTTTCCCTCCATCGACCGGAACAAGCCCAAGATAATTATAAGCATCGCAAAGCCAATAAAAAGCATTGACCATAGATTATATCTTATGGAATACGAATTAAAGCCTTCCTTTTTCTCAAAAGCTATAATTAACTTTGGGAAAAAGAGCATAAGTTCAGTTCGAAGCCTAGTGAAACAAATCCTTTCTTGTGTTTCTCTACCCATGAAAAGCATATCACTTCCTATGCCATAAAGACTCCGATTTAAATCTAAAGGAGTATATCTTTTTATAGCATACCTCCTAAGTGCACACTCAACAGTATTGCTATCCGTATTATCTAAAACAACTTTTTTAAAATACAACATAGTGAATGCTTTTATTAATGTGCCTCCAACCAATTTTGACCAACTCCAATTTCCACCTCAATTGGTACATTGAGCTTTATAGCATTTACCATACAATCAGCAATAATTGGTTTTACGATTTCAAGTTCATTATTCAACACATCAAATACCAACTCATCATGCACCTGCAATGTCATTTTTGACAGAATGTTTTGCTCGCTGAACTTTTTATGAATGTTAATCATAGCTATTTTAATCATGTCGGCTGCAGACCCCTGTACCGGTGCGTTAATCGCCTCGCGTTCCGCAAAGCCACGCACCGTAAAGTTTTTGGAGTTAATATCTTTCAGATAACGTCTTCGTCCCATGATTGTTTTTACAAAACCATTTTCACGGGCAAACACCAAAGTGTCGTCCATATATTTTTTGATTCCGGGATATTGAATGAAATAATTTTCAATTAAAGAAGCAGCTTCTTTTCGAGGAATACCCAAGCGCTGTGACAATCCAAACGCTGATATTGAGTATATAATTCCGAAGTTCACCATCTTGGCTTTGGAACGCATCTCCTTTGTTACTTCAGCAGTTGGCACTCCAAAAACCCTTGCTGCTGTTGCTGTGTGGATGTCGATACCATCGCGGAAATCTTTAAGCATATTTTCTTCGTTACTAATTTCAGCTACTAAACGCAATTCAATTTGCGAATAATCGGCTGATATTAACGTGTGGTTTTCATCGCGTGGAATAAAAGCTCTTCTGATTTTCATCCCCCGTTCAGAACGGATTGGAATGTTCTGTAAATTTGGATTGATAGAGCTCAAACGTCCGGTTGCGGCAATCGTTTGATTGAAAGTAGTATGTACCCGACCCGTTTTTGCATGAATCAATTCGGGCAATGCATCTACATATGTTGATTTCAATTTTGCAATTTCACGGTAATCCAAAATTTTAGCGGCAATCGGATACTCCGGAGCCAAGCGTTGCAACACTTCTTCGTTTGTAGATGCCTGACCTGTAGCCGTTTTTTTGTCTTGCGGTAGTTTCAAATGTTTAAACAACACTTCTCCCATTTGCTTGGGTGAGTCGAGGTTAAACTTTAAACCTGCAAGGCTAAAAATTTCCTCGCTTACTACATCAATTTCATACTTAAGATTCGCAGAATATTCGTTCAAAAATTCTTTGTCGATTTTCACTCCTTGTCGTTCCATATCACCCAACACAGGAATCAACGGCAATTCAATGTCTTGTAACACATTCACAACTTCACGTTCTTGCACACTCGGCTCAAAAATTTGCTTCAATTGAAAAGTAATATCCGCATCCTCCGCTGCATATTCTGCAATCTTCTCTAACTCTACATCGCGCATTGTGACTTGGTTCTTGCCTTTCTTGCCAATTAAGGTTTCAATAGACACAGGAGAATAACCTAAATACGATTCACTCAAGAAATCCATGCCGTGTTTCATATCGGGCTCCAACAAATAATGCGCTAACATGGTATCGTAAATCGGCAAACTAACTTCTATAGCATATTGCTTCAACACATGCCAATCGAACTTCACGTTTTGCCCGATTTTTACAATGCTTGTCGATTCAAAAAATGGCTTGAAATGATTCAATACCTCAAGCGCTGCAGGTCTTTCAGCCGGCACCGGTACATAATAACCTTCGCCACTTTTGAACGAAAAAGAAAGTCCAACAATTTCTAAATCGAAATAATCTAAGGATGTTGTTTCTGTATCAAAACACACTTCCTTTTCTTGCAGTAGCGATTTGACAAAAGCATCATAATCGGATGAAATCACAACATAATTGTGTTCCGTATTCGCAATATTTTTCCCGGCTACTTTCTGCGAAAACAAATCGGGTGTATCGTTCGCGAATTCCTTCTTTGACATTTTCTCCTCTACTGCATTACCAAACAAATCGGTTGAACCTGTTGGCTTTGGAGGTGCTGCAGCGGTAGTATTCACTGAAAAATCGCTACCTAAAACGCGTCTGCCTATCGTTCTAAATTCCAACTCCGAAAATATTTCTGTCAATCGTTCTTTATTAGGCGGATCCATTTTCAATTCGTCATCCGTTACGTCAATAGGCACGTCAAGAATAATGGTAGCGAGCTTTTTAGAGATTAAACCCTGTTCCGAAAAAGTAGCAATATTTTCGCCTAGCTTTCCTTTGATATTTGGCGCATTGGCAATTACATTCTCCATTGAACCGTATTCCTTAATGAGTTTTTTAGCGGTTTTTTCACCTACACCCGGTATGCCTGGAATATTATCTACTGCATCGCCCCACATGCCCAAAATATCGATTACTTGCTCCGGACGTTCAATTTCCCATTTCTCCAAAATTTCTTTTACCCCTAAAATTTCCATCTCGTTGCCCATACGTGCAGGCTTATACATGTAGATGTTTTCTTCCACCAATTGTCCAAAATCTTTATCGGGCGTAACCATATATACAATATGCCCTTCCTTCGCCTTCTTCTTTGCAATTGTGCCAATAATATCATCAGCTTCGAAGCCGGAAAATTCTAAAATCGGAATATGAAACCCTTTCAGAATCTCTTTAATCCAAGGAACTGCAATGGTGATATCTTCCGGTGTTTCTTGTCGGTTCGCTTTGTAGAACTCGTGCTCAGTTGCGCGATCAGTAGGCCCAGCCGAATCGAAAACCACCGCTAAATGGGTTGGTTTTTCTTTGTTCATTAAATCGAGCAAAGTAGTGGTGAAGCCGTTTATAGCAGACACGTTCATGCCTTTTGAGTTAATCAATGGATTTTTAGCAAAGGCATAGTATGAGCGAAAAATAAGCGCAAATGCATCGAGGAGAAAGAGTTTCGGTTCAGCCATAATTGAATTTATTGGAGCAAAATAATTAGTAATTGTGAATTATTTTGGAAAAATACTTTTGCGATAAAAATATCATTTACCTTCACGGCTATGCTTTCCAACCGACAACTCTTTTTATCGCACATTGCCCAAACAAGTCCGGCACCTATGCTTTTAGAACTTGTACGCGCTGAAGGTATTTATTTGTATGACACGCAAGACAAAGCCTATATCGATTTGATTTCAGGGTTTGCCGTAAGTAACATCGGACACTCGCATCCGAAAGTGTTGGAAGCTGTGCGCGCACAAACAGAAAAATACATGCACTTAATGGTGTATGGCGAAGTAGTACAAACGCCACAAGTAGTATATGCAAAGGCATTGACTGACCATCTACCCAAACATCTGAACACAGTTTACTTCACCAATTCAGGTACTGAAGCTACAGAAGGCGCAATGAAATTAGCGAAACGCGTCACAGGTCGTTCGCAGTTCGTTCATTTTAGAAACTCCTATCACGGCTCAACACAGGGTGCATTGAGTGTGATGGGCGATGAATATTTTAAACAAAGTTTTCGTCCGTTGTTACCCGATATATTGATGTTGGAATATAACAACAGCGAGCAACTCAGCGTCATTAGCGAAAAAACAGCCGCAGTACTTATCGATCCGGTACAAGCTGAATCAGGCGCCACTGTTCCATCTGCAGAATTCATGTTGGCGCTACGTAAACGTTGTGATGCAACCGGCACATTATTAATTATGGATGAAGCACAAACCGGATTTGGCAGAACCGGCAAATTGTGGGGCTTTCAGCATTTCGATTGCGAACCGGATATTTTGATGTTGGCCAAAGCGATTGGAGGCGGAATGCCTTTAGGTGCGTTCATTGCTTCGCAAGAACACATGCGAACATTCACTGAAAATCCTGTGCTTGGCCATATCACTACTTTTGGCGGACATCCGGTATCTTGTGCATCAGGGCTAGCGGCATTTAATTTATTGTTCGAGGAAAATCTCATCGCTTCAGTGGAATCGAAAGGACAATTATTTGAGTCGTTACTAAGCCAAAACCAACATATCAAATCGTTTCGTAGAAAAGGGTTGATGATGGCATTGGAATTTGAAACCGCTGAGTTAAATCAAAAAATTGTGCATCAATGCGTGAAAAACGGATTAGTTACCGATTGGTTTTTATTCGCTCCACATTCTTTGCGTATTTGTCCGCCACTCACTATTTCATCTACACAAATTGAAGTAGCGTGTCTATTACTTTTGAAAAGTATTGCAGAAATCACAAACTGATTATATTAGTAAAATGGAAGTCGCCTACAAAAATCGTTTGTTGATTGCGGTGTTGCTGTTGAGCTGCATTTTAGGCGCATGCAACAAAGACAAAATCACCCTGCAAACACAAGAAATTCAAACCCCTACCAGCGATGATTTGAATACTGTTTTCTTCGTAGATATCCTCCATGGTTTTGCAGCAGGTGGAACAAAATATGATCGAGGTATACTGATCAAAACCAATGATGGCGGGCAAAGTTGGTCATCGGCCGATTCTGTGGGCCCAAAAGCTATTTACGCCTCACATTTTTTTTCCGTAGTCAATGGATTTATTGGCGCTTTTGATTCGCATGTTGGTTATACATCCGATTCCGGGAAAACATTTTCGAATAGAGTATTCATGAATTACCTCCCAATTCGCGGCTTGTCGTTTTTTGATACACAAAATGGCGTTTTTGCAGCAGGAACAAATTACAGCGATGGTTCGTGGGCGGTAACACACGATGGCGGAATGCATTGGACTGAATCGTCATTGCAGATCCATTCGTTCCGTTGTGTAGATTATGCCGATGCACAAAATGTATGTGTAGGTGGCTATGGCACATTATTACATTCCGGAGATGGAGGAGACCACTTTGATGTTGTAAAAAAAGAAGGCGATTTTTACACCGGTCTACAATTCATGAACGACAGTAGAGGTGTGGCTGTTGGGTATCAAGGTGAAATTCTTTTAACTACAGACAAAGGGCTTACATGGAAAAAAGTTAAATCGATTAATCAACCTTTTGAAACGCAAGATCACTTCATAGGTGTTTCCTTTTTTGATGCTCAACATGGCTATGCTGTTGGCGAAAGCGGACTCATGATGCGCACAACCGATGGTGGTGAAAGCTGGAAACGCGTGAAAACATTTACCGATAAATCGCTGCGTTCTGTTCAACTGCTTACCGCTACAAGTGGCGTTATTGTTGCGGAAGGAGGGAAAGTGTTTTTGTTCAAAGAATAATCAACTGATGCATTTATGTCGTTTCTCACTTCTCCGATAGAATACTTGAAAGGCGTTGGCCCACAACGTGCGGAAGTGATGCGCAAGGAATTGGAGATTCATACCTTTGGCGACTTATTGCATTATTTCCCCTATCGCTATGTAGATCGTTCGCAAATTTTTCAGATCCGCGATATTAATCCTAATACACAATTCATTCAGTTGAAAGGTGAGATGGACAGCTTTAAAATGGAAGGCGCAGGAAGAACAAAACGTCTAAAAGCTTCTTTTTCTGATGCCACCGGAAGTATTGAATTGGTTTGGTTTCAAGGGGCTGAATGGGTTTTGAAAAATCTAAGACCGAATGTAGAATACATTATTTTTGGTAAACCAAATTTGTTCAACAGTAGCTTTTCAATACCACATCCCGAAATTGAATTAGTGACGCAACAAAAACTGGAAGAAAAAAAAGGACTACAACCATTATACTCTACTTCGGAACGTGCAAAGAAAAAATTTCTGGATAGCAAAGCGCTTCAAAAGGTGACACGGCAACTGATTGACAGCATTAAAGAAAACGACATACCGGAGTATTTACCGAAATCTATTCTCGAATCCCTGCACCTCATTTCACGCTATAACGCTTATCAAAACATTCATTTCCCTAAAAGTGAAAATGTATTAGACGATGCTAAATACCGCATCAAATTTGAAGAATTGTTTCTGATTCAATTGCGCTTGTTGAAGATGAAACACAACAGGGGCAATACGGTTAGAGGGTATGTATTTGAAAAAATTGATCATTATTTCGATAAATTTTACAAAGAAAAATTACCCTTCGAATTAACCGGTGCGCAAAAAAGAGTGTTGAAAGAAATTCGCAAAGACACACTTTCGGGCAAACAAATGAACCGTTTAGTGCAAGGGGATGTAGGGAGTGGGAAAACAATTGTAGCGCTACTCACTATGTTGATGGGCATTGACAATGGCTTTCAAGCATGCTTAATGGCACCAACAGAAATCCTTGCGCAGCAACACTTCGAGAGCATTGAACCCTTAGTACGTGGACTCGGTATCGAAGTAGTTTTACTCACCGGTAGCGTGAAAGGAAAAACACGAAAATACATTCTGAATAACTTAGCCGAAGGCAATATTCATATCATTATTGGCACACATGCTTTGATTGAAGACCATGTCGTATTTAAAAATTTAGGCATGGTGGTAGTAGATGAACAACATCGATTTGGTGTGGCACAACGTGCGAAGTTATGGGCTAAAGGAGCAACACCACCGCATGTACTGGTAATGTCGGCAACACCTATTCCCCGCACATTGGCAATGACGCTTTATGGCGATTTAGATAACTCGATTATTGATGAACTACCCCCAGGCAGAAAACCCATTAAAACAGTTATGCGCACGGATGCGGATCGTTCGCGAGTGTTTGGATTTATGCGCGATGAAATAGCTTCAGGTCGACAAATTTATATTGTGTATCCGCTTATCGAAGAGTCGGAAAAGCTGGACTTGAAAGACTTACAAGATGGCTATGAAAGTATTTCAAGAGCCTTTCCTCGACCGCAATACCAAATTGGCATTGTCCACGGACGAATGAAACCAGCCGATAAAGATTTTGAAATGCAACGCTTCGCACGTAACGAAACGCAAATTCTGATTGCCACTACTGTTATTGAGGTAGGGGTAAATATTCCGAATGCTTCGGTAATGATTATTGAAAATGCAGAACGCTTCGGCCTATCGCAACTTCACCAATTGCGCGGTAGAGTGGGCCGTGGAGCGGAGCAATCGTATTGTATTTTAATGACACATTCGAAAATAGGCAACGATTCGCGCAAACGTATTCAAGTGATGTGCAACACCAACGATGGTTTCGTGATTGCGGAAGAAGATTTAAAACTGCGCGGTCCGGGCGATCTAGACGGAACACAACAAAGCGGTGCGGTGAACTTAAAATTGGCGAATATTACTGAAGACGTTCACATTTTGGAACAAGCACGCGAAATTGCATTTGCTATTATAGATAAAGACCCGAATCTCACACAGCCCGAAAATCAACCCTTGCGTAGACATATCGATTCGATTCTGCACAACAATCCTTGGAGTAAAATTTCGTAGCTTACTTTTTGCGTGGCATTACATCGCTCTTAGGCTTTGTGTAGCGCGGTATATCGGGCTTTTGTGCTCCGGGTTTTGTTTTTTTCTTTTTTTCCGGCAACGAATTCGCATAGGTAGGACAACTGATTTTATTACTATTGCATGAATGTACCCCTGCTACCGCAAGTGCAAATAAAAAACAGATGGAATATTTTTTCATGTTGTATTGATTCGTTTTGAAAGATAATGGAATTCTTATTCTTGTATTGATTTTCAATTCAATTTTCCCCTTTAGGAAAAATCGGCATTCTATTTATACTATTATATAGATATAATTCCTCTCCTTATATAGTATACAGCGCTTATCCATAAACTGTTACAGCCCAAGATTGCAAAAAAACGCAGTGCATTTCCATGTAAACAAGCACGATTTGACCCGAAACCATTATCATTATTACGTCACACTCCAATAATTATCCACATGAAAATCCAAAATAAACAATCTGTGTTTTGGTATAAACAAATGATTTACAGTATATTAAGTAGTTGTTTTTGAGTTATTTATAACGAAACCCACATTTATCAACACTTTCGGAGCATACAACGCTTGGAAACAACTATCAATGCTACTATTTTTGGGTCGTAATCATTATTAAACAAAAAAACTCAAAAAAAAATGAACAAAGGAGAATTAATCGATGCAATTGCAGCTGGTTCTAAATTGACAAAAGCTGATGCAGGTAGAGCTTTAGATGCTACATTGGCAGCTATCACTAAAACACTTAAAAAAGGTGACAAAGTAACTCTAGTAGGATTCGGAACTTTCTCTACAGCAAAAAGAGCTGCTAGAACAGGACGTAACCCACAAACTGGAAAAGCTATCAAAATCGCTGCTAAAAAAGTAGCTAAATTTAAAGCTGGAGCTGATCTTTCTAAAACTGTAAACAAGTAAGAAAGACCAAGCCTTAATAGTCTTCTTTGACTGTTAGAGTCGAAAAAACCTGTCTGTTTCTATACCGACAGGTTTTTTTGTGCCCAAAAACCACTATTATCGCCTTTCTAACAAGGCTTTTTCGCCATCCACTTTGAAAATGTGGAAAACTTATTATCTTCGCACTCCATTTTTTAACCAAATAAAAGCAGACAGACATGCTGAATCAGTACGAAACTACATTCATCCTGACTCCTGTGTTATCAGACGATGACACTAAACAGACGGTCAACGCTTACGTTGACTTGCTGAAAGCCCAGGGAGCAGAAGTAATCCGCCAGGACCACTGGGGATTAAAAAACCTTGTTTATCCTATTAATAAGAAAACAACGGGTATTTATCACCACATCGAGTTCAAAGCTCCTGCAAAAGCTATTGCCACTTTGGAAATTGCTTACAGACGAGACGAGAACGTTTTCCGTTACTTAACGGTAAAACTCGATAAATATGCAATTGCATACAACGAGTCGCGTAAAGAATCGAAAGGCTCTAAAGGAAGAAAAGTTAGTTCACCTAAAAAATCGAATGACTAATGAGCAAAGCATCTGATCAAATAAAATACTTAACTGCCACAAAGCTTGGTAGCACTAAGAAAAAATACTGTCGATTTAAAAAGAACAACATTCGTTATATCGACTATAAAGATCCTGATTTCTTGTTGACGTTCGTGAACGAGCAAGGAAAAATTCTTCCAAGAAGATTAACAGGAAACTCATTAAAGTATCAACGAAAAATTGCACAAGCCGTTAAACGTGCTAGACACTTGTCATTGATGCCATTCGTAACCGATTTGTTGAAATAATTAAAACGAAGAAATCATGGAAGTTATCTTAATAAAAGACGTAGAGAAATTGGGTTATGCTGACGAAACAGTAAATGTGAAGCCGGGATATGCCTTGAATTACCTTTTGCCTGAAGGTTATGCAGTTGCTAACAACAGCACTAACCAACGTTTATTGGCAGAAAGAATGAAAGTAGCCGAGAAAAAAGAAGCAAAATTAGTAGCTCAAATCGGTGATGTGAAAGCAAGATTGGAGGGTGTGAAATTGACTATCGAAGCGAAAGCCGGAACAAGCGGAAAAATCTTCGGAAGTGTTACAGGATACCATGTTGCTGACGCGATTCGTAAAGCAGCTAACATCGAAGTTGATCGTAAAAAAATCACTATCGTTGAAGGTGAAGTGAAAAACTTAGGAGACTATACTGCAGAAGTTGGTCTTGGTAAAGAACACAAAGTAACTGTAGCTTTTGAAGTAGTTGCAGGATAATTACTAAAACACATAAAACAAAAGAGGCCAATTCGAAAGAGTTGGCCTCTTTTGTTTTATGTCAAAACCCACACCACCGCTCACTCTCCGCCCACAATTTCTTTTGCAACGCCTTATCACCGGTCAATGGATTAGGTTCTCGAGTCTTACATTTATCAAAATATTTCCCGCTTACCTCTTTCACTTCATCGGAAGAAGCTAGATAAATGGAGGTCTTGGCGCCTTCTTCCACCGAAATAGCGCCAATGCGCGCCATCATCGTCCAAATCCAGCTCGCATACCACTGTGTGCCCTTGGTGCCTATATCTGTCTTCACAAAACCGGGATGTAATGCATTCACCGTAACATGTGAGTCTTGCAAGCGCTCCGCCAATTCTTGTGTGAAGAACACATTTGCCAACTTACTTTGCTCATAAGCTTTCATTATAAAATAACCCTTATCCGCTGTAAACGAATCGAAATCTATTTTGCCTTTATAATGCGAGTTCGAAGACACATTCACGATACGCGCATAGTCTGATTTTTTGATGGAATCCAACAACAAATTCGTCAGTAAAAAGTAAGCAATGTGGTTAGTGGCAATGGTCATTTCCAAACCATCTTCAGACTTTTTAAATTCAGGGAAAACACCACCGGCATTGTTAATCAGCACATCCAAAACGAGTAATTTAGCTTTAACAGCTTCCGCCAATTGGCGAATAGACGACTGTGAGGATAGATTGGCTATAAAATAGCCGGCATTACTATTTCCCGCTTCAGCATTAATCTGTTTTACAGCCGCTTCTGCCTTTTCTTGGTTCCGAGAAACGATATATACATTTGCCCCCTGTTTAACCAAGGCAATAGCTGTAGCCAAACCAATACCGGCATTTCCGCCTGTTATTAATACGTTTCTGTTTTTCATATTCGTCAGTTTAACTAAATATATCTTTTTTATTTAGCTCCATTCAACTTTTGACGCAGTAAAAAATTAGCTTTGCAGATTCGCAAAAAAGATGAGTAAAGAAGTTTTAGAACCCGATTTTATTGATGTGTTTGGCGCACGGGTGCATAACCTGAAGGATATTGACGTAAGCATTCCCCGCAACAAACTGGTGGTGATTACCGGCTTGAGTGGTAGTGGAAAATCATCGCTGGCTTTCGACACTATTTATGCCGAAGGACAACGAAGATATTTGGAAAGCTTTTCTGCGTATGCTCGTCAGTTTATCGGTGGTTTGGAACGCCCCGATGTAGATAAAATCACCGGACTATCACCTGTTATTTCTATCGAACAAAAATCAACGAACCGCAACCCTCGCTCTACAGTGGGCACGGTTACTGAGATTTACGACTTCTTGCGTTTGCTTTATGCGCGTACGGCTGATGCTTTTTCGTACAATACCGGCAAAAAAATGGTACGGTTCACGGAAGAACAAATGCTCGAAAATCTTTTACAGCATCAAAACGGAAAGAAGTTATTAGTGCTAGCGCCTTTGGTACGCGGACGAAAAGGTCACTACCGCGAATTGTTTGAAAGCGTTCGAAAACAGGGCTATTTGAAGATTCGTGTGGATGGCGAAATTGTGGACATTAAACCAAAAATGCAACTCGATCGTTTTGTGATTCATGACATTGAGTTGATTATCGACACCATGACGGTGAACGAAAAAAACAAGGATCGTCTGCGCGCCTCACTGCAACTCGGTTTGAAGCAAGGAAAGGGATTGATCATGTTATTGGATACCGACACCGATAAAACATTTTTCTTTTCTAAATTTTTGATGTGCCCTGAATCGGGCATATCGTATGAAGAGCCTTCACCCAATACTTTTTCATTCAACTCGCCTTATGGTGCTTGTCCGAAATGCAACGGCTTAGGGGTTACCTACGAAGTGAATCGCGAAACCATCATCCCCGATGAAAGTGTTTCTATTGCTAAGGGTGGAGTGTTGCCGTTTGGTGAAACAAGAGATAATTTCATCTTCAAAGAACTGAATGAAATTGCCAAGAAATATAAATTTTCATTGACCACACCTATTGCAAAAATTCCGAAGGATGCGTTGAATTATATTCTCTTCGGAAACGGCACGGAAGAAACCATTGATGAAGAAATCGAAATTCACGATTTTGATGATCGTTGGTACACGATCAAAAAAGGAGGCTTAGTGGGTATGCTGAAACGTTGTTTTCGCGCTACTTCCAGCGATGGTATCCGCAATTGGGCAGAAGGATTTATGGATGCTATGCCTTGCGAAGATTGTAACGGCACACGTTTACGTAAAGAGTCGTTGTTCTTCAAAATAGACGAAAAAAATATTGGCGAATTAGCGGCCATGGACATTGTGCAATTAGCCAATTGGTTCGAAACATTGGATAGTCGACTTTCTGAAAGACAGCTCACTATTGCTCGAGAGTTATTGAAAGAAATTCGTTCGCGTATTCAATTCATTTTGGATGTAGGTTTGAATTATTTATCGTTGAACCGACCGGCCAAATCCCTCTCGGGTGGCGAATCGCAGCGTATTCGTTTAGCTACACAAATTGGCTCACAACTTTCGGGTATCACCTACATTTTAGATGAGCCGAGTATTGGTTTACATCAGCGCGATAATCATCAATTGATTAAAGCACTTCGCAAATTGAGCGATGCGCCAAACACAGTTTTGGTGGTGGAACACGATAAAGACATCATGCTTGAAAGCGACTATATTATTGACATTGGACCCGGTGCAGGCGAACATGGCGGTAAAATTATTGCTCAAGGCACACCTGCTGAATTCAAGAAAAACAACACCACTACAGCTAAATACTTAAACAACAAAGTAAGCATTGAAGTACCGAAAAATTATCGCGAAGGCAATGGCAAATTTCTTGAAATTGTTGGCGCGAAAGGGCATAACTTAAAGAACTTACACGTGAAATTTCCTTTGGGAAAATTGATTTGTGTAACGGGTGTTTCTGGCAGTGGAAAATCGTCATTGATTACACAAACGTTATACCCAATTCTGTCGAAGCATTTCTACAGAAGCAACATGAAACCATTGCCTTATAAGGAAGTGATAGGTTTGGAGCATATCGACAAAGTGATTGAAATTGACCAAACACCTATCGGAAGAACACCACGCTCCAACCCTTCGACTTACATCAAAATGTTTGATGAAATTCGAAAACTGTTTGCACAATTACCGGAAGCAAAAATCAGAGGTTATCAACCCGGTCGGTTTTCATTCAACGTGAAAGGTGGTAGATGTGAGGAATGTCAGGGCGGTGGAATGAAAATGATTGAAATGAATTTCTTGCCCGATGTAGAAGTGGTATGCGAGAAATGTCAAGGCAAACGCTACAACCGCGAAACATTGGAAGTGCGTTACAAAGGCAAATCCATCAACGATGTCTTGAACATGACCGTTGAGGACGCATTACCGTTCTTCGAAAATATTCCATCGATTCATCCGAAAGTAAAAACCTTGAACGATGTGGGGCTGGGCTATATCCGTTTGGGACAATCGTCTACAACCCTTTCCGGTGGTGAAGCACAACGTGTGAAATTGGCAGCCGAACTATCGAAAAAAGATACCGGCAACACCTTTTATATTTTAGATGAACCTACTACCGGTTTGCATTTCGATGATATCAGAGTGTTACTGGGTGTAATCAATCGCCTAGTGAACAAAGGCAACACCGTATTGATTATCGAGCACAATATGGATGTGGTAAAAGTTTCCGACTATGTAATAGACATTGGCTTAGAAGGTGGAAACGGAGGCGGAAACATTATTGCACAAGGTACTCCGCAAGAAGTGGCTAAAAACAAAGAAAGTCATACCGCAAGATTTTTGAAGGAGGAATTGAAGTAAAACATAGAGCCCCGTCTGGCTTTTAAACATTGACGGGGCTCTATATGCATACGATTGATCCAATACTGCTTACAACCCTTTCTTCATTACATTCGTAATAGCACCCAACCAATAATTACGGAACCCAAAACCGGATGCCTTTCCTGTTTGCTTTTTAATTGAATTTACTTTACCTGATGCTATATCAAATAGAATTACATAAACAGTAGCTTGTTCTGCAGTTTTACTAAAACTTTCAACCACAAACAACAACCCGCTACCAGTACCTTTTCCCTTGTAGCTTTTAACTATACTTTGGGCATCGGCTTCAGATAGCGTATAGGTATTATCGGTAACTAAAGTACTAGCTACTACTTTGCTGTTGCGGGCTTTTGCAACATCCAAATTATTTTTCACAGTAGGTCGCTTGTAATACTTCGCGATATTGTACTTATCCGCCTCAGCAACAATTACACTGTTCCATTGGTCTAAATAATAACTTTGAATCTGCGAAGGGTCTGTAAAACCAACAGAACCTACCATTTTCGCCTTAGAGAAATCTAATCCGAACCAAGTAATTTCATTTTCGTTTTGCGCAAAACCGATGGTTAAACTTAAAACAGTTACAAAGCTGAGCATCAATTTTTTCATGGGTAATTTTTTTAGTTAAACCGAAACTAACGATTGTTTCCAAAAAAGAAAAGCAGAATATACATTGTACATTCTGCTTTTCAATAAATGCTAACTTCTAGTAGAGGCATCTAAAACCAACCTCTCACTCTATTTTTCACGCGCACTCCCAACATATAAATGGATGGTACAACGAGCAACGTTAGGAATGTAGCCACAACCAATCCATAAATCATTGTCCACGCCAATGGCCCCCAGAACGAAACATTATCGCCACCAATATAGAAATGGGGATTAAACTCGCTAAATAGTGCCTCAAAATCGATATTTAAGCCGATGGCAAGCGGAATCAAACCTAAAATGGCTGACATAGCCGTAAGAATCACTGGAGTAATACGCGTTGCGCCTCCTTCTACAATCGCATCTTCTACATTCTTTCCTCGAGCACGTAACTCATCAATAAACTCAATCAACAAGATACCGTTTCGAATCACAATACCGGCTAATGAGAAGAATCCTACACCGGTCATTACCACCGACACTTTCATGCCGAAGAGTGCATTACCAAAGAATACACCAATCAAACTAAACAACACAGATCCTGCAATAATCAATGGTTTTGCTAAGGAGTTGAATTGGGTCACCATAATCATAATCATCAAGGCTAAAGCAATTCCGAAAGCCTTAGCCAAGAAATCACCTGTTTCTTGTTGTTGCTCTTGCTCTCCTGTCATTACGATATCGTAGCCTTCGGGCTTATCGATATCGTTGATAATTTTTTGAACATCTGGCACCACTTGATTAGCAGAGTACCCTTCCGACAAATCTGAAGCAAGCGTAGCTACTCTTCGTTGATTCTTTCGGTTGATTTGATTGAAAGAAGTAGTGTAACGCAATGTTGCAATAGACGAAATCGGCACCTGACGGAACGACCCCGTAGAGAAGTCCATGTAGGAAATATTCAAATTCATCAAATCATCAACTTTCGTTCTGTATTTTTCTTGCAAGCGCAATTGAATTGGTGCATCATCATTCGCATCGCGGAATTTCGACACTTCTTTCCCAAATAATGCAGAACGCAATTCTACAGCCACTTGACCTAACGAAATACCTTCGCGATTCATTTTTTCGCGATCGATATCTAAACTGATTTCAGGTTTAGATAATTGGAGATCAGACTTCAATTCATTAATTCCCTTAACTCCGGATTTGTCGATTTCGCTTTTAACTTTTTGCGATAAAGCCGAAAGCACTTCGAAGTCATCTCCCGTAATCTCAATATTGATGGGCTTTCCAACAGGAGGGCCATTTGCTTCTTTCTCAACAGAAATATCTGCTCCGGCAACGCCATCTTTAAATTCGTCTTGCAACTTCTTCAACAACTTAGAAGTTTGTGGATCTTTCCTGTCGGCAAAACGTTTGAACGCAACAGTTACTTTACTCTTAAAAGGAGTAGCTACTTTATCTGGATTCTGTGGATCCCCTGCACCTAGTCCAACGTTTGTGATAACAGAAGTAACGTCAGGATTATTTGCCCCTAGCACCTTGTAAACACGCTTCTCAATAATTTTAGTTACCGAATCGGTTACAACAGCATCGGTACCCATTGGCAGTTTACAATACACGTAAGCAAAGTTAGGTTCTGAATTCGGGAAAAACTCTACTTGTGGTTTTGACCATACTAGTACTGCTATACTTAACAGTAACAATCCAAATGTAACGATAGGGACAAAAATTGGTGCATTCCCATGAATTAGTTTTCGGAGAAAATGCTTATATCCATTCAAAAATTTAGGCCATAATTTCTCTTGGAAGGAAGTAATAGCAAACTGCAATACAAACACATACAACAGTAACATCAATGCTGAAAACACAGCAAAATTAGCTATTCCAAAGTGATGTGTAGCGTAACCACCTACAGCTGTAGCAATAAAAACACCAAACCAAATTCGAACATCTTTAAGCGTAACAACGTGTGTGTCGTCTTCACGCTTCATAAATGTAACTGCAAATACAGGATTGATAACAAAGGCTACAAACAGCGATGCGCCTAATGTTATAATCAACGTAAGTGGTAGGTTTTTCATGAACTTACCTACAACACCCGGCCAAAATAGTAACGGAAAAAACGGAGCAAGTGTAGTAAGCGTACCTGCTAAAACCGGCACAAACACCTCACCTGCAGCATATTTAGCCGCTTGTATAATAGTAAGTTCCGGATGCTCGTGGAATATGCGATGTGTGTTTTCAATCACAACAATAGCATCGTCCACAATAATTCCTAAGGCCAAAAGCAAAGCAAACAATACAATTACGTTCATAGTTAATCCCAATCCCGGCATCAGTAGAAATGCAATCAAACACGATAAAGGCACTGCCAATCCAACAAAGAATGCATTCTGGAAGCCCATGAAAAACATCAACACAAAAACAACCAAAACAAATCCTATGATTACTGTATTAACCAAATCGTGCAATTGGATTCTAGTGTTATCAGACGTATCGCCTGTTACCTGTACTTTAACGCCTTTCGGGAAACGATTTGCTTGATAGTCATCCAGTGTTTCATAAATCTTATCGGTAGCGTCCAAAAGGTTTTCACCACTACGTTTAATTACATTCAAAGTAACAACCGTTTTGTTATCTAAACGCGCAAAATCTTGTTTGTCTTTTGCGCCATCGCGAATTTCAGCAATATCCTTAATGAAAACCGGATTTCCTGTAAACGATCGAACAACAATACTCCCAATCTCTTTGGGGTCGCTAAACTCACCGGTTACTCGCAAATTTCTTCTTACATCACCCACACGAAGCTCACCTCCTGAAACATTTAAATTTTCACGCGAAATAGCATTTTCGATGTCCATCAAAGTAATTCCCGAAGCGGTCATTTTATACAAGTCAACATTAACTTGAATTTCACGCTCATAACCACCGATAATATCTACACGCGTAATTTCTTTTTGCGATTCAATTTTATCTTGTAAATCTTCGGCATATTTTTTTAATTGCTGTAAAGGGATATCACCGGCTAGATTGATATTCATAATTGGCAACTCAGATATATCAAACTCCTGAACCTGCGGATCGTTCTTCAAATCACTTGGCAGATCTTTTTTCCCTTTATCTACAGCATCAGTAACCTTTTGCTTACATACCTTCGCATCTTGATCGGTGTTGAATTCTGCTGTAATCAAACAAAAATCCGACATTGAGTTACTCGTAATTTTCTTAATCCCATTGATAGATTTAATTTGTTTCTCCAATGGCTTCGTCACCAAGTTTTCAATATCAGAAGGTGTTGCACCGGGATAGATAGTAGCAACCGTAATGGTTGGCACTACTACATCCGGAAACAATTCCTTAGGTAAGTTTTTGTAAATCATGGCACCCACAACAGAAATCAGAATAGTGAAAATATATACACTGGTTCTGTTTTCGACACACCATGCCGTAAACTTCAATTCTTTCAAACGTTCTAAACTCATACTTCAATTTTCTTTGCGAAAAAAATGCGCAAGCGCTACTCTCCTCTTTTATTTTAGAATTCTACTTTCTGCCCGTCAACTACCTCTGTATAACCAAATGTGATTAACTTATCGCCAACACTTAACCCTTCGGTTACGACAATTTTGCCATCATAAGACATTCCGGTTTTCACCGTTTTTTTAACCGCACGTCCGTTCTCAGCAACAAGCACATACTCGCCCAATTCTGAACGCTGTACAACGTTTTCAGGAATAACGATTACTGCCTTCTCCGTATCATCATTAATCATTAACTTGGTAATCATGTTAGCTTTGTATTCGCTAGATGGATTGCTTAATCGAACCTCTACGTTAAAGGTACGAGTTTGTTTATCGACTGTTTGGCCAACGTGCGACACCGTTGCATCAATTGTTTTGTTAATGTCAGGGAAACTTACTTTTACTTTATCACCCTCTTTCACTTTTCCGATTTGCGAATCAGATAATTTTGCTTTCACTACTAAGTTCGAAAAGTTAACCACACGAATACCCGGCATCAATTGACTAGGCGCTGCCATATCACCTAGTTTCACACGCACTTCATCTACTGTTCCGTTAATTGGTGATTTGCATTTTGTCATTTCCAAAGCGGCACGCAAATTTCCCATTTGCTTCTCTAAGGTTTCTTTACCGGTTTTGGCTTGCAAATACTGCAACTCGCTTCCAATATTCTGATCCCATAATTTTTTCTGCTTTTCAAAAGCCGTTTTTGCTAAATCGTATTGCGACTCTACTACTTCCATTTGCTTTTCGTAAGTACTTGCATCGGTCACAAACAAAACCTGACCTTTCGAAACACGATCGCCCTCCTTTACATAGATTGCCGTTACCATTCCCGGAATTTGTTGCAATGCAAGATTATTCTCTAATGCATCTACAGATCCTTGAATCTCGATATAATGCTTGAACTCTGATGTTACTACAGTATCAATACCGATTCGCTTTGCCTTTCCTTGGCTGGCAGCAGTAGGATCTAATTTTGAAATTTCCGCTTCCAACTTTGCGATGCGGGCTTGTGTTGTTTGGTTTGTCTTTTTCAAATCTTCGAGTTCCTCTCGTTTACCCGACAAATCCTCTTTGTATTTTTTACCACCGCATGAAACCATTACCGCTCCGATGATTATGGCCAATGCTAAAAACTTTACTTTATTCATATTGGTTGTTTTATGTTCTTTTCGTTATGTATTTATTTGAGAAATGCTTATTTGATTCCTTGTGCTTTGTCTAAATCTGCTTTGGTGGTCAACACACTCAGCGTATTATTGATTTTTTTGAGTTGATTCGTAATATATTCTTGTTCAGCCTGCGCCAATTCGAAGCTAGAACCCACACCTTCTTTGAATTTCACCCGACTTTTGTTATAAATTTTTTCGCTCAATTCCAACGAACGTTTGGCATTCAACTCTTCGCGTAACGATGCATTAAAATTAGTTTGGGACACTTGCAATTGCAACTCCACCCCTTTAAGGAAATTGTCGAAATCGTTTTTGGCTTTATCCTCCGCAATTTTGCCTTGTTTTACTTGTGCATTTCGTTGACCAGAATCGAAGATGGGCACTTTTAACGTTAAGCCCACTAAGCCCTGTTGAAACCAATTGTTCTTACCAGTGGTTGCGTCTTTCTTAAAAATGTCAACAAATTTATCCGTTTGAGAACCTCCTCCGTAGCTCAAAAATGCGGCTAGTGTTGGCATGTAACCTGCCGCTCTTTGCTTGGTATCGTGCCCTTTGATGCGCAAAACAGTTTGTAACAAATCATATTCCGGACGTTGATTGGGATTAAAAGTTAACGCTACAGGACCAATTTTATCACGCAGTGTTTCCAGCTTATCGGTTAATACAATTTGATCGGAAACAGAAAGCCCCATTTGAAATTTAAGGTTAGCTAAAGCCACTTCCGCTAGTTGTTCTTGCGTTTGGATCTGACTTTTTAAATTGATTAAGATTAAATCTAATCGATCTACATCTAACTCTTCAATGAAACCGGCCTTATATACTTCCCGGTTATCAGCTACCAACTTTTCAAGTACAAGCTCATTCTCGTGCAAAAGTGCAATGGCTTGCTGGGCGGCTTGAGCCTGATAATAGGCCTTTCGAACATTGTAGCGAATATCTTGATCCGATACATTTTTAGTAAGCAATGCCGCTTTCATAAAATCTTTAGTGGCTTTTAACCCCACCATGTAACGACCATCGAATAACAATTCTGAAACTTGTACTCCGGCTTGGAGGCTGTGAGGTAGTACAAAAGAGATAGGCTGTGTATTTTGTGATGCTTCAAATAATATACCTGCAATGGTAGGATTACTCTTTGCTAACTCTGAGTAAACGCGATTGGTTGTGCTGTTCGGATCAGAGAAAAACTTAGATAATGCAGGCGATTCAGGTCGTTTAAAATAATACGTGTAGTCTGCACTACCACTCACTACCGGCAAACCTGTAGCAATAATTTCCCAATTGCGGGCTTTGGCCTCATCAATTCCAAGCTGTGCATTTTTCGCCTCCGATTTGTTCTGCAAGGCATACTCTTCTGCATCTTTTAAGTTGAATGTTTTGAGTGGTTGCGGTTGTGCAGATATTGAAAAGAGTGCAAACACAGTCAAGTTCACCACTAAAATACTTCGCACTAAAAACGTTTTCTTTACTTCTAACATGATACGCTAATTATTTTTTTACCAATTTTTTTTGTTCTACATACTTCAATCCCTTTGTCGATAGTATTCCATGTAAATGATACGTCATGAACTCTCGATACAAATCAGGAAAAACATATTGCTTCACCGGAAACAATTTTTGATCAAATAGGAACACCACTGCAGAGATGTATATTTTGGAAACGATATCCGGATTTAAATCTGCCCGATAGAATCCCTCCTCGATTCCTCGCTGGAGGTTTTTGCTAATCTTTGTTTGAATCTGACACTCTGTGTATTCATTAAACAATGCATAAGCTTTAGGGTAGTATTTTTGCATTTCGTATATCATATTACCGCTCACACCGCGGATATGATCCATAATATATTCAAACATTAAGAGCGTTTCGTCAATTGCGTTCTTCGCTTTCCCTTCAATTAAAATCAAATCGCATTCCTCCTTTTGTATGTGAGCGCGCATCGATTTCTCAATCAGATCGGCCTTATTTTCGCAATACTGATATATTGTTTTCTTCGACATGCCCAGTTCACGAGCAATCTCATCCATCGTAAGGTTTTTTAAACCATACTTGATGAAGAGTTCTGTTGACTTGGCTAATATTTGTTGTTCGATTGTCATTTGCGGGGCGAATATAAGGGCAAAAAAACTGAGGAAACAAATTTTTACCCAAAAGTTTCCAAAGTTTTTTTAGTTCGCTCATTTTCAACATATGTCAATTGCAGATTTTTTTGCGCTAAATCGATAGACCGTAATAGCTATTGGCGGTTTATGTTACATTTAAGTGAAGTAGTTGTTAAAGGTTGTAAAAGCTAGAGGCTTGGCACATTGACTTAATCAAAAAAGGCATTAGATTTGTTTTAAGCAATTCGAGAACAATTTGTATCAAAAAATTAAACAACAAGAACAATGAAAAAAATTATGATGATTGTAGCTTTTGCTGGTTTTTCAGCAGCTATGAACGCTCAGGATGCTCCAGCTACTGCTCCGGATCCAAACGCAGCAGATATTAAGTGGGAGTCAACTGCAATTGATTATGGTAACGTAAAAAAAGGGGATGAAAGTAGCGCAACGCGAGAATTTAAATTCACCAACGTTGGTAAATCACCACTAATCTTATCTTCTTGTAGAGGAAGTTGCGGATGTACGGTTCCAACATGTCCTACTGAGCCAATTTTGCCTGGAAAATCAGGAACCATCAAAGTTCACTACGATATCAATCGTGTTGGTCCGTTCACCAAAACAGTAAGTGTTTCGTCTAACGCTAAACAAGCCAACGAAACATTGAAAATTTCAGGAACTGTGCTTGACGAAGCTGCTCCAACATCAGGAACTGTTGCTCCTGCTCCGGCAGCTACACCGGCTAAATCTGAGCCTGCTAAAACTGATGCTAAAGCAAAGTCTACAAAAGGGCAATCTACTAAAGCTCAACCGGCTAAAAAATAATTTAGCCTTTAGTATAAAAAAAGCCCACTCAAACGAGTGGGCTTTTTTTATTGTGTAACCTTTGCTTGTTGATGTAGAGAAGAAACGCTCACATTTGCTTTTTGTTTTAGTCTAGAAGCGCTCCAAATGGCAGCTATCACTTGTTGCAATCGACAAAAATTCAATCGACCAATCCATTACAAAACAAAACCTTTGTGCTATCAGACGCTCTGCCAAGCCAAATTCAACACCATTGGAATTGGCTGAAACTCAATCTTTGCAGGCTACAGTTAAAAATAATGCAAAATTAAACCACTTAGAAATAACACTGTATCTGTAGTAAACGCTTTAGCTAATGTTAAAGCCTTTGCAATCATTTTCCATAAAGTGATATAGCATCTATTGCGCTAACGATAATCGCAATTGCAATCCACCTTTCACATTGGTTGTAGGAAAACCGGTAGAAATACGCGGAATAGTTTTGTTGTAATCTACAAACACCCTCACATTAATCCTATTATTGATAACATAATCAATAGAAGGACTCACCGTAATATTCGTTGAACCACTAGTAATTTGTGGTGTAAACTGATCAACGCGGTGATTGATAATTACACCATCGCGATAAGATACGTCACACTTAAATTTCAAATCGTTATCCAACCGAGGCTTTTTCCCTTTAATTCTGAATGGCAATTTTAACCCACGAATAGTGTAACCCAAACCGGCTGTAATAGTAGTCGACTTGTTCTCAATCATTTGATAATCACTGAAACTCATGGTGAGCGTTCGTGCTTTTTTGTAATCAAAACGAACAAGAATGTTATTCTTAAAGGTAATATCAACCCCAATCAAAGGCGAAAATTGTTCATTCACTATAACGCTTGGAATGGCATAATTAGCAAAGAAGTTACCACTCAACGAATCTTTCTTTACCGTGTTTCCATTATCATCAATTTCTGCATTTAAATTCGTTTGAAAACTATTTATGGTCATCGTTGAGTTATACCCATGGGTAAAGGAGATAGAGGTAAATACGGGTTTTAACCATTTGATCTTCGATAATCCATTATAAGAAATTCTCCAGTTTGGCAATGGTACCTGACTAAACAAACCAAGCTTGTATTTATTTGGATCTTTTCCGGAATAAGCACTCAAGAACGCAGGAATCAATACCTCTTGTGATTTAGGACCATAACCATCTTTGTAATTTTGATTTGTACTACTGTCGCTCGGATTGTAATAATAATCGCTCGGATTTGCATTTGGGTTTGCCCTAGCTAAACGATCCGAAAACACTTCTCTGTTCTTTAAAAACTGATTGTAGGTTTCCGAAGAACCATCTTTTGCTATAGGCTTGAAGAATGTATTCACCGGCACATAAGAAATACTGTACGAGCCCATTTCAACCGGATTCAGATGTTCCCAATCGCCATTCGCACTCACCTTCTTAAAGAACTCACTATGATTATCTGTGTACTCTCTAAACAAATTTAAGTCCACTTTCAAATCAGGGAAAGGTTCGAAATTAGCTGTTACGTCTAATCGGCTTTGTCGTGTTTGAATAAATTTTTGATTCAACAATGTATCGGCTGTAATCCAGCCTTTATCGGCAGCACGATCTAACCATTGATCTCTCGTTTTATTATCGGCACCATAGAAAAACCTGTCGCCAGGTTGAGCACCAAACGCAAAACCATATCCCGGAGCGCTTTGCTTAATATCGTTTCCGAGAATTTGGCTGGAAGGCATAAATCCGGGCAATGTAGTACTCTTGGTTTCTTTGTACTCCAACGAAATTTTTCGTAGTGAAAGTAACGGTCGCATCACTATAGAGATAAACGGATCCGGTGGCATTTGTTTGGCGTTGTAGTCTTTTCGTTTCTGCCGAATCTGACGCTTCACAACCTTAATGTCTTTCTTAATTTGCTTAACCTTTACTGCTCGTGCAGAATCAGTTAAATTAACATCGTTGTTCGTTGATACAAGATCCGCTTTCAACTTTTCTCGCTTCTCTTTCAACTTATCAATGTCTTCACTGATTTTCTCTCGTGCTTTACGAACAGCCTCTCTTTTCTTCTGGTTCTCTTTTTTATCTCCCGGATTTTGACTCGGAGTGCTGTATGTTTTCAGGAATGGCACCTTGTCATAAATCTTTTTAAAGTTGAAATCTACCTTAGCTTTGTCTGCCTGATTATTCGTAATTAAATTTCCAAGCGGATTCGCTTTAAAACCATTCGTTGCTGAATCTCGTACTTGCGGAGAAGCGGTCCATGCGTAACCAGTGTTATAACTAACATTGGCTGTGATAAAATCAAACAAAGGAATTTTATTGATAGGTAAAGTATAACCAACGTTGAAAGTTTGGTTGTAATTCGTATTACGACCTCCCTTCCCAATGTTATTCCAAATAATATCCTTCTCTGCTTTCGTATCGATGGCCCCATCCGGTTCATCAATTCGGGATTGATTATTCGCTGCATAGTCGATGCTCAGCGATTTAAACGGATTATATTTGAATACATATGAACGATTCCATTTGAAAAACTTATTGTATGTGGCGGGAACAGCATAATCATTGTCGCCCAATGCACGAAGTTGAATCACACCAAACTGTCGACTCATGTCTGTATTAAAACTCAACGTTGCAGGCAATAAATTTATATTGAAATCACGAATGATATCTAACCACTTCGATTTTGATTTAATCAATTTCTTGAAAGGCGTAAACTCTTTCGCCTGTGGAGCATAATTCCATGTAATTTGTCCGTAATAATCTTTCTTTGAATTTTTCTCGATAAACGGATCGGTAAACAACAACTCATTAAATGAATAGGTAAAGGCAAAATTACCCGGATCCCATATTTGCGGACTCTTTGCCTTTAACTTTGGCATAAATCGAACACCTGAAAAATTATATCCTCTGCGGGTTGTAATGGTCTGAATCTGGCGTAAATAGTTTTTTGCAGAATCGCCACCGTGCTTTGTTTTTAAACTCGCAATCATTGTCTTTGAACTCACGTCCAACTGATACGGATCAAACTCCGGTGTGCTGAAGATTTGACTAATTCCGCCATAAAACGGAATACGAATACCTGCTTTCTCCGGCAATAACTTTCCGAGCTCCAAATTCGAAGACACTGAATATTGATACATATTGTCTTTATAACGCTTATCAATCTTCTGTTCGATTTGCCCAAATCCTCTTGTATGCATATTTCCGGAAAGATTCAACACTCCGAAATCTGCTAACTTTATGGCAACTTCAGCTAAAGCCGCAGATCCGCCACGTTCATCAAAATCGCTCAAACGCAATTCATTAAACCATACCTCAACACATTTGGATTGCCCATCATCAGCATCCGATAGCGGATTATTGGCATCACCACGCAAAGGATTCTTAATACCCAACATCACAGTCTTAACACTTCCTAAATCCGGATTACCCACAATAGTCAAAATTCTTCCATTGGACGTTATGGTGTAAGGTACAGTTTTTGGATAACCGTCTTGCGCATTACGCGCAAGTTTCAAATTCACCAACTCCTCTAACGAGATATCTACCGTGTTACTGGATGGCCATACTGAATCTCTATCTGCGGTTACATCATTACTATACACAGAACCGTCAGCAGTCATTTTCAACGGAATCTCGTATTGGTAATAATTGTCTTTAAAGTCGGTACCTAAACGAACAAAAGCTGTTACTTCCCTGTCTTTCACCGGAATAGCACCATCCTTGCGATTGGCATGCACAAACATTTTTAACCGCTTGTATCTTCTTACATCAAGGGTCAAGTTTTTGAATACCGCTTTTGATTTCCCATCTTCCAAACCGCAAACGTTTAATGCCATGGCTTGTTCGTTTTGGGCAACGAATTGATTGGTTTGAGTTCCAATGGTTTGTGTTCGCTCAATATTGGGTGGCAAAACATAATTCACCGGATTTTTTGAGCTATTTTCCTCAATACTCACCTTCGTTACACTGAATCGGGTCTGACTTTCAGGATCAATTGGAGTATTATCGGATCCGGGGTCAATCGGCAAATTATATGCACGCCATTGGTTGCGCACTAAATCTATTGTTGCGAAACGCAATACCACACTATCGCTCCAGCCATGTACAAACATTCGCATAAACTGAATCGATTTGAAATCGGGAATGTTACCCACACGGTTATCATATTCGCGAATAGGGATTCTAAATTGCAACCACTTTCCTTCAGGTACACCTGATGCCGCAGGTACATCAACATGCGAAATAATATACTTGTTATTCGACTCATCCATACCCGGCAACATATCTACACGATACTGATAATAAGCTTCTGTTTCGTTCAACGTATTATCTCGATTTAAATCTTCTACATCAGGAATGGATGAACCGGAATTCGTTAATTGAGAATTGCCGTTTTGAACAGGTGAATTGTTCTCGTGATTATTGTAGTTCTTATACCGTTGCAATATAGATGGCTCCGACTCAATCGATTGATCTAAATAGTATAAATAATTATCTGAAGACGGATCATCCACTAACTTTTGAGTGGCTCCGGGCAACATAAAGCCACCAACATTTGCGAGAAAAGTGGATGTATATCGCTCGGTCTCTTCTGCATTTGTCATTCCATCCAAACCTTTATCCTGCTCTGGTCTTTTTGCCGGATCATTATCAAATGCATTCACTAAGGGTGCAATCTTTGGCACTCTACCCCAATTGGTTGAATCAGTGCTTGTTTTATCATTACTTAAACCGTTTTCAAATTGCATTCTCGAATCGCGTAAGATATCTTCCGACACGTTTCCTAAATTCAAATACAATTTACCTCCTGAGCTGGTAGGGCTTTTTGAAAACGGATCCATCAACCAAAATTCAACAAATTCAGTGTTGTTGGCTTCCAAATCGGTATTCTCTAAAGAACGCATTATACCCCCCCAACGGGTTTCTGGGTCTTTCAAACTACCATCGGCATTCACACCCATCGAAACTCCGGGTGTAATACCCAATTTATCTTCATAATTGTAAGGTCCTCTCTCTTTAGGGAAAAAAGCCAAATCAAGTGTATAAATATTATTATCAATAGCGTTTTGATTCGGTCGATTCGGAAATACTTCACTTTGCTTGATAATACGTACATACGGATCATTCAATAACCCCGGATTGTCTTTAAAGACTTGCGGAGTAAGTGTTCCGGTAGCATAAAAAGTATTATCAATTTTGTACCAAGCTAACTTTGCACGATTAAATCCATAACGCAAATCGTTAGAAAATTTCGCTTCCGGAAATAATTCTTTACCATTTGGTCCCGGTGCGTCTTGTGGTGGAGAGGCTAACTTCCAGTTGGTAACCGGTTCTTTAATAGAGTAGGAAGAATTGGCGCCTTCAAAATCATCAACGTATACTTGGCCTTTCCCATTCTCGTCATTAATTGCCTTTTGGTGACTAGGTGCTAAATGCGCAAACTCGGCATAGGCCGAAATCGTAGACATTTCCTTCGTGGCATATAAAGGCAATTTATCTAAAGCCTTTGTTAACCAAGGTGCATCTGTTTCATATCGAATATCAGCACCAAAAATGGTATTCGAAATTGGGTCTTCACCGATATTAACTTTTTGTGTAAACGGCCTTTCCGTTAATCGCATTACTGTTGCACCAATATTGAATTTCTTACTGATGCGATAATCCAAACGCGTCCCCATCAGCGATTTCACTTGGAACCCGAATTGATTATTGTTCTCGTAATCGATTTTTATTTGCTGGCCGGAATTCAAAATCCCTTGATTCAAAATCGTTACTTTCCCCAACGAATAATCAACCGAAAAGTCTACATCTTCTTTCAACTTCTGCCCTCCGGCTGTAACCACCACAGAGCCTCTTGGGATATTGAAACCACCCAACGAAATCTCTTTACTGTTTGTTCCTTTGTATTGTCCTTTAATTACGAAACGATTGTATTCAGGATATTGTTGCGCTACAAATTTTGTTGAATCATAGAGTTGATCATACACATATTGATCGGCCACCTGTCCTGATCCGCATTCAGTAAACTTATCGCGCAAACGTTGACCAAAAGGCTCTTTCACCGGGAAGATTAAACGCCCTGTAGTTGGAATAATCGTGACTCCGGGAATAAAGTCAAACAAACCATCGGGCTGTGCATCGTTATTGGTATTTACGTTATCGAGGTTCATCACTTTCAACAACTGTACACCTTTCAAACAGCCTTTGGGCATATATCTTTTCTCCCCTCCACCCGGATCGTTGTAAGTAATATCTAAACGAAACTCATCATTACTTACTTGAAAAGCGCCTAGAGAATAAACGTTCTTCATCATCAAATTCCATATCGGATTGCGTACGCGAACCGTTGTTCCTTTCAACAATTTCAAATACAACACCTTGCTGGTGGTATTCGAATCCGGTGGTATTTGATCGGCAAACTCACCCACCTGATAAATCTTTCCGTTTACCTCGTATTGATACGCCACCGCTAACACCTCGTTCGGGTTGAGTGAACTGTTCAACGATAAAAATCCAAGTTGTGGGTTATAGGTATACTCCGTTGTAGCGAGTCTTCGCGCATATGTTTTCTCGAAATCTTCACCATTAACTAATCCTACTTTAGCCGTTAAATCAGTAACCGTGTTGTTAATAAATCGGGTGTTCGGACTTGCAACAAGGGTGGAATACAAGCTGTTCGCATCATTGCTGGCATGCTTATCAGCAATTGGGTTTGCCGGATAATGATAGGGTGTTTTTTCTCCCAAATCAGCCAATGCTACTACATCCCGTACGTTTTGAGTTGTACCGTTACGATTGGTTACCCATACTTCCATACGCGTTATATTGTTCACCGATTTAATAATCGGTAAGCCTGAAAGTGCATAATCGTATTGGTTGTAGAAATACTGTCCCAAGAAATAGTGGCGGTTTTCATCGTATTGGTCGGCCTTGATTTCAAACGGAGTTCGTTGTGTTCCGTTTTCAATTACAACTGATTCTCGCTTGGATTTCTGTTGCGAAATAATGCTCGTCCACGTCAATCGTCCGAATTGCAATTTAGTCTTCAAACCAAACAGCGCCTGACTTCCGCTAATCAATCGCGTAGGCAAAGGAAGACTTACGTTTCCAATGGATATTTCTTTTACAATATCATCTTCATCACCCGTCCAACCTAATTTCACCTGATTATCAAAATCAAAACCCGATTGTGTATTATACTTAATTCCTAACTGCACTTTATCGCCAATCTTACCAATCACGTTCATGTTGATATTCATGTCGAAGTCCATTCCTCCGGTCTTTCTGTTACGCAATGGAATGTTAGGATTATCGATTTTCTGCGAACTACCACCAAGTGTTAACTCTAAATTTCCTTGCGGTTTAATTTCGATTTTAGTTCCACCGAACAAACGATCTAAAATCGGATTTTTCATGTCCACCGAAGGAATCAAACCTTTTTGCTCAATCAATTGAACGGCATTCGAACGGCTTTTGAAATAAGCATCTCGTTCTTGTTTCTCGGTATATTTTAAGTATTCCTCGTAGGTGAGGTAAAGGGGTTCTTTTACGTTCTGATCGCCCACTTTTTCGGTAACAACATATTTGCCTGAAGTGGGATCGTATTCCACATCTTTTTTGATGTTAGACGGATCCGGCAAATAGAAAGGATCTTTCGGCTTGTCGGTAACGTGATCACCACTGTGTTCTTTAATCGGATATTTCAGGGTGCTGGAAGGGGAATCGGGCAAAGGACTTGGCTCGGCAGCCACCGGATAGAGCATCTTTTGTGTTCGCTGACCGGAATACCCAATCAACGCTGTAAACACCGTGAAACCTGCAAAACTACTAATTACAATATGTCGAATCGTCATCTAAAAAAATCAAAAACAGCACGTAGCTTATGAGCAAATATTTTTTTGTTATAAAACTTTTAACCCCTCTTTTATCAATGTCTCAACGCCTAAACTTGGATTAGCCATCAGCAACCGATTGAGCACTTTCTCAATAGCCGGTTTGCCAAACCCAAGCGTAACAAGTGCATTTAACGCTTCTTCACGATTATTATTGTGGACTTTCACAGATATTTCTGCATTATCACCCAAAGGCTTACCCACTTTATCTTTCAGCTCTAAAATGATGCGTTTGGCCGACTTCGGACCAATGCCTTTTACCGATTGAATCATGCCTTCGTTCTCCGAAATAATGGCTTGTATCACCTCATCGGGCTTGAACGAAGAGAGCATCATACGGGCTGTTGATGCACCGACCCCTGAAACCGAAATCATCCGTTCGAACAAGTCGCGCTCTTGCTCGGTGGCAAAGCCGTATAGGTCGTAACCTACAACCGATTGATTTTCATTCTTCACCACCAGCGAAGTATAGAGCATACAATGCTCCAACGACTGAATAGCAGAGTACGTATTAAGCGAAATTTTCAATAAATAGCCGAAACCGTCCCGATCAAGAATAACACTTGTGGGGGTCTTTTCAACTAGCTTTCCTTTAATATACGTTATCATCGGTTTTTTGAGAATCGCTAATTTAAAAGGTTTTGGCAGAATTTGTGAAAAAAGGAGGGTTTTTAGAGGGAAAAGAGAAACAACAAGGACTCCTTCAAAAGTATATCATCTCTTTTGAAACACTGTTTGTCGAAAATTCGCTATACCTTAAAACAGAAAAACAATATAAAAACAGTGGCTTACACACCAAACTGCCCCAAGTGATGGTTCAAATGTTTGTAAAACATATTGTTCCATTCTGAAGCGGTCAACGTGCCAAAGGAATGCGATTCTTTTCCTTCGAAATGCGAAGCGCCAAGTTCTTGGGTTTTGGTGATGAAACCAATTAAGCGATTTTTTTGAGCAACAAATTCCGGTTCATTTTTGATAATAAAATCAGGACCGGTATTTCCATTGTGCTGGTATGGATTCTCGCTTATCACTGTTTTCTTTACCAATGTTTTCAAAATAAAGCGCATGAAAACATTTGGCTTTGCGTATTTATCTTCATACACATATTCGTAGGTTACATTGCAATGCGCCAACATTTGCGCAACACTCATTTTTCCCCATTGCGCCTTACTTTCAGGTGTTAAAGTATTAATACGCGCAATTAAACTATCGGCAACTTCTTTAGTGAATACGTTGGGTAGAGCCATGGTATATAAGATTTATTAATTTAAGATATCTGATTTCTGCAATTTTTCTAGAAGCCAATTTCCTTTGCAAAAGCCATCAATTTTCCTTCTTCGAATTTATCCGACATCAGCTGAATGCCAATCGGCAAGCCTTGTGCATCTTTCGCCACCGGAATTGACAAGCCCGGAATGGCCACCAAATTGGCCAAAACCGTGTATATATCCGCTAAGTACATCGCAATTGGATCGTCCGTTTTTTCACCAATTTTGAAAGCGACTGATGGTGCTGTTGGCATCAAAATAAAATCGTAGTCCTTGAAAATAGCTCTGATTTGCTCTTTCAAAATTCTACGCACTTTTTGTGCTCTTGAATAGTACGCATCGTAATATCCCGAACTCAACACAAAGGTGCCCAACATAATTCTGTTCTTCACTTCTTTTCCAAAGCCCTCACTACGCGATTTTTTGTACACGGTTTCCATATCCACCGCATTCGGTGAACGGAACCCAAAATGTACACCATCGTAACGCGCTAAGTTTGACGAAGCTTCAGCCGTAGTCAAAACATAATATGTAGGAATCAAATAATCCATTAAATCGAAAGCAACTTCTTCCACACTGTGCCCTTTCGTTTTCAAATCGGCAATAAAGGTTTCCGTTGCTTGTTTCACATCGGCATGAATACCGGGATGATCAACAGTATTTTTCAATACAGCAATTTTTGCTTTGCCGGGAAAAGTTTGCGAAGTGTAAGCAGGGATAGGTTTTTGTGATGCTGTGCTATCGAAATCATCGGCACCGGCAATCACTTCCAAAATCAAAGCCGAATCTTCAACAGATTTTGTCAATGGACCTATTTGATCGAACGATGAAGCATAAGCCAACAAGCCATAACGAGAAACCAAGCCATACGTGGGTTTCACACCTACCACTCCGCAAAACGATGCAGGCTGACGAATAGAACCTCCGGTATCGCTTCCCAATGTAGCATGACATAAATCGGCTTGCACCGCCACAGCTGAACCACCTGAAGAACCGCCCGGCACACGGGTTTCATCCAATGCATTTTTCACATTTCCGTAGGCCGAATTTTCGTTGCTGGAACCCATCGCAAATTCATCACAGTTCAAACGCCCAATAATAATGGCATCTTCAGCCAATAAACGTTCTACCACGGTAGCATTATAAATCGATGTGAAGTTTTCTAAAATCTTAGAACCACCGGTCACTTTATGTCCGGCATAACAAATGTTATCCTTAATGCCAATCACTAAACCGTGCAATTTACCTAACGGCTGCCCTGATTTTCTTTTCTCATCTAGCTGTAAAGCACGCTGTTGTGCTTCTTCACTAAATACTTCTAAAAAAGCATTGAGCTGCTTTTTAGCATCAATCGTTTTGATGTATTGATCAACAATGGCAGAAACCGTGGTTTCGCCTGCTGTTAAAGCCGTTTGAAGGGAGCGTATAGTGTTGTATGAACTCACGAAATAAAGGGAGATAAATTAAAATGAAACAATAAAAAATGCCGAGAGACAACTCGCGGCAAGTGATTTAAAAAAGCAATAGTTATGCTTCTTCTTTCTTTTCTGTTGGTTGTACAGGGGTAGGCTTTTCGCGCATGCCCTCTTCAATTTCTGTTTTGATGTTGGCTTTAGCAGCATTGAATTCACGCACACCTTGTCCAAGGCCTCGCATCAATTCAGGTATTTTTTTACCACCAAACAACAACAAAACAACGACTAGAATAATTATAATTTCAGGTGTTCCTAAGCCAAACATGATTCTTAATTTTGTGTCAAAAATAAGGAATTAATTGACCAAAATGTCAATTTGCCAAATATTAACGCAGAAATCGAACACGAAAAGGCGCGAATACACAAAGAATATTCCCTTTTTTTTAGCTTCGCAGCATAATTTTAAAAAGTCATGATAGAAATTCAAATCATCCGCCAGTCGCCCGAATTAGTGAAACAGAAACTGAGCGTGAAGAACTTTTCGGATCTTCATTTGGTGGACGAAATTCTACAAGCCGATGAAGAGCGAAGAGCCATACAGAAGCAATTAGACGATATCAGAAGCCGCGAAAATGCCATTGCGAAAGAAATTGGTGTGTTGTTCAAAGAAGGGAAAAAAGATGAAGCCGAAGCTAAAAAGTCGGAAACATTGAGTTTGAAAGAGGAAAGCGCTACATTAACGAACCGCTTTGCCGAAACGGAAAAAAGACAATTCGATTTATTAGTACAATTGCCGAACCTTCCGTGCGATCTGGTACCGAAAGGAAAAACAGCTGAAGACAATATTGTAGCTAAACAAGTAGGCGACATCCCTGTATTACACGCCAATGCACAGCCACACTGGGAGTTAGGCAAAAAATATGATTTGTTCGATTTGGAATTAGGCGTAAAAATTACCGGTGCAGGATTCCCTGTTTACAAAGGAAAAGGCGCAAAATTACAACGTGCATTGATTTCTTTTTTCTTGGATAGAGCGATTGAGGCCGGCTACAACGAAGTAATTCCGCCACACATGGTGAACGAAGCATCTGCTTTCGGCACAGGTCAATTGCCCGACAAAGAAGGTCAAATGTATTACGCCACGGCCGATAATCTGTATTTGATTCCTACGGCTGAAGTGCCTGTTACGAATATTGTTCGCGATGAAATTTTTGACGAAAAGCAGTTACCAATTAAAATGACGGCCTACTCGCCATGTTTCAGAAGAGAGGCTGGTTCTTACGGAAAAGATGTACGCGGATTAAATCGTGTGCATCAATTCGATAAAGTAGAAATTGTTCAAATTCAACACCCCGCAAAATCATACGAAACATTGGATAGTATGTGCGCACACGTAGAATCGTTATTGCAAGCGCTAGAATTACCCTACCGAATTTTGAGATTGTGTGGAGGCGATATGAGTTTCTCGTCTGCCTTAACGTACGACTTTGAAGTGTATAGTACCGCGCAACAACGATGGCTGGAAGTTAGCTCTGTATCTAACTTTGAGACCTATCAAACCAATCGAATGAAAGTGCGTTTCCGAGATGAAAACAAGAAAACTACGCTTTGCCATTCCTTGAACGGAAGCGCCATGGCTTTGCCCCGAATTGTGGCTGGCATTTTGGAAAATCACCAGAAAGAAGACGGCATATACATTCCTAAAGCATTGCAACCCTATACAGGTTTCGATAAAATTGTTTAAACGATGTTCAACTTCTTAAAAAATAGCTCACCTTACCTTAAAAAAATAGGAATCGCTGGATTCCTGTTTTTTCTCATTAAAGGTTTAATTTGGTTAGGCGTATTTGCCTTAGCCTATCTAAAATTGAAAGATTAGTGTTTTAAATCATAACTATAACATATCTCATTTAAATTGTATTAATAATGTAATTTTATCCATCAATTTTTAATTTAAAATCTTTTGCTTATGAAATACCTCAACTTAACAACACTATTTACCTTACTATTATTTACAAATACAGAAGCGCAATCATGCATGAACTCTGGAACTAGCATTTGCACTCCTGCTATTGTATCACAAACTGGATTTAGTCCTACATCTCAAAACCTTGCCCCAGTTATTAATGGCACTTCACAAAGCACAACAATACAATTTAAATGTTTTGATACTTTGAGGATGGCAGGTCAATTAGTCACAATTCAATCATTAAGATTCGATAGCATCGAGAATTTACCCCCAGGGATGTGTTGGTCTAGTAATAAATTTAACAATACATATGTAGGGAATGAAAACGGATGTATCAAAATAACAGGTAATGCTTGTGGCCTTCCTGGTCAATACAAACTTCGAATAAAAATTACAGCCGTAACGGATATAGTAACTTTGTCAAAAGTAGATTGGGAGGCCGTTACTGGTTTTCGTTATTATATAAGATTAATAAATTCAAATCAGAATACTCCATTAGTTGATACTGGACAAACATCGTCATTTGTTTCTTATGGTGTCTCACCAACATGCACTCCTGGTAATTTCTCAGTAACATTGGGAAACAATAAAAGTGTTTGCAGCGGTTCATCAGCTAACTTAAACGCCACTATTTCAAACGGATATTCTCCTTACTCATATACATGGAGTTCTACTGGTAACACATTAAGTTGTAATAATTGTTCCAATCCATCGGCAATAATTACACAGAATTCCTCTTATTCTGTAACAGTAACAGACGCAAACAATGCAACAGCAAGTGCAACTATAGCATATAATGTTATTAATAGTGGTAGTTTTCAAATTAGCGTTAATGGTTCCACAACTATTTGTCAAGGCAGTTTGGCGACTTTAAATGCAGGCGCTAGCTATTCAAGTTATTCATGGTCAAATGGAGCTAATACACCGTCAATTAGTGTTGGTCAGAGTGGAACATATAGCGTAACTGTAATTTCTCAAAATGGATGTACCCTTACAGATAACAAGACTATAACTGTAATCCCTCCAACAATTTCCAACTACAAAATTATTCCAAATGGGCCTACATCATATTGCGGACCTGGCTCTGTCATTTTAAATGCAGGCAGTGGATTTGCGAACTATTTATGGAGCACTGGAGCTCAAACCCAAACGATTAGCGTTAATCAGACTGGAAACTATAGTGTTACAGTTCTTGGCACCGATGGCTGCACATATAATGATGTAGAGGCTGTTAACTCAAACACTAGCTACAACGAACAACAGATTTGTATTGTAAGTGTTGACCAATCAAGCGGAAAAAATGTAATTATTTGGGAAAAAGCAACTGGCTATGGAATTGACTCGTTCAAAATATACAAAGAGTCTAGTATTGCTAATCAATTCCAATTAATACGTAAACAAGCTTTCGGTAATTTTAGCACCTATATTGATTATTCTTCTAACCCTCAACAACAAAGTAATCGATACGTTATTACCACGGTAGATGCTTGTGGAGAGTCTCAATATAGTCCGCCTCACCAAACCATACACCTAACATCAAACCTTGGAGTTAACAATGAGGTCAACCTAATTTGGAATAGCTACATTGGATTCAATTCAGGTTTCTATAACATATTCCGTGGATCTTCAATTCAAAATATGCAACAGATTGCTCAAGTTGCATCTACAAATCTAAGTTACACAGATATATTCCCTTCCTCCCCTCCATATTTATACCAAATCGAAGTTGTAAATCCCCAAGGTTGTGTACCTTCATTTAAAGTTGATGATTATAGTTCCTCTAGGTCAAACATTGTACAAGTTAATCCCACGAATATTAATGATAAAGAAAATGGTATTATGCTTTATTCGTATTACAGTTCGTATAATGGAAGAAATATTGTTGCTTGGGAAGGCAGTGACATAAAACCAATTGAATTTCGTCTTTATGACTTAGCAGGTAAATTAGTATATACTATTTCAAATTTTGAAAGCAATGAAACCGTTATGCCGATTGGACTATATTCTTCTTTATATATTGCTGAATTGAGCACTAAAGAAACTGTATCTCGTAAAATTATCAGTATAAGATGATTTATACTAATTCTCGGATGAATAATCTATGAATGAATTTTTGCGTATTTTACGAAAATTCTGTATAGATAAGAATTTAAACTATTAGCAGTCTTAGTTTACAACAAACTAAGACTGAGGATAGCCTTTGGGGTCACTAAAATTTTGCAGAATTTGTTTCATATGGTATTGGAAAAACTACAATTCAAGTAGTATTCCAAAACCAATGTGGAGCTGGCGGGATTTGAACCCGCGTCCGGACAAGATGAAGATAGACCTACTACATGCTTAGTTCCTTATTAATTGCCGAGAATAATGCGTGTTAAGAAACCCACCACACTATTCCGTGCATTCGAAAATGTCTTCAAAAGATGTGAATGACGCACCTTTCAAATAAGCCACTAGTTTTTGATTTCTAGCTCGCTGTGTAAGTAGCCTCAAGCGAGGAGAAAATGGTGGTTAATCTCTAAGATTAAGCAGCCATAGCGAAAGATTCTTCGCCAGTTATTGTTTGTTGTACATGGATTAAAGTGCTATGTACACCCACTGCATGCAAGTTTACCGACATGACCTCCCGTCAATACCTGTCAGCCCCAATAAAAAAAGAACATTTTAAACATAAGACTCGAAAAAAGCTAAAGGTTTAATCGAACTTAAGCCACCATCAATTTATTTACGTTTAATCGGTTGAATTTTTCTTCGCAATAGTCGCGGTTAATGGTAAAGCGCTCTATCCCTTCCTCCGAAGGCAATTCATACATCGCATCCGTCATCACCGCTTCGCAAATCGATCGTAAACCTCGTGCGCCTAAGTTGTATTCCATAGCTTTTTCTACCATGAACTCTTTCGCATCTTTAGCAAACTCCAATTTAATACCTTCCAACTTGAACAGTTTCTGATACTGTTTCAACAAAGCATTTTTCGGCTCTTCTAAAATCGCCATTAATGCTTCTTTGCTCAATGGATCTAAATGCACCAATACAGGCAGACGACCTATCAATTCAGGAATCAATCCGAACGAACGAATATCAGCCGGAGAAACGTATTGCAAGAAATTCTCGTTATCCATTTTCTCTTTATCGCGTCCTTTCTTGAAACCAATTTTGGCTTGATTCAAACGCGATGCAATCATCTTGTCGATGCCTTCAAACGCTCCGCCACAAATGAAAAGAATATTCGAAGTATTGAGCTTCACCATTTTCGCATCAGGATGCTTTCTTCCGCCTTGAGGTGGCACGAGTACATCCGTACCCTCTAATAGCTTCAATAAGCCTTGTTGAACACCTTCGCCTGACACATCTCTAGTTATGGATGGATTATCGCTTTTTCGGGCAATTTTGTCCACTTCATCCACATAAATGATACCACGCTCAGCTGCTTCCACATTATAATCGCAAGACTGTAACAAACGCGACAAAATACTTTCTACATCTTCGCCCACATAACCTGCTTCTGTAAACACAGTAGCATCTACAATGGTGAAAGGAACATTTAAATATTTAGCAATGGTTTTCGCCAATAATGTTTTTCCTGTTCCGGTTTGTCCAACCACTAAAATATTAGATTTTTCAATCTCTACTTCATCATCAATACGTTGGTTCAAACGCTTGTAGTGATTGTAAACCGCCACTGATAAATATTTTTTTGCATCCTCTTGTCCAATTACATATTGATCCAAGAAAGAGGATATGTCTTTTGGCTTCACGCCTTTCGGCAATACATAACTAAAGTTTTTCGACTTGTCGTTCAGTTCTTCCTCGATGATATGACGTGCCTGTGTAACACACTGATCGCATATCTGACCATCAATGCCTGTAATTAACAACTGCACCTCTTTCTTTTTGCGTCCGCAAAACGAGCATGATTGTTCTGTTTCTTTCTTCTGTGCCATCTTCTTTGATTACGTAAACAGTTAGTTTTTGTTGTACAAACGAACCTTACGCTTCTTTATTACCTTTATTTCTCACTAAAACCTCGTCAATCATACCATATTCTTTAGCTTCTTGTGCACGCATCCAATAATCGCGATCTGCATCTCTTACAATTTTGTCCATTGGCTGACCGGAATGCTGCTCCAAAATCACATACAATTCTTCTTTGATTTTACGCATCTCTTGCAACGAAATCATGATATCGCTGGTTTTACCGCCAATACCGCCAAGAGGTTGATGTATCATCACTCGTGCATGACGCAACGCAGTACGTTTCCCTTTTTGCCCTGCACACAATAACACGGCAGCCATAGAAGCGGCCATACCTGTACAGATAGTCGCAACATCCATATTCACATACTGCATAGTGTCGTAAATGCCTAAACCGGAATATACTTCACCGCCCGGGGAGTTGATATAAATCTGTACATCGCTGCGGTTATCAGACGATTCCAAAAACAACAATTGCGCTTGAATAATACTCGCGATATAATCGTTTACATCTGAACCCAAGAAGATAATTCTATCCATCATCAAACGAGAGAAAACATCTACCTCTCTAAACGGCATCGGACGTTCCTCAATAACCGTTCGGGTTAGGTTATGAATACCGCTTTGTCCAACTGCATCCATATATTTCTCCACGTGCATGCTGCTCATTCCATGATGCTTCACTGCATAATTCTTAAAATCTTTCGCTTCTTTGATATTCATACTAAAATTTGTTTGTCAAATAAATAACAATAATGTATAACTCAAAACTTATTCCAAAACTTTATGAGTTGTAAATACCTGCCAAACCTACACAAAATTTTTGTTCCGAATTCTGAACTGACTGAATGGCGCATTTTTTAGAAGAAGCTTCTAGATGCTAGCCGCTAGCTATTAGAAGAAAAGGATAACCAACCCACGACATTTAATCTTCTTCTAGTGGCTAAAAGCTAGTGGCTAGTGGCTAATCCTTGTTCTTTTCTACCAAACGTTTGGTAAATCATGTTAGAACGGTATTTTTGAGCCGTAAATCGCTTGATACCGATTAAACTCGAAAACAGTGCCGAAACAAAAAGTAGACGAAAGCTTCATCATCTTGCAATCCCTGAAATTATTCAGGAAGCAAAGTTACTATCACACTTCGATGAGTGATATTGCATCGGCATGCGGCTTACAAAAAGGAAGTTTATATCACTACTTTCCGAGTAAAGAAGCGTTGATGAAGAAAGTAATTATCACAGTTCATCAATATTTCAAAGACACTGTATTTTTTCATGCTTACGATAAAAAGAAATCGCCAACGAAACGCTTGGAGTTACTCTTTGAAAGTGCCGAGAAGATTTTCATGGATGATGAAACAGGCTCGCTCATGGGCAACGTAGGTGTTGAAACAGCCTTAATGATTCCGGAATTTGCAGATCTTGTGAAGCAGTTTTTCACCGATTTTTTCCATGCTGTAAAAACGATTTACTTAGATAAATACAGCGAAGAAATCGCGAACGAATTAGCAGAACGATCTGTAGCTGAGATTGAAGGCAGCTTAATGTTCGCAAGGGTTTTCAACGATCATTCGTTTTTGAAGAATTCCATCAAAAGAATTTTGTCGAGAACTGAAACAAAGGCAAAATCAACATTAAGATAATTGAATTTAAACCAACAAAAAAGGCTACCGATCGGTAGCCTTTTTTGTTGAATATGTTTGTTGTATTAAAACTTAGGACAGAAAATAGTTTGTGGTCGTGTTCTTGGGAAGCAACCAATATAACCTGCGTGAATTTCGAATGCACCAAAGGTTTTAGATGCATTTACCAATTGCGATACGTTAATATCATAAGCTACACCCACTGTAATTTTAGAGAATTCAATTGCTGCATTTAAAATAACAGCTTCCGGATTCAATACTTTATCTTTCCAAGCCGCTTTGTTATCGCCACCTACCATTCTGAACATAGCTCCGAAACGGAAGTTATTGCCCTCCGGCTCACGCTCTTCAAAAATAAATCTGAAATCGTTACCGATGTTCAACTCGTGACTCACGCCCTGATTCATGTAGATGAATTTAGGTTGTGCATCAAAACGTCCTTTTACTTTAAAGCGGAAACCTCCATGGAATGTAAACTTCATAGGCACACGAACACTTTTATCACCCAAGAAAGATTCTGTTGGACGTGTTAAGTGATGTGCTGCAGCACCAATGTATCCACTAGAACGACCGCTTCTTCCAAAACGACCGGTATACAACAAACCAGCAGAAATATCCCACGACAAGAAATTGTTATTTACTAAGTATTCTCCATTAGGTAAAGTTCCATCAAAAGAACCATTATTGTTTTGTAATGGGAATTGCAATCCATCATAACTGATAGAACGTTGCCAAATTTCTGATTGAAAACCAACACTTACAAAATGCTCACTTCTTCTATCCAATGCTTGGTGATAGGCTAATGATAAACCTACACGGTTAGTCATAAATTTCGATTGTCCGGCACGGTCGCTCAAGCCACTCAAACCAAAACCAAAGGCACCACTAGGTGTAAAACCTTTGTTTGTTCTAAAGTCTAATCCAATAGCCGGTGTACTGAACATTGGAACTGCATCTTCTTTCAATACAGAACCCCATTGTGTTCTATATATAGCAGTAATTCGATAATTACAATCAAATGCTCCTGTCATAGCAGGATTAAGTGTTAACGGTGCTCCGTAAAACTGTGAGAAATGCGGATCTGCAGCGCCTCCTGAACTTTGAGCTACGGCACTCATTGAAAACAACGAGAGTGCAGTTAAGGTATATAAAATTCGTTTCATGGTTAAGTTACTTAGTTTTGATATACGGTAGTTAGGTAATAAAGTTATATTTTTTTATCGAATTAATGTAATACTTCCAAATTTATGTTTTTTTCTTCCGTTCAAATATTCCAATTCTGCATTGTAAGTATATAATCCCGGATTCACTAGAACGCCCTTGTAGGTGCCGTCCCAAGCCTGCCATTGATTATTGGAGTCGAAAACTTTTTCGCCCCATCTGTTAAATATGGTAAGACCTACCGTTTTTAATCCACTTCCGTATACTTCTAACAAATCGTTCTTCCCATCTCCATTCGGAGAGAATGCATTTGGTATATAAAAGTCTGGCTCTTCGCCAACTTTTACAGTCACTGTTCCTTTCGACACACAATTTTTCCAATAGTAAATAGTTAATGTGTATTGTGTTTCAAAATAAGGAGAAGCTATAGGATTAGCACAATCACTGCAACTCAAACCATCAGATGGCGACCAAGAATAGCCATTAATCTGACCAGCCGGATAATTATTGACAATGGGTGAAATCGTAACCGACTTACCCAAACCTATAGAATCCATAGGTTCGAGAAGGAATACCAATTCCTCCGGAGCCTCTACAACTAATGTAGTATCTTTCACACAACCGTTCGCATCCTTAATATAAACTGTATATGTTCCATTCGCAAGACTATCGAAAATAGAACTATTTTGATATGAAGTCCCATCAATAGAATACGTGTAAGGTTGTGTTGCTCCCGGAGTCCCACCCTGAACTTCTAAATAAATTTTCCCGTCTTTGTATAGCGGACAAGAAATAGAATCCGTTTTAGCGAACAAAATTTCAATTGGAGTTGGATTAGCGTATACCAAATTCAAAATAGTATCGCAACCTTTTGCATCGGCAACAGTTATCTGATAAGTACCTGAAGCTATGTTATTTCTTACATCGCCATTGTAGCTATCGCTCCACACATAAGAATATGGTTGTGTGCCACCGGTAGCAATCACTACCGCTTTCCCATCATCGGCATTTGCACAAGTAATATCGGTTTGTGTAACTGCAACAGCTACTGAAATTGGGTTAACTAGCGTAACTGATCCGGTTCCGGTACATGCGTTAGCATCTGTTGCGGTTACGGTATAAGTACCTGCCGGAATGAGAAATACAGAATCTTTAGTAGATGAAGTACTCCATAAATAATTGAACGCTCCTGTTCCTCCACTTGCTGAAGCCCATGCGTAACCATCGGATTTGCCCGGACAATTAGGGTCAACTCCACCGGTAGACACTACAATAGGCGTAGGCTCGTTCACTTGAATAGAAACAGTTGTCTCACAATTCTTAGCATCGGTTACCGTTACTGTTACTATTCCGGCAGCAGAAGTTGTGGTATTCGAAGTACCGATTCCTGTAGACCAAACATAGCCGTAGCTAGCAATACCATTTAGAGGTGTTGCCGTTACTACTCCATCAGCTGCACCAAAACAAGTAGCATCAGTTTCAGCCAAAGAAGCACGTAGAACATAATTTGTATCGATTACGAATGTTGCGCTCGTAACACAATTTTTACTATCCGTTACCACAACATCGTGGGTTCCAGTAGCAAGATTATTGATTGGATTTGCCCCTGCATTACCATCCCAAACATAAGTGTTTCCCGGAGTTCCGTTGGTTACTACAGAAGCCGAACCATCACCGCTTGTTGCACAACTGGCGTTAATCGGTGTAACTGTTGCATGTAGAACATAATTAGTGTCAACGATAAAACTTGTGGAAGCCACGCATCCTTTTGCATCGGTTACCGATACGCTATGTGAACCTGCACTTAAACCTGCTTGTGGATTTGCACCAACTGTTCCATCCCAAGAATAGGTATAGCCTGGAGTTCCATTGGCAGTTACCAATGCAGAACCATCATTACTTGTTGCACAGCTAGCATTTGTTGGTGTGGCAACAGGATGTAATACATAATCGGTGTCAACTACAAACGTTGTGGTTGTTGCACAACCTTTTGAATCTGTCACAGATACGGTGTGCGTTCCTGTACTTAATCCTGTTTGCGGATTGCTGCCTACAGTTCCATCCCAAACATAGGTATAACCCGGTGTTCCGTTGGCGGTTACCAGAGCTGAACCATCGTTACTCGTTTCACAACTGGCATTTGTTGGTGTAGCTGAGGCATGTAAAACATAAACAGTATCGACATTGTAGTTTGTGCTTACAGAACAACCATTTGCATCGGTAACGGTTACACTATGATTGCCGGCCGCCAAACCACTCGTTGGATTAGCGCCAATTGTGCCATCCCACTCGTAGTTATAGTTTGGTGTTCCTCCAACAATATTAGCCTGAGCACCACCATCATTACTAGCTTGACAGCTAGCACTCACCGGTGTAATGGTAAGTTGAATTTGTGCAGGCTCTGTAACGGTAAGATTGGTTGATGTTGTACAATTGTTGGCATCTGTTACTGTTACCGTCCAATTCCCGGCAGGCAAATCGCTGGCAGTGGCTGATGTTGAAGCTCCAGTGCTCCATGCATAAGTATAATTTGCAGTACCTCCTGTTGCTTGTACAGTAGCTTCACCATCAGTGCTTCCAAAACAGGTGGTTGGAGTTGTTGAAAGAATAGTAGCGATCAGAGAATCGGGTTGTGACAAATAAGCCGTAGCGCTTGAAGTACAGCTGTTAGCATCTGTTACAGTTACCACATATGTTCCTGAAGATAGTCCAGTTTTAGGATTAGCCGTTGTTCCTCCGGTCCAAGCATAAGAATAATTTGGTATACCACCACTTACAATAGCCTGTAAAGAGCCGTTGTTTCCACCAAAACATAAAATCGAAACACTATCCATTGTTATGTTAATAGGAGTAGGTGAAGTAATTGTAACATTTCCGGATACAGTAATTCCCGCACTATCTGCCACCGTAACAGTATAAGTTCCGGCCTTAAGACCAAAAACACTGTCGTTTACAACACCATTGTTCCAAGTGAATGTGTAAGGCAAAATACCACCAACAGCCGAAACGGTTGCTATAGCATTCGAATCGCCAAAACATAAATTATTGGACTGAGTAAAGGTTAAAATAATTGGAGGCGGATCAGCGATAAATACACTGTCGGGCTTACAACATAGATTAGCATCGCAAACAGTTACATAGTAAGTTCCTTTCGGCTTATTGACAATTGAATCGTTTGTAGTGCCATCACTCCATAAATAAGTGTATGGCGCTGTTCCCCCTGAAGCCGTAACTTTGGCTTTACCATCAGTTCCGCCAAACGAAGTGGCATTGCTGCTCACCATACTTGTTGATAGTACTGTAGGTTGAACAATATTTCGTTGACCGGTTACGGAACAGCCTTTATTATCTGTTACCGTTAATTGATACAACCCGGGCGTTAATGCATTAATAGAAGAACTGTTTGTATTTGCAGGATTCCAAGTGTAGGTATACGGAGTTGTACCTCCGCTAACAGTTGCGTTTACTTGACCATTACCTGCAGCATTACAGTTAATATTCACTGAATCTAAAACGAGTACTAACGCAGTTGGTTGAGTTAAAGTAGCAGTAGCTGAGCCAGCACAACCCTTACTATCGGTAACGGTTACACTATATGTATTTGGCCCTACGTTTACTAAAGAATCTGTTGTTGAAAGGTTTGGACTCCAATTATAGGTCATCGGTGGAACTCCACCCAATAGTACCACCTTGAGCTTACCATTGGCTGCGTTAAAGCAAGTAATGGAATCTACTTGTAAGGAAACCGGCAAACCACTTCCCACTACAACATTTACACTATCGGTTTTCACACACGAACCTCCGGTAACAACACATTTATATACGGTTGGCTGTGTCGGATTCACAATTGGATTGGCAAAACCTGCACCCATCCCGGAAGGTGGAGCGGCTCCTACAGAGGCAGTCCAAGTGTAGGTAAACTGTTGCCCCGGAACAGGACTACCCGTCATATTAGCGCGTAATTGGATAGGCACAAGCGAACAAATAAAGGTATCGGGCGTAACATCTAATTTCAAACTAGTGTCGACCAAAACTGTTACAAAATCGCTACCCACACAACCATTAGGATCAATAACATTGGCAATGTATTGAGTAGTATTAATTGGATTGGCAAAAGTTGTATCGTTGTTTAGAGGGTTAGGCGCATTAGGGCCGGAGCTTGGTGTCCAATTAATATTGGCATTCGATAAATCAGCCACACATACATTGAATTGGAATGAAGGACGTTGGAAGAAGGTTGCATACACGGGAACTGAAGGTTGGGAACCCGTAATTCCGCACTGACTTCCGGCATTACTCCACGTGTACCACTGCGATCGATAAGTGGTGGGATTGATTTCCATTTTATTGTTAATAGCACTACCTGCGGGATTAGAAAAACAAATATCAACAATCACATTCGACACACCGTCCCAGTCATAAAACTGATCGAGCGTGTGGGTATTCCAACCTAACTGCGGTGTAACATTCTTCGCATTAAATACGGTGATGAGGTTGTTGTTGTAGCCTGTTAAACTATCTTGGCTGGTACATCCCATTTGAATGGTAAACCCTTGTAAAGTAGACGTACTGTTTAATGTAGCTATTTTTAGACCAATACTTTTTATTTGTCCGCCCGAACCTACTAATGACACAAGCTCACTCGCTCTAATTAAATATTGATGACGAGCACTTCTGAAAAAGTTTCCATAAGGCGATGGATATGCAGAACCTGCTCCTCCTTGAATAATAGGACTATTCGTTACTGTTGCAGCAACGTTCTTTCCGCCACATAAAGCTAAAGGTATACCACAAACAGAAGGGTTCGCTACAATAGTGAGCTTTACCGGATTTCCAGGACAAATATTGTTTACATCCGATTTGGCAACTATAGCTGGAGCGACTCCTGCAACATTTACGGTAACGGTATCGGTTCGGACACAACCGTTAGAGGCCGTAAAATAAACGGTATAGGTTTGCGTAGAAGGAGGACTTGCAACCGGATTCAAAATACTATCGGAAGGTAATCCGGTTACAGGATCTAATAAGCCCGCTGAAGAAACCCATTTGATTTTGTACGGTGAATATGTATTGTCCACCGAGGCGTTCAATTGAATTTGGCCGTTTCGGCAAATTGAACCTCCGATACCGGCATCCATGGTAAAGGGTGGGCGCGATAAAATAAGTGCTGTATCTGATCCACAATCGCTGGAGAAAGTATACTTTGTATCTACAAGTGGAGCCGCTAACGGGGAGTAGGTATTCGTTGCACTCAATCCTGCTGGAGGGGTCCAAGAAAAGTTCGATCCACCTGTTGCTTTGAGTTGGATAGGTGTTCCACAATAAACTGCAAAATGGGGAGAAACAGTTACTTTATTGAGTACACAAATCTGATAAACTTTTGTTGATGCTCCGTTGATAGGACAATCGTCATTCTTGGTTATGATATTAAAATAATGACAGCCTGTATCAGCTATCGTTGGTGTCCAACGTACTCTTGCATATACTGTATCCCAAGGTGCAGTTCCTACACGTAATGTGTCGAATAAAGCACCGGGAATTGCAGAAGGAATTGAAGTAATATTGCTTGTTAGGTTTAAGTTTTTGTTTGCAACGTCAGTAGTTAATATTTTCATTTCTACTTGTGTGCCCGGACAAGCTTGAACAGTATAACCACCCGTTGCGTTTCCGTTTTGTACATTACTGATGGTATCTTGCTTAGGGATAGACACCAAACAGTTGATAACAACAAGTTGAATATCTCGCATAGTTGAACCAATCAACACTCCATTTCTATACTCATCTACACGCATTGCTAAAACATCTTGTTCTGTGCTTGCCGGAGTAAAGGTTAACTGACCTGTTTGTGTGTTAAAGCCAAAAGAACTAGGTGGTGATGTCTTAACAGGGTTTGTTACTGACCAACCTCCATTGTAATTGATATTAGTGTAAGGTAAGGTTCCGCCTTGCAGTGGATTAACTTGAGTATACACCAATGAATCGCCATCCACATCCACCGCACCGTGATTAAAATTCACAGGATTGTTTACACAAACGAAAGTTACAGGCAAAGTAGTAAAGGCTACTGAGGTATTGCAATACGGCTGACCGGTTTGCGGATCAACGGTAGTGTTGATTGAAGCCTGAATACTTCCATCCAATGATCCCGGAGAAGGAAGATTGGATATAGAGCCATTTCTACAACAATCCGTAACCCCCAATAAAATGTTCGCACAACCAATGGGCACTAAAATTACTGCCTTGTAAATATATAACTCAACTCCAGGATAAGGAGGATTACCACTTCCGGCCCATCCACAACCACTTTGGCTTATTTGCGAGGCACATAAGGCTGTTACTTGACAACCCGATTTATTTGGACATGTTCCTGTGTTGTCCATATTTAATGTTGCTGTACTTGTAGTTCCCGTACATTGGTTTCGAATATTTAACGTCATTGAACCCGGTGCAGAAGCAGCTTGTCCATTGATGGAGTTATCCCAACAATTCCTGTAGTATCGTAGGGTTACTTCGTACTGTAAATTACCACCTACTACACCAAGGCACTTATATTCTAAGTCTTTCCCCATGTTGTGCGTAGCAAACAAAAAGGATGGAATAAGCATCAATAGGGTGACGAATAAGTGTATACGTTTAGTCAAAAAATTCATGTTTTAAGTGCTTCAAGATTAAGTTATGCCTAAAAGAGTGCTAAATATAGCACTTTGGTTGTAAACAACATCATTTTTATTTTATTGTAAAAAAGGAGATTAAGTTTTGTCAATAAAAGTATTTTTACGCCCTCAAAAACTATAAACGCATGTTTCGTACAAAAAATTGTGGTGAATTACGCCTTAACCACAAAGGAGAAGAAGTAACTTTAGCCGGCTGGGTGCAGCGGGTGCGCAATATTGGCCACTTGGTCTTTATCGATTTGCGCGACCGATATGGCATTACTCAGCTTTCTTTTGATCAAAACTCCAATAGAGAATTATGCGACAGCGCCACTAAGTTAGGTCGAGAATATGTAATTCAAGTAAAAGGAAATGTTCGGGAGCGTTCAGCCAAAAATGTTAATATCCCAACAGGAGATATTGAAATTGATGTACAAGGCTTTGTTGTTTTAAACGAATCGGAAACGCCACCGTTTACTATCGAAAACAATACCGATGGTAGCGAAGAATTGCGTTTAAAGTATCGTTATTTGGATATTCGCAGACCTCACCTAAAAGACACGCTGATTACCCGCGCTAAGATGATTAAAGCAATGCGGGAGTTCTTAGACGGACAGGGATTCATTGAGATTGAAACACCTAACCTTATTAAGTCTACACCTGAGGGTGCGCGCGACTTTTTAGTACCTTCCCGTTTGCAACACGGATCATTTTACGCTTTACCACAATCGCCACAAATCTTGAAACAGTTGTTGATGGTGGCCGGTATGGATCGCTACTATCAAGTAGTGAAATGCTACCGTGACGAGGATTTCAGAGGTGATCGTCAGCCCGAGTTTACCCAACTCGACTGTGAAATGAGTTTCGTGGAGCAAGAAGATATTTTCCAAAATTTTGAAGGCATGACTAAACATGTGTTCAAACAGGCTAAAGGTATCGAACTTGCAGATTTTCCAAGAATTACTTTTGCCGATGCCATGAAATATTATGGAAGCGATAAACCCGATTTGCGATTCGACTGTAAAATAGTAGAGCTCAACGCTGTGTTGCCCAAAACGGATTTTGCCATATTCAACAATGCGATTGAAAATGGCGGGTTAGTAGCGGGTATCAACGCAAAAAAATGCGCTAACTACACACGAAAACAATTGGATGAAATTACCGAATTCGTGAAAGCTACTCACCGTGGCTTGGGCGGAATAGTAAACATTCGTTTTGCTGAAGACGGAACCGTAAAATCAAGCATCGATAAGTTTTTCAACGAAGAACAACTACGTGAAATAGGCCAACAGTTTAATGCTGAAAAAGGAGATTTAATTTTGATTGCTGCCGACAAAATTTCGAAAGTGCGTAAATCCCTTGGCGACTTACGTTTGGATTTAGCGAAGAAAGAAAACTGGTTCGATAAAGATGCATGGTCGGTACTTTGGGTAATTGACTTCCCATTGTTTGAAAAAGACGAAGAAACCGGAGACATTATTTTCGTTCACCACCCGTTCTGTTCGCCACATCCTGAAGATTTACAATACTTCGACAGCGACCCAACACGTGTTCGTGCGCAAACGTACGACTTAGTGATGAATGGCAATGAAATCCTATCGGGCTCTATTCGTATTCACCAGAAAGATTTACAAGATCGTGTATTTGCTAAATTGGGATTAACACCTGAAGAAGTGGATGCTAAATTCGGATTTATGTTGAATGCTTTCCGTTACGGTGCTCCTCCCCACGGTGGCTGTGCATTTGGTTTAGACAGATGGGTAATGTTGATGACCGGTGGTGAAACCATCCGCGATGCAATGGCCTTCCCGAAAGCCAGCAGTGGAAAAGATTTGATGATGGATGCTCCGGCTGTTGTGGACGTGAAACAGTTGGTGGAATTAGGGATTAAGACGATATCATAAACTGCAATTCAAGCTTTGTTGTAACTCAAAAACGTTATTCAATATACCGTTTTTGAGCTACTTTTTCTTCTACTAACCTATTATGATTGGGGAATTTTAATTCGCGTTGCCAATATTTCAAGGCTTCTTTTTCACGCCCAAGTTTAAACAGAATATCTCCATAGCGTTCATTATACCCTACTACCTTATCAGCCCCTAAATCCAACGACTTTCGTTGATTTTTCTCTGCATCAACATAGTTGCCATTCATAAATAAAAACGCTGCATAAGTATCGAGTTTTTCTTTATCGTTTGGCTCTAAGCGGATGGCATCGGCAATCATCAATAGCGCTTCTTCTAAATTCACCTTTTTGATAAAGCACAACCAAGCATAATTGTTCATAGCCTGGGCATCACCGTTTAATGCAGCCTTTTTATACCATAACAAAGCTATTGTGGTGTCTGCGCTTACCACCTTTCCATGTTGGTAATAATATGCTACATTAAATTGACTACTCATATCGTCCATTTCTGCTGCTTTCAAAAATAAACTAAAGGCTACAGAATCGTTTTTTACCACACCATAACCTGATTCATACATTTTTGCCAGTCTTCGGTACGCAGGCGGATAACTTTGCTGTGCTGATGCGTTATACCACTTTAAGGCTTCTTCGTAATCGCGAGCGACACCAATTTCAAATTGATAGCACCCGCCTAAATTACATTGCCCTACCTCATCTCCACTGCGCGCAGATTCAGCATACAACTGAAAAGCTTTTCGTTCATCCACAGGGACTCCTCGGCCCTTTTCATAGGAATAACCTAGATTGCAATAGGCTCGGGAATCTCCATTTTCTATGGCCTTACGATACCAATAATTTGCTTTCGCATAATCTTTAGGAACGGCTTTACCACTGGTATAGAGATAGCCCAGAGCGGCTTGAGCAGATCCATTGTTTTTTTCTGCAGCCTCTTGATACAACTCCATTGCCTTTGTATAGTTTTGCTTAACCCACCGTCCTTCTTCATAGTGATAACCCAAACTAAACATAGAAGCCGCATGGCCCTTGGTAGCGCCTTTCTGGTATAACAACACCGCCATACTGTCGTTTTTGGGCACACCATAACCAAACTCGTATATGCGCGCTAAAAAATAATGGGCAAATACATTATCTAGAGCGTCTGCTTTCTCGAGATATTGTTTTGCCGTTGTATAGTTTTTCTCTACCCCATAGCCATACAAATGCATATACCCCCAATAGTATAAACCGATGGGATTATCAAGCGCTGCAGCGCTTTTGTAGCATTTTACGGCTTCGGTCATATTCGTATCCACGCCTTCGCCAAATTGGTAAGCATTTGCCAGGTAAACTAAGGCCTCCGCATTGTTCAACAAGGCCGATTGCTGAATATATCGAAATGCTGCTTTGAAATTGCTTTGTGTTCGTAGGAGTTTTGCGGTGTCGAGATATAAAGCTGCTGTGCGTTGTGTAGGGGTTAAAGTGTCTTCCTTTTGCGCATGTATGCTAGAAAACGATATAAAAAGTAGGATTCCTAACACAATAACGAAGTTCTTTTTCATATAGAGGGTTTACATCAAAACTACATTTATTTCTAAATTATGGAACGGGATCGTAACCACTTCCTCCCCAAGGGTGACAGCTTAAAATTCGCTTTATACCCAAATATAAACCCTTGATTGGACCATGCTTTTCTAATGCTTCAATCATATACTGGCTGCAACTTGGCGTGTAACGACACTGCTGCGGAAAGTTAGGCGAAATAATGAGTTGATAGCCACGCACTAATACTTTCAGCAGCCACGTTATTGGATAGAGTATTTTTTTTATGTGCATGCTTTCAAATATCAAGATAAGATTTTATGGAGGGAAAAAAGATTTTCACCAACGAAATAATTCCGGTAATCAAGACTAACACCAATACCGTTTGCTTAAACTGCTTCTCGCTCATTTTAGCCAAAATCTTTTTCCCGATATAGGTTCCCAAAATACTCGCAACCAAAAGCATGGGCAGTAAATACAAATCATCGCGATGAATATAGCCGTTAAAGTAATACACAATGCCTCTGCTGGAATCGATCCCTAGATCTATAAGCGCTGATGTGGCAATAAATGAATCGCGAGTAAGATTAAAAGCCGCTAGTGTTATCCCTCTTATTGCACCACCCGTGCCAATTAGCCCGGCAATAAAGCCGGATAGCGCTCCTCCTCCAATGGCATTCAATAACGTTGGACGGATAACAATATCCTTAAAAATCAAAAAGGTTAGGCTCACCCCAATAAGGAAAACAGCTAAAAGAATCTCCAATATTTGTGTTTGTACAAACTTGCCAAGTATTGCCCCTATTATCACAAACAGTACTGCGGGAATACCGATGGAGAAAATCAATTTTTTATCGAACCCCTTTCGAAAGAAAAATAGTTTAGTGATATTACTCATTACGTGAAACATTGCAGTAATACCCAATACAGAATGCAGGTCAATAAAGTAACTGGCAATCGGCACAAAAAAAAGTGAAGAGCCAAAACCTCCAATAGTACCGAGTATTTCTGCAATCAGCGATAGAAAAATAAAAAGAGGTAAATTGTCCATTGCGTTTAATTAAGCTGCTCGGTTATTCCTTCAGCAAAAAACGCTGAAAATTTTACAGACCGTTAAAAGAAATGCCTACAGAAAACTCGTTGGCTTGTGGACCACGATTTTTCTTGAAAACACCCAATATGCCATAGTAAGCAGTGAGATTAAAACTGGAGTAGCCAATTCGAACAAAAGGTCCGGCATGAAACAAATTCAAATCCGGAAAGGGCTTAAGTTTCACAATCTCTTTTGGTGTTTTAGTTGATGTTTTGGTATGTCCGTCAACGCGAATGCCGGCTTTGAAACCTGCAACAAACTTCCACGAATTATCTAGTCGATCCGGTTTTGTTCTAAAGCGAAACTCAATAGGGATGTCGATATAAGTAAGCGAAAGTTTATTGACTTTGTAATTATCAGGATTCGTTAATGGTTTAAACTGTATACCTGGTCCTGTAGAATCGGTCATTTCCGAACGGTGATAAATATTGGAACAACTTACTCCAATACCGGGGGCTATACTAAAAAACGATTTTTTAATTTGAAAATCGTAGTTGAAATACACGTTAATTCCTCTAGAATACCACTTAATAGACAATCCCGGAATTTTATGAATCCAATTGGTTCCGTTCAAATCTATTGCGATTCGGTCTTTACTGAATTTGGTATAGCGTTTAGAAAAACTCGCTTTTGTAGAATCTTTCTGAGCGAATGCAGAAAAAGAGATAACAACAAGAATTACGGCAACAAATTTCTTCATAAATATTTTTACAATGTGCTAAACTAAAATAAAAACGATAAATGCTCGGAAATTGCAATAAAGTGCATGCAGGGTTAACATTTCTTTGAGACTTAGTTAAAAGCGGGAATAGTATCCTGTTCCGTCATATGGCCGTTTAGCAGAAGCCGCTTTGCAGGTTGCAGAACAGCAACCATCCATTTCCCATCCACATGTTTCGCACAACACAAAGTGTTCATTACATTCGGCATTGGCGCAATTCACCATATGGGTAGATAATGTTCCGCATACTTTACACGTGGATACAACATTGGGATTAACTGAATTCACGGGTACCGAAACGCGTTTATCGAACACGTAACAATTCCCTTCGAAATCTTTACCTTGAGCCTCTTTACCATATTTCACAATACCTCCATGCAATTGATATACATTTTCAAACCCTTGTGAAAGTAAGAATGCACTTGCTTTTTCGCACTTAATACCTCCGGTACAATACGTAAGAATTTTTTTACCCTTCAGATTTTGAATGGCATTCAACTGTTCCGGAAATTCTCTAAAGTTATCGATATCTAATCGCATAGCATTTTTGAAATGCCCTAACTCGTGTTCATATTTTGAGCGAACATCCAACACCACAACATCGTCTTCGTCTTTCATTTTCGCGAATTCTTTGGGTTCCAAATGAATTCCGGTTTTTACAGTAGGGTCAACCAATGCAGCATCGCGCAATCCGGAATGGACGATCTCGGGTTTAAAGCGAACATGTAAAGCCATAAACGAAGGCTCGTCTACCTCATCTACCTTAAAATCAATACCATTCAAAACGGGATCGGCATTGAGCTTATCCATGTATTTTTGGCACTGAACAATGGTTCCCGAAATGGTTCCGTTAATACCTTCGTCAGCCACAATGATTCTTCCCACGACACCTATTCGCTCGCAAAATGCTTGATGCTCAAGGCAAAACGCTTCCGCATTAGGAATACGCGCATATTTGTAATAGAGCAATGTTCTGAAAGGTTTCATGCTAGTTGTCAATTTAATAAGTGGGACAAAAGTAGCGATTCAGTAGCGCTTTGCATAGCAAAACTTGCATTCAATTTTGAAGCCTGAAAAATCCATTATCTTGGCAAAAAATTAAGCTATGTACACCATAAAAGAAAAATTAAGTACTGAACTAGAGAACATAAAGGAAAACGGCTTATACAAATCGGAACGCATTATTGTTTCGCCCCAGGATGCTGAAATTAAGCTCGATAGCGGCAAAACTGTACTGAATTTTTGCGCCAACAATTACTTGGGATTATCATCGCATCCAAAAGTGATTGAAGCGGCTAAAAAGGCTATCGATACGCATGGCTTTGGGATGTCGAGTGTGCGATTTATTTGTGGCACACAAGACATTCATAAAACTTTGGAACAAAAAATTGCAGCGTTTCATCAAACTGAAGACACCATACTTTATGCAGCGGCTTTTGATGCCAATGGCGGTGTGTTCGAACCATTGTTTGACGAAAACGATGCGATTATTTCTGACGCGTTAAATCATGCTTCTATCATTGATGGGGTACGTTTAACGAAATCGGTGCGCTATCGCTATGCCAACAACGACATGACCGATTTGGAGGAACAACTCAAAAAAGCACAAGCGCAAAAGCATCGCATAATTGTAACCGATGGTGTTTTCTCTATGGATGGTTATGTGGCTCAAATCGATAAAATCTGCGACCTGGCCGATAAATATAACGCCATGGTGATGGTAGACGAGTGTCATGCTACCGGATTCATCGGCAAAACAGGAAGAGGTTCCATTGAGTTGAGAAATGCCATGGGAAGAGTAGATATTATCACCGGTACATTGGGTAAAGCCTTGGGTGGTGCTATGGGTGGTTTCACTACCGGAAAAAAAGAAATCATCGAAATGTTACGACAACGTTCTCGTCCGTATTTGTTCTCCAACTCACTAGCCCCATCTATTGTTGGGGCGTCTATAGCTGTTTTCGATATGCTCAACGAAACCACCGACTTGCGCGACAAACTGGAGTGGAATGTAAACTATTTCAAAACAGGTTTGCGCAAAACAGGTTTGCCGTTTAAAGATGGGGAATCGGCTATTGTTCCGGTAATGCTACACGATGCAAAATTGGCACAATCTTTTGCAGCGGAGTTATTGAAAGAAGATATTTACGTGATTGGCTTTTTCTTCCCTGTTGTGCCTAAAGGGGAAGCTCGAATTCGCGTACAACTCTCTGCAGCCCATCAGCAAATGCACTTAGATAAAGCGTTGGCCGCCTTTGAAAAAGTTGGAAAAGCATTGGGTGTGATGTAGTCTTTTCTTATCTACAAAACAATAAATCCATACTTTCGTAGTTATAATTAAAAACAAACAACATGAAAATTAAATTCTTTTTCGTTTGGACCATTTGCGTTGGCTTGATTGTGAGCAGTTGTAAAAAGGCAGATAACGATACCGTAAATCGAACGGCTGACCCAAATGCAAAGCAACACAATGAAGATGTTTCGAATACCAAATCGGAATCCGACAATTTGAATACTGACGTAAACAATGCATTATCGAATATCAGTGGATTTGGCAAAACCGACAAAGCTGAAGCATTAAGCATTTGTGGGGCAAGCATTGATTCTACTCACCAAAACGATCCTATTCCGTATATTACAATAACCTTTGACGGAACCACTAATTGCAATAACAGAATTAGAGCAGGTGTAGTGAAAGTAGAATTAATTGCCGGAGCAAAATGGTCGGATGTGGGTGCTAAGTTGCGTATTACACACACGAACTATAAGGTAACATTCCCTTCATTGAACAACCACTTTGTAACCTTCAATGGCACAAAATATCTTACCGATGTTAACGGTATCGATTGGGTGGGCATTTATTTCGGCACAAAAACAGCGTTGTTGCGCGAACGTTGCTATGATATGAACGTAACTTTCGAAAACGGCCAAACTTCCCTTTGGAAATCGGCAAGAACATCGGAATGGGGTATTAAGAACTTTACGGAAATATATGCTACCGTTAACGGAGATACTACCATTAATGGTAAGATTATTGACTCGTGGGGCATTACACGTTTTGGCACCAACTTTATAACCGAAATGGTACAACCATGGAAATCGGGAACTACATGCGGATGGTGGAGACCTACACAAGGAAAATATACCAGTACTACCGACAATTTCAGCATTACTGCTACGTTTGGAACAGATAAAAATGGCAATCAAGTTAATTCCGGTTGTGCATACGGGTTTAAATTAGATTGGACGCTTAACAGTCCAAGCAGTTCCGGAAATGCCGTGTTAGCTTACTTCTAATTTATTGTTCTGCATATTTAAAAAGGCTCATCAATAATTGATGAGCCTTTTTAAGTGAGTGATGTGTATTATTTAATCACAAGCTTTCGCGTAACAGTTCCTGAAGCATCGTGTTGGGAAAGTAAATATTCCCCTTTTCGTAGACCTATCTCTTTTACATTAACCTCTACTTGTTGTTCATTTGGCATTGCTTCTACTTCTCTTTCCCAAACTTTTCGTCCGGTTAAATCCGTAAGCACCAGCGTTGCATTAAGATTTGTTTTTAATTTGATGGTGAATAATGCACTTGTAGGATTCGGGAAAACATCAAGCATTGACGTTTGACTAATCTCCTTCTCTACTGCTAATGGAAAGTCTGTCTTTACTATAGAGAATTCATCTCCAATACTTCCATCACCCTTTAGATATTTCGATGTTAGCGTATCTCCATTCACATCAATTACTAATGAACCCACACATTCATCACATCCGTCTTCAGCCAGCATAATCGGACAAGTGAAAGGAGGGTTCGTTTCTGAACTTCCTGCATTTCCACAAACCACATATACTGTACCTTTTCCTGCTTGCGGACCATGAAAAGTTTTGCGATATGGCTTACCTGATGCCAGAGTTCCGATGGTTGAATCCAAAATCATTGTTGGGTCAAGCGTATTCCAATTGCCGTAAAAACCATTCATAAGGTAAGAGCGCTCATACACGTGGCTATGCCCTCCAAGCACAATATCTACCCCATACTTTTCGAACAACGGACACCAAAGTTTACGAATGGCGCCTCCTTGAATTTCAATAGGAGACGATGACACGTGTGATCCAGCCGTATGCGGTACTTGATGAAAATAAACAATAGTAAATCGCTGCTTATTCTGTTGCAAATCTTGCTCTAGCCATTTTCGCATAGGTGAACGTGCAAAATTAGAATCCGGGGTTGCGCCTACCCCCAACCAGTCATGGGCAGGATTATTCAGGGAGGCCAATTCAGTATTAATTGACACAAAGTGTACGCCTCCATGATTGAAAGAATAATATTGCTTTATACCTGATGGAACACCACCGTTTTCGGCCTGGGTAGGAACATTAATAACATCTAAATACGTACCGCTTTGTACCAACGGATCAGAGGTACTGAAAATAGGAGAAAAGGAATTATAATCGTGGTTGCCGGGTGCAGGATGGAAAGGCAATCGTTGAAATAGTTTACCATAGGCAAAAGTTGTATCGAACACCTTAGCCTGATATTCAGCATCTGTACCATCTTGATAGGCATTGTCGCCAAGCCATAACCAAACATCAGTTTTCCGCTCCCAATCATAGTTGACAAAAGAATTACGCACTCGCTTTTGTCTTTCGTTGGCTTTTCCGAAATCGCCAATAGCCCATATACGAGTGGGTTGTATTGTGCCTAAAGGTGGGAAAGTTTTGAAATACACATCTTCACTGCTTGGTGTAAACAGTGTTGAATTATTACCAATACGATAGTAATATTTTGCATTAGCGTTCAATCCGCTAATGGTAACAATATGCTCGGTTGTTTGTACCGTGTCTACCTTTGTTAGGGTCAGATTTTGTTGGGTAACACCATAAACAACCTTAGAGTCTGTTGGTGAATCGGTACGCCATCGAACAATAATACTAGACGCTGTAGGATTCTGTAAATATGGACCACGAACAACTTGTTGTGCAAACAAATGTATAGATCCAAAGCAAATGAAAAATAACAGTAATGATTTACGCATATCGATAAATTTGATTTTTTAAAGGTCTAACTCTAATTTAAGCTAAATTATTAAGAGTAAGAAAAGATTTCGTCAATTCTTATAAACTAAATCACTTGAAAATACTTTTGTTGGTGTTCTTGTACATTAACTTGTGTATATCTTAGAAATGGTGTTTATTTACGACTCAAGAATGATATACAATGAAACGATTTACAGTTACAATAGCGTTTGCTTTTTTATTGCTTTCTATGGCGAAGGCAAACTATTTGTTATTGCCCATGGACAACACGCAAAAGAACCATCTAAAAGCTTATGGCATTGCCTTTCAAACCCTGAAAAATGAAGGTACTGTTCAATGGTTGCTGAATTATAGAGGTGGAAGTTTTATTTTGGCAGATAATGAAACAAACAAGCAAATTGTAGCACTTACCGATGTTACGTTTGAAATTCTCAACGATAATCAAACGGCAGACATTGTAAACACTGTGCTTAAAGGCGATAAAGGAGCAAACTTGGTTTCGTTAAGTAAGCTGCCCAAAATCGCTGTGTATGCTCCACCCTACAACAAACCGTATGATGATGCCGTGACCCTAGCTTTGCAATACGCAGGCATTGATTATAAAACTATCTATGATACCGAAGTGCTGAGCAATGACTTGAATCAATACGATTGGATTCACTTGCACCACGAAGATTTTACCGGCCAGTATAGCAAATGGAATTATTTCTACAGTAATGCGGCTTGGTATAAGAGCCAAAAGGCTGATGCAGAAAAAGAAGCGGCTGCGCTTGGTTATAAAAAAGTGGCGGATATGAAACTGGCTGTAGCAAAAAAGCTGAAATCGTTTGTTGAACATGGCGGACAATTATTTGCTATGTGTACCGCTACGGAAGCCTTGGATGTTGCACTTGCAGCCGATGGCGTTGATATCATTCCTGCCGAAATTGACGGCACAGTGGCTGATGCAGAAGCAAATAAGAAACTAAACTTCAACAACACATTTGCCTTCCAAAACTTTACGATTAATACAAGTGCTAAGGCTGACGATTTCTCTAACATCGATATTGCCATTGGCAACAGAGACTTAACTAAAGACCCAATTTTATTGACATTGGTAGATGCTCGAAAAGATGTTACCGGAGCGATGCTTACACAAAACCACAACGCTACCCTCACTGGATTTGCCGGTCAAACTACAGCCTACAATCGAGCTTTTGTAAAACCCAATGTGGCAGTACTAGCAACGAACGGCAATCCACAAGAAGCGCGTTATCTGCATGGCCACATAGGTGCAGGGTCATTCACATTCTTAGGTGGTCATGATCCGGTTGTTGCGCGCCATTATGTTGGTGGAGCAAATACTAACTTGGACAACAATAAAACATCTTCAGGCTATCGTTTGATTTTGAATAACGTACTTTTCCCTTCGGCTCGCAATAAGGCTGCAAGCGTAAACAACTTGCCTAACATACAGTTGGCCGTGTTTCCTAACCCTATGGTGAAGTATGTTAACATAGAATTAAAATCGACTGATATTAAACGTATAAAAGTGGCTTTATACTCGCTGAGTGGACAAATTGTATTCCAAGAAAACATTGAATTGGAACAAGGTGCATTCGCTAAAAAGTATAATACTGCCGATTTAGCTGTCGGAATTTATATTGTTGAGGTAAGTTCCGAAAAAGGGGTACTGACGCAACAAATGCTTGTGAAAGCAGACGAATAAGTAAAATGTATATCCTATGACGGAAATTATCCGAACACAAATTGTAATTATTGGTGCAGGTTTTGGCGGCATAGGAATGGCCATCCGACTTAAACAATCAGGCTTTACCGATTTTATTATTCTGGAACGCGACCAGAAAATTGGCGGCACATGGCGCGATAACACCTACCCCGGTGCGGCTTGCGATGTATCTTCCCACCTGTATTCTTTTTCGTTTGAACCGAATCCGGATTGGAGCAGAATGTTTTCGCCCCATCACGAAATTCAGGATTACATGTACCACTGCTACAACAAGTATGATCTTGCACCTTTCACGCATTTAGGTGAAAACGTGGATAGCATGGCCTTTGACGATGAGCAAGCGCTTTGGGTAGTGCATACTGTTTGCGGCAAACAGTATCATACACAATTTTTAGTGAATGCTATGGGGCCACTGAACCGCGCAGTAACACCGAATATTAAAGGATTGGAAAACTTTCAAGGCACTACGTTTCACTCCTCCTATTGGAATCACAACTACAATTTAAAAGACAAAAAGGTAGCCGTGATTGGCACTGGAGCAAGCGCCATTCAAATTGTACCAAACATTGTGAATGAAGTAAAGGAGTTGCATTTGTTTCAGCGCACCGCGCCATGGATTATACCAAAACGCGACCGAGCAATGAAAGAGTGGGAAAAGCGATTGTTTAAAACTTTGCCGTTCACACAACGTTGGCTGCGTAACAAAGTATATCTCATCAACGAACTCACCGCAATAGGCATGGTGATTAACCCCGGCATCTTGAAAGTATTGGAAAGACTGGCGTTGCTGTTCTTGAAGAAATCGGTGCCCGATGAAACATTGCGCAAAAAAGTAACACCGAACTTTAGCATTGGATGTAAGCGTATTTTATTATCGAACGAATACTATCCGGCCATTTGCAAAAGCAATGTGGAGGTGATTACCGATGGTATTGCAGAAATAAAAAGCAACAGTATTGTAACGAAAGATGGCAAAGAAACTGCTGTAGATGCTATCATCTTCGCTACCGGTTTTAATGCTGCTGAATACCCAAAAGAACTCATCGTGAAAGGCAGTAAAGGCATTGTGTTGGGTGATGTATGGGAAAGCGGACCGGAAGCTTATTTGGGAACAGCAGTCCATGGTTTCCCGAATATGTTTTTAGTTATTGGACCGAATACGGGCTTGGGGCACAACTCGATGGTGTTTATGATTGAATCGCAAATTGAATACATTTTGCAGAGCATTCAATTATTAAACAAAGCAGGCAAAAAGAAAATCGAAGTAAAGCAAACAGTTCAAGACGAGTACAACAAAACGCTTCAAGAAAAACTAAAAAACACCATTTGGAACTCAGGCTGTAAGAGTTGGTACACCACATCTACCGGCAAAAACACGTCCATTTGGCCCGGCTTCACTTTTCAGTTTTGGTGGAAAGTAAAACACTTGAAGGCGAGTGATTTTGTAGTGGAATAAAAAGGACTTAGTTAGCAATTTTATTTTTGACGCAATAGCTCTTTTGAGATTTCTTTTGCCATAACGTTGTAACCTATGTTTTTATAATGACAATCAATTGGCCAAAATAAGCTATCTATATTAAAAGTATTGACCTCGAGATTAACAAAAGCTGGCAACGTATTGATTGTTGATATTCCATTGTTATTACAATACTCTAAAACTTGAATATATGTTAGTTTCTTAGATAAAACCTCATCTCTCATTGGATGAAAAATTACACGAAAAGTTATTTTGTTTGTGTAACAAAGCGAATTCATGTTTTTAAAACATTCATTAATTTTTTCAACAGCTATTTGTGTTTCTTTTTGCTTTCTCTCTTTTGTCATAAACAAAAAATCCAACCCACACTTTCTTGCAATAAATCTAACTATGTATGATTTTGCAAAGAAAAACTCCCACCATGGTCCATTTTTGAATTGAACTGCACTGTCAGAAAGAAACCTTTCAAAACCACCGCGTGTAATCACATCGTAAACATCAGAAGTGTTCATCGTGACTAACACTTCATCCGGCTTATATTTTAACAACTTGTCGCGGAGTAAAACATATCCAAAAAACGGATCAGAACCTGATACTCCTGCGTTACAAACATCAAAACTATCCCCAATTATTCTTTGCAAAATTCTCGGATAAGTAGAATCATTACTTGAACCAACACCTTGAGTAAATGAATCCCCAATACAAAACAATCGTTTCTTTCCTTGCGCCTTTTTTACAGTCCATTCGAGATCAAATAGGCCTAAAGAATTTGCAAAAAAAACATTCTTAAATTCTTTTTTGTTCATCACTTGCTTTTCAGACGGTTCCCATACCCAATAAAAACCATGTACACCGGAATCGTTAAAAGGCGAGTTATATCCGCCATCTCCGTTAGCCTCACTGTATGTGTCATCCCAACCCACAATTCGCAAGAACAGTTCAACAGAAACTATACTTGTAAGGATACACACTAACAAAACAAGTATGTATTGTCTCCAGTCATTCTTAATATCTGAAAGAAAAGCCTTTGCTTTGTTTTGGAGATAACGTAAAACACTACCCCACTCTACTTTTGTTAACTTATAAACGAAATGGACTAATCCATAAACACTAAAGAAGTATAAACCAATTACATGAAGTTCTCCAAAATGTTGAAATGCACCCTTGAAATGCATTAGTGTTTTTTTAAAAAGTAGGACTTCGGCAACAAACCACTTTTCTAAAAAACTTCTAAAATTCAATATCGCTAATCCTATAAGAAATAAGGCAAATATATACACTAATGTTTTAGTCCGCTTCAACATCCTTATGCGTTAAATTTCCTTCGAATAAAAATTATAAATAATGGTATAGCTTGACTTGTTTACTTAAATCATTTACTCCACAACAAACTTCTGTTTCGCATCCCCAATACTAATTAAGTACAAGCCTTTGCTGTATTCCTTTACTACTAGTATCAACTCCGTTTCTGTCATTTTGAGTTTATTCACCACTCGGCCATTGGCATCGGTTACTTTTAATTCTTCGCCCAATTGATTCGGGTTGATGTGAATGATAGCTATGTCTTTTGCCGGGTTAGGATAGATTTTAATGGCTGTGTTTGAGGCTACATCATTCAATCCACTCACTACATAATTATACATATTCGTCCAACCGGTACAACCATTGCTATTCGTTATTTGCGCTTGATAACTTCCTGCTGCTCCAGGAGTAATTGTAGGCGAATTGGTATTGATGACTTGTCCGTTTTGATACCATACAATACTACCGCCATTTAGATTGTTCAAGGTTAAATCGTTGCCTTGTTGTGTGATGCTTACTTGAGGAGAATCTACTACTGTTACACTTTGCGAAGCAGGTGTTGCAGTCCCACAAGTATTTTGTGCACTAACGCTCAAACTGTTTGCTCCGGAAGGCCCTACGGCCAATACATAAATCGAATCTGTTCCTGCACCGCTTAAAACTTGAAAGCCGGGATTCGTCCAAGCAATTGTGCCCGTGCTTGATACATTAACTTTATAGCCTGCATTTTTTCCAAGACAAACAGTTGATGGTCCGTTGATAGAGCCCAAAACCGGAGTCGCATTCACTTGTACTGTTAATGATGAAGGCGTGCTGTTACCGCAATTATTTGCAGCAGCAACGGTGATTTGACCTGATACGGCATTCGTTGATGGCGACAATGTAATGGTATTTGAATTACTTGCTCCGCTTACATTCCAGCCCGAAGGATAGGTCCAAGTATACGCAGTAGCTCCTGAAACCGTTGCAATGGAATAATTACCCGATGCAGACTTACAGAGCGTTTGAGAACCGGTGATAGCACCTGCTGTTCCTAAATTGGAAGGCAATACAACAACCGACTTCTGACTTGCAGCACTTGTACCACAACTGTTTTGAGCCGTTACTTGCACTGTACCTCCGCTGGTTCCTGAAGTTGCTTGAATGCTATTCGTGTTATTGCCTTGTGTAATCGACCAACCCGAAGGCAAGGTCCAATTGTATTGCGTTGCAATAGGGTCGTTCGTTACAGCAGCGGTTATTCCGGCAATACCAGTGCATACCGTATCGTTGAGTGTAATGGCTGAAGGTGTAGCCGGAGTTGATTTTTGTGTTACAGTTGCTGTTACGGCAGGCAATGCACACACTCCATTTCCAACCACAACACTATAGGTGCCGGCAGCGTTTACGCTTAATGTATTAGCTGTTGAATTATTATTCCACACATAACTGAAACCTGCAGGGTTTGCGGTAAGTGTGGTACTTTGACCGGTGCAGAAAGTTAGATTTCCTGCTATTGAAGGGTTTGTAGGAACAGTATTACTACAAGAAGATTTTTTTGTATTTACTCCATCAGCATTATATGTAGTAATGAATTGTGTCCAAGCTGAACAATCTCCTTTCAAATAATATGTTAGATATGGAACCAAATAATTTAGCACTCCTCTGTTTGTTGAGGTTTTGTAAGATAGGGAGATGAAGAACAACCAAGTGTTACTAAGCCTTCAGCTGCATAACATAATGAAGCACCACCTGTTGCAAACTGGCAATGCGTTGCATCTTTCAAACCAATATAATATTTACAAGGCGATGATGATGAATCATACATTGGAATTTGATCAGTGGAAGGTTTAGCTACACAATCTTTGATTCCAGAAATATCTAAATATGGTTTGGTCATTAACTTTGACGCAGATATAGAAGATGGATTTGTGTTTGCTGCAGCAAAGGTAAAATAACATTGAGCCACATTACTGTATGAACACGAAAGTAAAGTTGACCCGCCTCCCATAGAATGGCCGCCTATTGCACCTCTCTTTCTAACTTTCTGATAAAAAGGTGAAGACACATTTGTTGCGCTTTCACTTATCAATTTATTATAGATAAAAATCAAATCTTGTGCAAAATTGGGATGGCTCGCACCAGTGGTGCTTTCTGTTGAAGGCATTGCAACAATAAACCCCTTTTTCACTAATGAGTCGGCATAGCCGGAATAATCAGCAGTAGCAATTACAAAACCGTGTCCAAAAACAACAAAGGGAAAGGAGTCGTTTGCTACAGGAGTATTGGAACCTGCACTAACAGCAGGATAGTAAATGTCTACAGCAACTGCTCTATTTGCTCTATTAGGATCATTATATGTTATTGTCTGAAATCCACGCGGGTAGTTTTGTGCAAAAACACTGATGGTAAAGCAGCATAACGCTACAAACAAGGAAAATTTTCTCATTTCGGTTGGTTTTGGTCAATGAATATAAGAATACAAATTGAGCTTTCAACTTCTAACAAAAAAATGTACAACAAGTTTTGATGGAAATTATTTCCACTTAAAGGTTTCCAAGAAATGGTCGAGATCTTTCTTCACGAAATCAATCACTGGAGCCATACTGTCAGTATTCGGTTCGTTGTTGAAATAGAGGGCACCACGGATATAGTGATGAGTGGTATCGGTTAAGAAAAACTGAATGTTAGAAGCAGCATCGCCACCTACATTGTATAATAAACCACCTACACCGTTCTTGTTGGAAATCAACACTTCATCGATGTAATTTGCTTTTTTTGAATGCTTGAACGACATTTTATGGGCATCTTCAATCAACTTATTCAAGTTGTTTTCTTTCGTAATTTCCTTGTAGGTAAGATTAATGGTTCCATTAAAATCAGGGAATTCAATATTCATCCAACATGGCTCTAACAGCTTCTTACCCATGAACACCGTATCAATTTTAATTTGTGCATACACCGGTTTTTCGAACTCGTACGGACAAGTACTTGGCGAATACAATTCGTATCTTTTTTCAGGATAAACAACACGCGGATAAGCCTTTTGCTTCGGTGTAAAATCGCCATGGCATGCCGATAACAAACCTGCAAAAGCAACACAAAGCAATAATGTGATGCGATTGAAAACCAATGATACAATAGATGCTATGTTCTTGAACATGTTTATGATTGCGGTGTGTTATTGAATATTTTCAATTTTTCGATGCGATTTTTTTTGAACGACAACACCTTAAAATTAAAATGATGCAACGCCACTTCTTCTCCAACCTTTGGTATACGGCCAAACAATTCTACCACCAAACCACCTACCGTTTCTGCATCACCTTTTGCTTCTTCAAAATAATCGTTCTCTAATTCTAAGCCTTTTGCTAAATCGCCCAATTGCATAATGCCTTCTACAATGTAAGAGCCATCGGGGTTTTTGCGCAACTGCGAATCAGCCGATTCATCCGATTCATCGTTGATATCACCAATTACCTCTTCTACAATATCCTCTAATGTTACAATACCCGATGTTCCGCCAAATTCATCCACCACAATAGCCAAGTGCTTTCTGGTTTCCTGAAATTCGCGCAACAAATCATCAATCTTCTTGGTTTCAGGCGTGTGCAAGGCTTCGCGAATGAGCTTCTGCCATTGAAAATCTTTGCCTTGATGAATGTGTTCCAACAAATCTTTGATGTACAATACACCCTGAATATTGTCAATCGATTCTTTAAACACCGGCAAACGAGAGTACCCGTTTTCTTTCACAAACGAAATCAATTTCAAGAAATCCCATTCTACATCGGCTGCGGCTACATCCATACGCGGACGCATCACCTGACGCACTGTGATGTTTCCGAAATGCACAATACCTTTCAACATTTTCACATCGTTTTTCGATGCTTTGTTATCAACCGTAATGTCGATGGCTTTATTGATTTCATCGATATCAATTTCAGCATTATGACGCTTAATGCGCTTTTCAATAACGGCCGTAGAGTTCACCAATAAATAATTAATAGGGCTCAACAGTTTATTCAAAAAAGTAAACAAACCACTCACCGAACGAGCAATTGGCAATTTGTTGTGTGTGGCATATACCTTAGGAATGGCTTCACCAAAAAGGACTAAGAAAAAAGTAACAATGATAACGTTCACAATAAAGTCGAACACTCCCTTCGGTAAAACGAAAAAGCCTAGGTCCACATCTTCAAAACTGAATACGTTGGTGATGATGAAATAAGAAATAACAATAACACCAATGTTAATGAGGTTATTTCCAATCAAAATGGTGGAGAGCAAATACTTCGGACGTTCTAGTAATTTGACTAAACGTTGATCGCTGCGCTCTTCACTTTCTTTCAGTTCATCGAGTTCTGCTGCAGAGATGGAGAAGAAAGCAATTTCGGAAGCAGCCATAACAGCCGAACACATAATGAGCAAAAGCATAACAAATGCAGACGCCATTACGCCTGATGAAGGAACATGTACAATACTGTAGATTACTACCAATAAATGCGGATTTAGAATTCCGCTAATCGAGCCACTGGGGTCCAAGTTATTTGTTTTAAGTTAACGAATACGATGATTAAATTTTAAAAAGGTAAATCATCGGAGAAATCAGAACTGCCGCTATTACTGTTGTTTTGAGCCGGGCCGGAATCGTTGGAAGAGCCATAGTTTCCGCCTCCGCCACCTTCGCCACCACTGTTTTCGCGCTTATCGAGTGGCTTGAATGTTTCCGCTACAATTTCGGTGATATATCGTTTGTTGCCGTCTTTATCGTCATACGAACGCGTTTTGATTTTACCTTCGATATACACCAAACTGCCTTTTCTTAGGATTTTTTCTGCGCGTTCCGCCATCCATTTAAAAGGCAATTTCACATTATGCCAATCGGTAATTTCAATCCATTTTCCTTCGCGATCTTTATATGTTTCGGTTGTTGCCAACGGAAATTCAGCAATCGCATTGTCGTTAGAAAAGTTCTTAACTTGGGGGTCCTTTCCTAATCTTCCCAATAGAGTTACCTTGTTTACCATGATTCTGTTTGAATTTTTACACCCCTAAATTAATTTTTTTTCCGTTAGATACAAGTGTAGCGTTTTAGGGAAGGCGAATTCATCGAGCGTTTTCTTAGCAACAAACTGCCAATTTTCTTGCAATAAAGATTTCAAATTGGGCACCGAAATACGCAACACTCGGCTGTGAATTTTTTGGTGAGAAAGGAGTTGCACATGCGTCCATTCATCTTCTATTGTATATGCTGTATCAACAGGAAGCATCTTTTTAAGTTCTGTTTTGATGCCTTTTTTGGGTGGAGCAGCCAGTTCAATAAGCGGAAACTGCCATAAATCTTGCCAGATATCTTTTGTAGTGCGTTGCTGCAATACAACACCACTTTTATTCTCGAGATGCAGAAAATAGAAGTACCGATTTTTGATGGTCAGTTTTTTGGAACGAAAAGGCAAGAAGTCAATCATTTCCTTTTGATACGCAAAGCATTGTGCTGAAAACGGACAGCTTCCGCACTTCGGGTTTTTGGGCACACAAACCGTGGCGCCAAAATCCATGATGGCTTGATTATAGAGTGCTGGATTCTTTTTATCGATAAGTGATTTTGCTTTTTCGTCAAAGGCCTTTTTTCCGGCACCGGTATCGAAAGGTTCTTCTATTCCAAAGATGCGCGATAACACTCGAATCACATTCCCATCGACCACAGCGCATGGTTCGCCAAAGGCAAAGGAGGCAATGGCTGCGGCTGTGTAGGGACCAACACCTTTTAGTTTTAGAATCTCTGAATAAGTAGAAGGAAACACATCATTATAATGTGTATGAATGAGTTCAGCAGTAGCTTTCAAATTTCGTGCTCGGGAATAATAACCTAATCCTTGCCAATCGCGCAACACAGTATCCATGGGGGCTAGCGCCAAATCGCGAACGGTTGGGTAGTGCGTTTTGAACTTCAAATAATAGGGCAAACCTTGTTCGGAACGGGTTTGTTGCATAATGATTTCCGATAACCAGATATAGTATGGATTCATCTCTCCACGCCAAGGGTAGGAACGAAAATTTTCGTGTTCATGCCAATGCAATAAAGTAGATGAAAACTTTGAAATGCGACTATTGTTATCCATTTATCTGATTAAAATCATTTACAAATAACTAAAAAGTTCAAAAATTGTTTCCAATTTCGCTCTCCATATAAAACAACCTTATGAGAAAAGTAGATGTAGTTACACGTGTTGCCGATTTGACCGGAGTTCCAAAAGTAGATGTTTTGGTTTCATTAGAAGCATTTTTTAAAGAAGTAAAGAATTCGCTTAAAGAAGGTGAAAACGTTTATGTGCGAGGTTTTGGTTCTTTCATTGTAAAGAAAAGAGCAGCTAAAATCGGTCGTAACATTAAAAAAGGTACTGCAGTAGAAATTCCTGAGCACTTTATTCCTGCTTTCAAACCGGCTAAAACCTTTGTTGAGGCGGTGAAAAAAGGAAAGGGCGGCAAAAAATAATCGGTTCCCGTTTATACAGCGCATCACTCCATTACAATAGTCCGATAACAGAAAGAGCAACTACTTTTTATCGGACGGTGTGGCTTTTATCCATTGTATTTTTACTTTAGCGCGATGAAACAGCCTTTGGGTGTGGAGGTATTGTCCGTTCCACTTTCTTATTGGCCGTTTTCCATAAAATGCAACCATGAAACTTTCAAAAAATCAACTCATTACAGTATTGTCTTTTGTTGTATTAGCTATTGGCAGCTATGTATTTTTGCCTATGGTGAACAAAGACAAAAAGCCCAAACCGGCTGCCATGGAAAGTACAGCCAAAGAAACACCGGCATTCGACTTCACCGCTTACTTAGCAAAAGTTAAGGCATCGGTAACCAATGCAGATACAACGAAGCTTATCGACCAATGGGAAAATAGTAATGATTATAATGCACTAACACTCTTATTTCATGGAAAAGGAGAATCGGTAGTAGAAGCGTACTACACTGCTAAAGCCGGAGAAACCGAAAAAAGTAAAGAGAAGTTAGAGCGTGCTGGAGACTTATTTGAGGCCACATCGGGCATCAGTAATTCAGACGACATGAAAGGCTATTTGCTGGAAAAAGCGGTAGAAAGCTACCAAAATGCTTATAATTTAGACAGCACGAATATTAATTTGCGCATGAAGTATGCCGGATCGTTGATTGAACAAGGAGCAAGCCCAATGCAAGGAATAGCAATGCTTCTAGACATTGTAAAAAAAGATCCAGACAACGCTGACGCTCAATTAATGCTCGGAAAATTCGCCATGATGAGCGGTCAATTTGAAAAAGCTGTGCAAAGATTGGAAAAAGTTATATCTTTGCGACCCCAATCAAATGACGCATTGTTTTTGTTGGCTATGGCTTACGAGAATAAAGGAGATAAAGGAAAGGCTTTAGAGATTCTACAAAAGTGTGAATCGCGAGAGAAAAACCCGGAATTGAAAAAGGAGATTGGAAGCTATATAGAAAGATTAAAAAAATCATAATTTATTAACCTAAATAACGTAGGATATGCCTTGCGGAAAGAAAAGAAAAAGACATAAAATCGCTACTCACAAGCGTAAAAAACGACTTCGTAAAAATCGTCATAAAAAGAAATAATCTTTTTTAGGCGCACCTTATCGTTCGCATCCGATATTGCTTTTCAACGAGCAATATCGGTATGTTGACGTAGGAGATTGTTTTCTTTCTGTTTAAAAAGGTATTCCTGCCTTTTTCAACTAACTGTACATTGAACAAAGAATTAATTATACATTCTACTCCTACTGGCGTGGATGTAGCTTTGCTCGAAGATAAAAAGCTCATTGAGCTACATCAAGAGCGGCACACGAACCATTTTTTGGTTGGCGACATTTATTTGGCGCGAATCAAGAAGGTAATGCCCGGATTAAACGCGGCATTCATCGATATTGGCTACGAGAAAGACGCTTTCTTGCACTACACCGACCTTAGTCCGGAATTTAGAACCTTACTCAAATTCACAGGGCAAGCTGTTGCTGGTCATTCCGATGGCACACTTAATACACTTGAAATATTACCGGAAATCGACAAAGGAGGTAACATTAAAGATGTACTGAACAACAAAAATCAAGTGTTGGTACAAGTACTCAAAGAGCCTATTTCATCTAAAGGTCCGCGCTTAACTTGCGAGATTACCTTAGCCGGACGATTTTTAGTACTCTCTCCTTTTACGAATGCTGTTGGTGTTTCCCGAAAAATTGATTCTGCTGACGAACGCAAACGTTTGAAAGTTTTGGTAGAAAGCTTGAAACCGAAAAACTTTGGCGTTATCGTAAGAACAGTTGCTGAAGGACAAGACTCAAAAACCTTACACGAAGATTTACTGGAGCTGCAAAACCGTTGGACAGAAATGTGCAATAATTTGCGCGGTGCCCAACCTATTAAAAAGGTATTGAGCGAAGTGGATAAAACATCAGGGCTTTTGCGCGATATGTTGAATCCTGATTTCGAGCGCGTGGCCACGAACAGTCCGGTATTAGCTAAAGAACTAGAAACCTATATCGAACGCATAGCGCCTGATAAAAAAGGGATTGTGAGTCGGCATACCGGCAACACGCCAATTTTCGATCATTATGGTGTTACCAAACAAATCAAATCGCTCTTTGGTAAGAAAGTAAATGTAGGTACTACAGGCGCTTACTTAATTATAGAGAAAACGGAGGCTTGTCATGTAATTGATGTGAACTCGGGTTTCCGAATGTCGAACGAAAACGGCCAAGAAGACAATGCCTTAAGCATCAACTTAGAAGCAGCACAAGAAGTAGCTCGTCAGTTAAAGTTGCGCGACTTAGGTGGCATTATTGTGATAGACTTCATCGACTTAAAATCTGCTGAAAACAAACGTTTGGTGCAAGATCGTATGCGCGAATTGATGGAAACGGACAAGGCAACGCACACTATTCTACCATTGTCGAAATTCAACTTGATGGAGATTACGCGCGAACGCGTTCGTCCGGAAGTGGAAATCAACACCTCGGAAGAGTGCCCAACATGTGGTGGAACGGGATCTATCAAGAGCTCGTTGCTGTTGATTGACGATATTGAAAACGATTTGTTCCATGTATTGAACACACACAAAACGGTGAAACTTTTTGTTCACCCAATTATTGAGGCTTATTTGAAAAAAGGATTCCCCTCATTCCGCTTACAATGGAGTTGGAAATTCAAGAAATACATTCGCATTTATGCCAACGAAAACTTAACATTCAACGACTATAAGTTTTTCGACACGAATGATGAAGAGATTATTCTCGAATAAGGAGTTTTAATACATTTACGAAAAGCTTCACGCATGCAAAACACAAAACATATCGCACTATTTCTGCTGAGTTTTGCAATGCTCTCTGCCTGTAATTTCAAAAAGAAAGCTAAAGACACCGAAACCAATGAATACTACGCAGACTATGTTGCTATTTACAAAAACTACAAACATGTTAGTGTAGATTCAACTAAGCAGGCATTAGAAATGTACTTGAAAAAATTTCCTTTGGAAGCCAAAGCTTGGTCGTTTTTAGGAACTGTGTATTTAGAGCAAAAAGAGTACGATAAGGCGCTTCCCATTTTTCAAAAAGCAATTGTATTGGATTCTAATTTAGCGCATCCATATTCGGCTTTAGGCTTTTTGTACTATAAGAAAAAGGAGTTTGCGAATGCAGAAAGCAATTATATAAAAGGAATGCTGAAAGGAGATTCTTCATTGCAAAGCAGCGTCAACAGGTTGGTATTGCATAGTTTTACCACTCCGTCCGACTCATGCAGAAAGGAAATTGCACAGCTTCAAAACAAAACAATTAAGGAACAGCAATTTCTTTTCGCAATTGGTTGCGTTTATCACCGAATACACGATACCGCTAAAAGAGATTCGTTTTTAAGCATTTGCGAAGCCACTAAAACACTTCAAAAAAAGGATAGAGATGCAATTTTAAAGGACGAAATCAGCATTTCAGATTTTCAAGAAAGCATTTCGAAATAATGGTTTTTAATTTCTCATTTTTACAGCATGCGTAAACACATTTGGCTCTACATCGTTCAGGAAATAGTTTGGATTCTTATTGCTTTGCTGATTGCAGCATTTGCCGTTTTCCCGCTTGTTATGAAATTAAACTACGTGTTCCTTGTTGAGAATGTATGCTTTGCATTTTATGCTGTAACACTTGTACGTTTGGTGGTGTTTTTCAAAAGTGTGCCTTGGTTAAAACCAACGTGGGTGCGCTTTCTCTTGTTTGTAATTAACATCAACCTCTTTATTTTTATTGTCAGAAAAGAGCAAAATTTCATCTCTATATACGACTCGTTCACCATTGAAGATTTAGGAATTCCGAAAAAGACATTAAGTTTAACCGAGATGGAAACGCTCTACAATTATTTCTACACCGAAATTAATTTGGTGGTTGTTACTTGTTTGATTTTAATTTTAGCCTTCTGCGCTCGACTCGTGCTATCGTATTGGAGTTTGGCGAAAACAAGGCTATATGTAGATGAGAAGTAAGCATAGACCGTTAGCTACTTGCATAATTTTAACCCTACAATAAAAAACAATTACTGCGTTTTAGTTCAAAACTATGCCATGCAGAAAGTCGCTTTGCTGATGATTACCCTTTGTATGTTGGGTTCATGCAAGAAAGAGTTAAGAAGTAAAACGTATATGTTAAGGGAATTAAACCATTCCGGCATTTCTGGAACAGTAACCTTTAATGAAACGTCAAACTCAGCTATAACCTCTGTTGTACTCGAAGCGAAAGGATTACGAACAGACACACTTTATCACACCCACCTGCATTTAGGTAGACCCGGAGCACTTACAGGTACATTGATCTACTTCCGCGAGTTACGAACCACTACAGGTACTGTTCATCGCGAAGAAAATTGGAGCGAAACCTTTGATAACGCACTGCAATCGAACACTTGCTTCACCATGCACAATCCCGATTTCTTTACCAACGATAGCAGTGGCTACGTTTTAGCCGGTAACACCGGAGCAAATGCGCAGTAACGATAATTGACAGGCTGATTTATCCTTCTTTTCGGGCAAATTTCTATTTTCACTGTTCAATCAAAAGCCATGAAGAAATTTTCAGAACTAGAATACAGAAGACCGGATTTAGATGCGGTTAAGTCGAAATTTAAATCGCTATTGGAACAATTCGATAGTGCCAAAAACTTCACTACACAAGAAGATGCGTTGAAAGAAATCAATGCATTACGAGCCGAGTTTTCAACTTCTGCAAGTATAGCATCAGTAAGAAATACAATCGACACATCCAATCAGTATTATGAGTTGGAGCAGGATTTTTTCGACCAAACCAGCCCTATCTTTCAAGACCTGAACATTCAGTTTTATCGATCGCTCAGCAAGTCGCCTTTCCAAAAAGATTTGCGCGATAAATTCGGCAACCAATTGTTTGATATTGCCGAAGCTAATGTACGCTCTTTCGATGCAAGTGTAATTACTGACATCCAGGAAGAAAACAAATTATCTACAGAATACTCGAAATTAGTTGCCTCTGCAGAAATTGAATTTGACGGAAAGAAATTGAACTTGGCAGGATTAGATCCTTACTTGCAATCAACCGACCGTACGGTTAGAAAAAAAGCAGCAGATACAAACTATGCATGGTGGTCGAAAAACGCAAACGTTTTTGATGAACTCTACGATAAACTTGTAAAAATCAGAGCGAGAATTGCGAAGAAATTGGGTTATAGCAACTTTGTGGAATTGGGTTACGACCGTATGAACCGCACCGACTATAATGCAGAGGATGTGAAAAAATTTCGTCAGCAGGTGGTTGATTTTGTAGTGCCGCTTTCGGTTGAATTACGAGCTCGTCAAGCCAAACGTTTGGGTTTAGATGAATTGTACTACTACGACATGAATTTGAACTTCACTTCGGGTAACCCTACGCCAAAAGGCGACCCGGATTGGATTTTGGAGAATGGCAAAAAAATGTATAACGAGCTTTCGCCTGAAACAAAAGAGTTTTTCGAGTTCATGACCACCTACGAATTGTTGGATTTGGTGAATAAGAAAAACAAACAAGCCGGAGGTTATTGTACGCATTTTTCGAAGTACAAAGCACCGTTTATTTTCTCGAACTTCAATGGTACATCGCACGATATTGATGTGTTGACACACGAGGCAGGACACGCCTTTCAGTGTTTCCAAAGCCGCAATCACGAGATGGAAGAATATTTATGGCCAACCTATGAAGCTTGCGAAATTCACTCGATGAGTATGGAATTTTTTGCTTGGCCTTGGATGGAAAATTTCTTCAAAGAAGATACCGGAAAATATAAATTCCAACACTTAGCGGGCGCTATCCTTTTCTTGCCGTATGGCTGTGCTGTAGATGAGTTTCAACACATTATCTACGAAAACCCCGATTACACTCCGGAGCAACGAAATGCTGTATGGGCAGAGATGGAGAAGAAATACAGACCTTGGATTAACTTTGGCGATAATGAATATTTGAAAGGCGGTGGCATGTGGAAACGTCAAGGGCATATCTATCGCTCGCCATTCTACTACATCGACTATTGTTTAGCTGAAATTTGTGCATTGCAATTTTGGAGTCGTTCTCAAAAAGATTTCAAAGCGGCTTGGGCAGATTACTTAACGCTTTGCAAAGCCGGTGGTAGCAAGCCTTTCATTGAGCTAGTGGCATTAGCCGGATTAAATAATCCGTTCCAAGAAACTACTGTGAAGCCTGTGATTACTGAGGTTAAAGCTTGGTTAGATGGCATTGACGACACGAAATATTAATTCAAAACAATAACATTGAAAACCACTGCTTCAAAAAAGGTAGTGGTTTTTTATTATCCTATTTTCACCGAAGTCATACTCAACGAACCTGCCAACAGCTTATCGTTAAAGAGCGACAGACTTTCAGACTTGTTTTTCAAACCAAGTGAATAGACTAACGGCAAATAATGATCTGGCGTAGGAGCCGCTAATTGTATGGCTTTCGACTGCTTATCGTAATCAACAATAGGTTGAAAATTTCCGTCCAATAACCACTGGTTAATTTGCTGTTGGGCTTCTACGGCCCAATCAAAACCATAATCCACTTTATTAATATTTTGAAAATCGACTAAGCTCAAATTATGTACGATATTACCACTACCAATAATGAGAACTCCTTTATCGCGCAGCACTGCTAAGCGTTTGGCCAATTCGTAATGATAGCTGGCAGGCTTAGTGTAATCAATACTGAGTTGTATTACGGGAATATCAGCATTGGGATATAGATGCTTAATTACGGTCCATGCTCCATGGTCAAGTCCCCAACTTTCATCCAATTCAACCGGGGTTGGCAATAGCAATTGTTGAGTTTCTTTAGCTAATTGCGGATCTCCTTTGGCAGGATATTGTACATCAAACAGTGCCTTCGGGAAACCACCAAAATCGTGTATTGTAGGCGGCATATCCATTGCAGTTACCTTAGTACCTTTGATAAACCAATGCGCAGAAACACAAAGAATAGCTTTTGGTTTTGGTAACGTTTTTGCCACATTTCGGAAGCCCTGTACAAATTCATTTTCTTCAATAGCATTCATGGGGTTGCCATGTCCGAGAAACAAAACCGGCATCCGTTCAGCGTTTGGGAGCGAAGAGGAAAACTGATGTAAAGCATTAAGACTATCGATATGCATAGCTAAAGAAGTTAATCCAACGAATTTGATAAATTTTTTTCTATCCATAATCAATTTCAACTAAGGCAGAAAAAGCTCGAAAGTGCCGATGGCTTGTAGTACATCTTGTCGGTTAAAAACCCGCACCGAATAACGACCCGGAGAGTTAAAGTACACTGATTGCCACACATAAATCCAGTCGGATTGAACAGATTGATCTAGCCGTGAATAGAATTTTTCTTGTCCGTTTTTGTCGATACTGTTCATCACAAAATGTAAAGAATCAGTATTAAAGCCATTTACATTTGAAGCAAGCAGACTTACTTTCTGCAATAAACTATCAGGACTACTGAAAAACTTATTGTTCTGTAGCATACATCCACCATCTGCATTCACCGATGCACAGAAACGAATACTGGATTGACTTTTAGCCGAAGCAGCCAGAATAACCAAAACAATGAGCAACAAATTACGCATGTTGTATTTTTAGGAAAGGTACTTTATTTTATAGAAATGCTACTTATGCCTAGCGCAATTGTTTCTTTGTTTTACTTTTGCAGCATGATACCGATAGCGGATATAGCACAAGAATTAAATTGGAAAACCTCTCGCAGTAGTGGAAAGGGTGGACAAAACGTGAACAAGGTAGAAACCAAAGTGGAATTGCTTTGGGACTTTAATGCGTCTACTTTATTGTCGGATGCGCAGAAAACAAAAATTACTGAACGGCTTACCAATGCTATTAATAAAGAAGGACAACTCTCCGTTACTTGTGAAACCAGTCGTTCGCAGTTAAAGAATAAAGAATTAGCGATAAAGAAACTAAACACGCAATTACAAAAAGCGTTTGCGGAAAAGAAAAAACGATTGACTACAAAGCCCAGTAAATCTAGTGTTGAAAGAAAACTAACCGAAAAGAAAAACAGAGGAACAATTAAAGCAACTCGCAAAAAGGTAAAGCCAGAAGATTAGTTCGACACTAACGTTCCTACTTTCTCTCCATCAATAATGCGTTGTAAATTACCTTTGCGATTCATGTCGAAAACCATAATTGGGATGTTGTTTTCTTGACACAACGTGAAAGCGGTCATATCCATTACATTCAGCTTTTTGCTGATAGCCTCTTGGAAAGTTACTTGCTCGTAACGCACAGCATTCGGATTTTTTTCAGGATCACTATCATATATTCCATCAACACGTGTTCCTTTCAAAATCACATCAGCCTCTATTTCTGTGGCGCGCAATGCCGCAGCAGTGTCGGTTGTGAAATAAGGGTTTCCGGTGCCAGCACCAAAAATCACTACACGTCCTTTCTCTAAATGGCGAACAGCTCTTCGCTTAATAAACGGCTCAGCCACTTGGCGAATTTCCAATGCAGTAAGTAAACGTGTACTTACACCTAATTTCTCGATACCACTCTGCAAAGCCATACTGTTGATTACTGTAGCTAACATCCCCATATAATCGCCTTGTACGCGATCTATGCCGGTTCTTGAAGCTTCTATCCCACGATAGATGTTTCCACCTCCGATAACAATCGCCACTTCAGCGCCTTGGTCAACAATGGATTTGATTTCTTCAGCATATTGGAGTACCACGTTGGTATCAATGCCGAATTTTTGCTCACCCATAAGGGCTTCTCCGCTTAGCTTCAGGAGAATACGTTTGTAGTTTGCCATATCGGACTTAAATGTAATGAGATATAGCGAATAAAAAAACAGCTCCTCAAAATGAAGAGCTGTTTTTCGTTGAATTCGAGTATTATTTATTTTACACCCAATGCAATTCGTTTGAAAGCGGTAACAGTCAATCCTTTTTCAGCCTCAGCTAAAAATTGAGTTACGTTTTTGCTTCCGTCTTTTACGAAAGGTTGAGTCATCAAAGTATTTTCTTTTAAGAAAGTATTTGCAGCTCCTTCTGCAATTTTATCTAAAATGTTAGCTGGTTTGCCCGCTGCTACTGCTTTTTCTTTAGCGATAGCTACTTCACGATCAACTACTTCTTGTGCAACACCTGAAGCGTCAACAGCTAAAGGATTCATCGCTGCTACTTGCATAGCTACGTCTTTTCCTGCTTCAACGTTAACATCAGATTTAGGGTTGTTCAACGCTACCAATACACCAATTTTGTTACCAGCGTGGTTGTATGCTACTACAGTTTCTCCTGTCAATTTTTCGTAAGCCGATAATTGAATTAATTCACCGATTGCAGATACTTTTTCTTGTAATTTATCGGCAATTTTAGTTCCGTCTAATGTCAATTCCAATACTTCTTCTTTTGTAGAAGCACCTGCTGCTAATGCTGCATTAGCTACAGAGGTAGCGAAAGCTCTAAACTCTTCGTTTTTAGAAACGAAATCTGTTTCGCAAGAAATGTAAGCGATAACGCCCAATTTAGCATCTGCTGTAGTAACCGCTACAATACAACCTTCTGTTGTTTCGCGACCTGCTCTTAATTCAGCGATTTTAGCTCCTTTTTTTCTTAGGTAGTCGAATGCTGCTTGAATATCTCCGTTTGATTCTGTAAGGGCTTTTTTACAATCCATTAATCCTGAACCTGTCATGGTTCTTAATTCGTTTACTTGTGCTGCTGTGATTTGCATGATATTTTTTGTTTAAATTATTTTTTGATGAAAGCTATATTTTGACAAAATGCCAAATAATGTGTTTCAATATTTGGCATTTTGTGGTATAGTAGGTTGTAGCTTATTTTCTTGGTGCTCCTCCCGCTTTTCCGCGTCCTCCGCCAGAGTTACCTGTACGTTTTCTAGGACCGTTACCAGCGCCTTTTTTTCTGTCTCCGTCTCCTTCGCCATCAGCGTCAAAACGGATTCTTTCTGCTGTTTCCTCTTCTGTTTCTTCTTCTTTGCTATCAGCTCTTTCTGCCAATCCTTCTGCAATTGCATCAGCGATATAGTTACAAAGAATAGAGATAGATTTTGAAGCATCGTCATTTCCAGGGATAGCGAAATCAACTTTAGTAGGGTCGCAGTTTGTATCTACGATTCCGAACGTGTTGATGTTCAAACGCTGCGCCTCTTTCAATGCAATATGCTCGTGTCCGATATCTACTAGGAAAACGGCTGCCGGTACACGATTCAAGTTCGCGATACCACCTAACACACGCTCCATTTTTTGTTTTTCGCGAGTTAGAACCAATTTCTCTTTTTTCGTAACGCTCTCTAATGTTCCGTCTTGCAACATCTTGTCGATGCCTTGCATTTTCTTTACAGACTTACGGATAGTAGCGAAGTTCGTTAACATTCCTCCTAACCAACGATCAGTTACGAAAGGCATATTTACACGCGTTGCCGCTTCTTTAACTACTTCTTTTGCTTGCTTTTTAGTAGCAACAAACAAAACTTTTTTACCTGATTTCGCGATAGATTTAGCTGCAGCTGCGGCTTCTTCCAACTTATCAGTTGTTTTATTTAAATCAATTACGTGTACACCTTTACGTTCTGCGAAGATGTATGGTAACATTTTTGGATTCCATTTTCTACGTAAGTGACCAAAATGAACACCCGCTTCCAATAATTCTTGATGAGATACTTTTGACATATTTTTCTCTTTAAATTGTTCAACCAAATATTAACGTTTAGAGAATTGCTCTTGTTTACGTGCTTTGCGAAGACCTGTTTTCTTACGCTCAACAACACGGGCATCTCTTCGAAGCATTTTCGCTTTTTTCAAAGCCGGGCGATTCTCTGCGTTGTCATTTACTAATGAACGTGCAATTCCCAATACGATAGCTTCAGCTTGTCCTTTCACACCACCACCAAAAACATTGGCTGTAACGTCAAATTTCCCAACAACATCTGCAGTTGTAAATACCGCCTCGATTTTTCGTACCAAGTGATCTACTGCAAAATATTCTTTGTAATCTTTACCGTTCACCACTACTGATCCACTTCCCGGAACGATAGAAACACGAGCTACGGCTGCTTTTCTACGACCTACTGTTTGTTTATTCTTTTCCATGATTATAATGCTTTTGGTTTTTGTGCTGTATGCGGATGTGTATCCTCTTTATACACAAATAATTTTTTGTACATCTGACGACCTAATGAATTCTTAGGCAACATACCTTTCACTGCCAATTCGATCAACTCGTTAGAGTTTTTCGCCATAATTTCTTTTGGCGAACGATGGATTTGACCTCCCGGGTAGCCTGTGTAGTGAACACGCGTCTTTTCGTTTAACTTATTACCGGTCAATTTTACTTTTCCGCTATTAATAACGATTACGAAATCTCCACAATCAGCATGTGGCGTAAAGGTAGGTTTGTGTTTGCCTCTCAATACTGAAGCAATTTTCGAAGCCATACGACCTAATGTAAGGTTTTCAGCGTCCACGATAAACCACTCACGCTTTACTTCGTGTGCAGCCACCGATTTGGTTTTGTAACTTAGTGCATCCATTATCTATACTTTAATTCTTGTTTTTTTGAAAAATGGACTGCAAAGCTATCTTTCTCTCCCGTTTCTGCAAATATTTTCCCCTAATTATTTTACTCGACCTTTATAACTTATTGAAAATCAGCATAAAAATGGCAAATATTTTTTATTGATAATTTGGACGTACTTCTAAATTCTCCCCAAAAACCCACTCACCGACCTATAAAAATAGCTTGTGGCTTCGAAAAAACCCATGTGACCGCAGTCCGGCAGAAAATGAAAATCGCCAAATTGCGGAATAGAAGCCATGCGAAACGAAATGGAACTGGCAATGGCACTATCCTGACCTCCGCAAAACATAAACACAGGCTGTTCAAACTCAGCAAGTACCTTGGCGTAATCGGGTCGGTCAATCATGGCTTTGGCACCTTGTGCAATGGCCTCGGCTGAAATGTGTTTGCCAGCCTCTTGCAATTTGCGAATGGTGGGGATATGCTGTGAAACATGCTCAGGTGCAAACAAATTCCCGTAGAATTCCTTTAGAAACACACCGGTACCATGACGATGAATAAAGTCGATCGATTTCCTGCGATTGGCGATTCGATCGGGCGAATCTTGAAAACAATGCGAATGAATCAAGCCCAAACCGTTCAACTGTTGAGGAAAACGAGCCGCATAGGCCAAGGCAACGTATCCACCCATAGAATGACCTATTAAGGTGAAATGCTTAATGGCCAACCCTTCCATAATTTGGTGTACAATAGCGGTAAGGTCGTCTATTGTATATTCAGCGGTAAGTAGTGTCGATTGTCCAAACCCCGGCAAATCAATGGCTACAAACAATTGCTTTGCTCGATGCGCCTCCATCCATTGCTGCCAAACACTACTGTCTTCACAATAGCCATGCAGCAATACCACGGGCTTTCCTTTTCCGTGTATTTTATAGTGAATACGCCCTCCTTTATAGCTCGTGAAAAAACTTTGCATCCTGAACAATCAAAAACATTAAACTTGCACACAAATAAATTGCATTATTTCCATTTTCAATAACTAATTGGAATTAACCATTCCTTTCATCATTTGTAATTCATGGGCGGTAGAAAAAACAAAAAGAAAAAAATTGCAGCGGTAGATACTTTTCCGAACGTATTTCAGAATCCCGATTTTCAAGACCCGCATTTATATAGTTCCGATGGACAACAACTGGATTTGAAAGGAAAGTGGAACGAACTTATCTTTAAAAACAACCAGCCCATTACCTTAGAATTAGCTTGTGGCAAAGGCGAATACACGGTGAACTTGGCCAAAAAATACCCGGAAAGAAATTTCATAGGCATCGATTTTCGTGGACCGCGAATTTTTACCGGAGCGAAAATTGCGCTCGATGAAAACCTTACCAATGTTGCTTTTGCGCGCATGAAAATCGAAAACATCACCAATTTTTTTGCGGCTGAAGAAGTTGCTGAAATTTGGATCACTTTCCCTGATCCATTCCCGAAAGACAAACACGAAAAGCATCGTTTAACCTTCCCGAAATTTTTGGAGCGCTACAAACAAATCGTAAAAAAAGACGCCATTTTGCAATTGAAAACGGACGATATTGATTTGTTCCGCTACACCAAAAGTATAATTGAAAGCGAAAAATTAAATTTGGTTTATTACAAAGAAGATATTTATGCCACGCCTTTAGACTTCGAAGTTTTAGAGATTAAAACTTTCTACGAAAAACAATTTTTGGCGCAAGGAAAAAGCATCAATTATCTGCAATTCAAATTCGCATGAACCACTCCGAATCCACACGCAATTTCTTCGAAGATGTGTATGCCGTAGTTCGTCTGATCCCAAAAGGTAGAGTAACTTCGTATGGTGCTATTGCCGCCTATTTGGGCAGTCGCGGTTCTTCGCGCATGGTGGGTTGGGCTATGAATGCAGCACACGGACAAAAACCACCAGTTCCCGCGCATCGCGTAGTAAACAGAAGCGGTTTACTCACCGGCAAACATCATTTTGAAACACCAACTAAAATGGAAGAACTGCTTAAAAAAGAAGGTGTAATCGTAGAAAAAGAAGCAGTAAAAGAATTCAAAAAACTATTCTGGGATCCTTCCGCAGAGTTATTGTAAAGCCTCCAGTTTTTTAACGGCACGGTCGTGGTAAACACCCGTTGTTTTTGTCAAGGATTGCAAGAGTTCTTTAGCCTCGGCTGTCTTTCCTTTCTTCAACAAAATATTTGCCTTGTACCATTTCGAGCCTTCGACATAAACACCTCTGCGCAAAAGCTTGTCGAATTGTTGTTCTGCCTTAGCGGTGTTACCGTTAATGTAGGTGCTCACCCCGCCAAAGTATGCAGCATCAGCATTGTCGGGCGATTTGGCTAATACTTCATTGAACTTTGTTTCAGCGTTTTTGTAATCACCATTCGTAAACAAACTCATTCCCTGAGCAATTTCCGTTTGAGGTACAGCTTCTTTCTCTTCGGCAACTGCTTTCTTAGCAGAAGCAGCCGGAGCTGTAGAAACATCAGCAGCCTTGAATCTATCCATTGTTGCCTTATCGTCCTTATATGTAGCTTGAACCGGTGCCGCTGCTATAGCTCCTGCTGCTCTTTCATCGGCCATGGTTGCTGTAGCAGGTGTGCTTACGGCTTGCTTAGTGGCCTCATTCACTACCTCGGCAGCTAGAGTATTATCGGCTGCTAACGTTGATGTCCCCGCAGTGTCGGTAGCAACAGTAGCAGGAAGTGTTGTTGTATCTTGAACTGGCTTATTCGCCTCAAGTGATGCATCAATACTGTCTTGATTCACCGTTTCTACCATCGCCAATTCCGTTTTGGGTTGTTGCTGATAGAACATAAAAATTACACCAACACCTACCACTATGGCCACTAATGCTGCAGCATAGGCAAAAACCGACCAATGGACTTGTAAGGATTTTGTGTTGGCTTTCGCTAAACCGGTTCTGTTTCGAATATTCGTTTTGATTTCCTCAACAGAAGAAAAACCCTGAGACACACTCGCGCTGACTTTCATGCCTTCAATAGCATCTTGCGCAAAAGGATCGGAGGCTAAAATAGCTTCGAACTCTTTGCGCTGCTCTTCTGAAAGCGAACCTTCCATATAGCATCGAACAGCCTCCTCGGTGAGTAAGCCATTTTGCGTTAATCCTATATTTCTTTGTTTAGCCATTTTTATTTTCTGTCAAAAACAATTTCAAATTCCGTTTCCCGTTTTGGATGTGACTTTTCACATCATTTAAACTAAAGCCCGTTTTCTCGGCAATATCTTTATAACTCAGCTCTTCCAAATAGAAGAGCTTCACACATTGCTGTTGCTCAGGTTTCAGTGCCGAAAGTCCTTTTTCAAGTCCGTTCAGCATCAACTCCTTTTCCGCTTTTTCATCAAGATGCGCATCCACATCCGTTTCCACATTTTGCTGCTGTTCCTTTACAATTTTTTGCGTATTCGTTTTCTGTGAAGCAGCTTTCCGGAACTCCATCATACAATAGTTCTTCACCACCATATATAACCAAGGCTTGAAGGCGGTTATATGATGCTTTTTCAACTCTTTCAACAACTTCTCGAAGATCTGCATAGTGGCATCCTTCGCATCGTTATCGTTCTGTAAATACTTCATGCAAACCCCATACACCAAGTGGGTGTAGCGGGTATATAACTCCCCCACATATACCGTATCGTGCGAGTTTCGGTAATACTCGACTAAGTCTTCGTCTGATACGCTATTGTAGTTATTTTTGCTCAAATGTTATTTCGCTTGAAGTCGAATATACTAGCTAATTCCATACCAAAAACTACCATATCCACCTTGTGCAAAAAGAAGTGCAGTAAAGTAGGCAATTTCCCCCGTACTAAGTAAATGTAAAGAAATGTAAAATTGAAATTAGATTTATGGAATAATTGTTGCAAACCATCTTATTGTTCAAAACACAAATATATGCGTTCGAAAAAATCATCATCTATTCTTCTCCTCTCTTTAGCCACACTTACCGGCTCCCTACTCTATGGATTTGCTGCGGCATTCCCGTTTGCCAATGAATCGGCAGTGTTGAAAAAAGTAAGAGGCTTGTTCGAATCCTTTCAAAAAGAAAACCGAAACGAACGAATCTATATTCAAACCGATAAGACGTATTATAAGCCGGGTGAAGCCGTTTGGTTTTCAGCCTTTGTGCGCAATGAAGATGACTTGAAAGCATCCGATTACTCCGATATCATTCATGTCGAATTGATTTCTCCGCGTGGTAATGTAGACAAACAATATCGCTTAATTGCCGAAAACGGTGTAGCGAAAGGTGATTTCGATTTGACCGGTTATTTAGGCGGTATCTATAAAATTCGAGCATTCACCGAATATCAAAAAAATGATTCGAGCATTTTAAAAGCGGAAAAAGAAATTACGCTACAAACTGCTGTTTTGCCGCGTTTGAAAATGAAGTTGGATTTCGACAAAAAGAGCTATGGCAAAGGCGATAAAGTACATGGCGATTTGAGTTTTACCTCGAACGAAAACAAGGCCATTGCAAACACTAAAGTAGATTATACCATTTTGTTGGATGGCATTGCATTGTTGGAACAGAGTACTACCACAAATGCAGAGGGTAAGGCTAATTTAGATTTCACTTTGCCTAAAGATTTAAAGACCACCGATGTGTTCGCTAACGTGAAAATTAATTTTGAAGGCAACACCGAATCAATATCAAGAACGGTACCTGTAGTGTTGAATCAAATTGCATTAAGCTTCTTCCCGGAAGGAGGCGATATGATTGATGATGTAGCCGGCAAATTGGCCTTCCGCGCATTGAATGAATTCGACAAACCGGTAGATATTTCGGGATTTGTATTTGACGATAACGACAAAGTGATCACCACTTTTACATCATTGCATGCCGGCATTGGGGCTTTTAATTTCACACCGAAAAAAGGAGCCACTTACCACGCCAAAATCACGAAACCGGAAGGCGTTTCTGAAATCTATACTTTGCCGGATGCCATTGGCAACGGATATCAATTGAGTGTGAAATCAAACAACAGTTCTACGCTGAATTTGGGCATATACAGCTTCAAAGCGGATTCGGTTTCCATTTTAGCACAAACACGCGGCAAAGTATACCACAGCTCATCTTTTGCAGCCGTGAAAGGACTAAACAACCTCACCATCAATACGGATAAAATGCCGGTGGGTGTTTCGCAAATTACTTTGTTTGACGGCAAAGGTATTCCACGCGCTGAACGTTTAGTTTTTGTGAACGAAGCGAAACAATTGAGCGTGAAAATTACACCCGATAAGCCGCAGTACAAACCGCGCGAAAAAGTAACCTTGAATATTCGTACGCTTGATGAAAACGGATTGCCGGTGAGCAGCGATTTGGCCTTGAGTGTGGTAGATGATAATTTACTTTCCTTTGCCGATGATAAACAAGGGAATATTTTATCGAAAATGTTGTTGGAACCGGAGTTGAAAGAATCGGTGTTTGAACCGAATTTTTATTTCGACAAAAAAGAAGCGAAAGCTAAAGAAGCGCTGGATAATTTGTTGCTGACCAGCGGTTGGAGACGATATGCTTGGAAAGAAATTACTGCAGCTAACCGTCCTACCATTCAACACAAAGCAGAGAAAGCAATTTTAGCCGGAACGGTTTACGATGCGAACAAATCAAGACCCTTACCCGGGGCAAAACTGACCTTGAAAAAATCGGGTAAAACGGTAACCACCGATAAAGACGGAAAATTTACATTAACCAATTTCAACATCAGCGATGACCATGAATTATTGATTAAAGCCGATGGACTTGGTGAAAACACCGTTCACTTTTCGATGTACGAACAAGATGTAACCTATTACCTCTATGGTCCGCAATTTATGTACAAAGGAGGCGACAGACCTCGTCCGGTGCCTATGGCTGCTCGCGGTGGCAGAGGTGAGATGATGAAAAATAAAAATGTTGAAATCATGGAAGGGGCTGTGATGATGGAAGATGCTATGGCGGCTCCTGCTGCTGCAGAAATGATGGTAGATGTGGCTTCAGCGAAAGACGAAGCCGACCTGAAAGACTTAGGTGAAGTATTCCAACAAGTTCCTACAGAGTTATTGGAAAAAGAAGAGGTAGGCGACTTGCGTTTTGCAGAGATAAAAAAAGCAGATCGCAAACAAATGCCGGAGCAAGTAACGTATTACCGCGCGAAAGAATTTCCAAAACGTGTGTATGCTAAAAACGATACTACGCGTTCTGATTTAGCCACAACGGCCTATTGGAACGGACATGTAACAACCGACATGAACGGAAAAGCGAAGGTGGAATTTGTAGCGAACGATTTAATTTCTTCGTTCAGTGCCGTGGCAGAAGGCTTTGGTGCAGATGGCGAAATTGGAAGAGGAGAAAGCAGTTACATCACGAACATTCCTTTTTCCGTTGATGCAAAATTACCTTCTGAAATGGTGAGTGGCGACCAAGCCAACGTAGCCGTGTTTTTGAAAAACAATACGGATGAAAAAATTGAAGGGGTGTTGGATGTGAAAACGAATCGTTGCATTAAAACCGGTGGAAAGGGTACAAGCACTATTTCATTGGCTCCGAAGGAATCGAAATTGGTAAACATCCCGTTGGAAGCAACTTCAACAATTGGCGAAGGAAAGGTAGACATTTCGTTCAGAGGTAACTACAATGACTTCTTAAGCAAGTCCATTAAAATTGTAGCGAAAGGATTTCCGGCCAACATTGCACTTGCCGGACAGCAATTGCAAAAAACACATTTCATTCATGTGCAGAATATAATTCCGGGCTCCATGAAGGTGACCTTCAATGCATATCCAAGTGTTATGACCGAGTTGATGAAAGGCATAGAAGCTATATTGCAAGAACCTTATGGCTGTTTCGAGCAAACGTCATCTTCGAACTATCCGAACATTATGGCCATTGATTATTTGCGTAAAATGGACATCAAAAATCCGGAATTGGAGAAAAGAGCCATGGACTTGTTAGACAAAGGGTATCAGAAATTAGTGTCGTTCGAAACCAAAGAAAATGGCTACGAGTGGTTTGGTGCAGCTCCGGCTCACGAGGCACTTACCGCCTATGGTTTACTGGAATTCGAAGACATGAAAAAAGTGTATCCTAAAGTGGACCAAGCCATGATCGAGAGAACAAGAAAATTGTTGTTGGATAAACGCGATGGCAAAGGCGGTTTCGTGAAAAACCCAAGAGCGCTCGATAGTTTTGGCGGTGCCGATGAGGATATTACGAATGCGTACATTGTGTATGCCATGACCGAAAGTGGCTACAAAGATTTACAGAAAGAATTGGATGCTGTTTACGCGAATGCCAAGAAAACGAAAGATGCCTACATCTTGGCTTTGGTGGCCAATTCGCTGTACAATGTAAGCGATAACAAACGTGCCGATGAGTTGATGGAGATGCTCGTGAAAAAGCAAAACGACTTCGGCTATTGGGCAGGTGATCGTCATTCTATCACACGTTCAACGGGCGATGCACTGAAAATTGAAACCACCTCATTAGTTGGTTTAGCGATGATGAAAACAGAATCGTCCAATCAAATGGCATTACAAAATGGAGTGCGTTATTTAGTGGGTGCAAGAAACGGCTTAGGTGGTTTTGGTTCATCACAGTCGACTATTTTAGCATTGAAAGCCTTAACAAAATATGCGCAATACAGCAAAAAAACAGACGAATCTGGAACTGTTGAAATTTACGTAAACGATAAATTAGTAGCCTCAAAAGCATACGAAAAAGGCGAGAAGAAAAACGTGACCATTGATAGTTTGCAAGGCTTCTTCAAAGAAGGCAAACAGAAAGTGGAAGTAAAATTCAAAGGTTGCAAAAATGCACTTCCATATTCAATGAGCGTGGCCTACAACACCAGCTTACCACAATCGTCAAAAGAATGTGTTTTGGGATTAGAAACCAAGCTAAGCACGGCAAATACAAAAGTGGGAGAAACTGTTCGTCTTTCTGCAGTGTTGAAAAACGCAACCGATAAAGGTCAACCGATGAGCATGGCTATTTTGGGAATTCCTGCAGGGCTTTCGGTACAACCGTTTCAGTTGAAAGAATTGATGGACAAACATGTGATTGATTTCTACGAAACCACAGGCAACAATGTGGTGTGTTATTATCGTTCGTTGGCACCCAACGAGAGCAAAACCATTAACCTCGATTTGAAAGCCGATATTGCCGGAACATTCGAGGCTGCGGCTTCTTCTGCCTATCTCTATTATACGAACGAGTTGAAAACGTGGAATAGCGGAGCGAAAATCACAATTAATTAACCACTACCCGCACAAAAACAAAAAGCCGCAAGTAGATCTACTTGCGGCTTTTTCGATATATTGTAAATCGTTATTTAGTACACGTAAATTCTAACTCTAATTTAAATGGAGCCGAATTGATGATTGTATCGTAAGAGGTGGAGTACACCAAATTACTTTTGTCTAACTTTTTAATTTTAAAGAGTGTTGTAGTACCTGCGTCAGTTACTGTAATCTCGTCTCCGTTTTTATTGATTTCGTATAGAAAAGGAGTAGGATTTGTGCCTGTTAAATTAATTGTTCCGCTGCACTGCGATGACTTAGCCGAACATTCATCGAATTGGATAGTTGCGTTTGTGTAGCCTAACTGTGCCATGTCTAAAGAAATGCCTAAAGCGCTGATTTTAGTATAACGCCAAGAACCTTTCAGCTTATTGAGCGCCATTTGATCTTTAGCACATGAGGAAATCAGGAATAAAAAAGCGATAAGGATACCGCCAACGAGGGTTGATTTTTTCATAATAGATGTTGTTTATTTCTAACGAAAGTATTGTTTTTATAGCAAACAGCTAAATTTTCATCATCAATGGAATTTTACAGCACAATATTTTTTTAGTTATACGTTCTAGTTTCAAAATTAAATACATGAACAGAAGCTCTACTCCACTCTCCGACAAAAAAGATATGCTGAAAAACAATTTGATTGACAAGATGGATGCAGAATTGAGTCGTCATTTCCACAACCGAATGATGAAGCCCAGCGAAACCAGCTTAAACATCATAAAAGCATATAGTTTAAAACAAGGCAACGCTGTTGCTGTGTAGTCGAAAACTAAGATTATACGTTTTTTGTAAAATTTTAATTTGCTGATTTTCAGCATTTTGAAATCACATGCAAAATATTTTAGTGAAAAAACTAAGTATTTTAGCAAATCCATTTACCTTTGCCTCATCAAAATAACAAACACTATGGCAGACGATAAAGACAGAAAAGAAAAGATGAAGGCACTCCAACTCACGTTGGATAAAATCGACAAAGCCTACGGAAAAGGAACCATCATGAAATTGGGTGATTCCAAAATTTTGGCGGCTGAAGTCATCTCTACTGGTTCACTTGGATTAGATATTGCTTTAGGCATTGGAGGATTGCCAAAAGGACGTGTAGTAGAAATCTACGGACCGGAATCTTCGGGAAAAACAACATTAGCGATTCACGCGATTGCCAGTTGTCAAAAAGCAGGGGGAATTGCAGCGTTCATTGATGCAGAGCATGCCTTTGATAAAGCTTATGCAGAGAAATTAGGAGTGGATGTGAACAATCTTTTGATTTCGCAGCCAGATGACGGAGAGCAAGCATTAGATATTGCAGAACATTTGATTCGCTCCGGAGCGGTTGATATTTGTGTAATTGACTCGGTTGCAGCCCTTGTGCCGCGTAGCGAGTTAGAAGGTGAAATGGGAGAATCAAAAATGGGATTGCAAGCGCGTTTGATGTCGCAAGCACTCCGAAAACTTACCGGAACGATTAACAAAACAGGTTGCTGCTGTATTTTCATCAACCAATTGCGTGAGAAAATTGGAGTAATGTTCGGTAACCCGGAAACAACAACGGGTGGAAATGCTTTGAAATTCTATGCTTCAGTGCGATTAGATATTAGAAGAATTGGGCAAATCAAAGACAAAGAAGAAATTGTAGGTAACAGAACGAAAGTGAAAGTGGTGAAAAACAAAATGGCACCACCGTTCAGAACTACCGAATTCGATATCATGTATGGCGAAGGCGTTTCTAAAGTGGGTGAGATTGTAGATATAGGAACCGAGTTAGAGATTTTACAAAAATCGGGTTCATGGTATAGCTACGATGGAACAAAATTAGGTCAAGGCCGTGAAGGTGTGAAGCAATTGCTCACCGACAATCCGGAATTGGCATTAGATATTGAGAAAAAAATTAAGGCGAAGTATTTAGCCGGTGTTGAAGTGGTGAAAGTAGAACCACTCACTGAAGACGAAAAAGTATAAACGATTCGCAATTATTTTGGTTAACAATTGATGAATTGAATCCGCCTGAGCAATCGGGCGGATTTTCGTTTTATATAGGTCTACGATTTCCACTTGCACTAAATCTTTAGTTGTTTTACCCCAACATAGCATTATGAAAAAGAACATCACCATTGTGGGCGGTGGCATTGCCGGATTAACAACCGCCATTGCCTTAAATAAAGCAGGATTTTTCACCACTATTTTTGAAGCGGCACCGGAAGTAAAAGCCGTGGGTGCAGGATTAGCGCTAGCCGCCAATGCTATGAAAGCCTTTCAGAAAATAGGCATTGCGGAAGACGTTATTGCTGAAGGAAGAATTCTCCCTGCGTTTCTGCTCCTCGATCAGCAAGGGAAACAACTGGCGAAAACCAACAGTGAAGCACTAAGCAAAAAATATGGGGTTGATAATTTTACCATTCACCGCGCGGATTTGCACCGTGTATTGCTTTCTAAATTAGATCCTTCAACGGTGCACAGCAACAAACGAATAGTGGACATAATAACGCAAGGCGAAAAAACAATATTGACTTTCCAAGATGGAAGTACGCATGAAACGGAAGTGTTGGTGGCGGCTGATGGTATCCACTCCCCGATTCGAAAAAAATTGTTGCCCAAATCTAAAGAGCGTTATGCCGGATACACTTGTTGGAGAGCCATTATCGACAACACGAAACTTCAAATTACAGAATCGTCTGAAACATGGGGCAGCAAAGGGCGTTTTGGTATAGTGCCTTTGGCACACAATAAAATTTATTGGTTTGCTTGCATCAATGCGAAAGCGCAAGATGAAAAAATGAAAGCGTTCCGTGTGGCTGATTTACGGGAGCATTTCAAAGACTTTCACGCACCGATTCCGCAAATCTTGCAAGAAACAAAAGACGAACATTTGTTGTGGAACGACATCAACGATTTGCAACCCATTCATCAACTAGCCTTTGGAAACATAGTATTGATAGGCGATGCAGGGCATGCCACCACTCCGAATATGGGACAAGGTGCTTGTCAGGCGATAGAAGATGCCATAGTTTTAGCCGATGAATTAAGCAAAACAAATGATGTAGCCGCAGCCTTCAAAGCCTTTGAAAACAGGCGAATCCAACGCGTACATCGCATCGTGAACACCTCGTGGACCTTTGGAAAAATTGCGCATGTCGAAAACCCTTGGCTGATTAGCGCGCGTAATTTTTTGTTTAGGCATATTCCGGCAAGTATCAATGAAAAGCAAGTGCAGGTGGTGTATGAAGTGGATTTTTGAAAGGGCTCGTCACTTCGAGCCGCCAGAGGCGGAGAGAAGTCTCATCGATTATTGCTGAGATTTCTCCGCCTCTGGCGGACTCGTTCGAAATGACGACACAATCCGCCCTCGCTCGCTTCTAGCGAGTGAGTCTTCAAAATGCCTCCGGCTGCAATTGAAAACATGCCTGAGGCAAAAATTAAAATTGCATCGCAAGATGCGAGCAATGGCGTAGATGCTTCACTGCGTTCAGCATGACAAAATAATATTGAAAGCAGAATGCTGCGTGAGCGATGGAAGCGGAAATCCTTTGCCGATTCCGAGAGGCAAAGATTGCAGC